>CAVVSI010000002.1:0-109110 GCA_963750955.1 uncultured Actinomycetota bacterium
TTGGACGCCCACGCCATCGCGGCGTAAAGGAGGCAAGTGCGCCGGCAGCGCGGGACAGCGCTGATCAGCTCGCGGCGGACACCGTCGCACCGATGCACACCGCCAGGCACGAGAAGTACAGCGCGACGCCCCCGAACACGATGTGCAGGGTGACGGTCCAGTGCACACTTCCGCGCAGGACGGCCGAGACCGCCGCGACGAATTCCCTGCGGCGCCCCTCCACGACTCCGGAGATCCGACGGTGGCGGCGCACCATGAGGGCGTCGCCCAGCACCTGCCCGAGATTGATCACGACGAAGGCACTCCACGCGAGAAACAGCGCATCGAGAATCACGTAAGCGGTCCACACCGCAAGTCCGAGGATGCCGACCGCCGCGTGGATGAGGACAGTCGACGATGACCGGCGACCGTGCCGCGCCCAACCGGCGAGGAGAGTCACCCCGATCGTGGCCTGAACGACCCAGAGGATGAGTACGGCCAGCGCCATGGCGATTCTCCCAGCCTTACCCCGCGACCGTGGCGCCGATGCTCACGCCCACGCTGGAGAAGAACACCACGCCGCTGAAAGCTCCGTGGAACCGGACGCTCGCGGGGACCCCACCCCGGAGGACGTCGACGATGAAGTGCCAGTACTCCACGCCGACGGGGCGCTTCTCGCCGCCTCGAAGACGGCGTCCGCGGCGGCGCATGAAGCTGTCGCCGAAGGGAATGCCGACGCAGTAGACGAGGATATTCGCCCACGCGAAGGCCACCGCGTCGGTGATGATGAAGGCGATCCACAGTGCAAGCGCGACGATCATGAGTGCCACGTGCGTGATGATCGAACCGGCATGGGCCCGGCTGTGGCGCGCCCATCCGACGAGCATCCACAGCCCCACCGCGGCCTGAACGGTCCACGCCACCAGCACGAAATACTCCACGTGCGCGATGATACTACATTCATAGTAAATTCGCACTACTTTCGTAGTACGTCGAGTAAGTGCGGGCAGCATCCATCGCCGACGTCAGATGGTCTGCGCTCGTGCTTTCAGCACCTGCGTAGCAGCCAGCAGGTGGGCCACCGCCATGATGAGACCACCGACGAGGTAGATCAGCGCGATGGGGTCGAGACCGAACACGAGCGGGCCGACGAACATGGCGGCGATGGGGATCCAGATGGCCCACCATGCCCATGGCTCGAGGGCGCGGTAGGGCACGAGCAGCACGACCAGCGTCAGAAGATTCAGAGCGGCGAAGATCAAGAACATGACCCGCTCGTCGTCGGAGGTGGCAAAAGCCGCGGCACCGATGACGTGGTTGAGAGCAAAAAGCGAGATGGAGACGAAGAGCACCCACCACCCAACCCTGAACATCACCATCAACCTTCTCCTCTCACGCGAGGAACGCGTCGAGGCGAGCCAGCCCGCTGGGCCACGCGACGTTCGCGAAGAAGTCGCGCATCTCGGTCGCAGGGAACCCGGTCTGCTCGACTGTGAGGAGGGTGCCCGCGGCTGTCGGCTCGAACGCCATAACGATGCGCGTCTCCAGCGTCGGCATCCGCTGTCCGCCGATCGTCGACTCCCCGACGAGGTCCGTCACCAGGCGATGCGGCCGGTCGATCTCGGCGTACGTATGCACATCGTGGACCTCGGTCTCGTGGTTCGGGCGGAACCGCGCTTCCCAGGCTCCGCCGACGCGCAGCTCGACGGACGTCTCCACCGCACCCTCATCGGGACCGAGCGCCGAGAGCCAGCTGCGCTGCTTCTCGGGATCCGTAAAGGCGTCGAATACCGCCTCCGGCGTGGCGTGAAGTTCCCGCTGCACGCGCAGCCCTATGGACTCGGTCGTTTCGATCTGACTCATGACACTGCTCCTTGTCTGTGCGATGGTCCCCGCTCTTGTGAGAGAGCTTCCGCACAGAGTACTACGTTCATAGTAAAATGTCACTATGAATGTAGTACCAGATGCTAAGGTCGATCCATGCCCATCACCCGCGACCGGGCTCTCGAGGCCGCCGTCCGACTTGTCGGCGAGCAGGGAGTGCGCGCACTCACCCACGCCCGCGTCGACACCGAGGCCGCGCTTCCCAAAGGATCGACCTCGAACTGGTTCCGCACCCGCGATGCGCTCGTCGCCGGCGTGCTGGTGTGGATCGCCGAGCAGGAGCGCGCCGAGCTGACCGCCGCGATGGAGCCCGCCCACACCGTCGATGAGGTCATCGACGTTTTCACACGCCTGCTCGAGGACGCAACCGGCCGGAATGCGGTGCGCACGCGGGCACGCTATGCGCTTTTTCTCGAAACAACCGCAACCCCCATGGCACAGCCGTCGATGCGCGCACAGCGCTCCATGTTCGAGGAGTGGACGCGGGGACGCCTGTCGACGCTCGGCGCGACGGATCCGGATGCCGCGGCCCGCGCCCTGCTCGCCTTCGGCGCCGGTCTCATCGTCAACCGGCTGACGGTCGCCCCCGATGCACCGATCCGGCCGACGGTCGAGATCGCCGTCCGGGCGTGCCTCCCGACCTGACTCAGGGTGCTGCTCCGGTGCAGGTGCGGGTCATTGTTCCTCGAGCAGGCTGTCGAGCGGGATGGACGGGTCGCGCAGGCTCTCGACTTTCACGATCCCACCCGACCGGATCAGCGCCTGGACGGCCTTGTTGACCTTCGGCACATTGACGTTCATGCCAGCCACGACGCGCCCATGGTCCACCCAGAACGCGACGAACGCACGCCCGTCGCGGTCGCCGCGCACGACGACCTGAGCGTCGGACATCAGCGGCGCATATCCCGATAGCTCCATGCTCAGGTCGAACTGATCGGTGTAGAAGTACGGGATCTCCGCGAAGGACGCGGTTTCGCCGAGCATCCCGCGAGCGGCAACCGGACCCGAGTGCTGAGCATTCGCCCAATGCTCGCTTCGGAGGTGCCGCTGGATAACGGGGTGGTAGGGGTTGGCGACATCTCCTGCGGCAAAGACGTCAGGTGCTCCGGTGCGCAGCGAGGAATCGGCGAGGATGCCGTTGTGGATCCGCAGCCCGGCGGCCTCGGCGAGCGCCGTGTTCGGTGCGGCACCGACTCCGATGAGGACGAGGTCGGCGGGCACCGACTCCCCGTCGACGACCACTGCCTCAGCCCTTTCGCCGCCCGTGATCCGCTCGACGTTGACGGAGGTGCGCAGGTCGACGCCGTTCTCGCGGTGCAGGGCGCCGAAGACCTCGCCCATCTCAGCCCCGAGCGCGAGTCCGAGCGGCACCGGATCACGCTCGAGGACCGTGACCTCGTTGCCCAGCGTGCGCGCCGTGGCACCGACCTCCATGCCGATCCAGCCCGACCCGACGATCACAAGCCTTTTTCCGCCCCCGCGGAGCTCGGCTGCGAGATCGTCGGCGTCATCGAGGCGGCGCAGGGTACGCACACCCGGCAGGTCTGCGCCTTCGAGCGGAAGCGAGCGCGCCGACGCGCCCATCGCGAGCAGAGCGGAGTCGTATCTCAGAACCGAGCCATCGTCGAGCTCCAACTCGTGAGCAGCGGGATCGAGGCCGACCGCACGCGTGGACGTCCGCAGATCGATGCTCTGTTCCGCGTACCACTGCTCGGGCTGGAGGATGACGGCGTCGGCGCCTTCCTTGCCCGCGAGATAGCCTTTCGACAGCGGAGGCCGCTGGTACGGCGGATGCGGCTCCTCGGTGAGAACGGTGATGTCGCCGCGGAACTGCTCCTTCCGCAGCGTCTTCGCCGCCGTTCCTGCGGCCACTCCGCCGCCGATGATCACGATGTGCGCCATGAGCGCTCCTCTCACGGACGGCGCCTGCATCCACCATATGCCGGGCGGCACACCGACAATAGCGGGGTGCTGTGGGTTCAGGCCTGCATCACAAGATCGGTGCCGTTCCGGCCGATATCCAGACAGCGCATGAGTTCGGTCGCCATAATGAGGGCATGACCGCACCCCGCATCCTGGTCGTCGACGACGAGCCGAACATCCGCGATCTGCTCATCACGAGCCTGCGATTCGCAGGATTCCAGGTCAGGGCCGTCTCCAACGGCGCCCAGACGATCTCGGCCGTGCTCGAAGAAGAGCCCGACCTGATCATCCTCGACGTCATGCTCCCCGACATGAACGGCTTCAGTGTCACGAAGAGGCTGCGCGGCGCCGGCTACACCGCGCCGATCCTCTTCCTGACGGCCAAGGATGAGACAGAGGACAAGATCGCCGGGCTGAATGCCGGCGGCGACGACTACGTGACCAAGCCCTTCAGCCTCGACGAGATCGTCGCCCGCATCCAGGCCATTCTGCGCCGGACGATGCAGGCCGACGAGGAGTCCGTGATCCGCGCGGGCGAGCTGACGATGGACCAGGACACCCACGACGTCCTCGTCGGGGACGCGTCGATCGACCTGAGCCCGACAGAGTTCAAGCTGCTGCGGTATCTGATGCTCAACCCGAACCGGGTGCTGTCGAAGGCGCAGATCCTCGACCACGTCTGGGAGTACGACTTCAACGGCGACGCCGGGATCGTGGAAAGCTACATCTCCTATCTGCGCCGCAAGATCGATCCGCACTCCACCGAGCCGCTCATCCAGACCAAGCGCGGCTTCGGCTACATGCTCAAGGCGGGCAAGACCGCCTGAGACGCGGTCGCTGATCCGAAGGGACCGCCCTGGCGAAGAAGACGGATGCGGTCACCCGCTGGTGGCGTGGCATCAGCCTGCGCGCGAAGGTGACGAGCGTAACGGTCATCCTGCTCGCCGTGGGGCTGATCGCGGCCGGCTTCGGCACGGCGTACTTCCTGCGCAACACCCTGATCGCGAACGTGGAGACGCAGGTCGACGCGCTCGCCCGCACGGACGTCGCCGCGCCGCTGCTCGATCTGTACGTCGAGGACGGCCAGCTCAAGACGGCTCCCGTCGAGAACGCGGCAGCGACCGAGTACCTCGTCGCGATCTACGGTCCCACCGACGGCGCACTCCTCGGCACCGGCGGTGGACGCGGGGGTCCCGAACCGGCGTTCCCGGAGAGCATCTCGCTGGACGTGGCCCAGTCCAAGGAGCTCCAGCCCTTCTCGCTCTTCTCGGCCGACGGCGAGTACGAGTTCCGCGCCACGATCGCCGTGCAGGAGCTGCCGGGCGCCGGACTCCTCTACACCCAGCTGGTCGCGTTGCCGCTCGCCTCGACGTACCAGGTCGTTGCGCAGTACATCGGCATCTACAGCCTGCTCGCCGTCATCATCCTCGTCGCAAGCGCCTTCCTCACGCGCTGGCTGGTGACCCTGACCTTCCGCAGCCTCGGTCAGGTCGAATCGACGGCCATGGCGATCTCGGCGGGCGACTTCAGCCAGCGCCTCACCGACATCGAACCGATGACCACCGAGGTCGGCCGGCTGAAGTCGGCGATCAACGCGATGCTCGGTCGGGTCGACGCGGCGCTGTCGCAGCGGGACTCCTCGGTGCGTCAGATGCGACGGTTCATCGGCGATGCGAGCCACGAACTGCGCACTCCCCTCGTGACCGTCCGCGGTTACGCCGAGCTCTACCGCATGGGTGCGATCTCGGGCGACGAGGACGTGGCCCAGGCCATGGACCGCATCGAGAAGGAGGCCATGCGGATGGGCGTGCTGGTCGAAGACCTCCTCGCGCTCGCCCGCCTCGACGAGCGCCGCGACGTGGTCATCGGACCGGTCGATCTGCGCCCGATCGCCCGGGATGCCGCCCTCGACGTGCGGGCGACATCACCGCAGCGCTCCGTGACGGTGATCGACACCACGATCGCGGATGAGCCGGCGCCCGCGCCGCCGCCGGAGCCCGCGCCCGACGCCGCCGAGACCGGTCGTCGCCGCGGCGGACCGCCGACGTCGACCGTCGCCCGAGTCGGGGGCGGAGCGCTCTCGCTGCTGCGTCGCAGGCCGCGGCCCGTCTCGGCCGCCGACGCGTCCGCGACCGGGGAGATGCCCCCGGTGATGCCCGTCGCACCCTTCCCGGCTGCGGGCTCGACCGCGCCGATCGTGCTCGGCGACGAGAACCGCATCCGTCAGGTCGTCGCCAACCTTCTCGGGAACGCCCGCCGATTCACGGCGGATGACTCCCCCATCGACCTGCGGCTCGGCGTGGACGCGGCAGCCGGCATGGGCTGGATCGAGGTCGCCGACCACGGCGAGGGCATTCCCGAGCAGATCCGCGAGAAGATCTTCCAGCGGTTCTGGCGGGCCGACACCTCGCGCGCGCGCGAGACAGGCGGCACGGGCCTCGGCCTGTCGATCGTCGCCTCGATCGTCGAGGCGCTGCACGGAGCGGTCGCCGTCGACGAGACCCCCGGCGGCGGCGCGACGTTCCGTGTCTCGTTCCCGCTGGCACAGGACCGCGACTCGGCCGAGCACCTGCTGATCGAGACGCAGCCGCTGTCGCGTCTGGAGCTGCCGCGCGACTGAGCGCCAGCTCCTCCCCAGGGCCGCTCGCCCGGTGCGGTCCGCACAGCATCCTTCGCCGGCCGGTCGGCCGGCGCGATCGGCTCCTACCGTGGGGATCCCAACCACCGATCAAGGAGCTTCCATGGCCGTCTTCTCCGTCGACAGCGACGCCGTCTTCGCCACCACGGCCGCCGTGCGCGGCACGATCGACCGCCTGCAGGGCGAGACGCAGGCGATGCTGGCTCAACTGACGCAGCTGCAGGCCACGTGGACGGGCAGCGCGGCCGTGGCTTTCCAGACCGTGATCGATCAGTGGCGGGCCACGCAGCGGCAGGTCGAGGATTCGCTCGCAGGCATCAACACCGCGCTCGCCACGGCGGGACGACAGTACGCCGAAGCCGAGCAGGTCACGACGAACCTGTTCCGCTAGCGCGTCCAGCATCCGGCACAGAGCGCAGAAGAGCCCCTCCGAAGGAGGGGCTCTTCTGTGTGTTCAGCGTTGCCGAGGCGGCGGATTCTGGATCAGAAGTCCATGCCACCGGTCGGGTCGCCGGCCGGAGCCGACGCCTTCTCGGGCTTGTCGGCGACGACGGCCTCGGTCGTGAGGAACAGCGCGGCGATCGACGCGGCGTTCTGCAGAGCCGAGCGGGTGACCTTCGCGGGGTCGATGATGCCCTGAGCGAAGAGGTCGCCGTACTCGCCGGTCGCGGCGTTGAGGCCGTGACCTGCGGGCAGTTCTGCGACCTTGTTCGCCACGACACCGGGCTCCATGCCCGCGTTGAGAGCGATCTGCTTGAGCGGAGCCTCGATCGCGACACGCACGATGTTGGCGCCGGTCGCCTCGTCACCGGTCAGGTTCAGCGTCTCGAACGCGACCTTGCCGGCCTGGATGAGAGCCACGCCACCACCGGGGACGATGCCCTCCTCGACGGCCGCCTTCGCGTTGCGGACGGCGTCCTCGATGCGGTGCTTGCGCTCCTTGAGCTCGACCTCGGTGGCCGCGCCCGCCTTGATGACGGCGACGCCGCCGGCGAGCTTGGCCAGACGCTCCTGCAGCTTCTCGCGGTCGTAGTCGCTGTCGGTGTTGTCGATCTCGCGACGGATCTGGGTCACGCGACCCTCGATCTGCGAAGCCTCGCCGGCACCCTCGATGATCGTGGTCTCATCCTTGGTGATGATGACCTTGCGCGCACGACCCAGCAGGTCGAGCGTCGCGTTCTCCAGCTTGAGGCCGACCTCTTCGGTGATGACCTGGCCGCCCGTGAGGATCGCGATGTCCTGCAGCTGCGCCTTGCGACGGTCGCCGAAGCCCGGTGCCTTGACGGCAGCCGACTTGAAGATGCCGCGGATCTTGTTGAGCACGAGAGTCGCGAGAGCCTCGCCCTCGACGTCCTCGGCGATGATGACGAGCTCCTTGCCGTCCTGGATCACCTTGTCGACGATCGGCAGAAGATCCTTGATGTTCGAGATCTTCTGGTTCGCGATCAGGATGTACGCGTCCTCGAACACGGCCTCCTGACGCTCCGGGTCGGTGACGAAGTACGGGTTGATGAAGCCCTTGTCGAAGCGCATGCCCTCGGTGAGCTCGAGCTCGGTGCCGAAGGTCTGCGACTCCTCGACGGTGACGACGCCCTCCTTGCCGACCTTGTCGATCGCCTCGGCGATCAGGTCGCCGATGGTGGTGTCGGCAGCGGAGATCGAGGCGGTGGCAGCGATCTGCTCCTTCGACTCGACGGGCTTGGCCGAAGCGAGCAGCTCATCGGAGATGGCCTGGACGGCCTTCTCGATGCCCCGCTTCAGCGAGATGGGGTCGGCGCCGGCTGCGACATTGCGCAGGCCTTCGCGGACGAGTGCCTGGGCCAGCACGGTGGCGGTGGTGGTTCCGTCGCCGGCGACGTCGTCGGTCTTCTTGGCGACCTCCTTGACGAGCTCCGCGCCGATCTTCTCGAAGGGGTCCTCGAGCTCGATCTCCTTGGCGATCGACACACCATCGTTCGTGATGGTGGGCGCGCCCCACTTCTTCTCAAGTACGACGTTGCGACCGCGGGGGCCCAGTGTCACCTTGACGGCGTCGGCCAGGATGTTGAGGCCGCGCTCGAGACCACGACGGGCCTCCTCGTCGAAAGCGATGATCTTAGCCATGTGTTTTTCGTCCCTCCCGGACGTCTGCGATGTCTTAGCACTCAGAGGAGTCGAGTGCTAATCCATTCTGGCACTCGCCCCTACCGAGTGCAAGCCGCGGGGAAGGATGCCGCGACGCACGGCGTCATGAAACACTCATGCCCCGCCTCGGTGAGAGGCGGGGCACGAACGGCTTTCAGCGACGGCGGCGGATCAGGCGACCACGCGAACGGACTCGGCCTGGGGGCCCTTCTGCCCGGTGCCCACCGTGAACTCGACGGTCTGGCCCTCCTCGAGCACGCGGAATCCGCTCATGTCGATGTTCGAGTAGTGGACGAAGACGTCCTGCCCATCCGCCACGGTGATGAAGCCGAAGCCCTTCTCGGCGTTGAACCACTTCACGGTGCCCTGGGTCATCTGAATCTCCTGTAATGCGGGGGAACAGGGCCATCGTATGCACGCGCGTCGGGCGGGAATCGTCGCGACGGCAACTGTTGACACGCGTGCATCGAAGTGTTTACCCGCCTGAAACACGAGCCGCGCGAGGTCAGGGGGCGGGCGTCTCCGTCGGAGGTGTCTCTGTGCGATCCAGACCGATGACGATCGCGAGCTGCTTCGCCTCGGGGTCGTCGACGGGCTGGTAGACGTCGCTCTGCTCGAGCTCGGCTCCGCCGATCACCTGCGCGAGGCCGGCCGCTGCCCCTTCGTCTTCGGGCCGGTAGTAGTAGATCGTCGTTTGGGGGAAGTCCGTCGATCCGGCTTCGCTGGCCAGCACGGTGTCCTCGGCCCAGCCTGCGGCCACGACGACGTCCTTCATCCGCGTCGCGAGTCCCTGCTCCGGCGTGGCGTTGAGAACGAGCACCTCGTAGCTCGGGTCGACGACGGGAGTCACGACCGGAAGCGGGGCCACCGTCGGCTCGGGCGTCGGGAAGAGCACGACGCGGCCCGTGACCAGGAGAGTCCCGAAGATGCCGACGGCGATCAGGACGATCGTCGCGAGGACGGCCCACATGAGAACCACCCAGCCGCGCATCCGGGGGTTCTCGGCACGATGGGCGCCGACCCGGCCCGCTTCCGAGGGGAGGTCGTCGAAGCGATCCCGCGGGAAGGTCGTTTTCGGCACTCGACGATGGTACCGGTACGCGGCCCGTGCCCCCGGACCGGTGACGCCCGCGCGAGGTGGCGAGAGGCGTTCAGCGGGCGGTGCCGGACGCGCGCGCGAGCCGCGCCTGCCGACGCGCATCGCGGATCCGGCGAAGCCGCTTGACGAGCATGGGGTCGTGCTCCTGGGCGTCGGTCGTGTCGATCAGGCGACCGAGCAGCTGGTAGTAGCGCGCCGGCGCGAGACCGAGGTCCGCGCGGATCGCCTCCTCCTTCGCACCCGCGTGCCGCCGCCATTCCGCCTCGAATTCGAGGATGGCGCGGTCGCGGTCGCTGAGGGGCACGGGGTCACGCTAGCGCGCGACCGCCGTCGCTCCCGCGCGCCACTCCACGAATGCCCCGAGTGGATCCACCGCCGCCAGCGGAACGCCGTCCCGGCCAAGGACGAAGCCGCCCCAGGCCGCGGGATCGACGGGGGGACGCCACCGATCGTGAAGCCCGGGCGGGTCGATCGTGACCCACGCGGCATCCATCGCGTCGATCGTCTCCAAGAGGCGCTGCCGTCCCGCCCGCGGCATGTGCGGCAGGACTCCCGGTGTGGTGATGACGAGCGCGGCGCCTGCCGGCGCGCGTGCCGCGAGACCCCGCAGCACATCCGGCTCGGTCGCGTCACCGCTCACCAGGACGGGGGGTTCGTCGGCCGCGATGTCGAGGGCCGCTTCGATGCGGGCGGCGCGCCCCGTCTCCCCCGGCCACACCAGGCTCAGGAGGAAGCGCCGGTCGGCGGCATCCGAGGCGTCGAGCGGAGTGAGGTCGATCCCCGCCCGCCACACGACTTCCGGCATCCGCAACGGGGGGTTCCCGCGGGCTTCCGACTCGAGCACGACGGTGGAGACGCCGTCGGCCGGGTCAAGGTCACGCCCGCCGCGATAGCGGTACGAGTACCGGTCGGGATACAGGCACAGCCCCGCGCTCGCCCCGATCTCGAGCAGGGCGATCGGGCCCGGGATGCCGCTCAGAGCGGGAAGCAGCGCCGCGCACCTCAGCGGCTCATTGGTCTGCAGGCTGCGCCCGGCGCACTCCGCGACGATCTCGTCCGCGTGCGCCGTGACCCATGCCGCCCAGTGCCGATACGGCGCCTCGGGCGCCCCCCGCATCCGTGCGATCGCGAACACCAGCGGCGGCTGGCGATGCGTGGCCGGGATCCGGGCCAGGATCGCCAGGATCTCCGGGTCGGTCGCGACACCCGCGGACCAGTCGGCGTAGAGCGCCGACCGGCCGGGAGCCTCGTCGCGGGAGAACCGGCCGTAGCGCTCGGCGACTTCCGCTTCGACGGCGGCGGCGGATGCGGCATCCATCGGTTCATTCTCCTCGTCGGCGTTCTCCCACGCGGACGCCTCGCGGCGCAGGGTGGGCGAGAATGGACTTCTGCCCAAGGAGGACTCCATGACCTACAGCGTTGACAAGACCGACGCGCAGTGGCGCGCCGAGCTGAGCCCCGAGCAGTACGAGGTGCTGCGACAGGCCGCGACCGAGCGCCCGTGGACGGGCGAGCTGCTCGACGAGAGCCGGGCGGGCCTGTACACGTGCGCCGCCTGCGGCTCGGAGCTCTTCCAGAGCGGCACGAAGTTCGACTCGCACTGCGGCTGGCCGAGCTTCTACGAGTCGGTGCGCCCGGAGGCGGTCGAACTGATCGAAGACCGCTCGCAAGGGATGCTGCGCACCGAGGTCCGCTGCGCGACGTGCGGGTCCCATCTCGGCCACGTCTTCCCGGACGGCGTCGGAACCCCGACCGGCGACCGGTACTGCATGAACTCAGTCGCCCTCGACTTCACTCCCGGCGACAGCACATGACGGACCCCACGCCCCCTCCACACGCCGTCCCCACGGCCCCTCCACTCGCCGCCGACGCGTCGCACGTGGGCCCGGCGCTGGAGGCGGTCCGCGCGCGACGCTCGTGGTCGAAGGTGACCGACGCAGCCCCCACGCGCGCCGAGATCCTGACGCTGGTCTCGGCGGCGGGCCGGGTCGCCGACCACTCGTCGCTGCGGCCCTGGCGACTGATCGAGCTGCGCGGCGCCGACCGCGAGGTCTTGGGCCGGGCGATCAACAAGGCGAACGACCACAGCGGCATCTCCTCGAAGCCGATGCGGGCCCCGCTGCTGATCGCCGTGGTCGTCAGCTATCGCAAGAGCAAAGTGCCCAAGTGGGAGCAGGAGGCGGTCGCCTCGGGTGTGGCGCACATGCTCAGCCTGCTGCTGGACGAGGCCGGATGGGGCGTCTTCTGGCGCACCGGCGACCACACGCGCAGCAAGGCGGTCGCCAAGGCCCACGGTCTGGGCAAGCACGAGGAGCTGCTCGGCTGGCTGTACGTGGGCGGTAAGCCGCCGCGTGCGCGGCAGGGGCGCCGCAAGGCCGTCGACGCCCGCAAGCACGTCTCGCGGATGCCGCGCAAGAAGCCCGCGAGCGCCTAACCGCGCAGACGGCGCCACGGGACGGTCGCGACCACGACCGACAGCAGGGCGACCAGCACCATGGCGAGCTCCTGCACCAGGCCGGGGCTGGCCGGCGCCGGCCAGATCGCGTCCAGCGCGAAGGACGTGCCCAGCTGGCCGACGACCGCACCGAGCCCGAGAAGCAGCACTCCGGTATGGGCTACGAGCGAGGCCGACATGACGATGTAGATGACGCCGATCGCGCCGCCGATGTACAGCCACGCCTCGGTGGGGAATGCGCGGGGCGGGCCCACCACGGCGACGCGCACGACGGCGGCGACCACGAGGATCAGCGTCCCGCCGACGAAGTTCACGAGGGTCGCGGTCAGGGGCGTACCGACCCGCTGCCGGAGTCGCCCGTTCGTAGCCTGCTGCCACGCGATGCCGATGCCGGTCAGAAGCGGAAGCGCCAGCATCCACAGGGGGATGCCGCTCAGCCCGTCGCCGGCGAGCGCGATCGCCACCGCGACCAGCGCGAGCGCCCCGCCAATCAGTCGCGGGACGGTGACGGCGACGACTCCGGCGGGTCCGAACCCGATGCGGTCGAGCACGAGTCCGCTGAGTGCCTGACCGGCCACCACGCCCACCGTGAAAAGCGAGACACCGATGAGGCCGACCGCGATGCCCTGGGTGGCGACGGTCAGCGCTCCCGCGGCGCCGCCCGCCAGCATCCACCACGGAATCCCTCGGCCGCGCACTCCCCGGACGAGCGCAGCGAATCCCCGACGGCCGGTCGGCACCGCGGCCGACAGCGCGACCAGGATGATCAGCCCCGAGCCGAAGGAGACGACGGCGGCGACCAGCCCGTCGTCCAGGCGGACCCCGAGCTGACCGTTGACCCGCGCCTGGAGCGCGGTGAGGACGCCCACCAGAACCGCCCCGCCGAGCGCCAGCCAGGCGGGCATGCGGGGACGGGTCACTCCCCCATCATGCCGGGCGACCGGGGGCGAGCCGGCGACGTCGGAGGCGCCGGTTACCCTGGAGTGTGCCCATCTCCGCCCGGACGCGCTCGCTCCTGAGCTGGCTTCCCGCGACGATCCTCGCCGTCGTGATCGGACTCGTCGTTCTGGCGACGTTCGCTGTGCAGGGGTCATGGTGGGCCGAAGAACGCCCCTCGGCGTCGGCTGATCAGAAGGCGTCCGACGGTTCGAGCATGCTGACGGATGCCGGCTTCGACTACGTGAACGTCGAGGGCATCGTCCGCGTGCGGATCGGCGAGGGCTCCCTTCCGGCAGACGAGCTCGGGATGGGCGCCGACGCCGAGAAGTCCGCCGAGTTCCGCCGCCCCGTGCGGGCGATCATCGCGGGCGGCGAGGATGTCTACGTCGTCGACGACGTCGCGGCGCTCACCGCCGTCACCGCGGCCGGTGAGCTGGCATCGGTGACGCTGGCCTACGACAACGCGGGAACGTGGTCAGATGGCCTCGACCGCGTGCGCTCACTCGCCCCGGCGTTCGGCTGGGATGTGGCTCAGATCGATGCCCTCGACGACGAGCTCGCCGAATTCAACCGGGAAGGCACCGGCGATGCGTTCACCGCGTTGATCGGGCCGTCCGAGGGCGAAGCCCGCGTGACCGCCACGCTGTTCTACGATCGCGGCAGCGGCACGACGCCCCTGACGCTCACATTCGAGCCCGGCGATCAGTGACGGTCGGTTCTCAGCGCCTCGACGATGCCTTCGGGCAGCGACGGATCGGACCGCGCCACCGCCTTCCGTCGATGCTGAGCCAGCGCTCTCAGCGGGGGTCGCGTCCGAGGAGTGCGATGCGTCCTCGGTCATGAGACTGAGGCCGGTGCGCTCCGGTCTGCTCGGATGCCCAAGGTGTACGTTCGTACGAATCCGTGGCGACGAGGCGGGCGAGTCGCGCAGACCCACATGATCCGGAGTTCTCATGGAGCGCATTCTCACCACACATGTCGGGTCGCTGCCGCGATCAGCCGAGGTGACTGATCTGGTCTTCGCGCGGGAGCGTGGTGAGCACGTCGATCAGTCGACGTTCGCCGACACCATGCGGGCCGCAGTCGACGCCGTCGTCGCACGGCAGGTCGCGGCGGGTATCGACCTCGTCTCCGATGGAGAGATGTCGAAGATCTCGTACGCGACTTACATCAAGGATCGTGTGACCGGTTTCGATGGCGACAGCCCGCGCACGCCGCCTGCAGATCTCGAGGAGTTTCCGGCCTTCCTGGCGCGCCAAGCCAAAGGCGGTGGCACGCCCACCTATCGCCGTCCACGCTGTGTCGCCGCCGTCGCGCCCAAGACCTTCGCCCCGCTGAGAGACGACCTGGCACACCTCGCGGCAGGGGTTGCCGCGCACCGGCCGGGAGGGGCATTCATGAACTCCGCCTCGCCGGGAGTGATCGCACTGTTCCAGCCCAACGAGTACTACCCCGACGAGGACAGCTACCTGGAGGCGCTGGCGGAGGCGATGCGCCCCGAGTACGAAGCGATCGTCGCCGCCGGTGTGATCCTGCAGATCGACAGCCCCGACCTGGGGCTCGGCCGTCACATGATGTACAAGGATCGCAGCGACGAAGAATACCTTCACCTCATCGGCCGCCACGTCGAGGTGCTCAACCATGCGCTGCGCTACGTGCCCGCTGATCGCGTGCGTATGCACGTGTGCTGGGGCAACTATGAGGGACCGCACACCCGCGATATCGAGATGGAGGTGATCTTGCCGACGCTGATGCGGGCCAAGCCGGCAGGTCTGCTCTTCGAGACCGCCAACCCGCGCCACCAGCACGACTGGAACTCCTTCGCGGAGATGTCCGCGTCGATCCCCGACGACAAGGTGCTGATTCCAGGAGTCATCGATTCGACCACCAACTTCGTGGAACACCCGCGCGTGGTCGCCGAGCGCATCACGCGCTTCACCGCCATCGTGGGCAGCGAACGGGTGATTGCCGGCACGGACTGCGGTTTCTCCACGTTCGCCGGATTCGGCGCGGTCGATCCCGACATCGTGTACGCGAAACTGCAGACGCTCGCCGCTGGTGCGGCACTGGCCAGCGCGTGAAACTGCTCAGTAGTCGATGTGGGCTTCCTTCTGTATGTCCACTTCGGTCTCATCTGCGGCCCACGCGTCAAGGGCCGCGTCCAGTTGACGTCTCAGCCACTCAGGACTCAGTGAGTCCGGGGCGAGCTGACTGAGTTGTCTCCTCCGCTCGTCGACGGTGCCGGTCAGATCGGCGGGCGTGGCGGGGACTGATTGTTCCATCTGAGTGGCTCCTTCGTGTCATTCGCGACCGTCGTTCAGATCGGTTGGATCAGCGACGGGTCCTGTGGGTCGGCGGTGCGCGTGTTGTTGACCTTGGGGTCGACCTCGTATTCGTCGATCGTGGCGGCGACCTTCTCGGATTCGGCGGTGAGCAGATCGACCATGCGCTCTCTGCCGGCATCGTCGAGTTTTTCCGGATCGAGGTAGTCGGTCCACACGTCCGGCTCGAGAAAGACCGGCATGCGGTCGTGGATCTCCCCGGACGCGTCACGGGCCGGCCGGGTGATGATCGCCGCCGACACCTCCCATTGGTCGTCGACCTTGCGGGCGGTGTAGATGCCGGCGGCTGCCAGCAGGCCGCCTTTCTTGGGATGCAGGAAGTGGGCTTGCTTATGCCCGGGTTCGCCGGTCCATTCGTAGTAGCCGATCATCGGGATCAACGCGCGAGAGGACGCGAACGCGCCCTTCCACAGCCCGCTGGTGGTGACCGTCTCGATGCGGGCGTTGAAGTTCGGACGTTTGGAGTCCTTCATGAACGAGGGGTGGAAGTCCCACACGGCCTCGTCGATCGTGCGGCGCACCTCGCCGCTGCTCTCATCGACGCGTTCGCGCACCATCAGGATCGGATTGGTCGGGGCGATGGAGTAGCTGGGCCTCCAGTCGCGGAAATCGCCTCCGTCGGCAACGAACTCCTCGATCAGTTCGTTGGTCTCCTTGTTCATCGCGAATCGCCCGCACATGGCACCCACCGTACGCCGCACTCTCGCATTGCGCGGGGTGATTTCAGGGAGGCCGGCGACGGACGTCAAGAGAACATGCGTTCGATGAGCAGGGCCAGCAGGTCTTGGTTCAGCCGGGGGCTCTTGGAGCCGACTACGGGACTTGAACCCGTAACCCCCTAATTACAAGTTAGGTGCGCTACCAATTGCGCCAAGTCGGCAGGTGAAAGAGTCTACCGAAGTGGATGCGGCGGACCGAGCCGCGGCATCCGATCGTCACTACGGCGCGGGGGTCGGAGTGACGCTCGGCGTCGGGGTCGCCGTGGGCGTGGGCGTGGGCGTGCTGTAGTACGCGTCGCTGGCGCTGGTCAGCACGAACTGCGCGAACTCCTTGGGGTCATCCAGGGCGCCGACGTAGGGGATGCCGTTCACGAGCACCATCGGGGTGCCCGTCAGCGCGACGTCCTCCGTGTCCGGCAGGCCCTGCAGTGCGCGCTCGGTCGCGGACTTCGCCCACGAGGCGAATTCCTGCTTTTCAATGCACGAGCGGACGACCTTCGGCGACTCAGCGCCGCGTGCCTGCGCGATGTCGGCGATCTCGACGTCCGTATAGCCGTCCGAGTCCACCTCGGGCTGGTCGGCGAGGAGGGCGTTGTTGAAGGCGAAGAACGTGTCGGGCGAGTGCGTGGCCACGCATGCCGCGGCCGCGGCGGCTCGCAGCGAGTACTTCGTACCGTTGGACTTGGCAGTCAGCATCGCCACCGGGTGGTACGTCAGAGTCGCGGCTCCCTCGCTCACCCACTTGGAGAGCTGCTGGACGTTCGCGACCTGGAAGTCATGCGAGCCGGTCGAGAGGTAGTCGACGTAGACGCGGATGTCGACGACCGGCTGCTCGGTCGCGGCAGGCGTGGGAGTCGGCGTCGGCGTGGGGGTGGCCGTCTCGACGGGCACCGCCTCGAGCGACTGGGCGGCGGCGTCGTCGTCGACCGTGCCGGTCTCGTCGGCCGAGCCGACCCCGGTGACGGTGGTGACGGCGAACCCGTCGTCGGTCACGTTGGAAGGGTTCAGAAGCGGCTGCGACGTAGCGGAGGTGACGGCCCAGGTGACGACCACGGCAGCGATCGCGACGACGGCGACGATCGCGGTCGCGATCGAGGTCGTGCGGATGCGATGCGCCCGCGACTGCTGCGCCTGAACCTGCTGCGCCTTCTCACGGACCGCGTGACGGCGGTCGCGCTCAGCGGGCACGTTCGGGGATTCGTCGCTCGACATGGGACCTCTCGGGGCGGACGGCGGGCCGGTGGCCCTGCGCGGGTCGCACGGTGAGGCGACCGAGGACGATGCTAACCAGGCAGGCTGGGAAATACCCAGACGGCGCCTGCGCGCGGCCCGTGTCATACTTGACGGGCGCCCGAAGAAGGGCGTGCGGTTCGCCCCGCAAATCCATCACTACGGATCGTCCGGCACGTACCTGCCGGTGAAGGAGAAGAATCATGGCGTCAGTCACGTTCGACAACGCAACGCGCTTGTACCCCGGGGGCACACGTGCCGCTGTCGACAAGCTCAACCTCGAGGTCGGAGACGGGGAGTTCCTCGTTCTCGTCGGACCCTCCGGATGCGGCAAGTCCACATCCCTGCGCATGCTGGCCGGCCTCGAAGAGGTCAACTCCGGCCGCATCCTCATCGGCGACCGCGACGTCACCGATGTCCCCCCGAAGGACCGTGACATCGCCATGGTCTTCCAGAACTACGCGCTGTACCCGCACATGACGGTCGCCGAGAACATGGGCTTCGCCCTGAAGATCGCCGGCGTCGGCAAGGAAGAGCGCGCCGCTCGCGTGCTCGAGGCGGCCAAGCTGCTCGACCTCGAGGACTACCTGACCCGCAAGCCTAAGGCCCTCTCGGGTGGTCAGCGTCAGCGCGTGGCCATGGGACGCGCCATCGTGCGCCAGCCGCAGGTGTTCCTCATGGACGAGCCGCTGTCGAACCTCGACGCCAAGCTGCGCGTGCAGACCCGCACGCAGATCGCGTCGCTGCAGCGCCGCCTCGGCGTCACCACGGTCTACGTCACGCACGACCAGACCGAAGCCCTCACGATGGGTGACCGCATCGCTGTGCTGAAGGACGGCGTCCTGCAGCAGGTGGGCACCCCGCGCGATCTCTACGAGCGCCCGAACAACGTGTTCGTGGCCGGCTTCATCGGCTCGCCGGCCATGAACCTGTTCCCGGCGGACCTCGCCGAGGGCGGGGTACGGTTCGGCTCCGAAGTGGTGCCGCTCGACCGCGACACGGTGGGCCGCGCACACGGCAGCGGCGTCACCGTCGGCGTCCGTCCGGAGGACATCATCGTCGGCCCCGCCGACGGCAAGGGCCTGTCGGTGGCCGTGGACCTCGTCGAGGAGCTCGGCGCGGACGGGTACCTGTACGGCCACACCGACATCGCGGGCAAGCGCACTGACATCGTCGCCCGCGTGGACGGCCGCCGTCACCCCAACGCGGGTGACACAGTCACGCTGGCCGCGACGGCCGGTCACGTGCACGCGTTCGACCTCGAGACAGGCGAGCGCCTGAACGACGCTCCGGTCATCTCGGGCACCTAGCACCAAGGCCGCGGCGCGGAGGGTCTCTGACCCCCGCGCCGCGGTTTTCTCTTTGCAGATTCGTCGCCGAGGGGCCAGATGCCGGAAGCACTCAGCATCACCGCGAGCTCCGTCGATCCGGGGCTGCTCTCGCTTCCTTGGTCGACGCCGCTGGCGGAGTGGCCGAGCAGTACGATCGTCTTCCTGCCCAAGGGGCTCTCGCGGCACCTCGTGCGCTTCGCGAACCTGTCGGGCCGGGTGGTCGCCATCAAGGAGACCACCGAGGAGATGGCGCGCCGAGAGTACGACATGCTCGGCAACCTCGACCGTCTCGATGCCCCGTGCGTCGACCGGGTCGCGGTGATCGCCGGGCGGACGGACGCCGCGGGCAAGCCCCTGCCGGCGGCCCTGGTGACCGCGCACCTGAAGTTCTCGCTGCCTTACCGGGCGCTGTTCACCCAGGTCCTGCGACCGGATACCGCGAATCGGCTGGTTGACGCGCTCGCCGTGCTGCTCGTCCGCCTGCACAACGTCGGCTTCTTCTGGGGCGACGTCTCGCTGTCGAACACCCTCTTCCGTCGCGACGCGGGCGCCTTCGCCGCCTACCTCGTGGATGCCGAGACCGGCGAGCTGCACGAGAGCGGTCTCACCGCCGGTCAGCGCGCGCACGACCTCGACGTCGCCCGCACGAACATCGCCGGCGAGATCATGGACCTCGAAGCCGGCGGACGACTCGAGGGCGGAGTGGACGCGCTGGCGATCGCCGACGGCATCATGTCGTCGTACCGGTCCCTGTGGACAGCCCTGACGGACGAAGAGGCCTTCTCCCCCAACGAGTCCTGGCGCATCACCGAGCGTGTGCAGCGCCTGAACGACCTGGGGTTCGACATCGGCGAGATGTCGATCCAGGCGATGGCGGACGGGACGAAGGTCTCGATCCAGCCGAAGGTCGTGGATGCCGGGCACCACACCCGGCGGCTGCTGCGGCTGACCGGACTCGACGTCGAGGAGAACCAGGCGCGCCGCCTGCTGAACGACCTCGACGAGTTCCGCGCGCGGGTGTCACGGCTGGGCGACGACGAGGAGATGGTTGCGCACGAGTGGCTGACGCGCGTGTTCGAGCCCGTGGTCAAGGCCATCCCGTTCGACCTCCGCGCGAAGCTCGAGCCCGCCGAGGTGTTCCATCAGGTGCTCGAGCACCGCTGGTACATGTCGCAGGCGCGCGGCAAGTCGGTGCCGCTCGCCGAAGTGCTCACCAGTTACATCGACGACGTGCTTCGCCATCGGCGCGACGAGGCGACCCTCATGGGGCCCGTCACCGAGACGATGGCGCTGCCGGTCGTCACAGCCGACATCCCCGTGCAGGACGAGGACGAGGCTGACAGCGTCGACTGGCGCGACCTCGTCTAGTACCCGACGGTGAAGCGCTCCCGTGAGTGCTTCGGGTCCTCGATCTCGTCGAGGACCGCTACGGCCAGATCGGGTCCCGAGATGTACGACTCGCCGTCGTCATCCTTCACCAGCACGTCGCCGCCGTCGCGATACGTGCCGGTGCGCTCGCCCGCGTTCCACGCGCCGAACCCTCCCGCGGGATGGACGTAGAACCAGTCGTGCCCGTGGTCGGCGGCTCGGAGGTCTTCGAGGATGCCGATCGCCTCGAGCGCTTCGGGCTTGAACTCCTCGGTGAACGACTCCGTGTCGACCAGTCGTGGGCCGCCGGGGGCGACCAGGCTTCCGCCGGCCCCGCCGATCACGCCGATGCGCACGTTCGACGGCAGCGAGGCCACGAGCTCGGCGATGTTCGGCCGGACGCTGCCCTCCATGTCGCCGCGTGCCGGGATGGCCGAGACGACGACCTCGACGCCCTCGAGTTCGGCGACGAGGCTGGGGACATCGAGGATCGTCCCCTCGATGTACGTGGCCCCCTCGACCCGCTCGTTCGGAATCGTGCGGGCGACCGAAACGACTGTGTGCCCTCGGCTTACCGCCTCGGCGACGATGTTGCGGCCGGCGTAGCCGGTCCCTCCGATGACGGCGATGCGGGTCATGCGCTTCCTTCCGATCGTGAACCCTGCTCGCGCAGGGTGGATACCTGATACAGGGCGACGGATGCCGCGATGCCGGCGTTCAGTGACTCGGTGGCCGCATCGATCGGGATCGACACGATCTGGTCGCATGTCTCGCTGACCAGCCGGGACAGGCCCTTGCCTTCGGATCCCACGACGATCACGACGGGTCGATCGGCCAGTTCCAAAGCCGGCAGTGAGACGTCGCCGCCGCCGTCGAGGCCGAGCACGAAGACGCCCTGCTTCTTGAAGTCTTTGAGGGTCGAGGTCAGATTCGGCGCGATCGCCACCGGAATGCGGGCCGCCGCACCCGCGCTGGTCTTCCATGCCGCGCTGTTCACGCTGGCCGAGCGCCGCTGGGGCAGGATCACGCCGTGACCGCCGAACGCGCCGGTCGAGCGGATGATCGCGCCGAGGTTGCGCGGATCGGTGACGCCGTCCAGCGCGACGAACAGCGGCGTGCGGCCCTTGTCGATCACGGCTTCGAGAAGGTCCTGCGGGTGCGCGTACTCGTACGGCGGCACCTTGAGCGCCACGCCCTGATGTACGCCGTCGAAGCCCGCCATGCGGTCGAGTTCGGGGCGCGTGACCTCCATCACGGGGATCTCACGGTGCGTGGCGATCGAGAGCATCTCCTTGACCCGATCGTCCATCTCCACGCGCTGGGCGATGTAGAACGCCGTCGCCGGGATCTTGGCGCGCAGCGCCTCGAGGACGGAGTTGCGGCCGGTCACCACTTCGGTGTCGTCGTCCTTCTTGGCCGCGCGGGGGCGGGACTGGGCCTGACCGGCGGGCTTCCCTCTGCCGCCTGCGGCGGCATAGCGCTCCTGCGCCGCCTTCCGCTTGCCGGCGGGGTGCCATGCCCGGTCTTCGGCCTTGGGCGTCGGCCCGCGACCCTCGAGCGAGCGCTTGTTCTTGCCGCCCGTGCCCTTGGTGGGGCCCTTCTTGCCCTTGCTGGCGCCCGGGCGCCCGGGCTTGCTACCGGCCATGAATACTCCAATGCGTTGCGTCGTTCGTGTCTTCGAGCGTGATGCCCGCGGCGGCGACCGCGTCGCGGATGCGATCCGCCGCCGCCCAGTCCTTGGATGCGCGCGCAGCGGCGCGCTGGGTGATCAGGCTCTGGATGAGAGCGTCGAGAGCGGATGCCTCGGCACCCGCGGGCGCGGTCTGCCACATCGGGTCGAGGGGGTCGATCCCGAGCAGTCCGGTCATCGTCGCGACGCCGGCGAACGCGCGCGTCGTGCCGTCGGAGTCGCCCTCGTCGAGCGCGGTGTTGCCGGCGCGGACGGTCTCGTGCAGCACCGCCAGCGCCTGCGGGATGCCGAGGTCGTCGTCCATGGCCGCGGCGAAACGTGCGGGAACGGCAGCGTCGATCCGCCGATCATCGGTGTCGTCCCGCAGGGTGCGCACCGCGCGCTCCATGAAGGTGCGGATCCGTTCCAGCGCGCTTTCGGCTTCGTCGAACGATGAGGTCGTGAGGTCCAGGCTCGACCGGTAGTGCGCGGCGGCCAGGGCGTAGCGGACGACGAGCGGATCGTGCTCTTTCAACACGTCCCGTGCCAGCAGGAAGTTGTCCAGCGACTTCGACATCTTCTGGTCGCCGACGGTCACCAGTCCGTTGTGAACCCAGTACCGGGCGAACGGGTCGCCCGCCGCGGTCGATTGGGCGAGCTCGTTCTCGTGGTGCGGGAAGCGCAGGTCGAGCCCACCCCCGTGGATGTCGAACTCGGGGCCGAGGTACCGGCGCGACATCGCCGAGCACTCGATGTGCCAGCCCGGCCGGCCCGGCCCCCACGGCGAGGTCCAGATCGCGCTCTCGGGCTCGTCGGGCTTGGCGCCCTTCCACAGCGCGAAGTCGCGCGGGTCGCGCTTGCCCCGAGGATCGGCATCCGCCGCGGGCTCCATCGCGTCGAGCGACTGCCGCGTCAGCGACCCGTAGTCGTCCCACGAGCGGACGTCGAAGTACACGTCGCCGTTCGCCGCGTAGGCGTGTCCGGCGGAGACGAGGCGCTCGATGAGCTCCTGCATCTGCGGGATGGATGCCGTGGCTCGGGGCTCGTAGGTGGGAGCGGCGATGCCGATCGCGGCATACGCGGCCGAGAACTCCAGCTCCATGCGGTAGGCCAGCGCCCACCACGGCTCGGACGCGGTCGCGTTGACGAGCACCTTGTCGTCGATGTCGGTGACGTTGCGCACGAACGTCACCCTGCCGAACCGGTGGGTGAGCCAGCGACGGAGGATGTCGAAGCTCAGCGCGCCGCGGAGGTGGCCGATGTGCGGTCCGGATTGCACGGTCGGTCCGCAGACGTACACCGTCACGTTCGAAGGATCGAGCGGCACGAACTCGCGCAGAGTCTGCGCTCTGGTGTCGTAGAGCCGCACGGGCGCTGTACCGGGTGTCACCGCACCAGCCTACCGGCGGGCTGCGCGCCGAACCTGGGCGTGACGGCCGCTCGCTCGCCGGTTCGTTCAAGGCACGAAGGTGCCTGTAGAACTGGATGGTGCTCCACGTCCTGGCCGTCCTCGCCGCCGCCCTGCTGTTCGGGACGACCGGAACCTCGATGGCGCTCGGGCCGGATGACACGACCCCCCTCTCCGTGGGAGCCGTGCGGCTGGTCATCGGCGGCACCGGACTCGCGCTGATCGCATTCGTCCTCGCCCGGCGTCACGCGCGGCAGGCCTCCGCCGCAGCGCGCCCGCCCGCCCTGGGCTTGTCGAAGGGCGGTATCCGTCCCCTCGCGCTCATGGCGGTGACCGGATTCTGCCTCGCGCTCTACCAGCCGCTGTTCTTCCTGGGCACGGAGCGCAACGGCGTCGCCGTCGGGACGGTGGTGGCGCTCGGATCGGCGCCGATCCTCGCCGGCCTTCTGGAGTGGGGGCTGACCCGCCGGGTACCCAGCGGAACGTGGATGACGGCGACGGCGCTGGCCACCGCCGGGGTGGTGCTTCTCGGCTTCGGCGGGGAGGCGGCCGGCTCGGGCGGCGGAGGCGGGACGGATCCGGTCGGCCTGCTCGGCAGCGTCGGGGCGGGTGCCACGTTCGCGGTGATCGCGAACGTGCAGCGCAGGCTGCTCGACGAGGGCTGGGACCCGTTCACCGTCGTCGGATCCATGGGCGCGAGCTCCGCGGTCCTGTCGGCACTCGTCCTGCCGTTCGTCGACCTCGCCTGGCTGACCACGCCCGCCGGTCTGGTCATGGCCCTCTGGCTCGGGATCGCCACGATCTCGATCGCGTACGTGATGTTCACGTGGGGCCTCGGCGGACTCACCGCCGCGACCGCCGCCACCTTGACCCTCGGCGAGCCGCTCACCGCCAGCATCCTGGGCATCGTCGTGCTCGGCGAGCGGCTCTCCGTGCTCGCGATCATCGGACTCGTCATCCTCGCCACGGGCCTCGCGCTGCTGGCGTGGGGCTCGCGTGCGCCGCGGGACCCCGTTCCGTTCGCCGTGGAGGGCTGACGTGCCGTCTCTCGACATCCGCATCGACGACCTCTCCGGCGAGGCCACCCGGGCTCTGATCGCCGCGCATCTGCAGGGGATGCACGACACATCGCCGCCCGAGAGCGTTCATGCGCTCGACCTCGAGGGACTCCGGCATCCGTCGATCACGTTCTGGTCGGCGTGGGTGGACGGCGAACTCGCCGGCATCGCCGCACTCAAGACCATGGACCCCGAACGCGGTGAGCTGAAGTCCATGAGGGTGGACGACCGCTTCCGCGGCAGCGGCGTGGGACGCGCGCTCCTGCGCCGCATCGTGGCTGAGGCGCGGGAGCGCGGGATGACGAGCCTGTGGCTGGAGACGGGCAGCCCGGCGGCGTTCCTGCCGGCGGTGCGCCTCTACGAGAGCGAGGGATTCACGCGCTGCGGTCCGTTCGAGGACTACTCCGACGACCCGTTCTCGGTGTTCATGACCCGCACCCTCTGAGAGCTCAGGCGGGTACGACGAGCGCCATCGCGAAGGCCGAGACGCCCTCGCCCCGTCCCGTGAAGCCGAGGCCGTCGGTCGTCGTCGCCGAGAGCGAGACCGGTGCGCCGCCGAGCGCGGCCGACAGCGCCGCCTCCGCCTCGCGCCGTCGCGCCGACAGGCGAGGGCGGTTCGCCTGCACCTGCACCGCGACGTTGCCGACCCGCCACCCCGCCTCACCGAGCAGTCCGAGCGTGCGGGAAAGGAACGCGTCGGCGTGCGCACCGGCGTACTCGGGGTGATCCGTGCCGAAGTGCGTTCCGATGTCGCCGAGTCCGGCAGCCGACAGCAGCGCGTCGACGATCGCGTGGGCGACGGCATCCCCGTCGGAATGGCCCGAGAGCGCCGGCTCCCCCGGCCATTCGAGCCCGGCGAGCCAGAGCGGGCCCTCCGCGGCGAACCCGTGGACGTCCGTTCCGATCCCGACGCGCGGGACCGGCACGGCGTTCTCCAGATGCGCCTTCGAGGGGCTGAGCGGATGCCGAGCCACGAGCGACCGGGCACGGTCCAGGTCGGCGGGCGTGGTGATCTTGAACGCCCGTTCATCGCCCTCGACGACCGCCACGGGGTGCCCGGCAGCGGCCACGAGCGCCGCGTCGTCGGTGAAGTCGCGGTCCGCGGACCGGTAGGCGGCATCCAGGACGCCGCGGCGGAATCCCTGCGGGGTCTGGGCCGCCGACAGTTCGGAGCGGTCGACGGCGGCCATGATGCGATGCGCCTCGACGCGCTTGATCGTGTCGATCACCGGCAGGACCGGGATCGCACCCGCCTCGCCGGCGTCGATCGCCGCGACGACGCGCGCGAAGACGGCCGGCGGGGTGAGGGCGCGCGCCGCGTCGTGGACGAGGACGATCTCGACATCACCCCAGAGGGCGTCCAGGCCCGCCGCGACGGATGCCTGCCGGGAGGAGCCGCCGGTGACGACCGACACGAGGTCGCGCCGTCCGCCGGCGGCGGCGATGCCGTCCGTGAGGGCATCGCCCTCCCGGCCCTCGGGCGCGACGATCACCACCTGGGCATGCGGCCCCTCGAAGATGCGAGCCAGGGCATGGCGGAGCATGCTGTGCTCGTCGATGCCGACGAATGCCTTGGGCATGCCGGCAGCCAGGCGAGTTCCGGATCCGGCCGCGACCACGATGACCGCGATGCGCGGGACGGGCGTCGGTTCCTGAGCTGCGTCGAAGGGCACGCCCACACGCTACCGGTGCGAGGTGCTCAGGAAGCCAGAACCTCGTCGAGGATGGCGCCCGCCTGCTCTTCGTCTGTCTTCTCGGCGAGAGCCAGCTCGGAGATGAGGATCTGCTTCGCCTTCGCGAGCATGCGCTTCTCGCCCGCGGACAGTCCGCGGTCCTGGTCACGACGCCAGAGGTCGCGGACGACCTCGCTCACCTTGATGACATCGCCGGACGCGAGCTTCTCGAGGTTGGCCTTGTACCGACGGGACCAGTTCGTGGGCTCCTCGGTGAAGGGCGCGCGCAGCACTTCGAAGACCCGATCGAGGCCCTCTTTGCCGATGACATCGCGGACGCCGACGAGGTCGACATTCTCCGCGGGAACCTCGATGATCAGGTCTCCCTGAGTGACGTTGAGCTTCAGGTATTTCTTGGTCTCGCCCTTGATGACCCGGTCTTTGACTTCGATGATCGTCGCGGCCCCGTGGTGGGGGTAGACGACCGTTTCGCCAACCTCAAAAAGCATGGAGTTATGTCCTTTCGGCAACCTCCAGGATACCACAGGCGCAGATGCGGTAAGGTTCGCCGCCCACCCCGGCGCGGAACTCCACGCAGGTCACGGCGCACCCCTAGAATGCTAGAGATGTCGTCGTCCGTCCCGGGAGGATCCGTGAAATCGCGCCTTATCGCGTCGCTCGCCCTAGGCGCCCTCGTGGTCCTCGGAACAAGTGGCTGCGCCATGCTCTCCACGCAGGCGACCTCCATCCAGTACTCCGCATCCGACGGCGTGAACATCCCTGACTCCGGGCCGCTGCAGGTGCGCAACGTGCTGATCGTGAGCGACGAGGAAGGCGTCGACGGCGTCCTGGTCGCGGCGATCGTCAACGCGACGAGCGAATCGCAGACGCTCACCATCGAGTACGGCGAGGGCTCGAAGACCACCGAGACGATCCGCGTCCCCGCGAACACGACGGTGAGCCTCGGAACCGAGGAGACGGATCCGCTGCCACTCGAGGGCATCGACACGAAGCCCGGCGCGAACCTGCCGATGTTCTTCCAGTCCGGCGACAGCGACGGCGTCCTGTTCGAAGTGCCGGTTCTGGACGGGTCCCTCGACTACTACGGCGATCTTCTGCCCTGAGTCGCCGATTCGGTCGGGGTCAGCCCTCGAACCGGTAGCCGAGCCCGCGTACCGTCATGAGCATGGCCGGCTCGCTCGGGTGCTCCTCGATGCGCGACCGGATGCGCTTGATGTGCACGTCGAGGGTCTTGGTGTCGCCGAAGTAGTCGGTTCCCCAGACCCTGTCGATGAGCTGGCCACGGGTCAGCACCCGGCCGGCATTGCGCATCAGCACCTCGAGCAGCTCGAATTCCTTGAGGGGCATGTTGATCTCCCGGCCGTCGACCGCGACGGTGTGCCGATCGATGTCGAGCACCACCCGGCCGCCGTCCAGCACGTGGTCCTCGAGATCCGCCTCGGTCTGGGCGAGACGCCGCAGCACGGCGCGCATGCGCGCCAGCAGCTCTCGGGCGGAATAGGGCTTCGTGACGTAGTCGTCGGCTCCGAGCTCGAGCC
The DNA here is from genome assembly GCA_963750955.1 of uncultured Actinomycetota bacterium. Classification (GTDB taxonomy): domain Bacteria; phylum Actinomycetota; class Actinomycetes; order Actinomycetales; family Microbacteriaceae; genus Microbacterium. The sequence continues at coordinate 27,399 of CAVVSI010000002.1, forward strand.
CGACGACGATGTCGACCTCGGAGTCCTTGGCGGTCAGCATGATGATCGGCACGCGCGATGTGGCGCGGATCTGCCGGCACACCTCGGTTCCCGACATGCCGGGCAGCATGAGATCCAGCAGCACGATGTCGGCCCCGCGGTCGCGGAAGGCCGTGAGCGCGGCCGGTCCGTCCTCCGCGATCTCCACCTCGTACCCCTCCCGGCGCAGCAGGTAGGCGAGGGGGTCGGCCAGATCCGGCTCGTCCTCGACGATCAGGACGCGAGTCATGCGGGTGCTCCGTTCGTGGGGTGGGATGCCGCGGCCGATGTCGACCGCTTCTTCTTGCGGCGCCGCTTCGCCTGCACCTGGTCTTCGGGCGGCGCGATCAGCGGGAGGCGGATCGTGAACGTCGACCCCCGGCCGGGACGGGACCACAGCCGCACCTCGCCCCCGTGACGCTGCACGGCGTGCTTGACGATCGCGAGGCCGAGGCCCGTGCCGCCCGTGCGGCGGGATCGGGCCTGGTCTGCCCGGTAGAACCGTTCGAAGACGCGCTCCTGGTCGCCCTCCGCGATGCCGATGCCGCGGTCGGTGACCGCGATCTCGACCACCTCGTCGACCGCCTTCACCCCGACCCCCACGTTCGACCCCTTCGGCGAATAGGCGATGGCGTTGGCGATCAGGTTGCCCACTGCCTCGCCGAGCACCTGCGCGTCGCCGCGGACGAACAGTCCGCGGTCGCCGCCGCGGACGATCTCGACGCCGGCCGAGCCGGCCTGGATGGCGTGCGCCTCGACGGCCGAGGCCACGATCTCGTCGACGGCGACCTCGCGCTCGTCGGTGAACTCGTCGGCCGCCTGCAGCCGCGAGAGGTTCATGATGCGCGAGGTGAGCTGAGCCAGGCGCCCGGCCTCGGCGGTGAGCCGCCCGGCGAAGTTCCGGACCTGGTCGGGGTCGTCGGCGGCGGATTCGATCGCTTCGGCGAGCAGGCTGACCGCGCCGACGGGTGTCTTCAGCTCGTGACTGGTATTGGCCACGAAGTCGCGCCGCATCTGCTCGACGCGCTCGCGTTCGGTGATGTCGCGCAGAACGAGCAGAGTCAGTCGCGCCGAGATGCGCGTCGCCCGGACGACGACCAGGCGCGGCTCTGCGGGGGGAGCACCACGCCGCAGCCGGAGCGTGGCGGTCGCCGCCGCCTGGGATTCCGACGTGCGCACCCTCCGCGCAAGGCCGCGCAGCTCGTCCGAGGGGAGCACGCTCCCCTCGTCGAGGTGGAAGGGGATCGCGGCAGCGGATGACGCCAGGATCGTGGAAGACGCGTCGACGACCACGGCGGCGTCGTCCATGCCGTGCAGCACTTCGCGCACGCCATCGGGGATCACCGACGACGTCTGGGCTTCTGCGCGATCCCGCGCGCGCACGGCAAGCACGAACACCATGGACACCGAGCCCCCGATGATCGCCCCCAGAAGCAGGGCGAGCAGCGCAAGCTGCGTCGTGTCCATGGCTCCACAGTAGAGGGCGTGCGGATGCGGGCCTCGCTCGGACCGCCCTGCCCGACAGGGGCGCCGTTACTATTCACTCTCGCGGCACCGTTCGTTAACCTTCGATGGCGACAATCGCCAGGTCGCCAGGCTCGTGCCTGCTGCGGAACACGAAAGGTGCTGCGATGCGCGAAGTCTTCCATCAGTCCCTCGAGGACGTCCAGGGACGTCTCGTCGAGATCGCCGAGCTCGTCACGGTGGCCATCGACAAGGCCACGCGGGCGTTCAGCACGAGCGACGTCGCGCTCGCCGAGGAGGTCATCGAAGCCGACGCGATCATCGACGAGAAGGCCATCGCACTCGACGAGCTCGCGATCGAGATCCTCGCCCGCCAGCAGCCCGTCGCACGCGATCTGCGCATCGTCGTCAGCGCCCTGCGCATCAGCGCGTCGCTCGAGCGCATGGGCGACATCGCCGAGCACATCGCGCAGCTGACCCGCATGCGCTTCCCGGAGCGCGCCATCCCCAAGGGCCTCAAGTCGACCTTCACCAAGATGGGCGAACTCGACGTCAATGTCGCCCGCAAGCTCACCGAGCTGCTTCGAACCGAGGACCAGGCGCTCGCCGAGGAGATCCGCAACGACGACGACAAGCTCGACGACCTGCACGTCAGCGTGTTCGAGAAGGTGCTCAGCGACAGCTGGCAGGGCGAGGCATCGGCCACCGTCGATGCGACGCTCGCAAGTCGCTACCACGAGCGGTTCGCCGACCACGCCGTCTCCGTCGCGAAGAAGGTGGTCTACCTGTCCACGGGCGACTGGACCGTCGACACCGACACCTTCGACATCTCGTCGCTGACAAAGCCGTAGTCCGACCGACGGACACGAGGAGAGAGCGGATGCCGACATTCCGGCATCCGCTCTCTTCGTGGTTCCGCGGCCGGAGCGCTACCTCTTGCCCTGGCTGGCGACGGCGGCGGCCCCCGCGGCCGCGGCCTCGGGGTCGAGGTACTCGCCCGGGCCGATCGGCCGCATGTCGTCGTCGAGGCGGTAGACGAGCGGGATGCCGGTGGGGATGTTGAGCTCGGCGATGTCGCCGTCGCTGATGCCGTCGAGGTGCTTCACCAGGCCGCGCAGGGAGTTGCCGTGCGCGGTGACCAGCACCGTCTTGCCGGCTCGCAGGTCGGGCACGATGTCGCTCTCCCAGTACGGGAGGAAGCGGTCGATGACGAGCTTGAGCGACTCGGTGCGCGGCATCTCGCCGTCGATCCCGACGTAGCGCGGGTCGCCGACCTGGCTGAACTCGGAGTCGTCCGCCAGAGGCGGCGGCGGCACGTCGAACGAGCGGCGCCACAGCATGAACTGCTCCTGGCCGAACTCCTCGAGCGTCTGCGCCTTGTCCTTCCCCTGCAGCGCGCCGTAGTGGCGCTCGTTGAGGCGCCAGGAGCGCTTGACCGGAATCCACAGCCGGTCGGCGGCGTCGAGGGCGAGGTCGGCCGTCTGGATCGCGCGGCTGAGCACCGACGTGTGCAGCACGTCCGGCAGCAGTCCCGATTCGGCGAGCAGTTCCCCGCCCCGGATGGCTTCGGCCTTGCCCTTCTCTGAGAGCCGCACGTCGACCCACCCGGTGAAGAGGTTGAGCTCGTTCCAGACGCTCTGGCCGTGGCGGAGGAGGATCAGCGTAGAGGGCGCGTTCATTGCCCCATGATAGCGACGGCCGCGAAGCCGGACCCGCGCGCTGACCCGGGATCAGATCCGGGGCACGCAGGCGCGGGCTTCCGCGCTGGACATGCCCGTCGCGGTCAGCAGGTCGACCGCGAACGGACGCAGCGCCGCGATGAGGTTCTGATCCCCCAGAGAGGCTCCCGGCTGGAGCGCAGCGGGATCCAGCCGGCCGGCGACGGCGCGCAAAGCCTCGCGGGCGACCGGTTCGAGCGAGATGTCGGTGAGCGACTGCGAGACGAGCTGAGCTGCCCTGGCGAGCTCGCCGAGCGTGTCGGCGGCCACCGGCCGGGCAACGCCGTCGTCGCAGAGGTACACCACGCGCCGGGCGATCACGCGGACGTTCCGGGTGGCGAGGTCGGCGGACTGGCGGATCCGCTCGTGCCGCTGGAGCTCGGAGCGCTGGCGGCGCAGGAACGGCGAGATGCGCGCGATCGCGATGCCGGAGTCGAGGGTCGTCCCCCACGCGTCCACGAGCGGCTGCAGCGCCCGCGCCTTCTCCAGCCCCCGCTCGGCGCGGAGGCGATCACCGCGTCGCAGCGCCTGCGCGAGGGTGCCGATGGCCGAGTCCAGCGCGCGGAACACCGCGACTCCGGACCGCGCTTCGTCGCGCTCCAGCGTGCGCGGGATGAGCGCGGTCACGAGGAGGGCCGCGACGCCGCCGACGACACCGTCGATGAGGCGCAGGAAGGGCGATGCGGCAGGGATCACCATGACGATGAGCGCCTGGATCGCCGCCGCGATCGCGAAGCTCGCCTGCGCGGAGAGGAACCGCGCCACGATGAGCGTGAGGCCGAGAGCGAGGGCGAGCTGCCACCATCCGGAGCCCGCCGTGAGCAACAGGATCTCGGCGACCAGGATGCCGACCAGCATCCCCAGGACGGTCTCGAGCACGCGCCGTGGACGCGCGTCGCGCACGAGTCCGAGGCTCGACACGCAGACTGTCGCCGCCAGCAGGGGCGCGGGGTGACCGAGCACGTACGCGGAGAAGGCGTAGGCGCCGGTCGCGGCGACCACGATCTGCAGGATCGCGATCGAGGACTGCTGCACGCGCGCCAGGCCGCGACGCGGATCGATGCGGGTGCGCCATCCGACGACGACGGCCGTCGTGGTCGGCTCGGGGGTGCTGCCCACCAGGCCTCCTCAGCCGGCTCGGCGCCCGAGCCGGGGAAGGCGGGGGACGTTCGCCGTCGCGCCGGCCTCGGGCGGGACGATGACCTCCTGCGCCGCGACGAGCTGTCCGTCGGCGGTGTGGACGTTCAGGACCGCGTCGGTCGGCGTGCTGCGGCGCACCACGGCGAGCGCGATCGGGCCCTCTTCGAAGTGCAGCGCGGAACTGGTCACCACGCCCACCGCGGACACCCCGGCGAAGACCTCGTCGCCGTGCGCCGGCAGGATCGAGTCGCTGCCGTCCAGCTGGAGCGCGACGATGCGGCGGGGCGGATGCCCGAGGTTGTGCACCTTCGCCACGGTCTCCTGCCCGCGGTAGCAGCCCTTCTCGAGGTGCACCGCCGTACGGAGCCAGTCCAGCTCGTGCGGCAGCGCACGATCGTCCACCTCGCTCGCCCAGCGGGGGCGCCAGGCGGCGATGCGGAGGGCGTCGACCGCGACGAGCCCGGCGAGGGCGAGATCGCCCGCGGCTGCGGCATCGGCGATCCTCTGCTCTTCGGCGCGGGTGACGATGGCCTCGGCCCAGTCGCGCTCGGCAGCCGGATGAGGGTCGACTCTCGCGTACGCGTGGCCGCCGACGGACACGTGCGGCCAGGGATCGGTCCACACGAGCGGCAGGCCGGCGGGTGCCGCAGCGTCCACGACGCCGAGCGCAGCCCGTGTGCCGCCGATGACGGCGTACTCCTCGCTCGCGTCCCGCGGGTCGACGCGCAGGCGGAAGCGCATCTTGCGCAGCCAGGACAGCAGGCCTTCGGCATCCCCCCGGTCCACGATGAGCCATGCGGTCTCGCCGTCGTCGAGGACGGATGCCGCGTGCTCGACATGCCCGTGCGGGTCCAGGACGAGCAGTTCGGTGCTCTCCCCCGGTGCGAGCCGAGTGAGTCCCTGGGAGGTGAGCGAGTCGAGCCACGACAGCCGGTCCTCACCGGGGACGGCGAGGACGACGCGGTCGCCGAGCGGCGCGACGGCGGCGCCGGACGCGAGTGCGCGCTGCTCGCCGAGCGGATTGCCGAGGTGGCGAAGCCCCGACTCATCGGCCACGGCGCCCGGGACGCGTGCGAAGGTCTCGGCCATCAGTCCACCCGCGCGAGCCGCGCCGAGGCGTGGGAGCCGAGATCGCGGCCCAGCGCCGCGATGTCCCACGCCCACAGGAGGTGCGCGTCGACGAGGCCGTACATGCGCGTCGCCGCGGCGTACACCTTCGCCCCGGCAGTGCGCACCACGGCATCGGTCGCGAGGTCGATCCGGGGGCCGCGGATCTGACCCAGATACAGCTCGCTCACGCCGTCGGAGTGGATGATCGACGCTTCGATGTCGAAGCCTCCCTCGGCGTTGCGCAGCTGCTCGACGTCGTCGGCCGACCGCGGAACGGGCGGCCCCAGCGGGGGAAGCAGCCCGGGACCGGCCTCGGCATCCGTGGCCGCGCGCGACAGGCGCCAGTACCCCATCTCGGCCACGAGCGGGGTGCGCACGGATTCGCCGTCGCCGGCGGCCGGCGAATCCTCCAGCAGCCAGGCGTTCGCGGAGTAGTTCAGATAGGTGCCGCCGTCATGACTGAAGCTCACGCGGTGGAGGAACTCTCCCGCGAAACGATGGTCGCCCACCTCGTAGTCGATGACACCGGTGCCCTCCCAGACGCCGATGAGCCACGACAGCGGCGCAAGGTCGGCGGGCAGATCCGTCGGAAGGTCGAACACGACGCGACCGCCGTCAGCGCTGGCCGCGATAGAGGTTCTTGAGCACCACGACGGAGACGAAGGCGATCGCGAGCGAGGCGAGCCCGAGGAGCCCCACATAGAACAGTTCGAGCGCGACGAGATCCATGAGGCGAGTCTAGCCGGGAACGATGGACGACAGTCCGAAACCCAGGCTGATGAAGCCCATCACGAGCAGCGCACCGAGCACGCTCGCCGCCACCCGCTCGGTGAAATTCTGCGAGCGGCCGAACCAGAGCTGGATCGCGAACCCCAGCACCAGGCAGCCGCCGAGGCCGACCGTGAGCCACGCGGCGCGCCAGTCCGACGGAACGAACAGGCCGATCGAGATGCCGATGAGCGCGGCGATCACCCAGACGGCGATCACGCCGCCGAAGGTGCGGCGGGGTGCGAGTTCTGGAACGGTCACGGGTTCATTCTCGCGCAAGTCCGCACGGGACGCACGGGTTCCGCGCACGGGTCTTCAGGAATCCCTGAGGGCACCCGAATCGAATCGATCCGCTCCGAAGCCCTAAACTGGTGCCGCGGCGCTTCCTCCTGCGCCGGAAGGACGGCGTTTTGGCACAGCTTCTCGTTCTGAGCTCCGCGCACGGTGGCGGCCCGGTCCTGCCCTCGCTCGAGCTGCTGAGCCACCGAGTCCGGCAGATCCCCGCGGAGCCGGCGCAGCTGGTGAACGCGCCGAGCGCGGACATCATCTTCGTCGACGCCCGCGTCGACCTGGTGGGCGCGAAGTCGCTGTGCAAGATCCTCAACACCACGGGGCTCGACGCCCCGCTCCTGCTCGTGGTGACCGAAGGCGGGCTGACCGCCGTCTCGACGGACTGGGGCGTGGACGACGTCATCCTCGTCACCGCCGGCCCGGCCGAGGTCGATGCGCGTGTGCGCCTGGCGATCGGGCGGATGACCAAGGACCAGGTGTCGACCCGCATCCAGACATCGGGCATCACGATCGACGAGTCCTCGTACTCCGCGAAGGTGCACGGCAAGCCTCTCGACCTGACCTACAAGGAGTTCCAGCTCCTGCACTTCTTCGCCACCCACCCGTCGCGGGTGTTCACGCGCGAGCAGCTGCTGAGCGAAGTGTGGGGCTACGACTACTTCGGCGGCACGCGCACCGTCGACGTCCACGTGCGGCGACTGCGCGCGAAGCTCGGCGACCTCGAGCAGCTCATCGGGACGGTCCGCAACGTCGGCTACCGGTTCAACGTGTACGAGGACGACCAGCTGCCCGCACCCCGCGAGCGCACCGGCGCCTAGCAAGGGCCTTCGAAGCACGACGACCCGTTCACACGCGCGTCACCTCACCCTGCAATGATGAGGGGATGATCGAACACGACGTGCTCGACGCCGGCCTCGGAGACGCGGACGACGACGACTTCGACCTGTCCGAGGTCTTCGACTCGCAGCTGCCCGACAATCGCTACCTCGACCGCGAGCTGAGCTGGCTCGCCTTCAACCAGCGTGTGCTCGAACTCGCGGAGGATCCGGCGCTGCCCGTCCTCGAGCGGGCGAACTTCCTGGCGATCTTCGCGAGCAACCTCGACGAGTTCTTCATGGTGCGGGTGGCAGGGCTCAAGCGCCGCATCATCACGGGCCTGGCCGTGCCGACCAACGTCGGGCGCTCCCCGCAGGAGGTGCTCGCCGACATCTCCGCCGACGCGCACGCGCTGCAGCTGCGGCACGCCGACGCGTGGACGTCTCAGGTGCGGCCGGCGCTGGCGGATGCCGGCATCGAGGTCATCTCCTGGGATCAGCTCGAGGACGACGAGCGCGCGCGGATGTCGGAGTACTTCCAGGGCCAGGTCTTCCCCGTGCTCATGCCGCTCGCCGTGGATCCCGCCCACCCGTTCCCGTACATCTCCGGTCTCTCGCTGAATCTCGCGATCCGCATCCGCAACGCCAAGACCGGCCGCCAGGAGTTCGCCCGGCTCAAGGTGCCGCCGATGCTGCCGCGCTTCGTCGACGTCTCCCGCCACGGCGACACCGTGCGCTATCTGCCGCTCGAGGACCTCATCGCGAACCACCTCGAGGACCTGTTCCCGGGGATGGAGATCCTCGATCACCACGCGTTCCGCCTGACGCGCAACGAGGACGTCGTGATCGAGGAGGACGAGACCGAGAACCTCATCCAGGCGCTCGAGGCCGAACTGCTGCGCCGCCGGTTCGGTCCCCCCATCCGGCTCGAGGTCGGCGACGACATGGACGACCTCACGCTCGACCTGCTCATCAGCGAACTGGACATCACTGAGCAGGAGGTCTACCGCCTGCCCGGCTCACTCGACCTGCGCGGTCTGTTCGACCTGGCGAAGATCGACCGCCCCGAGCTGCACTACCCCGCCCACGTCCCGACGACCGCGCTGGCCTTCCAGCCGCGCGAGCAGAACGGACGCGCCGACATCTTCGCGGCCATCCGTCGCGCCGACGTGCTCGTGCACCACCCGTACGAGTCGTTCGCGACCAGTGTTCAGGCGTTCCTCGAGCAGGCGGCGAAGGACCCGCACGTGCTCGCCATCAAGCAGACGCTGTACCGCACGTCCGGTGACAGCCCGATCGTGCAGGCGCTCATCGATGCGGCCGAGGCCGGCAAGCAGGTGCTCGCGCTCGTCGAGGTCAAGGCTCGATTCGACGAAGCCGCGAACATCGTGTGGGCGCGCAAGCTCGAGAAGGCCGGCGTGCACGTGGTCTACGGCCTGGTCGGCCTCAAGACCCACTGCAAGCTCGCGCTCGTGATACGCGAGGAGGACGGCCGGCTGCGCCACTACAGTCACGTCGGCACAGGCAACTACAACCCGAAGACCAGCCGCATCTACGAGGACTTCGGGCTGTTCACCGTCGACGACCAGGTGGGCCGCGACCTCACCCGGCTGTTCAACGAGCTGTCGGGCTACGCGATCGAGAAGAAGTTCAAGCGCCTGCTCGTCGCGCCCCTGCACCTGCGCAAGGGACTTCTGCGACTCATCGAGAAGGAGCGCAGGAATGCGCTGGCCGGCAAGCCGTCCAGCATCCGGATCAAGGTCAACTCGATGGTCGACGAGCAGATCATCGACGCGCTCTACCGCGCCAGCCAGGCCGGGGTGCCCGTCGAGATCTGGGTGCGCGGCATCTGCTCGCTCAAGCCCGGGGTTCCCGGCGTCAGCGAGAGCATCAAGGTGCGCAGCATCCTGGGCCGCTACCTGGAGCATTCCCGGATCTTCATGTTCCACAACGACGGCGACCCGCAGGTGTACATCGGCAGCGCCGACATGATGCACCGCAACCTCGACCGTCGCGTCGAGGCCCTGGTGCGCGTGATCGCTCCCGCTCACCTGAAGGAGATGACCGACCTGTTCGAGCTCGCCATGAGCGACACGACCAGTTCGTGGTGGCTCGGCTCCGAGGGCGAGTGGACGCGCCACAGCGTGGACGAACACGGCAAGGCCCTCGTGGACATCCAGGACCGCAGGATGGCCAACGTCCAGCGACGCCGTCGGTCCCGGACGGCACGATGACCGAGACCGCCGTCTACGCGGCGGGCGGCGTGCTCTGGCGCACCGTCGACGAGAAGATCCTCGTCCTGTTCATCCACCGCACCCGGTACCGCGACGTCACCCTCCCCAAGGGCAAGGTCGACCCCGGGGAGATGCTCGCCGAGACGGCCGCACGCGAGATCTTCGAGGAGACCGGCATCAGGGTCAGCCTCGGGGTGCCCGTCGGCGTCTCGCGGTACACCATGCCCAACAAGCGGCAGAAGATCGTGCACTACTGGGCGGCGGAGGCGACGGATGCCGCGATCCGGGCATCCGCGTTCGTGCCCAACAAGGAGATCGCCGCACTCGAGTGGGTGCCGCTCAAGAAGGCCGCCGCGCGGCTGAGCTACCCGGTCGACGTCGAGATCATCGAGAACTTCAGCACGCTGGTCGATGAGGGAGTGCTCCGCACCTTCCCGATCATCGCGCTGCGGCACGCGAAGGCCCTCTCCCGCGAGGAGTGGAAGGGGAAGGATGCCGCGCGACCGCTGGCGCCGCGCGGCAAGAAGCAGGCGAACTCGATCGTGGGACCGCTGCTCGCCTTCGGCGCGCGCAGGATCATCTCCAGTCCCGCCACACGCTGCGTCAAGACGGTCGCACCGCTCTCTTCGGCGTTGGGGAGAAAGATCGAGCGGACCTCCCTGATCAGCCAAGACGCATGGGAGGAGGGCAAGTCGGACGCCCGCACGGTCGTCGGAGACCGGGTGCGGGCGCGCAAGCCCGCCGTCCTGTGCAGCCACGGCCCGGTGCTGCCCGAGATCCTCACCGAGATCGCCCTTGCGACCGGGACCCTGCGCGGCTCGTACCTGGGCAGTGCGTCAGCCCTCGAGGCGGGCGCCTTCTCGGTCGTGCACCTGTCGGTCGACAACCCCGGCTCGGGCATCGTCGCGATCGAGACGCACGCCCCCAAAGTCTGACGGGTCAGCCCCGCCTCACCTCGCTGCGTTCACCTTCCGTTCACCGGCATCGCCCACTCTCTTAAGAGTCGATGTCTACGGTCGGTGCGTGCCCCGCACCGGGCACGCAACCCGACAATCGTGAAGGATCCACAGTGAATCTCACTCGCATTGCCAAGATCGGCGCCATCGGCGCGATCGCGGTCCTCGCACTCACCGCCTGCGCCGCGAACGAAGGCGGCGGAGGCGCGGCCCCCGAGACGTCGGAAGGCCCCGTCCTCGCCGGCGAGCTCGCCGGCATCGGCTCGTCCGCCCAGGAGGTCGGCGTCCAGGCGTGGGCGGCCGGATTCCAGACCCTGAACCCCGACGTCACCGTCACCTACGACCCCGCCGGCTCCGGGGCCGGCCGCGAGGCGTTCCAGGCCGGCGCCGCAGGCTACGCCGGCTCGGACCGGGCGTTCACGTCCGACGAGATCGCGGAAGGGCCCTTCGACGGCTGCGTCACGGGCACCGGCATCATCCAGCTGCCTGCATACATCTCGCCGATCGCCGTCATCTTCAACCTCGAGGGCATCGACACCCTGAACCTGGACGCCGCCACCATCGCGGGCCTGTTCGCCGGAACGATCACGAACTGGAACGACCCCGCGATCGCCGCGATCAACGCGGACGTGACGCTGCCCGACCTCGCCGTCACCCCGGTGCACCGCGCGGACGACTCGGGCACGACCGAGAACTTCACCGACTACCTGGCACAGGCCGCACCCGAGGTGTGGACGTACGAGGCCGACGGCGAGTGGCCGCTGCAGTCCGGCGAGGCCGCGCAGGGCACCTCCGGTGTCGTCGCCGCCGTCGACGGCGGTCAGGGCACGATCGGCTACGCCGACGCGTCCCGTGCAGAGGGCTTCGGCACGGTCGCCGTGCAGGTCGGCGAGGAGTTCGTGACGTTCTCCCCCGAGGCCGCTGCGGCGATCGTCGACGCGTCGCCGCGCGAAGAGGGCCGCACCGAGGGTGACCTCTCCGTCGCCCTGGACCGCACCCCGGACGAGGCCGCGTACCCCATCGTGCTGGTCGCCTACAGCATCGCGTGCGAGGAGTACGTCAACGCCGAGCTCGCGCCGCTCGTGAAGGGCTTCCTCGAGTTCGCGATCAGCTCCGAGGGTCAGGAGGCATCGGCCGCCGCCGCCGGCAGCGCGCCGGTCTCCGACTCGCAGCGCGAAGCGATGCAGGCCGCGATCGATCTGATCGTCGTCCCGTAGCGCTTCGGCGCCCGGCTCGCCACCGCGAGCCGGGCGCCTTCCCTCCGGAACATCCGCATAACTCGAACAGGATGAGATGACCACCACCGCTCCCCCGGTCCCGAAGGCCAAGCAGCGGCCCGGCGACCGCTGGTTCTCGGGGACCGCCCTGGCTGCGGGATCCATGATCCTCGTGACGCTCGCCGCGGTGGCGATCTTCCTGATCATCCAGTCGATCCCCGGCCTCAGCGCCACGAGCGAGGATGCGTCCATCCTCTCCACCAACTTCTGGGACTACGTCTGGCCGCTGGCCTTCGGGACGATCTGGGCCTCGTTCCTGGCCCTCCTGATGGCGGTCCCGCTCAGCGTCGCGGTCGCCCTGTTCATCTCGCACTACGCTCCTCGCCGCCTCGCCCAGGGGCTCGGGTACGTCGTCGATCTGCTGGCGGCGGTGCCCTCGGTCGTGTTCGGCCTGTGGGGCATCCTCGTCCTGGCGCCCGCGGTGCAGCCGGTCTACGCGTGGTTGACCGAGAACATGGGCTGGTTCCCGCTGTTCGCCGGCGAGGTCTCGGCCACGGGCCGCACGATCTTCACCGCCGCGATCGTGCTCGCCGTCATGGTCGTGCCCATCATCACCGCGATCTGCCGCGAGATCTTCCTGCAGACGCCGGTGCTGCACGAGGAGGCGGCCCTCGCGCTCGGCGCGACGCGCTGGGAGATGATCAAGATGGCCGTCTTCCCGTTCGGTCGCAGCGGAATCGTGTCGGCGGCGATGCTGGGCCTCGGCCGAGCCCTCGGCGAGACGATGGCCGTCGCCCTCGTCCTCTCGGCGAGCGGTGTCATCACCTTCCAGCTGTTCACCTCGACCAACCCCAGCACGATCCCGGCGAACATCGCCCTCACGTTCCCCGAGGCCTACGGCACCAACATCAACGTGCTGATCGCCACCGGCCTCATCCTCTTCATCGTCACGTTCGCGGTCAACGCGCTGGCCCGCTGGATCGTCAGCCGCCGCAAGGAATTCTCGGGAGCCAACTGACATGACGATCATCACCGCTCCCCCGAGTGCTCCGCCGACTGCGCCGGTGAGCCCGCCGCTCCGGCTCACCAGCGGTCGCCTGCCCACCTGGGCGCCCTGGGCCGTGCTGGCGGGAAGCGCCGCGGTCAGCCTGATCTTCTTCGGCATCCTCGCGGTCGCGTCCGGGTCCGAGCTGAGCTTCGCCGGTGTCGCCATCGTCACCGCGCTGGCGTATCTGGTGCTGATCACCGTCATCTCCAGCGTCGTCGAGGGTCGCCGCAAGGGCGTGGATCGCCTGGTCACCGGAATCGTCGCGGCCGCCTTCCTGCTGGCCATGGTCCCGCTGGTGTCGGTTGCCTGGACGGTGCTGGTCAACGGCATCGCGGGCCTGTCAGCCGAATTCTTCACATCGTCGATGCGCAACGTCGTCGGCGAGGGCGGCGGCGCGCTGCACGCGATCGTCGGCACCCTGCTGATCACCCTCGCCGCCGCCGTGATCTCGATCCCGATCGGCCTGTTCACCGCGATCTACCTCGTCGAGTACGGCGCGGGCAAGCGCCTCGCGCAGGGCATCACCTTCCTCGTGGACGTGATGACCGGCATCCCGTCGATCGTCGCGGGTCTGTTCGCGTACGCGCTGTTCGCCCTCTTCCTCGGTCCCGGCATCCGCATGGGCATCATGGGCTCGGTCGCACTCGCCGTGCTGATGATCCCGGTCGTGGTCCGCTCCAGCGAGGAGATGCTGCGGCTCGTGCCCAACGAGCTGCGCGAGGCGGCGTACGCCCTGGGCGTGCCGAAATGGCTCACGATCGTGAAGGTCGTCCTGCCGACCTCGATCGCCGGCATCACGACCGGCATCATGCTCTCGATCTCACGCGTGATCGGCGAGACGGCGCCCCTGCTGCTGACGGCCGGCGTGACGGCATCCATGAACTACAACCTGTTCGAGGGCCGCATGATGACGCTGCCGGTGTTCGCGTACTCGCAGTACATGAACCAGGGCATTCCCGCTCAGGCGTACATCGACCGCGCATGGGCTGCGGCCCTCGTGCTGATCGTCATCGTCATGGCGCTCAATCTGATCGCCCGTCTCGTCGCGAAGATCTTCGCCCCCAGACTCGGCCGCTGACGCAGCCTCACCCGAACCCGACTCTCAGAGAGAACGAAGTGTCCAAGAGCATCGAAGTCAACGATCTGAACGTCTACTACGACGAATTCCTGGCCGTCGAGGGCGTGTCGCTCGCGATCGAGCCGCGCAGCGTGACCGCCTTCATCGGCCCGTCCGGATGCGGCAAGTCGACGTTCCTGCGCACACTCAACCGCATGCACGAGGTGATCCCGAAGGCCCGCGTCGAGGGCGAGGTCCTTCTGGACGGCGACAACCTGTACGGACCGACCGTGGACCCGGTGCTCGTCCGCCGCCAGGTCGGAATGGTCTTCCAGCGGCCGAACCCGTTCCCCACGATGTCCATCAAGGAGAACGTGCTCGCGGGCGTCAAGCTCAACAACAAGCACATCTCGAAGTCGGATGCCGACGCCCTCGTCGAGCGCTCGCTCACGGGCGCGAACCTCTGGAACGAGGTCAAAGACCGCCTGGACAAGCCGGGCTCGGGGCTGTCCGGAGGCCAGCAGCAGCGTCTGTGCATCGCGCGCGCGATCGCCGTCTCGCCGCAGGTCCTGCTGATGGACGAGCCGTGCTCGGCGCTGGACCCGATCTCGACGTACGCGATCGAGGAGCTGATCGGCGAGCTCAAGAACGAGTACACGATCGTGATCGTGACGCACAACATGCAGCAGGCCTCGCGCGTCTCGGACCGCACCGCGTTCTTCAACATCGCGGGCACCGGCAAGCCCGGCAAGCTGATCGAGTACGGCGACACCCGCTCGATCTTCACGACGCCGACCGTTCAGGCCACTGAGGACTACGTCTCCGGCCGCTTCGGGTGACCGGCCGATCGCGCCATAAGGTCGGCAGCTGAGGAGCCGTGCAGCGCGCACAGAATCGGAGATCCCGGCCGACACCCCGTACGGCGGCCCCTGGTGACGGCGCGTCGCGAACGTTCTCCGACGCCGTGCCCGGCCGGCGGAGCGGCTGGCCAGGTCGGTTCCTCCCCGAGCCCCTGCGCCCCACCGGCTGTCCACAGTAAGGGCCAGGCGCGTCGGCGTACCGCGTGTCCACGGCTTCGCTGGCATGCATGTGCTCTCTGCCCGCGGCCATCCGGACGTACGGCGAGCTGAGGATCGCCGGAACGACTCGCCGCCAGCTCGAGGCTGGTGTCCGCACCGGCGCCTTCACCGTCGCACGGCGGGGGGTCTACGCGTCGGCGGCGGCCTGTGCGCCCGCGATCGCGGCCGCGTCGCACGGCGGCGCGCTCGCTTGCGTGTCCGCCGCGCGGCACTGCGGGCTCTGGGTGCTCGACGATACCCAGGGGGTTCACGTCTGGCTGGGTGCGCACGGTCGCGAGTACGACCATGATCCCTGCGCGTGCGTGGCGCACTGGGACGAGGCAGCCCATCGGCCCGACGCCTTCGGCCTTCCATCGATCCCCCGCATTTTGCGGCAGATCCTCGGATGCCGGGGAGTCGAGGAGTTCTTCGTGGCACTGGAATCGGCACTGAACCAGAACCTGATCAGCGACGCCGGTCTTCAGTGGCTTCGCCGCCGCACCAACTCGGCGGCGCGAGAGGCGATCGCCTTCGCGCGGGCGGACGCACAGAGCGGGCTCGAGTCTCTGCTGCGGTGGCGACTCCGGTCACACAGGCTGCCGATTCGCGCGCAAGTCCGGATCGTGTCGGTGGGAACGGTGGATTTCCTGATCGGACGCCGGCTGATCGTGGAGGTCGACGGCCGAGAGAACCATGCCACCGCCGAGCACCGGCATCGAGACCTGCGACGCGACGCGAACGCCGCGGCGTGGGGCTATGTCACCCTGCGGTTCGATTACGCGATGGTGGTGCACGACTGGGAGACCGTCGAACTCGCCATCCTCGCGTGCGTCGATCGCGAACGCGAACTCGAAAGACTCGGCCACGAGTGACCGGCGGCGACGGCTGCTCGTGCACAGAATCGGAGACTCTGGCCGGCGCGCCGGGCGGCGGCATCCGCTGTCGGCGTGTTCCTGCCGCTCTCCGATTCTGTGCCCGGTCGGCGGTGAGCCCCGTCAGTCGCGCGGGCTCAGCAGGTACGCGTTCAGACGCGCGGTGAAGTCCACGTCGAGCGGGACCGGGATGCCGTCGATCTGGGTGATCGGTGCGGCCAGACGCACCGACGACACGAGCCAGGCGGCATCCGCTTGCGAGAGTTCGGCCGCCGGGACGTCGCGATAGGAGGTCGTCAGGCCCTGCTCCTCCAGCCACGCGAAGGCACTCAGCTGGGTCGTGCCCTGCAGGATGCCGCCGGTCGGGGCCGGAGTGACGAACGTGTCACCGACGCGGAGGATGAGCGATGCGGTCGGGGCCTCGAGCACGATGCCGTCCGATGAGACGAAGATCGCGTCGTCCGCGCCGCGGCGCTTCGCCTCGCGGATCGCGGCCATGTTCACCGCGTACGACAGGGTCTTGGCACCCAGCAGCAGCCACGGCGCCCGCACCGGCACACCGCTGTCGTAGCCGCGGTCGAGGGTCACGACGCGCACACCGTCGCGTCGCACGGTCGAGAAGTCCGCGGCCGGCGCCGCCGTCACCCACGCGGTCGGAGCCGGACCGTGCTCGACACCCCTGCTGAGGATCAGCTTGATCACGCATTCGCCGGGCGCGCAGCGCTCCGCAGCGAGACCGACCGCCTGACGCCACTGCTCGAGGTTCGGAGCGGACAGATCGCAGATCTCGGCGGAGTGGGCGAGACGGTCGAGGTGGGGCTGGACCTCCTGCGCGTGACCGTCGATCACGCCGATGGACTCGAAGATCCCGTCGCCTCGCTGGGTGCTCAGTTCTCCCACGCTGAGGGCCGGTGCCGCCGCGTCGACGGCCGAGAACGTCGCGGAGAAGTCGGGGCCGGGATCGTCGGATGCCGCGGGGTCGATCATGAGAGCGAAGCGCCAGGCCATGGATTCGAGCCTACCGACGGCGCCGACGGGAATGCCCGCGGCGAGCGCTCGGTTACACTGGGACAGCCGGGCCGCAGTAACCCCGGGCTCCATCTTCTGCCGCTGCGAGCGGCTCCGCGCCGAGAGGCGTTCTGCGGCCCGGCACTTCCATGCCACCCGGATCTCAGAGAGCGAAGCCGGCTCAGGTCAGCGATTCGCGGCGCCAGAGCGCCGCGCAGGCGGCGAGGTCCGTCGCGTAATCGGCCAGGCGCAGGGCGCGCGTCGTGAGGGCGGACGCGCGATCCGGCTCTGTCGCCTCGTAATCGTCGGCAAGGTGACTGGCGCCGGATGCCTGCACGCGGCAGAACGCGGCTGCCCGGTCGAGTGCCACGGCGAAATCGCCCTGGAAGAGGCCGCGCAGGATCGAGTCGATCACGTCCACGAGCTCATCCGGCCCCGCCGGAGTCGGAGCGCCGGCCACGACGGGATCCGCCGAGGCGATCTCCACCCTCCCCCGTTCGTAGAGGAGAGCCGCGGTGTGGGGATCATCGTGGATCATGAGCTGGATCAGGTAGAGCCGCCACAGAGCGCCGGGCAGAGATCGCGCGGGCGAGCGCGACCACAACTCGGCGATGTCGTCGATGCCGTGCTCGGCGGTGAAGGCGACCAACCGGTCGACGATCTGCCCGTCGGGGTCCGTGCGCGCACGGGCCAGCAGCGCCTGCGCCGTCGAGTGCGCCACCCGCGACACCTCTGCCGGATCCTCCGCGGCGAACCGCCGATCGAACAGCTCCGCCGGACGCCGCACCGGCTTGTGGAACTCCCTCGATTCGTCGCTCACCGTTCCAGGCTACCCGCGGATCGGTCCGCCGGCCCGGTGTCGGACGGCGTGGAGCGCGGCGACTCAGGCGGTTTCGATGACGACGATGGGCTCGCTCGAGGGCTGACCCGTCGGGGACCCGCCTGCCGGCTCGACCGTCACGGCGATGACGTCCCCGGCCTCCAGCGCGCCGTCGAGAAGCGCCGTCGTCGGGCCACTCTCGGCCGTGAAGGTCCCCGCAGATATCGCGGCGCCGTCCCGGAGGAACCACAGCTCGAAGCTCTCGTCGTCGGCGATCTCGGGCAGCCCGTCCGACACGAGCACGGCTTTGCCGACCGACTCCGACCAGTGGGCGGTCACCTCTCCGCCGTCCGGAAGCGTCTGGGT
This sequence comes from uncultured Actinomycetota bacterium, assembly GCA_963750955.1. Classification (GTDB taxonomy): domain Bacteria; phylum Actinomycetota; class Actinomycetes; order Actinomycetales; family Microbacteriaceae; genus Microbacterium. The sequence goes on from CAVVSI010000002.1 coordinate 45,359, forward strand.
CGCGGACTGCGCATCAGGTGCGGACTCGATCTGGTCGAGTGCGACGACGGATGCCGGGGTGTTGAGCTGCTCGCTCACGAACACGGCGCCCCAGCCGACGCCGACGAGGAGCGCAAGGGATGCGGCGAGCGCGAACCAGGAGCGCGAACCCCAGCGCCGGAACTTCGCGGGCTCGGGCACCGCCTCGGGGGCAGCCTCCGGAACGGCAGCGCGACGGTCGGCGCGCAGGGCGGGAGCGACAGCCTCGGCCTCCACGGCGGGCGACGCGGCGATCTGCGCGAGCAGGGCATCGCGCACAGCGGGCGGGGGCGCGACCTCGGCGACGTCCTCGGCAAGCAGGACCACCGTCGCGGCATCCGCGGTCACGTGATGCTCCCACTCCGGATGCCGGCGACGCGCTGTCTCGAAGGCTCTGCTGTCGTCGGGCGACAGGGCGTGCAGAGCGTGCCCGGCGGCCAGTTCGGCGAACTCCTGCTCGTTCACGATGTCACCCCCATCTGCACCCGAAGGCGGGACAGTCCGTCCCGCATCCTCGTCTTGATCGTTCCCAGCGGCGCTCCCACGAGTGCCGCGATCTCGCTCTGACTGTAACCCCCGAAGTACGCGAGGGTGATGGCCTCGCGCTGCGGGTCGGGGAGGGTCGCGAGCGCCTCGGCGACACGCTGCCCCTCGATCCGCAGTTCCACTTCCTCGGCGACGCCGTCGTGCGCGACGCCGATATCCCGGAAGCCCGCTTTGACATCCCGATCGGTGCTCGCCTGAGCGGACCGCACACGGTCCACCGCTCGGCGATGTGCGATCGTCAGCACCCACGATCTTCCCTGACCTCTGTTCGGAGCGAACCGCGACGCGGATTGCCAGATCTCCAGGAAGACCTCCTGCAGCACCTCCTCGCTCTGCGAGCGGTCGACGAGGACGCGCAGGATCAGACCGAAGGCCCGCGGCGACAGCATGTCGTAGAGGCTCGCGAATGCCGCCTGATCGCCGTTCGCGACGCGCAGCAGCAGTTCACCGGCGTGGTCGACGGCGTCGGGGCCGCCCGGGGGCACGTCCACGCCATCGATCACCACTCGTCCAGCATGCCCTACCCCGTGCGCGCGCCCGCGCACGACGCGAGGTCTGCAGCACCGCGACGAACCGATTCCGAGAATGTCCCATCCGATTTCGACGGGGCGCCGAAGACCCCGTGTAGGCCGCTGCGAGTGGCCACAGCACCACTGGACCTGCGACACCGCACCGGCGTCGCGAAACCTAGGAGGACAAGATGTCCCGCAAGAAGCTGTACCTGCTCGGTCCCCTGGCCGTCGCCGCCGCGATTGCGCTGAGCGCGTGTTCGCCCATGTCGAGCGCAACGGAGACCACCGAAGAGACCACCGCCCCGCCCGCCGCCGAGGAGACGATGGCGCCCGAAGCTGAAATGGATCCGGCGGCCAACCTCGTCGGTGCCGGATGCGCCGGTTACGCCGAGGCCGTCCCCGACGGCGCCGGCTCGGTAGCCGGCATGGCGGAGGACCCGGTGGCCGTCGCCGCTTCGAACAACCCGATCCTCACGACCCTCACCGCCGCAGTCTCGGGTGGAGTGAACCCGGACGTGAACCTGGTCGACACCCTCAACGGTGACGAGTTCACTGTCTTCGCGCCGGTCGACGACGCGTTCGCGAAGATCGACGCCGCCACGATCGAGGTTCTGAAGACCGATGCAGAGCTGCTGACCTCCATCCTCACGTACCACGTCGTCCCCGGGCAGATCCTTCCGGACGACATCGACGGCACGCACACCACGGTCAACGGCGCCGACCTCGAGGTCACCGGCAGCGGCGACGAGATCGTCGTCAACGGCCAGGCCGCGGTCATCTGCGGTGGCGTGCAGACCGCCAACGCGACCGTCTACCTCATCGACACGGTGCTGATGCCGCCGGCGAGCTGAGAGACTCCCGGCTTCGGCCGGGTCCCTGGGGGGCATGCGTGAGCATGCCAGGGGTCTGGGGCTCGGCCCCGAGAGAGCGGCGCGACCGCCGACGCCTGCGAGGTGGCGTCGGCGGTCGCGCTGTTTCTCCGCGAAACACAAGTGGGGCTCGTCCCCACCGCCTCTCCACACGCCGCTTCGCGGCGCGCGGAGCCTCGGGCGGCGTGGGCCCGCCCAGAGGGGCTCTCGACAACACGCGACCGAAAGCGGGCAGGGACGCCGCTGACGCGACGTCCCTGCCCGCTTGTGGGCCCCGTGGGGCTCGAACCCACGACCCGCGGATTAAAAGTCCGATGCTCTACCGACTGAGCTAGAGGCCCTCGCGTCCAGCCTACTTGGGCTCGTGCGGCCTCAGAGTGCGGTCCGTGCCGTCCGTCGCGCGTGCGCCGACAGGTCTTCGCCTCGCCTCCCGAGGAACTCCTCCAGCCGTCCGCGGTCGACGCGTCCGATCTCACGAAGCGCGACACCGACATTGGTCTGGACGAGGTGCTCCGGGTCGTCGGCGAGGATCTCGCACAGCGCGAGCGGGTCGTCGAGATCGCCGGCGCGGATGATCCAGAACGCCGCCGTGATCGCTGTCCGGCGGCGCCAGCGGTTCTCGGAGCGTGCGAGTTCGAACAGCACGTCGCGCGGCTTGTCGAGCAGGTACCAGCCGATGACCCGCGGCGCCGCCCGGTCGATGTAATCCCACGTGTCGATGCGGTCGATCTGCCGCATCCACATGTCGTAGAGGGCCGCGCGATCGGCGTCCCGCATGCGGGCCTTGAAATCGAGGATGCTGACGGCGACCATCCGCTCCTCGTACGTGTCCGAGTCGAGAAGTCGCTCCACCTCCGACAGCGGCAGCGCACTGCCGGTCTTCGCGATGTCGAAGACCGTGCCCATCCGAACGCCGATCACCCGGGTGGTGTCGTCGGTCATGCGCTTCTGGATCTTCACCCGCTCATCCTCGGATGCCGCGGCTCGAAGGGCCGCGCGCACGTCGGCCGCGGTCGCGCTCACAGCACTCGGACCATCTCGAGCTCGACCCCGTTCGGGCCCGCGGAGGTGTGACCGGTGGGTGAGAATCCCAGCCTCGCGTATGCGCGTCGTGCCCGGGCGTTGTCCTCGTGGACGTCGAGTTGGAGCTCCGCCTCGCCGGCGTCGAGCGCCCACTGCGCTGCCGCATCCACGAGGGCGTCCAGCGTGCCCCGGCCCCGGTGGGAGGGGCGGACGTACACCGACACGACCAACGCCCGTCCCGCTCGGGCCGGACGGCCGAAATAGTCCGTCGAGCCCGGTTCGGGCCTCAACACCGTGAGAGTGCCGACCCAGTCCCGGCCCGCCTCGGCGACGAACTGCGCCGCCGATTCGCTCAGCGCGGCCCCGGCGGTGCGCTCACGCCAGAAGTCGTCCGTTTGCTTCTCGGCCTGCTCCCTCGTCTCGAGGAACGCGATGTCGGCCGCGGGATCGCCGAGCGCTTCGAGTCTGATGCTGCGCACCTGCGGCGCCTCGCTCATCCGAACGCGGCGCACGGCGATCGTCTCAGACACCCGACTCGATCAGCTCTGCGCCTGCGTGGGCGATCTCGGCGAGCGCCCGCTCGCTCGAGTCGGGATGCACGCCGGCGACGAGATCGGTGAAGACGCGCACGTGACGGCCGTGCTCGATCGCATCGAGCGCGGATGCCCGGACGCAGTAGTCCGTGGCAAGACCCGCGACGTCGATGTCGATGATCCCGTGCCGTTCGAGCAGCTGCGACGCCGTCGTCCCGTCCTCGGCGACGCCCTCGAAGAGCGAGTACGCGGGCTTGCCCTGCCCCTTCTTGAGGTGATGCGTCACCGACGACGTGTCGAATACATCGTCGTAGTCCGCGCCGCGGGTTCCGGCGACGCAGTGGGCCGGCCAGGTGGTGATGAAGTCCGGCTCGCCCGATGCGAAATGCCCGCCGTTGTCGTTGTCGGGATCGTGCCAGTCGCGGGAGGCGACCACGATCTCGTAGTCGTCTCGATGCTGGGCGAGGAATCGGGTGATCCGCTCGGCGACCTCGTCTCCTCCGACCACGCCGAGCGCGCCGTGCTCGGTGAAGTCGTTCTGGACGTCGACGATGAACAGTGCTCTGGTCATGATTCGAGCGTACGACGGTACTCCGCTCGCGTCAGCGGGTGTTCCGGCTCAGCGGCCCGCGCCGGGAGGGCGGGCTCGTCCGACGGCCCGCCGCGATCGACCTGACTCGCCCGCCACAGCTTCGAGGGCCACCAGATCGCGCGGCCGATGTCGTAAGTCACCGCGGGCACGAGCAGCGACCTCACGACGAACGTGTCCAGCAGCACGCCGAACGCGACGATGAAGGCGATCTGCACGAGGAAGAGGATCGGGATCACGCCGAGGGCGGCGAAGGTCGCTGCCAGGACGAGGCCGGCAGAGGTGATCACTCCGCCCGTCGCGACGAGCCCGCGCAGGATGCCGGGCCGCGTGCCGTGCACGAGCGACTCTTCGCGCACGCGCGACATGAGGAAGATGTTGTAGTCCACGCCGAGCGCGACGAGGAAGACGAAGCCGTAGAGCGGCACCGCGGGATCGGCCCCGGGGAAGCCCAGCACGTGCGTGAAGACGAGTGCGCTGACGCCGAGAGCGGCCGCGAACGAGAGGATGACGCTCAGGATCAACAGCACCGGCGCGAGGATCGCGCGCAGGAGCAGCATGAGGATCAACAGGATGACCAGCAGCACCACCGGGATGATGACGGTGCGATCGCGGATCGACGTCTCGTTCGAGTCGATGTCGGTCGCGGTCACCCCGCCGACGAGGGCGGTATCGACGCCCAGAGCCTCGCCGAGCGCCGTGCGCAGCTCGCGCACCGTGTCTTCGGCGGCTGCCGAGTCGGCGGCATCCGTCAGCGTACCGATCAAGAGCACATCGCCGTCCGAGACGGTCGGCGCGGGGGCGTCGGCACCGGGCGGTCCGGCGGCGGCGAACACGGCCTCGCCGCCCTCGACCGTGACCGAAGCCTGTCCGGTAGGCGAATCCTCGGATGCCGTCGACACCGACTCGATGCCCTCCGCGGCCTCGAGAACCTCAACGGTCTCGACGAGGTCCTCCTCGGGCACGATGACATAGACCGGACTGCCCGACCCGGCGGGGAAGTGCTCAGCCAGGACCTCCTGCCCGTCCCGCGCCTCGGATGCTCCGAGCACCAGGTCGCTCGACGGCACGCCGTCCGCCTTCAGCTGCAGCACCCCGACGGCCGCCACGAGCAGCACGAGGGTGCTGATGATCCAGACCGGTCGCGCGTGCCGGGCGACGAAACGCGCCTGGCGCGGCCAGAAGCCCGTGACGGGCTGGGTCAGGTCGTCAGGGAGGGAGAGCATGCCCTGCTTCGGAATGAACGGCCAGAAGGCCGTCCGCCCGAACAGCGCGAGCAGGGCGGGCAGGAACGTGAGGGCCGACAGAACGGAGAACGCGATGCCGATCGACGCGATCGGACCGAGCGCGCGGTTGGTCGCGAGGTCGGACAGCAGCAGACAGAGGAGTCCGGCGATCACCGTGCCGCCCGAGGCGATGATGGGTTCGAACGAGCCTCGCCATGCCCGGGTGGTGGCATCCCACCGGCCCGCGCCTGCCCCGATCGCCTCTCGGAACCGCGCGACGTACAGCAGTGCGTAGTCGGTCGCGGCGCCGATCACGAGGATGAAGAGGATGCCCTGGACCTGCCCGTTGAGAACGACGATGCCCGCGTAGGCGAGCCACCACACGGTCAGCAGCGCGACGCACAGCGCGAACACCGAGGTCAGGAGCACGAGGATCGGCAGCAGGGGCGAGCGATAGACGATCACGAGGATGATGAAGACGGCGATCAGCGCGACGAGCAGCAACAGCCCGTCGATGCCGAGGAATCCCTTGACCAGGTCGGCGGTGAAACCGGCGGGACCGGTCACCCATCCGTCGAGTGTGCTCGGCAGCTCCTCGGAGACCATCGTGCGGATCTGCTCGACGATCTCGCGCACCTCGCCCGACGAGTCGATGGGGACGAAGATCTGCACGGCTTCGCCGTCCTCCGACACGAGTGGCGGCGAGACCCCTTCCTGCACGCCCTCGATTCCGGCGATGTCGTCGCTCAGGGTCTGCAGATCCTCGAGCTCCCCCTCCGTCAGCGCACCGTCGCCGCTGACGACCACGACGGCGGGGATGCTGTCGTCGCCGAGGAAGTCGGGCAGGCGCTCGCTCACCTGAGTGGCTTCCGCGCTCTCCGGCAGGAAGGAGGACTGGTCGTTGGTGGCGACCTCGTCCACCTTTCCGAAATACGGCCCACCGATCGATCCGCCGATCAGCCAGACGAGGACGAGCAGGACAGGGATGCCGATACGCAGCCATCGGGTGGGGGTGTGATGGGAGCGCTGAGGCTGCATATTGCTAGCTTATCTAGCAAAATCGGCCGGGGCGCAACTCCCTAAGCTGGAGCGACCATGCTCTCAGCCGCACTGGCGCTCGTCGGCGCGATCATCTACGGCGCGGCGGACTTCCTCGGTGGGCTCGCCGCCAAGCGCCTGCGGTCGATCGTCGTCACTGCCGTCGCCGCGGCATCCGGCTTCGTGCTGCTTCTGCTGGCCCTTCCCCTCGTCGGCGGCACGTGGGCGCCGATCGATGTGGCGTGGGGCGCGCTCGCCGGTGCGTTCGGGGTGGTCGCCATCGCCCTCCTGTACGCGTGCCTCGCGATCGGCCCGATGAGCATCCTCTCGCCGCTGACCGCCGTCGTCTCCGCGATCGCGCCGATGCTGTGGGGACTCCTGGTCAACGGCGAGACGCTCTCGCCCATCGGCTACATCGGCTTGGCGGTGGCACTGGTCGCGGTCGTGCTCGTCGGTTTCATCCCGGGCGAGATGGTCGTGCGTCCCCCTGGGCGCGGCCTCCTGATGGCCGTCGGCGCGGGACTGGCCATCGGCGCCTTCCTGATCGTGATCGATCAGACCAGCCCCGAGAGCGGTCTGGTGCCCCTGGTCATGACGCGCGTCACGAACATGGCGATCACCGTCGTCATCATCGGCGTGCTCGTCCTGCGAGCGCTGCGACGAGGACGGCGTGCGGCATCCGTCCTGGACGTCGCAGGCTTCGCGGTCGGCGCGACGCCGTCCGGCCATGCCGACCTCGAGCACGCTCGCGCAGCGGGCTCGGACGAACCTTCCGAAAGCGGTTCGCGACGGCGGGCGTGGGGGCTCGCGATCGCGTGCGGTGTCGTCGATGCCGCCGCGAACGCGCTCATCTTGCTGGCTCTGCGCATCGGCGACCTGTCGATCGTCTCCGCCCTGACGGCGCTCTACCCGGCCGGCACCATCCTGCTCGCCGCGATCGTGCTCCGCGAGCGCGTCGCGGCCGTGCAGTGGACGGGGCTCGCGCTCGCCCTGGTCGCAGGCGGCATGCTCGCCCTGGCGTGACGGCCGCCCGCCGTGGCGGGCGGGGTCAGCCGCGCGTGAAGAGAAGCACCCAGGACACGATCAACGCGACGACTCCGAGCCCGATCAGGCCGGTCGCCAGAAACGCGATCGACCGCACGAACGGGGAATGCTGGGTGAGCCGCATGCGGTTGTTCCACCCTCGGCGCGCGTAGATGTCGTACATCCCCGCGCCGCCGACCGCGTGCTGCTGCTCGTGATTGAGCGCGGCCTCGTTCACGCCGCCCTCCTCGTCGAACCAGCGGACGACCGTGCCGCTCTCGGTCTTCTCGACCACCGCCCGCACCGGCACCCAGGTGCCGTCGAACACGTAGGCGACCAGGGCGATGCCCGCCAGCAGGGCACCCGCACCGAAGCCGACCCACGTGAAGATCTCGACCACGGCATCGACCGCTGTGTGCATGTCGCTGTTCCACCTCTGTCTGCGTCCCAGCTGGTCGCTGATCCAGATCGGGGCCGAGCACGCGAGCCTGCCGGAAGCGGGTCTCATGCCGCGTGAATCCGGGCCGGAGCCCATCCGAGCCACCTGAGAGAATCGAACTCTCGACCTTCTCATTACGAGTGAGATGCTCTGCCGACTGAGCTAAGGTGGCGCGCGTCGCTTGCGCGATGCACGATCAACGATCTTACAGGGTCACCGGGGCGCCTGCGAACGCGAGGGGTTCGGCATCCGCCTATTCGCAGCGCAGTCCGTCCTGCGGAACCGTGCCCTGCAGCAGGTACGCCTCGACCGCCGCGTCGACACACGTGTTGCCCTTGTTGTAGCCCGTGTGCCCCTCACCCACGCGGGTGATGAGAACGCCCGACGACAGCTGATCGGCCAGCGCGACCGACCACTCGTACGGTGTCGCGGGATCATTCGTCGTCCCGACGACCACGATCGGGGCCGCGCCATCCGCGGTGATCGCGCCGCGTGTTCCGGTCGGCGGATGCAGCCACGTCTCGCAGGGATCGGGACCCGACCAGTACGGAGCGACAGTGGGTGCTTCGGCGGCGATCAGCGCATCCGCCGCCGCCTGCGCTTCATCGGTGGTGTCGGCCGGGTAGTCCATGCAGTTGTACGCGCGGAACGCCTCGGTCGAGTTGTCGAGATACACCCCGTTCTCGCGGTTGTAATAGAAGTCGGCGAGCTGGAACGCCACCTCGGGGTCGCCCTGCAGCACATCGGTCAGCGCGATCGTGAGGTATGGCCAGCTCTGCGGGGCATACAGGGCGGCGACGATGCCGGTCATGAGCGAGTCGGCGCCCAGCATCCGGCCGTCCGCCGCGGGTAGCGGCGATCGGTCTACCGCGGCCAGCAGCGTGCCGAGGTCGGCCATGGCTTCGTCGACCGAGCCCTGGAAGGGGCAGTCGGATTCGCCCAGGCAGTTCGACATATAGGCGCGCAGCGCGGATTCGAAGCCGATCGCCTGGGTGACGTTTACGTCCACCATAGACACCGAGGGGTCGACCGCACCGTCGAGCACGAGCCTGCCGACGCGCTCGGGGTAGAGCTTGGCGTAGGTCGCGCCCAGGAACGTCCCGTACGAGTAGCCGAGGTAGTTCAACTCCGCGTCGCCCAGCACTGCACGCAGCACATCCATGTCGCGCGCCGCGTTCTCGGTGGTGACGAACGGCAGGATGCCGCCGCTGCCTGCCTCGCACGCGTCGGAGAACTCCTGGTTCGACTGCGTCCGCTCGGCGGTCCACCCGGCGGATCCGCGCGGGTCTGCGGGGATGTCGAACAGGTGCGCGTCCATGTCGGCTGCGTCGAAGCAGCGGACGGCGGTCGACTCACCGACCCCGCGCGGGTCGAAGCCGATCACATCGAACTGCTCCTGAAGGGGCGTGCCGATCGCGAACGAGATGCTGTCGCGGATCAGCGCGACGCCGCTCGCACCCGGACCGCCGGGATTCGTCAGCAGCGAGCCGATAGGACTTCCGGAGAGTGCGCGCTGGCGGATGACCGACAGCTCGATCTCGCCCGCGCCGGGGTCGGTCCAGTCCAGGGGCGCCGAGACGGTGGTGCACTCGAACGAATCGCAGTTCGACCACGACAGGGTCTGCTCGTAGAAGGGCAGAAGTTCCGGCGAGACGCCTTCGGTGTCGGGCGCCGGACTGGCCGTGGAGGACGGTCTGGAGTCCGGGATGAGCGAGTACAGGCACCCCGACAGGGCGACGGATGCCGCAGCCAGGCCGGCCAGGACGGCGACGAAGCGGCCCATCCTACGCGGCGCGGTCGACCGGGATGCAGTGGTCTTCACGGGATCCTCCCGCTCGCGACGGTGACGAGCATGCTTTCGAGGGCGAGCGTGGGAGCGACGTTCTGTTCGAGATTGCGTCGCGTCTCGGCGATCTGATCGAGCACGATGAGCGTTCGCTCCACCGGCCACGCCGCGGCGAGCGCGCGCAGCTCCGGCTCGAGCTCCCGGTTGATCAGGTCCCCCTCCGCGGGTCCGCCGCGACCGAACTGCAGCATGACGACATCGCGGAACATGGACTGAAGGTCGGTGAGGACGCGATCTATCCCGTCGCGGAGGCTGCGGGTCGCACGGCGCTTCTGATCGTCCTCGAGCGCGCTCAGCTGAGAGCGGACCGCCGGAGGGACGGCGGCGCCCTCGGCGATCCCCAGACGTGCGCAGCAGGCCGGAGCGCTCGGCCTCGTCGCGTTCCGCGGTCAGGGCCTTCGCGTCCTCGGTCGCCGCCGCCACGACGCGGCCCGCGACGTCGACGGCATCGCCGACACCGCGAACGGCCAGCACGCCGCGGAGCATGTCATCTCGACGCCGCCGGGCAGCGGCATCCGTCGCGAGCCTCTGCGCCATGCCGATGTGACGCTGGGCGTGGCGCGCGGACTGTTCGGCCACCGCCGGATCGGCGCCGGTCCTCTGCGAGATGAGCCGAGCGACGTCGTGGATGTCGGGCTCGCGGAGCCGCAGGGTGCGCACCCGCGACCTGATGGTCGGGAGGAGGTCCGCATCGCTCGGCGCGCACAGGATCCACACCGTGCGCTCGGGAGGCTCCTCGAGTGCCTTGAGGAGCACGTTCGAGGTGCGCTCGACCATGCGGTCGGCATCCTCCATCACGATCACGCGGTACCGGCCGAGCGAGGGGCTGAAGTAGGACCGCTCGACGAGCGCCCGGGCATCCTTGATCGAGATGATCACGCCCTCGGTGCGCAGCGCCGTCATATCGGGATGCGTGCCGGCGAGCACCTGCCGCATCGCCTGCTCGTCGCCCTCGTCGGCGATGAGCGCCGCTGCGAACGCGTACGCGAGCGTGGACCTGCCCGACCCCGGAGGGCCGGTGATGAGCCACGCGTGGGTCATCGACTCAGGATCGGACGCCGCCCCCTGCAGAGTGGCGACCGCGTCGTCCTGCCCCCAGACCGCCTCCCACGGGACGCCGACCGACGGCGAGGCGGGCGCTGCCGCGACCGCCGAGTCTCCCATGGCACCAGCCTAATCGGCGGCGCCGACGGCGCCGGTCGAGGCGGCGGCGAGGAGCGCCTGGACGCGGCCCTGGATGTCTGTCGCCAGATCTGCGGGAGAGCGCGACGCGTCGAGCACGAGGAACCGCTCGGGCTCGGCCGCCGCGAGGGCGAGGAACTCCTGCCGCACGCTGGCGTGGAATGCCGACTGCTCTGACTCCAGCCGGTCGAACGGCTTGTCGTCTGCGTCCAGCCGGTCGCGGGCCGTGTCGTGGTCCAGATCGAGCAGCACGGTGAGGTCGGGCAGCAGACCGCCGGCCGCCCAGAGAGAGAGATTGCGCACCTCGTCACGCCCGAGCACCCGTCCGCCGCCCTGGTAGGCGACCGACGAGTCCAGGTAGCGGTCCTGGATGACGGCATCGCCGCGCTCGAGCGCGGGGCGCACGACGGTCTCGACGTGGTGAGCGCGGTCCGCTGCGTAGAGCAGCGCCTCGGCGCGCGGAGCGACTTCACCCCGGTGGTGCAGGACGATGTCGCGGATCAGCACGCCGACCTCGGTGCCGCCGGGTTCCCGGGTGCGCACGACGGTGCGACCCCGGGCGGTGAGCCACTCTTCGAGGAGGGCCGCCTGCGTGGTCTTGCCGACGCCGTCCCCGCCCTCGAACGTGATGAACAACCCCCGCGCGGGGCCTGCGGTCAGCCCCTGCTCCGGCCCGAGGGTCACTTCTTGGCCGGCGCCTTGCGGGTCGTCGCCTTGCGCGCCGGAGTGCGCTTGGGCGCGGGGCCCTTCGCGCGCTTGTCGGCGAGCATCTGCACGGCGATCTCGTAGGTGATGTCGGCGACGGTCTGCCCACGCGGGATCGTGACGTTCGTCTCTCCGTCCGTGACGTAGGCACCGAATCGTCCGTCGCGGACCCGGATCGGCTTGCCGCTCACCGGGTCGTTCTCGAACTCGGCGAGCGCGCTCGAGGCGCGCCGTGCCCCGTACTTGGGCAGGGCGTAGATCGCGAGCGCCTGTTCGACCGTGATGTCGAAGATCAGCTGTTCGGAATCGAGCGTGCGAGAGTCGGTCCCCTTCTTCAGGTAGGGACCGTACCGGCCGTTCTGCGCGGTGATCGCTTCGCCCGATTCGGGATCGGTGCCCACGGTGCGCGGCAGCTCGAGCAGGCGGAGGGCGGTATCGAGATCGATCGTGTCGACCGACATCGACTTGAAGAGCGACGCGGTGCGCGGCTTGGGCGCGGCATCCTTCTTCGCCGTGCTGGTCTTAGAGGCCGCGCTGGTCTTGGAAGCAGGTTCTTCTTCGGAGTCTCCTCCGTGATCTCGCCGGTGACCTCGTCGACGGCCGTCGGATCCTCCGGGTCGGTCTCTTCGATGTAGGGACCGAAGCGGCCGTCCTTGACGACGACGAGCTTGCCGTTGTCGGGGTTCTCCCCCAGCACGCGGTTGCCCGCGACCGGAGCGTCGATCAGCTCCTGAGCCTTCTCGGGCGTGAGCTCGTCGGGCGCGAGTTCTTCGGGGATGTTGACACGACGGGGCGGGGCGTCGGCGTTGCCGGGGTCGACGACATCGAGATACGGCCCGTACTTGCCGAAGCGGAGCGTCGTGGTGTCGCTGATGCGCGTCGCATTGAGCTCGCGGGCGTCGATCTCACCGAGGTTCTCGACGATGTTGCGCAGTCCCGGCTGGGCGTCCGAGCCGAAGTAGAACTCCTTCAGCCACGCGGTGCGCTGCTGCTCGCCGCGGGCGATCGCATCGAGGTCGTCCTCGAGCGCCGCCGTGAAGTCGTAGTCGACCAGGTCGGCGAAATGCTCCTCGAGCAGCCGGATGACGCTGAACGCCAGCCAGCTCGGAACGAGGGCTTGGCCGCGCTTGGTCACATAGCCGCGGTCGAGGATCACGTCGATGATGCTCGCGAACGTCGACGGGCGGCCGATGCCCTTCTCCTCGAGCGCCTTCACGAGACTCGCCTCGGTGTAGCGCGGCTTCGGAGTGGTCGCGTGGCCCTTGGGCTCGACCTCCTTGAGCCGGAGGGTGTCTCCGACGGCGAGCACGGGCAGCGACTGGTCGTCGGCCTTGTCGGCGTCGCTGCGCTTCTCGTCGCGCCCTTCTTCGTACGCCTCGAGGAACCCCTTGAACGTGTACACGGTGCCGGATGCCGTGAACTCGGCACGCTGGACCGCTCCGTCCACCGGAGCCTCGACCGCGAGGGTGACGGTCGTGGTCTCGTACTTCGCGTCGGACATCTGACTGGCGATCGTGCGCTTCCAGATGAGGTCGTACATGCGCTGCTCATCACGGTCGAGCTCGCCCGACACGGAGGCGGGAGTGCGGAACTGCTCCCCCGACGGGCGGATCGCCTCGTGCGCCTCTTGCGCGTTCTTGCTGTTGCTGCGGTACACGCGCGCGTTCAGGGGCACGGCCTTCTCGCCGTAGAGCGCCACCGCCTGCTCGCGTGCGGCCGTGATCGCCTGGGCGCTCAGGGCGACCGAGTCGGTGCGCATATAGGTGATGAAACCCTTCTCGTACAGGCGCTGAGCGACGCTCATGGCGTGCTTGGCGCTCATCGAGAGCTTGCGGCCGGCCTCCTGCTGCAGCGTCGAGGTGGTGAACGGCGGCTTCGGGCTGCGGCTGCCGGGCTTGGACTCGAGCGCGGTGACGGCTGCCTCGCCGACACCCTCGATCGCTGCGGACAGCGCGCGGGCCTTGGCCTCGTCGAGCACGACGACGACCTTCTTCAGCTGGCCGCGGTCATCGAAGTCCGTGCCGCGCGCCAGCGGAGCGCCGTCGACGCGGGCCAGGCGGGTGGTGAAGCTGTCCTCCGGTCCCTGAGCCTGTCGAAGGGTGACGGCGAGGGCCTCGACGTCCCAATAGCCGGCCGAGACGAACGCCATGCGCTCGCGCTCACGGTCCACGACCAGACGCGTCGCCGCGGACTGCACACGGCCGGCGCTGAGCGCGGCACCCTCGCGCCCGCTGCCGACCTTGCGCCACAGCACCGGCGAGACGTCCCACCCGTAGAGGCGGTCGAGCACGCGTCGCGTCTCCTGCGCGTCGACCAGCGCGAGATCGAGCTCGCGGGTGTTGTCGACGGCGGCGCGGATCGCGTCCTTCGTGATCTCGTGGAAGACCATGCGGTGCACGGGGACCTTGGGCTTGAGAACCTCGAGGAGGTGCCAGGCGATTGCCTCGCCCTCGCGATCCTCATCGGTCGCGAGCAGGACCTCGTCGGCTGTCTTGAGCGCCCGCTTCAGCTCCGCGACCGTCTTGGTCTTGCGGTCGTTGACGACGTAGTAGGGGTCGAAGTCGTTGTCGACGTCGATCGAGTACTTGCCGTAGGCGGTCTTCTTCTCGGCCGGGATGTCCTTCTTGCTCGCGAGATCGCGGATGTGCCCGACCGAGCTCAGTACCTCATAGTCGTCGCCGAGGTACCCCTGGATCGACTTCATCTTCGTCGGTGACTCGACGATGACGAGCTTCTTGCCTTGTGCCAAGGGGGGTCCTTTCTTCGAAGCACACCATACACACCGCTGAGCAGGCGAGCGCTGTGAGCCCGTCATGAGCCGGGTGGCCCCGCGCGCGCCGAGGCGATCGCCGGGAGCCGCCCGAAGGAGGCGGAGACCGTGACCGTGGCGACGAGATCGGCGAGCCGGCATGCGGTCACCTCGGCACCCGACGCGGACGCGACCTCCGCCGCTCGAGCACACGGCTCCCCCGTCACGGCGCCCGATGCCGCGTCGGCCGCGGCCAGGGCGGCGGCATCCGCGACTCCGGCCACGCGCTGCGAGAACGCGGCGCCGGCGCCCGACGTGACGAAGCCGACCATGAGCGTCGCCGTGCACACGACCACGCCGACAGAGAGGATCGTCCCGGCCATCACAGACCGCCATCGAGCGCGCAGCTCGTCGCACTGAGCATGACCGGCCCGACGCCGATCGCCGGCGCGGTCGCGGTGACGCAGACGAGATCGCCTTGGCGGGCGATCTCGATGGCCGCATCCGACACGCTGCCGGTGACGGCCGTGCTCGCACGCCCGTGCGATTCCCCGCGGGCGACCAGGCGCGCGGCATCCGCGGCGGCATCCTGCAGCCGCACGTGCCGCGCTCCCGCGCTCAGCGCACCCGCACCGAGCACCATCACGAGCACGACGGCAGGCAGTGCGACGGCGAACTCGGCGACGACCGAACCGCGGTCGTCCCCGAGTCCGCGACGGCTCATGCGACGGTCAGCGCGCGGCGGACGAGGTCCGTGAGGATGCCGCGCACCTCGTCGCTGCGCATGATGACCACGAGCAGGCCGGCGAAGGCGACCGCCGCCATCGTGGCGATCGCGTACTCGGCGGTGGCCGCGCCGGTGTCGTCGGTGAAGAGCCGAGCGGAGCGACGGCGGGTGAGTCGGGGCAGTGACATGGGAGTCCCTTCCAATTGTTCGGTGGGCACGGCTTCGTCAGGCACGGTGATGGGTGGGCACGGTCAGAAGGACAGCGGGACCGAGGTCATGACGCTGAGAAGCATCGGGGCGACACCGAGGAGGAGGAATGCAGGAAGGGTGCAGACGCCGAGCGGAAGGAGGAGGCGGGTCGACAGTCGCGCCGCGCGCAACCTCCCGTCGACTCGCGCCCGGTGCCTGGCGAGCGTCGACGACGCCCGGAGCAGCTCCACGGCCGGGACGCCCGCCGTGCGCGACAGGGTCAGCACGGCCTCGGTCGCGGCATCCGTCTGATGAGTGGTCGCTTCCTGCACAAGAGCACGCGCACGATCGATCGACACCCCGCCGCTCAGCGCGATGGCCAGCAGTTCGGCGTTGAGGCCCGGAACGCCGTCCGCCGGCCGCGCGCGCCTCACGAGCGCCGCGTTCCAGCGCTGGGCACCCAGGATCAACGCGCTGCCGAGCGCCAGGCAGGCGATGCCGATCGGATTGCCGAGGAGCGTCCCGAACGTGTCGAACCCGAGCGCCACGCCGAGGACGACGGCGACGAGCGGCAGCCAGCCCATGAGCTTCGCGGTCGCGGCCGGCTCGGCCAGGGCGACGCGGACGTCATCGGCGGCCTCCTGACCGTCGCGCTGCGCGGTCGCCATCGCGCGCAGGCTCTCCGCGAGCGGCGCACCGACCGCCGTCGCGACCTGCCAGGCGGCCGACACGTCGCGCCACTGCGCCCGATGCGAATCGGCTGCGGCAGCCGCCGCACGACCTCGGCGCGGTGGCGGCGCCGGTGGGACGGCACCGGCGATCGCGGTCGCCAGAGGCACTCCCCGCGCGACGGCGGCGCACACGCGGGCAGCCTCCTCGTCCCCGGCCTCGGCCAGGTGCGTCCAGGCGCGGGCGGGGGCGACTCCTGCCTGCAGCAGCACGGCGAGTTTCAGTACGGTGTCGGCGATCGTCGATCCGGTCATGTCGCGGGCCACGCGAGCTCCTCCATCTGCAGCCGCCCCGCGGGCCCGATCACGGGACGCCCGACCGCCGCGAGGCGACGCGTGCCGTCCGCCCGGCGATCGACGTGCAGGACGCAGCCGATGGCGCTGGCGACCTGACGGGCGAGGGCGAAGTCGTCGAGGCCCGCGAGCGCCCCCAGCGCCTCGAGCCGAGCCGGGACGTCCGCCAGCCCGTTGGCGTGAAGCGTCCCGGCCCCGCCGTCGTGCCCGGTGTTGAGGGCGGTGAGCAGCTCGCGCACCTCTTCTCCCCGGCACTCCCCGACGACCAGCCGATCGGGCCGCATACGCAGCGCCTCGCGCACGAGCCGGGCCAGACCGACCGCGCCCGCGCCCTCGAGGTTCGCCTGGCGGGCTTCGAGCCGCACGTGATGCGGGTGATCCACCCGCAGCTCGGCGACGTCCTCGATCGTGACGATACGATCGGCCGGCGACGCGCACCCCAGCAGCGCGGACAGCAGCGTGGTCTTGCCGGCGCCGGCGGCGCCCGTGATGAGCAGATTCTCGCGGGCGCCGACCAGGTCTTCCAGTCGACCCCTCGTCACCGCGTCGAACATGCCCGTGGACTGGAGCGCCTCGAGGTCGGGACTGCCGAGTCGCGGCACCCGGATCGAGATCACCGTGCCCTCGGCGGCGACCGGCGGGAGCACGGCGTGCACGCGGATGCCGCCCTCGAGCCGGACGTCGACGCACGGCGTCGCATCGTCGATGTGACGATCGCCGAGCGCGATCAGTGCGACGGCGAGGTCGCGCACATCCTCCTCGCGAGCCCGCCACTCGGGCGCCGGGACGGCACCGGCGCCGCGGTCGACGAACAGGCCGGACGATCCGTTGACGAAGAGGTCGGTGACCTCGGGGTCGTCGAGGTAGCGCGAAAGGGGCTCGAGGGCGGGGTGCCGGACGGCGATGCTCCGTCGCCGGGCGACGGACGGCGACGGCACGATCGCCGGACCCATGTGCGGGGACGTCGCGGGTCCGGCATCCGGCTCGACGCCGGCGAGCGGCGCCCGACGCGCCGCCGACGCGGGCCGCGGCTGGACGACGAAGCGTTCGGACATGCGTCGAAGGTATGGCGCATCGGCGCGCCGGCTCCGGCGATCCGCGTGCTCGGTGGACGGCGTCCGAGTCGCAGCTCCTGGGGAGGAGCGGCGAAAAGAAGAGAGGGCGGCATCCCATGGGGGGAATGGGATGCCGCCACGCGCGACACCGCAGTTCGGGGGTGGGTCGGGTGTCGCAATGCCAGAATCGAATGTTCGGCCGGTGACGAGCATACGCAATGGGAGGCGACCTTCCAAACAAACTCATCAGGCCGTGACCGATATATCGTTTGCGTCCGGCAAGCTGGGCGCGCACGCCGGCCCGCCCCCCACTATCGGAGGTAGTTACGGTCAGGGGCGCTGGGTAGATTGACGGTGTCGTCACGGCGCGTCCTCCCCGACTGCGTCCCCGGAACGGCCCGCGAAGGAGCGAGCATGAGCAGCCAGATCGACCACCTCCTCACCGAGAGCCGGCGGTTCTCACCGCCCGCCGCTTTCGCCGAGAACGCCGTGGTGACCGCTGAGGTCTATGCGCAGGCCGCCGACCGCGAAGCGTTCTGGGCTGATCGCGCCCGGGAGCTGCACTGGCACACCCCGTTCACGCGGGTCCTCGACTGGTCCAACCCGCCCTTCGCGACATGGTTCGACGACGGCGAGCTCAACGTCGCGTACAACTGCCTCGATCGCCACGTGGACGCGGGAAACGGCGAGCGCGTCGCCCTGCTGTGGGAGGGCGAGCCGGGCGATTCACGCCACGTCACCTACGCGGAGCTGACCGACGAAGTCAGGCGATTGGCCAACGTGCTGGAGGGGCTGGGCATCGGCGAGGGCGACCGTGTGGCGATCTACATGCCGATGATCCCCGAGGCCGTCGCCGCCATGCTGGCGGTGGCGCGGCTGGGTGCGATCCACTCGGTGGTCTTCGGCGGGTTCTCGGCCGACAGCCTGCGCGCACGCATCGACGACGCGGGCGCGAAGCTCGTGATCACGGCCGACGGCGGCTACCGCAAGGGAAAGGTCTCACCGCTCAAGCCCGCCGTCGACATGGCGCTGGCCGACCGGAACGGCTCGGGCGTGCAGGAGACGGTGGAGAACGTGCTGGTCGTCCGGCGCGGCGGCAATGACGTGAACTGGACCGAGGGCCGCGACATCTGGTGGCACGACGTCGTGCCCCAGGCATCCGCAGAGCACGAGGCGCGCGCCTTCCCGGCCGAGAGTCCGCTGTTCATCCTGTACACGTCCGGCACGACCGGAAAGCCGAAGGGGATCATGCACACCTCGGGCGGCTATCTGACGCAGGTGGCGTTCAGCAACAAGGTCGTCCACGACCTGCATCCCGAGACGGACGTGTACTGGTGCACGGCCGACATCGGCTGGGTCACGGGGCACTCCTACGTCACCTACGGTCCGCTCGCGAACGGCGCGACGCAGGTGCTGTACGAAGGCACGCCCGACACCCCTCATCCCGGCCGATGGTGGGAGATCGTCCAGAAGTACGGCGTCACGGTCCTGTACACCGCGCCGACCGCCATCCGCTCGTTCATGAAGCTCGGCCGGGCGATCCCGGAACAATACGATCTGTCCTCGCTGCGCCTCCTCGGATCGGTGGGCGAGCCGATCAACCCCGAGGCGTGGATGTGGTATCGCAAGGTCATCGGCGGCAAAGTCGCCCCCATCGTGGACACGTGGTGGCAGACCGAGACCGGCGCGATCATGATCTCGGCGCTGCCGGGAGTGACCGAGACCAAGCCCGGCAGCGCTCAGGTGCCGCTTCCGGGCACCTCGATCGAGGTGGTCGACGACGACGGCGTCCATGTCGGCAACGGCAACGGCGGACTGCTCGTGGTCACCGAGCCCTGGCCGAGCATGCTGCGCGGCATCTGGGGCGACCCTGAGCGGTTCAAAGAGACGTACTGGGACAAGTTCGCCGCCCAGGGCTATTACTTCGCCGGCGACGGCGCGCGGCTCGACGAGGACGGCGACGTCTGGCTGCTCGGTCGCGTCGACGACGTCATGAACGTCTCGGGGCACCGCCTGTCGACGACCGAGATCGAATCGGCGCTGGTTGCGAACGAGGCCGTCGCCGAAGCTGCGGTGGTCGGAGCGTCCGATGAGACGACCGGACAGGCGGTGGCCGCGTTCGTGATCATCAAGCAGAGCTACCTGGCCGCCCACTCCGCGGACGGCCTAGCGCAGCAGCTGCGCGCGTGGGTCGGCGAGCAGATCGGTCCGATCGCGCGACCCCGCGACGTCTACATCGTCGAGGAGCTGCCCAAGACGCGCTCGGGCAAGATCATGCGCCGCCTGCTGCGCGACGTCGCGGAGGGTCGCGAGGTCGGCGACACCACCACGCTCGCCGACACCGCCGTCATGTCGGTGATCTCGGCGCAGGTCCGCTAGCAGATGACGGATGCCGGACGCCCGGCATCCGCTCTGCGCGCTAGGCGTGGCTGAAGACGACCTCGACCTCGACGGGGCTGTCCAGCGGCAGCGCGGTGACCCCCACGGCCGAGCGCGCGTGGCGGCCGGCCTCGCCGAAGATCTCGCCGAGCACCTCGCTCGCACCGTTGATGACGCCGGGCTGCCCCGTGAAGTCGGGAACGGATGCCACGAAGCCGACGACCTTGACCACGCCCGTGAGCCGGTCGACACCGCCGACGGCCGCTGCCGCCGCCGCAAGGGCGTTCAGAGCGCACTGGCGGGCATACGCCTGGGCGTCCTCCGCCGGTATCAGCCCCGGACCGTCGCCGACCTTCCCCGTCGCCGGGAGGGCGCCCGAGACCATCGGAAGCTGACCGGCCGTGAAGACGAGGTCGCCGTGCGACTTCGCGGGCACGTAGGCGGCGACCGGCGGGACGACCGACGGCAGCTCGATCCCCAGTTGGGCGAGCGCTGACGAGACGCTCATATCTGCGGGTCCTCGAACTGCTGCGCGGCCTGAGCCGCGGCATCCAGTCCCGCGTTTGCCGATCCGCCGCCGGACGGCCGCTTCAGGTAGGCGACGAGGCCGCCCTCAGGGCCGGGGACGACCTGCACGAGCTCCCAGCCCTGCTTCCCCCAGTTGTTGAGGATGGCGGCGGTGTTGTGGATCAGAAGCGGGGTGGTGAGGTACTCCCACGTGGTCATGGAGGCTCCGAAAGGTCGCAGGCGGATGCGGGGACAACGCCGTGACCGGGCGGGTCTGTCAAGGGTTCGCCCAGGTAGCTCCCCTACGATCAAGCCTATGCCTGATACGAAACGGACGGCTAGCGGTGTGTTCGGAGGCCTCCTGGGCCTCGTCGGACTCAGCGCTGCCGCGGGTGTGCTCATCACCGCGACCGTCACCCCTGCGATCGCCGTCTCCGGCGCGGCAGCGACGAGCGCCATCACGATGTTCGACAACCTGCCGAGCGTGCTCGACATCGACAAGCTCATGCTGCCGACCACCTTCTACTACACGAACCCCGACACGGGCGAAGCCGCCGAGCTGACGTCGTTCTACGACCAGAACCGGTCGCCCGTGGAGTTCGATCAGGTCGCCCCCGTCATGTACGACGCCGTGCTCTCCAGCGAAGACCCGCGCTTCTACCAGCACGGCGGCGTCGACCTGATCGGAACGTCGCGAGCCGTCCTGCAGAACCTCCGAGGCGGCGGTGAGACGCAGGGTGGATCCTCGATCAGCCAGCAGTACGTCAAGAACGTGCTCATCCAGCGGTGCGAGCGGGACGCCGTCGCGACCGAGGAGCTGACCGAATCCGAGGTGCTCGCGAACTGCTGGACGCAGGCGACGACCGCCTCGGGCAACGAGGGCATCGAGCGCAAGCTCCAGGAGATGCGCTATGCGATCGCCCTCGAGCAGAAGTATTCCAAGAACGACATCCTTCTGGGCTATCTGAACATCGCCAACTTCGGCGGGCGCACCTACGGGATCGACGCCGCCGCCAAGTACTACTTCAACTCCACGGCCGGCACGCTCACCCTGAGTCAGGCGGCAACGCTGGCCGGCATCGTGCAGAACCCGAACACGTATCGCATCGACCAGCCCGAGGGGTCGATCTGGGACGAGGACGGCATCGGCTACAACAAGGCCCCCGACGGTCTGGTCGACGATGTCGGCGAAGGACGCCTGGCCGCGCTGGACACTCTCCTCGCGGAAGGCACGATCACCCAGGAGCAGTACGTCGCCGCGGCAGACGGTTACAGCGTGACGAAGGGCCGGCAGCTCTACGTGCTGAGCCGCCTGCTGGATGATCGCAAGATCACCCGCGACGAGTATGTCGCGGCGGCGCTGGAGCCGATCACGCCTGTGATCACTCCCCCCACGACGGGCTGTGCGGCAGCGGGTGGCGCGGCGTACTACTGCCAGTACGTGAAGAACACGATCCTCGCCGACCCCGCGTTCGGCGCGACGATCGACGACCGGTACCGCACCCTCCAGCGCGGCGGCCTCAACATCTACACGACGCTCGACCCGCGCCTCCAGGCGACGACCGAGCAGACCCTGCGGGATTGGACGCCCACCGCGATGCCGGGTCTGACCGGTCCGGAGACCGGCAAGTTCGGCGCCGCGACCGTGAGCATCGACAACACCACGGGCCGTGTGCTCGCCATCGGACAGAACACGATCTTCAGCGAGGACGCGGCCCTCGCAGCGGATCCGAACTACTCATCCCTCGTCTACGCCGGAGACCGCACCTACGGCAAGTCGGACGGGTTCAGCGCCGGATCGACCTTCAAGCTCTTCACGCTCATCGACTGGCTCGAGCAGGGTCACTCCGTGAACGAGGTGCTCAACGGCGTCAATCGCATCTTCCCGCGCATGACCAACTCCTGCACGGGAGACTGGGTCAACGAGGAGCGCGCCAAGATCGGCAACTTCGGCGGCGTGGGGGGCTTCACCGGCACCCCGATGCAGTTCACCGCCGCATCGCTCAACTCGGGCTACCTCGCGATGGCCTCGCAGCTCGACCTCTGCGACATCGCCAACGTCGCCACCAAGATGGGCGTGACGACCGGTGACGGCCGTCCGATCTCGATGGCGGTGGCCAACAACGTCATCGGGGACGACAACGTCGCACCGATCGCGATGGCCGGCGCCTATGGCACCGTGGCGAACAACGGTGTGTACTGCCAGCCGAAGGTGATCGACCGCGTGACGGACTCGGACGGCGTCGAACGTCCCGAACTCGTGCCGGTCCGCTCCTGCACGCCGGTCCTCGATCCGGTGGTCGCCTCCACCGCCTCGTACGCCCTGCAGGGCGTCATGCGCAGCGGCGGCACCGGCTCGCAGGCCAACCCGGGCAACGCTCCGGTGATCGGCAAGACCGGAACCCACGAGGGATGGCAGTCGTGGATGATCGAGTCGTCCACGAAGGTGGCCACGGCGACGTGGGTCGGCAACAGCACCGGTTCCGCGAACATCTTCGAGATGTACTTCGCCGATCGCCGCGTCTCCGACCTGCGCTACGTGGTCGCCGAATCCATCCAGTTCCGCGCGAACGAGCTGTACGGCGGTGCCGAGTTCCCGCAGAACTTCGGTGAGCTCACCCGCCAGGTGACGCGCGACCTTCCGAGTGTCATCGGTCTCTCGGTGGATGAGGCGACGGCGAGGCTCGAAGAGGCCGGATTCAACGTGAGCGTCGGCGAACCCGTCGACTCTTCGGAGGCCGAGGGCGTGGTCGCGGCGCAGAACCCCGGCGCCGGCCGTGCCGCCGGCGGCACGACCGTGACGATCAACCCCAGCAACGGGCAGGGCATCAGCGTGCCCGATGTGGCGGGCAAGCAGCTCGACAAGGCGCTCAGCGACCTGCGCGGAGCCGGCTTCGGCAACGTCCAGCCCGGCGCCTGCACCGAGGACACGACGGCCGGGCCGCAGGGCAAGGCGACCAGCACCAACCCTGCTGCGGGCAGCATAGTGAACCGGAACTCCGCGATCACGGTCAACTTCAGTCGCGCGAAGTGCTCGTAGTGCCCGACGGGCACGCACGGACCGCCCTCGTCGCTCTCGGAGCGGCGGGGGCGTTCGGCGCGAGCGCCGCGATCTGGGGCATCGGCATCGAGCGCTATCTGTTCACCGTTCGAGAGCACCAGGCGCGGATCCTGCCGACCGGCTCGAGTCCGGTGCGCGTGCTGCACCTCTCGGATGCTCACATGGCGCCGTGGCAGAACCGCAAGCAGCGCTGGATGGCGGCGCTGGCAGATACCTGGCGTCCTGATCTGGTCGTCAACACCGGCGACAACCTCGGCCACCCCGACGGCCTGCGCGGACTGCGCGCCGCGTTCGATCCGCTTCGCGGCATCCCCGGCGTCTTCGTGCACGGTTCCAACGACCATGCGGCTCCGACGCCGCGCAACCCGCTGCGGTATTTCACCGGCCCCTCGACGGTGAAGGTGGCCAGCGAGCCGCTGGACACCCAGGCGCTCGACGGCTACCTCGCGGAGGAGCTCGGCTGGCTCGACCTCAACAACGACGTGGGCTCGCTCGAGGTGGCCGGCATGAGGATCGACGCCTTCGGCGTCAGCGACGCGCACCGTGGCTGGGACGATCTCGAGGTGCTTCCCGAGCTGCTCGACGAGCTGAAGGCCGACATCGCCCCCGCCGCAGCGACCATCGGCGTCACACACGCGCCCTACCGCCGCGTGCTCGACGCCTACGTCGACCTGGGCGCCGACGCGATCTTCGCAGGCCACACGCACGGCGGCCAGGTGCGGATGCCGGGGCTCGGGGCGCTGGTCGCCAATTGCGACATCCCCCTGCGTCAGGCACGGGGCTTCAGCGAGTGGGATCACGCGGGGCGGACCATCCCGCTGAACGTCAGCGCGGGCCTCGGCCACTCCATCTACGCGCCGGTGCGCTTCGCCTGCCGGCCCGAGGTGTCGCTGGTCACCCTCCTCCCCCGCTAGTCCAGTTCGGAGCACCTTCGAGCATCGGGTAGACTCGGGGGGTTGGCCACGGGGTGTGGCGCAGCTTGGTAGCGCGCGTCGTTCGGGACGACGAGGCCGCAGGTTCAAATCCTGTCACCCCGACCGCAGCGAGGCTCCGCCCGCTCCCGAAAGGAGCGGGACGGGGCCTTTCGCGTCTCCCGACCCCCGACAGGAGCACCGTGACCGACTCGACCTTCGACCGCCCCCCTCCCCGCCTGGTGGCCTTCGATCTCGATGACACGCTGGCACCCTCCAAGAGCGCGATCGATCCGCGGATCGGCGCGCTGCTGATCGCGCTGGCGGAGCGCGTCGACGTGGCCATCATCTCCGGCGGACAGCTCGAGCAGTTCCGGGCGCAGGTCGTCGACCGGCTCCCCGAGGCGCCGGTCGAGACGCTGTCCCACATCCATCTGCTTCCCACGTGCGGGACGCAGTACTACCGCATCCAGGAGGGCCGCATCGTCACCGTCTACGCGCACGCGTTGTCGGACGACGAGAAATCGCGCGCACTCGCGGCGGTCGAGGGCGAAGCCCGGCGACTGGACCTGTGGGAAGCGGAGACCTGGGGCGACATCCTCGAGGACCGGGGCTCGCAGATCACGTTCTCGGCACTCGGCCAGCGCGCTCCCCTGGACGCCAAGATGGCGTGGGACCCGACCGGAGCGAAGAAGAACTCGCTCCGCGAGGCCGTGGCCGCGAAGATCCCCGACCTCGAGGTGCGCTCGGGAGGTTCGACCTCCGTCGACATCACCCACCGCGGGATCGACAAGGCCTATGGCATGCGCCAGCTCGCCGAGCAGACCGGCATCCCGCTCGAGGACATGCTGTTCGTCGGGGACCGACTGGACCCGGACGGCAACGACTACCCCGTCCTCGCGCTCGGCGTCCCCTGCCACGCGGTCGAGGGCTGGGAAGACACCGCCGACCACCTCGACGCACTTCTGCCGACGCTGCCCGCGCGCAGCTGACTGCGCGCGGGCGGTCGCTCAGGCCTTCGCCGCCGTCACGTTGCGCGTGCGCACCGCACTCGCGGCGGGCTGGGCGACAGGCACGAGCCGGGTGAGCTGCGTGACGTGCTTCGGTTCGAGTTCGGCGAGCGTCGAGACCCCCAGCAGCTTCATGGTGCGCTCGATCTCATCGCGCAGGATGGCGATCGTGCGATCGACGCCCTGCCGGCCACCGGCCATCAGGCCGTACAGGTAGGCGCGCCCGATCAGTGTGAACTTCGCACCGAGCGCGACCGAGGCGACGATGTCGGCGCCGTTCATGATGCCCGTGTCGATCATGACCGTCGCGTCCTTGCCGACTTCGCGCACGACGTTGGGCAGCAGGTGGAACGGGATCGGCGCGCGATCGAGCTGGCGACCACCGTGGTTGGAGAGGATGATCCCGTCGACGCCTGCGTCGATCAGGCGCTTGGAGTCCTCGACGTTCTGCACGCCCTTGACGACGATCTTGCCGGGCCAGAGGTCGCGGATCACGGCGAGGTCGTCGTAGCCGATCGTCGGGTCCATCGCCGCGTTGAGCAGTTCGCCCACGGTGCCGCCGGTCGTCGACAGCGAGGCGAACTCGAGCTTGGGGGTGGTGAGGAAGTCGTACCACCACCACGGCCGCGGAATAGCGTTCACGATCGTGCCGACCGTCAGCTGGGGCGGAATCGCGAAGCCGTTGCGCTTGTCGCGCAGACGCGCCCCCGCGATCGGGGTGTCCACGGTGAACTGGAGCGTGTCGAAACCCGCCTCGGCGGCGCGGTGGACCAGCCCGTACGAGATCTCGCGATCGCGCATGACGTACAGCTGGAACCAGTTCCGTCCGTACGGGTTCGCTCTCTTGACGTCTTCGATGGAGGTGGTGCCCAGCGTGGAGAGTGTGAAGGGGATGCCGGCGGCCCCGGCGGCGGCCGCCCCCGCGCTCTCGCCCTCCGTCTGCATCAGTCGGGTGAAGCCCGTGGGCGCGATGCCGAACGGCAGCGCCGAACGGCCGCCGAGGATCTCCACGGACGTGTCGACCTCGGGCGCGGGCAGAAGGATGCCGGGATGGAACTCGATGTCCTCGAACGCCTGGCGGGCACGGGAGAGCGACAGCTCGCCCTCGGCGGCGCCGTCGGTGTAGTCGAACGCGGCCTTGGGAGTGCGGCGCTTCGCGATCGCGCGAAGGTCGTGGATCGTCAGAGCCGACTGGAGCCGGCGCTTCCGTCCGTTGAGCTCGGGCTTCTTGAACTGCATGAGCTCGAGCAGCTCGGCGGGTTTGGGAAGCTGGCGCTTGGTCATCGACAGTCCTTTCGTCAGGTGCGGGCCAGACCCGCGTGGGCGTAGTAGCCGGTGATGTGGTCGTGGATGAGGGTGCGTGCGGACGCCGCATCGCCGGCGTCGACGGCGTCCAGCACCGCCCGGTGCTCGCGGCGGAGGCGGTCGGCGGTGGCGTCCCAGTCGGGGATGCGCTCCGCACCGGCCCGCACGTAGGACTCGATCGATGTGCGAAGTCCTGCCATCATCGCGGCGATCACGACGTTGCCGGAGGCTTCGGCGAGCGCAAGATGCAGCTGCGCATCGAGTGCGAGGAATTCCGCGGGCGTCAGGTCTGCGGCATCCATCGCGTCGAGCACGGCACGGGCGCCCGACGTCGCGCGCTCCGGGTCGCCGGCCAGGGCTTCCACGACAGCCGATTCGAGCACGAGCCGCGTGCGCACCACATCGTCGAGCGGAAAGCCGTGCGCGGCGACCTGCAGACGCAGCAGAGCCGACATGCCGCCGCGGGGGGTTGCGATGATGATCGCCCCGGAGGACGGGCCCGATCCGGTTCCGGTGCGGACGAGCCCGAGCACCTCGAGGACGCGGAGAGCCTCCCGGACGCTCGAGCGGCCGACGCCGAGCCGGACCGCGAGCTCCCGCTCGGGCGGCAGGCGGTCGCCCGGTGCCAGGCGTCCCTCGAGAAGGTCGTCCTCGATGGATTCGAGGACGACCTGCCACGCGCGCGCGTTCGCCGTGGTGGTCTTGCGCGTGGTCGCGTCGATGCGTCCTCCTCTGTGGTCTGACCACAGTAGCATGTGGTCAGACCACAGAGGGTGCCTGCCTCAGACGCTCGCGTAGCCGTCCGGGTTGCGCGACTGCCAGTTCCAGTAGTCACGACACGAGTCGTCGATCGTGAGCCGCGCCTTCCAGCCCAGGTCGCGCTCGGCCTTCGACGGATCGCAATACGTGGCGGCGACATCGCCGGGCCGTCGGGGCAGGATCTGCTGGGGCAGTTCGCGCCCGGCGGCCCGCTCGAATGCGGCGATCAGCTGCCGCACGCTGACCGGCTGACCCGTGCCGAGGTTGTACACGACGAAGCCGGGCCGGGCCTGCTCGAGCGCGCTGACATGACCTTCGGCCAGGTCGACAACGTGGATGTAGTCGCGGAGCCCGGTGCCGTCGGGGGTGTCGTAGTCGTCGCCGAAGACTCCGATCCGCTCGAGCTTGCCCACGGCGACACGCGCGACGAAAGGCATGAGGTTGTTCGGGATGCCGGCGGGGTCCTCGCCGATCAGGCCACTCGGGTGCGCGCCGACGGGGTTGAAGTAGCGCAGCACGGTGACGTTCAGGTCGGGGTTCACTCGCGCGACGTCGGCGAGGACGACCTCGTTCATGCGCTTGGACTTGGAGTACGCGTTCGACAGGTCGATGCTCGTCGTCGACTCCTCCGTGAACGGCAGGTCGGCGGGGTCGGAGTACACCGTCCCCGAGCTCGAGAAGACGAACGATCGGATGCCGTGCTTCAGCCCCACGCGCAGGAGAGCGAACGTGGTGTCGACGTTGTTCGAGTAGTACTCGAGCGGCTTCTGGGTGGACTCGCCCACGGCCTTGAAGGCGGCGAGGTGGATGATCGCGTCGATCGGGGCGTGTTCGGCGAAGACGTGTTCCACGATCGCATCGTCGGCGGCATCGCCCACGACGAGCGGTGCCTCCTTCCCTGTGATCTGCGCGACACGTTCCGCGGCTACCGCGCTCGTGCCGGAGAGGTCATCGAGGAGGACCACGTCGTGGCCGGCATCCAGAAGCGAGACGGCGGTGTGGGCGCCGATGTAGCCGGCACCGCCGGCGAGGAGTACGCGCATGATCCGAGCCTACCGAGGGCTCGGACCGACTCAGCGCCCGTCGAGACGGCCGCCGGACTCTCGCAGGTAGCACTCCGCGCACATCGACTCGTACGTCACACGGTCCGCCGACAGCTCGTCGATCGCAACCTGATCGCCGTCGAAGACGAACCGACCGCCGACCAGCCTCGCGTTGAAGATCGCCTTCCGGCCGCAGCGGCAGATCGTCTTGAGCTCCTCGAGGCTGTGGGCGAGCTCCAGCAGGCGCCGCGAGCCGGGGAACGCCTCGGTGCGGAAGTCCGTGCGGATGCCGTAGGCGAGCACGGGCACGCCGTCCAGCACGACGATGCGCAGAAGATCGTCCACCTGGGCGGGCGTGAGGAACTGCGCCTCATCGATCAGGAGGCAGGCGATCTCCACCGGCCGGCCCATCGGTGTCTGTTCGGGGATGAGCGCCTCGGAGGCGGAGGACTGCACCCGTGCGCGATGCTCGGCGAACAAGGCCCTCAGATCGGCATCCGGTTCGACCAGGAAGTCCACCGACCGCGACATGCCGAGTCGGCTCGAGATCTTGTCCGATTCCTTCGTGTCGATCGCGGGCTTGGCCAGCAGCACATGCTGACCGCGCTCTTCGTAGTTGTAGGCCGCCTGGAGCAGGGACGACGACTTGCCCGAGTTCATCGCACCGTAGCGGAAGTACAGTTTGGCCACGATGCGAGCGTAGTCGCCGCGTCTGCACTACTCGGTCGGACGGAGAGCAGCATCCCAGGTCTACCGGCCGCCGAAGCCTCCTCCGCCCCCGCCGCCTCCGGAGGATCCGCCGCCCGAGGAGCCGCCGGACGACGACCAGCTCGAGCTCGAGGACGAGCTGCTCGACGATCCCGACCGGGTGACGGGGGTCACGGCCAGCCGGCCGATGGACGACGAGGCGTCCGAGAGCGACCGCGACGAGACCGCATCGAACAGCGACACGCGCGTCACGGTCTCGACGACCGGCGAGGCGCTGCGGATCACGTCGACCCACTCGCGCTCCATGCCGAACAGCACCGCGTACGGCAGCAGCCGCTCATACACGTTGACGATGCTGTCGCCGGGCGAGTTCGGCTCCTCGCCGTACGCACGGCGGCCGGACGAGACGAGGTCCGCGGTGCGCGGGGACTGCGCCGCGCGGAGGCGGTCCTCCTCGGCGAGGCGGAGGTATTCGCGGATTCCCTCGAGGTACGTCTTGTGAACGCCGCCCGCGAGCGTGAGCACGGACTTCGGCAGGCTGAAGAACGGCAGGATGATGAACGCGAAGAAGCCGCTGACGATCGCGCCGATGTAGAGCACCACCCCGATCGGGCCCACGGCGGAGAGCACCCCGAATGCGCTGTCCGAGAAGAAGATCAGGGCCATGGCGAGGAAGAATCCGCCGAGCTGCGCGGCCGCGCGCACCGACCCGATCCAGCCCGGGAGCTTGCTGCGGTACCCGCGCTGGACCGTGAACTCGTCGATGCGGCGCACGTACGTGACGGCGCGGACCGGCGGCGACTTCGCGAACGCGCCCAGATCGACGGCGGCTCCGACTTTCGCATTCTTCGCGAACAGCGTCTGGATCACGCGGAGATCGTCGTGCTCCAGCCCCTCCTTGGAGCGCAGGATCACGTCGAAGTCGGCGGGGTCGTCCCGGTTCCCCGATGCGCGCAGCTCGACGGCATCGCGTACCGCGAGATCGACCACGTGCGCCGCCATCGCCCGCGCCGGCACGTCGAGCACACCCGCCGACAGCGTGAGCGATTCGTCCTCTGGCGGGGTGTACTGCACGATCACCGGGGAGCGATCGGGATTGCGCCGCAGCACGACCTTCATGACCAGGATGAAGATGAGCCCTCCGATGCCCGACAGCAGCGCGAGCACCGGCAGGATCCACTCCCACCACGGGTAGGGCGGTGGCGGTGGCGGGGTGGGTGCCGAGAACGTCCGCTGCGCGAATCCGATTGCGATCGTGACACCTTCATCCGCGCCGACATCGGCATCCGTCGCGGTGAACACGACGGCGGATGCCGCCGCATCGCGTCCCGCGGATGCGAGCGCCCACGCAGCGACGTCTCCGGGCCACGCCGTGTCGGGCTCCGGACCGGACATCCCGCAGCGATCGGCCGATCCGACGGGCCCGCGATAGCAGTAGGCGCGACCGGCCATGAGCCCGTCCGCCGCATCGCCGGCGATGTGCACGCGTCCTGTCACCGAGCCGAAGGGCTGCGCGTGGTCCGTGCCGACGGTGTCCCAGTAGAACTCGTCGGCGCCGGTGTCCTCGTAGCGCAGGACGACATCGCTCATCGTGTACGAGATGACGTATGTCTGGGCGCCGCGCACGTAGGAGTCGTCGCCGGTGAGAACGTAGACCCAGTCCTCATCCTCCTCCGTCCACCACGGGATCGGCGCTCCGCCCGCACCGGTGACGCTGACGACCTGCGTGTCATGGGCGATGCCGGAATCGGCCTTCGGGATCCATCGGATGATGCCCTTGTTCTGGTCGAAATCCGGGAACCGAGCGACGAGCTTCTCCGTCGTGAACAGATGGCTCGTGCCGCCGGTTCCGCGGACGAGGTAGTAGTCCGCCTCGAACGAGTCGTAGACGAAGTCATCCACGGATGCCGGCGCGGCCCCGCCCGCGACGGTCCACGCCGGCGCGGGGCCGGCCGCCCCGGCCGGCGCCGCGGTGAGGATCACGGCGCAGACGAACACCAAGACCGTGGCGATCGCGCGTCGCGATCGCCGTCCCCAGGCTTCCGGCATCCCCCCACATTAGGGGTCGGCAGACGCGCCGCGCGTCCCGACTGCCCCGCGAGGCTCGCCGCGCCGTCCTATGCCGTGAGCGCGAGCGTCTCGGCGGTCTCGGAGAGGACCTCTTCGGCGATCTCGGGGCGCGGGTTCAGCTGTTCGCCGTAGCTCGGGATGAGCTCGCGCAGGCGGGGCTCCCACTCCTCGATGCGGTCGGGGAAGCACGTCTGGAGCAGGCCGAGCATGATCGAGACCGCAGTGGATGCGCCGGGCGAGGCGCCCAGGAGGCCCGCGATCGTGCCGTCCGCGCCCGTGACCACCTCGGTGCCGAACTGCAGGACCCCGCCCTTCTTGGGGTCCTTCTTCATCACCTGGGCGCGCTGGCCCGCGTTCAGCAGCTCCCAGTCTTCGTCCTTGGCGGTCGGCATGAAGCTGCGAAGACTTTCGACCTTCTTCGCGTGGTTCTTCAGCAGCTCGCCCACGAGGTAGGTGATCAGCGACGGATTGTCGATCGCGACCTTCATCATCGGCCAGAGGTTGCTGGGGCGCACCTGGGCGACGAGGTCGAGCAGCGAGCCGTTCTTGAGGAACTTCGGACTGAAGGTCGCGAAGGGTCCGAACAGCAGCGACGTCTCGCCGTCGACCACGCGCGTGTCCAGATGAGGAACCGACATCGGAGGCGCACCGACCGAGGCCTGCGAGTACACCTTCGCCTTGTGCTTGGCCACGAGCGCGGGGTTGCTCGTCTTGAGCCACTGCCCGCCGATGGGGAACACGCCGTAACCCTTGATCTCGGGGATGCCGGAGCGCTGCAGCAGCTTGATCGCCCAGCCCCCGGCCCCGACGAACACGAACCGGGCGTTCGTCGTGCCGGGCGTGCGACCGATCGAGTTGCGCCACGTGATCCGCCAGGTTCCGTCACTGCGGCGCTTGAGCCCGCGCACCTCGCGGTTGGTCACCACTTCGGCGCCACGCTCACGCAGGTTGTCGAAGAGCTGGTGGGTGAGCGCGCCGAAGTCGACGTCGGTCCCGGCGGGCACGCGGGTCGCGGCGAAGGGCTCCCCTGCGCGCCGCTTCTGCATGAGAAGCGGCGCCCACTGGTTGATGACGCGCGAGTCCTCGCTGTACTGGATGCCCGCGAACAACGGCTGATCCTTCAGCGCCTCGTACCGGGCCTTGAGGAATGCGACATCCTTCTCACCCCGCACGAACGTCATGTGCGGCGTGGAGTTGATGAAGGTCGAGGGTGCGTCCAGCGCACCCTCCTCGACGAGCGACGACCAGAACTGCCGGCTCTGCTGGAACTGCTCGTTGATCGAAATGGCCTTCGATGGATCGACGGTGCCGTCAGGCCCCTCGGGCGTGTAGTTCAGCTCGCACAGGGCGGCGTGCCCGGTGCCGGCGTTGTTCCACGCGTTCGAGCTCTCCAGGCCGACGTCGTGAAGTCGTTCGTACACGACGATCTTCCAGTCGGGCTGCAGCTCGGAGAGGAGGGTGCCCAGGGTGGCGCTCATGATGCCGCCACCGATGAGCACGACATCGACGGTTTCTGTCACTCCAGAAGTCTAGTTCGCGCGCGCCGGCCACCCGGACGGCAGCGAGCGCTTCACGCGAAAAGTCCGCGGATCTTGCGTGTGTGGAAA
Source organism: uncultured Actinomycetota bacterium (assembly GCA_963750955.1). GTDB lineage: Bacteria > Actinomycetota > Actinomycetes > Actinomycetales > Microbacteriaceae > Microbacterium. The sequence continues at coordinate 78,010 of CAVVSI010000002.1, forward strand.
GCGCTCAGGCGCTGACGCCGATGCCCGCGGCGACGAGTTCGGCGATCTGCACCGCGTTGAGCGCCGCCCCCTTGCGCAGGTTGTCGTTGCTGATGAAGAGCACCAGGCCCTTGCCTTCGGGGGCCGACTGGTCGGCGCGGATGCGTCCGACGAAGCTGGGGTCCTGGCCGGCGGCCTGCAGCGGCGTGGGCACCTCCTCCAGCGACACTCCCGGAGCGGACGACAGCACCTCGCGCGCTCGTTGCGGCGTGATGTCGCGGGCGAACTCGACGTTGATGCTGAGCGAGTGGCCGGTGAAGACGGGAACGCGCACGCACGTTCCGGCGACGCGGAGGTCGGGCAGCTCGAGGATCTTGCGGCTCTCGTTGCGGAGCTTCTTCTCCTCGTCGGTCTCGTTCAGCCCGTCGTCGACGAGGTTGCCCGCGAACGGGATCACGTCGAACGCGATGGGGGCGATGTACTTCTCCGGCTGCGGGAAATCGATCGCCGAACCGTCGTGCACCAGTCGCAGAGTGTCGCCCTGGGCGAGCACGCCCTCGACCTGGCCGAGCAGCTCTTCGGCGCCCGCGATGCCCGACCCGCTCACGGCCTGGTACGTGCTCACGATGAGGCGTTCGAGCCCCGCCTCGGCGTCGAGCACCTTCAGCACCGGCATCGCGGCCATCGTTGTGCAGTTCGGGTTGGCGATGATGCCCTTGCGCGCCTCGCGGATCGCGTGCGGGTTGACCTCGCTGACGACGAGCGGCACGTCGGGGTCCATGCGCCAGGCGCTGGAGTTGTCGATCACGGTCGCGCCGGCCTCGGCGAAGCGAGGTGCGTGCGCGCGGCTGCCGGTGGCACCGGCGGAGAAAAGGGCGATGTCGATGCCGGAAGGGTCGGCGGTCTCGACGTCCTCGATGATCACGGTTCCACCGGCGAATTCGACGGCCGTCCCCGCGGAGCGCGCGGTCGCGAACAGGCGCAGCTCGCGGATGGGGAAGGCCCGCTCCGCGAGGATCTCCCGCATCACGGTGCCGACCTGGCCGGTGGCGCCGACGACGGCGACGGAGAGTCCGGAATCGGAGATGCGGGTCATGGCTGTCGTCCTCGAGTGTCGTGGGCTGGAAGGGCGATTCTACCGGGCGGCGGTGGGATGCCGGACGGAGGGGCTCAGCGCCCGGTGCCGGCGTGGACGACGGCTTCGGCATCCCCGTCGAGACCGTACGCGGTGTGGACCATCCGCGCGGCCTCGGCCAGGTCGTCGCCGCGGACGACGACCGAGATGCGGATTTCGCTGGTCGAGATCATCTCGATGTTGATCCCCGCGACGCTGAGCGCCTCGAAGAGGGTCGCCGACACACCGGAGTGCGTGCGCATGCCGGCGCCGACGACCGAGAGCTTTCCGATCTGATCGTCGTGAACGAGGCTCTCGAAGCCGACTCCCGCCTGCTCGGCGGCGAGGGCGCGCAGCGCGATCCCGGCATCCTCCTTGGGCAGGGTGAACGAGATGTCCGTGCGGCCGGTGGATGCCGCCGACACGTTCTGCACGATCATGTCGACGTTGGCACCCGACTTCGCGACGATCTTGAAGATCTCCGCCGCCTTGCCGGGCACATCGGGAACGCCGATGATCGTGATCTTGGCCTGGCTGAGGTCTGTCGCGACGCCCGCGACGATCGGCTCTTCCATCTCTTCTCCTTCTGCGCCCGTCAGCCCGGCGACGCCGGTCGGTCCGGCGAGCCCCGCCGGCACGGTCATGCCCTGGCCGAGCACCCAGGTGCCCTCACCGGAACTGAACGTGGACCGCGCGTGGATCAGCACGCCGTGGCGGCGGGCGTACTCGACCGCGCGGATGTACAGCACTTTCGCCCCGTTGGCCGCCAGCTCGAGCATCTCCTCGCTGGAGACGTGCGTGAGCTTCTGCGCCTTCGGCACGACGCGGGGGTCGGCCGTGAAGATGCCGTCCACGTCGCTGTAGATCTCGCAGACGTCGGCGTCCAGCGCCGCCGCCAGCGCGACGGCCGTCGTGTCGGAGCCGCCGCGGCCGAGGGTCGTGATGTCGCGCGTGTCGCGGTTGAAGCCCTGGAAGCCGGCGACGATGACGATCGCACCCTCGTCGAGCGCCTCCCGCAGACGGATCGGAGTCACATCGACGATCCGCGCGGCGCCGTGCGTGGCATCCGTGATCATGCCGGCCTGTGAGCCCGTGAACGATCGCGCCTCGAAGCCCATCGAATGGATGGCCATGGCCAGCAGCGCCATCGCGATGCGCTCACCGCTGGAGAGCAGCATGTCCAGCTCGCGCGGCGCGGGGATCGGCGCCACCTGGGCCGCCAGATCGAGCAGCTCGTCGGTGGTGTCGCCCATCGCGCTGACGGCGACGACCACGTCGTGACCGGCGCGGCGCGTGTCGACGATGCGCTTCGCGACGCGCTTGATGCTCTCCGCGTCGGCGACCGACGATCCGCCGTACTTCTGCACGAACAACGCCACGATGAGACTCCCGGGGGCGTCACTGCGGGTGACGCGGGTGTGGTGACGGACGGGCGATCGGATGCCGCGCCCCAACGCACCATCTTACGGAAGCGGCCATGCCGCCCCCGCCATGAGTCACGCCGGCGCCGGATGGCTTCGCGTCGTCTCCGGCGCCCGCTCGTACCGGTCGGGCGTGATCGTGAGCTGCGCCTGTCCTCCCGTGAGGGAGCGCAGCTCCAGCACGTAGCGTCCGAGCTCGGCTTCCGGCACGCTCGCCATGATGCGCGCGTCGCCGTCGTCGTTGGTCTCGGTCGCGTTCACGTGGGCGCGGCGCGAGGAGAGGTCTGTGAGAACGGGTCCCTGCAGCTGGGCCGGGACGGTGATCGTCACGACCGACACCGGCTCGAGAACGATGGAGCCCGCGTCGGCCAGCGCCGCCTTGACGCCGAGCGATGCGGCCGTGCGGAAGGCCATCTCCGACGAGTCGACCGAGTGCGACTTGCCGTCGTACAGCTCGACCCGGACGTCGACGACCGGGTGTCCTTGCGGCCCGCCCGACGCGAGCGCGTCCCGCGCGCCCTTCTCCACCGCCGGAATGTATGACCTCGGCACCGCTCCGCCGACCACGGCGTCGACGAATTCGAATCCGGCGCCGAGTGGAAGGGGGCTCAGCCGCAGCTGGACCACGGCGAACTGGCCGTGACCGCCGGACTGCTTCTTCAGCTTGCCCTCGGCCTGCGCGGGCCCCGCGATCGTCTCGCGGTACGCGACCGGAGCCGGACCCGTCGTCACGGTCACCCCCAGCACGCGGGCGAGCCGCTCGACGGCGACGGCGACGTGGGTCTCGCCGAGTCCGCGGAGGATCGTCTCGCCGCCGGCGCGGTCGAGGACGAGTGTCTGATCTTCGGCGAGGAGGCGCCCGAGAGACGTCGACAGCTTGGCGTCGTCGGACTGCGTGGCCGGCGTCAGGCTGACGGCGAACACCGGATGCCGGCGGGGAAGCGGGGCCGGGCGCGCACTGCCGTGCGGGCGGGACCACAGCAGCGATCCCGAGGGGGATCCGACAAGCTTCGCGACCGCACCCACCTCGCCGGTCCGCAGGGCATCAGCCGGCAGGTGCTGGGCGCCGCGCAGCCGGAAGAGCGCCGGCATCCGCTCTTCAGCCCCCGTCGTGGCGTTTCGGAGGCGGTCGCTCGGGCGCAGCGTGCCGGAGAGCACCTTGAGCATGGCGATCTGCCCCACGAAGGGGTCGGCAACGGTGCGGAAGACGTGCACCACCGTCTCGCCGTCCGGATTCGGGGCGACGCTCACGGCGGTGCCCGGGGACGCGTCGTCGGCGCCGACGACGATCCGGCTGTCGTGGTCGCGCGCGCCGGGTGAGAGCGCGCAGAGCAGATCCGCCACGCGGTCCACGCCCGTGCCCGTGAGTCCGGAGCAGAGCAGTACGGGGACGGCTTCGCCTGTGGCGACCTCGTGGGCGAGCGTCCGGGCCAGCTCCGCCGGGGTCGGCTCGTCGCCGTCGAGGTAGGCCTCGAGCTGCGCGTCGTCGTGGGAGACGATCTCCTCGGTCACGCTCACGTGCGCTGCGTGCTCCTCGGCCTCCGCGGCGGCGGGCAGCGGCTCTTCGTGGTGATGCCCGGTGTCGTCGTAGACGAGCGCGTGCTCGCCGAGCACGTCGGCGACGGCGTGGAAGTCCTGCTCCTCTCCGAGCGGCAGCTCCAGCGGCCACAGGTTGTCGCCGAACGTGGCGCGAAGCTCCGCCAGCACCCGACGGAAGTCCGCCCTCGCGCGGTCCTCCTGCGTCACGATGATGATGCGAGGGACACCGGCATCCCGCGCCGCGGCCCACACCGCGCGCGTGCCGGCGGTGACACCGTCGACCGCGCTGACGACCACGGCCGCGGCGTCCGCCACCGCAAGTGCGGTGTCGACTCCCCCGATGAAGTCGGGGTGTCCCGGGGTGTCGATGAGCGTCATCGCGCACTCGGCCCCGTCCGGGCTGCTCCAGGTCAGGTAGGCCGGCGAGATGCCGAGCGTGGTCTGGCGGGCGACCTCCTCGGGGTCGTGATCGCCCACCGTCGTCCCCTGCTCGATTGTGCCCCGTCGCGCGATGGCGCCGGCACGGAAGAGGATCCCTTCGGCGAGCGTGGTCTTGCCCGACCCGGGACCTCCCACAATGGCCACCGTCCGATGCGTCGGACCCGACGTCGCATCCATGCTGCCTCCACCCCGGTGTGAGCTTTCCCCCATCGTGCCCGGTCAGCGGGCGTCCTCGCCAGGGGGCGGCCGGATGGAAAGCGAGATGGTCACGTCTGCGCAACGGTCGCGATAGCATCCGGACCATGGCTGAGGAGCTGGAGCTGTGGTCGGACTTCAACGTCGCGATGGTCGGCGCGACCGCCGCTCTCGCGGGGCTCGTGATCGTCGCGTCGAGCGTCAACATCGGCGAGATCATCAAGGCCCGCGCTCTCACGGCGCGTCTGGCCGCCGGGATCGCCACCCTCGTGCTCGCGATCATCGCGTCGGGACTCGGGCTGATCCCCACCGTCACGCCCTTCTGGTACGGCATCCTGCTGCTCGTCTCCACCGTCGGTGCGGGCGTGTTCCAGGTGCAGGCGACCCGAGCGATCTTCGCCGACCACGGTCCGGCCGCGCAGGCGAAGCTGGTGAAGTCGGTCTTCGGCTTCCTCCCGATCGGCGCCTACCTCATCGCGGGATTCGCGGTTCTGCTCGGACATCCCTCGGGCCTGTCGTTCGCCGCCGCCGGCTGTCTCCTGGCGATCGTGGCGGCGATCGTCGTGTCGTGGGTGGTGCTCGTGGAGGTGCTGCGCTGACGGGAGTCAGCCGGGAGCCACGGGTGGAAGCTCGCCCGCCGGCTCCTTCGTGCGAACGGTGCCACCGGTGGCGGCCAGCCAGCATCCGAGGATCACGATCGGGAAGCCGATCACCAGACCCAGGGTGACGTCCTCGCCGAGCACGAGCACTCCCAGGATGATCGCCACGACCGGGTTGACATACGTGAACAGGGGCGCGCGCGCCGGACCGACGCGGTCGATCAGCGCGAAGAAGACGATGAAGGCCACTGCGGTGCACAGGACCGCCAGCGCGATCAGCGACACCGTGCTCTGCGGCGTGGGCGTCTCGTGCTGGGTGAGGAACGCGATGGGAAGGTAGAACAGTCCGACCGCCGCGAGCGAGAGCGTCACGGTCCCGAGCGCGGGCACATCGTTGAGCTTGCGCGCGACGATGAAGGGTGCGATCGCGTAGCAGATCGCGACGAGCAGGACTTCGCCGATCGCGACCAGGCCTGCCGTGCCGCCGGCCGCGAGGCCTGGCCCGATGACGATGATGGCGACACCGACGAATCCGACGAAGAGCCCGATCATGCGGGCCGGCCTGAGCACGCTCCGGTCACCGCCGGTGAAGGCGATGAGCGCCGCGAACAGGGGCACCGTCGCGACGAGCAGTCCCGTCAGACCCGACGGGAGCGTCTGCTCGGCGTGGCCGAGCAGCAGGAAGGGGCCGGCCATCTCGATCGCACCGAACGCGAGCACCCAGCCGACCTTGGCGAACGCCGGTCGCAGGGCACCCTGCCGGAGGGCGAACGGGAGCAGGAGCAGGGCACCCAGCAGCGTTCGACCCACGACGACGGATGCCGGTGAGTACGAGTCGACCGCCTGCTTGATGAACAGGTACGGCATGCCCCAGAGCACCGCCATCGCGGCGAAGAGGATCCAGGCGCGCGCGTCGAAACGCTGGAGCGTGGCCGACATCAGACCGCGCGGCGTCCCTCGAAGGCACGACCGAGCGTGACTTCGTCTGCGTACTCCAGGTCGCCGCCGACGGGGAGGCCCGATGCGAGCCGCGTCACCGAGATCTCGAGAGTGTGCAGCAGTCGGCTCAGATACGTCGCCGTCGCCTCCCCCTCGAGGTTCGGGTTCGTCGCGAGGATGACCTCCTGCACCGTCCCGTCGGCCAGGCGCTGCATGAGCTGGGTGATGCGCAGGTCCTCCGGGCCGATCCCGGCGATCGGGCTGATCGAGCCGCCGAGCACGTGATACAGCCCGCGGAACTCGCGTGTGCGCTCGATGGCCGCGACATCCTTCGCGTCCTCGACGACGCAGATCACCGCCGGGCTGCGGCGCGGGTCGCGGCAGATTCCGCAGCGGTCCTGCTCGGAGACGTTGCCGCAGACCTCGCAGAAGCGCACTCTCTCGCGGACCTCGGCCAGCAGCTGCGCGAGTCTCGACACGTCGAACGAGGGCGACTGCACGATGTGGAAGGTGATGCGCTGCGCCGACTTCGGGCCGATTCCGGGGAGGCGCCCGAACTCGTCGATCAGGTCTTGGACGATGCCGTCGTACATGGGCTAGCTGAACCTCGTCGGCGGCTCGAACGGCTCTTCACGCACGAACCGCGCGTGGAGCACCTGGCGGACGACCGCCTCGCCATAGCGCTGCGCCCCGTTCGTCGCGGTGCGGACCGGCACGCTCGGCATCGGAGGCGCGACCACGACCGGGCCGAGCGCATCGGGGGCGGGATCCATCTCGACCTCGTCGCCTTCGTCGTCGGCGGCGAACGAGGGCTCGACGTCTGCGGCTGGCAGGACGTCGCCCTCGCGCGGCGGCGCGAGCGTGGCGACGTGCGCGCGGGACGCGTCGGCGTCTTCGGGCTCGTCGTCGACCGCGAACTGCGCCATCGCCGTCGGCGGCTCGGGCGCGTCGACCGGCGGCGCCTCCGCGTCGCTCGGAATCGCGGCGACGACCCATTCGGTCACCGGTGCGGCGGCGGCCCGAGGCGCGCTCACGGCGGCCGAGCGAGGCGAAGGGGCAGTCGGGGCAGCCGGGGCCGGACCGGCCGGTGCCGTCGGCGCGGCCGCGGAGGGGGCGGCCGGACCGGTCTCGCTGTCGTGCTTGGCGAGGTATTTCACGCGGATGCCGAGCACGGCGAGGATCGCCTGGCGGAGGTCTTCGCTGGGACCGGCTCCGGCCGCGAGCTTCTTGAACTTCGCGACGTCGGACTGGCTCTGGAACGACAGCGTGAGCACATCGCCGTCCAGCTCGCTGACCCGCGCGCCCGAGGCGAGGAGCCACGACGATCGGCTGGTCTCTTCGAGCCTGCCGAGGACCTCGGGCCACGCGTCGCGCATGTGCTGCACGGTGATCGGGGCGGCCGGCGCGGACGGCGTGGGAGCAGGTGTCGCGGCGGGCGGATCGACGGCGACCTGAGCGGCAGCCGGAGCGCCGGCTGCCGGCGGCACGGCGTCAGGTTCTGCGGCCGATGGACCGGCAGGCGGCGCGGCGGGCTCGGCGACCGGCGCGGGGCCGGCGGCCTGCGGGGTGGGCGCCGCCTGTGGACCCGGTGCGGTGCGCGAGACGGGCTCGGACTGCGAAGCCCTGGACGGGGATGCCACGGCCGCCGACGCCTCGCCGGTCTGCGCGAGCACCCGGGCGACCATGAGCTCGAGCTGCAGCCGCGGCGAGGTGGCGCCCGTCATCTCATCGAGCGTGGCGATCACCAGATCCGCGGTGCGCGAGAGGCGCAGGGAGCCGAACACGTCCGCCTGGCGCATCATGCGCGCGAGCTCCTCCGCCGGTACGCCGCGCAGCACGGCCGCGGCATCCTGCCCCGTTGCGGCGACGACGATGAGATCGCGCAGTCGTTCCAGCAGGTCGTCGACGAAGCGCCGGGGATCCTGACCCGTCTGCACCACCCGGTCGACCGCCGCGAACGCTGCGGCGGCATCGGCCGCGCCGAACGCGTCGACGACCTCGTCGAGCAGCTCGGCGTGCGTGTACCCGAGGAGCGCCACCGCGCGCGCGTAGGTGACGAGCGTGCCCTCCGAACCGGCGATCAGCTGGTCGAGCAGCGAGAGCGTGTCTCGCGGAGACCCGCCTCCGGCGCGCACGACGAGCGAGAGGACGCCGGGCTCGACGGTGACCCCCTCGGTCTCGCACAGGGCCTGGATGTACTCGAGCATCGCGGCGGGCGGCACGAGACGGAACGGATAGTGATGCGTCCGCGACCGGATCGTGCCGATGACCTTCTCGGGCTCGGTCGTGGCGAAGATGAACTTGACGTGGTCGGGCGGCTCCTCGACGAGCTTCAGCAGGGCGTTGAACCCCTGCGGCGTGACCATGTGGGCCTCGTCGAGGATGAAGATCTTGAAGCGGTCGCGCGCCGGGGCGAACACCGCGCGCTCACGCAGGTCGCGTGCATCGTCGACGCCGTTGTGGCTCGCCGCGTCGATCTCGACGACATCGAGCGATCCGCCGCCGCCGCGGCCCAGCTCGACGCAGCTGTCGCAGACGCCGCAGGGCACGTCCGTGGGCCCCTCGGCGCAGTTCAGGCACCGCGCCAGGATGCGCGCCGACGTCGTCTTGCCGCAGCCGCGCGGACCCGAGAAGAGGTAGGCGTGCCCGACGCGATCGCCGCGCAGCGCGGTCATCAGCGGCTCGGTCACCTGAGACTGGCCGATCATCTCGCCGAACGTCTCAGGACGGTATCGGCGGTAGAGAGCGGTCGTCACGCACCCAGCCTACGGCGTGGCCGCGACATCGCGCTGGGCGCTTCTCCTGATCCCGCCGCGCCTGCGGTCAGGCGTCTGCGCCGTGCTCGACATCCGCGCCGGCGCCGATGATCGGGATCGTCGTCGTGACGGTGGGAACGGATGCCGACAGCAGTGTGCCGTCCTCACGGCGGACGTCGGCGAACTGCTTGAGCGACGGACGACCCGAGATGACCCGACCCTGGTCGACGAGGGGGACCACGACCTCTTGGCCCGGACCCACCGCGTACGCCGCGCCGCGGACGCTGAACACGAGCGGATCCCCCTCGTGGCCGGCCCTCACCCGAAGCGTGTCCCGGGTCAGTGTGATCCGCAGCGGTGTGCCGTGCCAGTGCAGCGCGTACGACAGCTCAGGCCAGTCGGCGGGCAGCCTGGGGTCGAACGAGAGCTCGCCGAAGTGGTCGCGCATGCCGCCGAACCCCGACACGAGCGCCGTCCACACGCCGCCCGCGGAGGCGACATGCACGCCGTCCGCGGCGTTGTGGTGCAGATCGCCCAGATCGACGAACGCCGACTGCAGGAAGTACTCCAGCGCGAGCCCCTGATAGCCGACCTCGGCCGCGAGGATCGCCTGCACCACCGATGACAGGGTCGAGTCACCGGTGGTCAGCGGGTCGTAGTACTCGAAGTCGGCGAGCTTCTCCTCGTCCGTGAAGTGGTTGCCCTGGAGGAACAGGGCGAGCACGACATCGGCCTGCTTGAGCACCTGGTAGCGGTAGATCACGAGCGGGTGGAAGTGCAGCAGCAGCGGCCGCTGGTCGGCGGGCGTGTGCTCGAGGTCCCAGACCTCGCGCTCGAGGAACACGGCATCCTGCGGGTGGATGCCGAGGGCCGGGCTGAAGGGGATGTGCATCGCCTCGGCCGCGCGGTCCCAGGACTCCGCCTCGGAAGGGTCCAGGCGGAGGCGGTCCACCATGAGGCGGTATGCCTCGGGGTCGTCCTCGGCCATCTCGCGCACGGTCCGCGCCGCGAAGCGGAGGTTGAACCGGGCCATGACGTTCGTGAACAGGTTGTCGTTGACGACGGTCGTGTACTCGTCCGGCCCGGTCACACCGTGGATGTGGAACGACTCCTCGCCGTCGCTGTCGTTGGTGCGCCAGAAGCCGAGCGTCGCCCACAGGCGCGCGGTCTCGACCGCGATGTCCACGCCCTCGCGGTGCAGGAACTCGATGTCGCCGGTCGCCCGCACGTACTTCGCGAGCGCGAAGCTGACGTCGGCGTTGATGTGGTACTGCGCCGTTCCGGCGGCGTAGTAGGCGGATGCCTCTTCGCCGTTGATCGTGCGCCACGGGAACAGCACGCCGTGCTCGTTCAGCTGATTCGCGCGCCGCCGCGCCGCCGGCAGCATGAGGTACCGCATCCGGATCGCGTTGCGCGCCCACAGCGGCGTCGTGTAAGCGAGGAACGGCAGCACGTAGATCTCGGTGTCCCAGAAGTAGTGGCCGCTGTAGCCCGACCCGGTGACGCCCTTCGCCGGGACTCCCTGCCCGTCGGCGCGCGCGGCGGCCTGCGCGAGCTGGAACAGGCACCAGCGCGTGGCCTGCTGAAGGTCGTCATGGCCGCCGATGCAGACGTCGGATCGCGCCCAGAAGCCGTCGAGCCAGATGCGCTGGCGCTCGTACTGCCGCTCGACGCCCTCGACCTCGACCCGGTCGAGCGTGCGGCGGCAGCGGTCGACGAGCTCGCGCGCGGGCACGCCGCGCGATGTGTGGTAGCTGACGAGCTTGGTCACGCGGATCGGCACGCCGGCCTTGGCCTGCACGCGGTACACGTTCTTGGCGATGTCGGGCTCGACGAGGGTGCGGAGGTTGTACTCGTTCGCGGTCTCGATGAGGTGGTCGGCCACGACGGCCGCCGTCATGCCCGACTCGGTCACCCGATACGACAGGACGGACCGGCCGCCCTCCTGCCAGTACTCCTCGGGCTGCAGCACGCGTTCGTGGATGCGCTCGGCCTTGCGAGGGTCGAAGCCGCCCTTCTTCGTGGCCACGGGGCTTCCGCCGTAGACGTCCTCACCGTCCTGTCGGTTGATCACCTGGCAGTTGATCGTCACCGGCGCGTCCGCGTTGAGCACGGTGACCTCGAGGCGGAGGACCGCGAGGTGCTTCTCTTCGAACGAGACCAGCCGGTCGTCCTCGATGAGCACGTCCTTGCCCGACGGTGTGGTCCACCGCACGCGGCGGCGGACGACGCCTGCCCGCATGTCGAGCGTGCGCGTGTACTCGCGGACGTCCGCGACATCCAGCGACAGGGGCTCGTCGTCGACGTATACGCGCATCACCTTCGCGTCGGGCGCGTTGATGATCGTCTGACCGACCTCGGCGAAGCCGTACGCCTGCTCGGCGTGTCGGATCGGAAAGGTCTCGTGGAAGCCGTTGATGAAGGTGCCGTGCTCGTGGGCGAAGCGGCCCTCGATGTGGTTGCCGCGCAGGCCGAGATAGCCATTGCCCACCGAGAAGAGCGTCTCGGTGACTCCGACGTCATCCAGCGAGCACTCGTCCTCGATCAAGCACCAGGGGTCGACGGGGAACCGGTCGCGGTCGATCATGCGGACTTCTCCTGGTCGTCGGCGTCGGTGGGAGCGGGGGCGGAGGGCGGCGGCGCGGTGACGAGCTCGGCGAGATCCTCGACGACCAGGTGCGCCCCTGCGCTGCGCAGCTCGTCGGGGCCGGTGCCGCGATCGACGCCGATCACGAGCGCGAAGCCCCCGGCGGCGGCGGATTGCACCCCGCTGATCGCGTCCTCGACCGCGACGCTGCGGGCGGGATCGACCCCCAGCATCCGCGCGGCCTCGACGAACACGTCCGGCGCGGGCTTGGACGCGAGGTGGTCGCGCTCGGCGATCACGCCGTCCATCACGACCGAGAACCGCTCGCGCAGCCCGGCCGAGCGCAGCACCTCGTCGGCGTTCTTCGAGCTCGACACCACTGCTGTCGGGATGCCGGCGGCTTCGAGCTGGTCGAGCAGCGCCACAGACCCCGGATAGGCGACGATGCCCTCGGCGCGCAGCACGCGCGAGAACACCTCGTTCTTGCGGTTGCCGATGCCGCACACCGTGTCGGCGGACGGGTCGTCGGACGGATCTCCCCAGGGCACCTCCACGTCGCGGCTGCGCAGCAGCGACGCGACGCCGTCGTAGCGCTTCTTGCCGTCGAGGTGGTCGAAGTAATCCCGCTCGGTGTAGGGCGGCCGGATGTCCCAGGCGGCGAACAGCTCCTCGAACATCGTCTGCCAGGCGTGCATGTGCACCTCGGCCGTCGGCGTCAGCACGCCGTCCAGATCGAACAGGACGGCGTCGTACGAAGCCAGATCGGGCAGGGAGTCGTGGGCCACGCAGAACCTCCGGGCGGGGGCGGATATGAGGGGGCTCGGCGCCTCTTCGTGCCGTCCTTCAAGCGTAGTCGGACGGGTCGGGCGCCGTAACCAGAAGGGGTGGTCAGGTCAGGCGCGAGCCGCCTGCAGGGTCTGGCGGGCGATCTCCATCTCCTCATCGGTCGGCACGACCAGGACGGCCACGCGGGATGCGTCCGTGGAGATCAGCCGGATGCCGCGGCCCGGCGCCTCGTTGCGGGCCGGGTCGACCTCGACCCCGGCGAATCCGAGCGTCTCGAGGGAGGCTGCCCGCACGCGCGGCGTGTTCTCGCCCACCCCGGCGGTGAAGGAGATGACATCCACTCCGCCGAGCTGCGCGAGGTAGGCCCCGACGTAGGCCCGGAGCCGGTGGACATAGACCTCGAAGGCGAGGACGGCGCGGTCCTCGCCGCGCTCCATGGCCGCGCGGATGTCGCGGTAGTCGGAGTACCCCGACAGGCCCAGCAGGCCGCTGCGCTTGTTCAGGAGGTCGTCGAGGTCGTCGATCGACATGTCGGCGCGCCGTGCCAGGTGGAACAGCGCCGCCGGGTCGATGTCGCCCGAGCGGGTGCCCATCACGAGTCCCTCGAGCGGTGTCAGGCCCATCGACGTCTCGACCGAGCGCCCGCCGTCGATCGCCGTGACCGAGGCGCCGTTGCCGAGGTGGAACACGATCTGCTTGAGCTCGGCGAGCGGTCTGCCGAGGAAGGCGGCGGCGGCCTCGCTGACGAACTTGTGGGAGGTTCCGTGGAAGCCGTATCGGCGGATGCGGTGGGATGCCGCCAGTTCGGCGTCGATCGCGTACGTGTAGGCGGCCCGCGGGAGCGTCTGATGGAAGGCGGTGTCGAACACGGCGACGTGCGGGACGCCGGGGAACGCCTTCTCAGCCGCGACGATGCCGGCGAGGTTCGCGGGATTGTGCAGCGGGGCGAGCACCGACAGCTCGGCGATGCCCGCCTCGACGGCGGGCGTGATCACAGTGGGCTCGAAGAAGCGCGCGCCGCCGTGGACCACGCGGTGTCCGACCGCGGTCGGAGGATGCTCATCGAGAGACGGCCCGTTCTGCGCGAACGCCTCGAGCATCACCGCGAACCCGGCGGTGTGGTCGGCGATCGGCAGCTCTCGCTCGTACGTCGCATTCAGCATGGCGGGCGCCGGGCCGTCGGTCGACTGCGCGAAGACGGTGTGGGATGAGCGCCCGACCGTCCCGGAGTCCGAGGACTCGCCGATCCGCTCCACGAGTCCGGATGCCAGCACCCTCGCTGCATCCATGTCGATCAGCTGGTATTTGAACGACGACGAGCCGCTGTTGACCACCAGGACGACGCTCACGCCGTCACCTCGCCCTGGGCCTGGATCGCCGTGATCGCGATGGTGTTCACGATGTCGTCCACGAGGGCGCCGCGCGACAGGTCGTTGATCGGCTTGTTCAGCCCCTGCAGCACCGGTCCGATGGCGACGGCGCCCGCCGAGCGCTGCACGGCCTTGTAGGTGTTGTTGCCGGTGTTCAGGTCGGGGAAGATGAACACCGTCGCACGGCCCGCGACCGCCGAGCCCGGCATCTTCGCCGCAGCGACCGCGACGTCGGCGGCCGCGTCGTACTGGATCGGCCCCTCGACCAGCAGCTGCGGAGCGCGGTCGCGCACGAGCGCGGTCGCCGCTCGCACCTTCTCGACCTCGGCGCCCGAGCCCGACTCCCCCGTCGAGTACGAGAGCATCGCGATGCGCGGTTCGATGCCGAACTGCGTGGCCGTGGCCGCGGACGAGATCGCGATGTCGGCGAGCTGCTCGGAGGTGGGATCGGGGATGACGGCGCAGTCGCCGTAGACGAGGACGCGGTCGGCGAGCGCCATGAGGAACACGGACGAGACCACCGAGACCCCGGGCTTGGTCTTGATGATCTCGAATGCCGGGCGGATCGTGTGCGCCGTCGTGTGCGCGGCGCCCGAGACCATGCCGTCGGCCATGCCCAGGTGGACCATCATCGTGCCGAAGTAGGAGACGTCGGTGACGGTGTCGGCGGCCTGGGCCAGGGTCACTCCCTTGTGCGCGCGGAGGCGGGCGTACTCGTCGGCGAACCTCCCGACGTGCACCGGGTCGAACGGCGACAGCACCTCTGCACGCTGGATGTCGATGCCGAGCTCGATCGCCCGGGCGCGCACCTCGAAAGGCTCGCCCAGGATCACGAGGTCTGCGATGCGGCGCTTGAGCACGGTGGCGGCCGCGCGCAGGACGCGGTCGTCGTCGCCCTCGGGGAGCACGATCCGCTTGGGAACGGACCGCGCCCGCTCGATGAGCTGGAACTCGAACATGAGCGGCGTCACGACGGTCGCCCGTGCCACGCCGAACGCCCGCAGCAGCTCGTCGGTGTCGACGTTCGTCTCGAAGAGGGCGAGCGCCGTGTCGTAGCGACGCTGCGAGTCGGCAGCCAGGCGCCCACGGGTGCTCATGATGCGGACCGCGGTCTCGTACGTGCCGAGGTCGGTTGTGATGATCGGCACTTTGCTGCCCAGGCCGTCCAGCAACCGCATGACCGGCTCGGGCAGCTCGAAGCCGCCGTTCAGCACGATCCCCGAGATCGACGGGAACGTCCCCGAGGCGTTGGCGAGCAGTGTCGCGAGCAGCACTTCGGAGCGGTCGGCGGGGATGATGACCACGGCGCCCTCGAGCAGCCGCGGGAGGACGTTCACCATCGACATGCCGGCCACCACGACGCCGAGCGCCTCGCGGGTGAGCCGGTCCGGGTCGCCGGCGAGCAGTTCGCCGCCGACCGAACGCATGATGCCGCGCATCGACGGCGCCACCAGGTAGCGGTCCTCGGGGATCGCCCACACCGGCACCGGCGTCTGAGACAGCCGCGGGTGGCCGGCGAGCGATCGCTCGATCGCCGCGATGGCCTCGGCCGCGCTGTCGGGGTCGGCGCGGTTGGCGACGACCGCGAACAGCTCTGCCCGCCCGTGGGCGAGTTCGACGAGCGCCAGGTCTGCGATCTGGCCCATCTCGGCGGCGGTCCGCGGCAGAGACGAGCCCAGCAGCTCGGGCTGTGTCTCGTCCTGCGTGGAGCGACCGCCGAGCACCAGCAGCACGGGTGCGCCGAGGTTGGCGGCGATGCGCGCGTTGTAGGCCAGTTCGGCGGGGCTGCCGACGTCCGTGTAGTCGCTGCCGACGACCACGACCGCATCGCACTGGGCCTCCACGGCTTTGAATCGTTCGACGATCGTCGCGAGCGCGGCATCCGGATCGGTGCGCACGTCGTCGTACGTCACGCCCACGCAGTCGTCGTACGCGAGGTCCACGCCGTCGTGGGCCAGCAGCATCTCCAGCACGTAGTCGCGCTCCACGGTCGAGCGTGCGATCGCCCGGAAGACGCCGACCTTCGGAGTCGCATGGCTGAGCGCCTCCAGCACCCCGAGCGCCACGGTGGATTTCCCCGAATGCCCTTCGGCGGACGTGATGAAGATGCTCTGCGCCACGAGCCCAGCCTATGTGCCGCGACCTTCGCGGTCGGTGGCGGGTCGGACGTCGCCGGCTCGCGGACTAGGCTCCGGTTCATGACCGCCGAGGCATCCGCCGCATCCGTCCCCGGAGTCGACGTCCCCGATCATCGTGGCCGCACCGGACTGGACAGGACCGGGCGCGATCTGACCGGCAATCCCCGCGTGCGCGTCGTGGACGTGGAACTGCTCGCCGCCGGCTGGCACGTGCTCCGGCGCACGACGCTGGATTACGAGGGCGGCGACGGCGTGTGGACACGCCAGCAGCGGGAGACGTACGACCGCGGCAACGGGGCGACCGTGCTGCTCTACAACCGCGATCTGCACACGGTCCTGCTCACTCGGCAGTTCCGCTTCCCGGCGTACGTCAACGACCACCCCGACGGCATGCTGATCGAGACGGCGGCCGGCCTGCTGGACGACGACGACCCCGCGACCGCGATCCGGCGCGAGACGGCCGAGGAGACCGGCGTGCACATCGGCGAGCTGGAGCACGTCTTCGACGTCTACATGAGTCCCGGATCGGTGACGGAGCGCATCCACTTCTTCGCGGCGGCGTACGACGGCACCTCGCGCACGGGCGCCGGCGGCGGACTCGCGCACGAGGGCGAGGACATCGACGTCCTGGAGCTCGACTTCGACGAGTCGCTCGCGATGATCCGCGAAGGCCGCATCCAGGACGCGAAGACGATCATGCTGCTGCAGTGGGCGGCGATCGACGGGCCGTTCGCCCGGTGACGGCGCGGCCGGAAAGATTGAGACTCTCCGCGAACCCGGCAGAGCCTGGTTACCCTTGCTACGTTTCCGTCCTGGGGGAGTTGGCCTGGATGCCGCCTCGCGGAGAGCTGCCTCAAGTCTAACCCGATCGCGAACCCTGCTTCATCTGAGGGCCCCGTCAGTCGGCGAGCGGGATGGCGCGGACACCGCCGTGGTCCTGTGCGATCACGAGCACTCGCGGGGCCTGGGTCACCGCCAGCAGCTCGAGGATCGCGGGAGCATCGGCGTCGACGACGCCGGGCGTGCCCTGCGCGACCGGCCACAGTGACACCCCTGCACCGGTCTCGGCGCGGATGGCATCCGTCAGCGCACGCACGTCACCGGCGCTGACGAGGATGACCTTCCCGACGCCCTGCCGGCGCGCCGTCGCCGGAGCCAGCGAGCGATCGCGGCGCCAGATCGCGAAATGGTAGGCGAAGACGAGGGCGGTGGCGCTGAGGAGGCCCAGAGGCGCGCGGATCCGCTCGACGAGGGCGTCTGAGCCTCCCGCATCGAGCACGTATTCGAAGAGCCGGTAGCCGATGATCAGCACCGTCACGATCGCCACGACGGCGCTCGCACCGAACACCACGACGAGGTACACCCGACGGGCGGGGTCGGCCGCCTCCTCGGCATCCGCGCCTCGCGCGGGTCGCCAGGCGATCACCCAGGCGGTGGCGCCGACCACCAGGGCGCTGAGCCCGCCGAGCAGCAGCGTGCGCGGATCGTCGTCGACGAGCGCGCCGCCGAGTGACGCCAGCAGGGCGTTCACGACGACGCCGAAGCCGCTCGCGGCGCCGATGAGCGCGACCGCCGAGACCACGAGCCGGCCCGCGCGACGCGTCTGCGGCGAGCGGCCCGCGAGGACCTGCAAGTGGTAGACCCACACGATCGCGCCGATCAGGGCGGCCGCGACCGCGGAATCGAGCGACGAGACGATCTCGGCGGCGGGAGCAGCGTCGAACAGGAGCCGCAGCACCAGGAACAGGATGCTGCCGATCGCGAACAGCGTCGTGGCCGCTGCCGCGCCGATCACCGCGATCAGGAGCACGCCGGCGAAGCCGCCCCGCGCGCTCCTCGCACCCTCCCGGAACCAGTGCCACCACCACACCAGGGCGCCGAGGGCGCACCAGGCGAGCGCCTGCAGCGTCGGTACGATCCAGTTCGGCGACGCGGCGAGCGGGATCGTCACGCCCAACAGCGCCTGGGCGATCAGCTCGCCGATCACGGCGATCGCGCTGTAGGCCGCGACGACGAGCCCGTAGACAGCGCCGAGCCCGGCGGGCAGGTCGACGAGTCGCGTGGGCGCGGTCGCCGCGCTGCGGCGCATGTGCCGGTGCCATACCCACACACCCAGCCAGACGACGCCCGTCGACAGATCGGACGGGCGCCACTCGCCCTCGATCGCCTCCACCGCGGTCCTGCCCAGCGCCGTCGTCGCCACCACGAGCGCGGTGAACGACATCGCGGTCACGTACAGCGCCCACACCAGCGACGCCCGCTCGGCGCGGTCAGCCACCAGCCGGCGCCGCTCCCACCACCACAGCACAGCCGCCAGCGGGGCTCCGATGAGCGCGAAGGCGAGCCAAAGGGCCAGCCCGGTGTCACCCGAGGCGATCACCCGGCCGGCATTCAGAGCCCGCCCGATGAGGCCGCTCACCCCGTTCGCCGCGACGACGACGAGCGCGAACAGAATGACGAACACCAGGATGCGCCGCACGACGGACTGCGCACGGCCGGCTGGGGCGGGCGCGGTCGGACCGGGTCCAGCGGACGGGACGTGAACCGGCGCGGCGCTCATCACAGCGTCCCGCCCTCGGCGCAGACGGCCAGCTGCCAGGGTGCGGTCTCGATGAGCCACTCTCCGTCGACCCGCACGAGGTCGAAGACCTCCTCGCTCTCGTACTCGTCCGGGCCGAGCGGACCGGACCCGTACACCGTCACCACGAGCACCTCGACTCGTGCGCTGCTCTCGCGCTCCGTGGTCTCGGCGAGGGTGATCCGCAGGTCGTCGCCGTCTCGCGAGACGCGTTCGCACGACTCCGAGATCTCGGGGACGAGGTAGGTCAGCGCGGTCTGCACATCGCCGTCGACCACGGCCTGGGAGTAGCGCTGCACCACGCCCTCCGGCGTGTCCGGGTCCAGCGGAGCGGCACCACCGCGCGCGAACACCGCGATGAGCGCGACGATCACGACGAGGATCACCGCCGCCGCCAGCACGATGAGGGTGGTGCGGGATCTGCGGGCGGTGTCGCTCATGGGTGTCATCATGCCGGTACCGCGGCCGATGCGGCACTGCCCGGGGGGAACGGCCCTCTGCAAGCGCGCGCAGACAGCGATCTCCCAGGCCCACGGCGCACCCTCGCGCGTTACGATCGATGGGTGGGTGAGGACGCCCGCGGACGCTGATCCAGGGGGCGCTTTTGGCTGACACAGCGACGACGGATGCCGCGACGAGCGCGCCGGGAACGATGACGGCGGAGAGCTTCGCCCGCGTGACGGACGGCATCCTGGCCTCGGTCGGACGCGTGATCGACGGCAAGCCCGAAGCTGTGCGCAGCGCACTGGTGTGCCTGCTCGCCGAAGGCCACCTGCTCATCGAGGACGTGCCGGGTGTGGGCAAGACGATGCTCGCACGGGCGCTGGCGGCCTCGGTGGACGCGACCGTGCGCCGCATCCAGTTCACGCCCGACCTGCTGCCCGGCGATGTGACCGGCGTGAGCGTCTTCAACCCGGTGGACCGCGAGTTCGAGTTCAAGCCCGGCGCGATCTTCGCGCACATCGTCATCGCCGACGAGATCAACCGCTCCTCTCCCAAGACGCAGTCCGCGCTCCTGGAGGCGATGGAAGAGGGCCAGGTCACCGTCGACGGCCGTACGCATCTGCTGCCCGAGCCGTTCCTGGTCGTCGCCACGCAGAACCCGCTCGAGATGGAGGGTACCTACGCGCTCCCCGAGGCGCAGCGCGACCGCTTCATGATGCGCATCTCGATGGGCTATCCCGATCCGCGCAGCGAAGCGCTCATGCTCCGGCAGCGCGACGCCGTCAATCCCCTCGACGCGATCGCGCCGGTTGCGAGCTCGGGGAAGATCGCCGAGCTGATCGGATGGGCACGTGCGGTGCACGTCGCGCCGACGATCGAGGACTACGCGGTCGCCCTGGCGGGCGCGACGCGCACGCACGCCGACCTGCGGCTGGGGGCCAGCCCCAGGGCGACCCTCCAGCTGGTGCGGGCGGCGAAGGTGTGGGCCGCGCTGGACGGGCGCGGGTTCGTCATCCCCGACGACATCACGGCGCTGCTGATCCCGGTCTTCTCCCACCGCCTGATTCCGACGCGCTCCGCCGGGGGTGCCCGCGCGCGCACCACCGCCGACGCGATCGCGTCGATCCTGGAGCGCATCGCGGGCAGCGTACGCGTTCCTATAGCCGCCCGACAGTGAGCATCCGATGAGACGCCTCTGGCCCCTGACCGCCCGTGGAACGGGCGCGCTCATACTGGCCGTGGCGTGCTTCGTCATCGCGAACGAGGTCGGGATCACGGAACTGATGTACTTCGGCATCCTGCTGATCGCAGTGCTGGCCGCCAGCGTCGCCTCGCTGTACCTCACGCGTCGCTCCGACACCGCCACCCGGGCGCTGACGCCCGATGTCGCGACGGTCGGCCGCGATGCGCTCGTCACCGTGCGCGTCGGGGTGCGCACCGCACTCCCCACCGCACCCGGAACGTGGCGCGACACCGTGCCCAAGGGGCTGACCGCTGCCGCGCACGGAGTGTTCCCGGCACTCGGTTCGGGCCTGCGCGGAGCCGAGCGCATCGTGCAGCTGTCGTACTCCGTCGAGGGCGCGAGGCGCGGCATCCACCCGCTCGGCCCCCTGCAGGTCACCTCGACCGACCCGTTCGGTCTCGCGCGGCGCACCACGATCTTCGGCGAGCGCACCCCGGTCACCGTCGCGCCGGCCGTGATCGACCTCCCCGCGCTCAACAACTTCGCCGGCGAGGCCGGCGGCACGCTGCACACGACGAACAACCAGCTCGGCCAGGGCGCCGACAATCTGATCGCCCGGCCGTACGTTCCCGGTGACTCGATGCGCCGCATCCACTGGCGCGCCACCGCCCACCGGGACGAGCTCATGGTGCGCCAGGAGGAGCAGGAGTCGACCCCTGAGGCCACCGTCGTGCTCGATCGCGGGGTGCTGCGATTCTCCCCCGAGGCGATGCAGGCGCCCGGCGCCGACGCCGGGTTCGAGGCAGCGGTGTCGGCGTGCGTTTCGGTCGTCAGCCGCCTGGTGCACGACGGCTACGCGGTCGAGGTCATCGATTCGGACGGATCGCTGCTGGCCGAGCGCATCGACGGCGGCGACATGACCGAGGTCGAAGGTCTGGTGAACCAGTTCGCGACACTGACGGCGCGCCGCGACGATCACCTCGGAAAGCTCGTGCGGGTCTTCGCCGGGGTCATGACCGGTCCGGTCGTGCTCATCGTCGGCCGGTTCGACCCGGCGGATGCCGAGATCATCGCACCGGTCGCGCATCACAGCACGCTCGCGATGCTGCTCGCGGTCGCACCGGTCGGCGACGCGCTCGAGCGCGCATCCGACCTCGGCTGGCACGCCGCGGCGGTCGAGCTCGAGGGCGATCTCGCGGCATCCTGGTCGGGCGCAGCGGAACGGGGGGTCAGTCATGCCCTCCGATGAGCGCCCCACGCGGCGCGGCGCAGACCTGACCCTCACCATCGGGGTCCTGGTCGCGGTCTTCGCGGCCCTCCTGCCGCTCATGCGGGTGGTCCGCCCCAGCAGCTGGCTGCTGGGCGCCATCGTGGTCGCGGTCGCGATCCTGGCGGCCGGCTTCATCGCTCGCCGGTACCTGCTGCCCGCCCTCGCGGTGAGTCTGGTGGAGGCAGCCGTCTGGGTCGTCTTCATGATGCTCGTGTTCCTGCGCGACACGGCCCTGCTCTGGGTGATCCCCACCCCCGAGACGATCCGGGAACTGCCGAGCCTGCTCGCCGCCGCGGGCGAAGAGATCGCCGTCGGGGCGGCGCCCTTGGACGCGAGCACCGCCCTGTCGATGCTCATCGTGGGCGGCACAGGCCTGCTGACGATCATCGTCGACCACGTGGTGCTGACGGCCCGGATGCCGCTTCTGGCGGCCATCGGACTGATCGCCGTCTCGCTCATCCCGTCGATCGCCGTGCCCGGCGAAGTCGACATCATGGCCTTCGTGCTGCTCGCCGCGGCCATCCTCTTCCTGATCCGCACCGAGACCCGCGCGCGCGAGGAGCCGGGCGAGCGCGAGGCGACACGCTCGGCGGGAGTGCCGGCGACCTCCCTCGGCATCGGCGCGATCGCCGTCGTCGTGGCGCTGGTCGCGGTTCCGCTGCTCCCGCAGCCGACCGTGCGCGCAGGATCCGGCACGGTCGGAACCGGTCCCGGCATCGACGCGACGCTGCAGCTGGGCGATGACCTGCGTCGGCCGAGTGAGGTCGAGGTCATGCTGGTGCGCAGCAACTCACCGTCAGCGCCCTACCTGCGCGCGACGACCCTCTCGCAGCTCGAGGGCAGCGTGTGGGAGCCCGACCGCGTGCGCACCGTGCCTCTGGGCAGCGATCTGGGGCTGGGCGTCGTGACCGTGGACGAAGAGATCCGCCTCACCGAATACGTCACGACGGTCGAGGTCATCAACCTGGCCTCGCCGTGGCTGCCCGTCTCCTTCCCCGCGGTCTCGGTGAACGGCCTCCAGGGCGATTGGACGGCCGCGCCCTACAACCGCACCGTGCTGAGCCGGGCGGCGACCACCCAGGGGCAGAACTACGAGGTCGTCACCAACGTGCCGCGCCCGACGCTCGAGCAGATCCGCGCACGAGAGGCGGGTGGTCCCGATCAGCGTGACGGCACGACCGCCCTCCCGGAGGAGATCGCCCCGATCGTCGGCGACCTCGCGCTGGAGGTGACGGCCGAGACGACGAACGACTACGACGCGCTCGTGGCCCTTCAGACGTGGTTCCGCAGCGCCGAGTTCGGCTATTCGCTGGACGCCCCGGTCGACGAGGGATTCGACGGATCAGGCACCGACGCGGTGGCGAGGTTCCTCGAAGTGCGCCAGGGATACTGCATCCACTACGCATCCGCGTTCGCGCTCATGGCCCGCACGCTCGGAATGCCGAGCCGCATCGTCGTCGGGCTATCTGCCGGGCAGCGCGACCAGCGACGCGATCGAACGCGAGACCGTGTACTCCGTCTCGAGCGGTCAGCTGCATGCCTGGCCCGAAGTGCTGTTCGAGGGCATCGGCTGGGTGCCGTTCGAGCCGACCAACGGCCTCGGCGTCCCCACGGCCTTCAGCGCCGCGGGATCCGCGCCCGGCGGCGCGGACGACCCGTCGGCGGCGACGCCCGCGCCGAGCGCGTCCGCGTCCGCCGACACCGGCGTGTCGCCAGACGACGCCGAAGGCGGCCCGAACGGCGGGGAGGCCGGCGCCACCGGAACCTCCGTGAACCCGCTGCCTGCGCTCACGGTGATGCTCGGCATCCTGTTCGCGCTGTCGATCCCGGCGCTGATCCGCGAGCTGCGGCGTCGGCAGATGCTCGCATCGGCCCGCGACGGCGATGCGGCCGCAGCCTGGCTCGCCGTCCAGGACGCCGCGATCGACCTGGGCATCGACGTTCCTGCCAGCGAGACCCCGCGCACGCTCGGCACGCGCCTGGTGCAGCAGCACGGCGCTCCGGCGGCCGAGATGAGCCTGCTGATCAGCGCGATCGAACGGGCGAGCTATGCCCCGGGCGGCAAGCACGCGTTCTGGCAGGGCGAGGCGATCGCGGATGCCGCCACCACGGTGCAGGCGACGATGCTGGCTGCCGCGAACACGCCCCGCCGTCTGCTCGCGCTGCTCGTGCCCCGCTCACTCATCATCCGCCCCGGGAGCGTCTACGCCGGTTCGGGAGCAGCCGCGCGCGCAAGGTAGGATGGTCGGCGGCCCGCGAGGGCCACGGAGGATTCGCCTAGTGGCCTATGGCGCACGCTTGGAAAGCGTGTTGAGTGAAAGCTCTCAGGGGTTCGAATCCCCTATCCTCCGCTCCCCCGATCCCGGTGTTTCCAAGGCATCGCGAGCCGAATTCTTCACGTGGCACGGTAACCGGCTCTCAAGGCGCCGCCTTCAGGACGCCGTCGGACCACAGCCCGCGGGCCATCCGTTCCAGGGTCCGCCTCGGCCCCTGCGGTGGGAGGGCCGACGGGATCGACCCTCCGCACCGGTCGTCATATCTGTGGGAGCAGGTCCTCCATCGTTGCGATCTCCGCGGTCTGCGATGTGATGATCCGCTGTTCAGCGAGGGCGAGCACGTCGGGGTTGGCGCCGTCGTCGAGCTCGTCCTGCGCCATCTCGATCGCACCCTCGTGGTGCTCGATCATCTGCTCCAGATACAGTCGCGCCGCCGCCGACCCGTCGGCGGCCTCCAGCGCATCCATGTCGTCGTCTGACATCATCCCGTCGCCATGGTCCATGCCGTTCATCCCGCCGGAGGACGGCATGCCCCAGTCGTCGAGCCAGCTCTCCATGAGCTCGATCTCCGGGCCCTGCGCATCTTTGATCTGCTGTGCGAGATCGAGGAACGCTGATCCACCCCGTTCTTGGCCAGGATGATGTCGCTCATCTCGATCGCCTGCTCATGGTGCGGGATCATCATCATCGCGAACATCGAGTCCGCGGCGTTGAAATCCCCCTGGATCATGGCGGACGGCGAAGCTGGCGAGCCTCCCCCGTGACCCATTCCCGGCATCCCGGAACCATCTCCTGCGGTCGTGGTGGTGCAGCCGGCGAGCGCGAGTGCGAGCGCCACCGGGGCGGCCGCGAACGCGGCCGTTCCGAACTTCTTCTTCATTGCAGTCTGTCCTTTGTGATCGAATCGGTGGATGTGCCCGCATCATGGGCCGAGCGCGGTCCCGGTCTCGATGACCGGGAACGGGTGCCATCACGTGCGACTGATCGATAGAGCGGTGAGCGAGGGTGGCCGTGGCAACAGTGCGACCGTCGCACGTATGAACGGAGCGACGATGGCCGGCCCGCGAGTCCGGACCAGCCCAGGCTTGGCGCGACAGACCAGAAGCAGCGTCACCGGAGCCCGAGGATACAGGCCATGATCATGGCCTGATGCGAGTCGCTTCGGCCGCAGGTCGGGCAACTCGAACCGGCGAGCGTCTCGATGGACGCGGAGGCGATATGCATGTGGTGGGCATCCATCGCCCCACCGTCCGTCGAGACGGCGGCGACGCGCAGCTCTGAGTGAGCCGTGGACAACGTGTGCATGCCGAGCAGGCCGGCGATCACCAGCGCGGAGAGCAGAGCGGCGAGCAACCATCGGTGCGACACCGGAGGTTGCTCAGATCGCAGAATCGGCTGTGCGCGCATCATTGCTCCACGGGACATGGTACCCCCTAGGGGTATCTTTCTGAGTGGGCGCGTGAGCATGGGCGGCCGCGGGGGGTTTCGTCCAGGCATACCCAGGTGGGTATCCTGTTGATCCAGGTAGCGACTGACCAGCGAGGAAACGCCATGAACAGCATCGATGCGCCCCTCTCCGACGTCGATCGGGCCGCGGATCTCATCGCGCAGCAGCGCAAGATCGTGAACCGGCTGCGCCGCGCTGAAGGTCAGCTGAGCGCGGTCATCAGGGCCGTGGAGTCCGGGGCTGAATGTCGCGACATCGTCATTCAATTGTCGGCGGTCTCGAAGGCACTTGATCGCGCGGGCTACGCGATCGTTGCTTCGGCGATGCGCACCTGCATCGCCGATCCCGATGACTCCTCGATCACGCCCGAGGAGCTCGAGAAGCTTTTCCTGACCCTCGCATGAGCCTCGCTTCGCCGCGCCGGGCCATGGCCGAAGAGTGGCGAAGAATACCGTTGAGGGGGGTGTTGACGCTATACAGAGGGACCCCGCGCATGACCTGATCGAGTGCTGTCGCACGCCAGGTTTTCTTTCCACACGTCCTGCGTGTCACCTCGGGGCACATGGCTCTCTCCTCGTGAGGGTCGATCAGGCGAGCATGAGGAAGAGCTTCTCGAGCTCTTCGGCGGTCAGGTCGTTGTCGCCGCCTTCGGCGTCAGGCGTGGCGACGCACTCCTTCATCGCCGTCGAGACGATGACGAATCCGGCGCGGTTCAGAGCGCTGGAGACGGCCGCGAGCTGGGTGACGACGTCGCGGCAGGGCTCGTTGGCCTCGACCGCGGCGATCACCGCGTCCAGCTGTCCCCGCGCACGACGCAGCCGGTTCGAGATGAGCTTCTGCGCGTCAGACACCCTGCAGCACCTTTGCGGTCTCGAGGATGTCCGAGGCTCGCGCGCCGAGTGTGGCGCGCAGACTCAGGATGCCGCCGGAAAGTGACGCGGAGTCCATGCCGGCTTTGGTGAGGACGCGGTGGGCGATCGCCGATCGCACGCCCGAGGCGCACATCACTCGGACCGGACGACCGGCCGCCTGCTCCCGCACCTCGTCTATGCGTTCTCGAAGTTCAGTGTGCGGGATGTGCAGGGCGCCGGGCAGGTGCCCGGTGACCCATTCGTCACTCCGGCGCACATCGAGGATAAGCGCCTCGTCGAGTACCTGGTCGAGGTCCTCGGCGTACCAGAGCTTCAGCGTGCCGTTCAGAACGTTCTCGCCGACCATGCCGGTGAGGTTCACCGCATCCTTCGCCTGTCCGTAGGGCGGGGAATAGGCGAGGTCGAGATCGATGAGCTCGTCGACGGCCATGCCTGCGCGGATGGCGGTGGCCAACACATCGATGCGCTTGTCCACCCCTTCGGTGCCGACAGCCTGCGCCCCGAGCAGCCGACCGGAGTCGGGATCGATGTGCACCACAAGGTGGATCTGGCTCGCGCCCGGGAAGTACCCGGCGTGCTGGTTGGCGTGCAGATGCAGGGTGCGGTAGCTGATGCCGGCCCCGTCGAGCGCCATCCGGTTCGCTCCCGTGAGCGCCGCGGTCAGCGACCCGACTCGCACGATTGCCGTTCCGACGGGCTGGGGGATCTCGCGCGCAGTCTCCGGCCGGATGATGTCGTCGGCGACGAGTCGGCCGGCGCGGTTCGCGGGCCCGGCGAGAGCAACGGGGCGTCGAACACCGGTGACCGAGTCGACGCTCAGTGTCGCGTCGCCGACCGCCCAGATGCCCGGGACGCTCGTGCGACCGTGGCTGTCGACGATCATCGCTCCACGCTCGCAGGCGACCCCGGCCTCCTCGAAGATCCCGGTGTCGGGGCGCACACCCACAGACATCACGATCAGGTCAGCCGCGAGGTCCGTGCCGTCGGCGAGCACCACGGTGTCGGCATCCGGTCCGTGATGGATCGATGTCGCCGCCACACCGACACGCAAATCGATTCCGAGTGCGCGCAGTTCTTCGGACACCAGCCAGGCCAGTTCGGGCTCGACCGGCGGCAGCGGATGCGGCGCCAGCTCGACGACCGAGACGTCGAGGCCCTGCGCCGCCAGCGCTTCGGCCGCTTCGATCCCGATGAATCCCGCACCGAGGACGACCGCGCGGCGAGCGCCCGCGGTGACCTTCTCGCGAAGGGCGAGTGCATCCTCGACGGTTCGCAGGGTGCGCACCCTGGGCGATTCCACGCCCGGGATCGGCGGAATGAACGCCGAGGCACCCGGCGAAAGCACGAGCGCGTCGTAGGCGATCTGCTCAAGTCCGTCTGCCGATCGGACCGTAACCGTGTGCGCATCGCCGTCGACCGAGATCACTTCGTTTCCGGGCCGCACATCAAGCGCCAGCGCTGCGCGCAGCGATTCGGGCGTCTGCACGAGAAGTGCGCGCGGATCGGTGATCTCACCGCCGACGAAGTACGGCAGCCCGCAGTTCGCGAACGAGACGTGAGAACCCCGCTCGAGCACGATGATCTCGGCCGATTCGTCAAGGCGACGGGCGCGTGCCGCGCAGCTCATTCCTCCGGCTACTCCGCCGACGACCACGATTCTCATTGCTCGCCCTCCGCTTCCTGCCTCGCGCGGGCAGCCCCAGCGCGTACGGCGTCCCCGAAATCGCAGTACGGCAGACGACTAAGCCGCGACATGGCTGTGGCCCGCGCAGCGCTGCTCGTCGGGAACGCCGCGAAGGGCATCCTCCACATGCTGGCCGCAGCCCTCCCAGGTCGCCTTGCCGCATACTTCGCAGGTCACTCGACTGCACATGACTGACACCTTTCCGGTTCGTTGCCAACAGAATAGCATACCCCCCGGGGTATCTAGAACGTTCCGTACGGCGCCGAAGGAAGTTGATGCTCAAGCCGTGCGACGTCCTCAGCACGACAGAGTTCTGTTGCAGGCATCATGGCCGTGGCGGTGCCGGCTGCGATCGCGGTTCGAAATGCCGTTGTCACTGGCGCGCCCTCAGCGAGTCTCAGCACGAGCGCGCCGAGGAAGGCATCGCCCGCACCGACCGTGCTCGACAACCGGCACCTGGGGAGTCGGAAGGCGCAGCACGCCGGACTCGGAGATCAGCAGGCCTCCGCCGGCTCCGAGGGTGAGAGCAACCACCTCAGCGCGACCCTCCCGCACGCGATCGAGCGCGCCGCGTCCACGAGTTCTTCGGGCTCCAACTCCCGATCGACTCCCAAGAGCCCAGCGAGCTCGTCCTTGCTGGGCTTGATGAGGAAGATGCTCTCTGAGAGCGCGGCAGCCAGCAGCGGTCCGGAAGCGTCGACGACCACACGAACATCCTGATCGGCCGCGACACGTGCGAGCTGGGCATAGAAGTCGGACGGCACACCGGGTGGCAGACTGCCGCTGGCGATCAGGAACCCTCCCCTGGGCAGATGATCGGCCACGACCGACAGACACGCTCGCCACTCCGGTTCGCGCAGAGTGGGTCCAGGTAGGACGAACCGGTACTGCTGACCCGTGGACGCCTCGGAGACCGTGAAGTTCTCGCGTGTGTTCCCAGCGATCGCGATGACCTTGCCGTGCACCCCGGACCCTTCTGCGAGCGTCCGAAAGACCTCGCCGTCGGGGCCCCCTGCGGGAAACACCGCGATGGAGCTCCCGCCGAGATTGTGGATCGCGCCGGTGACATTGACTCCTCCGCCTCCCGCGTGCAGAGCGCTGGGCCCGCAACGCAGTTTGCGTTCCGGCAGGACGCAGTCCACCTCGCTCGAGACATCCAGCGCGGGATTCATGGTGAGTGTGACGATGGGCGCCTGCACGAGACCTCCACAACATTCACGGTCCCGCATCCGCATCATCTGAAGAATGCGGCCGACTGGCGAGACCCTGGCGAGCCCGATTGTCGCGTTCTGCCGCCGAGATCAGCAGAGGCGAAAGTCCCCCCGCAAATCATGTCGGGCAGGACGGGACCTTCGGCCCTGCAACCGGCTCCCGTCGCCGCGGAGACTGAGGGTCGGGTCGCGACGGCCCGACCTGCTGATCAACAAACCCGCACGCGTCATCCCGCAGACAGGCGCCCCCGTCGAGGCCCAGAGGACCGTGGCCAGGGAGGTACACCATGAAAGTGCTCGTCGCCTACAAAAACAAATACGGCGCCACTCAGGGGATCGCCGATCGCATAGGCGAGGCGTTACGGCAACGAGGATTCGAGGCGGACGTGGAGCGCTGTGGCGCAGTGCGCGACCTGGCCGGGTACGACGCGTTCGTCGTGGGATCAGCGACCTATGCGTTCAACTGGCGGAAGGACGCTCGGAAGTTCGTCAGAGACAATGCCCCCGGTGCTCTCGGCCCGCCCGACCTGGCTGTTCAGCAGCGGCCCTCTCGGCACCGAGACGGTCGACAGGGACGGGCAGGACGTTCTCAAAGGCACGGAACCGAAACAGTTCTCCGACTTCGCTGACCTTCTGCATCCGAAGGGCACTCAGGTCTTCCGCGGTGCCTACCACCACGAGAAGATCCGCGGAGCCGACCGGATCGTCGCGTGGATGCCCGCGATCCGCGACATCATGCCCGAGGGCGACTTCCGGGAATGGGATGCGATCGACGCTTGGGCGAACTCGATCGCTGACGACCTGGGCGCGACCGCTCGCAGTCACCAGCCTGACCCGCACCCACAGTGTCGCGCCATGGCTGCGGTTGCAGGCGAAGAGTTCTTCGCCGACGACGAGAAGGCCGTTGCGATCTACCGCGCGATCGCCCGTTCGGTCGTTCCGCTCGAGGGCGTAAGAGTTGTGGTGTCCAAGAGCCAGGTGGCATTCCGGGCGCGCCGCGGATTCGCGTACGCGTGGGCTCCCCATCGGTACGTGCATAGTGACGTGCCGGTCGTGCTGTCCATCCCCCTCCGAGAGCACCTGACCTCCTCTCGATTCAAGGAGGTCGCGCACCCATCCGAATCGACATGGATGCATCACGTCGAGCTTCGAATGGTCAAGGACGTCGATCGCGAGCTGATCGGATGGGTCAAGCGCGCGTACGAGGAAGCCCGCTAGGTTCGCGTTGCGGCCGGGACGAGTTCGGCGAGCAAGTGCTCCACTCGTGCCCGCACGTCATCGCGGACGGCGCGAACACCGTCGAGCGTGAGATCCGCAGGATCTGCGAGCTCCCAGTCGAGGTATCGCTTGCCCGGGTACAGAGGGCAGGCGTCGCCGCATCCCATCGTGACGACCGCATGTGCGGCACGCACGACATCGTCGGTCAGAGGCTTGGGGAACTCCTCCGCCACGTCGATGCCGAGTTCGGCGAGCACTCACGACCGAAGGAAGGATTCCCTCTCCAGGCTGGGAGCCGGCGGAGCGGACGTGGACTCGGTCACCCGCGAGGTGGCGCGTCAGCGCGGCGGCCATCTGTGAGCGTCCAGAGTTCTGAACACAGACATACAGCACCTCGGGAACGGGCTTCGCGATGTAGCCACGGGACTGGGCGAGTGCGGTGAGGCGGTCGCGAGCGAACTTCTCGGCGAGCGACGGCAGATGGGTGGAGACGGCAGCAGTCCGCGCGAGAGCTGTGTAGGACTCGAAGACGACGCGCTCCACAGTCTCCTCGCTGACCATCCCCGCGAACTGCTGCGCCAGCCGTTCTGCAGCGCGATGCAGGACCGAGTCGGGTGACAGCAAAGCCTCCTGCCCCCTGCCGACTGTCATGCGCCGACCCGCTCGGGGAGCAGATCGTCGACCAGAGACTGCACCCGGCGGCGGATCTCGTCGCGGATAGGGCGGACGGCCTCGATGCCCTGTCCTGCTGGGTCGTCCAGCACCCAGTCCTCGTAGCGCTTTCCCGGAAAGATCGGGCACACGTCGCCGCAGCCCATCGTGATCACCACGTCGGACTCTTTGACCGCGGCCACGGTCAGCACCTTCGGGGTGTTGTCGGCGATGTCGATGCCCTCCTCGGCCATCGCCTCGATCGCGATCGGGTTGATCTGATCCTTCGGCGCAGACCCGGCAGAGAGCACGTCGATATCGCCGCCCCCGAGCTCGCGGAGGAATCCGGCGGCCATCTGCGAACGTCCCGCATTGTGGACGCAGACGAAAAAAACGGTGGGCT
>CAVVSI010000003.1:0-16173 GCA_963750955.1 uncultured Actinomycetota bacterium
AGAGGCTTTCGGATGGTTCGCACAACAGCCTCACCAGAGCTGGGCGATCACCTCTGCGAAGACCTCCTCGGCGTCGGCATCCTTCCCGCGACGGGCGAACCACGTGCACACGTTGACGACGTCGCGATGCAGGAAGTCCAGCGCATGCGGATTCGCGGCCAGATCCACGATCTGCGGCAAGTCGATGACCACGACTCGATCACCGGCGAGAAGCAGGTTGTAAGCCGACAGATCACCGTGAGCGAACCCCGCTCTCGCGAACGAGACCAGGACCTCGATGACCTGTCGGTAGACGCCGTCGAGCTCGCTTCCACGGAGGCGCGTCTGGGCGAGCCGCGGCGACGCCGACCGACCCTCGCCGATGAACTCCATGAGCAGCTCCGTGCCGCTCAGCTGGACGGGATAGGGCACCGGGATGCCGGCATCCCACGCCCGGCAGAGTGCGTCGAACTCGCTCGTCGCCCAGTGGCCGGCGGAGATCATGCGGCCGTAGGTGGACTTGCGGGCGGCCGCGCGGGCGTCGCGCGAACGGCGCATGCGCCGACCTTCCTCGTACCGGCCCTCGCGGTGGAAGTCGCTGTGCTGCGACGTGCGATACCGCTTGGCCGCCAGCAGGCATCCGTCCGAACCGGGGATCGCCCGCTCCAGAAGGAAGACATCGGCCTCCTTCCCGGTCTTCACGATTCCCAGCTCGGTGTCATAGGCGGCGGCTGCGGTGACGAGCCAGTCCGGGTGAGTCTGCGGACCGCGCTCGGACGGAGTGGTCTGCGGCCACGTGGACCATCGCTCGCCCGGTCCCGGTTCGTCCGGGTCGGGCGGGAGGGTCAGGTCGAGGTCGACAGCGCGGAAGCGCGCGGGTGGTTCGATGGGCATGAG
Organism: uncultured Actinomycetota bacterium; assembly: GCA_963750955.1. Classification (GTDB taxonomy): domain Bacteria; phylum Actinomycetota; class Actinomycetes; order Actinomycetales; family Microbacteriaceae; genus Microbacterium. The sequence continues at coordinate 877 of CAVVSI010000003.1, forward strand.
GTGAACTCCGGGGTGGGAGGTCGCCCCTGCGGATCAGCGGGCGGCCTCGTGGATGAGGGAGTGGGAAAGGCGCACGGCGATGTCAGCCATGATGATCACTCCCTTCTGCCAGCCGGTCCCGCCCACGATAGCGGCGATCGCCGGGCTGAACCAGAGCGGATCGGCCCGGTAGCGTCGGACCCATGGCCGTCACGACCCGGGGCACCACGCCGGACGATGCGCGCGCGATCGCGACCGTGCGCATCGAGTCATGGCGACGGGCGTACGCGGGCCTGATCGCCCAGGAAGCGCTCGACCGGCTGGACATCGATCGTGAGGCGCGCCTCCGTGTTGAGCGATGGGACGAGTTCCACGGCGATCCGCGCGGCGGCGAGCTGCTCGCGGAAGTGGACGGAGAGCCGGCGGGGTGGGCGCTGTTCGGCCCGTCGATCGACGCGGATCTTCCCGACGACGGGCAGGTGTTCGCGATCTACGCCCTTCCGCTGTTCTGGTCGGCCGGTGTGGGTCATGCGCTGATGGCGGAGGCCGAAGCGCGACTGCGCGCCGCGGGCTTCACCCGTGCGCACCTGTGGGTGCTCGAGGGCAACGAGCGGGCGGCATCCTTCTACGAGCGTCACGGATGGCGCGAGGACGGCGCCTGGCAGGACGACGACCAGCTGATCCGCGGAGAGCACGCGCAGACTCTGCGCGAGCGGCGGCGGGTCCGGGACCTCACCGCGGACACGGGATAATGGACGCATGACGACGGCCCGCGCCGGCTACAGCGCGATCTCGAGCTTCTCTCGCGTCGAGATCCTCGCGCTCGTGCAGTCGCGCCCCGAGCGCACGATCGCCGAGCTGACGGCCGCGACCGGGCTGCACGCCAACACGGTGCGCGAGCATCTGCAGCGCCTCACCGAGGGGGGCTACGTCATCCGCAGCACCGAGCACCGCACGACGCGCGGGCGCCCGCGCACACAGTATTCGGCGGCGACCGGCGACCACGACGCGTCGAGTCCGATCGCGCGGCGCAAGGTGCGGGATGCCGCTGACCGGGGTGACATCATGCGACGGGTCATGCCCTGGACGGGTCGGAGCGTCGAGAGCATCGGCCGGCCGGCCACACACCAGCTGGACGCGATCGTCGAGCACCTGTCCGACTCGGGTCTCGACCCGATCGTGGACGAGTCCGACCTCACGATCGACCTCTCGCCGTGCCCGCACGCCGCCAGCCAGGCCGAGCACAGGCCGACTCTCTGCGCCGTCCACCTGGGTCTCATGCAGGCGGTGCTGACCGAGGCCGGCGGGCCTCTGCAGGCGATGTGCGTCCGCTCCTCCGAGCAGCCGACCGACTGCGTCGTGGAGCTCTCCCTCGCCTGACCGCTCGCCCACGGGCATTTTGCACGGCCGGTGACCTGACATGCCCTCACCGCCCTGTGTACCGTGGCCACCAGGTATCCGGAAAGGTGAGCGGATGGATCTCCTCGACCCGTTGCTGCTGGCACGCTGGCAGTTCGGCCTGACGACGCTGTACCACTTCCTGTTCGTGCCGCTCACGCTGGGCATGGCCCTGACCGTCGCGATCTTCCAGACCGCCTGGTACCGCACCGGCAAGCTGAAGTGGCTTCACCTCACCCGGTTCTTCGGCAAGATCTTCCTGATCAACTTCGCCATGGGCGTCGTGACCGGCATCGTGCAGGAGTTCCAGTTCGGCATGAACTGGTCGGCGTACTCGCGCTTCGTGGGCGATGTGTTCGGCGCGCCGCTCGCCTTCGAGGGTCTCATGGCCTTCTTCTTCGAGGCGACGTTCATCGGCCTGTGGATCTTCGGGTGGGACAAGCTGCCCAAGGCGCTGCACCTCGCCAGCATCTGGATCGCCACCGTCGGGGCCTGGTTCTCTGCCTACTTCATCCTCGCCGCGAACGCGTTCATGCAGAACCCGGTGGGGTTCCGGATGGCCGAGGACGGCCGGCGCGCCGAGATGACCGACTTCTTGGCGGTGCTGACCAATCCGGTGGCGCTCGCGGCGCTTCCGCACACGCTCTTCGCCGCGTTCATGATGACCGCGGGCGTCATCATCTCGATCTCCGCCTGGCACCTGGTGCGCCGCCGGAACGTCGACATGATGCGGTCGTCGCTGCGCTACGGCCTGTGGGGCATGATCATCGCATTCGCCGGCGTAGCCCTGTCGGGCGACCAGCTGAGTCTGGTGATGGTCCAGACGCAGCCGATGAAGATGGCTGCCGCTGAGGCGATGTTCGACAGCGCCTGCGGCGCGGACGCATCGTTCTCGCTCTTCACGCTGGGCACACCGGACGGCACGAGCGAGCTGTTCTCGATCCGCGTCCCCTACCTTCTGGCCTTCCTCTCCACTCATTCGCTGGACGGCTGCGTCGAAGGCATCAACGATTTGAACGCGCTGTATGCGACCGAGCTGTTCCCGCAGTTCGCCGATCAGGTCGACGGCAACTTCGCGCCGATCCTGTGGATCACGTACTGGGCGTTCCGCTGGATGATCGGCCTCGGCGGCATTGCGGCACTCACCGCCGTCGTGGGGCTCTGGCTCACGCGCCGGAAGGCCACGCGCGAGGTTCCGGTCTGGGCATGGCGCCTCGCGATCTGGGCGTGGCCGGCATCCCTCGTGGCGATCCTCGTGGGCTGGATCTTCACCGAGATGGGCCGCCAGCCCTGGATCGTGTTCAGCCTCATGCTCACGGAAGACGGGGTCTCACCCACCGTGCCGGGCTGGACCGTGCTGATCTCGCTCGTCGCCTTCACTGCGATCTACGCCGCGCTCGCGGTCGTCGAGGTCGGACTGATCATGAAGACCGCGCACCGCGGACCGGATCCGGTGCCCGAGCCGGGCAGCGACGAGGCCGCGCCGCCCGCGCTCGAAGACACCCCCACGACGGTCTATTAGGAATCCCGAGGACACGCCATGGATCTCGCCTACCTCTGGTTCTGGATCGTCGGATTCCTGTTCGTCGGCTACTTCGTGCTGGACGGGTTCGACTTCGGCGTGGGCATGTCGCTGCCCTTCCTCGGCAAGGACGACATCAGCCGCCGCCAGATCATCAACACGATCGGCCCAGTCTGGGACCTCAACGAGACGTGGATCATCGTGGCCGGCGCCTGCCTGTTCGCTGCGTTCCCGGAGTGGTATGCGACCCTCTTCAGCGGCTTCTACCTGGCCCTGCTGCTGATCCTGCTCGCGCTGATCCTGCGCGGCGTGTCGTTCGAGTACCGACATCAGCGCGACAGCCTGAAGTGGAAGCGGGGCTTCGACGCGATGATCGTCGTCGGATCGGCGGTGCCCGCGCTGCTGTGGGGGGTCGCGGTGGCCAACATCGTGCAGGGCGTGCCCCTCGATGCCGACCACGAGTTCACCGGGTCGCTCCTGACGCTGCTGAACCCCTACGGCCTCCTCGGCGGACTCACCACCCTGATGCTGTTCTTCACCCATGGCGTCTACTTCGTCGCGCTCAAGACCGACGGGCAGGTGCATCAGGACGCTCGGCGCCTCGCTCGGCGCGCGGGCGTTCTGACGGTGGTCGTGGCGGCCGCCTTCCTGGTGTGGACGATCTTCATCGCCGCCGGCCACGGCGCGCCGCTGATGGCGTTCGTGATCGCCGGGGCGGGCATCGCGGCGGTGACGCTCATCATGTCGCTCATCTTCAACATGCGGGATCGCGAGGGCTGGGCGTTCGGATTCGGCGCCGCCACGATCGTCGCGGCCGTGCTCACCCTCTGGTTCGCGCTGTTCCCGTACGTGATGCCGTCCTCGACCGACATCGCGAACAGCCTCACGATCGAGAACGCCTCGAGCACCGACTACACGCTCACGATCATGACCTGGGCCGCGGTCGTCTTCCTCCCGCTCGTGCTCGCGTATCAGGCGTGGACCTACTGGGTGTTCCGCAAGCGCGTCACCCGGTCGCGGATCGAGAGAGCCGCCGCCGTCGCGGCGCATTGAGCGCGGCATCCCGTCCGGCCCGCAGCGGCGGAGAGAGGGTCGGAAGCGCTGTGATGACCCCTACGGATGTCGCGTCCGCGCGTGAGCGGATGCGCCCGGTGGATCCGCGGCTCCTGCGCTACGCGCGCGCCTCACGTGCCTTCTTCGCACTGATCGCGGCCATCGGCCTCGCTCAGACCGCGGTGATCGTGGCCATCGCGTGGCTGCTGACGACCGCGATCACCGGCGTGATCGACGGGATGCCGCCATCTGCGCTCGGGCTGACGCTCGCGCTGCTGACGGGGGCGTTCGCCGCGCGCGCGGCGCTGCTCTGGCTGCGCGAGTGGGCGAGCGCACGGGCGGCCGCCCGTGTCGAAGCGGAGCTGCGCGCAGGGTTCGCCGACGCCGTCGGGCAGCTCGGACCGGGCTGGCTGTCGACCCGCAATTCCGCTCAGCTCGCGATGACCGCGGGTCGCGGACTCGACGCCCTCGACGCCTATTTCGGGCGCTACCTTCCTCAGCTCGTGCTGACCGTGATCGCGACACCCCTGATCGTGCTCGTGATGTGGTGGCAGGACTGGATCAGCGGCCTGACGGTGCTGCTGACCCTCCCGCTCATCCCCATCTTCATGGTGCTGATCGGACTCGCCACCCGCTCTGTGCAGAAGAGGCAGTGGCAGACGCTCACACATCTCGCGGCACGGTTCTCCGACACGGTGCACGGGCTCAGCACGCTCAAGGTCTTCGGCCGGCAGGGTCGGGCAGCGGCATCCATCGAGCGCGTGACCGACGACTACCGGCGAGAGACGATGCGCGTGCTGCGCATCTCGTTCATGTCGGGTTTCGCCCTCGAGTTCCTCGCGAGCATCTCGATCGCGATCATCGCCGTCTCGATCGGATTCCGACTGCTGGACGGCTCGCTCTCGCTCGCGGTCGGGCTGTTCGTGCTGCTGCTGGCACCCGAGGCGTACCTGCCGCTGCGCCAGGTCGGCGTGCAGTTCCATGCGGCCGCCGAAGGCGTCGCGGCGACCGATGACCTCTTCGCCGTGCTCGACGCTGCGCGCACCGTCGCGCCGCACGAGCGAGCGGATGCCGCGGCCCCGCGGGGCGATCTCGTTCTGCGCGACCTCGTCGTCCGATACGGCGAGGAGGATCTGCCGCCCGTATCGCTCGTCGCCCGCCCCGGCACGGTGACCCTCGTCGAAGGACCGAGCGGGGCCGGCAAGTCGAGCGTCTTCGCGGCTCTGCGGGGTGCGGCCGCATGGACCGGGACGGCCGAGTACGGAGGGGTCCCGATCGCCTCGCTCGCGCCGTCCGAGTGGCTCGCGTGGGCAGGGCAGCAGCCGGGTCTGATCGCCGGCACGATCGGCGGGAACGTCGCCCTCGGCGATCATGCGCCCCGGCCCGAGCTCGTGACCGCGGCGCTGCGTCTGGCGGCGGCGGACGACCTCGATCCGGGGCAGGTCCTCGGCGTGCAGGGTGCCGGGCTGTCGGGCGGACAGGCGCAGCGTGTCGCGGTCGCCCGCGCGATCCACCGCCACCTCGCCGGCCGGGCCGACGTGATCGCGCTCGACGAGCCGAGTGCGGCACTGGACCCCGCCACCGAGGCGGCGCTGTGGACCAGTCTCCGCGGCCTCGCCGACCGGGGCGCGACCGTCCTGCTGGTCTCGCACCGCACCACCGCGCGCGCGATCGCCGACGCCGTCGTGCGCCTCGACCCTCGGGAGGTGCGGGTATGAGCACCGGACTGACCGCACGCGAGGTGCTGCGCGACGCGATGCCTCCGCTGCGCCGCTTCTGGCCGGGCGCGGCTGCGGGACTCCTGTCCGAAGGGTCCGCGGTCGCCCTCCTGGCGGTGAGTGCGTGGCTCATTGTCCGGGCGAGCGAGCAGCCGCTCATCCTCTACCTCTCGGCTGCGGTCGTCGGGGTGCGCCTGTTCGCCCTCACGCGGGCGACCTTCCGTTACGTCGAGCGGCTGGCGGGCCACGATGCGGCACTTCATCAGCTCGCCACGACCCGGTCCGCCCTGGTGCGCCGGCTGATCCCGCTCGCTCCCGATGGGCTCGGCGGCACGCGCCGCGGCTCGACCCTCGGCGCTCTCGTGGACGACGTGGACGAGCTGCAGAACCTCCCGCTGCGCGTCGTGCAGCCACTCGTCGCATCGGCGCTCGTGGCTGCGGCTTCCGTCGCCTTCATGGCGTTCGTCTCGTGGCCCGCCGCCCTCACGCTGCTCGGATGTCTCATCGCGGCCGGCATCGCCGCGGCGCTGTGGGGCTGGGCGGCCGGCGCCCGGGCGGAGCGCGAGCTCGCGCCGCTGCGCGCGCGGCTGGCCGATGCGGTCCTCGACCACCTCGGCAGCCTGGACGTGCTGATCGCCTTCGGGGCGGAGGATGCTGCACGCGAGCGCATCCGCGAAGCAGATGCCGCTCTGCGGCGAGCAGTCATGCGGCGGGCGCTCGCGCAGGCCGGCACCGCCGCCGTCGTGTCGCTGCTCGCCGGTGTCGCGTCGATCGCGGCGCTCTTGGTGACCGCGCCGCTCACCGCGGACGGCGCCGTGGGCGCACCCTGGTTCGCGGTGGCGGTGCTGGTGCCGATGGCCGTGTTCGAGGTGTTCGGGTCGGTCCCGCTCGCCGCATCCGCGTGGCGCCAGGTGCGCGCGAGCGCGACGCGGATCGCCGAGACGCTGCCCGAGCAGCTCCCGGACGGACTGGTCCCCGAGACCATGCCGCCGACCGGTGTCGCGCCGCCGGTGCAATCCGGAGTCCGGCTTCGGGGGGTTTCGGCGCGGTGGCCGGGCGCCGATGCCGATTCCCTGCAAGGGATCGACCTCGACGTGAGGCCGGGCGAGCGGGTGCTCGTGGTGGGGTCGAGTGGCGCGGGCAAGACGACGCTCGCGCACGCGCTGGTGCGCTTCCTCGAGGTCGACGGATCGTTCACGATCGGCGGCGTGCCGGTGCGGGACCTCGCCGGGGACGACGTGCGGCTGACGATCGGGCTGTGCGAGCAGCGGCCGATGCTCTTCGACGAGGACATCCGCCAGAACCTCCTCTTCGCGAAGGACACGGCGACGGATGCCGAAATCCTCGCGGTACTGGACCGCGTGGGTCTCGGCGACTGGGTGCGCCGTCGCGGCGGCCTCGACGCGCGGGTGGGCGAGCGCGGAGCGCTGATCTCCGGCGGCCAGGCGCAGCGCATCGCGCTCGCCCGCGCGCTTCTCCGGGGCTTTCCGGTGCTGGTGCTGGACGAGCCGACCGCTGGCGTGGACCCCGCGGCATCCGACCTGCTTCTGCGTGACCTGCTGTCGGCGGTGGGGCCCGATCAGGCGGTGGTGCTGATCTCCCACGTCACGGTGCCCGCCGGCATGATCGACCGCGAGGTTCGGCTCGTGCGCGGGCGAATGGCTGCCTGAGGCGGGTCAGGCCGGCGTGGTCACCGCGGCGTCGGCATCCGTGCTCACCGCGGCGTCGGCATCCGTGCTCACCGCGATATCGGCATCCGCCGTCACCGCGGCGTCGGGATCCGTGGTCTCCGCCGCAGCGGTGATGCGCGCGGCCATGCCCGCGAAGATGAACCCGTGGAACGGCAGGACCGCGAGCCAGTACAGGCGACCGGCCAAGCCGCGTGGGAAGAACACCGCGCGCTGGTCGTACTTCGCCCCACGACCCTCGGGGCTGACCCGCATCTCGAGCCACGCGAGCCCGGGCACCTTCATCTCGGCGCGCAGGCGCAGCAGTGCACCCGGCTCGATCGCCTCGACGCGCCAGAAGTCGACCGCGTCGCCCACGAGGAGCCGATCGCGGTGCCGGCGCCCCCGGCGCAGTCCCACGCCGCCGACGACCTTGTCGGCCCATCCACGGATCGCCCAGAGAAGCGGGTTGGAGTACCACCCACGCTCTCCGCCGATGCCCTGGATCACACGCCAGAGCGCCTCCGGCGACGCGTCGGTGGTCGCCGTGCGCCGATCGGTGAAGACGGTCTTGCCCGCCCAGTCCGGGTCGTTGGGCAGGGGGTCGCTCGGCACTCCGAGCACCTCGCCGTCCTGCCAACTGGTCTCGATCGCGTCGAGCTTGACCTTGCCCAGCGCGAGCTCGACGGCCCGCCGGTAGGAAGTGAGCCCTTCCTCCGGCCGCGGGATCAGCGCGTCGACGTCGCGGTTCTTCACGATGCACTCGTTCTGCAGCGACTCGACGAGCGGCATCGCCACTCGCCGCGGGATGGGCGTCACGAGATTCACCCAATGCGACGCGAGGCGCGGGGTGAGCACCGGCAGCGCAGCGATCCCGCGCTGCTTGAGGCCGGCTTCCACCGCGTACCCGTTCATCATCTGCCCGTAGCGCAGCACGTCGAGCCCGCCGATGTCGACCGCACGGTTCACGCCGCGGTCGACGCGCGCCGCGCCCAGCAGGTAGTGCAGCACATCTCGCACGGCGATCGGCTGGATCCGGTTGCGCACCCACTTCGGTGCGGGCATGTACGGCAGCACCTCGGTGAGGTGGCGCACCATCTCGAACGACGCGGAGCCCGATCCGATCACGACGCCGGCCTGAAGCACGAGCGTGGGCACCCCGCTGTCGAGCAGGATCTGCCCCACTTCGACGCGCGAGCGCAGGTGCGGCGACAGTTCGGCGTCTTCCGGGTGCAGCCCGCCGAGGTACACGATCCTTCCAACGGAGGCTGCGGCTGCAGCCTCGGCGACGGTCGTCGCGGCTGCTCTGTCCGCGCTCTCGAAGCCCTTGCCGGCACCCATCGAATGCACGAGGTAGTAGAGCACGTCGACGTCGCGGACAGCGTCGCCGACGGCCGCGGTGTCGGTCGCATCGCCCTCGACGACTTCGACTCTGCCGCCCCAGTCGAACGCCGCGACGCGGCGCGCATCGCGGGCCAGCACGCGAACGCGGTACCCGCCGTTCAGCAGGCGCGGCACGAGGCGCCCGCCGAGATAGCCGGTGGCGCCCAGCACGAGGGCGAGCGGGGCGGTGCCATCGGTGCGCGGGCGCGCGCGCAGCGCTTCCTCCCGCCCGGTGGGCGCAGTCAGATCGTCCATCCTCGCCAGGCTACGCCCGGCTGCGAAGGGTCGGGCCGTTGCCGGAAAGATCCCGCCCGAACACTTGCACGCCCGGATGGGAGGGCAGTGGGGTGAAGCCGACGCGGGGATAGAAGGCGAGCGCTCCGGCGTTGTCCGCGGATGCCGTCAGGTGCAGACCAGGAACGCCGCGCTCACGCAGCCTCTCGATGAGGATCTCGATGAGACGTCGCCCCCAGCCCTGCCCCTGGAGTTCAGGCAGCAAGTCGATGTGCAGATGTGCAGGATAGGCGTCGCCGTAGGGCTCCGCGCCGCGGCGCCGCGAGTACGCGTAGATCAGCGTGCCGTCCTGACGGGTGCGCTCGACATCCGGGCGCGGCCATTCCACACCGCGCTCGGGCCACCATTCGTCGTGGAACCACTGCTCGAACGCGCCCGTGTCGGGGGCGCTGACGATGTAGCCGGCGACGCGGCCATCGTCGGTCTCGACCACGAAGGCGAGGTCCGGATGCCGGTGCACGTAGGGCAGCACGAAGACCTCGGCCCAGATCGCATCGTCATCGAAGATGCCGGTCGCGTCGGCGCCGGCATCCGCTGTTCTGAGGCAGATCTCCGCGACGGCGGCCTCGTCTCCGGCGCGGAACGGACGGATGTGCGGCATCCGAAAAGTCTAGGACCGCGCCGTCTGGAGGCTTGGAGATTCCGTGCCATCGACGGAGGGGCGGTCGACGATGCGTTCGTCACGCGTGTAGATGTTCATCGACCGGCCGCGAAGGAAGCCGACGAGTGTGAGTCCCGACGACGCGGCGAGTTCGACGGCCAGCGACGAGGGCGCGGAGACGGCTGCGAGGATCGGGATGCCGGCCATCACGGCTTTCTGCACCAGTTCGAAGCTCGCGCGGCCCGACACCTGCAGCACGAAGCCCCGCAGCGGCAGGCGGTCGTTCAGCACTGCCCAGCCGACGACCTTGTCGACGGCGTTGTGGCGTCCCACGTCCTCACGAAGGACGAGCAGCTGACCGGTCGCGGCGTCGAACAGCGCCGCGGCGTGCAGGCCTCCGGTCTTGTCGAACACCGCCTGCTGCGCTCGGAGCGCCTCTGGAAAGCCGGCGAGGGTGGCGGCATCCACCGTCGCGGTGTCGGCGGCGACGTCGTAGGCCGACACGGTCTCGACCGCGTCGATCGAGGCTTTGCCGCAGAGGCCGCACGAGCTCGTCGTGTAGAAGGCGCGGGCCAGTTCGGGGTCGGGAGGCTTCACCCCGGGCGCGAGCGTCACATCGAGCACGTTGTACGTGTTGCCGTCGGCCGGTGCGCCTACGGAGATGCCCGTGATCGGTCCTCCGGTGCCTGGCCCGCCGCAGTGGATCGCGGAGCGGAACTGGTCTCCCCGCGAGATGACGCCCTCCGAGATGAGAAAGCCGGCGGCGAGTTCGACGTCGTTGCCGGGCGTGCGCATGGTGACCGCCAGCGACGTGCCGCCCACGCGGATCTCGAGCGGCTCCTCGACGGCGAGCGTGTCGGAGCGACGCACGGCGGAGGCGCCCACCGTGAGCTTTGTCACGGGGCGCCGGACGGTGATCCGGCCCATGGCTTCAGCCTACGCGCGTGCAAGCGGGGCGGTACTGGTCGCCCCTGTCGTCGATCCTGCCGAGTTCGGCTTCGTGACTGTGATCAACGCGCGTCAGAAGGGGGGCGGGTCGCCCTCCTGCTGCGTTCGGAACACCGGGACTCGCCTCTCGGGCTGAACGACGTAACGCCGGCCCGTCGGAGAGATCCATTCGACGGCACCGAAGCTCCCGCCGACATCTCGAACCGTCCAGCCGCCGTGGTGCTTGAGCGTGTGATGCCCCTTGCAGAACGGGTTCAGGTTCTCGAGTCTGGTTTCTCCCCCTTGTTCCCATGCGACCCGGTGGTCGATTTCGCAACGTGAGGCGGGGATGCCGCATCCGGGTGCCATGCACCGATCGGCTCGCCACTTCACAAGCCGGCGGAGGGCCGGCGGTGGTCGGTACTGCGCGCGTCCGACGGACAGGACCATCCCGGTCTCCGGGTGGGTGAGGATCCGCGTCCAACCCTCCGCTCCGCCGGCCAGTTCCCGAGCGCGCTCGACCGGGACCGGTCCGATTCCCTCGACCACGGCCGGCTCGCCGACGGCGGGGCTGTCGAGGAGCGCGAGGACGGGGACGGTCACCGCGACCGTCGCGCGAATGCCTCGCGCCTCGGCCGGGTGCAGTGTGGTGTCGCCCTCGATCAGCAGATCCGCGACGACGTCTGCGCGGATCTGGTCCAGGGTTCTCGTCTCGCCCTCCTGGGCGAGGATCACCTTCGCGATCCTGGTGGCCCGGTCCCAGATCGCCTGCGCTTCCACGGCGGGCATGAGGGTCATCACCCAGGTCATCGCGTCGTCAGTCGGCTGGAGCACCATCCGCCGACGCTGGACCGCTTCGCCGCACCGTTCCGCGAGCGTCGCGGCACGCACCGTCTCGATCAAGGCGCGCAATCTGCGTCGGAACGCTCCGACCGGCTGCGCCTCGGCCAGCTCGATTGCGGCAGGCACGATCTGCGCCCGGAACTCCGGTTCCACCAGCTCGACGGCGTCGACCAATATCTCAGCGTGCCGCTCCGTCATGCTGGCGCGCGAGAACGAGTCGAGCACGGTCGGGTACCGTTCCACGAGCGCCTCGCCCCTGGCCAGCATCGCGGCGGCTTCGTTCTCGGTGATCCGCAGCGCAGCCGCGACCTCTAGCCGCACCGACCGCTCCACCACTCCGGTGAGCACCCGGCCCACGCGAGCAGCATCTACCAGCGCCTCCCGGCGGAGCACGTTCACACCGATCAGCCGTTGCGCCGCCTGCATGGTGACCATGTCGGCGATCTCCATCAGATGGTCCAACGTGTCGGGGGCGTCGAATGCAGCCCGTGCTCGTGCCCGGTCGACCTCCGCCGGCTCGTCGCACCCCGCACCGCTCCAGTCGAGCGCGGCCCATGCATCGTCCGGACTCTGCGGCTCGTGAGCAATGGCGGGCTCCAAGATCATGCTTCGAGTTTAGAACAAACCTACGACATTCAATGGTCGACCGACATCGGTCGGTGCCTGAAGAACTGGCTTCCGCCCGCAGCCAGGCAATGGTGAAATCAACTATGAGCGCCGACCGCAGTCGCTTCGCCGACGCCTCGAGGCCATGGCGGGTGCTGCTTGCTGGGTTCGGCGGCCTGTGGGCAGGACTCACTCTTCCGCTGACGGCCACCGCCTTCGGATCTCCGCAATGGGCGTGGGTCTTCGACTACCCGATATACGTCGCCGCGAGGCAGTGGGCAAGCAACCCGTACGAGGTCTTCGGTGCTCTCGCGGCCTTTGCCTTCCTCGCCATCGGAATCGCGCTCTTCCCCGACCTCCGGCGAGCCGGGTGGGCAGGAGCGGTCATGGTCTGGCTCATCATTGTCGGGGCCCCTATCACGGCCCTCAGCTACATGAACGCGTCGGAGAGGGCGCCCCTGCACTTCGTCTGGGGCTGGGAATTCTTCGTGCTCGTGGCCGTCGGCCTGAGCGGAGTCCCCGCTGCCCTGACGGCTGGACGTCGGTGGAGGATGGCGGTACGCATCCTGATCGGCATGACGCTGGTGGTCCTCGCCCTGGGAACTCTGATGTTCGGCTACTGGCCTCACGGCAGCCTGGTGCTCCTCGCGGTGGAAGCGATCGTGGTCATCGCTGCCGCACCGCGCGATGCCGCCTTTACGCAGAGCGCCGCCACAGCGCCGGAAGAGATTCCGAGTTCGCACTGAGGCCGCAACGCGGGTTCCCGTTCCCGCCGGCGACCCTGAGTGCGGAGCGGCGACCGGAACCGCCACCGGGGGCGTTCATGCCGTCCGCGTCACGGCACCCGCAGAAGCGGCTCCCCGCCCGAAGACGAGGAGCCGCTCCCACAGTCCAGCGCCTGTTACTTCAGCGCCTTGCTGCCCTTGTACTGCATGGCATCGGCTCCGCCGCCCTGGCCCTTGCCTGTTCCGGGAACCGCGGACGAGGTCATGGCGAACGTCAGCGTGGCGTGAGCGATCGCATCCGCCATCTGCTCGAGCGCCACCGGACTGATGTTGTCGATGTCATCGCAGGCCGCGTGGTAGCACGCGTCGTACGCCACACCGGCGGTTCCGCCGTAGATGGCCTGCTGCTCGGCGGTCTTGATGTCCTCGGCGCCGGTGAACAGGCCGCCGGCCGGGATGCCGTTCTCGATGAAGCCGAAGTAGTCCGAGCGTCCGTCGAACGCCGTGGGCTCGGTCTCGAGCCCCTGCGACTCGAAGTAGTCGAGGAACACCTCTTCGACACGTGGTCGAGCCGGTCGGGCCCTTGGTTCCGAAGGCGTCGCCGTCGCCGTCGTAGACGAAGCGCACGAAGTTCGGCGAGCCGACCATGTCGAAGTTCAGATTCACGGCGTGGTCCTTGATCTCCTTCTTGGTCAGCTGGGCGACGTAGTGGTCCGACCCGATGAGCCCGTCCTCCTCACCGCTCCAGAACGCGAAGCGAACCCGGTTGACCGGCTCGATCCCCAGTGCGGCCATCTGAATGGCCGTCTCGAGGATGGCACCGGTGCCGGATCCGTTGTCGTTGATGCCCGGGCCCTCCACCACGCTGTCGAGGTGTCCGCCGACGACAACGGTGCGGTCGGTTCGTCCGCTCGTGTCCGCGAGCACGTTGAACGTCTCCACCGTCTCGACGTGCGCCTCGAATGCGAGCCGCATCGTGAGGCCGGCGGTGGTGGCGAGCTTTCACCGAGGGCGAAGGTCGTGCCCACGACCGGCAGGGGGAAGATCGGCGGGTCGAGCGTTCCGAAGAGAAGCGCTTCGCGGTCCTCGGTCTCGGAGACGTTGCCCTGGTTGAAGATGATCACGCCGGCCGCTCCGGCCTCCAGCGCATTGTCGGCCTTCTCGCGGAATGTGCAGGTTCCGCGCTGGATGAGGGCGATGTTGCCGTCCGGGAATCCGGCGAAATCCGCATCTTCACATCCGCTCGTCGATGCCCGGTCGCCGACGAGGTTGACGTCGACGACGGTAACGGGAGCGGTCACGTCGCCCTCGGAGGAGAAGGCCATCTCGGTGTAGTCCGTGTTGTACACGTATTCCGCCATTCCCGGCGCGGTCTGAGCGAGGACCGCGGTGTCCACGACGGTCTTGTCGTAGCTGAAGTACTGACGGTAGGGGTCGTAACCCGCGTCCTGCAGCTGAGCCTCTACGTACTCGGCGGATGCCTCGTGGCCCGACGTCCCGGCGGCTCGATTACCGTCGTTCGCCTCGGCGATGGCCTGGAACGCCTCCAGATGGTCGATGATCCCATCGGCCGATACCGCAGCACGCAACGCTGTCGTGTCCGTCCCGTTGCCGGCCTGCGCCGGCACGGTCACGCCCACGGCGATCATCGCTCCCGCGGCGATCGTGGCGCCTATTCCGATGCGTACTCTTCGTCCTTGAAACATGCATCACTCCTTGTTGGGGGGATGTCGGGCTTCATTTGTGAGCGGCCCAACGTGCTCGACAATACGCCGGGGTGCGAGAGGAGGGAAGGAACGGCCCGCCGGGCCGCGCGTATGCGGGATGTGAGGAAAATCGCGACGCGACCCGACCCGGCGCGGTGCCATCGAGTCCCGATTCAAGATGGGGGCGGGTCTCCATGGTGCTGTGTCCGGAACTCCGATCAGCCGCTGAGCCGCCTGCATGCTCACCATGTCTGCGATCTCGATCACGTCGGCGTTGCCCGGAGCGCCGGCATCACAGACGGCCTTCTTGACGCGCCGGCATCAGCACACGCGCCGAGAATCGCCTACTCGGGGACTTCGAGACGAAAGCCCACTTTGAGTGTGACCTGGAAGTGATGGATCGTTCCGTCCTCGACGTGACCGCGGGTGGATACCACCTCGAACCAATCGATGTTGCGCAACGTCTTGGCCGCGCGTTCCAGGGCGCTTCGAATGGCGGAACTGATCCCTTCGGGCGAAGTCCCGACGATCTCGGTCACTCGGTAGGTGTGGTCAGTCATCCTCGGTTCCCCTCACCTCGGCGTCATTGCAGCGAGGTGTACCGACCATAGCGCGCAGACCACGGGGGACGAAGGTCGGTGACCGATTCGTCGGGCACCCCGCCGCGCAGCGGTTCCCTCGCCCTTCGGACCCGCATCCCGGCCGATAGCCTGAAAGCACCCCTGCCACTGACCGCGTCGACGCCGCCGTCGCACCGGGAGTGCCATGATCACCCCCGACGAGCACCTCACGACGATCCTCGCCGCGGTGCACCCGCTCGACCACGTCACGGTGCCCGTCGCCGACGCCCAAGGGGCCACCCTGCGAAGGTCAGT
>CAVVSI010000004.1:0-731093 GCA_963750955.1 uncultured Actinomycetota bacterium
TATCGGTCATCGTGTCTCGCTTTCTTCGGTAAAAGCATAGACCAATATCTATGTGTTGGTGGTTACGCGTGTATGAACGATCAACCGGGGAGGATCTCGGCGAGGAGCGCTCGAACACGTTCGTCGATGTCGTTCCGGATGACGCGGACACCGGCCAGGGGCTTGCCGACGGGATCCTCGATGTCCCAGTCGAGATAGCGGCGACCGGGATAGACGGGGCAGGCGTCGCCGCATCCCATGGTCACGACGACGTCTGCAGCGCGGACGGCTTCGTCCGTGAGCGGCTTGGGGAATTCGCCCCCGAGCGGGACGCCGATCTCGTCGAGGGCGGTGACGATCGTCGCCCGCACGGCGTCCGCCGGAGCGGAGCCCGCGGTGCGGACGAGCACGCGATCACCGGCGAGCTGTCTCAGGATGCCGGCGGCGAGCTGCGACCGCCCGGCATTCTGCACGCACACGAAGAGCACTTCGGGGACGGCGCGATTGGTCCTCCCGGACCGGGCGAGCGCGTCAAGACGGAGTGTGGCGAACGCCGCGATTCGGGACCCGAGCAGGGGTGCAGCGTGATCCGACGAGAGAAGGTCGCGGCTCTCCGCGACGTAACGGTCGACGGTCTCCGCACTGAACGTGCCGCGAAATCGCTCGGCGAGGTCTTCGACGATTCGCGGCAGATCCGGTTCCGTTGCCGGTCCTGCCGCATCTTCGCCGAGGAGGGCATCGACGCGCTCGGCGTTGCGCGGGTCCAGTGAATACCAGACGACACGCCCCTCAGGGTGACGCTGGACGATGCCGTCGGCAGCGAGCGCTTTCATGTGGTGACTGACGGTCGGCTGGCGAAGGCCGAGCGCATCGGCAAGTCGACCGACGAGTGCGCGCCCGTCGGGCGAATTGCGAATCAGCCGGACGATCCGCGCACGGGTCGGGTCGCCGAGGACCGTCAACTCATGCGGACTCGTACCGGTACTCATAGACCGCAGTCTATTCGCCGATCCGAGTGTGCGTTCAGTCCGTCCCGTTCACGGCGCTGCGCCGTTCGATCAGCACTGTGTCGCGCCAATGACCTGCATGCTCGCCAAGCGCCGACCTCGCGATTCGCTCACGTGATGCCGATCACGCGGAATCCAGCCGACTGATGGACACGGAGGCTGGCGGTGTTCTCGGGGAAGATGCTCGACTGGATCGTCCAGAATCCCAGCTCATCGGATGCCGTCACGAAAGCATCCAGCAGCAGCCGACCCAGCCCTCGGCCGCGTCCGTCGCGATGTACGTATACGGAGTGCTCGATAACCCCCCGGTATGCGGCACGTGTTGAGACGGGCGAGGCGGCAGCCCACCCCGAGACGCTCCATCTCGTCAAGAGCGACAAGGCGTGGTTCGTCGAGCTTGCCGCGCGTCAAACACCTCCCAGGTCGGGGTCTGCGGTTTCGAAGGTGGCTTCGCCCTCCTCGATCCCCTGTCGATAGATCTTCTCCACAGCCGGCCAGTCGGAGGCCGTCATGCTTCGGATCTGCGTCACGAGCAGCATCCGCCCCCGTCGCTCGCGTCGGTGGAGCACACTCCGGTCGCGGGGAGCACCAGTTCTACGCTCGCGGCCGAAGTCGTGTCGCCGGCCAGCCACGCGGTCACCGATCGCACCTGCTCATATCCCGTGGCGAGCAGGAACGTGGGCGCGCGTCCGTAGGACTTCATTCCGACGACGAAGAATCCCTTCTCGGGGTGAGTGAGTTCGCGGAACCCGTGCGGTTCGACGGTTCCGCACGAGTGCACGTTCGGGTCGATCAGCGGTGCCAGACGCTTGGGCGCCTCGACGATCTCGTCGAGCTCGAGGCGGATCTCGCGCAGCATGTCGAGATCCGGGCGGAAGCCCGTCGCGTTCACGACCACATCGGTGGCGTGCGTGACGACCTCCGCTCGGCGATGGCCGACGAGTTCGACCGTGTCGCCGGTGCGGCGGGCACGGATGATCTCGAACCCGTCGAGGACGGCGATGCGTCCATCCCGGACCGCCTGGTCGACACGGCTGCCGAGCCGCGCGCGGTCGGCGAGCTCGTCGTCGGCCGACGAGGAGACCCGCACCGCCTGCGCATTGCGGATCAGCCAGGTCACCGTGGTGCCGGGCTCCTGTCGAGCGAGCTCCACGAGGCCGAGCAGGGTGTTCGCAGCGGAGTGACCTGCACCGACAACGGTGGTGTGCCGACCGGCGAACAGGGCGCGATCCCGACCGAGCACGTCCGGCAGCGCGGCGGTGACCCGATCGGCGATCTCGCTCATCCCAAGGAGGTCGAGTCCACCCGAAGAGAGCGAGTTCGGGGATCGATACGTGCCTGAGGCGTCTATCACCGCACGCGCGGCCACATCCTCGATCTCTCCGGCGGCGGTGCGTACTCGCAGCGCAAAGGGAGTGGCGAAGCGTGCCCGGGTGCGCGTGCGGTCCATGCCTTCACGGGTCACGCCGAGCACTTCGACCCCGGTACGAAGTCGCGAGGCGATCGGCTCGAGGACGGCCAGCGGGGCAACGTATTGCTCGACCAGCTCGGTGCCGGTCGGTGCCCGCTCCGGGTCGGGCAACTCCCATCCCTGAGCCTCCAACAGGCGGCGGGATGCCGGATCCACGAGATGCTTCCACGGAGAGAACAAGCGGGTGTGGCCCCATTCGCGCACGCTCGCGGCGGCCTCGTCGCCGGCCTCGAAGATCGCGAAGTCGATACCGCGTTCGACCAGGTGAGCGGCAGCGGCGAGCCCGATCGGGCCGGCACCGATGATCGCGACCGGAAGTGTGCTCAGTCGATCGGTTTCCACGACGCGGGGTGTCAGGTCAAGCAGGGTCACAGCATCCTCCAACAGAATATCGATGAACGTCGATACCTGATTGTGCATCGGTCTATCGACATCTGTCAATATCGACTATCATCGATGTATGACCACGATGCTCGAGGTGACGGACGTCACCGCCGGCGCATGCTGCACGCCGCTTCAGCGCGAGCCCCTCTCGGCCGCGGAAGCCGAGCAGCTGGCGACGACGATGAAGGCGCTCGCCGACCCGACCCGACTGCGGCTGCTGTCGATCGTCGCGGCATCGGCGGACTCCGAGGCGTGCGTGTGCGATCTGATCGAGCCGGTCGGGCTCAGTCAGCCGACCGTGTCACACCACCTGAAGATCCTCACCACCGCGGGATTCCTCACCCGCAGCAAGCGCGGCACCTGGGCGTACTTCACGCTCGTGCCGGGCGCTCTCGACCGCGTCTCACAGCTGCTCGTCGCCTCGTGAGCCCGGACACCACCCGCGCACTCGCGGGCGAGTTCCTCGGCAGCGCCCTGCTGGCCGCAGTCGTGGTCGGCTCGGGCATCGCCGCGCAGAATCTCTCGCCGGCCGATGTCGGCCTGCAGCTGTTCGAGAACGCCTTCGCCACCGCACTCGGACTCGGCGTCCTGATCCTGGTCTTCCAAACCGTGTCCGGCGCGCACTTCAACCCGGTCGTCTCCATCGTCGACGCCCTCCTGCACCGAAAAGGAGCGGCCGTCACGGGGGCATACATCCCTGCACAGGTTCTCGGATGCATCGCCGGCGCGATCCTCGCAAACATCATGTTCGCAGCGCCCGCCATCGCGTGGAGCACGAAGGATCGCGCCGACTGGCCGCACCTGCTCGCAGAGGTCGTCGCCACGGCCGGACTCGTGCTGGTGATCTTCGCTCTGGTCCGGACGGGTCGCTCGCACCTCGCCGCTCCGGCGGTCGGTGCCTACATCGGCGCCGCGTACTTCTTCACCTCGTCCACGAGCTTCGCCAACCCCGCGATCACGATCGGCCGCGCCTTCTCAGACACGTTCGCCGGCATCGCACCCTCCTCGGTCCTCCCCTTCATCGCCGCCCAGCTGGTCGGCGCGGCGCTCGGCTGGGTGCTCGTCCGCGCCCTGTTCCCGGTCACTGCAGCCGAACCGGCGGCGTCACGCGGCTGATGACCGCACACCCCCGACCGCGGACGGGGCTGGCAGCCCTCGCGATCGCGCAGATCGTCGCGTGGGGCGTGCTCTACTACGCCGTCCTGGTCGCCGCTCCCGCCATCGCCGCCGACACCGGCTGGGACGAGCGGTCCGTCTTTCTCGCCATCACCGCGGGCCTGCTGACCTCCGCGGCCTGCGCGATTCCGGTCGGGCGATGGCTCGATCGGCATCCTCGCCGAGTGCTGGTCAGCGGCGCGCTCGTCGGCACGTCCGCCCTGCTGGGCGCCGCGGCCTCACCCGGCATCTGGGCATTCGCCGGCGCCTGGATCGTCTGCGGCGCCGCCCAAGCCTCTGTGCTCTACCAGGCGGCGTTCACGGTCATCACCCACCGGTATCGCACAGGCCGCCGCGGTCCGCTCACGCTCGTCACCCTGGCGGGGGGATCGGCCTCCACGATCTTCGCCCCGATCACGGGATGGCTACTCCCCCAGTTCGGGTGGCGGACGACCTTCGCCCTCCTCGCCGGAGTGTTCGCCGCGGTCGTCATACCCGTCTATGCGCTCGCCGTCGAACGTCGATGGGCGCATCTGGAAGCACAACGGTCGAACGACGTTGCGGCCCGGCGGGTGCTGCGCTCCAGGCGTTTCTGGATGCTCACGCTCTCGCTCGCATTGCTCTCGTTCTCGCTCTACGCGGTGACGTTGGCCGCCGTCCCTGCCGGCGTCGAGAAGGGCCTCGATCTTCAGGCTGCGGCGTGGGTCCTCGGACTCATCGGAGCCGGCCAGGTTCTCGGGCGGCTGCTCTACCTCGCCCTCCCGCACTCGGCTGTCGCCTGGATCGCCCCGGCCGCGGTGGGACTCGTCGGAGCAGCCGTGATCACCGGCTACGCCCTCGCGAGTGGACCTGGCGCGATCTTCATCGCCGCGATCATCGCCGGAGCCGTTCGCGGTGCACTCACCCTCGTCCAGGCTTCGGCGGTCAGCGACCGTTGGGGAGCCGACTCGTACGGTCGGCTCAACGGCGTGCTGGCGGCGCCCATCGCTGGGCTCACTGCGCTGGCCCCCGGAGTGGCGGCCGCTCTGGCGGCAGCGCTCGGGTCGTACTCGACGATGGCTTTGCTGATGGCCGGCGTCTGCGCCGCGGGCGGACTGCTCGCAATACGTCGGTGACCAGCCCTCGTACGCTGAACGGCCCTGGCGCCGAAGTGTGACGTCGGACGTGGCCTCGTGCGCCGCACTCGGCCGAAAGGCCCTGGGATCGAGGGGCAGAGGAAGAGTAGATTCCACCTGACCGGCGCCGCTCCCGCTCGGAAGCGGCCTCGGGCGAGGAGGCTTCGATGACCGATCCCGCGACACAGCCCGCACCTGCCCCTTTCACTGCAGCGGATTTCGCCGCGAGACTGCAGCGAGCGGCGCAGTCCGCGGCAGAAGCGGAACTGTCCGGACTGCTGCTCACCCCCGGACCCGACCTGCTCTACCTCACCGGGTACGCGCCCGTCGCGATCACCGAACGCATCACGATGCTGGTCGTGCCCGTCGACGGCGAGCCGACGATGATCGTCCCGAGGCTCGAGCGGCCGGATGCGGAGGAGACCGCGGGCGCCTCCGTCTTCCGGCTCGCGGATTGGCCGGACGGCAGCGACCCGTATGAGGCGACTTCGCGACTTCTCGGTCCGGGGCGCTACGCGTTGTCCGACTCGGCGTGGGCGATGCACCTGCTCGGACTGCAGGCCCGCCTGCCTGACACGTCGTACGTTTCCATGACGACCGCACTTCCGATGCTGCGCGCGATCAAGGACGACGACGAGCTCGAGCGGCTGGCCGCAGCCGGAGCCGCGGCCGACGCGGCGTACGGCGAGATCCTCGAGGTCCGCTTCGCCGGCCGGCGCGAAACCGACATCGGCACCGAGCTGGCCGCCCTTCTGCGCCGCTTCGGGCACTCGCAGGTCGACTTCACCGTGGTCGGCTCGGGTCCCAATGGCGCGAACCCGCATCACGAGATGGGTGACCGGGTGATCCAGCCCGGCGACATGGTGGTGCTCGACTTCGGCGGTCTCAAGCACGGCTATGGATCGGACACCACCCGCACGGTCCACGTCGGCGAGCCCACGGACGAGGAACGAGAGGTGCATGAGATCGTGCGGCGCGCCCAGCAGGCGGGATTCGAGGCGGTCCGGCCGGGCGTGGAGTGCCAGGAGATCGACCGCGCCGCGCGAGCCGTGATCGCCGATGCCGGCTACGGGGAGTACTTCATCCATCGCGTCGGCCACGGCATCGGGCTCACCACGCACGAACCTCCGTACATGGTCGAGGGGGAACGTCAGCCCCTGCAGCCCGGCATGTGCTTCTCGATCGAACCCGGCATCTACCTCCCGGGGCGGTTCGGCGTGCGCATCGAGGACATCGTGACGGTGACCGCGGAGGGCGGGAGGCGGCTCAACCGCACACCGCACGAGATGGCGATCGTCCACTAGCGCACGCGCGAGGGTGAACGGTCAGTAGCGGTAGAACGCGTCCTGGATGG
The DNA here is from genome assembly GCA_963750955.1 of uncultured Actinomycetota bacterium. Classification (GTDB taxonomy): domain Bacteria; phylum Actinomycetota; class Actinomycetes; order Actinomycetales; family Microbacteriaceae; genus Microbacterium. Next base: position 6,466 of record CAVVSI010000004.1, read on the forward strand.
CACCGCCCTGCAGGCCGTGCGCGAGGCACAGCTTCAGGAGCACGCGGCTCTTCTGCGGGTTCAGCTGGTCCGAGGCCACCAGGCCCAGACCGTCGTCGTCGACCTCGATGTTGCGTCCGACGTCTCCGCTTGCGACGCGCGAGCTACGCACCACGCTCACCCCTGAGCTCACGGCATCCGCCAATGTCCGGGCCACCTCGGCGGAGACGTTGCCGTTGCCCATTCCCGCAACGACGATGCCCTGCGCACCGAGGGAGACGCTCGCGCGGACGAGGTCGGCGGGCATGTCAGCGTGCGCGTAGAGGATGTCGACGCGAGGCAGGGTATCGATCCGGTCGACCGAGAACTCGGTGCCGGCGCTGTGCAGGTGGGTGGGGTGGCGGAAATAGCGGATGCGGCCGTAGCTCGCGGTGCCCAGCAGGCCAGGTCCGGGGGAAACGAAGGTCTGCACGTCCGTGGTGCTGGACTTCGTCACGTCTCGTGCGCTGTGGAGGTCGTCGTTGATGGCGATGATCGTGCCGAGCCCCCGAGCGTGTGGGTCCGCGGCCACGCTCACCGCGTTGAAGAGGTTGAGCGGGCCATCCGCGCTCAATGCCGTCGATGGACGCATGGAGCCGGTGAGCACCACGGGCCGCTCGGATTTCACCACGAGATGGAGGAAGTATCCGGTCTCCTCCGCGGTGTCTGTGCCGTGGGTGATGACGACGCCGTCCGCCTGATCCGCGGAGAACAGGGCGTTGACCCGCGCGGCGAGTTTCAGCCAGAGACGATCGTCCATGTCCTGACTGCCGACCTGGGAGAACTGCTCACCGCTGATCGTGGCCACTTCTCGCAGCCCGGGCACGGCGTCCAGCAGGGCCTCGACGCCCACCCCGCCCGCGCGGTACGCCGGATCGATCTGAGAGCTGCCGGTTCCGGCTATCGTCCCGCCGGTGGCGAGAATGTGGACTCTGGTCATTGGGACTCCTTCGACCCCGCGTCGCGCTGATCGGCGTCCTCGGCGGTGCCGCCGGGCTCATCGAAGTCATCGAAGTCCTCGCGGTCATCGATGGGCGAATTCGCGAAACCTCGCAGCGATCCAGACAGGGCAAGGCCGAGAAGCACGCCCAGCGCGATGGCGATCATGGTGGCGACGGTCGTGACGATCGTGCTGGTCGCGTCCAGATCGCCCTCGAGCACCCCTGCGACGCCGACGAGGCCGAGGGCTCCGGGCACTAGAAGCCAGAACGCGGGTAGAAAGCTGACGACGGCGGGCGGGCCTGTGCGCTGCCGCCCGATGATCACCGCGACAGGGGTCATGGCAGCTGCACCCACGAGGGCCGACAGCACGCCGTCGAACAGCACGTCTCCGATCACCTGGGCTCCGTACGCCACGTACAGGACCACGATGATCCACCCGACGGATGCCGGGCGCGCGCACTGGTACACGGTGATGCCGATGCCGAAGAGCGCGACCGCGATCCATGGCGCAAGCGGACCGAGCGGGTTGTCCGCAACGGGATCGCGTGCGGGGATGCCCACGAGCGTGGATGCCGCGACGATCCCGGTTGCCAGCAGGAGCAGCCGCATCGCCCCCGCTGAGACGCGGGCTGCCCCAGACATGATCTGCCCGGTGGCCAGCTCGATCACTCCGATCGTCAGCAGTCCCCCGGGAAGGAGGATCACCAGAGGGGCAATCATCGCGGGCAGCACGGCGGGGTCCACGGCGTGCGCGAAGAGCAGCACGACGAGCGCGACGCCGAGTGCGAGGACGACGATGACGAGGGCCTGTGAGCTCGAAGGCAGATTCTCGGTGAACAGCAGCACGGCTCCTACGGCGAGACCCAGCATGGCCGCGAGCAGAACGCCCAGGCCCGAGGCACCGAGCAGCACACTGAGCGCGGCCGAGAGGATCCCGTACGCCGCGATCCGCTGCGGACGGGAGAACGGCGGCGGAAGGCTGCCCACGCGTTCGACCTGTCGCCTCACCCACGCTGCCGCTCCCGGTCGCGTGCGGGCGACGCCGACGATCCGGTCGACCATGTCGACCTGATAGAGCAGGTAGGAGGAGTCGCCTGCTGCCACCGCGCGGGTCTGGGCCCCAGCGCTGTCGGCAGACGACACGAGGATCGACGTGGGGAATACGACCGCCTGGACCGCCGGTCGGCCGCTGGCCGTCGCCAGGTCTTTGAGGGCGATGTGCACGTTGCCGACCGGGTACCCGCTGTCGATCATCGCCGTCCCGAGAACCGCCATCGAGTCGACCACGACCGCGGCCGGCACGGTCTCTTCCGTGCCGGACGCCGGCAGGGTCGCGGGCGCCTGAGCGGGGCGGTTGCGCATCAGCCACCACACGAGGAGTCCGCTGGCCAGCAGCACGCCGACCGCGATGAGGAGCGTGAGCGGAGAGATCGTGGAGGTGGCGATCGCCGGGGGCACAGCCGGGAGCGGAGCCACAGTCGGCGTCGACGTCGGGGTCGGAGACGCCGTGGCGGACGGCGTTGGGGTCGGCTCGGGGCTCTCCGTCTCGCGCGGAGTGGGGGTCGGTGTTGCGGAGTCGATCGGAACCGGCGTTGTTCCCCCGGTCTGGGTCGGGCTCGGAATGGGCGTCGGAGTCGGCGTCGGGCTGTCCGTGGGATTCGGCTCCACCGGCGCTGTCGTCGCCACCGGCGTGGTCAGCGCACTCGCTGCCGACGCGTTCGCTGCAACGACCACCGAACCCGTCGCGACGGATGAGAGAAGGATGCCGACGACCGCCGAGCAGAGAAAGGATGGGCGCGCCCTCCCACGTCCCATATCCTCGCCTCTCGCCGGATGCCGGTGTGGGGGACACGGTACGCACATCCACGACGGTCCGCACTCGAAAGAGCCGCTTGCGAGCGGTGCGCCGGTCCCACGCGCTGCCCAAGAGCCGATGACACGCGTGTCGGCGGAAGAATCTGGCGGACGCGCTCTCGGCAGTCCAAGATGGGGCGAAGTGCTGACTCTGAGCCGGAGGCCCGAATGAAGAAGACGCCGAGCGGGATGCCGACACTCCGCGCGACTGGGATCGTCGGCTTGGCTGTCGCCGCGCTCATTCTCTCGGGCTGTGCGGGCGAGAACGATCCGGTCGCACGCGCCGAGGCTCAGGTCGAACTGAAGGAGAAGGCGGTATCGAGCGCTCAAGCCGACCTCACGGCCGCCTCTGAGGCGTTCTGTGAGGCGAGCGAGACGTACATCACGGCGCTCGATCGCTACGGTGACTTGCTGAATGAGACCGCGACCACGGTCGGCGACGTTCGAGTGGCAGGCAAGGATCTGGCAGAGCCTCAGGAGGACGCGTTCGACGGCGCCGAGGCGGCGAGCGAAGCGCAGCAGGCACTCGTCAGCGCTGAGGAGGAGCTGGCAGAAGCCCGCACGGAACTCGAGGTGGCGAAGGCCGGGTCCTCCGCCCCGCCCGTCGACACTCCGACCGAGGAGTCGACGGCAGTCCCCCTCGTCCCCGCCGCCTCCATCGAGCGGGTCGAGCAGGCTGAGGACGATTTCGCCTCCGCTCAGGGCGCGGTGACCGACCAGACCACCTTGACCGATGCCTCCGAGCAGTTCAACAGCGCCGCGGTGGCGCTCGAGTTCGCCTGGCTGCGCCTTTTCACCGATGCCGGATGCCTCTCGGACGAGCAGCAGCAGCAGGCAGCGGCGGCCGTGAGCGCATACACCGCGGCTGTGCAGCAGGATCTCGCAGACGCCGGCTATTACCAGGGTGCGGTCGATGGAGTGTACGGGCCGCAGACCGTGGCTGCAGTCGAAGCTCTCCAGCAGGCGAACGGGCTGCCCGTCACCGGCACGATCGACAAGGCCACCGCCGACGCTCTTCAGTCCGAGCTCGCGGCGCTCGCCGGAGCCTCCGCTCAGGACTCGGTGGCCACCACCGCCGCCGTGCAGCAGACGCTGAAGCTCGTCGGGTTCTGGGACGGGCCTGTGGACGGCGTGTGGACCCCCGAATTGACGGAGGCGGTGATCGCCTTCCAGACCGAACTGGGCGTGCAGCCGACCGGCACCGTCGACGCAGCGACGGTGAACGCCTTCAAGGAGGCAATCGCCGATCTTCAGCAGCCCGAGTCCGCCGCGACCCCGACGCCGACGCCGACCGTGGAGCCGTGACGATTCGGCGCGAACCAAATGCGCAGACGCACGACCCGATCCTGATTTCGAACGAGAGGAAAACATCATGACCGACAAGAACTACACCCTCCTCGTCGCGGCATACGACGACGAGGCCGCGGCAAGGAAGGACTTCGCTGCGATCGACGATCTGGACGATCTGTCCGTCCAAGCCGCCGTGGTCCTCTCCCGCGACGACGATGGCAAGGTGGAGGTGAAGGAACACGGAGGCAAGCTGGTCGCACGCGGCACCGCGGTCGGCGCGGCCGCCGGACTGGTCGTCGGTCTCTTCGCCCCACCACTGCTGCTGTCGGGCGCCGTCGGCGCCGGGGTCGGCGCCGGTGTGGCCGCGATCATGAAGCGCCACGAGGAGAAGGAGATCGGAGTCGAGGCGGAGGAGTGGCTGCCGGCCGGATCGTCGGCGATCGTCGCGGTGGTCGACGACCTCTACCTCGATCGGGTGGATGCGGCGGTGGAGCAGGCGACCAAGAAGATACGCAACGCCATCGACAAGGGCGACTACGACGCCGTCGTGAAGGCCGTGAACGAGGGCGACGCGAAGATCATCGACGCGATCGAATCGTAGGGTCTTCCGCGGCGCCGGCCAATCTCACCCGGCGGGGATGATGCGTCCGGCGACCGTTTGGTTCTTGAATGCGGTCATCCGGCACAGACGTGGCTGGAGCGAACGGGCATCGAAGGAATCGCGAACTGGGGGCGAACCGCAGCCGGATCTCACATCTCTTGGCCGACACAGAGTCCAACCGCCGGGGTCATTCTGAAAACTCCCGATGAGGAGCACCATTGACCGTATCGGCATCGTTCGAAGGAGAGTAACGATGGATATCTCGATCATCAATCGGCGGGCGGGCGCAAGCGATACCGCCGGCACCGATGGATTCCAGGAGCAGTCGACCAGAGAAGAGATGATCCCGTGAGCGCCGGGGGGTCGGCGGCCACGCCGCTCACGCCAGCACGCGGCAAGGTGCCCAAGGCGGTATACATCTCCTGGGTGGCGCTGGCGCTGATGACGACCAGTTCGGTCGCGAGTCTTCGACCGGCGCCGACGATGGCGGTCTACGGACTGGCTTCGGTGTTCCTGTATCTGGTGCCCGCGATCGTGTTCCTGCTGCCCACGTCCCTCGTTGCGGCGGAGCTCGCATCCGGGTGGAAGGGCGGCGTGTACAAGTGGGTCGCGGCGGGGATCTCCAAGCCGATGGGCTTCCTCGCGGTCTGGTGCCAGTTCGCCATGACGATCTTCTACTACCCGACACTGCTCGGGTTCGTCGCGAGCACACTGGCGTACGTCATCAATCCGGCCCTGGCCAGCAACGGCGTCTGGACGGCGCTCGTCATCATGGTCTGCTACTGGTCCGGAGTCTTCATCTCCTCGCGGGGGACGAAGGGCGTGGCGGGTCTCGCCAGCGGCGGACTCATCATCGGCACACTCATCCCCGGGGCGATCCTGGTCCTGCTCGGCGCCGTGTTCCTGGGTCAGGGCAACCCGTCGGCCGCGCCGATGACGGCAGCGAACCTGCTCCCGCAGTGGGCTGGGTTGGCGAGCCTCGTGCTGATCGTGAACAACTTCCTCTCCTACAGCGGCATGGAGATGAACGCGGTCCACGTCTCGTCGATGCGCAACCCGAAGAAGGAGTTCCCCAAGGCGATGTTCTTCGCCATGGGGCTGGTGCTTCTCATATTCATCCTTCCGGCACTGGCGATCAGCTGGATCGTTCCTGCTGATGAGCTCTCACTCACGGCCGGGGTGATGCAGGCCTTCGACATGGTCTTCGCGACGTTCGGATGGCAGTGGCTCACGCCGATCATCGGAATCATGCTCGTCGCCGCGTCACTCGGCGGAATGCTCACCTGGCTCGCCGGGCCATCGAGGGGTCTCCTCCTGATCTCACGCGAGGAGGGCTACCTGCCGCCGTTCCTCCAGAAGATGAACAAGAACGGCATCCAGCAGAACCTGCTGGTGACTCAGGGTGTCGTGACGACCGTGATCGCGCTGGGATACGCGCTCATACCTGACGTGTCCAGTGCGTACTGGATCTTCTCCGTCATCACGACGCAGGTGTACCTGATCATGTACCTGCTCATGTTCGTGGCGGCCGTCCGGCTCCGTAGGAGTCAGCCCGATCACCCGCGAGGATTCCGCGCTCCGATGCTGCTCGCGCTGTGCGGGGTGGGCTTCACCGCCTCCCTGATGGCACTGCTCGTCGGGTTCATCCCGCCGTCGCAGTTCGGCGGCGAGAATCCGATCGTCTACTTCTTCATCGTGGCAGGCGGGGCGCTCGGCCTGGGGCTGCTCGTTCCGTTCCTGTTCTACAGGTTCCGCAAGCCGTCATGGAAGCAGCCGGCAAACCTGCCTGTCGAAGAAACCGACACGCCCAACGCCCCGGAGGTGGCGTCATGACCGACACAACGCCGCAGAGCCCTCGAGAGCGCTCTGTGATCTACATCGTGGTGGTCGTCGTGCTGGTGGTCCTCACCGTGATCGCGCTGTTCACATTCCGGACCAACCGGCAGAACGAGGCCGCAGATGCGAAGGCGGCCGAGCTCGTGCAAGCGATGGACGCCGCCGGCATGGCGGCGCCCTCCACCGATCAGATCGCCCGGGTGCTGGGGGACGACGGCGGTATCACGTGTGAGAACCCGAACGGGGCTCTTACACGTGGCCTCGTCCTCAACGAGCTCATGAACGGGGCCGCCGGACCCGGCCGCCGACCGGTGATCGTCGAAGATCGGGTGCTGAAGAGCCAGCTCCTCATCATCGGGGTCTACTGCCCCGACGAGCTGCCCAACTACGAAGAGTTCGTCGACCGGCTCGAGACGGTGAATCGCACGTGAGCGAGGATCTGCGTGCTCGCACACGTGAGCTTATGGCGACGGCGCGCGCGGAGCTTGCCGAACTGGTCGCGCTCAAATCGGTTGCCGATCCCCGGCAGTTCCCGGAAGAGGGGTGTCTGCGGACCGCTGATCTCGTGCGCGAAAAGTTCCGCGAGGAGGGCTTCGACGACGTGCGGCTGGAGCTGACCCCGGACGGAAGCAACGCCGTGGTCGGTTCGCGCTCGTGTGGGGATCCGTCGGCCCCGACCGTGTTGCTCTACGCGCATTACGATGTGCAGCCGCCCTTGGATGACGCAGCGTGGCGCACTCCCCCATTCGAGCTCCGCGAAATCGATGGGCGCTGGTACGGCCGCGGCGCGGCCGATTGCAAGGGCAACATAGTCATGCATCTCGTGGCTCTCCGCGCGCTCGGTCGGGATGTCCCCGTCAACCTGAGGCTCGTGGTCGAAGGATCGGAGGAGGCCGGTACCGGCGGACTGGAGGCGTTCGTCGCAGCAAACCCCGAGCTTTTCCGCGCGGACGCCATCCTCGTGTGCGACACGGGCAACGCCGCTGTGGGCAAGCCCGCCGCGACGGTGAGTCTGCGCGGCATGGTGAACGTCGTGGTGACGGTCGAGTCCCTGACCTCCGAGATTCATTCCGGGATGTTCGGCGGACCGGTCCCCGACGCTCTCGCCGCCCTGGTCGAGATGCTGGCGACGCTGCGCGATGCGAACGGCGATACGGTCATCAACGGGCTCGACTGCACGGGCAGCTGGACGGGTGAAGACTATCCGTCCGAACAATTCCGCACCGACGTCGGACTGCTCGAGGGTGTCGAACTGATCGGCTCCGGCAGTGTGTCCGACATGCTCTGGGCACGTCCGGCGCTGACGATCCTCGGCATCGATGCGCCACCGGTGCTCGGCTCGACGGCCGCGCTCGTGCCTCGGACTGCCGCCCGACTGAACCTTCGCATTCCGCCGGGCATGGATCCGTTGGCCGCGCGCGACGCGCTGGTCGCGCACCTCGAGCGTGTCGCTCCGTGGGGCGTGCACGTCTCCGTCGCGACCGAGGCGATGGGCTCCGCGTTCCGCGCTGATACCACCGGCCGGGCATACGTTGCTCTGGCCAGCGCGATGGGTGAGGCGTTCGGAGTGCCGATGACCACTCTGGGGCAGGGCGGATCGATCCCCCTGTGCAATGTGTTCGCCGACACCTATCCGGGCGCGGAGATCATCTTGATGGGTGTGGAGGAGCCGCTCACGCTCATCCACGCACCCAATGAGAGCGTGGATCCCCGAGAGATCGAACTGTGCGCCCTCGCCGAGGCGCTCTTCCTGCAGAAATACGCCGTGCGGTCCTAGCCCGTGCGGCCCGTCAGTAAGGGGCACTGGAATGAGCACAGCAAAGACAACGGGATGGACCGGCTGGGTCGTCTTCGCCGGTGTCATCCTCCTGACCAGCGGCATCTTCAGCATCGTCCAGGCGCTCGTCGCGCTGATCGGACCGGACACCTACTACGTCCTCACCGAAGGGGAGCTTTGGATCTTCGATGTAGCGGGATGGGGATGGTGGAATCTCATCATCGGCCTGCTGCTCGCGCTGACCGGCTTCGCGCTGTTCGCAGGGCAGACGTGGGCGCGTATCGCCGCCATCGTGCTGGCGATCATCAGCGCGGTGGGACAGCTGCTCCTCATCCCTGCGCAGCCATGGTGGTCCCTGATCGTGATCGCGCTGGATGTGCTGATCATCTACGCGCTCATCGTCCACGGTCGCGAACTGCGCCCGGACGCACCCCTGTGAGCAAGATGACCGATGGGTCGGGTTCCCGGATCCTCGCACAGATCGAAGAGCAGCGACACGCATGAGCGCTGACGCGGAAACGACCATGCCGGCGGACTCTCCGCAGAAGCGGATGACGGTGCTCCAGGCGTCGTTCATCGGCGTCGGAGCGATGGTCGGTGCGGGCATCTTCGCTCTGCTCGGTGCCGCCGGAGCCGTCGCCGGATCGGCGGTATGGCTCTCGTTCCTCATCGCCGGGGCGATCGCCGGACTCCAGGGCTATTCGTTCGCGAAACTCGGGTCGACGTACCCCTCCTCCGGGGGCATGCTGACCTACTTGGCGAAGGGGTTCGGGGAGGGGCACATCACCGGCATCGTGTCGTGGCTGTTCTACATGACCGGCGCGATCGTCGCGGCGATGGTCGCCACCTCCTTCGGCGGCTACGCGAGCGCCGTCGTGGCCGACGACGATCCGGTATGGGCGGTGGTGTTCGCGGTGCTGCTGGTCGTCGTGATGACCGCACTCAACATCGTCGGATCCACGGCGGTCGCGAGAGTGCAGTCCCTGATCGTCAAAGTGGTGCTGGCGATCCTCAGCCTGTTCGCGATCGTGACGATCATCAACTTCGACCCGTCCTTGCTGGACCCGGCCGGATACCCGGGCGTCCGCGAGATCATCTCGAGCGTCGCACTGACGTTCTTCGCCTTCCTCGGCTTCGGCGTCATCACGTTCACGGCCAAGGATCTCCCGAATCCCGTGCGGCAGCTGCCGCGCGCGATGTACCTCGCTCTGGGAATCGCGACGGCGGTCTACGTGGCCGTGTCACTCGGCGTGTTCGGCACCCTGACCGCCGAGCAGGTCGTCGAATACGGCGCGACCGCGCTGGCCGAAGCGGCGAAGCCCACTCTGGGACAGGCCGGATACGTCCTGATGGTGATCACGGCATTGTTCTCCACCGCCGGCGCGGTGAACGCGTCGCTCTACCCGTCAACCGGGATGACCCGTCACCTGGCGCAGGTGGGCCAGTTCCCGACCGCTTTCGGCCGTCAGATCGGGCGACGCGCGCCAGTCGGGCTCGTCGTCATGGCCATCCTCACCATCTTCATGATCGTCGCGCTCGATCTGAACAGCATCGCCTCACTGGGGAGCGCGGTCGCGCTGCTCATCTTCTCGGCTGTCACGGTCGCCCACTTCCGGACGTATCGAGAGACGGGCGCAAGCCCGATCATCCTGATCATCGCGCTCGTCGCCACCCTTGGCACGTTCGTCGTCTTCACGATGACGACGCTCGTGAACGAGCCCAAGACCGCTGTCGCGCTCGTGGTGATACTGGTCGCGGCGTTCCTGCTCGACCTGTTCTGGAAGCGAGCCCGGGACCGCGGGAAAGCGCGCTACCACCGCCACAGCGACGCTGACCCCGACCGAACCTGAACTCGCACGCATCTGACGCGGCGAAGACTCCGAACCGCTCGCAGAACACTGCGGGCGGTTCGTGATGTCAAACGACCGCGTCCCACCGGAGTGGCGACGCGTTCCCCTTCAGGATGCCGGATGCGAATGCCGGTGGTGACTGTCGGGATAGTGCTCATGCGAGTGAGTCAGTTCGGCGTGCGCGTGGCGGTGACGGTGACGGGTGCCCGCCGGGACCGGATGGTCGTGCGCATGCTCGTGGTGCTCGTCAGGATGCGTGTGCCAATGGTCGTGCTCGAACGGCTCGTGCGTGTGCGGGTGCTCGTGCCGCTCGGTCAGGTGCAGCCACACGCCGAGGGCCATGAGCGCCGCGGCGACGAGCAGCGGAACGGTGAGCGGATCGCCCAGCCCGATGGCCAGCATCGCGCCGAAGAACGGAGCGATCGAGAAGTACGCACCTGCGCGCGCGGTGCCGATGTGACGAAGGGCGACGATGAACAGCACCAGGCTGATTCCGTAGGCGAACAGCCCCGTCAACATGGCCGCTCCGATATTCGACAGTGGCGGGAGCGAAGCGCCGAGGAGCAGGGCGATCCCGAGGTTCACGGGACCGGCGCCGAGGCCTTTCACCGCGGCGAGCCACGTGGCATCGTGCAGCGCCACCTTGCGGGTGAGATTGTTGTCGATGCCCCACGCGGTGCAGGCGCCGAGGATGGCCAGCGACGGCCAGATGCCTGCGAAGTCGGCCTGACCCGGCCACGACAGCACGACCGCGCCCGCGACGATCGCCGCCATGCCCAGGGCGATGCGACGGTCGAAGTTCTCCCTGAAGACGAACCACGCCAGCAGGGCGGTCGCGACTCCTTCCGCATTGAGGAGAAGAGATGCGCCGGATGCCGGCATCCCGATCAGTCCGAACATCAGCAGCACAGGGCCGACGAGTCCGCCGAAGAACACGGCGCCCGTCAGCGGAAGCAGGTCGCGACGCTCGAGGCGGACGCGCTCAGTTCGGCGCACCAGACGATAGAGGCCGAGACCCACGCCGGATCCGAGATACAGCAGACCTGCGAGCATCCACGGACTGACGTCCGTGAGCATGAGCTTCGCGACCGGCGTGCCCGCCCCGAACAGCAGCGCAGCGGCGAGCGCTGCCTGCACCCCGGGATTGCGCAGAGAGTTCAGTGGCACGATTCCAGGCTACGCGCGTCGATGGCCGTCATCATGGTCGTGCTCGTCGAGCTCCAGCTCACCCGTCAGCGCCGCGACCGGCACCGTGCACGCATCGCCGCGCCACGCCTCGAGGCCCTCCTTCACGGCGAACCCCGCGATGACGAGGGCGGCCACCGAGTCGGCCCACGCCCAGCCGAGCAGGCTGTTCAGCAGCAGCCCGATCAGCAGAGCCGCCGACAGGTAGGCGCAGATGAGCGTCTGCTTCGAGTCGGCGACGGCGGATGCCGAGCCGAGCTCGCGTCCCGCGCGGCGCTCCAGCCAGCTCACGACAGGCATGACGACAAGGCTGATCGCGGCGAGGGCGATGCCGACCGGGCTGTGCTCGGGTTCGCGCACCCCGGCGAGCGAGAGCACCGCATCCACGGTGACGTAGGCGGCGAGCGCGAAGAACGAGAGCGAGATGATCCGCAGTGCCGGCTTCTCGCGGCTCTCGGGGTCGGCGGCGCTGAACTGCCACGCGATGGCCGCGGCCGAGAGCACCTCGACGAAGGAATCCAGGCCGAACCCGATCAGCGCCGCCGACGAGGCCACGCCTCCGGCGATGAGCGCGATGACCCCTTCGATCACGTTGTAGGTGATCGTGAAGGCGACGATCCAACGGATCCTCCGGCGGAGCACGCGGATGCGCGCAGCATCCGTCGACACGGTCATGCGCGCACCCCCAGAACCGCGCGCACACTCGCCTCCGGGCGGAGGTCGAGGCGGCGCAGCAGCTGCGCGTTGAGCGCCACGACGATGGTCGACAGAGACATGAGCATCGCGCCGACGGACATGGGCAGAACGAATCCGAACGGGGCGAGCAGGCCGGCGGCCAGCGGGACGGAGATGAGGTTGTAGCCGGCCGCCCACCACAGGTTCTGAGTCATCTTGCGGTAGCTCGCGCGCGACAGCTCGATCACCGACAGCACCGACCGCGGGTCGTCACTGGCGAGGATCACACCCGCCGACGCGATCGCGACGTCGGTTCCGGCGCCGATCGCGATTCCGACATCCGCTTGCGCGAGAGCGGGCGCGTCGTTCACGCCGTCTCCGACCATCGCGACCCTGCGCCCCTCGCCCTGCAGTTCGGCGACCTTCGCCGACTTGTCCTCCGGACGCACCCCGGCGAAGACCCGGTCGACGCCCAGCTCGCGGGCGACCGACTGCGCTACGGCTTCGGCATCCCCCGTGATCAGAACGACCTGGACGCCGAGCCGGTGCAGGGCGTCGACGGCCTCACGCGATTCGGGCCGGATCTCGTCGGCCAGCTTCAGCGCACCGATGACCGTGCCGTCGCGCACGACATGTAGGACGATCGCACCGTCGCGGCTCCACTCCCCCGCGACGCGGACCTCCGCACCGCCTACCGACTCCAGAAGACGCGGACCGCCGACACGCACCTGTCCGTCGCCCACCGTCGCCGAAACGCCGACGGCGGGCGACGAGGAGAATCCGGATGCGGACGGCACGACAAGCCCTCGCTCTGTCGCGGCACGCACGATCGCACGTGCGAGCGGGTGCTCGCTGTCGGCCTCGGCCGCCGCGGCGAGCGCAAGCACGGTGTCGTCGTCGAGCTTCCCCGACGACTCGACAGCGACGACGACAGGCTCTCCCTTGGTGAGGGTGCCGGTCTTGTCGAACAGCACCGCGTCGACCGTGCGCATGCTCTCCAGCGCGAGCCTGTCCTTGACGAGCACACCGCCGCGTGCGGCTCGCTCGGTGGCGATCGAGACGACGAGCGGAATCGCGAGACCGAGGGCGTGCGGGCAGGCGATCACGAGCACGGTGATCGTGCGGACGACCGCCGCGTCGGGGTCTCCGAGCAGCGTCCAAGCGACAGCGGTCACGGCAGCGACGATGAGCGCGAACCAGAACAGCCAGCCGGCGGCGCGGTCCGCGAGCCGCTGTGCGCGCGACGTGGAGTTCTGCGCTTCGAGCACGAGACGCTGGATGCCGGCGAGCGTCGTGTCGTCGCCGATGGCGGTGACCTCGACCCGGAGCCCTGAGTCCGTCGCGACCGTGCCGGCGGTGACCGCATCGCCGATGGTGCGTGCGACCGGCCGCGACTCGCCGGTGATCATCGACTCGTCCACGTCGGCGCGCCCGTCCACGATGCGCCCGTCCGCGGGCACGCTGCCGCCGGGGCGCACGACCACGATGTCTCCGACGGCGAGGTCGGATGGCGACACGGTCACGATCCGGTCGCCCTCGACGCGGTCCGCCTCGTCCGGCAGAAGGGCGGCGAGCGAGTCCAGCGCCGATGTCGTGTGAGCCAGCGAACGCATCTCGAGCCAGTGCCCGAGGAGCATGATGACGATCAGGAGCGCCAGTTCCCACCAGAACTCCAATTCGTGGTGGAGCAGTCCGAGGCTGGCCCCCCACGAGGCGATGAATGCGACGGTGATCGCCAGCCCGATCAGGAGCATCATGCCCGGCTTTCGCGCGCGAAGCTCGCCGACTGCACCGGTGAGGAAAGGCCGGCCACCCCAGAAATACATGACGCTGCCCAGCAGCGGCGAGATCAGGCTCGCGCCCGGGAAGTCCGGCACCGAGTACCCGATCAGCATGGCGAACATGCTCGAGAACGCCACGACCGGGATGGCCAGCAGCAGGTTGATCCAGAACAGGCGCCGGAACTGCCCGACATGGTCGCTGCCGTGCGCGCCGTGGGACTTGTGCCCGGTGGGAGCGTGCGTCACGGGGGCGTGGGAGTGGTCGTGGTGTTCGAGATGCTCAGTCATGAGATGCCTCTTTCGTCCCGATACCCCCATGGGGTATTCCTGGAAACTTGAACCGGAGCTTCCACGCCTCTATTCCCGCTCACACCTGGGTCAGAAGCTCCTTCATGGTGGCGATCTCCGAGGTCTGCGAGTCGATGATCCGCTGCGCCAGGGCGAGGACTTCGGGATCTGCCCCGCCATCGAGCTCATCCTCCGCCATCTCGATCGCACCCTCGTGGTGTGCGATCATCTGCTGCAGAAAGAGGCGGGCGGCGGCGGCGCCTTCCGCCGCCTCGAGCGCGTCCATGTCGCCCTGCGACATCATCCCGTCGCCGTGATCCATGCCGTCCATGTCACCCGGGGAGGACAGGCCCCACTCTTCGAGCCAGCCCTGCATCAACTCGATCTCGGGAGCCTGAGCATCCTTGATCTGCTGCGCGAGTTCGATGACACGCTGATCGATGTCGCTCTTGGCGAGGATCATGTCGCTCATCTCGATTGCCTGCTCGTGGTGCGGGATCATCATCATCGTGAACATGGTGTCGGCCATCGCGGCCTCCGCGGGAACGCCGGCTCCGGACGACGCGGTGCCCGCTCCGTGGTCCATGCCCGGCATGCCGACGGTGTTCCCGTCGGCGGCGCAGCCCGCGAGAGCGGCGGCGAGCGCGAGGGTGGAGATTGCGAGGGCCAAACGGGTTCTCGCCTTGAGGATCTTCATGAAGCCCAGCGTACCCCCCAGGGGTATCTCCGGACACCCCCGCCCGCGCCGAGCGCGATCAGCCCACCGCGCGGCGGACCAGCTCGCTGACCTTCTTCTCCACGGCGGGCGTCCAGTCGCGGACGGCGAAGCCGACCGGCCACAGGTCGCCGTCGTCGAGGTTGGCCCGGTCTTCGAATCCGATGGTCGCGTAGCGCGTCTTGAACTTCTTCGCCGGCTGGATGAACACGACGATCTTGCCCTCGCCGTTCGCGAACCCCGGCATCCCGTAGTACGTCTTCGGGACGAGGTCGGGCGCGACATCGCTGACGACCTTGTAGAGCCCCTCCGCGAGCGGCTTGTCTTCGGGCTCGAGGGCGGCGATGGCCTCGAGCACGGCCTTCTCTCCGGCGGCACGGCTCTTGCCCGCCTTCTCCTGCTCGCGCAGCTCCTTGGCGCGCTGCTTGACAGCTTCGCGCTCCCAGTCGCTGAGCCCGCCGGATGTGTCGCTCTTGGCCATGGTGATCCACCTTCCGATTCAGCTGCCGGCACCCACTTCGGGCGCCTTGAGGTCCAGGTTAGACAGCGGCATGCGGCGCCCGCTCCTCCGATCCTGACCGATCAGCGTGCGAATTCCGCACGGTACGGACGGAAGAACTCGCGCAGCTCCTCCGCGTACAGCTGGGGCTGCTCGAACGGCGCGAAGTGACCGCCTCGCGGCGGCTCGGTCGCCCGGACGAGGTTCGTTGCGCGTTCGAGCCAGGCCCGCGGAGGGCGAACGAGGTCGCCCGGAAAGATCGAGAACCCGGAGGGGACCTCCACCCGACGCGACAGCTGCTCGGCGGAGATCGTCGAGTTCGCGTTGTACATCCTCATCGACGAGCCGATCGTGCCGGTCACCCAGTACTGGGTGAGCAGCGTGAGGATCTCGTCCTTCGTGAAGCACCGTTCGATGTCGCCGCCGCAGTCGCTCCAGCCCCGCAGCTTCTCCACGATCCACGCCGCCAGCCCGGCGGGCGAATCCGTCAGCGCGAAGGCCGCCGTCTGCGGCTTCGTGCGGTGCATGGCGGCATATGCCCCTTCGGTCGCGTTCCACGCGACCGCGTCATCCAGCCACGCCCGCTCCTCAGCCGACAGCGCGGCGCGGTCACCGGCATAGAACGGCAGGCCGGCATCCATCCGATGCACCGCAACCACACGCTCGGGATGATCGAGTGCCAGGTACCTGCTCACTCCGCTGCCGATGTCGCCGCCGGCGGTCGCGAACCGCTCGTAGCCCAGAAGGGTCATGAGCTCGGCCCATCGCGCCGCCACATCGATCGACGTGAACGGATGCCGTGGAGGATCGGAGTATCCGAAGCCGGGCATGTCGGGCACGATCACGTCGAACGCGTCGGCCGGATCGCCTCCGTGCGCACCAGGGTCGGTCAGCAGGGGGATGACCTTCAGGTAGCGCCAGAACGAATCGGGCCAGCCGTGGTTGAGCAGGAGAGGCATCACGGCGCCCCGGCGGTCTTCGGCCCTGACGTGGACGACGTGCACCCGCAGGTCGCCGAGGGTCGCCCGGAAATGCGGGAGGCGCCCGATCTCCTCCTCGCGCGCGCGCCAGTCGAAACCGTCCGCCCAGTACGCGACGAGTTCGCGGAGGTGATCCAGATCGGTTCCGAGCGACCACCCCGCCTCCTCGGGGGCGTCCGGCCAGCGCGTCGCACGCAGCCGGGCCCGAAGGTCATCGATCACCGCCGGATCCGCTCGCGGCGTGTACTGCTCCAGCGTGTCCCGATCCGACCTCATGTCAGCAGGCTAGACCTGGGATCGGTCAGGCGACCTGGGTCCCGCACATCCCGCACATCCCGGTGGCCGAGACCTCGATGAAGCACTCGGGGCACATCGCGCGGGGCTTCTCGTCGATGGGTGCGGTGCGGCGCACCGCGGCGCGTGCTGTCCGCGCTGCCGATCGCCGGGTTTCGGCGGGCGCTGCCGGGCGCTCGATCGCGGGCAGGTGCGTCTGGCAGTAGAAGCGGACGTATCCGGCGTGATGGTTCGGATGCCGGTGCTTGACCACCCACAGCTCGGTGCGGGGGCGCAGCGCGGAGTCGCCGCCGCAGACGGAGCAGCGCGCCGGGTCGCCGGGGACGACTGCCGAGACGATCATGGGGGTCTCGAACGCGATGGTCTCGCGCCAATCGGATGTCGCGGTGACCTTCATGTGTGTGCGCCTCCAGCGGGATGCCGCGACGAGCGACGATCCTCACCCCAGCGTAACCGGGAGTGTCACCGTCGGGATCCCGTCGGTCATGCGGGCTCCATGATGGAAGCATGAGTCTGCCCGCCCTCACGGACGATGGTCTCCGATTCGTCTCGGAGTACCACCTCGCCACGCTTTCGACGATCGGCCCCACTCGCGGCATCCATGTCGTCGCCGTCGGCTTCACGTATGTCGACGGCGTGGTGCGCATCATCACGCGCGACGGCAGTCAGAAGGTGCGCAACATCGAGCGCGACGGACGGGCGACGGTGGCGCAGCTCTCGGGACCGCAATGGCTGAGCATCGCGGGCACCGGCATGATCGAGCGCGACGCCGACGCGGTCGCCCACGCGGTGAGCCTCTACGCCGCGCGGTATCGCCAGCCGAAGCCCAACCCGCGGCGAGTCGTCATCCGGATCGCGCCGGACAAGACGCTCGGCTCGGCCGGACTCTGGAGCTGACGCAGACCCTGCAGTCGGACCACGGGGTCATCGGCCGCGTCGGTCCTCGCCGGTGTAGCTGCTGGCCATCTCGATCACGGCGAGGGTGCAGCGCGAGATGCAGACGAGCTTGCCGTCGTCGTTCGTGATGCGCACCTCCCACACGTGCGAGCGTCGCCCGATCGCCGCCGGTGTGACCTCGGCATGGACCCACGAACCCGGTGACACCGGGCGGATGTGATTCGCGTTGATCTCCTGGCCGACGACATGGAATCGCGTCCGGTCCACCGCGAGGTAGCCCGCCCAGGAGGCGAGCGTCTCGGCGAGCGCGACCGATGCGCCGCCGTGGAGCACGCCGGCCGGCTGAGTCGTGCGGGAGTCGACCGGCATCCGCCCTCGCAGACTCCGCTCGGTGATCTCGGTGACCTCGATGCCGAGTGTGGCGACGAGCGATCCGCTGGACATCGCATTCAGTTCATCGGCGGTGGCGTCGAAAGCCCAGATGGTCACGGGCGCGAGTCTATGCCTCCCCCGCGTCGGTCGCGATGCCGACCATCGCACCGCGAACACCCTGCGTGGTACGTTCCGTCCACACCGTGGAGCTGCCGCGGTCGAGCAGGAGGACGCCCGCGTATGAGCCTGGCACGGCCGGAGGCCGACCCCAACGTCACGCCCCGGAAGCTGCTGCTGCTGGCTGTGCCCGCCATCCTCGTCGGCGTCGTCTCGGCCCTGATCCTCTGGACGCTCGACCGGGCCGCCGACGCCCTCTCGAGCGTGATCTGGATGACGGTGCCCGACGCGCTGAGCGTCGATCCGGACGGCTGGTGGATCATCCTGGTGCTCACCGTCACCGGACTCGCGGTGGGCATCGCGCTGCAGATCCTGCCCGGTCACGGCGGACCGGACTCGGCCACCACCGAGCTCGTCGGTCCGCCGCTTCCGCTGCGGACGCTGCCGGGTCTCGCGCTCGTGACCCTGCTGGGCCTGGCCGGCGGTGTGAGCCTCGGGCCGGAGAACCCCATCATCGCGATCAACTCGGCGATCATCGTCGCGATCTTCGCCCGCCTGATCCCCCAGGTCTCACCCCAGGTCTCGATGCTGCTCGCCGCCTCCGCGACGATCGGCGCCCTGTTCGGCACCCCCGTGGCGGCCGCCCTGGTCTTCACCGGGCTCGTGGCGGCCGTGCGGACAGGCGGATCCCTGTGGGACAAGCTGTTCCTGCCGCTGGCCGCCGCCGGTGCGGCATCCATCACGATGCACCTCCTCGGCTCACCCCCGTTCGCCTTCGACATGCCCGCCTACGGCCCGCCGCAGGCCTTCGACATCCTCACTGGCACGCTGGTCGCGTGCGCAGTGACCGTGATCGGCCTCGCGGCACTCGCCGTCTTCCCGTTCGTCTACCGAGCGCTGCACGCGCTGCGGCATCCGATCGTCATCTGCACGGTGGGCGGTCTCATCCTCGGGATCCTCGGCTTCATCGGCGGTCCGATCACGATGTTCAAGGGACTGACGCAGATGGGCGAGCTGCTGAAGGATCCGACTCAATACGATGCCGGCCAGCTCGCGGTGATCGCCGGAATCAAGATCGTCGCACTCCTGGTCGCGGCCTCCGCCCTGTTCCGCGGTGGTCGGGTCTTCCCGGCCGTCTTCATCGGTGTCGCACTCGGACTCCTCGTCAGCGCGCTGTTCCCTTCGCTGTCGATGAGCCTGGTCGTCGCCTGCGCGGTGCTCGGCATCGTGCTCGTCGTGGCGCGCGACGGCTGGCTGGCGATCTTCGTCGCGGTCGCGATCCCGGGCGACATCGCGCTGCTGCCGGTCCTGTGCATCGTGGTGCTGCCCGCCTGGCTGCTCGTCTCACAGGCGCCGGAGTTCCGCATCCTTCCGGAGGTCGAAGCCGAGCCGAAAGGTGCGCCCGCCGCGTCGAAGTAGCATCACCACGCGGGGCTCAGTCGTCCTTGTCCTTGCCCTTTCCCGACCCGTTGTCGTTGCCGTTGTTGTTGCCGGGGCCTGTGTTGTCCTTGCCGCCCCCCTCATCGCCGCCGCCGTCGTCGTCCGCCGTCTGGGCGGGCGTCGGCTCCGGTGCGGGCTCCACGGTCGGGACCGGCGCCGGCTGCAGGTCCGCGCGCACGACGTCGATCCTGCTCTGGATGGCCGCCGCGCGCTCTGCGCTCACCGATCCGTCCGCGAGCGCCGCGTCGAGCTGCTGCTGGAGGACGTCGAGCTGCGCGAGCGCACCGGCGCCATCACCCGCGGCGGCGGTCTCGGCGACCGAGACGACGGTGATCTGCAGCTGCGCGGCCGTGCCGGTCGCGATGTCGCTCGGGGCGGCGGCGCAGCCGGCGAGCACGCCCGCGGTCAGGGCGATCGCAGCGGCGAAGGCGGAGATGCGCACGGTCATGGGGAGACCTCTTCCAGCAGCTCGCGCAGATGGGTTCCGAGCGGCTCCTCCAACTGGGGAAGCTCGGGGGCCGGCGGAGGGGCGGAAGCCAGGCCGCTCCACAGCGTCACGGATATCACCAGGGCGACCAGCACGACCCCGGCGGCCGCGAGGAGGATCGCCCAGCGGCGGCGCCGCGAGGGGCGGTCGGGGTCGCGGGGGGCGGCATCCGTCGTCGGCGCCGTCGTGCCGGCGCCCGCCAGCAGAGCGGTCGGCGCGGTCGATGACTCGCTCTGCGGGAGCGGTGGCATCGGGGGCGGCGCGGCAAGCACCTTGGTCCGATCCTCTGCGGAGCGCTCAGCGGTGCGCGAGTCCGTTTCGCTCGGACTGACGAGTCCGGTCGTGGCCGGCTCGGCGACGCCGACGTCCAGCTCCCGGCCTCGAGCGGAGACTTCGAGCGCGGGGGGACGCTCCCGGGGCTCGATCGCCGTCATGGCGGTCAGCAGCGAGCGCCAGCCGTATCCCCAGTCGCCTGGCACGTCCGGCGGCGACGTCAGCCGTGCGGAGATCGACTCGACCGGAGTCTGCTGCGGGAAGGCGCGCGTACCCGAGAGCGCCTCCAGCAGCACCAGACCGAGGCTGTAGATGTCGGATGCCGGGGTGGGGGGGTGCCCGAGCACCTGCTCCGGCGAGATGTACGCGGCCGTGCCGATCGCCGTACCGGGTGTGGTCACCCGCGCGGAGTCGACGAGGTACGCGATTCCGAAATCGGCCAGCACGGCGCGGAAAGTGTGGTTCGGCGTCAATGGGGGCCGCAGGAGGATGTTCGCCGGCTTGACGTCCCGGTGGATGATCCCGGCGCTGTGCACGACGTGCAGGGCCTCGCCGAGGTCGGCCGCGACGGATGCCGCATCCGGCGGCGAGATCGGATCGCGCGCGATCAGCGATCCGAGCGTTCCCCCATCGATGTACTCCATGACGAGGTAGGACCGACCGTCGTGAGCGAGCTGGGCGTCGAACAGCGTGACGAGCGACGGATGGCTGAGCGAGGCGAGGAGGCGCTTCTCGGACTCCCGCCGCACCGCGTCGGAGTCCTCGGTCGCGCCGGTCCAGAAGACCTTGACGGCGACCGTGCGTCCCAGAGCCTCGTCGGACGCACGCCACACGGAGCCCATGCCGCCCTCGCCGATCAGCTCTTCGAGCCGATAGCGTCCGTCGAGCACTTCTCCGGGCTGGGCTGGGCCGGAGAGGGTGAGTTCCGTCACCCTTTCACTGTCTCACGCGGCGCTGGGAACCGGACTCCCCGTTGACAGGTTCCTGGGTCCGTGCACGGCGCGTCAGCCGTTCCCGCCCGCTCCGTTGCCGTTGTTGTTGCCCCGCCCGGCGTTCTCATCACGGCTGTTCTCGCCCCGCCCGGCATTGCCGTTGCCCGGACCGGAGGTGCCCGACGTCTCGGCGCCGATGGTGTCGCCCGATGTGCCGGGTTCGACGGGGACGTCGCCGGCGCCGGAAGTGCCGTCTCCCGTCCCGGAGACGATGGGATTCGTCGCCGGCGTCGGCGACGGCGTCACCTTGAGCGCGGGCGCCGCGGGCGCCGGCTGCTCGACTTGAGGCGTCTCGGTCGGCGAGGGCGTGGACGCGGAGGCGCCCGCCCACACGGTGAGCGCGATCGCCGCGGCCGCCGCGACCGCGCCGCCGCCGATGAAGGACCGCCGTCGGCGGAGGTCGCGTGCTCGCAGCCTCTGCGCTTCGCGGCGCGTGGACGGCAGCGCGGCAGGCGGCCCGGCGATGCGCCTCGCGCCGGACGGCGGCAGCAGCGGAAGCGGCCGCGTCGGTTCCGGCGCTGCCGTCTGCAGAACGGTGACGGGCGCGGTGGGCATGGGCGCTGCATCCGCCCGGTCGAGCGCGCGCGCCCGCCGCGCCACCTCGAGTGCGGTCGGCCTCTCGTCGGGATCGAGGGCGGTCATCGCGCTCAGCAGCGAACGCCATCCGTACCCCCAGTGCCCGGGAACCTCGGGCACCGTCGACAGCCGCACCGAGATCGCCTCGATCGGAGTCTGCGCGGGGAAGGCGCGATGCCCGGCGAGCGCCTCGATCAGCACGAGGCCAAGACTGTAGATGTCGGATGCCGGGCTGGCTGCGTCACCGCGCACCTGCTCGGGCGAGATGTACGCGGCCGTCCCCATGGCGGTTCCCGGCGCGGTCACCCGGGAGGCGTCTGCGACGTGCGCGATGCCGAAGTCGGCCAGGACGGCTCGGAACGAGTGATCGGGTGTCAGCGGCGGCCGGAGCAGGATGTTGGCCGGCTTCACGTCACGGTGGATGATCCCGGCGGCGTGCACGACGTGGAGCGCCTCCCCGAGATCCGCCGCGAGTGCGGCCGCGTCCCGCTGCGCGATGGGGCCGCTCGCGATCAGGGCGGAGAGCGTGCCGCCCTCCACATGCTCCATGACGAGGTACGACAGCTCATCGTTGGACAGATGTGCGTCGAACAGGGTCACGAGCGAGGGGTGGCTCACCGACGCGAGCAGCCGCTTCTCCGACTCGCGCCGCGCGGCATCCGTCTCGTGCGCTCCGGCCGCCCAGAACACCTTGACGGCCGCCGTGCGTGCGAGGACGCGGTCGGTCGCTCGCCACACGGACCCCATGCCGCCTTCGCCGATCAGCTCTTCGAGCCGATAGCGTCCGCCGAGCACGTCCCCGGGTCGGGCAGGACCGGGAAGCCGCGTTTCAGTCATCGTCCTGACTGTCGCACGAGCACACCATGGATCGGGCCCGCTTGACAGCGGGCCGAGTTCGTGCGCTACGTCACATTCACGAGCGTGCGCTGCCACCCGGTAGAGCCGTCCGGTGCGATCGGCGCGCGCTCCTCGGTCTGCAGGCTGCCGTTCTTGTCGACCGCCCGCACCGCGACGTAATGGGGTCCCGGGCCGGCATCCCACTCCACCACCCACTGCACCCAGGTGTCGTCGTTGATCGGCGTCGACAGCGTCGCCGACTGCCACTGGCCGTCGTCGATGCTCACCTCCACACGCTCGATACCCACGGTCTGCGCCCACGCGACGCCGGCGATCGGCACCCGCCCGGCGGCCACAGGCGTGCCGGTGCGCGGTGTGTCGATGCGCGAGGAGAACTTGATCGGCGCCTGGGCGCTGTAGCCACGGGGCGTCCAGTACGCCTCGTCGGCGGCGAAGGTGGTGACTTCGAGCTCGGTCAGCCACTTCGTGGCCGAGACGTAACCGTAGAGACCCGGGACCACCATGCGCACGGGGAACCCGTGCTCCAGAGGCAGGGGTTCGCCGTTCATCCCCACCGCCAGGATCGCGTCGAGGCCGTCGTCGATGAGCGACTCGAGCGGTGTGCTCGCGGTGAAGCCGTCCACGCTGCGCGAGAGCACCATGTCTGCTCCCGACTGCGGTCCCGCCAGCTTCAGCAGGTCGCGGACCGGGATCCCGAGCCAGATCGCGTTGCCGAGGAGCTGACCCCCGACCTCGTTCGAGACGCAGGTCAGGGTGATCGCGAACTCGTCCACGCCCATGCCGACGAGGTCGTCGAACGTGAGCTCCACGCGCTGGTCGACCATCCCGTCGATCACCAGTCGCCAGGTCTCCGGATCGATCGACGGCACTGTGAGCGCGGTGTCGACGCGGTAGAAGTCCGCGTTCGCAGTGAACAGCGGCGAGATCCCGGGGACGTCGAGCTCGGCGCCTTCGGGGATCGCGACCGTCGTGCGCGGGGCGGGCAGCTTCAGGGCCCGACGCACCGCCGAGATCGACGATGCGGTCGCATTGATCAGGGCCCGCGCCCCGACCCCGACGATGACAGCCGAGGCGCCCGCGATCGCGGTGATGCGGAAGAACATGCGTCGGTCGACGGACGAGGGGGATGCGGCATCCGTCGCTGCCGCATCCTCCGCTGCCCACTGCCGCAGTCTCACGATGAGGACCCAGAGGATGAGGCAACCGGCGATCGTCCCCGCGACCGGAGGCAGGGCGGCGAGCGGCGTGGCACCTGCGCGGGTCACGATGGCCGCCACCGACAGCCCACCGGCGATGACGAGCGCGACGACTCCCAGCGGCGGCTTCACGAACTGCAGGATGCCCGCGATCGCCGAGGCGACCAGAACCGCCAGAGCGAGGCCGACCAGCAGTGCGATCTTGTCGTATTCGCCGAAGGTCGCGATCGCGAACTCCTTGAACGGCTGCGGCACGATGTCGATCACGAAGCCGCCGACCGCGAGGATCGGGCTGCCCTCCCGCGCGACGATCAGGGCGACCAGCTCCGCGACGGCGAGGAACACCGCCGCGCTGACCACGCCGGCCAGAGCCGCCAGTGCCGGAAATCCGAGCGCTGTGCGGCGCGTCCTGTTCGCCATGGCTGCCTCCGCATCCGCGGGGTGGCCCCCACATCACTGCTTCTTCGTCGCGCAGAGGCTTTCGGATGGTCAGCCCACCGTTTCCCGGCAGAACCGGAGCGGATCGGCCCGGTAGCGTCGGAGCCATGGCCGTCACGACCCGGGTCACCACGCCGGACGACGCGCGCGCGATCGCGACCGTCCGCGTCGAGTCATGGAGACAGGGGTACGCGGGCCTGATCGCACAGGAAGCGCTCGACCGGCTGGACGTCGATCGCGAGGCGCACCTGCGTGCGAAGCGATGGGACGAGTTCCACGGCGATCCGCGCGGTGGCGAGCTGCTCGCGGAAGTGGACGGAGAGCCTGCGGGGTGGGCGATGTTCGGCCCGTCGATCGACGCGGATCTTCCCGACGACGGGCAGGTGTTCGCGATCTACGCCCTTCCGCGATTCTGGTCGGCCGGGGTCGGCCACGCCCTGATCGGTGGAGGCCGAAGCGGACTGCGCGCCGTGGGCTTCACCCGTGCGCATCTGTGGGTGCTCGAGGGCAACGAACGGGCGGCATCCTTCTACGAGCGCCACGGATGGCGCGAGGACGGCGCCTGGCAGGACGACGACCAGCTGATCCGCGGAGAGCACGCGCAGACTCTGCGCGAGCGGCGGCGGGTCCGGGACCTCACCACGGATGCGGGGTAGTTCAGGCCGGCGCGGTCACCGCGGTGTCGGCATCCGCCGTGGTCTCCGCCGCGGCGGTGATGCGTGCGGCCATGCCCGCGAAGATGAACCCGTGGAACGGCAGGACCGCGAGCCAGTACAGCCGGCCGGCCAGCCCGCGCGGGAAGAACACCGCGCGCTGGTCGTACTTCGCCCCACGACCGTCGGGGCTGACCCGCATCTCGAGCCACGCGAGCCCGGGCACCTTCATCTCGGCGCGCAGGCGCAGCAGTGCGCCCGGCTCGATCGCCTCGACGCGCCAGAAGTCGACCGCGTCGCCCACGAGGAGCCGATCGCGGTGCCGGCGCCCCCGGCGCAGTCCCACGCCGCCGACGACCTTGTCGGCCCACCCGCGGATCGCCCAGAGAAGCGGGTTGGAGTACCACCCGCGCTCTCCGCCGATGCCCTGGATCACACGCCAGAGCGCCTCCGGCGATGCCTCGGTGGTCGCCGTTCGGCCGATCGATGAAGACGGTCTTGCCCGCCCAGTCCGGGTCGTTGGGCAGCGGGTCGCTCGGCACTCCGAGCACCTCGCCGTCCTGCCAGCTGGTCTCGATCGCGTCGAGCTTGACCTTGCCCAGCGCGAGATCGACGGCCCGCCGGTAGGAAGTGAGTCCCTCCTCCGGCCGCGGGATCAGCGCGTCGACGTCGTGGTTCTTCACGACGCACTCGTTCTGCAGCGACTCGACGAGCGGCATCGCCACCCGCCGCGGGATCGGCGTCACGAGGTTCACCCAGTGCGACGCGAGGCGCGGGGTGAGCACCGGCAGCGCGGCGATCCCGCGCTGCTTCAGGCCCGCTTCCACCGCGTACCCGTTCATCATCTGCCCGTAGCGCAGCACGTCGGGCCCGCCGATGTCGACCGCACGGTTCACGCCGGAGTCGACGCGCGCCGCGCCCAGCAGGTAGTGCAGCACATCTCGCACGGCGATCGGCTGGATCCGGTTGCGCACCCATTTCGGTGCGGGCATGTACGGCAGCACCTCGGTGAGGTGGCGCACCATCTCGAACGACGCGGAGCCCGATCCGATCACGACGCCGGCCTGCAGCACCAGCGTGGGCACGCCCGCTGTCGAGCAGGATCTGCCCCACCTCGACGCGCGAGCGCAGGTGCGGCGACAATTCGGCGTCTTCCGGGTGCAGCCCGCCGAGGTACACGATCCGCCCGACGGATGCCGCGGCCGCAGCCTCGGCGACGGTCGTCGCGGCTGCCCTGTCGGCGTCTCTCGAACCCCTTGCCGGCACCCATCGAATGCACGAGGTAGTAGAGGACGTCGACGTCGCGGACCGCGTCGCCGACGGCGCGCGGTCGGTCGCATCGCCCTCGACGACTTCGACTCTGCCGCCCCAGTCGAACGCCGCGACGCGGCGCGCATCGCGGGCCAGCACGCGAACGCGGTACCCGCCGTTCAGCAGCCGCGGCACGAGGCGCCCGCCGAGATAGCCGGTGGCGCCCAGCACAAGGGCGAGCGGCGCGGTGCCATCGGTGCGCGGGGGGGCGCGCAGCGCTTCCTCCCGCCCGGTGGGCGCGGTGAGATCGTCCCATCCTCGCCAGGCTACGCCTGGCTGCGAGGGGCGGGGCCGTTGCCGGAAAGATCCCGCCCGAACGCCTGCACGCCCGGATGGGAGGGCAGCGGGGGTGAAGCCGACGCGGGGATAGAAGGCGAGCGCTCCGGCGTTGTCCGTGGATGCCGCCAGGTGCAGACCGGGAACGCCGCGCTCGCGCAGCCTCTCGATGAGGATCTCGATGAGACGTCGCCCCCATCCCTGCCCCTGGAGTTCGGGCAGCAGGTCGATGTGCAGATGCGCAGGATAGGCGTCGCCGTAGGGCTCCGCGCCGCGGCGCCGCGAGTACGCGTAGATCAGGGTGCCGTCCTGGCGCGTGCGCTCGACATCCGGGCGCGGCCATCGCGCGCCGCGTCGGGCCACCATCGTCGTGGAACCACTGCTCGAACGCGCCCGTGTCGGGGGCGCTGACGATGTAGCCGGCGACGCGGCCGTCGTCGGTCTCGACCACGAAGGCGAGGTCCGGATGCCGGTGCACGTAGGGCAGCACGAAGACTTCGGCCCAGATCGCATCGTCGTCGAAGATGCCGGTCGCGTCGGCGCCGGCATCCGCTGTCCTGAGGCAGATCTCCGCGACGGCGGCCTCGTCTCCGGCGCGGAACGGACGGATGTGCGGCATCCGAGAAGTCTAGGACCGGGCCGTCTCGAGGGTCTCGGGGTGCGCGCGGTCGACGGCGGGCGTGTCGACGATGCGTTCGTCACGCGTGTAGATGTTCATCGACCGGCCGCGGAGGAAGCCGACGAGGGTGAGTCCCGACGACGCGGCGAGTTCGACGGCCAGCGACGAGGGCGCGGAGACGGCTGCGAGGATCGGGATGCCGGCCATCACGGCCTTCTGCACCAGTTCGAAGCTCGCGCGGCCCGACACCTGCAGCACGACGCCCCGCAGCGGCAGGCGATCGTTCAGCACTGCCCAGCCGACGACTTTGTCGACGGCGTTGTGGCGTCCCACGTCCTCACGAAGGACGAGAAGCTGACCGGTCGCGGCGTCGAACAGCGCCGCGGCGTGCAGGCCTCCGGTCTTGTCGAACACCGCCTGCTGCGCTCGGAGCGCCTCGGGGAAGCCGGCGAGGGTGGCGGCATCCACCGTCGCGGTGTCGGCGGCGACGTCGTAGGCCGACACGGTCTCGACCGCGTCGATCGAGGCTTTGCCGCAGAGGCCGCACGAGCTCGTCGTGTAGAAGGCGCGGGCCAGTTCGGGGTCGGGAGGCTTCACGCCGGGCGCGAGCGCCACATCGAGCACGTTGTACGTGTTGCCGTCGGCCGGTGCGCCTACGGAGATGCCCGTGATCGGTCCTCCGGTGCCCGGCCCGCCGCAGTGGATCGCGGAGCGGAACTGGTCTCCCCGCGAGATGACGCCCTCCGAGATGAGAAAGCCGGCGGCGAGTTCGACGTCGTTGCCGGGCGTGCGCATGGTGACCGCCAGCGACGTGCCGCCCACGCGGATCTCGAGCGGCTCCTCGACGGCGAGCGTGTCGGAGCGACGCACTGCGGAGGCGCCCACCGTGAGCTTCGTCACGGGGCGCCGGACGGTGATCCGGCCCATGGTTTCAGCCTACGCGCGTGCAAACGGGGCGGCACGGTCGCTACGCGTGGGAGTTGGCGTTCGAGTCCGTTGCGTTCGTGGCCGACATCGCGCGGTCAGAAGGGGGGCGGGTCGCCCTCATGGTTCGTTCGGAACACGGGGACTCGCCTCTCAGGGCTGAACGACGTAACGCCGGCCCGTCGGAGAGATCCATTCGACGGCGCCAAAGCTCCCCTCGACATCTCGAACCGTCCAGCCGCCGTGGTGCTTGATGATGTGATGCCCCTTGCAGAGCGGATTCAGGTTCTCGAGTCTGGTTTCTCCGCCGTGTTCCCATGCGACCCGGTGGTCGATTTCGCAACGTGAGGCGGGGATGCCGCATCCGGGTGCCATGCACCGGTCGGCCCGCCACTTCACCAGCCGACGGAGGCCGGTGGTGGCCGGTACTGCGCGCGTCCGACGGAGAGGACCATCCCGGTCTCCGGGTGGGTGAGGATCCGCGTCCAGGCCTCCGCTCCGCCGGCCAGTTCCCGAGCGCGATCGACCGGGATCGGTCCGATTCCCTCGACCATCGCCGGCTCCGCGCCGACCGGGGCTATCGAGCAGAACGAGGGCCGGGACGGTCACCGCGACCGTCGCGCGAATCCCTCGCGCCTCGGCCGGGTGCAATGCGGTGTCGCCCTCGATCAGCAGATCCGCGACGACGTCTGCGCGGATCTGGTCCAGGGTTCTCGTCTCGCCCTCCCGGGCGAGGATCACTTTCGCCATCCTGGTGGCCCGGCCCAAGATCGCCTGCGCTTCCACGGCGGGCATGAGAGTCATCACCCAGGCCATCGCGTCGTCATCGGGCTGGAGCACCATCGACGCCGGCTGGACCGCCTGCCGCGCCGCTCCGCGAGTGTCGCGTCACGAACCGTCTCGATCAGTGCGCGCAACCTGTGCCGGAACGCTCCGACCGGCTGCGCCTCGGCCAGCTCGATCGCGGCAGGCACGATCTGGCCGCGCGAACTCCGGCTCGACCGGCTCGACTGCGTCGACCAAGATCTCTGCGTGCCGCTCCGTCATGCGGGCGCCGGCGAGACGAGTCGAGCACGGTCGGGTACCGTTCCACGAGCGCCTCGCCCCTGGCCATCATCGCGGCGGCTTCGTTCTCGGTGATCCGCAGCGCCGCCGCGACCTCCAGCCGCACCGAACGCTCCACCACTCCAGCGAGCACCCGGCCGCGGCGAGCGGCATCTACCAGCGCCTCCCGGCGGAGCACGTTCACACCGATCAGCCGTTGCGCAGCCTGCATGGTGACCATGTCGGCGATCTCGATCAGATGGTCCAACGTGTCGGGGGCGTCGAATGCCGCCCGTGCACGTGCCTGGTCGACCTCCGCCGGCTCGTCGCACCCCACACCGCTCCAGTCGAGCGCGGCCCATGCATCGTCCGGACTCTGCGGCTCGGGAGCAAGGCTGGGCTCCATCATCATGCTTCAAGATTAGAACAAACCTACGACATTCAATGGTTGGCGACCCTGCGTCAAGTCTGCTCGGAGAACGGCTCGGCCGGCAGCCAGGCAATGGTGAAATCGAGTCATGCGCGCCGACCGCAGTGGCTTCGCCGACGCCTCGAGGCCATGGCGGATGCTGCTTGCTGGGTTCGGCGGCCTGTGGGCAGGCCTCACTACCGCGCCGGAAGCGATTTCGAGTCCGCACTGACGGCCGTCACCGGGGGCGTTCATGCCGTCCGCGTCACGGCACCCGCAGAAGCGGCTCCCCGCCCGAAGACGAGGAGCCGCTCCCACAGTCCAGCGCCTGTTACTTCAGCGCCTTGCTGCCCTTGTACTGCATGGCATCGGCTCCGCCGCCCTGGCCCTTGCCTGTTCCGGGAACCGCGGACGAGGTCATGGCGAACGTCAGCGTGGCGTGAGCGATGGCATCCGCCATCTGCTCGAGCGCCACCGGACTGATGTTGTCGATGTCATCGCAGGCCGCGTGGTAGCACGGGTCGTACGCCACACCGGCGGTTCCGCCGTAGATGGCCTGCTGCTCGGCGGTCTTGATGTCCTCGGCGCCGGTGAACAGGCCGCCGGCCGGGATGCCGTTCTCGATGAAGCCGAAGTAGTCCGAGCGTCCGTCGAACGCCGTGGGCTCGGTCTCGAGCCCCTGCGACTCGAAGTAGTCGAGGAACACCTCTTCGACCACGTTCGAGCCGGTCGGGCCCTTGGTTCCGAAGGCGTCGCCGTCGCCGTCGTAGACGAAGCGCACGAAGTTCGGCGAGCCGACCATGTCGAAGTTCAGATTCACGGCGTGGTCCTTGATCTCCTTCTTGGTCAGCTGGGCGACGTAGTGGTCCGACCCGATGAGCCCGTCCTCCTCACCGCTCCAGAACGCGAAGCGAACCCGGTTGACCGGCTCGATCCCCAGTGCGGCCATCTGAATGGCCGTCTCGAGGATGGCACCGGTGCCGGATCCGTTGTCGTTGATGCCCGGGCCCTCCACCACGCTGTCGAGGTGTCCGCCGACGACAACGGTGCGGTCGGTTCGTCCGCTCGTGTCCGCGAGCACGTTGAACGTCTCCACCGTCTCGACGTGCGCCTCGAATGCGAGCCGCATCGTGAGTCCGGCGGTGGTGGCGAGCTTTTCACCGAGGGCGAAGGTCGTGCCCACGACCGGCAGGGGGAAGATCGGCGGGTCGAGCGTTCCGAAGAGAAGCGCTTCGCGGTCCTCGGTCTCGGAGACGTTGCCCTGGTTGAAGATGATCACGCCGGCCGCTCCGGCCTCCAGCGCATTGTCGGCCTTCTCGCGGAATGTGCAGGTTCCGCGCTGGATGAGGGCGATGTTGCCGTCCGGGAATCCGGCGAAATCCGCATCTTCACATCCGCTCGTCGATGCCCGGTCGCCGACGAGGTTGACGTCGACGACGGTCACGGGAGCGGTCACGTCGCCCTCGGAGGAGAAGGCCATCTCGGTGTAGTCCGTGTTGTACACGTATTCCGCCATTCCCGGCGCGGTCTGAGCCAGGACCGCGGTGTCCACGACGGTCTTGTCGTAGCTGAAGTACTGACGGTAGGGGTCGTAACCCGCGTCCTGCAGCTGACCCTCTACGTACTCGGCGGATGCCTCGTGGCCCGGACGTCCCGGCGGCTCGGTTACCGTCGTTCGCCTCGGCGATGGCCTGGAACGCCTCCAGATGGTCGATGATCCCATCGGCCGATACCGCAGCACGCAACGCTGTCGTGTCCGTCCCGTTGCCGGCCTGCGCCGGCACGGTCACGCCCACGGCGATCATCGCTCCCGCGGCGATCGTGGCGCCTATTCCGATGCGTACTCTTCGTCCTTGAAACATGCATCACTCCTTGTTGGGGGGATGTCGGGCTTCATTTGTGAGCGGCCCAACGTGCTCGACAATACGCCGGGGTGCGAGAGGAGGGAAGGAACGGCCCGCCGGGCCGCGCGTATGCGGGATGTGAGGAAAATCGCGACGCGACCCGACCCGGCGCGGTGCCATCGAGTCCCGATTCAAGATGGGGGCGGGTCTCCATGGTGCTGTGTCCGTAACACCGATCAGCCGCTGAGCCGCCTGCATGCTCACCATGTCTGCGATCTCGATCACGTCGGCGGTGCCCGGAGCGCCGGCATCACAGACGGCCTTCTTGACGCGCCGGCATCAGCACACGCGCCGAGAATCGCCTACTCGGGGTCTTCGAGACGAAAGCCCACTTTCAGTGTGACCTGGAAGTGATGGATCGTTCCGTCCTCGACGTGTCCGCGGGTGGATACCACCTCGAACCAATCGATGTTGCGCAACGTCTTGGCCGCGCGTTCCAGGGCGCTTCGAATGGCGGAATCGATCCCTTCGGGCGAAGTCCCGACGATCTCGGTCACTCGGTAGGTGTGGTCAGTCATCCTCGGTTCCCCTCACCTCGGCGTCATTGCAGCGAGGTGTACCGACCATAGCGCGCAGACCACGGGGGACGAAGGTCGGTGACCGATTCGTCGGGCACCCCGCCGCGCAGCGGTTCCCGCGCCCTTCGGACCCGCATCCCGGCCGATAGCCTGAAAGCATGGCCGCCACTGACCGCGTCGACGCCGCCGTCGCACCGGGAGTGCCATGATCACCCCCGACGAGCACCTCACGACGATCCTCGCCGCGGTGCACCCGCTCGGCCACGTCACCGTGCCCGTCGCCGACGCCCAAGGGGCCACCCTGCGAAGGTCAGTGCAGGCGGCGGTGGATCTGCCCCTGTTCGACAACTCCGCGATGGACGGGTTCGCGGTCCGGTTCGCGGATGTCGAGGCGGCGAACGCGGCATCCCCCGTTCTCCTCCGCGTCGTGGCCGATCTGCCTGCCGGGACCTCGCTCGACCCTGAGTTCGGGTCCGGCGAAGCAGTGCGGATCATGACGGGCGCACCGTTGCCGACGAGCGCCGACACGGTCGTGCCGTTCGAAGCGACCACG
Organism: uncultured Actinomycetota bacterium; assembly: GCA_963750955.1. Classification (GTDB taxonomy): domain Bacteria; phylum Actinomycetota; class Actinomycetes; order Actinomycetales; family Microbacteriaceae; genus Microbacterium. Next base: position 38,908 of record CAVVSI010000004.1, read on the forward strand.
GGAGGACTGGCCGACTCGCTCGGCGAGGTGCGGGTCGTGCACGCCCCACGGCAGATCGGGGCGCACATCCGTCGTCGCGGTGAGGACTGCGCGGCAGGGACGGAAGTCGTGCCGGCAGGCGTCGAGCTGGGCTCTCTGCAGCTGGCGGCGATCGCCGCCGCCAACGTCCCGTCGGTGACCGTAAGCCGCCGGCCCCGGATCGCGGTCATCGCGACCGGAACGGAGCTCCTCCCCGCGGGCTCCGCGCTCATCCGCGGGCAGATCCCCGAGTCCAACTCAGTTCTGCTGGCGGCTCTCGCCCGCGAGGCCGGCGCGGACGTGATCCTGCAGACCACGGTGGGCGACGTCGACCACGATCTGCTCGCGGCGATCGCGGATGCCGCGGCCCGCGGCGCGGACGCCGTCATCACGTCCGGGGGCGTGAGCGCCGGCGCCTACGAGGTCGTCAAGACCGCGGTCGCGGGAATGACGTTCTCGCAGGTCGCCATGCAGCCGGGCCGGCCCCAGGGCTTCGCGGCTGGTCCGCCCCTGATCTTCGGGCTGCCCGGCAACCCGGTGAGCGCCGCCGTCTCGTTCGAGGTCTTCGTGCGCCCGGCCCTGCTTGCGATGCAGGGCCGCGCGGACGTCCACCGGCGGGTGCTGCGCCTGCCCGCGGCGAGCGGCTGGCGCGTGCCGCGAGAGCGTCGGCAGTACCTGCCCGTCGCGCTCGTCGACGGCCAGGTCACACCGGCCACGTCCGGTGGCTCACACCTCGCCGGCGGACTGGCGCGCGCCGACGGGTATGCCGTCGTACCCGCTGACGTGGAAGCGGTCTTCCCCGGCGACTTCGTGGATGTCATGCTCGTCTCGTGAGCCCTGGTGCTTCAGAACGCGGTTGCGGGCATCGACCGCGTCGCCCCCACGACGGCCTCTCATGAACGACGTCGCGGCGATCCTTCTCGCGGGCGGGCGTGGTTCGCGCATGGGCGGAGTCCACAAGCCGCTCCTGGAGGTCGGCGGCATCACACTGCTCGATGCCGCGATCATCGCGGTGCGCGACGCGGACTGCGACCCGATCATCGCCGTCGGCGATCCGGCGATCGCCGTGAGCCGGCCGGCGCGTGAGATCGACTGGGTTCGCGAGGACCCGCCGTTCGGCGGACCGGCTGCCGCGATCATCGCCGCGCTTCCCCTCGTCCCCGCGTCCACCGCCCTCGTGCTTGCATGCGATCTTCCCCGGGTCGCTGAAGCGGTGCGGATGCTGCTCGGTGCGAGCTTCACGGGCGACGGGGTGTGCCTGCACGCGTCCGGTCGGCGGCAGTGGCTGACGGGGCTGTACCGCGTCGACGCGCTGCGCGCGGCAGCGCAGGCGCTGCCCGATCAGGGGCGCGACGCGCCGGTGCGCGACCTGCTCGGAGGTCTGGCGATCACCCCCGTGGCGGCATCCGATGATCTCGTCGCCGACATCGACACGTGGGACGATCTGAACGAGGCACGAAGGAGGACGCCATGACCGAGCACCTGCCCCCCGAGGCGCTGGACGAGTGGGCCGACGCCCTGCGGAGGCTGTTCGGCCTCGGCGCCGACGACATCCCCATCCCCGCCATCCTCGATCTCGCCCGTGATGTCGCGGTCGGGGTGGCACGGCCCGCAGCGCCCCTGAGCGCCTTCGTCGCGGGCCTTGTGGCAGGCAGAGCCGGAGGCACGCCCGAGCAGGTGCGCCGGAGCGTGGCCGAGATCACGTCGCTCGCGCAGGGCTGGCACGACGACGAGTGATCAACTCGCGCGACGCTCGAGCCGCACGATGACAGACTTCGACGTCGGAGTTCCGCTGACATCGGCGACCGAGTCGAGCGGAACGAGCACGTTCGTCTCCGGGTAGTAGGCGGCGGCGTTTCCACGAGGGGTGGAGTAGGCGACGATGCGGAACTCCTCCGCCCGCCGCTCGCTGCCGTCGCGCCACTCCGAGACCAGGTCGACGATCTCACCCTCTTCGAAGCCGAGCTGCTGGATGTCCTTCGGGTTGACCATGATCACGCGACGACCTCCGTGGATGCCGCGATAGCGATCGTCCTTGCCGTAGATCGTGGTGTTGTACTGGTCGTGCGAGCGCAGCGTCTGCAGCAGCAGGCGTCCGTGCGGGATGAACGGGTACTCGAGCGGGTTGGCCGTGAACATTGCCTTGCCGGTCGCGGTGGCGAAGCTGCGACCGTCGCGGGGACCGTTCGGCAGGAACAGCGTTCGGCCCTTCTCGATCCGGCTCTCGAAGTCGTCGAAGCCGGGGATGACGGCCGCGATGTGTCGCCGGATGAGGGCGTAGTCCTGCTCGAGCGCTGCCCAGTCCGCCCGCGGAACCGACTGCGGCCGCCCAGCGGTGTGCGTGGATGCCGCTCGGCCCGGATGATCGTGCTGCACGGCGGGAGCGTCGGATTGGATCCCGACGTGCTCGGGCTGACCGAAGTCCACATCGACCGCGCTTTCGCCATCGATCTGCGGCTCGAAACGGCTGCCGGCAATCGACCCGAACAGCAGAGCGCCGAGGCGCGCGATGATCGCCACCTCGCTCAGCATGTCCTCCGACGGCGGCACCAGTCGGCCGCGGGAAGCGTGCACCGCGCTCATCGAGTCCTCGACCGTGACCCGCTGCTCGCCACCACCGCGCACATCGCGGTCGGTGCGGCCGAGTGTCGGCAGGATGATCGCGCGCCTGCCGGTCACGACGTGCGAGCGGTTCAGCTTCGTCGACACCTGGACGGTCAGATCCACGTTGCGCAGCGACGCCTCGACGACGTTCGTGTCGGGTGTCGCCGAGACGAAGTTGCCGCCCATGGCCATGAAGACGCGGGTGCGGCCGTCGCGCATGGCGCGGATCGCCTCGACGGTGTCGTAGCCGTGCTCGCGCGGGGCGGTGAATTCGAACTCGCGGTCGAGCGCAGCGAGGAAGTGCTCCGAGGGCTTCTCGTAGATCCCCATCGTGCGGTCGCCCTGCACGTTCGAGTGCCCGCGCACCGGGCACACGCCGGCGCCTGCGCGTCCGACGTTCCCCTGCAGGAGAAGCACGTTCACGACGTCCCGCAGCGTTGCGACGGCGTGCTTGTGCTGGGTGAGTCCCATCGCCCAGCAGACGATGGTCGCCTTGGACGTGCGCACGCGCTCGGCAACCCGTCGCAGCGCCTTCTCAGGTACTCCGGTCGCGGCCACCAGCTCACGCCACGGCACCGCGCCCACCGCGGCCGCATAGTGCGCGAATCCCGTCGTGTGCGCGTCGATGAACTCACGGTCGAGCAGGCCGCCATCGCGCTCCTCGACCTCGAGCAGGTGCTTTCCGATCGCCTGGAACAGCGCCTGGTCACCGCCGAGCCGGATCTGCACGAACTCGTCTGCCAGCTTCTTCCCCCCGAGAATCACCCCCCTCGGCGTCTGCGGGTTCTTGTACCGGATCAACGCGGCTTCGGGCAGCGGGTTCACCGCGACGATCGACGCCCCATTGTCCTTCGCCTTCTCGAGGGCGCTCAGCATCCGCGGGTGGTTCGTCCCGGGATTCTGACCGGCGACGATCAGCAGATCGGCTTTGTGGATGTCCTCGATCGAGACCGTCCCCTTGCCGATCCCGAGAGTCTCGGTCAGGGCCGAGCCGGACGATTCGTGGCACATGTTCGAGCAGTCCGGCAGGTTGTTCGTGCCCAGGCCGCGCACCAGCAGCTGATAGAGGAACGCAGCCTCGTTCGAGGTGCGGCCCGACGTGTAGAAGGTCGCCTCATCCGGATCGTCGAGTGCACGCAGGGCATCGGCGACCTCGCGCAGTGCGTCCTCCCACGAGATCGGACGGTAGTGCGTCGCACCCTCGTCCAGAATCATCGGATGCGTCAGCCGCCCCTGCTGCCCGAGCCACCAGTCATCGTGCCCGCGCAGCTCGTCGATCGAGTGCTCGGCGAAGAACTCGGGCGTGACGCGGCGGATCGTCGCCTCCTCGGCGACGGCCTTCGCGCCGTTCTCGCAGAACTCCGCGATGTGGCGCTTGTCCTCCTCGGGCCAGGCGCAGCCCGGGCAGTCGAATCCGTCTTTCTGGTTGACCTGCAGAAGGGTCTGGATGCTGCGCTTGACGCCCATCTGGTTGTTCGCGGTCTGCAGCGCGTGCAGCACGGCGGGCACCCCGACGGCGACCTTCTTGCGGCCGCTGACGTGCACGCCGGCTTCGTCGATGTCTGCGTTCGGGGGCTTCGTCGCCATGCCTCCCATGCTACGCCCGCAGGAAGGTAGATCCCTCTCTCGATAGGGAAATAGTGGGATGCGGTCCGATCAGCGCCTGCCGGTGCCGAACATGCCGCGGATCACGCCGTTGAGGATCGTCTGGGTCGACTTCGAGCCGAGGATCTGCTCGAGCGGCGACTTCTGCGCGCTGCGTGACGTGCGCGTCGTTCCCGAGGTCTTCTTCAGCAGCCGCTCGTACTCGGCCTGCGCCTTCTTGTCGGCCGCCGCCTTCGCCTTGTCGATCGCAGCCTGCTGCTTGGCGAATTCGGCATCCGCCTTCGCTTTGGCCAGCGCCGCCTCCTCCGCCGCGGCGGCCTCGCTCGCGGCGTTCATGCGCGCGGTGAGGATCTCGCGGGCGGACTCGCGATCGATCGCGGCGCCGTACGTGGGCAGGAGGGGGGATGCCGCGACCGCTGCGTCGATCGCGGCCTCGGGGGTCGGAGACATGAGTCCCTGCGGTGCACGCAGGCGGGTCCAGGCGACGGGCGTCGGAGCGCCCTTCTCGCTCATGACCGTGACGATCGCTTCGCCGGTGCCGAGCTCCTGCAGCACGCGCTCGAGGTCGTAGCCGGACCTGGGGTAGGTGCCGACCGTAGCCCGCAGGGCCTTCGCGTCGTCGGGAGTGAACGCCCGCAGCGCGTGCTGCACGCGGGAGCCGAGCTGGGCGAGCACATCCGACGGAACGTCCTTCGGGGTCTGGGTCACGAAGAACACTCCGACGCCCTTCGAGCGGATCAGGCGCACGGTCTGCACGATGGCCGCCGTGAAGTCCTTCGAGGCATCCGTGAACAGCAGATGGGCCTCGTCGAAGAAGAAGACCAGCTTCGGCTTGTCGAGGTCGCCCACCTCGGGGAGGATCTCGAAGAGCTCGGCGAGCAGGTACATCAGGAACGTCGAGAAGAGAGCGGGCTTGTCGGCCACACCCGGCACCTCGAGAAGGCTGATGACGCCGCGGCCGTCCGGCGCCGAGCGCAGGAAGTCCCGCACATCGAACTCGGGCTCGCCGAAGAAGACGTCTGCCCCGTCGTCGGCGAACGTGATGAGCTCGCGCAGGATCACCCCGGCGGTCGCCGCGGAGAGACCTCCGAGGTTCTTGAGCTCGGCCTTGCCGTCGTCGCTCGTGAGGTAGGTCAGCACGGCGCGGAGGTCGGCGAGGTCGACCAGGGCCAGGCCGTTCGCGTCGGCGTAGTGGAAGACCAGCCCCAGGCTCGACTCCTGCGTCGCATTGAGCCCGAGCACCTTGCTCAGCAGCAGCGGTCCGAACGCCGAGACGGTCGCGCGGACCGGCACGCCCTTGCCTATGCCGCCGAGTGCGAAGTACTCCGTGACGGATGCCGCGGGCGCCCAGTCCTGGCCGATCGCCTGAGTGCGGGCCAGGAGCTTGTCGCTCGGCTCGCCGGGCGTCGCGACGCCGGAGAGGTCGCCCTTGATGTCGGCCGCGAAGACCGGCACGCCCTTCGCGGCGAGCTGCTCGGCGAGGCCCTGGAGGGTACGGGTCTTGCCGGTGCCGGTGGCGCCGGCCACGAGCCCGTGACGGTTCATCATGCCGAGGGGGATGCGGATCTGCGCCTCCGGCACGGCGTCGCCGTTCATCAGAGCACCGAGGTCGAGCGTGGCGGCGGCGAACGTGTACCCCGCGATCACGGTGCGCACCTGATCGGCATCCAGCGGACCGGAGGGGGCCGGGTTCGAGCCCCTCAGGAGCCGCCGGCGAAGCCGACGTGGTCGACACCCGCAGCCTTCGCCGCCTCCGCCTCCGCGGCGGCGAGCGCCGCCTTGGCCTGAGCCGCCTTCAACTGCGCTTCGGCCGCCTCGGCTTCGGCGCGCAGCCGCGCGAGTTCGGCTTCGGCTGCCGCGACGGCGGGATCGGTCGGGACTGGTGCGCTCATGCGCTCAGCCTACTGACGGGCTGCGCGCACCTCGCTTGGCGGTGCGAGACGTCCGCGCCGCTCACGGATGAGCAAGGGCGCGAAGATTCCGGCGACGATCAGGACCATGCCGATGCCGATCATCGCGCCGCCGATCGTGTCGGTGAGCCAGTGCGCATGAACGGCGGTGCGGCTGATTGCCATGAGGATCACGTAGACGGCGCCGGCGATCGCCACCAGCAGCCGGGGGAACAGGATGAAGGCGACGGTCGCGAGCGTGGCGGCGTTCGCCACATGCCCCGAAGGGTATGAGCCGAAGTCCGAGATGACGATGATCTCCTCGGGCCGCGCGCGACCGAACAGATGCTTGAGCACCTGAACCGCTCCCGCAGAGGCCGCTTGCGCAACCAGGAAGAACGCGGCCGACCATGGCCGTTTCATCAGGATGAGAGTAAGCGCCACGGCGATCGGCACCACCAGGATGCTGAACCAGCCCGCACCGAGGAAGTTCATGACCTGCGAGAACCCCGTCAGAAGCGGGATGTCGCTGTTGAAGAGCAGTGCGTTCCACTCCTCGTCGATGTCGAACGGCTCTTCCCGGTAGAAGATGAGCGCGCCAAGCCCGAAGGCCGCGAGCACCAGGGCGATCCCCGTGATGAACAGGACAGGGCGCGACAGATTGTGCGCGCGCGCTCGTTCGACCGTCGTCATCGTCCCATTGTGCCCCGATACTCCGTCGCACCTCGCCTCCTGCAACGGGTCGGCGCAAGAGTGTAGGCTGTGCGGTTGGCTCGGATGCCGCTGGCTGCGTGACGTCAGGGAGTGAGCATCGCCACCGTACGCGGCCGCACGATGAGCCACAGTGCGAGCACGCCGATGACCGCGCAGCCGGCCATGACAGCGGCCATCGTGGTCGCAGTGATGCCCGCGTCGCGCGAGATCCACCCGACGACGGGCGAGATGATCCCCGCGATGCCGAAGTTCGTCGCGCCGATCAGAGACGCGGCGGTGCCGGCCGCCTTGCCGTGGCGATCGAGGGCGAGCACCTGGACGCAGGGGAACGTGAAACCGCAGGCGGTCATGAAGACGAACAGCGGGATGACGGTCCCCCACAGCCCGAATCCGAGCTGGTCGAACACGATGATCGCCGACGCCGCGACGACGAGCACGGCGGTCGAATAGGCCATGACCCACTGCGGCCCGAAGCGTGCCGCCAGCCGCGAGGCGAACTGCACGCCGACCACGACGCCGAGCGAGTTGGCGGCGAACAGCAGCCCGTACTGCTGCGCGTTGAAGCCGAACGACTGCTGGAAGAGGAACGACGATGCCGACAGATAGGAGAAGAGCCCGCTGAAGGTCATCGCGCCGATGACGAGCGTGCCGATGAACACGCGGTCGCGGAGCACGCTCCTGTACCTCTGGAGCACCGTGGTGCTGCCCTTGTCGCGGCGGCGCGCCTTGGGCAGCGTCTCGGGGATCACGAAGATCGTGCAGACCAGCATCGCGGCGCCGTAGATCGCCAGCACGACGAAGACGCCGCGCCACGGCATGACCGCGAGCAGCGCCGAGCCGATCAGCGGGGCCGCGACCGGCGCGACGCCCGACACGAGGGCGAGCCTGGACAGCATCACGACCAGGCGCTTGCCCCCGAACAGGTCCCGGACGATCGCCATGGCGACCACGCCGCCCGCGGCGGCACCCATGCCCATTCCGACACGGGCGATCATCAGCAGTTCGATCGTCGGCGCGAGCGCCGCCGCGACACTCGCCACGACATGCAGCGCGGTCACCGCGAGAAGCGGAACCCGACGTCCGACCTTGTCGCTCAGCGGACCCACGATGAGCTGCCCCAGGGCGAACCCGACCATCGTGCCGGTCAGGGTGAGCTGGATGACCGCGGCCGTGGTGCGGAAATCGGTCTCGAGGACGGGGAAAGCCGGAAGGTAGAGGTCGATCGTGAAGGGTCCGAGCGCGGTGAGCGCCCCCAGCAGCACGATGTAGAGCACACGCCGGCGATGCGGGATCGCATCGCCGGGGTGCAGCATGACCGGCGCGGTCGCCGGATTTCGCCCGAGCGTCCGGATGGCGCCGGTCGTGAGCGCGGGAGGGCGGACGGACGAGGCAGGCGGGTTCGGGGATTCGGGCGCGGACTTCGGGGTGGAAATGGAGGCGGTATCGAGCACAGTATCTTCGTTTCGGCGGCGAGGCGGGAGACGTCGACGCCGGTCTTCCGGCTCCGCGCAGAGGGGATCGTCGAACAGTCCCGAATCGATTCGACGCTCCCATGATACCGGACGCTTCCCTGTGCTTCGGGTGGGCGTCGCGCAGCATCCCCACTCCGCCCTGTCGGCGCCTTCCCAGGCCGTGTCCCATGCGCTCGAATAGGATGGGGGCACCCTTCCGCACCGCAGCCCACCCTCGAGGGCGCCCGAGCCGAGATCACGCACATGACCCCGACACCCCCGCGCCCGACCACGAAGAAGACCAGCGGCAACCCCGCCACCCAGGCGCAGATCGCCCAGACGGTGAAGCAGCAGCGCGAGCAGAAGCGCCAGGAGAAGCTCGCCGAGTACCAGAAGCAGCTCGCGAAGCGCCGGCGCAGCAAGCTCGTGTGGTGGATCGTCGGTGTGGTCGTGGCGATCGGCGTGATCGCGGCGATCGTCGCCTCGATCGTCTTCGCACGCTCCCCTCCGACGTACGACCCGGGCAGCGGCGACGGATCGTCGATCGAGGGCATCGAGACGTTCGAGAACACCGCGAAACACGTGGAGGGCGAGGTCGACTACCCCCAGTCTCCGCCCGCAGGCGGTGACCACAACGCGGTGTGGCTCAACTGCGGCGTCTACGACCAGCCGGTGCCGAACATCAACGCAGTGCACGCGCTCGAGCACGGTGCGGTGTGGGTCACCTACGACGCCGCTGCGGTGACCGGCGACGAGCTGGCGACGCTGAAGAGTCAGCTCCCCTCGTCCTACATCGTTCTGTCGCCGTACGAGGGCCTGGACTCCCCGATCGTGATGAGCGCCTGGAACGCGCAGCTCCAGCTCGACTCCGCGGAAGATCCGCGCGTGTCGGAGTTCCTCACGGCCTACTGGCGCAACACCAACGCGCCCGAGCCGAACGCGTCCTGCTCCGGCGCACTCGACGCGCCCGGCAAGCAGTAGCCGCGATGTCCGACGACGCGCCGGCCGCTTGGGCGCCGCCGCGCTGGCTTCTGATCGTCCTGGCGTGCCTCGCGATCGGAGGCCTGGCCTTCGCGATCGGCCGCTTCTCGACGTTCGGGGCATCGACCCCGACCCCCTCCACGGACTCCGCCGAGGCGGGGTTCTCCCGCGACATGCAGGTGCACCACGCGCAGGCCATCGCCATGGCGATGGAGATCTACCGCAAGACCGACGATGAGGAGCTCCGGGTGCTGTCCTACGACATCGCCACGGGCCAGGCCGGTCAGCGCGGCGAGATGTTCGACTGGCTCGTCCAGTGGGGTCTTCCGCAGGCAGGCGGTCCGATGATGGCGTGGATGTCGTCGTCCGAGGCGGGCCACGCGCACGGCGCCGGACCCGGTGCCGAGCTGACCGACGACGAGGCGCGGGAGGCGATGGGGATGGCGACGGATGCCGAGCTGAGCGCCCTTGCTGACGCCTCCGGGCAGGAGGCGGACTGCCTCTTCCTCGAACTCATGATCCGGCACCATGAGGGAGCCGTCCCGATGGCCGCGGCGGTCATCGAGCTCGGCTCCGAGTCGCGCGTGCTCCGCGTGGCCGAGAGCATCCGCGCCGGCCAGACCGCCGAGATCGAGGCGATGCAGGCCATGCGGGAGCGACTGGGCTGCGGCGGCTGATCTCGCCGCGAGCCGGGCCAGGGCGCCACGCCACCGCCTCGCTACAGTGAACGGGTGAGCGCTCCCGCCGTCCGCCCCGCGCATCAGCCGATCCTGGTGCGTATCGCGGTCGTGCTCGTCTACCTCAGCGGGTTCGCGAGTGTGGCGATCGGCATCCTGGTCCTGCTCAGCAGGTATCGCGTCGAACGGGCTGCGGTCCTTCCGGTGTCGCTTCTGGGGGCGAGCATCATCCTCTTCGGGCTGCTCACGATCGCCGTGGCGTCCGGCGTGGCGCGCGGGCGGCGACTGGCCCGCCTGATCCTGACGATCTACCTCGGCGTCCAGTTCGTCCTTCACACCGTCACGATCGTGACCGCCGACACGTGGGACTGGACCTCTGCGGCGGAGATGGCGATCTACGCGTTCATCGCCGTCGCCGTCTGGACCCCGCCCGGCTCGCGCTACTTCCGTGCGGATGTCGCGGATCAGTCCGTGGACGCCGCGACCGCCTGAGCCCCGACCCGCGCGGGTGCGGCATCCCTCGCCTCGTGTGCCGCGAGCACTCTGGCTACGTACCGCCGATGAAAGAACCGCACGATCTCGATGGCGCCGATCGTGAGCACCGTGACCAGCGCCACGAGGTACGCGCACTCCTCGCCGGGATCGACGAGCTGGAAGAACTCCGTCGACAGCGGCACTGTGAAGATCACCAGCAGGGCGATGAACATCGACCCGATCACGAGCGCCTTGAACCGATTGATCGGTCTGGACAGCACGGTCAGGACCCAGATGCCGACGATGGCGAGGATGATCGTGGATCCGGTGCGCAGCTGCGCCTCCTCGACCCCGAGCGACATCGCACCCAATGTGTAGAGCGTGAGCGCCACCGCGATGATGATGCCGGCCGGGATCGCGAAGCTCAGCGATCGTTTGAGGAATCCGGGGACGTAGCGCTGTGTGTTCGGCATGAGCGCGAGGAAGAACGCCGGGATGCCGATCGTCAGGCCGTCTGTGATCGACAGCTGCCGGGGCAGGAACGGGAACTCGAGCACGAGGATGCCGAACAGGACCGCGAGACCCGTCGCATAGGCGGTCTTGGTCAGGAAGAGCATCGAGACGCGCTCGATGTTCGCGATCACCTGGCGCCCGGCGCCGACGACGTCCGGGAGGTGCGAGAACTGCCCGTCCAGCAGGACGAGCCGTGCGACCGCCTTGGTGGCGGCGGCACCCGAGTTCATCGCGATGCCGATGTCGGCGGTCTTGATCGCCAGAGCGTCATTCACGCCGTCGCCCGTCATCGCCACGGTGTGACCGCGGCCTTGCAGGGCCACCACCATGTTCTTCTTCTGCTCTGGCGTCACCCGTCCGAACACCGTGTTCGTCTCGAGGACCGCACCGAGCTCGGCATCGTCGTCCGGAAGCCTGCGCGCATCGAACCCTTCCGCGACGTCGAGGCCGACCTCGCGCGCGATCGCGGCGACGGTGCGCGGATTGTCACCGGAGATGATCCGGATGCCGACTCCCTGCGCCGTGAAGTAGGCGAGGGTGCGGGCAGCATCGGATCGCACCTGCTCCCGGAAGGTGAGGACGATGGCTGCGGCGAGGCCCGACGGCAGCCGCTCGGCCTCCACATCGGCCGCGGTGAGCCGGGCCGCGGAGTGGGCGAGCACGAGCGTGCGGCGCCCCGTCGATGCGAGCTCGGTGACCGTCCGGCCGAATTCGCCGGACGGGTCGGATGCGGCATCCCCGAACACCATCTCGGGCGCGCCGAGCACCCACGTCCCGTCGCCGCCTTCGAAAGAGACCGCGCTCCACTTCCGCGCCGAGGAGAAGGGGATGTACTCGTCCGCGTCGAGCGGCTCGTCCACCGCGTAGGGCTCCCGGAGGCAGCGGGCAGTGGCGTTCGCATCGGGTGCGGCGCCGTACCAGGCCAGCGTCTCCTCCCACGATGCGATTTCCTGGAGCGGGTGCGCGCCGTCGAACGCGATGTCTCCGGCCGTGAGGGTGCCGGTCTTGTCCAGACAGATCACATCGACCCGGGCGAGCCCCTCGACGGCGGCGAGCTCGTTGACGAGGACCTTGCTGCCCGCGAGCTTCGCCGCTCCGACGGCGAACGCGATCGAGGTCACCAGCACGAGACCGAGCGGGATCATCGCCGTCAGAGAGGCGATCGTGTTCACGACCGCCTGCACCCACGTGCCGCTCTCCCAGGCCTGCACCCAGCCGCCCGCGACCATCATCTGCGCGTTGAGCACGAGCAGGCCGATCGGCCCGATGCCCCATCCGACCCACGTGAGGACCCGGTCGATCGAGCTGCGCAGCTCGGATGCGACGAGTGAGAAGCGCTTGGCCTCGCCGGCGAACTTGTTCGCGTACGAGTCCGCACCCACACGCGTGACCTGCGCATCCCCCTCTCCGGCCACGACGACCGAGCCCGAGAGGGCCGCGTCTGCGGGGATCTTGTCGACGGCGTCCGACTCGCCGGTCAGCATCGACTCGTCGATCTGGAGCGCCCGCCCGTCCGCGACGACGGCGTCCGCCGGCACCTGATCGCCGGCGCGCAGCACCAGGATGTCGTCCAGCACCACCTCGCCCGGCGCGATCTCCAGCTCCTGCCCGTCGCGCCGCACGCGCGCTCGCGGCGCGTTGAGCAGCGCCAGTTTGTCGAGCGCAGCCTTCGCCCGGAATTCCTGCACGCAGCCGATGATCGCGTTCGCGAACGCCGCCAGCCCGAACAGGGCGTCCTGCCAGCGGCCCAGCAGCAGCAGAACGAGGAAGCAGCCTCCGACGATCGCGTTGAAGAGCGTGAAGACGTTGGCGCTGACGATGTTCCAGACGCTGCGGCTCGTGTCCGCGGTGAACGCATTCGTCTGCCCGCCGGCGGTGCGCTCCGCCACCTGGGCGGAGGTCAGGCCGATCGCCGGATCGATCGTCACCGGCAGCGGCTCGACCTCGGTGGCGGCATCCATGGGTCACACCTTAGGGGCGCGCGGACGGACGAGGGTGGTCGTTCGACCGCCCTCGTCCGGCTGCTCAGCCCTTGGTGGCACCCGCCATGAGGCCGCGCACGAAGTACCGCTGCAGGGAGAGGAACACGATCACCGGCACGATGATCACGAGGAACGCACCCGCCGACAGCAGGAACCATTGATCGCCCCACGAACCCGAAAGCGAGTTCAGGGTCTGGGTCATAGGAAGCGACGACGTGGGCGCGAAGATCGTCGCGACCAGCAGATCGTTCCACACCCAGATGAACTCGAAGATGGCGAACGCCGCCAGCGCGGGGCCCGACAGAGGGAGCACGATCCGGAAGAAGATCTGGCCGTGCCCGGCACCGTCGACGCGCGCCGCCTCGATGACGTCGCCCGGGATCTGTGAGATGAAGTTGTGCAGGAGGAAGATCGCCAGCGGCATCGCGAAGATCGTGTGCGCGATCCACACCGTGGCGAAACTGCGGTCGACCTCCCTCATCTCCAGGCCCGGGAAGATCGCGACGTCTCCGATCTCGAGCCCGCGCGAGAAGAGGGAGAGCAGCGGCACAAGAGCCATCTGGATCGGCACGATCTGCAGTGCGAACACAGCCACGAAAAGGAACCCGCGGCCCTTGAAGTCCATCCACGCGAAGGCATAGGCGGCCAGCGCCGCGATCGCCAGAGCGAAGATGGTCACCGGGATGGTGATCGCCAGGGAGTTGAGGAAGGACTGTCCCAGCGTCAACGCCGTCCCGCCCGAGGTGAGCGCGGCCTGATAGTTCCCGAGCGTGAAGTCGGGATCGGTGAAGACGGTCCACCATCCCGTCGTCGCCGAATCGGCCCCGGGACGGAACGAGGTGATCAGAAGGCCGAGCGTCGGGATCGTCCACAGGAACGCGATCGCGGTGGCGATGATCGTTGCCAATGGCGAGCTCAGCCGCTTCTGCGCCTGCGACTCGAGCCGGCGCGTCTGGCGGTCGACCTTGCGCGCGGCCCCTTTGTCGAATCGCGTAGTGGTCTCCGTCTCGACAGCGGCCATCACTGCACCTCCCTCTGCTTGCGAAGCTGTCTCACGTTGTAGATGAGCAGCGGAGTCACGAGCACGAAGATCAGGACGGCGAGCGCCGCTGAGTGACCGAAGCTCTGGAACCGCTGCTGCTGGTTGACCATCTCGAACCCCAGCACCGTCGAGTTCGACCGGCCGCCGGTCATCACCGCGACGATGTCGTAGAGCTTCAGGGCGGCGATCGTGATGGTCGTCAACACGACGACGATGGATGTACGGATGCCCGGAACCGTGACATTCATGAAGCGCTGCCAGGCCGACGTGCCGTCGAGTTGGGCGGCCTCCAATTGCTCGACCGGCACGGCCTTGATCGCCGCGGACAGGACCACCATCGCGAATCCGGTCTGCGCCCACACGAAGACGAACAGGAGGCAGAACGTGTTGACGAGGGGCCAAATGTCGAGCCACCGCACCGGGTCACCGCCGAATGCGACCACGATTGCGTTGAGCAGACCGATCTGCTCTCCCTGCCGGTAGTCGTAGACGAATCTCCAGATGATGCTCATGCTGACGCCGGCGAACGCAAACGGCACGAGCATCAGCACCTTGAGGATCCGATCACCGCGCGCCCGCTCCATGAACGCGGCGTACGCGAGACCGACGATGGTTGCGAACACGGGCGCGAAGATCGCCCAGATGATGGTGTTGACGATGGACCAGAATCCCTGCGGGTTGGTGAACGCCCAGACGTAGTTCTCCAGTCCGACGAAGTTCTCGCCCGACTTGTCGTAGAACGACTGGATGAAGGTCGCGATCGTCGGATAGACGAGTCCGACCAGCACCAGAATGGCCGCCGGCGCCATGAAGAGGGTCAGCTGGAAGAGATACCCCGCGCCTCGCCGAGCCCGATAATCGGCATAGAACAGCAGTCCCCCGGCGATGAGGGCGATGGGAATCACGAAGATGACGGCGCCCTGATACGGGCGGAGCATCATGAGCGCGAGGAAGGGGATTGCGAAGCAGGCGATGAGCCTCAACCAGAAATATCCTCGTCCCTGCCGGGGCGCGTACTCGATCAGGATCAGGAGAACCGCGACCGCGACGCCGAAGACGACGAGGACGACCGGGATCTGAACGATCGGACTCAGATTGCCGAGCCACTGGAAGAACGAGTTCAGCGAGAATCCCAGGGACACTGGCCTGGGGTCGTCGGGTTGAGGCGTGATGAGCAGGAAGAGGATGAGCGCAGCGATCACGATGAGGCCGATCGCGACCACCAACCGTGTCGTCCTCTGCGAGGGCGGTTTCCTACCTCCGCGCGCAGGAGGAGGCGCCTGCTGCGCCTGCTGCGCCGTTGTTGCGGTCTGAGACATGTTCTGCCTTCCCCCGTCGACGCCGACGGATGACGTCACCCCCTGACCGGGGCCCGCGCGACGAGCGCGCGGGACCCCGGCCACGGAGTGTGGTGAGTCAGTTCTCGTAACCCGCCTGGATGTCCTCCAGGACCTGCGGGGTCGGCTTGCCGTCGATCCAGTCGACCATCCCTCGCCAGAAGGATCCCGAGCCGACGGTGGCCGGCATCAGGTCGGAGGCGTCGAAGCGGAACACCGTGTTCGGGTCCTGCACGATCTCCATGGCCTCGGTGAGGAACTCGCTGGAGGCCAGCGACGGGTCGGCACCGGTGTTGGCCGAGATGGCCCCACCGAGTTCGACGCGCGCGTCGGCGAACTCCGGTGTGGACATGTACTCGAGCACGGCCTGCGTTGCGGCGTCGTCCGAGAACGGCGTCACGAACTCGCCGCCACCCTCGACGGCGAGCTCGCCCTCCGTGATGCCCGGGAGGATGAACGCGTACACGTCGCCGTCGGGGGCGATGGTCGGCGTCTCACCCTCCGCCGTCTGGACCGCGAGGAGGTTGGCGGTCAGGAAGGATCCCTGGTGTGTCAGAGCGCAGGTGCCGTTGGCGACCGCGGCCGCGATCGGGTCGCCGAACGCCGTCGAGTTGATGCTCTTGACGTCGCCGAAGCCGGCGTTGACATAGTCCGGGTTCAGCAGGATGTCGCCCACCGAGTCGAAGGCCGCCTCGATGTCGGGGTCGGTGAACGGCGTGTCACCGGCCGCCCAGCTGTCGTAAACCTCCGGGCCTGCCTGACGCAGCACGAGGTCCTCCACCCAGTCGGTACCCGGCCAGCCGGATGCCGCCTCGGATGAGAATCCGGCGCACCACGGCGGCTGGCCGGTCGTCTCGCGAATCGTCTGGGTCAGCGTCAGCAACTCGTCCCAGGTGGTGGGCACCTCGACGCCCCACTCGGCGAAGCTTGCCGGTGAGTAGTACACGTAGCCCTTGAGATTGGCGAGCATCGGCGCCGCGTAGAACGTGCCGTCCAGCGAGCCGTACTCTTTCCAGGCGGGCGACCAGTACTCGTCGACGTTGGCGGCGACCTCTTCCGTCGCCTCCTTGACCTCACCCGTCTCGATCAACGACCGCAGCAGACCCGGCTGCGGCACTATCGCTATATCGGGGGCGGACCCGCCGGCGACCTTCGTGACGATATTGCCCTCGAAGCCTTTGTCACCGGTGTACTTCACGATGATGCCGGTGTCTTCGGTGAACTGGTCGAAGGAGTTCTGAAGAGAATCGGCCTCCGTTCCGGTGATGCCGCCTGCGATCTCGACGGTCTCCCCCTCGACCGCGCCCGAGTCTGCGCCATCATCGCCACCCTCTGCACATCCGGCCAGGGTCAGTGCCGTGATCGCCACCGCTCCGAGCGTCATCGCCGTGCGACGCCGCGCAGGTGAACGCAATCCATTCATGTTTGCCTCCTCGTTGAGTGCTGTGCGCACTGCTCGCATCGAAGTCCCATTCGTCTGAATTGATCGGGAACCGATTCCATGATCAACGTAGAGGACAACGCGAGGGCCGCACAATCTTGATTGGTCACGCCTCGATAACGGTCGCGTGACAGGGCTTCCGGCCGCCCCAGCGGTGAGCGCTAGGCTCAGCGTGCACATCGCCCGGTGCGATTTCGTCGATGTGGAATCGTTTCCAGAAACCGGGCCATCGGGTCTGGCCTTGCACGGGATAGCGATGCCGGCCCGTAGAAGCGAAGGAGCCTCGATGAGTGGGATCTCCGATGTCGCGCGTCTCGCCGGTGTGTCCAAGTCGACGGCCAGCCGAGCGCTGAGCGGGAGCGGCTATGTCTCCGAGAAGACCCGGCTGCGGGTCGCGGAGGTCGCGGCATCGCTCGGCTACGTGCCGTCCACGATCGCCGCGAGCCTCGTGACGGGGCGAACGCGCAACGTCGGTGTCGTGATCCCCTACCTGCACCGCTGGTTCTTCGCAGAGGTTCTGGAGGGCATCCAGTCCGCACTGCTGGAGCGCGGACTCGACCTGACGCTCTACGATGCGAACCCGGGTTCGGAGGGACGCCGCCGCATCTTCGAGGACTTCCTCGCGAGGAAGCGGTTCGACGGCCTGATCGCGGTCGGTCTGGAGCCAGAGGACCACGAACTCGAGCGGCTGCTGACGATCGGCCGGCCGGTCGTGAGCATCGTCGGGTCTCAGCACGACCCCGAGGTCATCGGCATCGACGACGATGACGCCGCGCGACGGGTCACCCATCACCTGACGGCCCTCGGCCATCGGCACATCGCCTTCGTCGGCGGCGGCAGCTCGCCCCGCTGGGCCAGCGTGGACCGCCGGCGCCTGGACGGATACCTCGCCGCGATGGCGGCCGCGGAACTCACGGACTACGCCCAGCACGTCCCTTCGGAGGTGACGCTGCCCGGCGGCTACGCGGCGGCCGTCGACCTGCTCGGAACGTCGCGTTCACGTCCGACGGCCATCGTCGGGGTGTGCGACGAGGTCGCCATCGGCGCGATCATCGCGGCGAGACGGCTCGGCATCCGCGTTCCCAGCGATCTCAGCGTCGTGGGCATCGACGATCACGAGTACGCCGAGATGTTCGCGCTGACGACGCTCCGGCAGATCCCTCGCGACCAGGGGCGCGCGGCCGTGGAGCTCCTCGAAGCCCGGCTCGCCGATCCCGCCGCAGATCACGTCGCGGCGTCTTCTCCGGCCCGCCTCGTCATGCGCGCCTCGACGGGCCCGGTCGATCAGCGGCACTCGGTGATGATCTCCGACTCCCGCGCCGGGAGCGAGTCCGCGGGCTGAGGGACGACGAGAGCCCCGGATGCAGCATCCGGGGCTCTCGCGTGAGAAGGAACTACTTCAGGGTGACCGTCGCGCCGGCCTCTTCAAGAGCGGCCTTCGCCTTGTCAGCGGCCTCCTTGGTCGCGCCCTCGAGCACGGCCTTGGGAGCGCCGTCGACGACGGCCTTGGCCTCGCCGAGGCCGAGAGCGGTGAGCTCACGGACGACCTTGATGACCTGGATCTTCTTGTCGCCGGCGGCCTCGAGCACGACGTCGAACGCCGACTGCTCCTCGACCTCTTCGGCGGGCGCCGCACCGGCAGCAGCCGGGCCGGCAACGGCGACGGGCGCCGCGGCGGTGACCTCGAAGGTCTCCTCGAACTTCTTGACGAACTCCGACAGCTCGATGAGCGTGAGCTCCTTGAACGCGTCGAGCAGCTCCTCGGTGGTGAGCTTTGCCATGATTTTCTCCTTGCTTGGGGTTTCTGTCAGCCGCGCCCTTGTCAGGCGGCGGACTCCTGCTTCTCACGCAGCGCGTCGACCGTGCGAACGGCCTTCGACAGCGGTGCGTTGAACAGATATGCGGCGCCGAACAGCGAGGCCTTCATCGCACCGGCGAGCTTCGCCAGCAGGACTTCACGGCTCTCAAGGTCAGCGAGCTTGTTGACCTCGTCTGCGGTCAGGGCGGCACCGTCGAAGTACCCGCCCTTCACGATCAGATGAGGGTGTGCCTTGGCGAAGGCGCGCAGACCCTTCGCGACGGAGACCGGGTCACCGTGCACGAAAGCAATGGCCGAAGGACCCTTGAGGTCCTCGTCCAGCGTCGAGATCCCCGCCTTGTTGGCGGCGATCCTGGTCAGCGTGTTCTTCACCACGGCGTATTCCGCGTCCTGACGAATGCTGTTGCGAAGCTCTTTGAGCTCGGCAACTGTCAGCCCGCGGTACTCGGTCAGCAGAACGGCGGTCGAGTCCTCGAAATTCTTCGTGAGCTCGGCGACCGATGCATCCTTCTGCGCCATGGCCACTCCTTGTGTGTACGAGACGCTCCACGATGGCGGGGCGCCGGCCGACGGCATCCGCTCATCAGATCTCGACTCGACGAATGAAAAAGGCTCCGGCGCAAGCGCACGGAGCGAGAAACTCGGAGGAGATTCGTTCGTACACCTGCGCGGGCCCCTGCACTGCAGAGCTTCGATCTTCGTGCGCTTGCGCGCACGTCGATGACCAGCGGTCTTCGGCTGGGTTCCAGTGTACGTGGCGGTCCATGCCACGCCAAATCGCGGGGGGTGTTGCACCACTCGAGTCGAGAGTTCAGGATCAGGAAGGGGCGGGCCGACTCGCCCCAGGAGGAAGGACGAGGATGTCTGGGAACAGAGCGGTCGCCTACGAGGGACCCGGTGTCGTCAAGGTCATCGACACGGACTATCCCGATTTCGAGCTGCATGACGGCCCCGGCGTGAACCCGGCGAACATAGGAAGGAAGATCCCGCACGGCGTGATCCTGCGGACTGTCGCCACGAACATCTGCGGATCCGACCAGCACATGGTCCGGGGCCGCACGACGGCGCCGGAGGGACTGGTGCTCGGGCACGAGATCACCGGCGAAGTCGTCGAAGCCGGCCCGGACGTCGAGTTCATCAAGGTGGGCGACCTGGTTTCGGTGCCCTTCAACATCTCTTGCGGTCGTTGTCGCAACTGCAAGGAGGGCAAGACCGGCATCTGCCTGAACGTCAACCCCGACCGGCCGGGCAGCGCCTACGGCTACGTCGACATGGGCGGGTGGGTCGGCGGTCAGGCGGAGTACGTGCTCGTGCCCTATGCCGACTGGAACCTCCTCAAGTTCCCCGACCGCGATCAGGCGCTGGAGAAGATCCTCGACCTCGCGATGCTCTCCGACATCTTCCCGACCGGGTTCCACGGCGCCGTCACCGCCGGCGTCGGGGTGGGGTCCACGGTGTACATCGCCGGAGCCGGCCCGGTCGGTCTCGCTGCGGCCGCCGGCGCGCAGCTGCTCGGAGCCGCAGTCGTGATCGTCGGCGACCTCAACGAAGAGCGCCTCGCGCAGGCGCGCAGCTTCGGCTGCGAGACCGTCGACGTCGGCGAAGGCTCGGTGCCCGACCAGCTGGAGCAGCTGCTCGGCGTGCCCGAAGTCGATGCCGCGGTGGATGCGGTGGGCTTCGAAGCGCGCAGCGAAGGACACGGAGCGCAGGCCGAGGAGGCACCGGCGACGGTGCTCAATTCGCTGATGGGTGTGACGGCCGCGGGCGGCGCGATCGGCATCCCGGGTCTGTATGTCACCGGCGATCCGGGTGCGGTGGACGACGCTGCCAAGGTCGGGTCGCTCTCGATCAGCCTCGGCACAGGATGGGCGAAGTCGCTGTCGTTCACCACCGGGCAGTGCCCGGTGATGCGCTACAACCGCAAGCTCATGATGGCGATCCTGCACGACAAGGTGCACATCGCCGATGCCGTCAACGCGAAGGCGATCACGCTCGACGACGCCCCCCAGGGCTATGCCGAGTTCGACGCAGGCGCCGCCACGAAGTACGTCCTCAACCCGCACGGGTACATCAAGGCCGCCTGACCCCGAGAACCCCCCACCCAACGAACACGAAGACGAATCAAAGGAGCACAATCATGACGAACGTCAACCTGGAGGACGCCCGCCGCGTCATCGCCGCAGCGGAGAAGAAGGCCGACGAGGTCGGCCAGCCCATGAACATCGCCGTCGTCGACTCGGGCGGCAACCTAGTCGCGCATGTCCGGCAGGACGGCGCGTGGATCGGCAGCGTCAACATCTCGATCAACAAGGCCTGGACGTCGAGGGCCTTCGACATCTCCACGAAAGACCTCGGCGACAACTCCCAGCCGAACCAGCAGTTCTACGGCATCCACGCCACGAACGGGGGCAAGGTCGCGATCTTCGCCGGCGGCATCCCGCTCTCGCGCGACGGGGTCGTGGTGGGTGCGGTGGGCGTGAGCGGCGGCTCGGGCGAGCAGGACCACTCGGTCGCGGAGGCCGGCGCCGCGGCGTTCTGAGGCGCTCGCCTTCGCGAGTGCACGGCTTGGCCACGAGTGCACGGCTTTCCCGCGTCGGAATGCCGTGCGCTCGACGCGAAGCCGTGCACTCGGCGCCGTCGCGTCATCCCGGCGGGCGGATACCGAAGGACGCGAGACGCGCGGCCAGCGCTCGCGGGGTGGCGCTGTGCTCGTCTTCCCATCGTGCGAACCGCCATTGCGTCGTTCCGCGGATCCAGTCCTCTCGCTGCTTCTCCTCGAGCAGCACCCGCTCGAGCGGCATCCCTCGGCGCATCGCCGCATCGAGGTACTTGCCCTTGCCGTCGAACTCGCCGAAGGCTCGCACGTCGGCCAGCCCGAAGTCGACGAAGTAGGTCTGGTCGCCCGGCCCCGCGACCGGAACCTGAAGCCGGGGAACCTCGAATCCGAGGCGGACGAGCTGCAGGCGGCTGACGCTCTCACCTGGCAGCTGCGCCCGTCCGTCGGCGAACGCGGCGACCCACCTCGCCCGCCGGATCCCGCGCGCGCCGGATGCGGCATCGACGCGGTCGCGCATCGAGCGGCGCCAGTAGTCGACCGCATCCTCATCCCACACCCGGCCCCGCAGCGCACACTGCCGCTCCCCGGCATCTGCGGCGGCCACGGAGGCCTCCGGCCCGAGCGTACGCATCATGTCGAACACCGTTCGCTCGAGCGAGGTGCAGCGGATGCCGTGCAGCACCACGATGTCGGATGCCGGCAGCGGTGCCACATGTCTGATCACGTCCTGTCCGCTCGAGATACGCGCGGGCGCGGGAGTCGTCATGTGGACGCGGAGCGGTCGGTGCCGATAGAGAGGCAGCCCCCATGCCACGCCCGCCGACTCGTGCGAGACGACCCCTCCCCCGGTCGCAGCCCGAACGACAGCGATCACATGCGCGAGGTGCGTGCCCTCCGGCCACAACCCGGACGCATCGTCGCGATCCATGAAGGCCGCCCGGCGGATCACGACGAGCCGCCCGTCGCGGACCGCGGATTCGAGGGACCGCTCCGTCCAGCCTTCAGCCAGGAGCGCGGTGCGTGAACGGATGAGCGGGCTCAGCTCGGGGATCGTGGGTGCACGGCGCATGCTCCAGCATCCGAGCCCCCTTGCGATGCCCGCTCAAGTCCGCCGCGCACATGGGGAGAACCCGCACGCGGAGTTCGCTGGGGAGAAGCGCGCGCAGCCGCCGTCCTCGCCGAGTGCACGACCTTTCGCCGAGTGCACGGCTTCCTCGCGTCGGGAAGCCGTGCGCTCGACGCGAAGCCGTGCACTCGCGCCGCCGCAGCGGGGCGCGGTCAGCCTGCCGGGGGTATGCCCAACTCGCGCGCGGCGGCTGATATCCGCTGGGCGAGCGCGACGTCCTTGCGCGTCAGGCCGCCCGCGGAGTGGGTGATGAGCGTCACGCGCACCGACGGATAGGTGACGGTCACATCGGGATGGTGGTTCGCGGCTTCGGCGAGTTCGGCGATGGCCGCGAAGAGCCGGGCGCCGGTGGCGAACGTGCGGGTCCGGAACTCGGCGACCGCGCCGTCCTTCCCGGGTCGCCAGTCCTCGACGCCGGATTCCGCGCGGAACTGGTCTGCAGTGATGGTGTCCATGCTTCGACCCTGCCACTGTGCGGTCCGCCCGCAAGGGGTCGGTCCGCGTTCCGGAGCGCCCGCGCGGCATCTCGCGGGTGTCCAGCGGCGGGGTTACCCTCGAAGCGTGACCCCCGAACTCGCAGCCCGGATCGTCGCGGACTCCCGCGACCGGGTCGCGTGGACGCGGGCGCGCTCGCGCGGGATCACCGCGACGGATGTCGCCACCCTCACGTCCGCGAACGCGATCGCGAAGGCCGCGGATGCGAAGCTCATGGGCTCCGGCTTCTCGGGCAACGCGTACACGGCCCACGGACGGGTCCGAGAGCCCGAGATCGCCCGGTGGGTCGCCGCGACGCACGGCATCCTGCCCTCGAGCGCCCTCTTCCACGCCGAGATCGAGAAGCGCCACCTCGCCACACCGGACGGCATCGCCGTCGACCGCGACGCGCGCATCACACTGTGCGAGATCAAGACGACGAACAAGTCGTGGCGCAGCATCCCGCGGACCTACCTGCGGCAGGTGTGGTGGCAGCAGCACGTGCTCGGCGCCGAGCGCACCCTCGTGGTGTGGGAGGAGCACGACGGCTTCGTGCCCGTCGACGACGAGCCGCGCAGCGCCTGGATCGACCGGGACGACGCCGAGATCGCGGTGCTCGTCGGGCTCGCCACCGCGCTGATCGACGAACTCCACCACCGCACGACGCGCGGCCGGACGCTGACGGGCGAGAATGAGCGGATGCCGCGGCCCGTCGCCCCGCGCGAGCCGTTCAGGGCACTGGCTCTGGCCGATTGAGGCCATTGGTTGACTTGAGTCAACCAATATCGATATAGTTGACGCCAGTCAACCAACCGCGCCGACGCTGCCGCGCACGCTTCTCGCCCGGAAAGGGCCTGCCCCATGGCCTCTGTCACCACCGACGACTCGTCTATCGCCGCCGACGCGCCGCGAATGTCCCACCGCAAGGTGCTCGAGGCGCTGTCCGGGCTTCTGCTCGGAATGTTCGTCTCGATCCTCGCCGCCACGGTCGTCTCCACCTCGCTGCCGGTCATCATCCACGACATCGGCGGCGACCAGGCTGCCTTCACGTGGGTCGTCACGGCGACGCTTCTGACCACCGCGATCTCGACTCCCATCTGGGGCAAGCTCGCCGACCTGTTCAACCGCAAGCTGCTCATCCAGCTCGCCCTCATCATCTTCGTGCTCGCGACGGCCGCGGCGGGGTTCTCCCAGGACCCCGCCACGCTCATCGCCTTCCGCGCGGTGCAGGGCATCGGCGCCGGCGGCCTCGCGGCGCTGAGCCAGGTCATCATGGCCGACATCATCAGTCCGCGCGAGCGCGGACGGTACATGGGCCTGTTCGGCGCGGTGATGGCGCTCGGCACGATCGGCGGACCGCTCCTGGGCGGGTTCATCACCGACGGCATCGGGTGGCGCTGGAACTTCTACGTCGCGATCCCGTTCGCCATCGCCGCGCTGATCATCCTGCAGCTCACGCTCAACATCCCGAAGGCGCCCAAGAGGAAGGCGCACATCGACTACTTCGGCATCGTGCTGCTGGCGACCTCGGTCTCGCTCCTGCTGATCTGGATCACCAACGCCGGCACGTCCTACGACTGGTGGAGCCTCGAGACGGTCCTGATGGCCGGCGGCGCGCTGCTGGCGGCGATCGTGTTCGTGATCGTCGAGATGCGCTCGCGCGAGCCTCTCGTGCCGCTGTCGATGTTCCGCAACCGCACGTACACGCTCGCGGTCATCGCGTCGATCGCGACCGGCGTCGCGATGTTCGGCACGTCGGTGTTCCTGAGCCAGTACATGCAGATGGCGCGCGGTGCCACGCCCACCGAGGCAGGACTGCTCACCCTGCCGATGATCGCCGGTCTGCTGATCGCGTCGATCGTGGGCGGTCAGCTGATCAGCCGATTCGGCCACTGGAAGCCGTACCTCATCGCCGGAGGCGTGCTGCTGATCGCAGGCTCGTTCCTCCTGTCGACCCTGCACTACGACACGAACTTCGTGCTCGTCTCGCTGTACATGTTCCTGCTCGGCTCGGGCGTCGGCATGACGATGCAGAACCTGGTCCTGATCGTGCAGAACACGGCGAATCCGACCGAGATGGGGGCGGCGAGCTCGGGAGTGGCCTTCTTCCGCAGCCTCGGCGGCACGATCGGCGTCTCGGTCATGGGGGCCGCACTGGCCGCGTCCGTGACCGACCTGTTCGCCGCGAGCAAAGAGGCCCTGACCGCAGCGATCGTGAACCTCGGCGCGGACGGCCCAGCTGTCGCCGACCAGCTGCAGTCCGGCACGCTGCCCCAGGTCAGCGCGCTGCCCGACGGCGTGCGGGTCATCGTCGAGGACATCTATGCGCAGGGCATCGCGCACTCGTTCCTGATCGCGGTGCCGCTCGCGGTGATCAGCCTCATCGCGATCCTCTTCCTGCCGAACGTGCCGCTCACGCGAATGACCACGTCCGAGCGCATCGCGGCCGGCGAGGCCGACCTGGCGACCGTCTCCACGGCGGAGGGCATGGGCCGCCTCGCAGCGACCGGCTCGGGGCCGACGACGCAGGATGCCGCGAACCGGCCGCTCTCCGTCGACACGGCGTCCGCCGCATCCCGCGGATCCCGCTAGTGTCGGTCGCGATGTCCGTCCCCGACACCCGAGAGGCACGCACCGAAGCGGTGCGCGCCCTCGAGGCGGAGTTCGGGGAGCTCATCTCGCGGGTGCGGCGCCTGCTCGCCGACAATGCGCAGCGAGTGAGCCCGGGCATGCTTCCCGCGGCATACAAGGTGTTCACGACGATCGTCCGCCGTGAGAGGATCACGCTCTCGGCGTTGGCCGAGGCCCTCATGGCCGACAAGGGCCAGATCAGCCGCACTGTGCGCGAGCTCGAGGACCTCGGGCTCATCACGCGCACTCCCGACCCGGAGGACGGGCGCTCGAGCCTGCTCTCCCCCACCCCGGAAGGCCTCGAGCGTCTCGCCGCGGCGCGGGCGCCGCAGGAAAGCCTGCTGCTCGACACGCTCGACGCGTGGTCGCTGGACGAGATCCGCAACCTGACGCGCCTGCTGCACGCACTGACGACCGGCGAATCGCCCTGACGGTCTCCCCGCGTTTCCACCGCTGGGCTTAGTCCGCCGGTAGCACCGGCGTAACACGAGCGAGACATACTCAGGGTTGACTGGTCTCCACAGCAAACGAGTGCTGCCGAAGCCGACATGCACGCGGAAGGAGCGACGGATGAGATTCCGGCCGCTGCGACCATCAGCCGCCCCCGATGCCACGCCGATGGCAGTCGCGGACCCACCCGAGACGATGCGGGCCGCTGTCATCGACGCCACCGGAGGCGCCGACGCGCTGCACGAGGCATCCGTCGCGGTGCCGACGCCGGTTCTGAGCGAGCTGCTCGTGCGTGTCGTGGCGGCGGGTGTCAACCCGATCGACGCGAAGACGCGCGCGGGCGCCGGCGTCTCGAGAGCGATCGCCGAGTACCCGGCGACACTGGGTTTCGACTTCAGCGGTATCGTCGTGCGCTCGCCCTACGAGTCTCACCCGCTGCCGCCGGGCACCCCCGTGTTCGGAATGGTGCCGTTCCCGCGCTCGGGTGGCAGCTACGCCGAGTACGCGGTCGTCCCGTCGCAGTCGGTCGCCCGCAAGCCCACGTCCCTGTCCCACGTCGAAGCGGCGGGGGTGCCCCTCGCCGCGCTCACCGCGTGGGGCCTCGTGGTCGAGACCGCACACGCCCACGAAGGACAGCGGATGCTGATCCACGCCGGCAGCGGCGGTGTGGGTCACTTCGCAGTGCAGTTCGCGGCCTACTTCGGCGCGCATGTCACGGCCACCGGCTCGGGGCGCAACGCCTCGTGGCTTCGAGAGCTCGGCGCGTCCGTCGTCATCGACTACTCGACGACCCGCTTCGAGGAGGTCATCGCCGACGTCGATGTCGTCATCGATCTCGTGGGCAACGTGCACGCACAGACCGGTGAGCGGTCGCTCACCGTGGTGCGCCCCGGCGGACTGTACATCCTCGTGCCCACCGGCTCCTGGCCGGGGTATGCCGAGGCGGCCGCAGATGCCGGCGTGCGCACCACGGGGTACAAGGTCATCCCGGACGGCAGCGCGCTGGCGACCGTCGGGCGGCTGCTGGACTCAGGGGCGGTGCAGGTCTACATAGATCGCGTCTTCGACCTGAACGATGCCGCCGCGGCGCACGCCGAGCTCGAGCAGGGTCACACCCGGGGCAAGATCGTCCTCCGGGTCAGCGACGACTGACACGCTCAGCCGGACGCCGGATCGAGCACGCGCCGCCCCTCCCCCACGATCTCGTCGGCGATCGCGTCCAGCAGCGGCGAGCGCAGGTTCCACTGCTGCCAGTACAGCGGCACGTCGATGGGCGGCCCGCCGAGGTGCACGAGCTCTCCGGCGGCGAGCGCCTGCTGCGACTGGAACCGCGGGAGCAGAGCCCAGCCGAGCCCGAGGCGCACCGCGGTCGCGAAGTCGTTCGACGCCGGCACGTAGTGGCGTGGGGGCAGCGTCTCGTCGAGGCCGGACTCGCGCAGCCATCGAGTCTGCAGGTCGTCGCGGCGATCGAAGTCGACGAGCGGAGCCTGCGCAAGCGTCGACGGAGAAGACGCATCGGGCAGCCAGCGCCGCGCGAAGCCCGGTGTGGCGACGGCCTCGTACCGCATCGCCCCCAGGACGCTCACCCGGCATCCCGCGACGGGGGTCGAGCGCGAGGTCACCGCGCCCATGACGGTGCCCGACTCGAGCAGCCCCGCCGTGAAGTCCTGGTCGTCGCTGTGCAGTTCGAAGACGACCGGATGCCGGTCTCAAGTCTTGCCAGCGGCTTCAGGAACCAGGTGGCGAGCGAATCGGCGTTGACGGCGAGCGGCACGGTCGTGCGGCTCCCTTCGCCGGTGTCATCGCCCAGTTCCGCCAGAGTGTCGTGCTCGAGAAGCGCGATCTGGCGGGCCATCCGCACGACGGCCGTTCCCGCCGCGGTCAGCCGTGCCGGCTTCGACCGTACGAGCACCACCCGTCCGAGCTGCTCCTCGAGCGTCTTTATCCGCTGACTGACCGCCGACGGAGTGATGTGCAGCCGCCGGGCGGCGGCATCCAGCGTGCCCTCGTCGACGACGGCGGCGACGGTCTCAGCCAGTTCGTGCGGTATGCGCATCATAAGTGATGCTAATGCATGTGAAGAATCATGAGCTGGATTGATGTGACCAGCGGAGCTAACGTCGGAACATGTTCTCCTCTCTCCTGGCAGGCCTGGGCCTGGGCTTCTCGCTGATCATCGCGATCGGCGCGCAGAACCTGTTCGTGCTTCGCCAGGGGCTGCGCCGCGAGCACGTCGTCCTGGTCGCCGCGATCTGCGCACTCTCGGATGCGGCTCTCATCGCACTCGGCGTCTCGGGGGTGGGACTCGTGGTCGGCGCCGTGCCCTGGCTCATCGACGTCGTGCGCTGGGCGGGCGCGGCGTTCCTCGTGGCGTACGGCCTGCTGGCTGCCCGGCGGGCGTGGCGTCCGTCGGGGCACACGCTCGAGACGGAGGGCGCTGCGGCCTCCACGTCCGCGCCGGAAACGGGGCTGACCGACCCCGGCGCACCGGCCGCGGGTTCAACGGCCGTCCGGGTCACCTCTCGGGCGCTGCCGGTCGCGCTCACGTGCCTGGCTTTGACGTGGCTGAACCCCCACGTCTACCTCGACACGGTCTTCCTGCTCGGCAGCGTCGCGAACACGCACGGCGACGGGCGCTGGGTCTTCGCCGCCGGGGCGATGGCGGCCAGCATCATCTGGTTCTTCGCGCTCGCCCTCGGCGCCCGCTATCTCGGGCGTTGGTTCGGCGCTCCGCGGGCGTGGCGCATCCTCGACGCGGTGATCGCCGTCGTGATGATCGGAATCGGAGTGAGCTTGGTGCTCCCCCGGTGACGGCGGGTCCCCTCAGCCGTCGATCTGATCCCGACGACGGCGCACGAGTCCGCGCACGACATCCTCGGGCAGGGGATGTTCGGGCTGGAATCGGATCGTCCCCTTGTCGAGGCCCGTACCCTCGACGGCCTCCACCTCCGCGGCGACGGAGCTGACGGCATCCGGACTGAACGGGTAGAGCCCGATGTGCTTCTTGGCCCGCATGACCGAGATGAGCGGTTTGCCCTTGTAGACCAGCGCCGGCATGCCGTAGCCCCGGCCCTGCTCCGCATCGGGCACCTCATCGCGGGCGAGCGCGTAGACGCGGCCGATGGCGTCGCGGTCGGTCGCTTCCAGTTCGCTCAGGTAGTCGTCGACGCTTCCCATGAGGGCATCCTGTCACCGGCCCCTCGCCGGCGCACCCCCGGTCCGGGCACGATGGAGTCATGAAGCGCGTGCATGTGATCGTGTCCGGCGACGTCCAGGGTGTTGGCTACCGGTACACGATGCGAATGGTCGCCCGCGACGCCGGAGTCGCGGGCTGGGTGCGCAACCGTTCGGACGGGACCGTGGAGGCCGAGCTCGAGGGCGCCCCCGCACAGGTCGACGAGGTGCTCGCGTGGATGGCGCAGGGACCGCCGGGCGCGCGCGTCGACGCAGCACGGGTGACCGATGCCGAGCCCGCCGGCGAGCGCGACTTCCGCGTGCGCGACTGATCCTCGGCGGCCCCGAATCCTCCGCGTCACGCCTGCGGCAGCTCCAGCGCGTGCCGACCTGCGGCCAGGAGCGTCGCCTCAGGTGTCAGCGGGTGGAAGGCGGCGGCCCGGATGTCGCGGTAGCAGCGTTCGATGAGGGACCCCTTGAAGAACGAACCCCCGCCCGCCACCTGCATCGCGAGATCGCACACCTCGACCCCGGCGAGGGAGACCTCTCGCTTGGCCGCCATGACGGCGAGGAAGCCGTCGTACGACGGCACGGGGTCGTCGCCGAGCTCGTCGAGGGCGCCTGCGAGCGCCCACGACGCGACCTGCAGGCGGTGTCGCATGAGCCCGAGCGCGCGCTGCACCGTGGGATCGTCGGCGTGCCGCGCTCCGGCCCGCAGGGCCTCTTCGTAGGCGGCCTCGGCGATGCCGAGATACGCACCCGAGATGATCGAGAACCCGATGCTCGCGATGACCTGAAGCGGTGGGTCCACCACACCGTACGGCCGATCGGCGAGCACCCTCTCCTGCGGGACGAACACGTCGGTGAGGACCACGTCGTCGCTCGCGGTGCCGCGCATGCCGAGCACGTCCCAGTTGTCGGCGACCTCCACTCCCTCGGACGCGAGCGGGATCGCCATGTTCAGCACGCGGAGGCCGCGCTCGGGGTCGTCCCACGGGAACATCGTGGACATGACGGCGCCGGCGCTGGACTGGCTCACGAAGCGCTTGCGCCCGCTGACCCGGTAGCCGCCGTCGACGGCGACCGCCTCGCCCGCCGGATGGGTGAAATCGCCGCCCCCCGTGGAGACCAGCACGATCTGCTCGGTCGCGATGCGTCGCAGCGTGGCCTCGGCGCCGGGCAGACCGCGCCGGTACCGCCAGGCGGTGAAGCCCGTGACGTGCTGGTGCATGGCGCTCGCGAGCGCGGTCGCGCCGCAATAGTGGCCGAGCGTGCGCTGAAGGCCGGCCAGCTCGCGTACGGTCGCCCCGTCGCCGCCGAGCTCGACGGGAACACCGGCTCGGAGCAGCCCGGACTCGCGGAGCGCGTCGTACGCCTCGGAGACGAAGGTCCCCTCGCGGTCGTGCCGAGCGGCGTTCTCCGCCAGGACGGGCCCGATCTCGTTCGCGCGGTCGGCGAGCGAGGCGGATGCGGTCGTGGGTGTCGAATCGATGATCGTCATGCGCCCAGCATCCGCCTCCTCGTCGCGGCCCTCCAGTGCACGATCGAGACCCGGCCGGTCCAGATTCGGGACTACCCCTCGCGGCCGGCCGGGAGGACCATGGTGGCATGGCAGATTACGGGCGGTACTGTCCCGTCGCGATGGCCAGCGAGGTCATGGCCGACCGGTGGACACCCCTCATCGTGCGCGAGCTCGTCCTGGGCAACACGCGCTTCAACGACATCGCGCGCGCGATGCCGGGCATCTCGCGCTCCCTGCTCGTCCAGCGCCTCAGGCACCTGGAGCGCAACGGCGTGCTCGAGACATGGCCGTCGCCCACGGGCCACGGCAGCGAGTACTACCTCACTCCGGCCGGACGCGATCTCGAGCGCGTCATCGACAGCCTCGGACGCTGGGCGATCGAGTGGCTGTTCGACGACATGGAGCCGCACGAGGTCGAGCCGACCACCCTGATGTGGTGGATGCACCGCCGGGTCGCTCCGGATCGCTTCCCGCCGCGCCGCACTGTGATCGAGTGGCGTCATACCGCACCTCGCCCCGAGACGATCTGGTTCGTGCTCGAGCGCGGTGCGGTGTCCGTCTGCACGCAGCATCCGGGATTCGACGTGGATCTCGTCGTCGCCATGGCGACCGCGGACCTGGCCGACGTGTTCCAGGGTTATCGCCGCTGGTCGGATGCCGTGGACTCGGGCGCGATCTGCGTCGAGGGTCCGCCGCGGCTGGTGGCGGCATTGCCGACATGGTTCGTGTGGAGCCCCTGGGTCGATGTGACGCACGATCGCGCGCACCGGCCGGTGGCCGCCGGGCACGAGGTCTGAGGGACGTCAGTCCTCGAACGGCCGGAGGATGCGGTTCGGCAGGTGCCGGGCATGACGAACCAGGAGAACATGCAGCGCCCGATCGGGCCGCATCCGATTACGCCGCGTTTCCGTGCCCGGCCCGGGTCAGTGCGGCACACCCCGGCGCAGCTCGTCGAAGACGTCGGCCGCGTCCTCGCGCGTCGCGAGCGCCGAGGACTGACCCGCCCACAGCGAGACGAGATCGGCGCGGTCCTGCGCCGCGGCGACGGTGCGGAAGGCACCGGTCAGCCAGTTCTGGGCGGGGAACGGCGCGAGAAGTCCCGTCGTCTCGATCTCGCGCATGGCGCGATTCGGGATGCCGCGGGCCAGGCGTCCGCTCATCGCGCGAGTCAGGACGGTGGTCGTGTCGGTCGCCGCCGCGATCGCCCGCCGATGAGACGCGGGCACCGCCGACTGGACCGTGCGCAGGAACGCCGTCCCGACCTGCACGCCCGACGCGCCGAGCGCGAAGGCGGCGGCGACGCCGCGACGATCGGCGATGCCGCCGGCGGCGATCACCGGCACCCGCACGGCATCGACCACCTGCGGGATGAGCGACATGAGCCCGACGAGCGACTGCTCCGCCTGCTGCAGGAACGAGACCCTGTGCCCGGCCGCCTCCATGCCGCTGGCCACGACCGCGTCCACACCCGCAGCATCCAGCGCCACGGCCTCGGCGACCGTGGTGGCGGTGGCGATCACGGTCGTTCCTCGTCGGTGGGCGCGATCGACGACATCGCCCGCGGGAACGCCGTAGACGAAGCTGACGACCGCGGGGGCGGCATCCAGCACCGCGTCCAACTGGGTGTCGAAGGCGGGAAGGAACGTCGCGGGCGGAGTCGGCGGCTCCACGTCGACCTCCTCGTACAGCGGAGCGAGCGCATCCAGATACGGCTGCAGATCGAGGTCGCCGGGCACGACCTCGTCGCCGGTCGGCAGCCACAGGTTCACCGCGAACGGCCGGCTCGTAGCGGTCCTCAGCTGCGTGATCGTCTCGGCGATGCGTTCGGCCGAGTAGCCGTACAGACCGTACGAGCCCAGGCCCCCGGTGTCGCTCACGAGGGCCGTGAGGTCGATCGACGAGGCGCCGCCGAACGGACCGAGCACGATCGGCACGTCGATCCCGAGCAGATCCAGCAGCGAATCGGGCATGGCGCGTCCCTTCATGATGGGGACTCTCGACGCTACGCTCCGATCTCGCGCTCCGCACGGACGAGTCGCCGGGATCGGCGGACGACGCGGTCCTGGCTGGCAGGGGCTTGGCGCTGACGCAGGCACAGCAGAAGCATGATGGCGCATGAGATCACGTAGAACGTGTGCAGTCCCCAGATCGGCCCGAAGGGCAGCGTGAACACGTACAGCGAGTACACCGCGTTCGCGACGTTGATGATGATCATGCTGGGCAGGCTGTACGACGAGACGTCCCGCGTGCGCAGCGCTTTGCGCAGCATCGGTAGGTTGCTGACTGCGAACGCGACGGTCGCGATCGTGCCGGCGATGAGAGGGACGTCCATGGATGCGACGCTACGGACGACCGGCATCCGGCCGCTTCGGACGAACCGCGCATCTTCGCGGGATCGGGCGATGGGCAGGATTATGCAGACGGGCTTGCGGTGGACATATGCAGAGACATGGCGAACGCTGCTCAGATGAGGCCGTTCTCGTACGCGTAGGCGGTCGCGGCCGCCCTCGATGACAGCCCCAGCTTGCCGAAGATGTTGCTGAGGTGACGCGCGACCGTCTTCTCGCTGAGCGACAGTCTGCCGGCCACGCCGCGGTTGGTGAGCCCCGTCGACACCAGACGCAGAACCTCCACTTCTCGGTCGGTGAGGGTGCCGGGGGATCGCTCGCCCGTGAGCGCGGTGAGCTCCGCGAGGCCCGATCGGGCGCCGAGCGCGAGGAAAGCCGTGCGCGCCGCCTCGATCTCCGCGGCAGCCTCCGCCGACTCGCCCAGCTCGCGAAGTATCCGTGCCCTGAGCACTCGGCACCGCGCCATCTCGTAGGGCAGAGCCAAGGCCGACCAGGCCGAATACGCTGCGTCCGCGGCGTTCCGGGCGCCGACCGCGTTCCTCTCCGCCAGCAGCACCCGAGCGTCGCACACTCCGGCTACAGCGAGGAGCAGCGGCGTGGGTGCGGATCGTCGCAGCGCGTTCAGCTCGTCTGCCGCCTTCCGGGCGGCAGCGACATCCCCCACCGACAGCTCGATCTCCACGACGGCGGGCAGCAGGCGTCGACGCGTGCCTTCGTCGGCGCCTGAGGCGGCGCGGCGGATCATCGTCTGCGCGACTCCGCTCTCGCCCTCGGCATCGCGGAGCAGGGCAGGGCCGGGCTGAGGCTCCCACCCCGATTCGGCGGCGCGCCGATAGTGCTCGTCAGCAGCCCGATACTCAGCGCGCAGACGGTGCAGCTCGGCGAGCTGGTAGTTCGCAACGTACTGAGCGGTGAAATCGCCGGCGCGAAGGCGTTCTTCGGCCAGGGTCGCGGCCGCCGACGCCTCCGCCCAGTCGCCGTCCATCAGCAGCAGCTGGGCTCGATACGCATGGGACTGCCCGCTGTACGCCAGGAGTTCGGGCTGCTCGCGGCACCACTGCTCGAAGTCGGACGTCCACAGCCGTGCACGCCGCAGGTCGAATGCCTCATGCGCTACATCGAGGACCACACGGTAGAAGACGCATGTCCAGGTCGGCGACACGTGGCCCGCGGACACGGCCGCCATCGCCCGATCGAGGCTCGCGAACCCCTCTTCCGTGCGTCCCACAGTCGTGAGGCACTTGCCCCGGCCGAACGCGGCGTGCGCAGCCAGTTCGCAGTCATCCGTGCGTCGGGCGATCGCCGCGATCTCCTCGAACTGCCGCATCGCCTCCTCGAAGTTGCCGACGAACAGCCCGGTGAGGGCTGCCGGCACCAGGGCAACCCGTCCACCGACCGCGTCGGAGTCCTCCAGACGTGCGACCAGCCGCATGCCGCGCGAGATCCAGGTCCCGCTCAGCGAAACGTCGCCGAGTTCGAGCAGCTCGAGGGCGAGCCATCCCGCCGTTCGGGCCGCCCCGACCGTGTCATCGTGAGCGAGGTAGAGGTCGTGCGCAGCAGTCATCGCCTCCACAGCCGCGCTCGGCTGTCCTCGCAGCAAGGATGCGGTGGCCAGGAGCTCCAGGTCCGGCCCGGCGAGGCCATCGGGGCCCTGCGCGCGGGCGGCGGCGAAGAGTTCGGACGCGTGGCGCCAGCGGCGTGCGGCGAACGCGGCGCGGGCGAGGTCGAGCGTCTCCGACGACACCATCACACCCCCGCCCGAGCGCACGCGCTCACCCGGATCGGGAACACAGCGCTCGCCCGTGGGGGAACGCTAGCGCCGAGGCCCATCGGCGCGCAAGGCGCGGCATCCGCCCGCGAACGACGAAGGGACCCCGCCTTCCGGCGGAGTCCCTTCGACATCCGATGCGCGGCCGAGGCCGCGGCTCATCGGGTGCTTACAGCGCGTTGACGTCCAGCGGGATGCCCGGGCCGAACGTGGTCGACACGGCACCCTTCTGGATGTAGCGGCCCTTCGAGCTCGACGGCTTGAGGCGGATGATCTCCTCGAGCGCAGCCTTCAGGTTCTCGTCGAGCTGGTCCTCCGAGAACGAGGCCTTGCCCACGACGAAGTGCACGTTGGCGTGCTTGTCGACACGGAACTCGATCTTTCCGCCCTTGATCTCCTCGACGGCCTTGGCCGGGTTGGGGGTCACGGTGCCGGTCTTCGGGTTCGGCATCAGGCCGCGGGGGCCCAGCACCTTTCCGAGACGGCCGACCTGGCCCATGAGCTCAGGCGTCGACACCGCGGCGTCGAAGTTGGTCCAGCCGTCGGCGACGCGCTGGATGAGCTCGGCGCCGCCGACCTCGTCGGCGCCTGCGGCGATCGCCGCCTCGGCGGCCGGGCCGGTCGCGAAGACGATGACGCGCGCGGTCTTGCCGGTGCCGTGCGGGAGGATGACGGTGCCGCGCACCATCTGGTCCGCCTTGCGCGGGTCGACGGCGAGCTTCAGCGCGACCTCGACGGTCGAGTCGAACTTCGCCGACCCCGTCTGCTTCGCGAGCGCGACGGCCTCGGTGGGCGTGTAGAACTTGTCAGCCGCGATCTTGGCGGCGGCGGCCTGGTAGGCCTTGGACTTGGTAGCCATGGTCGTTATCCCCCTCAGTCCTCGACCGTGATGCCCATGGAGCGGGCCGTGCCGGCGATGATCTTCGAGGCGGCCTCGAGGTCGTTCGCGTTCAGGTCGGGCTGCTTGACCTCGGCGATCTCGCGCACCTGAGCCTTGGTGAGCTTGGCCACCTTGGTCGTGTGCGGGGTCGACGAGCCCTTGGAGACGCCGGCGGCCTTCTTGATCAGCTCAGCCGCCGGGGGCGTCTTGAGTATGAACGTGAAGCTGCGGTCCTCGTAGACGGTGATCTCGACGGGGATGACGTTGCCGCGCTGCGCCTCGGTGGCGGCGTTGTACGCCTTGCAGAACTCCATGATGTTGACGCCGTGCTGACCGAGCGCGGGCCCGATCGGCGGCGCCGGGTTGGCGGCGCCGGCCTTGATCTGGAGCTTGATCAGGCCGGTCACCTTCTTCTTGGGTGCCATTTCCTTTTCCTTTCATCGAACGGATGCTGCGCATCCCGTTCTCCCGCACACCCGGCGCTTCCGAGCAGCGGTTCCCCCGGGCGAACCCGGGAAGTCTGTGTTCTAGAGCTTCGTGACCTGGTCGAAGCTGAGCTCGACCGGGGTCTCGCGCTCGAAGAGCGAGACGAGGACCGTGAGCTTGCCGCTCTCGGGCTTGATCTCGCTGATCGTGCCGGGCAGGCCCGCGAACGAGCCCTCCTTGATCGTGATGGTCTCGCCGACCTCGAAGTCGACCTCGGCGGGGATGCTGCGCGCGACCGCATGGCCGCCCTTTGCCGCCGCTCCCTTCGCGGGTGCGACCTCTTTGACCTCGACGAGGCTCTTGAGCATGTTGAAGGACTCTTCGAAGCGAAGGGGCGTGGGGTTGTGGGCGTTGCCCACGAAGCCCGTGACGCCGGGCGTGTGACGCACGACGGACCAGGTGTCCTCGTTGAGCTCCATGCGCACGAGCACGTAGCCGGGGATCCGGACGCGCGTGACCATCTTGCGCTGACCGTTCTTGATCTCGACGACGTCCTCCATCGGGACCTCGATCTGGTAGATGTCCTCCTCGACCTCGAGCGTCGACTTGCGCTGCTCGATGTTGGCCTTCACCTTGCGCTCGAATCCGGCGTAGGAGTGGATGACGTACCACTTGCCCGGAAGCGACCGCAGCTCGGCGCGGAAGGCCTCGTAGGGGTCCTCGTCCGCGTCCTCCGAGTCGGCGACGTCGTCGGAGTCGGCGACGTCCAGATCGCCCTCGACCGTGGCTGCATCCGCGGCGTCGACGGACGCCTCGGTCTCGTCCACCACTCCGGCGGCGGCATCCACTTCGGCCACGAAGTCGGCGTCGAGAACGGGAGCGTCCTCGTCGCCGTTGATGTCTGGACCGTCGTACGGGGTCACGTCGTCGGCGTGCTCGGCGGCGTACTCCGCCACCTCCTCGGCGAGCGAATCCGTGAGCACCTCGGCCGCAGCCTCGGCCTCGTCGGCCTTGTCGATGTTCAGAGCGTCGTTCACGATCGCGTCTGCCTCCGGGTCGTCGATGTCGATGTCGTCCAGGTCCTCGAGGTCGACCTCGTCGTCGTCGACGATGTGCACCGCAAGGTGCTCGGCCGGCGTGTTCGCGCGGTCTTCCTCGGCGAGGATGTTGCCCTCCTGGGCTTCGTCATCCTCAGAGGACTGCTCTGCAGCGGTCGCCCAGTCGGCGTCGTCGACATATCTTTCAGACAATTGCGTTCTCTTCCGTTTCGTGGGCGTCGGATCCGTGGACCCGCCCCGCGGCGAGGCTCAGGGGGATCAGGCGGGAACGCCGAAGACGATGGTCGTCACCCAGACGAACAGCAGATCCAGTCCGTAGACCAGCGCCATCATCACGACGACGAACCCCAGCACGACTCCCGTGTACTTGATCAGCTCCTGGCGGGTCGGCGTGACCACCTTCCGGAGCTCCGCGAACACCTGACGGATGAACAGTGCGATGCGAGCGAAGACGTTGGGCTTCTTCTCGCGGGGTGCGCCACTGCTCGCGACGACCTCGCCCTTCGGCTCGTCTTGGACCATCGAACCCACCTGATTACCTTCCATGTGTCAGCTTCGGCTGACGCGCAGGGCGGACAGGAATCGAACCTGCAACCTGCGGTTTTGGAGACCGCTGCTCTGCCAATTGAGCTACCGCCCTAGAGGCCCGCGGCCTCGGGATGCCCACAGTCTTCCACCACAACCTGTATACGAGGGAGCTGGCCCGAACGGCGGGCACGGCGAAAGAATGCAGACTTCAACTGCATGCTCCAGTGTACGGCATGGGCCGGAGGCGGGCGAACCCGCACCCGCTCAGGGACCGACGCGGACGAGCTTCTTGTTGACGAACTCGTCGGCGGCCAGGAGCCCCATCTCGCGTCCCGTGCCGCTGCGCTTGACGCCGCCGAACGGCAGCTCGGGACTGTCGGCCAGCACGAGATTGACGTAGACCATGCCCGCGTCGATCTTGTCGGCGACGCGCTCGGCCTGCTCCTCGTCGGTCGTGAACACGTAGGAGCCCAGACCGAACGGCGTGTCGTTGGCGATCCGGACCGCCTCGTCCTCGTCGGCCGCGCGGTAGACCACGCCGACCGGGCCGAAGAACTCCTCCCGGTACGCGTCCATCTCCGGCGTCACGCCGGTCAGGACGGTGCCCGAGTAGTAGGCGCCGTCGCGCTTGCCCCCGGCGACGAGCGTGGCGCCCTGCGCCACCGCCTTGTCGACCTGTGCGGCGAGGCGCTCGGCGGCCAGGTCCGACGAGAGCGGGCCCAGCACCGTGTCCTCCGCGAACGGGTCGCCGACCTTGGCCTCGGTCATCGCGGCGGTGAACCTCTCGAGGAATGCGTCGTACAGGCCATCGGCGACGATGAACCGCTTGGCGGCGTTGCAGGACTGCCCGGTGTTGTCGAGGCGGGCCTCCACGGCGGCCTGCACGGCGCCGTCCAGGTCGTCGGTGGACAGGAGGATGAACGGGTCGGACCCGCCCAGCTCGAGGACGACCTTCTTGAGATTGCGCCCGGCGACCTCGGCCACCGCGGCACCGGCCCGCTCCGAGCCGGTCACCGAGACACCCTGCACGCGCGGGTCTGCGATGACCTCGGCCGCCTGCTCGTTCGTGATGTAGAGATTCGTGTACGCGCCTTCCGGGAATCCGGCATCCCGATAGATCGTCTCGATCGCCGCGGAAGATTCCGGGCACTGCGGGGCGTGCTTGAGCAGGATCGGGTTGCCGATCAGGATGTTCGGCGCCGCGAAGCGGGCGACCTGGTAGTAGGGGAAGTTCCACGGCATGATGCCCAGCAGCACACCGAGCGGTGAGCGGCGGATCACCGCGGTGCCCTCGGCGAGGATGTCGATCGGCTGGTCCTTCATGATCTGCTCGGCATTGTCGGCGTAGAACTCGGTGATGTCGGCCGCGAAGTCGACCTCCCCCACAGCCGCCGACAGGGGCTTGCCCATCTCGCGCACGATGATCGCGGCGAGCTCGTCGCGGCGCTCGCGGTGCAGCTCTGCGACGCGACGGATGAGCGCCGCCCGCTCGGCGACCGTGGAGGTGTGCGCCCAGCCCTTGGCCGCGGCGTACGCCGATGCGATCGCCTGCTCCAGCTCGGCATCCGTCGTAAGCGGGTATTCGGCCAAGGTCTCGCCAGTGGCCGGATTGACGACTCTGTAGTCACTCATGGTGTCTCCGTTCAGAAATGGGTGGATCAGCCGGTCAGGCGCGCGGGCGCCGCAGGCTGGCCGGGGCGTCGAGCGACAGTGTCTCACCGCGGAAGTAGGCCGGGCGCTTGATCGCCTGCCAGATCATGATGACGATACCGAGGCCGATGATGCCGACTCCGAGCACGAACACACTGCCCAGGCCGAACCACTCGGTGCCGCTTCCGTAGTCGGGGTCCATGCTCTCGACCAGGGTGATGACGAACAGCACGGCGAGGATGATGCCGCCGATCAGGGGGAACAGCAGCGTGAAGAACACGTTGCGTGCCGAGTCGAACCACTGCTTGCGGAAGTACCACACGCAGGCGAAGGCCGTGATGCCGTAGTAGAAGCAGATCATCATGCCCAGCGTGGTGATCGTGTCCCAGAGGACGTTCTCGTTGACGAACCTCATGATCGTGTAGAACACCGACGCCACGATGGCCGAGACGATCGTCGCGAACCCCGGGGTGAAGAACCGCGGGCTCACTTCGGCGAACCTCGGCGGCAGGGCGCCGTAGTGGCCCATCGCGAGCAGGGTGCGGGCGGGCGAGACGAACGTCGACTGCAGCGACGACGCCGAGCTGGTCAGCACCGCGAGCGAGACCAGGAACGCGAGCGGCCCCAGGATCGGCCCGGAGAGGAAGAAGAACACGTTGGCCTGGATGTCTTCGTTGCCCAGGCCCAGACCCTCGACCCCGGTGCCGGCATACGCGAGCAGCGACACCGAGATGAGCAGGTAGAGGACGACGATCGTGATCACCGTCAGCGTCGCGGCACGGCCTGGCGTCTTCTCGGGGTTCTTGGTCTCCTCGTTCATCGTGAGGGTGACGTCCCACCCCCAGAAGATGAAGATCGACAGCGAGAGACCGGCGACGACCGCGGTGAACGAGCCGACGGCGAACGGGTTGAACCACGACAGCTCGACCGGGCTCGCATCGAACGCGTTGCCCTGTGCGACGTGCCAGAAGGCCGCGACGGAGAAGATCACGAGCACCAGCACCTGGAAGCTGACCAGCACGTACTGCAGCTTCTGCGTGGTCTGCATGTCGCGGTACGAGATCAGAGTGGCACCCAGCATGAACAGCAGGCACACCGCGACGTTGATGAACGGGTTGAAGGCCAACTCGGCGATCGTGCCTGGGCTCCCCGCGATCTGATCGATCAGCAGGAACAGGAACTCCACGGCGATGCCGGCGAGATTCGACAGCACCAGGATCGTCGCGGCGATGAGGCCCCAGCCGGCCATCCAGCCGACCCACGGCCCGAACGCGCGAGCCGCCCAGGTGAAGGATGTCCCGGAGTCGGGCATCTGCCGGTTGAGCTCGCGGTAGCCGAACGCGACCAGCAGCATCGGGATGAACCCGACGAGGATGATCGCGGGCACCTGGAAGCCGACCTCCGACACGGTCGGGCCGAGGGCGGCCGTCAGCGTGTACGCGGGCGCGATGCACGAGATCCCGATGACGACGGCGCCGATGAGGCCTACGGTGCCGGCGCTCAGGCCCTTGGTGGAGAGCCCTGTCGGCTCCCCCTTCTGCCCGACAGGCGCGAGCGGCGCCGCAGCGCCCAGGCGATCGCTCATAGCGGCACTCCTTCCGCGGCGCGCGTGCGCGGCACCACGATCATGGGAACGGGCAATTCGTGCAGTATCTTCGCTGCGGTCGAGCCGAGGAAGAGCCGCCGGGGCGGGGCGAGGCGGCTGGAGGCGACGACCGCCACTTCGCCCGGCTCCCAGCTGAGATGCTGCACGGCGTCTTCGATGGAGTCGCCTTGCCCGACGACGACCTCGGCCTCGGTGACGCCCGACAGTGCTTCGCGCGCCTGCCTCAGCACCTGTTCGGCGTGCGCCGCACCGGCGACCCGGATGACTCCGGTGTCGACGCTCGGCGGCAGGTCGACTGTGACGAGCGAGAGCAGGCGAAGCTCCGCACCGGTCGCCTCGGCGAGCGAGGTGGCCTCCTCCAGGAGCGCTTCGGCCCCGGGGCGAGTGCCGACCGCCGCGGTGATGCGGGTGACGCCGGTCGACACGTCGACGCGGCGCGACCCTTCCGGCGCGAGCACGACGGGCACATCCGAGGAATGCAGCAGCTCGGTGGCGACCGACCCCAGTCGATGGCGGCCGCGCAGTCCCCCGTTGGCGGCACCCACGACGATGTGCGACGCGCCCAGTTCGCGGGCGGCCGCCACCAGCCCCTCGGCGAACGAGTCCGCGAACCGCACGTTGCCGCGATGCTCGACGTCGTCGGGTATGCCGGCCTGAGCCGCCTCCAGCCAGGTCGCCGCCTGGTCCTCCAGGTAGCGGTCATAGCTCGCATCCGGCGGCGTGATCACACTGCGGTCGTCGGCCGGGAGGACGACCACCACCTCGAGTGAGGAACCGGATGCCGCGGCCAGGCGCGCACCGAGGGCGACGGCATCCTTCCCCGCGTCTGTGGCCGTGTAACCGACCACGATGCGGACCGCTCATGCGCGTGCCTCCTCGATGATGTGCGCCGCCGCGAGCCGCCCCATGCGGATCGCGCCGTCGACGTGCTGGTACCCCGCGCCGGCCATGTCGCTGCAGGCGAAGTGCAGCGGTCCGACCGGCTCGCGCAGGTCGGCTCCGTAGCGGTGCAGGCCGCCGAGGTCGAAGCTCGCGGCGTAGGCGCCGCGCGTCCACTCCTCGCTCCCCCAGTCGCTCTCGTAGTACACGACGGGGTTCTTGGCCTCGGGGCCGAAGTAGTGCGACAGCGACTCGAGGATCCGCTCCTTGCGCTCCTCCGCGGACAGGCGGAAGACATCGTCGGCGTCGCGATCGGAGACGAAGCCGACCAGCGTGCCGCGCTCGTCGCCGTGGTTCGTGTTGTCGTACGCCTCGTGCGACAGCTCGTACGGGCTGAACGCCGTGCCCGACAGGCCCTGCTCACGCCAGAACGGCCGGTCGTAGACCGCGTGCACCTTGATCACGAAGCCCATCGAGATGTGCTGATGCATCTGATGCTGCAGGCGAGGCAGGGGCGGCTGGAACGAGATGCGGCTGTAGAGATTGGGGGCGAGTGCGATGATCGCGAAGCGCGCGCGGACGGTCATGCCGTCGGCGACGGCCCGCACACCGACCCCTGAGCCTGTCGAAGGGTCGCCCCATTCCAGGGTGCGCACCGGCTGGCCGAGGAAGACGTCGTCGCCGAGGCGCTCGGCCATCAGCAGCGGGACCTGCTGGAGCCCGCCGACCACCCGCTTGTCGAGGATGAAGTCGGCGTCGACGAGGTGCGAGAAGCTGCCGGCACTGGCCGCCATGAGCAGTGCCTGAAGCGCGGAGAACGCGTGCGCGGGCTTGGTGAGCATCGCACCCGCGATGAACAGGGCGATGTTGTCCCGCGCCTCCTGGTCGTCGGTCTGCTCGCCCAGCCACGCCTCGAACGAGATCCTGTCGAGCGCCTCGGCGTCCGGGTGCTCCCACGGCCGGTCGGGATCCATCTGGGCCACCAGTGCGTCGAGCTTCTCGATGAGGGCGACCATCGCCCGCTCGGTCGCCGGCGGCACGGGGAACATCTCACCGGTGAAGCGGGTGAGCTGGCCGGCGGCATCGACGTACACGGAGTCGCCCTCGCGGTAGCGCGAATACGTTTCGAGGCCCAGCTCGGCCACCGTGTCGATGAGGGCGTCCTGGTCCGGCGAGACCCACTGACCGCCGATCTCCAGCATCGCGCCGTCGATCACATCGGTCCACAGGCGGCCGCCCGCCCGATCGCGCGCCTCGAGCACCGCCACGGACAGCCCGGACTTCTTCAGCTCGTTCGCGGCCGTGAGTCCGGCGACGCCCGCCCCCACGATCACGACGTCGCGGTTCAACTCGGCCATGTCGGCTCCTTTGCACGGTCACTGGGGGCGAACGGGTTCCGCGCTGGACCGGCATCCCCCCGCCCGGTCCAGCGCGGACGCATCACGCGTCGCTCAGCGCCGCGGCGACGACATCGAGGCCCTCGCGGAGCAGGTCGTCGGAGATGGAGAGAGGAGGAAGGAAGCGGATGACGTTGCCGTAGGTGCCGCACGTGAGCACGATGACACCCTGCGCGATGCACGCCTTCGCAACCGCGGCGGTGAGCGCGGCATCCGGCTCGCCCGTCGTGGGGTGCACGAACTCG
This sequence comes from uncultured Actinomycetota bacterium, assembly GCA_963750955.1. Taxonomy (GTDB): domain Bacteria; phylum Actinomycetota; class Actinomycetes; order Actinomycetales; family Microbacteriaceae; genus Microbacterium. Next base: position 82,174 of record CAVVSI010000004.1, read on the forward strand.
ACCGCCACCATCGCACCGCGTCCGCGGACGTCCCCCAGGCGCGGGTCTGATGCCTGGATCTCGGCGAGGCGCCCGGTCAGGATCGCGCCCAGCTCGTTCGCGCGCTCGATGAGCCCCTCGTTCTCGAAGGCGTCGATCGCGGCCAGCGCGGCGGCGCAGGCGATCGGGATTGCCGCCGTACGTGCCGCCGAGCCCGCCGGCGTGCGACGCGTCCATGATCTCGGACCTGCCGGTCACCGCGGCCAGCGGCAGCCCTCCGGCGATGCCCTTGGCGGTGGTGATCAGGTCGGGAACGATGCCGAAGTGCTCGCTCGCGAACATGGCGCCGCTGCGCGCGAAGCCGGTCTGGATCTCATCGGCGATGAAGACGACGTCGTTCGCGCGGCACCAGTCCACGAGCGCCGGCAGGAAGCCGTCGGCGGGCACGATGAAGCCGCCCTCGCCCTGGATGGGCTCGATGATGATCGCGGCGAGGTTGTCGGCGCCGACCTGCTTCTCGATGATCGAGATCGCCTTCTTGGCGGCATCCGACCCGCTCAGGCCGTCCCGGAACGGGTACGACATCGGCGCACGGTAGACCTCGGAGGCGAAGGGCCCGAAGCCGCTCTTGTACGGCATGCTCTTGGCCGTCAGCGCCATCGTGAGGTTGGTGCGGCCGTGATAGCCGTGGTCGAACGCGACCACAGCCTGCTTCTTGGTGAACTTCCGGGCGATCTTGACGGCGTTCTCGACCGCCTCGGCCCCCGAGTTGAAAAGCGCCGTCTTCTTCGCGTGCGCGCCCGGTGTGATGCGGTTGAGCGCCTCGGCCACGGCGACGTAGGACTCGTAGGGCGAGATCATGAAGCACGTGTGAGTGAACTGGGCGACCTGCTCCTGCACGGCGGCGACGACCTTGGGGTGCGCGTTGCCGAGAGTAGTCACCGCGATGCCGGCGCCGAGGTCGATGAGCGAGTTGCCGTCGGCGTCGACCACCACTCCGCCGCCTGCGGCGACGGCCTGGATCGGCACGGTGTGCCCGACGCCGGCGGCGACCGCGGCGGCCTTGCGGGCGATCAGCTCCTGCGAGCGCGGCCCCGGGATGCTGGTGACCATCCGGCGCTCCTGCGGCAGCGAGGGACCGCCGAGCGGGATGGATGCGAGGGTCTCGGTGGAGGGTGCAGTCGTGCTCATGCTGGCGAGCGTAGGTGGTGGGATGCCGCGGCCGCATGCGCCGCGATGTACATTCTGGGGGTAGCAACCGTACGTCTCGTACATCGATCGGAGATCCGCATGGCCGCCGCCGTCGAGGCCCCCACCCTGCGGGCGCTCCTGACTCGCCGCGATCTGCACCTGCGGCTCGAGGGCGAGCCCGCGGCCCTCGGCGACGGCGCGCTGGACCGGCCGATCCGGTGGGTGCACAGCTCGGATCTCGCCGATCCCACGCCGTTCCTTTCGGAGGGTCTTGCGCTGCTGACCACCGGGACGCAGTTCCAGGATGCCGCGGACGACCCCGCGACGTACCGCGACTACGTGCGGCGGCTGTCGGCGCGCGGCGTGGTCGGGCTCGGGTTCGGCACCGAGGTCGTGCGTGCGGGCATCCCGCCACTGCTGGCGGAAGCGTGCCGGAGCGAGCGGATGCCCCTGTTCGAGGTGCCATATCGCACCCCGTTCATCGCCGTGGCGCGCGCAGGCGCCGAGGCCATCGCGGCCCAGTCCTATGCGCGCCGCAGCTGGGCGCTCGCTGCGCAGCGCGCGATCTCGCTCGCCGCGCTCCGGCCCGACGGCCTCGGTGCGACGCTCGCCGAGCTCGCTCGCCAGCTCGACGCGTGGGTCGGGATGTACGACGCCGCCGGCACCCTGACGCGCGAGCATCCCTCTCCGCTCGATCCGGCGGCGGCGGAAGAGCTGCGCACAGAGGTGGGGAAGGTGCTGCGCCGTGGCGCGCGGGCGGCCTCGGCGCTGCGCATCCGAGGCGTGCCGTTCACGCTGCAGACCCTGGGTCGCGGCGGCCACCTTCGGGGTGTGATCGCGATGTCGGCGGGCGATCTGGACCAGGAGGGCCGCGGGGTCGTGACCGCCGTCGTGGCGATGGCCGGACTCGCACTCGAGCAGCAGCAGGGGCTCGATCGCGCGCGCACTCTGCTGCGTGCCGGCCTCGTGCACTCGCTGCTGGGCGACGATCCCGCGCTCGCCCGGCGCGTCGCCCGCGATCTGTGGGGCGGGCTGCCTGCGGCGCCCATCCTGGTGGCGATGGCCGACGCCGGAGCCGCGCGCCGCGATGCCGTGCGCGAATGGCTCGAACTGCGCGCCGACGAGCGGCGCGGCGGCCTGTTCTTCGGTCGCGGCGACGACGGCCTGGTGCTCGTCGTCGGCGAATCCGATGCCGAGGTGCTCGAGGAGTTCGCGGAGCTCTTCGACGAGCCCGTCGGAGTCTCGGATCCCACCGGCTACGACGCGTTCTCGACCGGGGCCGCCCAGGCGCGCCTCGCCCGCGACCGGGGTGCGGCGCGGGTGGCGCACTTCGCCGATCTGGCGCGCACCGGGGTGCTGTCCGTGCCGCCGTCGCCCGAGGCGCGCACGATCGCGGAGGCGACGCTCGCCCCCCTCGTGCAGCACGACCGCGTGCACGGCACCGCCCTCGCTGGAGACGGTGCGGGCCTGGCTCGAGAACGACTGCTCGCACGAGGCCTGCGCGCGAGCGCTGGGCGTGCACCGCCACACCGTGCGCGCGCGCATCGCAGCGGCCGAGCGCGCGCTCGGGGTGGACCTCGGGTCGTTCGCGGCGCGCGCGGAGCTGTGGGCGGCGCTGCGGCTCACGGCGTGATGCAGGTGGCCGTGACGGGCGCCGTTCCGTGGCGCGTTTCCCAGCGCCGCGTTCATCCGTCACCCGTGCACGCGAAAAGCCCCGAACGCCGTACACGGGTGACGGACGAACCGCGACCGGGGGCGGATAGCCGCGCGGGCAGGGCTCAGCGGGGGGCGTGCGCCTCGAGGAACTCGTAGACGTCGGTGGTGTCGACGCCCGGGAAGGCTCCGGTCGGCAGCGTCGCCAGCAGCGTCCTCGGCGTGCGTACGTTCGGCCATGACTGCTCGCGCCACGCCGCCTCGAGATCGGCAGGAGCGCGACGGCAGCACACCTCGACCGAGTGCTTCGAGACTCCGCGGTTCGGCGTGTCGCGCCCGATGAACCACTTCGTGTCGTCGAACCGCACACCGACCGACACCGAATGGGCGCCCTCGCTGGACAGCTCCACGCGCGCGGTGCACCAGTAGGTGCCGTTGCCGGTGTCGGTGTACTGGTAGTACGGGTTGAAGTGGTCGTCCTCGTCGAAGACCACGCGAGAAGTCCACCGCCGGCAGCACATCTGCCCCTCGATCGCGCCCAGCCGGTCGGTCGGGAAGTTCACGTCGTCGTTCTCGTAAGCCTTGGTGATCGTGCCCGACTCGTGCACCTTGAGGAAGTGCACGGGGATGCCGAGATGCACGGTCGCGAGGTTCGTGAAGCGGTGCGCCGCCGTCTCGTACGACACCGAGTACGCGTCGCGCAGGTCTTCGATCGATATCGCGCGCCTGCCCTTCGCCTCCTGCAGGAAGGGCACCGCGTGCTCCTCCGGGATGAGGAGCGCCCCCGTCAGGTAGTTGGTCTCCACGCGCTGGCGGAGGAACTCGGCGTAGCTGGTCGGCTCGGTGTGTCCCAGCATCCGGCTGGACAGCGCCTGCAGCACCGCGGTGCGCGGGTCGCCCTTCGACGCCAGCCTGCTCGAGAGGTAGAGGCGCCCGTTCTTGATGTCGGCGACGCTGCGGGTGGTCTGCGGCAGGTCGGCCACGTAGTGCAGCGTGAAGCCGAGATGGGCGGCGATGTCGGATGCCGTCCGCTGGGTCAGCGGTCCGCCCGGGTGATCCACCGCCGCGAGCAGCCGGCGCGCCTGCACTTCGAGCTCGGGGAAGTGATTGTTCTGCGTGCGCATGAGCCGACGCAGCGCGACGTTGGCGCGCCGCGCCTCCTCCGGCGTCGCGGCCCGCTCGTCGCGAAGTCGCTCGATCTCGCCCTGCAGCGCGAGCATCGCCGCCAGCGCCTCATTCGGCATCGTCTTGCCGATCCGGAACGGCGGGATGCCGAGAGCCTGGAACGTCTGCCCCCGCATCGCGCGCTCGAGCGCGATCTCGAGGGTCGACCGCTCGTCGAGCGTCTCGGATTCCAGCAGCGCGTCCAGCGAGGTGCCGAGCGCCCGCGCGATCGACCTCAGCTGCGTGAGCTTCGGCTCGCGGCGACCGTTCTCGATCATCGACAGCTGGCTCGGCGCACGGTCGACCGCGGTCGCCAGCTCGTCGAGCGTCATGCCGCGCTGAGTGCGCAGCTGCCGGATGCGGCGGCCGATCGTGAGGGAGTCCACCTCTTCATCGTCGATCAGATCCTCGCTGTGTTCCCGGCTCGGCGACGTGGTCATGCGGCGATTCTCTCACGAAAGCAGAATTTCCGCGAAACTTCACACACGGATCGGTCGAGGTGCACCGCCAATTTCACACACAGTGGACTCACGACCACCCGCCGCGTGCTTCGACAGTTCAGCAGCCGAAGCCGCGGCATCCGACACAGGAGACCGACATGACGATCCACGCCACCCCCGGCCAGCCGCCGCTCCGTGCGGGCGACCAGACGCAGACCGCCGCCGAACTCCAGGAGATCTGGGACACCGATCCCCGCTGGGACGGCATCGAGCGCACCTTCACCGCCGAGGACGTCGTCGCGCTGCGCGGCTCGGTGCGGGAGGAGTCCACGCTCGCCCACCGCGGCGCGGAGAACCTCTGGAACCTGCTGCACACCGAGGACTACATCCGCGCGCTGGGCGCCTATACCGGCGGCCAGGCGGTCCAGCAGGTCCGTGCCGGCCTGAAGGCCATCTACCTGAGCGGGTGGCAGGTCGCCGCCGACGGCAACCTCGCCGGCCAGACCTACCCCGACCAGAGCCTGTACCCCGCCAACTCGGTGCCGGCCGTCGTGCGGCGCATCAACAACGCGCTCATCCGCCAGGACCAGATCGAGCACGCCGAGGGCGAGCTCACGCAGGACTGGCTGGCGCCGATCGTGGCGGATGCCGAGGCCGGCTTCGGCGGACCCCTCAACGCCTACGAGCTGGCGCAGTCGCTCATCCAGTCCGGCGCTGCCGGCATCCACTGGGAGGACCAGCTGGCGAGCGAGAAGAAGTGCGGACACCTCGGCGGCAAGGTGCTGGTACCCGACCCAGCAGCACATCCGCACCCTGAACGCGGCACGGCTCGCCGCCGACGTCGCCGGCGTGCCGACCGTGATCATCGCCCGCACCGACGCCCTCGCGGCCGACCTGCTCACCAGCGACGTCGACGAGCGCGATCGGGCGTTCACGACGGGCGAGCGCACGAGCGAGGGCTTCTACCGGGTCACGCCCCGGGCTGGATGCGGTCATCAGCCGCGGTCTCGCGTTCGCCCCATACGCCGACCTGATCTGGGTCGAGACGGGCGAGCCCGACATCGAACTGGCGCGGGCGTTCGCGCAGGCGATCCACGCGCAGTACCCCGGCAAGCTGCTGGCGTACAACTGCTCGCCGTCGTTCAACTGGAAGCGCCACCTCGACGATCAGCAGATCGCGACCTTCCAGCAGGAGCTGGCCGACCTGGGCTACAAGTTCCAGTTCATCACCCTGGCCGGCTTCCACGCCCTGAACTACTCGATGTTCGAACTCGCCACCGGCTACGCCGACCGCGCCATGAGCGCCTACGTCGAGCTGCAGGAGGCGGAGTTCGCCGCCGAGGCACAGGGCTACACCGCCACCAAGCACCAGCGGGAAGCCGGAACCGGCTACTTCGACCGCGTGTCGACCGCGCTCAACCCAGACAGCGCGACCCTCGCCCTCGTGGGATCCACCGAGGCCCAGCAGTTCCACTAGAACCCGAAGAACAGACCAGAGAGCAGATCATGACCATCACCGAAACGGGCTCACCCCCGACGAACACGATCCGCACCACCACGGGATCCATCACCCACCGCGCACACCCCCACCATCGAGATCGCCGGCGCCGTCCGCCACCGTTACGACGAGATCCTCACCCCCGACGCGATCGCGTTCCTGACCGAGCTGCACCAGCGCTTCGGCGGGCGCCGTCACGACCGGCTCGCCGACCGCATGCGCCGCCGCTTCGAGGTCGGCAACGGGCACGACCCGCGTTTTCGGGACGACACCGCCCATATCCGCGAGGATGCCGAATGGAAGGTCGCCGGTGCAGGTCCGGGCCTGGAGGACCGCCGCGTCGAGATCACCGGCCCGACCGACCCGAAGATGACGATCAACGCCCTCAACTCGGGCGCCCGCGTCTGGCTCGCCGACCAGGAGGACGCCACCAGCCCCACCTGGAAGAACGTCATCGAAGGACAGCTGTCCCTCCGCGACGCGATCCGCGGAGAGCTGTCGTTCACGAGCCCGGAAGGAAAGACCTACGAGGTCACCGCCGAGCGCACGCCGACGATCGTGATGCGCCCCCGCGGCTGGCACCTGACCGAGGCCCACCTGCGGTTCACCGACCGCGCGGGGCGCACGCTGGCGGCATCCGGCTCCCTCGTCGATTTCGGGCTCTACTTCTTCCACAACGCCGAGCGCCTGATCGCGAACGGCCGCGGCCCCTACTTCTACCTCGCCAAGATCGAATCCAGCGAAGAGGCGAAGCTGTGGGACGACGTGTTCTCGTTCAGCGAGGAGTACATCGGCATCCCGCACGGCACGATCCGCGCGACCGTGCTGATCGAGACGCTTCCGGCGGCCTTCGAGATGGAGGAGATCCTCTTCGAGCTGCGCGACCACTGCGCGGGTCTGAACGCCGGACGCTGGGATTACATCTTCTCGATCATCAAGAACTACCGCGGGCCGCGGCGCGCGCTTCGTGCTGCCCGACCGCAGCGAGGTGACGATGACCGTGCCCTTCATGCGCGCCTACACCGAGCTGCTCGTCCAGACGTGCCACAAGCGCGGGGCGTTCGCGATCGGCGGCATGAGCGCGTTCATCCCGAACCGCCGCGATCCCGAGGTCACCGCTCGCGCGTTCGAGAAGGTCGCCGCCGACAAGAAGCGCGAGGCCGGAGACGGATTCGACGGCACGTGGGTGGCACATCCCGACCTCATCCCGACGGCGATGGCGGAGTTCGACGCGGTGCTCGGCGATCGGCCCAACCAGGTCGACCGCCTGCGCGACGATGTGGAGGTCAGGGCATCCGACCTGATCGACGTCCACATCGGCCGCCCGATCACGGCGGCGGGTGTGCACGGCAACGTGTCGGTCGGCATCCGCTACATCGAGGCGTGGCTGCGCGGCCTCGGCGCCGTCGCGATCGACAACCTCATGGAGGATGCCGCCACCGCGGAGATCTCGCGCTAGTCAGGTGTGGCAGTGGATCCATCAGGATCGCACCACGGAGGACGGCACGCCGATCACGCGTGAGTACGTCGAGGGATTGATCTCGCAGGTGCTCGACGAAGTGCACCGCAGCGAGGGCGACCGCTTCGACGAGGCGGCCGAGGTGTTCCGCGAGGTGGCGCTGCGCGAGGAGTTCCCCACGTTCCTGACTCTCGTCGCCTACTCGCGGTACCTGGTCGAGACCGACTGACGTGCCCTGTCGCTGAGACTGCAACCGGACCTCGAGACTGCGGGCATTTCCCGCGGTTTCGAGGTCCGGTCGCAGTCTCACGGCTTTCGGACGCGTTTGTCGATCCGGTCGCGCCAGGTTCGACGACCTTCACGTAACGTCGCCCCAACGGAAGGACATGCGATGAAGTATCTGATGCTCGTAGTGGCGGATCCCGACCTCACGGGAGAGGAAGAACCGCCGATCACGATCGAGGACTGGGTCGATGAGACCTACGGCACGGGCAAGGCCACCGACGGCGACAGACTTCGCCCACCTGCCGACGCCAAGACGATCCGCCGCCGCAACGGCAGCGTGAGCGTGACGGACGGTCCCTTTGCCGAGACGCACGAGTGGATCGCCGGATTCGACATACTCGAGTGCGAGAGTCTCGAAGAGGCGATCGAGGTCGCGTCGCGGCATCCGATGGCCACCTCTGGGATCATTGAGCTTCGCCCTGCCTGGCCGCTCGATCTCGACTGACACGACGATGCCGGGGCGCGGTCCGGGTCGCGCGCCCCGGCACCGGCCGGCTTCTCACATGTGAGACGCCGGCTGTCCGGGCTGCTCCGGACCGATGCGATACGGCCGCATCATCTCGTTGTCCTCGTGCTCGACGATGTGACAGTGCCAGACGTACTGACCGGGGTGCGCGAAGGTCGCACGCACACGGGTGACCTGCCCCGGGTACGCGATGACGGTGTCCTTGACGCCCGACTCCCCCGGCTCGGGTGGGGTGACGACGCCGTTGTACACGACGGGCACGGCGACCTCGTCGTCATCTGCGAGCACCAGACCCTCCCGGTTCACCACCTCGAAGGCGACTTCGTGCACGTGCATGGGGTGGGCGTCGCCGGTCGTGTTCACGAACTCCCAGACCTCGGTGTCGCCGACCTCCGGGTTCTCCGTGACCGGGTCCTTCCAGAGCCTCTCCACGAGGAGTCCGTCGACCACTTCGCCGAGGAGGGCCTCGACGGGTCCTTCCACCGGATCGCCGTTCGCGTCGTACCCCATCCCCATCTTCTCGATGAGCGCGAGCGGGCGACTCCGCACCTCGGGAGGCAGGGGTGTGAGCGGCGGAAGCACCAGGAACTGCGCCGGCGTCGTCGGGTCGGGCGCCGCGGACGGCACGACCCGGAACTGCAGCACCTGGCCGGTCGAATCCGCATCGGCGACCGGGAAGTCGACGCCCGGCACTCCGCCGCCGAACGGCTCGTCGGGGCCGAGGTTGCCCAGGACGTAGTCGCCGACCGGCACTTGGGTGAAATCGACGACCAGGTCGGCCCGCTCGGCAGGACTCATCAGAAGGTGCCCACCGTGATCGGCCGACAGGTCGACGACGGAGGCGAGGAAACCTCCCTCGTTGCCGATCTGAGCGACCTTGACCCCCGGGATGCCGCTGAAGTCGAGTATGAGGAATCGGGACTGACAGCCGTTCAGGAACCGGAGCCGAAACCGCCGCTGCTCGACAACTTGGAACGGCCACGTGTTGCCGTTGACGATGATCGTGCTGCCGAAGAACTCCGGGTTCCAGATCGGCGAAAAGTCGCCGGTCGGCACGTAATCGCCCACGATGCCGTCGAAGAATTCCCTGGTGTCGGGGTAGAACAGCGACCCGTCGTCGTTGAAGGACCGGTCCTGCACGGCGATCGGGATCTCGTAGTACGTCTTGTTCGGCGGGAACTTGTCGTTCGCCTTCGGCGCGGGGCCGGGGAGCACCGCCGGCGCTCCCGAGCGGCTGTCGAGCACCGCATCGTCGCCGTCCGGCCCGCCGCGGATCAGGAAGAAGCCCGCCGGTCCGGCATACACGTTCAGCCGCGTCATCCCGAGTGCGTGGTCGTGGTACCAGATCGTCGATGCTCGCTGCTGGTTGGGGTACTGGAACACCGAGAAGCCAGGGCCCCACTCCGCTCCGAATCCTGCCGCCGCTTTGCCCTCGAAGAAGTCGTACCACGTCCCCTCCGTGGCGTAGCCGGGCGGGATGTCGCCGGCAGCGGGCAGGTACCACGCCTCGGCATATCCGTCGCTCTCGTCGCCGACCCCGACCGCGCCATGCACGTGCGTCACGATCGGCACGGGGCCGTCGTAGGCGCCCGGAGTCGAGTCGAAGACCGGACGCGAGTCGCGCCCGTCCGTGCCTCCGGGCGGATTCGCCCAGTGCAGCGTGGGGTCGACCGGCAGAAGATGCGGCAGATGGTTCCCGTGATCGTCGATGAGGTCGTTGATCCACTTGATGCGGACCGGGCGATCCCACCGCGCCTCGATCGTGAGCGACGGCGCGTTGTGCAGGAGGAGCCCGCGCTTGTCGGCCGTGGTCACTGCGCCGTAGCCCCACACCGTCGTCGCCGGCAGCCCGGCCGGCAGGATCTGCTGCGAGAACTGCCTCATCGAGATCTCGTAGTAGTCGACGTTCTTCCCGCCCCGCGCCACGATCGTGCCGGCCCTCGGCATGACAGGGGGGATGAGCAGGGGCGTCTGGAACCTGGGCACCGACTCCAGCGGCAGGGTTCCGCCGGGGACGTCAGCCAGCGCCATCCTCGTCCCGTCGGGAAGCAGGACGTACAGCACGAACCCTGCGCCCAAGGCTCCTGCGGCGGCGATGAACGTCCGCCGACTGATCGGCCGCCCCGGACCCGCCTCGTTGCGAATCTCCGCCACCGAACCCACCCCGTCCTCTTTCGGGCACACGGTGTCTGGACACCGCTCCCCAGAGGCATGCTCAGTGTCCCGCTCATGATGCGAGGATGCAAGGCCCCGTCGTCCGACCCGCGGCCCGGCGGGAGGGGATCCTCGAAGAGGCGCCTCTCCCGTTCTCACGCGTGCGACTACGCTCGTAGCCGTGACAGAACGCGCTCCGCTCTCCCGCAAGCTCTCCGCCATCGCCGAGTCGGCCACGCTCAAAGTCGACGCGAAGGCGAAGGCCCTGCAGGCTGCGGGGCGACCGGTCATCAGCTACGCCGCAGGTGAGCCGGACTTCTCGACCCCGCAGTTCATCGTGGATGCTGCGGCCGAGGCGCTGCACGACCCCGCGAATTACCGCTACACGCCTGCCGTGGGGCTGCCGGTGCTTCGCGAGGCGATCGCGGCGAAGACTCTGCGTGATTCGGGACTCGAGGTGGACGCATCCCGGATCGTCGTCACGAACGGCGGCAAGCAGGCGGTCTATCAGGCGTTCCAGGCGGTCGTGAACCCCGGCGACGAGGTGCTGCTGCCCGCTCCGTACTGGACGACGTACCCCGAGGCGATCGCCCTGGCCGACGGTGTGCCCGTCGAAGTGTTCGCCGGCGCCGATCAGGACTACAAAGTCACGGTCGAGCAGCTCGAGGCCGCCCGCACGCCGCGCACGACCGTGCTCGTCTTCGTGTCGCCGTCGAACCCGACCGGTTCGGTGTACACACCTGAAGAGACCAGGGCGATCGGCGAGTGGGCCGTCGAGCACGGAATCTGGATCATCTCCGATGAGATCTATCAGAACCTCGTCTACGAGGGCGCGCGCGCCGTCTCCATCGTTGAGGCTGTGCCGGATGCCGCGGATCAGTCGATCCTCGTGAACGGCGTCGCGAAGACCTACGCGATGACCGGCTGGCGTGTGGGCTGGATGGTCGGCCCCAACGACGCGATCAAGCTCGCGGCCAACCTGCAGTCGCACCTGTCGAGCAACGTGAACAACATCGCACAGAGGGCCGCGCTCGCGGCGCTGACCGGTCCGCAGACCGAGTCGGAGCAGTTCCGGTCGGCGTTCGACCGTCGCCGCAAGCTCATCGTCGGCGAGCTGGCGAAGATCGATGGGGTCGCGGTCCCCAACCCGCTCGGCGCGTTCTACGTGTACCCCGATGTGCGGGGCCTGCTCGGCCGGGAGTGGCGCGGGAAGACCCCGGCGAGCTCGCTGGAGCTCGCCGATCTCATCCTCGAAGAGGTGGAGGTCGCGGTGGTGCCGGGCGAGGCGTTCGGGCCGAGTGGGTACCTGCGGCTCTCCTACGCCCTGGGCGACGAACCGCTGCTCGAGGGTATCCGTCGGATGCAGGAGCTGTTCAGCGCCTGACCGCAAGACCCGTCGGCCGACCGCGTCCACGTCGACGTGGACGTCCTCGCCGATTGCGTGCCGATCTGTCGATCCGACGTGCTGCCGTTCGTCGCACTCAGCGAACACCAGCACGAAGGAGCCGACATGGGATTCATCCGCTCACTCACCGAGTTCGCCGCTGCCGCCGCCAATCTGCATCCGGACCATCGGCAGCGCTACGACGACCTCGTCCGATTAGACGCTCGGCAGGCGGACCGTGCGACCAGCCCGGATGCCGGGGCGAGGGGTGGTCAGCCGGCCTTGACGACGGCGAAGTTCTGGTCGAGCTCGACGTCGACATCGTCGTCGTCTGCCAGCTCGATCTCGACCTCGTAGACGTGGTCGCTGTCGTCGCTGAGCTCCACGCTGACGACGGTTCCCGATCCGACGTGGGCCAGTGCGGCTGCGGAGGCCTTCTCGACGGCACCGGCGTCGGGCACACCGTCGTCGGCGCCGCTGCCCGAGTCGTCGCGGACCTCATCACCGCGGTCGTCGCTCTGAGTCGAGACGACATCGAGCGACGAGTCGAGCTTCACCTCGACGACGCCGCCCGCATCGAGCAGCACGTCGATCTCGTACGCATAGCCCGCGTTGTCGTCGGTATCGGCGTCGATCACGGTGCCCGGCCCGACCTCCGCGAGCGCTGCGGTGATCGCCGCTTCGAGGGCGGACGACGACGGGGATGCCGAGGACGACGGTGAGGCCGACCGATTCGCGTCATCGCCGGCGACGGTCGGCGACGGTGCGGGGGCGGGCGACGACGAGCCGGCCGCGACGGCGACGGCCGTCCCGGCGGCGATCAGAGCAGCGGCTCCGGCGATGCTCGTGGTCCAGATGACGGGCTTGCGCATGGTGTCCTCCTGAGTAGGACTCCACGATCCCTCGCGGCTCCTGAAGCCAGCCTGAAGCGCGGCAGATCGGTCAGAGCGGCAGCGAGACGACGAATCGCGCGCCGCCGGAGGCCGCGGCATCCACCCGCACGTCTCCGCCGTGCGCCCGCACGATCTCGCGCACGATCGCCAGTCCCAGCCCGCTGCCGCCGGCATCCTGCGCGCGCGCCTCGTCGAGGCGCACGAACCGCTCGAAGACGCGTTCCCGGTCCCCCGCGGGGATGCCGGCGCCGTCGTCCTCGACCGTGAGCACTGCATCGGCCTCCGCTTGCGCAACGCCGAACCGCACCTGGCCCCGGGCGTGGCGGGCGGCGTTGTCGGCGAGATTGCGGGTGGCCTGGCTCAGCAGTCCGAGATCACCGCGCACGCGGACCGGATGCACCTCGGTCACGTCGACGGCGATCGCTCCGACCGCGCGCAGGCGCTCCGCTTCGGCCAGCAGCAGGTCGTCGAGGTCGACTTCGGTGACCCGGAGAGCCAGGCCGCCCTCGTCCGCGCGAGAGAGCACGAGCATGCCCTGCACGAGCCTCTCGAGCCGCGCGCCCTCCTCCAGCACCGCATCGCTCAGCTCGGCCGCGCTGATGCGATCGGGGTGGGCGTGCGCGACCTCCGCATACTGGCGCAGCGACGCCAGCGGCGACTTGAGCTCATGCGAGGCATCCGAGACGAAGCGCCGCTGCGCGGCCTGGGAGTCCTCGAGCCGGCCCAGCATGCCGTTCATGGTGTGGGCGAGGCGACCGATCTCGTCGCGTGTCTCGGGCTCGTCGACGCGGCGCGACAGATCGGATGCCGACATCTGCTCGACCTGCCGCCGCATGCGCTCCACCGGGGCGAGGGACCGACCGACGGCGAACCAGGTCGTGAGCGCGACGACGCCCGCGACGAGCGGCACCGAGATCGCCAGCAGGGCGCCGACCGTGGCGAGGGTGGCATCGACGTCCTCACTGCTCCTGCCGACCACGACGATCGCGTCGCCGCCCTCGCGCTCGACGGCCGTCACGAACGGCGGGTCGTCGGAGTCGAGCAGGACGAGGCCCGGCGCCTCGCCGTCACGATCGGCGAGTGCGCCGAACCCCTCCGCGGCGTCGCTCGCGGCGACGACCGCGCCGCTGTCTCTGTCGATGACCTGCCAGAACCGGTCGTCGTCGAGGTCGGGCAGCGCCTCGGCACCGGCAGCCCCCACCTGCTCGGCGAAGGTCGCGGCATCCTGCTGCGCACCGGCCCCGAGCTGCCCGTACAGCGCGGTGCGCAGCGTGAACCAGAATCCGACCGCCCCCGCCAGGAGCGCGAGTGCGACGACGGATGCCGCGACCGCCGTGATCCGCACGCGGATGCCCGCCCGCCGCCGTCGACGGGACCGGGATGCGTCAGTCACCGTCGACGCCGATCCGGTACCCGGCGCCTCGGATCGTGCGGATGCTGTCGCGGCCGAACGGCCGGTCGACCTTGGACCTCAGATGGCCGATGTAGACCTCGACGATGTTCGGATCGCCCTCGAAGGCGAAGTCCCACACCCCGTCGAGGATCTCGGACTTGGAGACCACCTGCCCCGCGCGGCGCATCAGGAACTCGAGCACGGCGAACTCCCGCGTCGTCAGCTCGATCGCGGCATCGCCGCGCCTGACCTTCCGCGAGGCCGGGTCGAGGGTCAGGTCGCCGACGGCCAGCGTCGCCGGGCGCGCTCCGGCGCCCCGGCGGATCAGCGCGCGCAGGCGGGCCAGCAGCACGGCGAACGAGAACGGCTTCGTGAGGTAGTCGTCGGCGCCGGTGTCGAGCCCCTCGACCTGGTCCCACTCGCCGTCCTTGGCGGTGAGCATCAGCACCGGTGTCCAGTTCTCCTCGTCGCGGAGCGTGCGGCAGACGACATAGCCGTTCATGCCGGGCAGCATGATGTCGAGCAGGATGGCGGCGTACTGCTGCTCGCGTGCGAGCCACAGCCCGTCGGTGCCGGTGTGGGCGACGTCGACGGCGAAACCCTCGGCCTCGAGGCCGCGCTTGAGGCCCTCGGCCAGGCGCGGCTCGTCGTCCACCACCAGCACTCGCATGAGTCCATCGTGGCTCATGCCCGCTGAAGCCTCGCTGAAGCGCCCCGGACGGCGCGGACTGAACGGCTACGGCGCCGGAAGGTCGATGCGCGAGACCGGCGAGCGATTGCCGGCGGCATCCATTCCGTAGATGCAGTAGATCGCGGGCAGCTCGTCGGTCCCGATCACGAGGGGTGCGAGGAAGTAGTCGCCCAGCGCTTCCGCGTCGTCGCAGTCGATCGCCCCGGATGCGCCCCAGCCGAAGCGCACCGCCGCGATCTCTGGGGGGTCCAGGAACGGGCGGACGACCACCCCGCCGTCGTCGAGTCGCTCGACAACCGCGTCGGCCGCAACGACGGGCGGGGTGCGATCCACCTGGAACAGGACGGATGCCGCCCGGTCGTAGCCTTCGGAGCGCACCGCGCACAGCAGGTGGAAGCCCTCCGACTCGGGCAGGTCGACGGGGACGATCGCGCCGACCAGCTCCCACGGTTCTCCGGCCTGAGGGAGGACCTGCGCGACCGATTCGACATAGGTGCTCTTGTCGAGACAGGCGGTCCCGTCTCCGATCGGCACCAGGGTCGTCCTCACGACGCTGACCGACTCCCCGACCAGGCTCACGTCGGGCGACCGGCCGCGAGCATCCGTCGTGTCGCCGCCGCGGAAGACACCGCCGCCGTCCTCCGCCCACACATCAGACACCGGCAGAGGGCACGGAGGATCAGCAGAGAACTCGCCCGTGGACGGGTCGAAGCACCGGTTCAGTCCCGCGACGCTCTGCGCGAACGTCACCGGCTCCACCCGCACGCCGCCGTCCCTCAACTCGCACGGGCGACCCAGCGCACACGCGCCACCGTCCGCGGGCGCGACTCCGACGGCCGTGGTGCTTCCGACCGCGACGATCTCGCGCGGGCGCCCTCGAGAGTCCAGGGAGAGCAGAGGCGACCCGGTGAAGCCCTCCTCGATGCGAGGGCAGTCGACCGACCAGACGTCGAACCAGATCCAGGAGGACTCGATCACCGTGTGCTGCGTGCCGAGCCTGCAGTCGTCGCGATGGAGCGTGCCCGCGCCGCTGCCCGGGCCTGCCGGCGCGACGCCTGCGACCACCACCTCATCGGCTGCCGTCGGCTGGCGATGGGCGATCGGCAGGGCCTGCAGACCGAGCGACTCCAGCTCACTCAGCTCCGCGTCGAGGCGGACGATCGCGAGGTCGACGTCCCGCATCGTGGAGTAGGCGATCTCGACGACGTCGACGTCCACGGTCGCGGCGGCGCTGCCCTCGAGCCTGAGGAACTCGGCGGCGCCGGCCCATTCCGCGCCGACCGTCGTGGACTGCGGCGACCGGCCCATGCCGCCGACGCAGCGGCCCGCGGTCAGGAGGTACGCCGGCCCGTCGCCGGCACCGGTGTCGATCAGAGTGCCGGTGCAGTCCGGTGCTGCGCCCAGTGCGCCGATGCCGCCGAAGAAGCCGATGTCTTGGGCCGTCACCGGCTCGGCGCCGGTGACGGGGGCCGCGGCATCCGGTGAAGCCGTCGCGGTCGCATCGGATTCCGGTGCGTCGACCGTGCAACCGGCCAACGCCGCGGCGCACAGGAGAACAACCGCCACCCGGGTGCGCTTGCTCACGCCGACCCCCTCGGTCGCGAGGATAGACCTACAGTTCCACGCCCACCAGTACCGGTTCCGGTTGCAGGATCAGCCCGAATTCCGCCTGCACACGACCCTGGATGAACCGCGCGAGCTGGGCCAGCTCCTCGGCCGTCCCGCTGCCGCGATTGGTCAGCGCGAGGGCGTGCTTGGTCGACAGCGCGGCGCGGGAGCGGGGCAGCTTGAACCCCTTCCGCAGTCCGGAGTGCTCGATCAGCCAGGCGGCGCTCACCTTGACGTCCGACTCACGGCTCGCCGGCGGCGGCACATAGCCGTCGTAGGCGGCGAGCGGGATCACCAGCACGGGATCCAGATCCGGCGTCACCGGCCAGCGCGGGCACTCGGGGGGCAGCGTGCGGGCGAAGGATGCCGAGACGATCGCGTTCTGGAAGAAAGAGCCCGCGCTGTACGTGTCGGGGTCGTCGGGGTCCAGCACCATGCCCTTGCGCCGTCGGGTGGCCAGGACGTGGTCACGTACCCAGGCCAGCGAGACTTCGGCTCCCGGCTCGAGCCCGAGCGCGGTGCGGAGCTGCTCGCCCGGCACCGGGCGATCGCCGTGGCCGACGTCGGGCAGGTCGAGCGTGACCGTGAGGATCACTGCGGGCCGCTCGGCCACCGAGCCGTAGTGCTGCTTGAACACCGACGTGCGGAACCCCAGACCCAGCTCGGCCGCAGGCACCGTCACGACGTCGCCGGTGGCCTCGTCGATCAGCTCCACTTCGACGAGCGTCTGGACGATCTCCTGACCGTAAGCGCCGATGTTCTGCACCGGAGCGGCACCGACGGTGCCGGGGATGCCGGACATCGCCTCGATCCCGGCGAGCCCCTCCGTCACCGCGTACGCCACCAGGGCGTCCCAGTCGTGGCCCGCCTGGATGCGCAGCCGCACGAAGCCGGGCCGGGGCGACGGCATCCGCTCGATGCCCGACGTCAGCACGCGGACGACCGTTCCCTCGAACGGTCCGTCGCCGACGAGCAGGTTGGAGCCGCCGCCGAGCACGAGGACAGACCCGCCCTCTGCCCACGCAGCCCGCAGGGCGGCGACGAGCTCGTCGCTCGTGTGCGCGTCGATCATCCGCTCGGGTGTGCCGCCGGTGCGCAGCGTTGTCAGCCGGGCGAGCGGGATCGGTTCGACGTCGGCCATCGGCTAGGCGAGTCCGACGCGGACCTGCGCCTTGCCCAGCACGGTGGTCTCGTCGGAGGTCACGGTCAGGTCGATGCGGGCGGACTCGTCGTCGATCGCGCCGACCTTGGCGACGATGCGAAGATCGGCGCCGGTCTCGGGATCGACCACGACCGGGCGGGTGAAGCGGACGCCGTACTCCAGGATGCGCCGGGAATCGCCCAGCCACGGCACGATCGTCTCGACGGCCAGCCCCATGGTCAGCATGCCGTGCGCGAGCACGCCCGGCAGGCCCACGGATGCCGCGATGTCGTCTCGGTAATGGATCGGGTTGAAGTCGCCGGACGCACCGGCGTAGCGCACGAGCGACTCGCGCGTGAGGTGGACGGTGCGCTCCGCGACGACGTCTCCGATGGCCAGGTCCGCGGCGCCGGCGGTCACTGCTCGCCCTCCCCGACGACGAGCACCGAGGTTGCGGTGACGACGTGCTCGCCGGCGGCATCCCGGATCTCGGCCTCGCTCGTCACCATCGCGTTGCCGCCGATCGCGCGCACGCCGGTGACCGAGAGCGTGCCGGTCAGCTCATCTCCGGACACGATCGGGCGCGAGTAGCGGAACCGCTGCTCGGCGTGCAGGACGTTCTGCAGAACGATTCCGGAGTCCGGCTCGGCCAGCAGCTGCTGCAGCGTCTGGTCCTGCACGACCATCGCGAAGGTCGGCGGCGCCACGACGTCCGCGTAGCCGAGCGCGCGCGCCGCCTCGGGGTCGAGGTGCTGCGGATCGTCGGCGAACACGGCGCGGGCGAATTCGCGCACTTTCTCGCGGCCGACGAGGTAGGGCGCTGTCGGGGGGAAGGTGCGCCCGACGAGGTCGGGGTTCACTGGGGACACCGTGCCATCCTATCGAGCGGCGATCCGAGGCCTCCGATCACGCCCGAGCCTGACGTATGGTGCGCACCGCCAGCTGCACCGCGATGAACGTGAGGAACGCGGCGAACAGCACGTTGCCCCAGAACGGGTCGACGATCGTCGCGATCCAGGCCCCCAGCGCCGTCGTCGTGCACGCCGCCACGCCGATGAGCGCTGCAGCGAGCAGGTCGACGTTTCCGCGGCGGAGGTTGCCGAACGTGCCGGAGATCGCGGTCGGGATCATCATCAGCAGCGACGTTCCCTTCGCGATGAGGTCGCTCGTGCCGAACAGGAGCATGAGCGCCGGTACGACGACGATCCCGCCGCCGACGCCGATCAGCCCCGCCACCGTGCCGGTGACGACGCCGAGGACCACCAATCCCGCGATCGACAGGAGGGTGAGCGGAAGGCCGGCATCCCGCGAAGGGACCACGATGAACAGGCTCACGATCACCGCGACGAGGAATGCGATGAAGCTCCACCGCAGGGCGATGATCGAGACGCGCGGCAGCAGCCACGTGCCGATCTGCGCCCCCACCACGGCACCCGCGGCGAGGATGAGCCCGGGAATCCAGGCGACGGAGTCGTTCAGCGCGTACGAGATGACTCCGACCGTTGCGGTCGGCACGATGGCGGCGAGCGATGTTCCGGCGGCGAGGCGCTGGTTGTAGGCGAGCACCAGCACGAGGAGCGGAACGATCACCGTGCCGCCGCCCACGCCGAACAGCCCGGACAGGAGGCCGGCGAGCAGGCCGATGCCGAGGCAGGTCAGGATGTACTTCGCGTCCCTCGGTCTGGCCGTCTCGGACGCGTCGGCATCGGGCATGATGCCTATCCTGCCGGTTCCGGGCGCGGCGCATCGGCCGCGGCCCGCACGGCCGCCGGCAGTGCCGCGATGATCCGGTCCAATTCCCGGTCCGTGTGCGCGGCCGAGAGGAACCACGCCTCGAACACGCTCGGGGGCAGGCTCACCCCCTGAGTGAGCAGAGAACTGAAGAAGGCGCTGTAGCGCCACGTCTCCTGATCCCGCGCATCGTCGTAGTCGCGCACCGGTCCGCCGCGGAACGCGAGCGAGAAGAGGCTTCCCGCGCGCGAGACCGTCATCGCGACCCCTTCGGCGGCGAACGCGTCTTCGACGGCGGCCGACAGCGTGGCCGCCGAGCGGTCGACGCGGTCGTAGACGGACGCGTCGGCGGCATGCAATGTCGCCAGTCCCGCCGCGACCGCGAGCGGATTGCCGCTCAGCGTGCCGGCCTGGTAGACGGGTCCGAGCGGGGCGAGCAGGTCCATGACGTCGCCCCGCCCGGCGACAGCGGCCAGCGGAAGGCCGCCGCCGACGATCTTGCCGAAGGTCACGAGGTCGGGCTTCCAGACGTCGCCCTCGGCGGCGGCGGCCTCCCGACCCCACCACCCGGCGGGGCCGACGCGGAAGCCGGTGAGCACCTCGTCGAGGATCAGCAGCGCGCCCTCACGGTGCGCGATCTGCGCGAGCGCCCCGTTGAACCCGGGCTCCGGTACGAGCACCCCGGCGTTCGCCCCGGCCGCCTCGGTGATGATCGCGGCGATGCGTCCCCGGTGTGCGGCGAAGGTGGCCTCGACGGCGGCCAGGTCGTTGTACGGCAGCACGATCGTGAGCGCCGCGACATCGGCCGGCACTCCCGCCGACCCCGGAAGACCGAGCGTGGCGACGCCGGAGCCCGACTCGGCGAGCAGTCCGTCGGAGTGGCCGTGATAGTGCCCGGCGAACTTGATGACGATGTCCCGCCCGGTCGCACCGCGCGCCAGTCGCACGGCCGTCATGGTGGCCTCGGTGCCGGTGGAGACCAGCCGCACGCTGTCGAACAGACGCGTGCCGCCGACCGTGGTGAGGTCGCGCAGCAGCTCGGCGAGCTCCGCTTCGCCCGGTGTGGTCGCACCGAACGAGAGACCCCGGGCCGCGGCATCCTGCACGGCGCGGACGACCGCTGGATGGGCGTGGCCGAGCAGCGCCGGCCCCCACGAGCCGACCAGGTCGATGTACTCCCGCCCCTCGACGTCGGTGACGTACGCGCCGCGGGCCGAGACCAGGAAGCGGGGGGTGCCGCCGACCGAGCGGTAGGCGCGGACGGGGGAATTCACACCACCCGGGATGACGGCCTGGGCTCGGGCGAACTCGGATTCGTTGCTCACCCTCGGCTCGCTTCCTGCAGCAGCTGCGCGGCCTCGACGGCCCAGTACGTGAGAATCGCGTCAGCGCCTGCGCGCCGGATCGACACGAGCGACTCGAGCACTGCCCGCTCCCGATCGATCCAGCCGTTCGCGGCCGCCGCCTCGATCATCGAGTACTCGCCGCTCACCTGATATGCCCACACCGGGACCGGGGATGCCGCCGCGACACGCGACAGCACATCCAGGTAGAGCGACGCCGGCTTGACCATCACGATGTCTGCGCCCTCCTCGGTGTCGAGCGTCGCTTCGCGGATGCCCTCGCGAGCGTTCGCAGGGTCGAGCTGGTACGTGCGGCGGTCGCCCTCCAGCGAGGACTGCACCGCTTCGCGGAAGGGGCCGTAGAGCGCGGAGGCGTACTTCGCCGCGTAGCCGAGGATCGCGGCATCCTGGTGTCCGTTCGCGTCCAGAGCGTCGCGGACGGCGGCCACCTGGCCGTCCATCATGCCCGACAGGCCCAGCAGCGCGGATCCGGCGGAGGCCTGCGCGAGCGCCATCGCCCGGTAGCGCTCCAGGCTTGCGTCGTTGTCGACGCGGCCGGCGGAATCGAGCACGCCGCAGTGGCCGTGATCGGTGAACTCGTCCAGGCACAGGTCGGTCTGCACGACGAGCGCGTCGCCGACCTCGGCTGCGGCGATCCGAGTGGCGACGTTGAGGATGCCCTCGGGGTCGTCGGCGCCGGAGCCGGTGGCGTCCTTGTGCTCGGGCACGCCGAAGAGCATGACGCCCCCGACGCCGGCGGCGGCCGCGTCGTGCAGCGCGGACTTCATCGAGTCCAGCGTGTGCTGCACGACGCCGGGCATCGACGAGATCGGCACCGGTTCGCTCACCCCTTCGCGGACGAACATCGGCAGCACGAGCTCGGCAGGCGTCAGGCGGGTCTGCGCGACCAGTCGGCGCCATGCGCCCGTGTTGCGCGTGCGGCGGGGGCGGATGCCGGGGACGGGTCCGTGCGATGCGCTCATGGCTGCATCCTTCCGTGGGTCATCGCGCCGCGCCCAGGGGTGCGAGGGCAGCGGCTCCGGAGTCGAGGAGTTCGCCCGCGACGCGCTCGGCGAGATCGAGCGCGGCGTGCTCGGAATCGCCGCTCCCGACGCGGGTCACGGCGAGGCTGCTCGTGCCGTCCGGCGCGAACACGGCTGCGGTGAGGGTCAGCGCGCCGGCATCGAAGGTCGCATGGGCGGCGATCGGCGCCGAGCAGCCCGCCTCCAGGCGGGCGAGCACGCCGCGCTCCGCGGTGGCGGCCAGCCGCGTGGGCAGATGGTCGACCTCGCCGACCCGCTCGGCGAGGGCCGGAGCGGCATCCGATCGGATCTCGAGCGCCAGCGCTCCCTGCGCGGGCGCCGTGGGCCACGCCGCCAGGTCGAGCAGTTCGGACGCCTCGGCGATCCGCCCGAGCCGCTCGAGCCCCGCCGCGGCCAGCACGAGACCGTCGACCCTGCGATCGTCGTCAGGGTCGTACAGGCGGCCGAGGCGTGTGTCGACGTTGCCGCGGATGCCCACGACGTCCAGATCGGGACGCGCCGCCAGCAGCTGGGCGCGGCGGCGCGGCGAGCCCGTTCCCACGCGCGCGCCCGCGGGAAGCTTCGCGAGCGTCACCCCGTCGCGCGTCGCAAGTGCGTCGCGAGCGTCCGCCCGCTCGGGTACGGCCACGAGCCGGATCCCGTCCGCCGGCGCCGTGGGGAGGTCCTTGTAGGAGTGCACGATCAGGTCGACCTCGCCGGCCAGCAGCGCGTCGCGCAGCGCCGAGACGAAGACTCCGGTGCCGCCCAGCGAGGCGAGCGGCGCGGAGGACCGGTCGCCCTCCGACGTGATCGTCACCAGATCGTGCGCGCCGACCCGGGCAGCGACCGCCGAGGTCTGGGCGACAGCGAGCGCGCTCGCGCGCGTGCCGACGCGGATCGGAGCTCCGGGCTTGAACAGTGCCGTCACGGGGCCACCCCCGACACGGCGGGCTTGAACCCGGCGCGGACGTTCTCGCAGCAGGCCGGACGGCACACGTCGAACCAGGGACCGAGGTCGGTGACGTGCGGGCGCTCCGCGGCGGGCGTCCCGTTCCGGCGCTCGACGACGAGGTCGACCAGACCGCTCACGAACGCGGGATCGATCCCGGGCGTGGGCGTGCGGATCGCTCGGATGCCGGCCTCCTCGGCTGCCTCCATCGCCTCGGTGTCGAGGTCCCACATCACTTCCATGTGGTCGCTCACGAAGCCGAGCGGCACGATGATGACGGCCTCCACACCGCGACCGGGCAGCTCGCCGATCACGTCGCAGACGTCAGGCTCCAGCCACGGCTGCGAGGGCGGACCGGAACGGGACTGGTAGACCAGCTCCCACCCGGTCTCCGCCGCCTCGGGGATCGCCTCGGCGACCTTCGCCATCACGAAACCGGCGACGGCCTCGTGCTGCGCCGCGTAGGCGCCACCCGGGCCGAAGTCGCGGTCGCGCGGACCCGAGCGCTGAGCGTCGGAGGTCGGGATGCTGTGGGTCGAGAACAGCACGCGGATACGCGCCGCCGCGACGCCGTCGCCGACCAGCCCGCGGACGGCATCCGTCACACCTTCGGTGAACGGCGAGACGAAGCCGGGGTGGTCGAAGAACTGCCGCACCTTGTCGATCGTGACGGTTCCGCCCAGCGCTGTGGCGTCCAGGACGCGGGCGAAGTCCTCGCGGTATTGGCGGCAGCTCGAGTACGAGCTGTACGCGCTCGTGGCGATCGCCAGGAGGGTCGTGTCGCCCGCGGCCGCGGCATCCTGCACAGCCTCCTCGAGGAAAGGTGCCCAGTTGCGATTGCCCCAGTAGACCGGCAGGTCGATGCCGCGAGCGGCCAGCTCGGCCTCGAGCGCGGCCTTGAGCGCCCGGTTCTGCGCGTTGATGGGGCTGACTCCGCCGAAGTGCCGGTAGTGGTGGGCGACCTCTTCGAGCCGCTCGTCCGGGATGCCGCGCCCCCGCGTCACGTTCCGCAGGAACGGGATCACGTCGTCCTGCCCTTCCGGGCCGCCGAAGCCGGCGAGGAGGATCGCGTCGTAGGGCACCGGGGTCTCGATGTGCGGAAGACCGGATGCCGCCGCCGCGCTCGCGGCGAGGATCGTCGGCAGCCGCTCGCTCACGAGAGCACCTCGGCGAGCTCGTCGAGCTCGATCCGCCGGCCCGTGAAGAACGGGACCTCCTCGCGGACGTGCCGGCGTGCTTCGGTGGCCCGCAGGTGGCGCATCATGTCGACGAGGTGGATCGGGTCGTCGGCCTCGAGCGCGAGGATCCATTCGTAGTCGCCGAGTGCGAACGCGGCGACCGTGTTGGGCTGCACCTGCGGGTACTCCCGGCCCTTGAGGCCGTGCTCGCCGAGCATGCCGCGGCGCTCGTCCTCGGGGAGGATGTACCAGTCCAGGCTGCGCACGAAGGGGTAGACACTCACCCACTGCTTCGGCGGAAGCCCGCGCATGAACGACGGCGCGTGGTCGCGCGTGAACTCCGCGTCGCGATGCACGCCGAGGGCGTTCCAGCGCGGGGTGAGCGCGGCGAGGGGTCCGGTGCGGCGGAGCGAACGCAGTGCCGCCTGCAGCCGCTGCGCGTCGTCGCCGGTCAGCCAGATCAGCAGATCGGCGTCCGAGCGCAGACCCGAGACGTCGTACAGTCCGCGAAGTGCGACACCGGTGGACGCGAGCCCGTCGATCGCATGCGCGAGGGATGCGGCATCAGCCGGCGGCTCTGCCGACCCGACCGGTCTGGCGAAGACCGCCCACAGCGCGTATCCGATCGTTCCCTGCGTCTCGTTCGTCATCGTCATCCTTCCGCGCCGCCGGAGGAGGCGGCCTTCACGTCGGTGCTGATTCGTCGGGCGAGCTCTCGCGCCGCAGGCACGATCGAGGCGAGGCCGGTCACGGATGCCGCCTCTCCGGCGGCCTCGATCCCGTCGACCGGCGCCTGCGCCTCGAGCGTGCGGGACCAGGTGCGCGCCTCGAGTTCGAACAGCCGGTCGATCCGCGCACCGGTGATCGCTTCGAGGTCGGCGCTCACCGTGGCTTCGGGATCATCCGGCATCTCATCGTACGAGAGCCGCACGGCATGCCGGCCCGCGGGGAGCGCATCGGCCAACCACGACCACTTCGCCGAGGAGTGCGTGAAGGCGCGCGCGGCGATGCCGGGAGCGCCCTGCTCGATGAGTGCGCCGGTCCCCCGGGGTGCGTCATCGAGGCCGGGCGCCTCGACGACGGCGAGCGCGACGGCGATGGTGCGGGTACGTCGGGCAGGCCCGTTCGCCAGCGCCGCGGCGCTCACGACGCGTCCGCGCAGCCGCTCCCCGCGGTCGAGCACGACGCCGTCGGCGTCCGCGCGCACGACCCGCGAGCCGAGCAGGATGCGGGCGCCGTATGCGCGGGCGTCGCGCTCGAGGGCGGTCGCCAGCCGGTGCACGCCGCCGCGGAGTCCGGCTACCTGGGAACCGGCCGGGCTCGCGGAGCGCAGCCGTCCGACCGCGGCGGCGAGGGAGCGGCTCGACCGCAGCGCATCGGGAAGGCCCGGAGAGGCGAGCGAGAGCGGAAGCGCATCGGGCGTGGTCGAGTGGACGCCCCGCACGACAGGCGCCACGAGAGCATCCCTCACGCGCGCGCCCATACGGCGGCGGACCAGGTCGCCCAGCGAGCGGTACGCCTCCGGCCGTCGCAGCGGCACCACCGCATCCAGGCTCGCTCGCCATGCGGCGCGACGGCCGATCACGGCGACGACATCACTCGCACGGGGATGGGCAGGGATGCCGAGCACGCTCGCCGCGGGGAGCGGGTGCGCACTGCCGCGCGCCCCTACAAGCCACGCAGGCGTCTCCCGCGGAAGCACGATGTCTGCGGCGAGCCCGAGTTCCGCGGCCAGGGCCGCGACGGCTCCACCGCGGGTCGCGAACGACTCGGCGGCCGCGTCCAGGTCCAGACCCGCCATGCGGATCGCCGCGAGCTGACCTCCGACACGATCGCCCGCCTCGACGACGGTCACCGGCACGCCTGCGCGGGCGAGATCGCGGGCGACCGTCAGTCCGGCGATGCCGGCGCCGATCACGATCACCTGCTGCGTCGCCGGATTGGGCGACGCAGCGGACAGGTGCGATGCGCGGGGCACCGGATGCGGCGTCATGTCAGACCAGCGCGGCGCTGACCGACGCGTCGTGGACGAGACTCACGATGCGCGTCAGCACCTCCGGGTCGGTCTCGGGCGGCACACCGTGCCCGAGGTTGACCACGTGCGCCGGTGCGGAGCGGCCGCGCTCGAGCACGTCGAGCACGTGCGCCTCGAGGATCCGCCACGGCGCCGTCAGGAAGGCGGGATCGATGTTGCCCTGCACGACGACCTCACCGCCCAGTCGGCGCGCGGCCTCATCCAGCGGCAGCCGCCAGTCGACGCCCACGGCATCCGCCCCGATCCCCGCCATGAGATCGAGCATCTCGCCGCTGCCGACGCCGAAGTGGATGATCGGCACGTCCAGACCGCGGAGGGCCGACAGTGTCCGGCGAGAATGCGGGGCGACCCGGCGCTGATAGTCCCGACGCGAGAGCGATCCGACCCACGAGTCGAACAGCTGCACGGCGCTCGCACCCGCCTCGACCTGCGCCCGCAGGAACGCGCCGGACACGTCGGCGCACCAGTTCAGCAGCTGCGCCCAGGCATTCGGATCCGACACCATGAGGCTGCGTGCACGCAGCTGATCCTTGGACGGACCCCCCTCCACGAGGTAGGACGCGAGTGTGAAGGGCGCTCCCGCGAAGCCGATGAGCGGCGTGCTGCCGAGCTCCGCGACCGTGCGCGCGACACCCTCGCGGATCGGGGCAAGGGCGTCGGGGTCGATCGGACGCAGGCGCAGGATGTCGGACGCGGTCCGCACCGGGGTGTCCAGCACCGGGCCGCGGCCCGGCACTATCTCGACCGGCACGCCGGCGAGCCGGAGCGGGATGACGATGTCGCTGAAGAACACGGCCGCATCCACGCCGTGGCGGCGCACCGGCTGCAGGGTGATCTCGCTGGCCATCTCGGGATCGAGGCACGCATCGAGCATGGCGGTGCCGACGCGCAGGTCGCGGTATTCGGGAAGGCTGCGGCCGGCCTGGCGCATGAACCAGACCGGTGTGCGCTCGGGACGCCGGCCGCGCAGCGCGGTGACCAGCGCCGAGGAAGCGGTCCGGCCGTCGTCGAGCGGGTGCGACGCGGGGGAAGACATATCCTCCATCCTCCCACCGCGCGTGCCCTTCGCGGTCCGCTGCCACGTCCCCGAGAGTCGGGATGTTGCGCTCCTGACGCGCTTCCCAGCAACAGTTCCGTACCATGGAAGGGTGCTGCTCTGCGTCTCCGTGTCTCACCGGACAGCGGATTTCGATCTGCTCGGTCGCCTCTCCGAGGCTGTGACCGCCGGCGCGGCGACCGCTCTGCTCGAGGACGGGCGCGCACGCGGGGCTGTGCTGGTCTCGACCTGCAATCGCGTCGAGGCGTATCTGGACGTGCCGCCGGGCTCGGATACCAGCATCGCCGAGGCGACGCTGCGGACCCTCGCCCGAGCCGCTGAGCTGCCCCACGGGTCCCTCCGCGACCGCGCCGACGTGCTCGCCGGCGCTCCCGCTCTGCACCACCTGTTCGCGGTGACCTCCGGCCTCGAGTCGATCGCGGTCGGCGAGGAGGAGATCGCCGGGCAGGTGCGGCGCGCCTACGAAGCTGCGCGCGAGTCCCGATCGACCACTCCCGAGCTCGACACGGCATTCCAGCGCGCGGCAAGGGTGTCGCGCGACGTGCGGTCGGCGACCGCGCTGGGCAAGCAGGGCCGGTCGCTCGTGCAGTTCGCGCTCCAACTCGCGGGCACCCGCGTGACGGACTGGCGGCAGACCCGCGCGCTCATCATCGGCACCGGCAACTACGCCGCGACGACCGTGGCGGCACTGCGCACTCTGGGAGTGTCCGAGCTTTCGGTCTACTCGCTGACCGGTCGCGCCGAGCGGTTCGCCGAGCGCTACGGGGTGCGGGCCCGACGCGAGCTGCGAGAGGCCGTGGCAGACGCCGAGGTCGTCATCACGTGCACCAACACCTACTCCGTGACCGCCGAGCACATTCCCGACGCCTCCCGCCGGACGATCATCGATCTCGGGCTGCCACGCAACGTCGATCCCGCGGTCGGAAGGCTGCCCGGCATCGAGCTCATGGATCTCGAGCTGATCGCCACGCACGCCCGCCTGCCGATGCTCGCCCCCGACGCAACTGCGCGTGAGCTGGTCTCCTCCGCCGCCGGGGCGTTCGCGGCCGAGCAGGTCGCGGCCCCCGCCATCGTCGCCCTGCGTCGCCACGTGTTCGATGCGCTGGACAGCGAACTGGCCAGGCTCGCGTCGAAGTCGGTCCCGCCCGAGCAGGCCGCCGCCGTCACCGAGGCCCTGCGCCACTTCGCGGGGGCACTTCTGCACGGTCCGACCCAGCGCGCCCGTGACCTCGCGGCGGGCGGACGGGTGGGCCACTTCGAAGCGGGCCTCGCGGCGGTCTTCGGCATCGACGCGGCCGCGGAAGGCGGCTCGCTGACGCCGTTGCGACCGCCCGCCGATGACGCGCCGGCGGCGGAGGCCGATCGGGCCTGATTCTCTACTCGGCGCCGGCGTCCAGGCTCTGATCGATCGCCCAGCCCTCGCCCGCGGGAATCACGATGTACGTCCACCTGTCTTCGTAAGACAGCGCCTCGTCCGTCGGGTTCCCCTGGTCGTCCACCAGAGACGTGTAGGTCTCCGAGGTGGTCACGGTGATCTGGTCGTCGCCGTCGCTCTCGACCGAAGTGACGGTCAGCTCGTAGTCATCCACGGTCTCGGCGAACCCCTGCGACGCCTGAGTGAACGTCTCGCAATCCGGAAGCTGCGACTGCTGACGGAATGTCTCGGTGGTCGATGTCTCGAACTTCTCGCAGTCCGCGGTGGCCCAGGCCTCGTCATACAGCTCGACCGCGGCGACGGCTGCGGCCTCGTCGGCCGAGTCGGCACCGGCACCGGCACCTGCGCCGAACATGCCGATCGCGAGCGGAATCAGCACCGCCGCGAGGATCACGATGCCGAGCAGGACGACGCCGATCACGACCCACAGGATCCACAGCTTCGACTTCTTCGGCTCGGTGGCCGCGATGAACCCGCCCGAAGGAGCGGGACCGCCGGGGAAGCCGCCGGGGTACCCGGGAGGGGCCGAGGGCGGGTAGTCGCCCTCGGCTGCTGTGTCGACGGGCGCCGGCGGGGCGGCATCCGTTCTCGCTGCCGACTCGAGTGTCGGCGCCGGGGCGATCGCCGGCGCCAGGAGGGTGTCCATCGCCTCGTCGGACCGCGCGGGTTCGCCGAGTCCTCCGGTGGGGCTCTGTGGCGTCTCGGGCTCGGGGTCGGGCGTCTGCACGTGCTCCGTCCACTGGGCGCCGTCCCACCAGCGCAGCGCACCGCGTCCGTCGTCGTACCAGCCGGGCGGTGTCGTGGCCATGCGCTCGTTCCCCTCGCCGCGCCGACGCCGGTGAGCGGCGGTCGCACTGCGAGCCTAACGGACAGGTTCCGGCCGGCATCTCGCCCTCAGAGGGCGACGCGCGGCTCCTGGGGAGCCGATAGCCTGACGCGCAATGGACACTCTGGGAACCAACGCCGTCTGGATCATCGCGGCCCTCGTCGACCTCGCCATCAAGATCGCGGCGCTCATCATCATCCCCAGGCGCCGAAAGCCCACCGCGGCCATGGCATGGCTGCTGG
Organism: uncultured Actinomycetota bacterium; assembly: GCA_963750955.1. Classification (GTDB taxonomy): domain Bacteria; phylum Actinomycetota; class Actinomycetes; order Actinomycetales; family Microbacteriaceae; genus Microbacterium. The sequence goes on from CAVVSI010000004.1 coordinate 111,391, forward strand.
CGATCTTCCTCATCCCCTACATCGGGATCCTGCTCTATCTGCTGATCGGGACGTTCAAGCTGCCCAGGAAGCGCCGTGATGCTCAGACGCGCGTCGACGGGATGATCCGCGAGAACGTGCGCGAAGAGCGCCTGGAGATCATGGACCCGACCTGGCCGCGTTGGTTCCAGCGCGTGGTGCAGCAGAACGAGGCGCTCACCGGCATCCCCGCGTCGTACGGCAATCAGGCGACCCTCTTCGGCGACTACCAGGCCTCGATCGATGCCATGGCCGCAGAGATCGACACCGCCCGGACGTTCGTGCACGTGGAGTTCTTCATCGTCGCCTGGGACGACACCACGCGCGGCTTCTTCTCGGCCATGGAGCGCGCGGTCGGGCGAGGCGTCACGGTGCGCCTCCTCGCCGACCATCTGCCCTCCGCGAAGATCCCCGGCAGCAAGGAGACGTTCGCCGAGCTCGATCGCATCGGAGTGAAATGGTCGTGGATGCTGCCCGTCCAGCCCCTCAAGGGCAAGTATCAGCGACCCGACCTGCGCAACCACCGCAAGCTCGTCGTCGTGGACGGGCGCGTGGGCTTCATGGGATCGCAGAACCTCATCGCCCGCTCCTACGACTCGCCGAAGAACATCAAGCGCGGTCTGCAGTGGCAGGAGCTGATGGCGCGGCTGACCGGTCCGGTCGTCGCCGGCGTCAACACGGTCTTCCTGTCGGACTGGTTCATCGAGACCGGCGAGCGGCTGACGGATCACGTGCCGGCCAAGGACATCGTGCCGTCCTCCGCGCCCGATGCGCTGCTGTGTCAGGTCGTACCCAGCGGCCCGGCCTACACCACCGAGAACAATCTGCGCATGTTCCTCTCGCTCATCTACGGGGCGACCGAGAAGGCCATCATCACGAGCCCGTACTTCGTGCCCGACGAGGCCATGGTCTACGCGATCACGACGGCGTGCCAGCGCGGCCTCGATGTGCAGCTCTTCGTCTCCGAGGAGGCCGACCAGTGGCTGGTCGGGCATGCCCAGCGCTCCTACTACAGCGATCTGCTCGAGGCGGGCGTGCGCATCTTCATGTATCCGGCGCCGTACATCCTGCACGCCAAGCACATGTCGATCGACGACGACATCGCCTTCATCGGCTCGAGCAACATGGACATCCGGTCGTTCAGCCTCAACGCCGAGTCCTCGCTGCTCGTTCGGGGGGAGTCCTTCGTGCGCGCGATGCGCGAGGTGGAGCAGGGCTACCGCGATGCCGGTCGCGAGCTCACGCTCGCTGAGTGGCGCAAGGAGCCGCTCAAGGCGACCTTCTTCGACGGGCTCGCGCGGCTGACCTCCGCGCTCAACTGACCGCGGAGCCGCCCAGCGATCTCATCAGGCCATCGTGCTCGTTCTCGCCGCGAAGTCATCCCTTCCGCATGATGCGGCGCGGGAATGCCGATCGGTACGTTTACGCTGAGCCTCGGCTGCGATTTCGCCGCCCCCAAGAGAAAAGGTTGTTCACAGTGAACTTATGGGATTTCCTCGTGTGGATCTTCTGGGTCTACATCCTGATCGCATGCATCTGGATCTTCATCACGATCATCATCGACATCTTCCGCGACCCGAGCCTGAACGGCTGGGCCAAGGCGCTGTGGGTGGTCTTCCTCGTGTTCCTGCCGTTCCTGGCCGCTTTCATCTACCTGATCGCCCGCGGGCGCAGCATGACCGAGCGCCGGGTGGCCGAGATGAAGGAAGCGCAGGCTGCGCAGAACAGCTACATCCGGGAGGTCGCAGGGACGAGCTCGCCGACCGCAGAGATCGAGTCCGCCAAGAAGCTCCTCGACTCGGGGGCCATCACGCAGGCGGAGTACGACTCGCTGAAGGCCAAGGCCCTCGCCTGAGACCACATGCCCCCGCTTCCTCACCATGAGGCGGCGGGGGCATTGCTCTGCGCTGCCTCACGGGGTCCACCACGGCCGCAACGGCAGGTCGCCATCGCCGCCATGCTCGTCGGGCTTGACGGCCAGCACCTGGTGGAGCTGGATCCCGTTCGTCTCGAACGCGAGACGCGATCCCGCCATATAGAGGCCCCACACCTTCGCCGTCGGAAGGCCCACCTCCGCGACCGCCTCATCCCAATGAGCCACGAGGTTCGCGCACCAGTCGCGCAGGGTCATGGCGTAGTGGGGTCGCAGGTTCTCCTCGTGGAGCACCTCCAGGCCGGCATCCTGCGCTTCGCTGATGATGCGTCCCGAACCGGTGAGCTCGCCATCCGGGAAGACGTAGCGGTCGATGAATCCGCGCGCGGACGCTTCGCTGTGGTTGTCGGGCCGCGTGATGCAGTGGTTCAGCAGCAGTGCTCCGGGACGCATCCGTGAGAGGAGGAAGCCGAAGTAGGACGGGTAGTTCCGCACGCCGATGTGCTCGAGCAGCCCGATCGACGACACCGCATCGAAGCCCGATTCCGCGGTGTCACGGTAGTCGCCGAAGCGCACCTCGGCGTGGTCCGCCAGGCCTTCATCGGCGATGGCGCGCTGCGCCCAGGCGGTCTGCTCCCTCGACAGGGTGACGCCGATGGCACGGACGCCGCGACGGGCGGCGTATCGGACCATCCCGCCCCAGCCGCATCCGACGTCGAGCAGCCGATCGCCAGGCTTCAGCCGCAGCTTCTCGAAGACCAGCCGGTACTTGTTCTCCTGCGCCTCGTCCAGCGAAGCGCCGGGGTGCGGATAGCACGCGCACGTGTAGGTCATCGAGGGCCCGAGGACCCATTCGTAGAAGGTGTTCGAGACGTCGTAATGGTGGTGGATCGCCTCGGCGTCCCGCGCCTTGCTGTGCCGCAGTCCTGCGGCCACGCGGCGCCATCGAGGCGGCGCCTCCTCGGGCGGCGGGGCGATCGGGCGGAGGTGCTGGATGCCGATCGACCGGATGATGCGGGCGGTCTCGCGCGGTGGCGGCATCCGGAAGACGAGCGCATCGGCGAGCGCCTTCAGCAGCTCGTACGGGTCACCGGGGTGGACTCCATGCGCCTCGAGGTCGCCCGCGATGTAGGCGCGGGCGAGGCCGAGGTCGCCGCGACCCGTCGCGAGGTACGTCGTTCCGCGCGGTGTCAGAAGCTCGATCCCGAGCGGCGCATCGGCGGGCCCCGCCGAACTTCCGTCGTATGCCGTGAAGCGCAGCGGCAGGCGGCCGCCCGCGAGGGTCTCCAGGATCTGGGCGAGCGTGAGCTTGTCCCCGCTCGACGTCTCAGCCGTGGACTCGGACACGCGCCGTTCGATGGAGGTCATCGTCGCTGCACCGCCTTCGCATACAGGTCGAGGAGTCGCGAGTCGGGATCGAACCGCTTCTTCGCGGCTCGATACTCGTCGCCCCCGTAGAGCCGGTCGAACTCCGCACGCGGGTAGTAGGCATCCGAGTACAGCGACTTGTGACCGTCGAGCTCGCTCACGCGGCGCTCGATGAGCCGGTTCGTCTCACCCTCGCTCCGCCCGACCGGCACCGTCGACCAGAATCCCACGTTCACGTAAGTCCGGTGCGGATGCAGCGGGTACAGCGGCCAGGGGTCGATCGTCGCGCAGCCGCAGAGGACACAGCCAGATCGGGGTGATCGGCACGTGCGCGAGGAACCAGTCCAGGAACTCCGCGCACCGCTCGATCGGCACCTCGATGTCCTGCACGACGCGTTCCCGCGGCGGGCGACGCTTGAGTCGTTCGATACGGTCGCCGATGTCGAACCGCCGCTCCAGGCTCATGAGCCTCCAATACGCACTGCTGCGCAGGTATCGTCGCGGCCAGAACCGCCGGACGAGCGGATGCTGCGCGCCGAACGCGCCGGAGCACCAGAACCAGTCGGTGTCCCAACGCCAGAGGTAGTCGTGGATCGTGAGGCGGTCGTCCTTCGCGACGCCGTCGTGCTGAATGGAGCGGTAGTAGATCCGCCGGCGGGTGTAGTCGCTGACCGGCCCGGGCGCGTCGGTCTTCGCTCCGATGCACAGGTAGCTCTCGTCGGCGCTGAAGACCACGCCGTCGAGATAGTCGACGCGAGCACCGTCGTGCCGACCGGTCGCGACGATGGCGTCCATCGCGGCGATCAGGTCGGTGAGCGTTCGGAAGCGAAGGTGGGTGAGCGAAACGAACGGTTCGACGGTCTCGAGTTCGATGCGCAGGCGCACCGCGTAGCCCAGCGTGCCGTAGGAGTTCGGAAACGCCCGGAAGAGGTCCGCATTCTCGAAGGGTGAAGCGGTGAGCAGTTCGCCCGCGCCGGTGAGGATGTCCATCTCGAGCACCGATTCGTGCGGCAGCCCGTTTCGGAAGGACGTCGACTCGATGCCGAGCCCCGTCACGGCGCCGCCGAGCGTGATGGTCTTCAGCTGCGGCACCACCAGGGGCGTCAGACCGAGCGGCAGCGTCGCGGCGACGAGGTCTTCGTAGGTGCACATTCCGGCCACGTCGGCCGTGCGCGCATCGACGTCGACGGCGATCACATCAGTCAGGCCCGAGGTGTCCAGCCCCTTCGAATTCGTCGCGGCACGCGCCCGGAACAGGTTCGAGGTGCGTTTGGCAAGGCGCACCGGCTGGGCCGGGGAACGGCGCGATAGCTCTCCAAGAGGCGCTCCACGCCGGCGGCATGGGCGGTGCGCGCATCGGTCGCGGGAGCAGACACGCCTACACGGTAGTCCGGGGCGCACGCGACCGCCACCAGATCGATGCTGGCAGACGTCGTACCTATCGTGCCGCTTGAATAATCGATTGATAAACGGTAGCTTTCGATTGTTACTCGACGGAGGTTGGCAATGGGAAAGCTCACGATACTGGCGCTGCGCGTGGTCATCGCCCTCGCACTCGTCGGCTCGCTGGTGGTGCAGGCGTTCATCGTCCCGGCGATCTGGCGTGACCTGGAGGACGTGGAAGTCTGGCTTCGGATCATCTTCGTCACGATCATCATCCTCGGCGTCGTCACGATGCAGATCTTCGCGGTCTGCGTCTGGCAGCTGCTCACGAAGGTCCGCCGGGGCTCTGTGTTCTCGGAGTCCTCGTTCCGTTACGTCGACATCATCATCTGGGCGATCGTCGCCGCAGCGGTGCTCGCATTCGCGATGGCGGTCCTGCTCGCTCCCGGAGGCACGGCACCCGGAATCGTGGGGCTCATCTGCGGGGCCTCGTTGGTGCTCGGAGGGATGGCCCTGCTGGTCGTGGTGATGAAGCAGCTGCTGCGGCAGGCCATCGACCGCGAGCACGAGGCCGAGGCACTTCGCTCCGAGCTGAACGAGGTGGTCTGAATGCCCATCGTCATCGATGTCGACGTGATGCTCGCCCGCCGGAAGATGGCGGTCGGCACGCTCGCCGACCTCGTCGGGATCACACCGGCCAACCTCGCGGTGCTCAAGAACGGTCGAGCGAAGGCCGTCCGATTCTCGACCCTCGACGCCCTCTGCGAGGCGCTGGACTGCCAGCCGGGCGACCTGCTGCGCTGGGAGCCGGCCACCGGCGCCGACCCGGTGCACAGGGCCCAAGCCGGATGATTCCCGTCGCGGAACCATCGATGAGCCGCCCAGGCACCCGCGTCGTCCCTCCCGGCGCAGAGGTCCGGTGGGGTGAGGTGACAGGTTCCTCAGCGCAGGTCGACGAAGTGCTCGACCGGCACCGACCGCTGGAGCGCGTCGCACACCGGGCAGTGGTCGAAGCCCCACTCGATGACCTCCCGCAGCAGCGACTCGTCCTGATCCCCGACCTCCACCGTCACCTGAAGTCGCATTCCGAGCGGCCCGGCCGGCACGTCGTCCGCTATGCCGAGAATCCCGCGGTCGTCGGACTCGCTGTCCACCGAGACCCGCAGCCCTCGGAGGGCGACACCGCGCTCGGCAGCTCGCATGGCGATCAGGGTCGCGACGCAGGAAGCCAGCGCTGCTCGCATGAGCCAGCCCGGCGATGCGGCTGACGCCTTCCCTCCGACACCCCTGGACATGTCGGTCCGTATGCTCCAGCCGTCCCCCTCCACCCGTGCCGCGAGGCCGTCCTCGAGCACTGCGACCGCCTCCGAGTCCCGGTAACCGGCCTCGTCCGGATGCTGCGCGAGGTAAGTCCTGGCTTCGCCGATTGCGATTGCGATTGCAGATTCGTCCACGATCGCCCCTTCCTGCCTGCGGAGCGCGGCGCCGCCGGTGATGGCGGCGACGATACCTCTCAGCCGCAGGGGCGGCAAGGCGAACGAGCGGGATCGTGGTGTGCCTCCGGCGGAGAGGGACAGCCCGAAGCGGTTCGCGGCAACGCTCCCGACATCAGAAGGACGCCCCGAGGGGCGTCCTTCGTTCGTAGCAGGAGCGGGGCTTGAACCCGCGACCTCACGATTATGAGTCGTGCGCTCTCACCAACTGAGCTACCCTGCCGCACGGCATCCGAGGTCACGATGACGGATGCTGCGAGCCCCGAGTCAGGATTGAACTGACGACCCCTTCCTTACCATGGAAGTGCTCTGCCACTGAGCTATCGGGGCGCGCCCGGGCATGCCTGGGCAACTAGAAGAGAATACCAGAGCGCCGGCATCCTCCTGAATCGGCGTCAGCCGCCGGCGTGAACCCGCAGCCACGGGATCGGGTCGATCGGCGTGGTGCCGTTCGCCAGCATCTCGAAGTGCGTGTGGGCGCCGAACGAGCGGCCCGTGTTGCCGGTGCGGCCGATGATCGTGCCGACCGTGACGTGGTCGCCGACCTGGACCTGCCGGGATCCGTACAGCAAGTGCGAGTAGCTGCTCGAGATGAGCTGGCCGTCGATGACGTGGTCGATGACGATATGGACCCCGAATGCCCCGCCCGACTCGGTCGACTCGCGCACAACGCCGTCGGCGATCGCCTGGATCGGCGCGCCCTCGCCCGGAGTGAAGTCGGCACCCTCGTGCATCGTTCCATCGCGCATGCCGAAGCCGTAGCTGATCGGTACACCCACGGCGAAGGGCCACTGGATCGGCGAGTTGGGGTCGTTGATGAAGAAGTTCGAGTAGTTCGAGATGCCCGACTGAGACGCGAGCTGGGCCATCGTGAGAGTCGAGTAGTTCTCGGCGCGCTCGATCGTCGCGTTCTGAACCTCGGACGGCGTGACGTAGGCCTGGATCTCGTCGGCCGCGCCGGCCGGCGCGTCGCCGGCGGCTGCGACCAGCGAGCTCGAGATGTCGGTGCTGCCCGGCGCCGCGACGGCGTCGGCCGGGGTCGTCAGGCCGACGGTGAGGAGACCCACGATGCCCATCACTCCGACCGAGAACGAGGTCGCCGTGATCCGCTGGAACGACGCCCCGCGGTTGCGGCGCGATGCCACGTGCTGTGGGGCCGGGGCCTTGGCGGCCTCGTCGGCGGGTGCCGTCTGGATCGGCGTCTCGCCGGTGAAGCTGAAGAGCCGGGCGGCCTCCTCGAAGGCGTCGATCTCGGCTGCGGTGGGACCGGATGCCGGCTCCACGTCGGCGACCTCGGCCACGTCGTGGCTGTCGAATATCTCGACGTCGGGCTCGAGCAGCTCGAAGGGCTCAGCCGCGACGAGGACCGGCTCGAGCGGCGGCGCGGCGACCGGAGCCGCCGGCGGCGCCGGTACGGCCACCGGAGCGGCCGCCGCGACCTGGGTGACGGTCGTCTGCTCGCCGACGGTGACGGTCCGGCGGCTGCGGCGTGTCGCCGGCGCGTCCGCAGCGGCGGCCAGCGCGGTCACGACGACCGCGAACGGCGTGACGTCCGCGAGCGAGGGTGCGGCGGAGCGCTGGGTGCCGGCATCCGGCTGCGGCGCGATCTCAGAAGCGCGATCCCACACGACGGAGGGCCGGTCCGAAGGGCTCTGCCCGTTGCGCCGACGAAGCTCCGCGCGGGAGGCCCCGGTGGTCTCCGCGGTCGCCGGGGGCGGCGTGGCGGATGACCGGCTGGAACGTCGCGTGGGCGCAGACGCAGCCTGGGGGGCGTCGAAAGGCAAGCGGAGGGGGGCTCTCGGATCATGCCGCTCGGGTGCGGCGGTCGGACTTCGTGCTCAGATCACCCTCACCGTTCGGGCGGCGAAAGTAACGATCGGGTAAAGACTATAGGGCTTGACCTGAGAATGCGATGTATGCAGACTCCGGCGCGCCGGTCGCTTCACAAGACATACTTTCACGGACCGAGCGCGGCCGCGAGCAGGCTGTCGAAAATCGCCGGGCCGGCCGCGACGAACAGCGGTCGACCGGGATTGTCCTCCATGTCCACGCGTGTGAAACGGCCGCCGGCTTCCTCGACCAGGAGGGCTCCGGCCGCGTGATCCCACGGCTGGAGTCCGCGCTCGAAGTAGCCGTCGAACCGGCCGGCGGCGACGTACGCGAAGTCGAGGGATGCCGCGCCGATGCGTCGCAGGTCCCGCACCATCGGCATGACACGAGCGACCCGGGCGAGATCGCCGGCGTGGGTGGCGGGGTCGTAGCCGAACCCGGTGGCCAGCAGCGCGCCGGCCGGAGACGGCTCCTCGTTCACAGAGAGCCGCGTTCCGTCCAGCCAGGCGCCGGCGCCTCGCGCAGCGTGGAACATCTCGCCGGTCGCCGGGCTGAAGACCGCTCCCGCCAGACCCTCCCAGCGCCCCGGCCGGGCCTCGCCGCGCACGACGGCGATGCTGACCCCGTAGGCGGGGATGCCGTACGCATAGTTGACCGTCCCGTCGATGGGGTCGACGACCCAGGTGATGCCGGTGGTGCCCAGCGCGGCATCCGATTCTTCGCCGAGGAACCCGTCACCGGGGCGCTCGGCGCGCAGGCGCGCGCGGATCAGCGCTTCGACCTCGCGGTCAGCGTCGGTCACGATGTCGGCGATCGAAGACTTCGTCGCCGCGATGGCCACTCCCTCGCTCCGGCGCCGGCGAGCGAGCTCACCGGCCTCTCGTGCGATGTCGATAGCGAGCGCTTCGAGCAGCTGTTCGGATGCCATGTCGTCCACGCTAGCGCCGCGGCATCCACAGCCCGTGCCCGAGGCGGGCACGCGCGCGTTAGCGTGGACGGATGCTGCACCCCTTCGCCGTCACCCACGATGTCGTGATCGTCGGAGGAGGCCATAACGCGCTGGTCGCGGCGGCCTATCTCGCCCGCGCCGGGCGAAAGGTCGTCGTGCTGGAGCGCCTCGCCCACGTCGGCGGCGCGGCGGTCTCCGAGACACCCTGGCCGGGTGTCGAGGCACGACTCTCGCGATACTCCTACCTGGTCAGCCTGCTCCCCCGGCGGATCATCGACGACCTCGGGCTGCGCATCGACCTGCGCCGGCGCCGCTACTCGTCGTACACGCCGGATCCCGCCGACCCCGCGCGCGGGATCCTCGTCGACACGGGGGATGCCGCGGCCACCGCCGCTTCCTTCCTCCGCGCAACCGGCGATGCGCGCGAGGCGGCCCGGTTCGCCGCGTTCTCGGCGCGGATCGCGCCGATCGCCCAGCGCCTGTTCCCTACGGTCACGGAGCCGCTGCGGACCCGCTCGGCCGTGCGGGCGGAGCTCGCAGACGATGCGCTGTGGGACGAGCTGATCGAGCGCCCCCTCGGGGAGGTCCTGCGGTCGTCCCTGCAGACCGACCTCGCGCGCGGCATCGCCCTCACCGACGGTCTGATCGGCACCTTCTCCTCCGCCGACGACCCGACACTGCGGCAGAACCGCTGCTTCCTGTATCACGTGATCGGCGGAGGAACCGGAGACTGGGACGTTCCGGTCGGCGGGATGGGCCGCGTCAGCGGCGAGCTCGAGAGGGCGGCGCGTGATGCCGGCGCCGAGGTGCGCACCGGCGCCGAGGTCGTCGCGATCACTCCCGACGGCGAGGTCGAGATCGGCGGCGCCGAACCCGAGACGCTGCACGCCCGCCTCGTGCTGAGCGGTGTCGGTCCGGCCGTCCTCGCTCGCCTGCTCGCAGACGGCGGCGCGCCACGGCCGGGCGCTCCAGAGGGCGCGCAGGTGAAGGTGAACATGCTCCTGCGCCGGCTTCCGCGCCTGCGTGATGACCGGATCGCACCCGAGGCCGCCTTCGCGGGCACCTTCCACATCAACGAGACGATGTCGCAGCTCGACGACGCGCACGCGATGGCCACTCGCGGCGGCATCCCCAGCCCTCTGCCCGCGGAGATCTACTGCCACTCGCTCACCGATCCGTCGATCCTCGGCGCGCAGCTGCAGGCGGAGGGAGCGCACACACTGACGCTGTTCGGGCTGCAGGTGCCGCACCGCCTCACGGCGTCTCTGGACCGGGGTGCCGCCCGCACAGCGCTGCAGGACGCGGCAGTGCGGTCGCTGGACTCGGTGCTGGCCGAGCCGATCGCGGACTGCGTGTACGAGTCGCCCGACGGCTCGGCGTGCATCGAGACGCGGACCACCGCCGACCTCGAGGAGTCGCTCGGCATGACGGGCGGCGACATCTTCCACGGTCCGCTGTCGTGGCCGTGGGCCGAGGACGACGATGCGCTCGACTCCCCCGCCGCACGCTGGGGAGTCGCCACCGAACACTCGCGGGTGCTGCTGTGCGGATCTGGAGCGCGGCGCGGCGGCGCGGTGAGCGGGCTCGGCGGCCACAACGCCGCGATGGCGGCGCTCGAGCTGCTGCGCGGCTGAGTCGCTACGGCCGCGGTGGGAGCGGCGGAGGAGGCGGGTAGCCCTCATAGCCGCTCCGCGTCGGCGCCTGCGGTGAGGTGGCTGCGGGCGGCTCCTCCGGCCGTTGCGGTGGCGGCGCCGCCATGGGCGCGACGGGGGCGATCGCCTGCGACACCTGCGACGGATAGCCGGTGTAGTACGCGTTGAAGTCGGGTGAGCCGTCGGGCATCACCGGAAGCGGGGTGACGCCGTCCGCGTAGGTCGGCCACGGCTGCAGCGCGCCCGGGGCAGGCGGCGCCGCCGGAGCGGTGAGGTGCGCCGGCCGCGGCCTCTTCGGGGCGAACAGCACGTTCAGGAGCGGGATGAGTGCGGTCCCGACCGCGGCGAGGATCGTGACGGCCACGACGAAGCGCCAGTAGAGGTCGGCGAACTCGACCCACTCGCCGATCATGAGCGGAAGGACGAGCATGACGGCGAGCACGATCACGAGCGTGATCGTGACGATCGCGATGATCTGCGTGAACACTGTCACGTGGCGCCGGTACGCCTTCGTGTAGAGCCGGATGTGCAGGAGCGCCAGCTGGAGGATCAGGACGATCAGAAGGAACTGGACGAACCGGGTGTACCCGCTCCACTCGTACCGCTCGGGCAGCCAGATCAGGAACGCGCCGATCAGGAGGGAGACGACCCACGTGAGCATGCTCGCGAGCGCGAACCACGCCGGGCGCCGGGACGCGAGGTGCGCATCGATGATCGCCACGCCCGCGAAGGCCGCGAGCAGCAGGATGGTGAGGAATGCGCGCCCGATGATGCCGCTCTGGGTGCCGACCAGGACCCAGATGACGCACACGATCGCGGCTGCGATGAGGGAGCCGATCGAGACCCAGATCGCCGCGCGCACCAGCGAAGAGCTGGACGCGTCGGAGAGCGCCGCATCGGCGCGGGGAGCAGGCACGGTCATGGCGGTCCTCTCGCGGCGGGCCCCCGCCCGCACACGCTCATCCTGACACGCGGGTGCGCCGCTGCGGGAGAGGGATGCCGATGTGCGGATGCCGGCCGTCGGCCCGGCGAGAGCGCGTCACTCGACGGGTCGCGCCAGCCCCTCGATCACCTCCGCGTGCGGGAGGGCGGACAGCGACGAGCCCGGCAGGAACAGCTTGCTGCCTCGGATGCCGCTTCCGATGACGACCTCGGCGGTATCGGCCACGGCGGCATCGATCAGGATCGGCCAGTCGGCCGGAAGTCCGATGGGGGTGATGCCGCCGTACTCCATGCCCGTGAGGGCGACGGCCTCGTCCATCGGCGCGAACGAGGCGGTCCTCGCGTCGAGGCGGCGCCGCACGACCCCGTTGACGTCGGCACGCGTGGTGGCCAGCACCATGCAGGCGGCGAACCGCACCTCGCCGCCGCGCCTTCCCCGGATCACGACGCAGTTGGCCGACGCCTCGGGTGCCACGCCGTATCGGGCGCAGAACTCCGCCGTGTCGGCGAGGTCGGGATCGATCGCGGCGACCCCCACGCTTCGGGCGCGATCGGCGCCCAGTCTTTCGAGAGCCTGCAGCACCGGCGCCGCGAGCAGGCCGGGGTTTTCGAGAGCGGGATGCGCGGTCAGGGTTCCCGTCGAGAGCCATCGCATGATCGGGAGCCTACGGCGTGCGCGACCGGCCGCTCGTGCGCGCTGGTCGGTCGCGTCCGGATCAGACGAGCGAGCGCAGACCGTCCACGAGCGGGTGGCCGGGAACGCCGATGGGATGCTGCGCGACGCGCAGCATCCCATCGGTTGACTCTCAGCGGCGGCTGATCGCCCGCACCACGGCCGTGGCGAGGACGACCGCGCCCACGGCGGCGCCGATCACGACGCCGGGCCGCTCGCGGTACGCCTGCTTGACCTTCTCGGTCCACTCACCGGCGACCGTGCGCGTCTGCGAGATGAGCTGATCGATGTCGAGGTCGTCCGCGGCGCCCTTGATCGTCGCCGTGGCACTGCGGGCGGCATCCGTGGCGGCGGCCTTTACGTCGGATGCCGCGCTCTTCGCGCTGTCGACGACATCGCTGACCTTGGCCGTGATGTCGTTGACGGTGCCCGCGGCATCGTTCTTCGCCGCCTCGGTCTTCACCGACAGATCGTCGGCGATCTCCTCGGCGCTGGCGCCGAACGATGCGCCCGCATCCGTCGCGGTCGTGCGCACGCGCTCGGCGCTCTCTCGTGCCGCCTGTGTTGCGTCGTCGATGTTCCCCTGGGTGTCGGTCATCGTCGTGCTCCCTTCGTCCGTGCGATCGGGCAATCGTACGCTCGCCACCTCGGAGGCCGCCTGGAAGGCGGGTGGGCTTGCCAGCACCGACCTCCGGTGCTAGTGATCGCGCCGTCGAAAGCCCTCGCGGAACGACGAAAGCGCCCCCGTGGTAGGGGGCGCTTTCGGGGTGTCGTGGCGAGTGAGGGATTCGAACCCCCGAAGGCTACGCCGGCTGATTTACAGTCAGATCCCTTTGGCCGCTTGGGTAACTCGCCAGACGCGCACCCGACCGGCTTGTACAGTCGAGCGGAGGCGCGATCACCCATCTTACGCGTCAGGACCGCACCGCGAAAATCGGTCCGGCCGCACGCGGTTCAGGGTTCCGCCCGACCGCCCGTCAGGTTCCGATGCGGTCGAGATCGACGTCGACGAGCGCTTCCGGAAGGCGCAGCAGCGCCCCTTCGAAGCGGCACGTCGCTGCCGCGACATCCATGGCACGCTCCAGCACTTCGCCCCAGGCGTCTGCGCCGGTGGGCATTCCGTCCCTGAGCGGGGCCACCGCGGCGGCGAAGGCGGCATCGCCGGCTCCCATCGTGTCGACGATGCGGCCGGGCAGGTCCGAGACGGGTCGCGTGACGACGATGTCGCCCGCCTCGATCGTGGCTCCCGAAGCGCCCTGGGTCGCCAGCACCGCATCGACGCCGAGGTCCACCAGTCGGGCACGCAGCGCGTCCAGCGGCTCGTCGTAGAGCAGGATCGCGTCATCCTCGCCGACCTTCACAAGGGCGGCCTTCTCTGCGACCGCTTCGAAGCCGCGCACGAACTCCGCGCGGTCCGTCATCATTCCGGAGCGCGGGTTCGGGTCGATCGCCACGACGGCGGACGAGTCCTCGAGCGACGCGGCCAGCAGCCGGGTCTGCTCGATGTTGTCGAACGGGTAGCAGCTGATCGCGACCACGGCAGCATCCCGGATCGTCCTGCGGACGTCGTCGCCGAACACGAGACCGCGCGCCTGCGCCGCCGCATTGAAGTCGTACACCGGTTCGCCCGACGGGCTGCGGGTGCTGACCGCGCGGGACGTGCCCAGCGCAGAGGGCGTCGCCAGGAGTTGCACGCCGAAGTCGGCGAGGTACGCCCTGATGTGCTCCCCGGCCTCATCGTCGCCCAGCATGGCGATCAGCGTCGTCGGCACCCCGAGGCGTGAGAGCCCCACGGCGACGTTCAGCGCCGCTCCTCCGACGAACTCCCGTACGCCGTGCTCGTCGCGCAGCTCGTCGATCAGCGCGTCCCCGATGACCACAACCCGATCGTTCATGCCTCGGCCCTCGCAGTTTCCCGTATTCGTTCGACGAACGCCTCAGCGCGTCGCCGCGTGCCGTCGATGCGCGCATCCACGCTCGCGCGGACCTCGTTCGGCGCGAGCGGCGCGGCCAGCCGCACGTTCTCGTGGCACGACAGATCGGCGCACAGGTAGGTGCCGATGGAGTCGCCGCGCAGTCCGGCATCGCCGGCCTTGCGCGCGGAGAAGAGCGCGACCTGATCGGCGGGCTGCATCGTGTGGCAGACGTTGCACAGCGCCGAGGCGGCGCGCGACGTGCCCTCGGCCGCTCGCAGCACCACCCCGACGGGGTCGTCGCCGACCTCGGCGATGAGGTACCCCCGGCCCTTCGCCCGCGGATCGCGCCATGCGAGGAAGTCGAGATGGTCCCAATCGATCAGCAGGAAATCGGCTGCCGGCGTGAGATGCCGCAGCTCGTCGTCGGTCGCGTTCGCGAACGTCGCTCGGATGTCATCTTCGGTCAACTGGCGCATCGGACCTCCTCGCCGCCTCCGCACAGTCTACGAAGATCACGCGCCCTGCGAAGCCCGGCGTCGGCGTAACGCGGATCAGGTCCCCGCAGTCGGAGACGCGTCGGCCCGCGCGGCCTCGGCATCGGCATCCGCTCCCCTGCGCTCGCGGATGAGGAAGCCGAAGCCGAACGCGATGAAGAACATCAGCACGCCGTACACCGCGGCCGGCAGGCTGAGCTCGACCGATCCCAGCACGGTCTGCGCGATCACGATGGCGAGCGTCGCGTTGTGGATGCCGATCTCGAACGACGTCGCGATGGCCTGTCGCTTTCCGACCTTGAGCCACCGCGGCACGAGGTACCCCAGGGCGAGGCTGATCAGGCAGAACACGATGGTGATGAGGGCGAGACGCGCGAAGTTCTCGAGCAGGAGCGCCCAGTTCGACGCGACCGCCCCGGCGATGACGACGACCAGGATGATGACGGACGCGATGCGCACGGGCTTGTCCATGCGGTCGGCGAAGCGGGGCCAGAAGTGACGCACGATCATGCCGAGGGCGACGGGCACCAGCACGATCGCGAAGACCTCGACCGCCTTCGCCCACTGCATGCCGAGCTGATCGTCGAAGGGATCGAAGTACCAGATGGCGAAGTTCGTGATGAGCGGCAGGGTGACCACCGCGATGACCGAGTTCACCGCCGTGAGCGAGATGTTGAGCGCGATGTCGCCGCGGAAGAGGTGGCTGTACAGATTCGCGGTCGTGCCGCCGGGCGACGCGGCGAGCATCATCATGCCGACGGCCAGCACGGGAGGCAGCTGAAACGCGAGCACCAGCCCGAAGCAGATGGCGGGCAGCACGATCAGCTGGCACAGCAGTGCGATGATCACCGCCTTCGGCTGCTTCGCCACCCGGGCGAAGTCGGCGAGGGTGAGGCTCAGTCCGAGCCCGAACATGATGATGCCGAGGGCGACGGGCAATCCGATGGTGGTCAACGCTGATCCCATGGAACTCAGTCTGCGGGATTCCGCGACCCGGTGTCACTCCCCTGTGGCCGATCCGGCTCTCTCTGCCACCCCAGTCGGTCAGCCACAGCGTCGGCGGCGCGGGACGGGAATCCGCTCCAGCCCGGCTCGAGGATCTCGCGGGCGAACCGGAAGAGACCGTGCGCAGCGTCCTCCGCCGGCTCATCCAGCAATTCCGCGACGCGGACACCCCACTCCGGGAAGTCCCGTTCGAACCGACGCAGGGGGTCGATGATGTCGCGCAGCGTCGTGGAGCGGTCCGAGAATCGGCCGCGGATCGCCCGTACGAGGTGCTGCACGGCCCAGGTGCGCACGAACTGTCCGCCGTTGAGCAGCTCCCCCGTCTGATGCGTCCGACACCGATCAGCAGCTTGACCAGCACGAGGCGCACGTCGTTCTCAGGATCGAAGCGATCGGATGCCGCCGCCCGCGCCCGGGCGGACTCGATCAGTCCGGCGACGGACCCGGACTCGTCGTCGAGCACCACCGTCGCATCGTCGGCGACGGCACCGGCGAGCTCGGCCACCTCGGACAGGGCGAACTCGAAAACGTGGCCGTCGTCATAGACGGCGACGAAGCCGATCTCTCCCTCGCGGGCCGTCAGCACGATGCGATCCTGCGCGGGCAGCCACGACAGGTCGGGGCGGATCTCTCCTCCTCGGCCGGCCTCGATCAGCGCGAAGAAGTCGTGATCCGACCACTCGTCGCGGCGTTCGGCGCCGTCCTGCGATGCCGAGCCCAGGAGCACGAGCCCGAAAAGGCCGTCACGGGCCCGGACGCCGTCGCTCAGTCCGGCACTCAGGGCCTCGAACCCGTCGTCGCTCACGGTGCGCCGCTTCCCAGGTGGATCGCGGCCGCGGTGCGTGGCCCGAGCACGAACGTCGCGAAGCCTTCGGCGACATCGATCCTGGCGTCGTCGCACCCGGAGCCGCCGTCCGACGGCCCGGTGGCGACGACGTCGCAATACGGTCCGGGAGGCAGCGAGGTCGGTATCCGGAGAGTCGTCTTCTCATCGCCGAGGTTGACCGCGACCACACCTCGCCCGTCGCGCTCGAAGCCGTAGGCATCGGCCTCGGCCACGCCTTCGAGCCGCGGCGCGTCGGCGACTGCGGCTCGCCATTCGAGCATGCCGGCCACGCCGGTCCACCCCTGCACGCACGTTCGCTCGCCGACGGCGTAGGAGTCCGCCGGCGCGCTGACGCCGTTGCACGATGCTTCCGCCACGCGACCGCCTGCGCCGACCGGGGCGCCGGCATCGCGGTCGTCGAACGCGTATCCGGAGTAGACGACGGGGGTGCCGTAGTCGTCGGCGAGCATCAGCACATTGGCGAGGAGGTACAGCGGCCCGTCGCGGTAGGTGACCGATGCCTCGCCGCGCTCGGTGTCATGGTTGTCGACGAAGACGACCGCGGATGCCGCGGGCACGTGACCGGGTCGCTCCTGCGACAGCTCCGGGTCGTAGATCCGCCCCGCAAGCAGCTGCGGCCCGAGATCCCGGGCGTAGGCGAACTCGAAGACCTCGCCGACAGCCGTGTACTCCTCCGGCTGCACGGGCTCACCCCCGCCTCGGATCACCTCGCTCAGGATGCGGGTGCCCTCGGGCAGACCGCTCACGATCGCCGCGACGTCGTCGGCCGCCATGTGCTTGGCCGCATCGATGCGGAAGCCGGAGACGCCGAGCGACAGCAGGTCCTGCAGGTATCCCGTGATCGTCTCCCGCACGCGCGTGCTCGCCGTGTCGAGGTCGGCGAGGTTCACGAGCTCGCACGTCTGCACCTGCTCGCGCGACTCGTAGTCGTCGATGTCGTCGTCCGCGGTCAGTCCGCAGTGATGGAAGTCTTCGTAGCCGTACAGACCCGGATAGGCGTAGTGCTCGTACTCGGTTCCCGCCGAGCCGGTGCCCGCGGCATCCTGACCGGTCATGTGGTTGATGACCGCGTCGGCGATCACCGCGACTCCGGCCCCCTCGCAGCGCGCGACCATATCGGCGAAGTCGTCACGACTGCCGAGCCGGGATTCCAGCCGGTAGCTCACCGGCTGGTAGGAGGCCCACCACTCGTCCTGCACGATGTGCTCCTGCGGCGGCGAGGTGAGCAGCCACGCGAATCCGTTCGGGCCGAGCGTGGTCTCGCACTCCTCGGCGATCGAGGTCCAGGGCAGCTGGAACAGCTGGATCCCGACGTCCGCTGCGGCGAAGTCGACCTCGGTCGCCGGGGCGCTCGGCGCGCAGCCGGTCATGGCCACCCCGCAGGCCGCGGCCAGCGCGAGCGCGCGAGCGGAGCGTCGCCGCATCCCTACTTGACTGCTCCGGCGGTCAGCCCGCCCACGATGTACTTCTGCAGGAAGAGGAAGAGCACCAGCACCGGGATGGCCGCCATCACCGCACCGGCCGAGAAGGCGCTCCAGTCGGCGTAGCGCGGGTTCGACACGAGCTTGATCAGGCCGACGGCGAGCGTCTGGTTCTCAGGCTCGATCAGCACGACGCTCGCGATGATGTACTCGTTGAACGTCGCGATGAACGACAGCAGCGCGACGACCGCGAGGATCGGCGCGACCAGGCGCAGGATGATCGTGAAGAAGATGCGAGCGTGACCGGCCCCGTCGATCTTGGCCGCCTCGTCGAGAGAGGCCGGCACGGTGTTGAAGAACCCGTACATGAGGAACGTGTTCACGCCCAGAGCGCCGCCGAGGTAGACCATGATCAGGCCGACGCGCGAGTCGAGACCGAGCGCAGGGAAGTAGTCGCCGATCGTCGACAGCAGCAGGAAGATCGCGACGACCGCGAGCATCTGCGGGAACATCTGGATCACGACGATCGAAATCAGGCCGAATCGTCGACCGGTGAAGCGCATGCGTGAGAAGGAGTAGGCCGCGAGCGCGCCCAGGAAGACGGTGCCCACGCACGTGATCGACGCGATGAGGATCGTGTTCGCGTACCAGGCCGCGTAAGGGATCTGTGGATCCGAGAGGATCCGCACGTAGCTGTCCAGTCCGATCACGGAGAACAAGGCGTTGGTTCCGGTGAGCGTCCCTCGGGGATTCAGGGAGGCGGACAAGACGAAGACGATCGGGAAGATGGAGATCACGAGCATCACGACGCCGACGATGTGTCGCCATCCGGTCTCGCGGAACCATCGGCCGAAGGGACGCTTGCGTTCCACGGGGGCGCGGCCGAGCCCGCCACCCAGCCCGCTGAGCTCCAGTTCGGCCTGTTCGGCCGTTCCGCCGGCGAAGGTCGCGAGGACGGCGTTCTGCGCGACGGTGCGTTCCTTGTGCGGCTCACGGAAGTCACTCATGTCAGTTCAACTCCTCCAGCGCCTTTGTCCTGCGGAAAAGAATGATCGCGATGGTGGCGACCACGATGAAGATCAGGATGGAGAACGCGGCACCGAGTCCGTAGTCGCGGTTCTGCCCCGTGAACGCCACCTTGTAGACCATCGAGATGAGGATGTCGGTGAAGCCGACGGGGATGGGCGCGTTGGGATCGCGCGGCCCGCCGTTGGTGAGCGCGTAGATCACCAGGAAGTTGTTGAAGTTGAAGGCGAAGGATGCGATGAGCAGGGGCGTCACCGTGACCAGCAGCAGGGGCAGCTTGATGAGACGGAAGATGGCCCACGGCCTCGCACCGTCGACGGTCGCGGCCTCGCTGAGCTCCTCCGGGATCGCCTGCAGCGCTCCGGTGCACACCAGGAACATGTAGGGGAAGCCCAGCCACAGGTTCACGAGCAGTACGGACACCTTGGCGAGCGTCGGGTCCGTCAGCCAGGGAATCGATGCTCCGCCCAAGAGGACCTGATTGATGAACCCGAAGCTCTCGTTCATCAAGCCGGCCCAGATCAGTATCGACAGGAAGGCGGGGAAGGCGTACGGCAGGATCAAGCCGGCGCGATACCACCTGCGACCGCGCATCCTCGCGTCGTTGAAGACAATCGCGAGGAACAGGCCGAGGAAGAATGTGGACGCGACCGACACGATCGCGAATACGAAGGTCCAGATCGTGACATAGAGGAGCGGCTCGCGAATCGACTCCTCCGTCAGTGCCCGCACGAAGTTATCGAGCCCGATGAAGATCTGCCACCCCGGAAGCAGCTCATCGCCGTCTTCCGACGTGAAGGCTCCCGTACCGATGTCCGAGTAGACCGTGCCGGTTCGCAGGTCGGTCATCGTCCCCGCTGCCTCGTCGTATTCGAGCGAGGAGGTGTACAGGTAGGCATTGCTGCCGTCGGTCGTGCGCAGTGCACCGTCATTCGGATCATCGGTGGCGGGAACCACGAGTTCGACGATCTCGTCGGTTCTGGCGATGACCTCCGCGAACGTGAGCGTGGTGTACCCCTCGGTCGCGACCGCCTTGCCGTCCTCGAATGTGGCGTCTACTTCTTGAAGGGGTGTACCGGTGCTTCCCAGCTGGGCATCGCCGTCGGGATCGGTGACGAGCATGCTCAGCTCACCGAGCCGGTCCACCACGGTGAGGGGGTAGGTGGGCGAGTCCTCGACGCGCTGAAGCGCGGAGCTCATCAGCGACGACACGGCCTGCTCCTGCGACCCGACGTGTCCGGTGCCGTAGTTCGTCATGGCGATGTAGCCGGTGTACAGGAGAGTGAACACCTGGAACACCGCCAGGAAGAGGACGCCCGGGGCAAGGTACTTGGCGGGCAGCTTCCGGCGCGAGAAGTAGATCCAGTTGAAGATCACGGCGACGGCCACGACGATCGCCGCGTACAGCCACTGCTGCTGCGTGAGGAGGACGATGAGCGCGTAGACGGCGATCGCGTCGACGATGCCGAGCGCGACGATCTTGATGATGAGGGCCTTCGCGCCCACACCGGCCGCCTCGGCCATCCGCGCGGCGCGAAGCTGCCGTTTCGTGGGCCGCACCGCATCGGTTGCGACGTCTTCGTCGATGTTCGTCGTCATGGGTCCTCTTCGCCCTCGATCGGTCCTGCGGTGATACGGGAGAGCCCGGCGGCAGGTCAGGACCTGCCGCCGGGCGTCTGCGGGTGATTACTCGATCGCTGCCTGGACGTCAGAGGTGAGCTTCTGCCACGTCGCCGTGGGGTCCGCACCGTTGATGACCTCGGCCTCGGCGATGCCCCAGTACTGCCACACCGAACCCATCGCCGGGATGGCCGGCATCGGAACGGCCTCGGCGCCGACGGTGGCGAAGCCCTCGATGATCGGGTCGCTGGATGCGGCCTCGGCGGCGGCCTTGGAGGCGGGGAGGATGTTGCCCGCTTCGAACAGCTCGAGCTGGACTTCCTCGCTACCGAGGTAGTTGACGAGGAAGTCGGTCGCGGCGACCTTGTTCTCAGACTCGGCCGAGAGGAAGAAACCCTTCACACCCGCGAACGGCTGTGCAACCTCGCCGGTGGGGCTCGGGACGGGGTCGATCGCGACGTTGATGCCGGCGTCGATCGCGGAGCCGACGTTCCACGGGCCCGTCAGCCAGAAGGCCGAGGTGCCGTTGAGGAAGTTCTCCTTGGCGATGGCGCCGTCGATGTCGGTGTTGAAGACGGCAGTGCCGTTCTTGCCCTGGCTGCCCAGCCATGCGGCGAACTGCTCGCCGCCGGCGCTGCCCAGCTGAAGGTCGTCGGCGTTGTAGCCGTCGGCGTCGGAGCCGAAGACGGGGGCGCCGAACGCGGTCTGGAACGGGTAAAGGTGGTAGGGGTTGCCCTCCGCGCCCTGCTCCACGACGAACGGCTGGGTGAGGCCCGCGGCCTGGCCCTTGGCGATCATGTCGTCGAAGCTGGTGGCAGCCTCGGGGATGATGTCCGCGTTGCGGAGCACGGCGATGTTCTCGACCGCGTACGGGAGCATGTAGACGGTGCCGTCGTAGGTCGACGCGGTGATCGCGACGTCGAGGTACTCGCTCGCGGTGTCGCCCAGCTCGAGCGGCGCCACGACGCCGTTCGTCGACAGCTCGCCGAGCCAGTCGTGCGCGCCCATCGTGATGTCGGGTCCACGACCGGTCGGAACCTGCTGGATGAAGTCGTCCTTGATGGTCGCGTTGTCCTTGCCGACCAGCTCGACCTCGACACCGGTCTCCTCGGCGTACGCGTCGGCCGCACCCTGCAGGGCGTCGACGCGCTCGGCGTCGACCCACACGGTGAGGGCGCCCGAGGACGCCGCTTCAGTCTCGGACGGGGTGGCGCCTCCGCCGGCGCATCCGGCCAGCGCCAACATGCCGACCGTCACGAGCGCGCCGGCTGCGACCGCGCTCTTCTTGTTCACCTTCATCGGTGTGCCTCTCTCAAGTGCAATTGGGGGTGGGACCGGCCTCTGCCGACGCACTGCACCGTCGAAGGCCGTTCTTCTACTCGCAGAATGCAAGCGCTTACATTGAACCACGAACCGGGAGATAAGCAAACGCTCGCGCCCTTGATCGATATGGGTTTGTGACCTCCCCACAGCCAGAGCCCGGTTTCAGGACTCCGTTTTATGCAAGCGCTTGCATCCGGCGGCATCCCTCAACGGCCGAGTGCGGCTCGGATAGACTTCCGCGCATGGCTGATTCATCCTTCGACATCGTCAGCAAGGTCGACCACCAGGAGGCCGACAACGCCCTGCAGCAGGCCCGCAAGGAGGTCGAGCAGCGCTACGACTTCAAGGGCACCGGCGCGTCCATCGAGTGGAGCGGTGAGGCCGTGCTCATCAAGGCGAGCACGGAGGAGCGGGCGAAGGCCGTGCTGGATGTGTTCCAGTCCAAGCTGGTCAAGCGGGGCATCTCGCTGAAGAGCCTCGAGTCGGGCGACCCGGTCGCGGGCAGCAAGGAATACCGCATCACGTCGACCATCAAAGACGGCATCTCGCAGGAGAATGCGAAGAAGATCGGCAAGATCATCCGCGACGAGGCGCCCAAGGGTGTCAAGTCGCAGATCCAGGGCGACGAGCTGCGGGTGCAGTCCAAGAGCCGCGACGACCTGCAGGAGGTCATCCGGCTGCTGAAGGCGGCCGACCTCGACGTCGACCTGCAGTTCATCAACTACCGCTGACCCGCGCCGCGGGCCCTCTGTCCTCGCCGAATCCGCAGCGACGCAGGCACCGCCGGCTTCCGAAGGAGTCACCGATGGGTCGGTCTTCGAGCCCGCACGTGATCAAGCCCCTCACACCCGAGACCTTCCCGGCGTGGCTGGCGCTCGCGGAGAAGCACAACGGGGTGTGGGGCGGGTGCTACTGCTCGTACTTCCACGGCGACACCGAGAACACCGTCAAGAGCGAGTACGACGGTCCGACGTTCAAGCGGCGACTCGTCGAGGAGGGCGTCGCGCACGCCGCGCTCGTCTTCGACGGCGACGACGCCATCGCGTGGTGCGAGTACGGCAGCCCGGCGGAGCTTCCCGGCATCTACCATCGCAAGCAGTACGACGCGGGCGAGACCGATCCGCCACCGTGGCGCATCACGTGCTTCTTCGTCGACCGCGACCATCGCCGTTCCGGAGTGGCACGGCAGGCGCTGGACGGCGCGCTCGAGCTGATCGCCCAGGCCGGCGGCGGCGAGGTGGTCTCGTTCCCGAACGAGCTCGCACCGGGCAAGAGGACGTCGTCTTCGTTCCTGCACAACGGGACGAGGGCCATGTTCGAGAAGGCGGGATTCACGTTCGAGCGCCACATCGGCAAGAGCAAGACAGTGATGCGCAAGACCGTTCCGCCGGCCCGCGGCTGATACCTCCCGGCAGTCGCGAGCCGTCACGCGTAGGAGCCGGGAGCGAGTGGAAGGCGTCTGGTGCCCAGGCATCCCATCACCCAGCGGTCGAGCCGCTCGTACGCGACGTCCCGCGCATCGGCGCGTGAGAGGAAGATGTCATGCAGGGCGCCCGGGATGCGCTCCACGGTGACGGAGTCGCCCAGCCGGAGCGCGGCGCGCGCGATGTCGTCGACGACCAGAACGGTGTCGGCCCGGGTGAGCTCCTCCGACCAGCGCGTCGGCACGACCGATCTCTCCGAGAGGAGGACGCAGACCGGTGCGTCGATGCGAAGCCCCGCGGCGACGCGTGCGTGGCCCTCGAGAATCGCGTAGAGCCAGCCGCTGTGCACGGCCATCGACTGCTCCGGACGCCACTGCGGATTGACGTCGAGATCGCCGCCGCGTGCCTCGCGCTGCGCTCGACTGTAGAAGCCCATGTCGATCTGGGGAAGCGTGTCGAGCGGACGCAGCCGGGCCTGGAGTCCGACCATGGGCGCAACGGCCGCGCGCACCGCGCTCAGCTGGAACTCGAGCCATGGGCTGTTCAGGATGATCGCGGCCGCCGCGCGAGGGTGGGTGGAAGCCCAGAGACTCAGGATGAGACCGCCCGTCGAGTGACCGACGAGCACGAGCCGCCGCTTCGGGGTCGGGCCGTCGACCGAATGGCCCATCGCCGCCAGGGCCGCCGCGATGTCTTCGTCGTAGGTCGCGAGATCGGTGATGTAGCCGGGCGTCTGCCCGGGCCTCAGGCTGCGTCCGTACTTCCGCAGATCCAGGGCGTAGAAGTCGGCGCCGCGATCGGTCCAGTACCGCGCGAGACCGCGCTGGAAGAAATAGTCCGACCAGCCGTGCACGTACAGCACATCGACATCACGTAAGGCGCGACGGTCGCCGAACAGATCAGCGATCAGCGAGCGGTCGGCCATCGCGCGCACGAGTGTCGCGACGACGGGACCCTCGTCATCGTCATCCAGCGGGAGCGAGCGCTGCTCGAAGGGCGCCCCCAGCAGGTCGGGTCCCCACTGCTCGGCCATGCGATCACCCTATCCAGGTGCGATCCGGCCGCCGATCCGCGGCATCCGTGGTGGACGGTGTCACCGGCGGGGGCTACTGTCGCTTCGATGAGGTCAAGGACGGCGCTGCCGAGTCCGAGGCGGGTGCAGGGCACCTACTACACGCTGATGCTGGGCAACACACTCGCCGCCTCGTTCATCTGGGGCATCAACACGCTGTTCCTCCTCGACGCCGGCCTGTCGAATCTGGAGGCGTTCGCCGCGAACGCCTTCTTCACCGCCGGGATGCTGATCTTCGAGATCCCGACCGGCGTCGTGGCCGACACGGTGGGGCGCCGCGCGTCGTACCTGATCGGCACCGTCACGCTCGCGGCGACGACCGCGCTCTACTGGCTGCTGTGGGTCTGGGAATCGCCGTTCTGGGCGTGGGCGATCGTATCGGTGCTGCTCGGCCTCGGATTCACCTTCTTCTCGGGCGCGGTCGATGCGTGGCTCGTCGACGCGCTGACCGCCACGGGCTACAGCGGCAGCCTCGAGACCGTCTTCGGGCGCGCGCAGATCGTCGGCGGCGTCGCGATGCTGTCGGGATCGGTGCTCGGCGGTGTGATCGCACAGTTCACCGATCTGGGGGTGCCGTTCCTCGTGCGCGCGGCAGTGCTGGTGGTGATGTTCGTCGTCGCTGCACTCCTGATGCGCGACATCGGCTTCACGCCGGACCGCAGCGAGAACCCGCTGCAGGCGACGCGCACGGTGTTCCGTGCGTCCGTCCGTTACGGACTGGGCAACCCTCCGGTGCGCTGGCTGATGCTCGCGAGTCCGTTCACGGCCGGTGTCGGCATCTACGTGTTCTACGCGCTGCAGCCCTACCTGCTCGAGCTGTGGGGCGACGACCAGGCGTACACGGTCGCCGGACTGGCCGCGGCGCTGCTGTCGGGCGCTGCCATCGTCGGGGGTGCCATTGCTCCGTGGGTCCGCAAGCTGTTCCGCCGACGCACGTCGTCGATCCTGCTCGCGACGGTCTCGAGCGCCGTCGTGCTGCTCGGGCTCGGGCTCGTCCGCAACTTCTGGGTCGCGATCGCCCTGGTCGCCGTGTGGGGCATCGCGTCGGCGATCGACGACCCCGTGCACCGCGCCTACCTCAACGACATGATCCCGTCCAAGCAGCGGGCGACCGTGCTGTCGTTCGACTCCCTCATGGGCTCCGGGGGCGGTGTCGTCTTCCAGCCGATCCTCGGACGCGCCGCCGACCTGGGCGGCTACGGCGCCTCGCTGATCTGGAGCGGCGTGATCACCGCGGTCGCCGTGCCGTTCGTGCTGTTGAGCCGCGCCCAGCACGCCGCGGCCGACACGGCCCGCGAGGTGAACGAGGGCGCCGATGCGGCGACGGATGCCGGTTCCGATCCGACCGACTGACCACGCCGCGGCTCCCCCGTCAACCTGTGGCACGGGCACCAGAGGACCGCTAGACATGGACCCATGGCATCCTCTCCGCTCCTGGTCGGACCGATGCTGCGCTACACCGCAGAGACCTGCGCGACCGTCTGGGTTGAGACCGAGGCAGGCGCCGCGGTGAGCGTGCGCGCCGGCGAGCGCGAGTGGAGCGCCCGGACGTTCGCGGTGCACGGACACCACTACGCCCTCGTCGAGCTCGACGACCTCGCCCCGGGGTCGGTGCTGCCTTACGAGGTCCGGGTGGACGGAGAGCGGGTGTGGCCCGATCCCGACTCGTCCCTTCCGGACCCCGTCATCGCCACGCGCACGCCCGAACGGCCGCTGCGCATGGCGTGGGGATCGTGTCGCACGAGCGTGGATCATGACAAGGCAGGAAACCGCACGCATGGCGTCGACGCGATGCGGACGTTCGCGCTGGCGCTGAGCGAGGACGCGTCGCTGCGGCCGGATCTCATCCTTCTGCTGGGCGACCAGGTCTACGCCGACATGACGACAGAGGCCATGCAGGAGTTCATCCGCAGTCGGCGCGACATCAGCGAGCCCCCCGGCAAGGAGCTCAAGGACTACGAGGAGTACGCGCACCTCTACCGCCTCGCGTGGTCGGACGATGCCAACCGGTGGCTGCTGTCGACGGTGCCGAGCGCCATGATCTTCGACGATCACGACGTGCGCGATGACTGGAACGCCTCGCTGGACTGGAAGAAGCAGATGGAGGCCACGTCCTGGTGGCACGGCCGCATCGTCGCCGGCCTGGCCTCGTACTGGGTGTACCAGCACCTCGGCAACCTCTCCCCCGCGGAGCGCGCGGAGGATGAGATCTGGCAGCGGATCGTCTCACACACCGGTTCCGGCGAGCCGGATGTGAGCGGCGCGCTGGACGCCTTCGCCGACCGTGTCGACCGGGAGCCGCGAACGTACCGCTTCAGTTACCGCCGCGACTTCGGCGACATCCGCCTGGTCGTCGTCGACTCTCGAGCCGCGCGCGATCTGACGCCCAGTGCCCGCGCCCTGGTCGACTCGACGGAGTGGGAGTGGCTGGACGAGCAGCTGCAGGGGGGCTTCCGTCATCTGCTCGTGGCGACCTCGCTCCCCTTCCTGCTGCCGATCGGGTTGCACCACGTGGAGTCGTGGGACGAGGCGATCTCGCAGGGCGCATGGGGACGCTTCGCCGCGCGGATCGGCGAGCGGCTGCGGCAGATGGTCGATCTCGAGCACTGGGCGGCCTGGCAGAACAGTTTCCAATCGCTGGCCCGCCTCCTGACCCAGATCGCCGACGGCGGCCGCGGCGCCGCCCCGGACTCGCTCATGATCCTCTCCGGCGACGTGCACTTCTCGTACATCGCCGAGGTCGAGCGATCCGGCGGCGGCAGGATCGTGCAGGCAGTGTGCTCGCCGGTGCGAAATCCGCTGCCGAGGCTGATGCGCTGGTTCTCGGTGGTGATGTCCTATGGCCTCGCGCGACCGGTCGGCGCCGTCGTCGCACGGTCGGCGAAGGTCCCCGATCCTCCGTTCGAGTGGACGACGACCAAGGGACCCTGGTTCGACAACAACCTCTCGGTGCTGCAGGACACGCCTGACGGCCTCGAACTCACGTGGCACAAGGGAGTCGTCGAGGACGGCGACGAGCGGCATCCGCGCATCAAGGAGGTCTCGCGGGTCGTCATCGGCGCCCGCCCCGGATCAGCGGAGGGAATGTGAGAGACGGAGGACGGATCGCGGGGTATCGGTCCTCCATCCTGTACATCTCCTCCGCGCTGTGGGAGGTGGCCGTCAGTCGACCGCGCGGTGCAGGCCTTGAGCCACCGCACGCATGATCAGTTCTTGGACCTCGTGCCACCGGTCGATGACCTGCCCGTACCCCACTCGAATCACGTGATAGCCCATCAGCATCAGAGTCGCGTCGTGGGCGATGTCACTCTCACGCTGTACGCCGACATGGTGGCCGCCGTCGATCTGCAGCACCAGGCGCTCTCCGATCAGAAGATCAATGCGGTGACCGGCGATCCAGACCTGCCGCCGAAGCGGGAGTCTCAGCCAGCGCAGGCGAGGGATCGCGAGCGTCTCCAGTCCGGAGTCCGCGAACGGGCGAGCCTCCTCCAGGAGTCTCCGGGCGGCGGGAGGTAGCGCGAGACGGCGAAGCACCTGCCGCTCGACGAGACCTTTGGTGAAGGCCGACTCCCACACGGCGAGCGCGGCTTCGAAGGGCTGGCACCTGGCCACAAGCACGAGCACGTTCTCGGGCGAGTCGACGAGCGCATCGGGATGCCGCGGCACAACGGGCTGGGACCAGTGGACACGTCCGTCCACGGGCCCGACCCGGCCCGAATGCGCGCCCGCTGCGACGTGCATGCCATCGCCGCCCAGGGTCCAGAGTCCGAGCCTGCGCGACTGAGTCACGCAACTCAGCACCACGCCCGCGCGAGCCGCGGCCACCAGCTCCGGATCCGCATTCGTGAGGGCAACCCAACCGGCGCGCACGCGGGCGATCGCGCCGACTCGCACCGCCCGATCGACCGCCCTTCGGCTCCACCCGGCCTCGAGCAGTGCGCGCGACCGCACGACGCCCCCGCCTCGCGACACGGCGTCGCGTATCGCTCTCACCGCCATTTGTCCGGAGGCGGCATCCCGAACTGGTGTCATCGATCGAGCCTGCGCGACGACCAAGGGCTGCGGGCACCGCGCCGGCGATATGGGGGCCACTCACCTCACGGCCTACCTGGGGAGGAGGGCATCCCGCGTATCAAGGAGGACATGCGCACCACGGAGGACCAGAACCCCGAGTTTCGGTCCTCCGTCCTGCACATCTCCTCCGCTATGAGCGGGAGCGGGGACTCACTCGCCGCGCGAGATGCCGACCATGTCGGGGCGGGGAACGACCTTGATGCGGGCGCGGCCGTGCGGTGCGCCCAGGCCCATCTCGTGCTCGTCGAGGCGGTGCCAGCCTGAGAGGTCGGTCCAGCGGACTCCGCGTTCGGCCAGGAGTGCGGGGATCGCGGCCTCCGAGGGATCAGCCGGCTGCCACCACGAGCCCTGGTCGTTGATGATATGCCGCACGGTCTCCATCGCATCCGACTTCGTATGGCCGATCAGGCCGACCGGTCCGCGCTTGATCCAGCCCGTCGCATAGACGCCCGGCACGCGGTCGTTCGAATCCTTCCGCAGCGCCTGCCCCTCGTGATTGGGGATGACGCCGTGGCGCTTGTCGAACGGTACGCCGGGAAGCGGCGAGCCGAAGTACCCGACCGCGCGGTAGAGGGCCTGGATGGGGACCTCCCGGATCTCGCCGGTGCCCACCACCCCGCCCTCGCCGTCGGGACGCGTGCGCTCCCATCGGAAGGCGGAGACCCGTCCGTCGTCGTCCACGACGACCTCGAGTGGCTTGGCGTAGAAGTGCAAGTGCAGGCGGCGTGATGCCTCTCCGCCGGCGTTGTTCGCCGAGGGACGCTTGCGCCATGACTGGAGGACCCGGTCGATCACCATGACCTGCTTGTTGCTGGCGATCGCGGCCTTCGACGCCTCGTCGTAGTCGAAGTCCTCGTCGTAGACGACCATGTCGACGTCGCGCAGTTCGCCGAGCTCGCGCAGCTCGAGGGGGGTGAACTTCACCTGAGCCGGGCCGCGCCGCCCGAAGACGTGCACGTCGGTGACCGCGCTGGCCTTGAGGCCCGCATAGACGTTGTCGGGCACCTCGGTCGACAGCAGGTCCTCGGCGTGTTTGGCGAGCATGCGCGAGACGTCCAGCGCGACGTTGCCGTTTCCGATGACGGCGACGGATGCCGCATCCAGCGGCCACTCCCGTGGCACGTCGGGGTGGCCGTCGAACCAGCTCACGAAGTCGGCGGCGCCGTACGAGCCGATCGCATCGATCCCGGGGATGTCCAGACCCGCGTCGCGCACGGCGCCGGTCGCGAAGATCACCGCGTTGTAGTGGCGCTTGAGGTCTTCGAGGGTGATGTCCTCGCCGAAGCGGACGTTGCCGAACAGGCGGATGTCGCCGCGGTCGAGCACCTCTCGCAGCGCCGAGATGATGCCCTTGATGCGCGGGTGGTCGGGAGCGACGCCGTAGCGGACGAGACCGTACGGAGCGGGAAGCTGCTCGAAGAGGTCGATGGACACGTCGAACTTGCGCTCCGCCTTGAGCAGGATGTCGGCGGCGTAGATGCCCGCCGGTCCTGCGCCGACGATGGCCAGCCTGAGCTTGGTCATGAGGGTCCTTTCAAGAGTGCGGAGTTCCGGGTCGGCCCCTGAGCCTGTCGAAGGGCAGCGACCTGTGTCGATGTCAGCTGGAACGATCGGCGACGGCCTGCGCAAAGCGCGTCAGGGCCTCGCGCACGGCGCCGTCGGGCAGGGGCGCGAGCGCCGCCACGGCGTCGTTCGACCAGGCGTGAGCGAGGTCGAGGGTCGCGTTCGTCGCCTCGTGCTCGCGCAGCTCCGCCAGCTCGGAGTCCAGCAGTGCGGGGTCTTCACCGGCGGCGATGCGCTCCACGCCCGCGTCGATGCGGTCGCGCAGCGCGACGGATGCCGCATCCGTCCGCTGACCCAGGACCAGATACGGCATCGTGGGCACGCCCGCACGAAGGTCGGTGCCGGGCACCTTTCCCGTCTCGTCGGGATCGTCGGAGAGATCGATCACGTCGTCGAGCAGCTGGAAGGCGACGCCGACCTTCTCGCCGAAGGTGACGAGCGGCTGCTCGAACTCGGACGGTCCGTTGGAGAAGATGATGCCCGACTGCGCGGCGGCCGCGATCAGAGACCCGGTCTTGTCGGCGAGCACCTTGAGGTAGAACGCGACGCGGTCGTCGCCGTCCTGCGGGCCCACGGTCTCATGCATCTGTCCCAGCACGAGGCGCTCGAACGTATCGGCCTGCAGCCGGATCGCCCGGTCGCCCTGCTTGGCCATGATCTGGCTGGCTCGGGAGAAGAGCAGGTCGCCGGTGAGGATCGCGACGCTGTTGCCCCAGACGGCATGCGCGCTGGGCACACCGCGGCGCTTGTCGGCGGCATCCATCACGTCGTCGTGATAAAGCGTCCCGAGGTGGGTCATCTCCAGCGCCGTGGCGCCGAGGATGACGTTCTCGTTCGCGCCGTCGCCGAGCTGTGCGGTGATCAGTGCGAGCATCGGGCGGACGCGCTTGCCGCCGGCGTCGTAGAGGTAGCGGCTGGCGGCATCGGCGATCTGGTCGGTCACGCGCAGCTCGCGCTCGAGCACGCGGTCGACCTCGGCCAGGCCGGCCTTCACGGCCGAAGCGAGCTTGCGGGACTTCGGTCCCGCGAATGTGCGGTCGGTGAGGCCCAGCTTGCCCGCAACCCGCGAGCCCGGCGCTGAGGGAGTCACCCGTCCAGCCTACCGGGGTCTGGACAGGTCGCCTCGTCGGCCGGCGCTCGGGTCACTTCGCCCGGCTGCCCGCCCGCGGCTTGGTGGCGCGGTGCAGCGCGACGATGCCGAGCGAGAGGTTGCGGTACGCGACGTCGGCCCACCCCGCCTCGCGGATCCACGCCGACAGCCTGCGCTGATCGGGCCAGTCGCGGATCGACTCGTTCAGGTAGTCGTACGCGTCGGCGTTGGAGCTCACGGTCTTGGCGACCACCGGCAGGACGCGGTCGTTGTAGAAGCGGTAGAGCCCATTGAACGACCTCGACGGCGGATGCGAGAACTCGCACACCACGAGGCGCCCGCCGGGCTTGGTGACCCGCAGCAGCTCGCGCAGCGCCTTCTTGGGATCGTTCACGTTGCGCAGCCCGAACGACATCGTGACCGTGTCGAACTCCCCGTCGCCGAACGGCAGCGCCGTGGCATCCGCCTCGACGAACGTCAGGTTCGGGATGCCGCGGCCCGCGGCTCCTGCCCCGTACCGGCGCCGCCCCTCGGCGATCATGCCGGGCGAGAAGTCCGCGGCGACGACGTCGGCACCGCTCTTGGCCAGCGACACGGAGCTCGCTCCCGTGCCGGCGGCCAGGTCGAGGATCCGCTGGCCCCGGCGCGGGGCGACGGCCCGCGTGGTGGCGGCCCGCCACATGCGGTCGTTGCCCATGCTCAGGACGGTGTTCGTGCGGTCGTAGTTCTTGGCGACCTGATCGAACATGCCGCTCACCCGGGCGGGGTCCTTCTGCAGGTCGGCGCGGTTCTTGTCGTGGTCTGCGCTCACGCGTCGAGTCTAGGCTCGGGCAGTTCGAGCGCGGCGAGGCGTTCCAGCCAGGCATCCGCCGTCGCATCGTCGAACGGGGCGACACCGGCGCGCACGCGGCTCTCGAGGTCCACGGCGAGGGCCTCGAGCTTCTCGACGATGTCGAGCGGATATCCGTAGGCCACCCGATGCTCGTCCCACTCGTCGCGGTCGTCGATCCAGATGCCCCGGCCGTCGACGGCGCTGACGACGTCGAGGTCCATGTCTATGCCGGCCGGTTCCGGACCGCGGTCGCCGGGGATCCAGCGCACGTCCCACCCGATGTCAATGTAGATGCGGTAGCTCGCCGGGGGTGCGACGTTCACTGTCATCGCATACAGACCGCTGGGCGGCAGCAGCGTGACGTTCGGGCTCTCCACGAGATAGTCGCGTTCGGGCCGCGAGCTTCGCCAGCCGGCGCGCTGTCCGAACCAGTCGCCCCAGCTGTCGTGACCGAGGTAGACGCACTCGTGCAGCCAGTGCGGGCCGCCGTCCCACTTGCGCCATCGGAACAGCAGGCGGGTTCCCGGTGCGGGCCGGCCCGGCGGTGTCTCGGCAGGAGCGCTCATCCGGCTCAGTTTAGGCGGCGCCGCCGACCCGGGATTCCGCAGGCGCCGCTGGTTCGGGGCGCATGCCCGGTGCTCGATCGCGCCCCACACCCCCGCCCGGTCACCCGGCTCTAGGCTGGAAAGGTGAGCGACCCGCAGGAACTGCCGACGCCGCGGCTGCGGGTCGTGACACGTGAAGTGGAGTCCGTCGACGACGTGCTGGTCTACGCCTCGCCCTCGCACCCGACGTTCTGGAGCCGCCGCGGTGACGGGATAGCCGCATTCGGCGAGTCGACCAGCTTCCTCCGTACGGGCTCCGCGTCACCCCCTCTCGGCCAGCGCTGGCGCGCCCTCGCCTCGGCGGCCGACATCGACGATCCCGTCGGACTGCCGGGCACGGGACTGCTCGCCTTCGGGGCGTTCGCCTTCGATCCGGGATCGGCCGCGCGCAGCATCCTGACCGTCCCGCAGGTGGTCGTCGGACGGCGCCGCGGGCGGTCTTGGGTGACCCGCATCGTGCACGCCGGCGACGTGGAACCTGCAGCCGGCACGATGCCCGAGCGCACCGAGTACGGGCCGTACTGGTCCGCGACCCTCGGCCCGGGTGCCCTCGACCCCAGCGGGTACCAGGCCGCCGTCCGCGGCGGGCTCGAGGCCATCGCCGCCGGCGAGGTCAGCAAGGTCGTCCTGGCGCGCGACCTCGCCGGATCCGTGCCACCGGGATCGGACCTCCGCCGGCTCGCCCGCGCGCTCGCATCGGGCTACCCGGACTGCTGGACGTTCGCGGTCGACGGTCTCATCGGCGCGAGCCCTGAGACCCTCGTGACCGTCTCGGGCGGCACGGTCACCGCGCGCGTGCTGGCCGGAACCGCGCCACGCGGCGCCGATGCGGACGCCGACACGGCGGCATCCCTCGCCCTCGCGACCAGTGCGAAGGATCAGGACGAGCATCTGTACGCGGTGCAGAGCGTGCTCGCCGCACTGCGCCCGCACACGAGCGCGCTGGCGACGAGCGAGCAGCCCTTCACACTCAGGCTGCCGAACGTCTTCCACCTCGCGACCGATGTCGAGGGCGATCTGAGCGGCGGAGCGTCCGCGCTCGACCTCGTGGCCGCCCTGCACCCGACCGCCGCGGTCGCAGGAACGCCGACGGCTGCCGCACTCGGAGTGATCCGCCGACTCGAGCCGTTCGACCGCGGACGCTACGCCGGACCCGTCGGCTGGGTCGACGCGAAGGGCGACGGCGAGTGGGCGATCGCCCTGCGCTGCGCCCAGTTCGACCTCGACGGCGTGCCGGCCGGAGGTCGCCACGACATTCCGCTCCGCGCGCACGCCGGCGCCGGCATCGTCGCCGGCAGCGATCCCGAAGCCGAGCTGCTCGAGACCCGCGTCAAGTTCCGTCCGATCGTGGATGCCCTCGCATGAACGCGGAATCGGGCGCCGGTCGTCGAGCAGCGCGCGGAGCGTGCGTATCGGAACACGCATGAGCGGCCCGATCCCTCCCCTGCCGACGCGCGGCGACGCCGTGCTGACGAACCTGCGGATGATCGACGGGATCCACGAGCGACCACAGGAGGGGCGCGCGATCGTGATCCGGGACGGCGTGGTCGCCGAGATCGTCCCACAGGCGGATGCCGGCGGCCCGGCGATCGATCTGGGCGGGGCGTTCGTGCTGCCGGGCCTGATCAACATGCACACGCACTTCTCGCTCTCGCTGCCGGGACCCGGCGGCGATGAGGTCAGCGCCCTCGAGCCGCACGAGCTCGCGCTGTACATGGCCGACGGGGCGCGCAGGACCCTGCTGTCGGGCGTGACGACGGTGCGCTGCGTCGCCGAGAAGGGCGGCGCGGACTTCGCGCTGCGCCGCGCGATCGAGACGGGCCGCGTGCCCGGTCCACGGATCTTCACGGCGGGCCGAGGCCTCTGCTGCACCGGCGGTCATGGGCACGACACCGACGACACGCTCGAGTGCGACGGGCCGGATGCCTTCGCCCGCGGCGTCCGCACCCAGGTCAAAGCCGGCGCGGATCTCATCAAGCTCATGATCTCGGGCGGAATCGCCGGCGAGCACGAGCAGATCACGACGCCGCAGCTCACCCGCGACGAGATGGCCGCGGCGATCTCGACCGCGCACGCGTGGGGGCGCAAGGTCACGGCGCACGCCGGTCCGGCGGCGATCATCACCGAGGCGGTCGAGCTCGGACTCGACTGCGTCGAGCACGGGTACGAGCTGACCCCCGAAGTCGCGCGGCTGATGGCCGAGCGCGGCGTCGCGCTCGTGCCCACGCTCGTCGTGACCCGGGCGGGCGCCTTCTTCGACGAGCTCGGCGTTCCGGCGTGGATGCAGGATCGCTCGCTCGGAGCCGGTGCGCGCCATCTCGAGTCCTACCGCTGCGCACTGGATGCCGGCGTCGAGGTGCTGCTCGGCAGCGACATGCCGCCCTTCTGGGCCTTCGAGGGCACGAGCGCCGTCGTGCGGGAGCTCGAGCACATGCAGGCCGGAGGGCTGGCGGCATCCGACGTCCTCGTCGCGGCGACGTCGGCGCCGGCGCGCTGGCTGGACGCCGGCGATCGCCTCGGGACGATCGCGCCGGGACGGTTCGCGGATCTCATCGCTATGCCCGGCGACCCGACCGCGGACGTGGCCGCCCTGCGCGGCATCGACTT
Source organism: uncultured Actinomycetota bacterium (assembly GCA_963750955.1). Taxonomy (GTDB): domain Bacteria; phylum Actinomycetota; class Actinomycetes; order Actinomycetales; family Microbacteriaceae; genus Microbacterium. The sequence continues at coordinate 146,491 of CAVVSI010000004.1, forward strand.
CGTCATGAAAGGCGGCGTCGTGGTGCGCGACGACGAGCGGCGGGCGCGATGAGCGATCGGGAGCCGACGGGAGCCGAGCGTACCGACCCCGGCATCACCGCGGCGGAGCGCACCGAGCTGTACGACCTGAGCGTGGTCGTCGAGCGCATCGAGGGCCGCTCGGTGTGCGGCATGAGGGTCGGCGACCACATCGATCTGGTGCAGAGCAGTCGCCTGTGCCTGCCGGACGGCGGGCACTTCTGCCTGTACGCGCTGCAGGCGGTCATGCCGCTCCTGCCGGCCAAGCAGCGACAGCTGCCCGCCGGCGACTGGCTCGAGCGCGATGACCTGGTCGCGTGCCCGGATCCGGACGAGCGCCTGATCATGCGGATCGTGCGGACCGGCATCCGCTCGATCGCGACCGACGAGCTGACGTGAACGGCGACGGATCCCGCCGGGTCGAGGTCTCGCTCGGACTGCAGACCGACAAGGCGCCCGGTCAGTACGCGCAGCTCGCGTCGCTCGCGGAGGACCTCGGATTCGACGGTGTGAGCGTCTTCTCGGATCTGCTCTACCAGCCGCCGATCGCGGCGCTGCTCGAGATGGCGGGCGCGACCTCGCGCGTCCGCCTCGGCTGCGCGTGCTGGAACCCGTACACGCTGCATCCGTACGAGATCGCGGGCCAGTTCGCCGCGGTGGATGCCGCCTCCTCGGGTCGTGCGTACCTCGGACTCGCCAAGGGGTCATGGCTCGACGCGATCGGGCTCGAGGCGGCCCAGCCGATCACGCACCTGCGGGATGCGATCGGCGTGATCGAGACGCTGCTCGGCGGGGATGGCCTCGGCTACGAAGGCACCGCGTTCCGCGTCGGGCCGGGCGTGCGGCTGCGCTACCCGGTCGAGCGGTCACGCGCGCCGATCCTGATCGGCTCGTGGGGACCGCTCGGCATGGCCCTCGCCGGCGAACTCGCCGACGAGGTGAAAGTGGGCGGCAGCGCCAACCCTGCGATGGTCGACGTCGTCCGGCAGCGCCTGCGGCGTGGGCTCGACCGCGTCGGCCGCCCCGTGGATGCCGTCGGAGTGGTGCTCGGAGCCGTCACCGTCGTCGACCGCGACGGCGATGCCGCACGCCGGCACGCGCGCCGCGAAGTGGCGATGTACCTGGATGTCGTGGCCGCCCTCGACCCCACGGTCGATCTGCCCGAAGACCTGCTGCCGGCGATCCGCGCCCGGCTGTCGGACGGCGACCGCGACGCGGCGGGGCGGCTCGTACCGCGGGACGTGCTCGACCTCTTCGCTTTCTCGGGCACGCCCCACGACATCGCAGTCCAGGCTCACCGCCTGATCGCGGCGGGCGTGGACCGGATCGAGTTCGGCACGCCGCACGGCATCGACTCAGCCGAGGGCATCGCGCTGCTCGGCCGCGAGGTGCTGCCTCAGCTCGCGCGCTGAGCTCCTGCCCGATCGCCGCTCAGCGCTCGGATCGACCCAGCAGCCGGGCGCGCAGCGGCTCCAGTCCCATCGGGCCCAGCGCGAGCGCGTCGCGGTGGAACTCGCGCAGCGAAAAGGCGTCGCCGTCCGCAGCGGCCCGAGCCTCGCGGGCCTCGTTCCAGAGGCGGGCACCCACCCTGAAGGCGAGCGCCTGCCCGGGCCAGCCGAAGTAGCGGTCCACCTCGAAGCCGGCCAGATGCGCCTCAACCAGGGCAAGGTCCACCAGCATCCGCTGCGCGAGTTCGGGCGACCACGTCGACTCGACCACGAGGTGGTTGGGCGGAATCGCCCACCCGGTGTGCAGCCCGATGTCGGCGACGATGCGCACCGAGCGCCAGATCTGTCCGAGCAGCAGTCCGAGCCGTTCGGCGGGGTCGCGGATGAGACCGAGCTCGTCGGCGAGCTGCTCGGCGTAGTGCGCCCAGCCTTCGGCGTAGCCGTGGATGTGGCAGAGGTGCCGCTGCCACGGGTGCAGGTCCGCGTACGATGCGGTCAAGACGAACTGCAGGTGATGGCCGGGAAGCCCCTCGTGGTGCACGCTCGAGACCTCCTGCCACGTCGCGGCCTCCGGCACGCCGCTCGGGATCGTCCACACGATCCGGCTGGGCACCGACCCGTCGGGAGGCGCGGGCGTGTAGTAGACGACCCCGGTGGACGCCTCCGCGACGACGCATTCCACATTCCGGATGCCGGGCGGCAGGTCGAAGGCGGTCGCGAGGGCATCCATCGTCTCGTCGACGCGCTGCTCGAGCCAGCCTCGGATGGCATCGACTCCGTCCAGCCGGTAGCTCGGGTCGGCATCCAGGAGCGTGGCGGCGCTGCGCACCGGGTCGTCCCCCGTCCCGCCCAGCTCCGCGGCAAGGGCGCGCGCCGCCGCGACGAGTCGCTCGAGTTCGCTCCAGCCGTACGCATAGGTGTCGGCGAGATCGATGCGGGCACCCAGCATCGCCGCCGCGAGATCGGCGTAGACCTGTGCTCCCACGCCGTCGACCGTGGGAGCGACCGGGCGCAGCTCGTCGCGGAGGACGTCGGCGAGCTCGGTCAGCGCGGCGTTCGCGCGGTCGGCCGCAACGCGGACCCGGGCCCGGGTGGCGGCATCCACCGCGTCGTCGATCGGAATCGATCCGAACCAGTCGGAGCGGGCCCACAGGTCGAGCTGCCCGGCCAGCGTGTCGAGTTGGCGCACCGGTGCGATGCCGCCGCCGGTGAATCGGTCGGCGTGGTCGCGCGCCCAGCGCAGGCTGTCGATGTACTGCGCCACGCCGGAGGGCACTGCTTCGAGCCGGGCGACGAGCTCTTCGCCCGCGTCATCGGCGGTGACGATCAGGCCTTCGATCGCGTAGCGGATCAGGTGGACCGGGCTGGCGAGCCCCGCCACGAGCCGCGGGGTGAACCCGGTGTCGAAGAGCAGCCGCTCGCGTTCGAGCCGCTCCGTGAGCGCGGCGCGCAGCGTCGGGTCGCCGGCGTCGGTCGTCAGGTCCTCGAGCGCGGCGAGCGTCTCACCCTGCAGCGCATACTTGCGCTGCAACCAGTCCGGACCGATGTCGGCCAGCGGTCCCGGCGATGGCAGTCCGGCGGCCTGAGCGGCGTCGGGCTCGTGGGCAGCGAGCTCCGCGACGTATCGATCGGCGATCTGGTGAACGGGATCGGTGGAGCGGGTCACCGCCTCAGCCTAAGCACCCCCGTCGACGTGCCCTATCTGCAGGCGACACACCGCGGAAGTCCTGCGCATACGACACATCGATGAGGATGAGCAGGACCGGGAACCTACGTCGCGGCGAGCCGCTTCTTCTCCGCCTCAACGTCGAAGGTCGCCGCCGGCCACTGCGGGTCGATCTCGCGCAGCGCCCCCAGCAGGAGCTGCTGAACCGCCAAACGGGCGTACCACTTGCGGTTCGCGGGCACGACGTGCCACGGCGCGTAGGAGGTCGACGTGCGCTCGAACACGGTCTGGTAGGCGTCCATGTACTGCGGCCATCGCGCCCGCTCGTCGATGTCGCCGGGGTTGTATTTCCAGTGCTTGTCGGGTCGCTCGAGGCGTTCCATGAGCCGCTCGCGCTGCTCGTCGTAGGAGATGTGCAGCATGACCTTGACGATGCGGGTTCCGGCATCCGACACGCGCTTCTCGAAGTCCTTGATCGCGCCGTACCGCCGCTCGATCTCCTCGGGCGCGGCGAGCGCGCGCACTCTGCCGATCAGCACGTCCTCGTACTGCGACCGGTCGAAGACGCCGATGAACCCCGGCTGCGGCAGGCGCTGCTCCACCCGCCACAGGAAGTCGTGCGCGAGCTCGTCGGGCGTGGGCTTCTTGAAGGCCGTCAGAAGGATCCCCTGCGGATCGACCGACCCCACGACGTGCCGGATGACGCCGCCTTTGCCCGCGGAGTCCATCGCCTGCAGAAGCAGCAGCACCGCGGCATCCGACGCCTCACCCCGGCTCTGCGCGTACAGGCGCTCCTGCAGTTCGTCCAGATCTGCGGCGCCCGCGGCCAGATCCTGCTCGGCGGCGCCCTTGTCGGCCGCGTACCCGGGAGTCGAGTCCGGGTCCACCGTCGAGAGCGCGAAGCCGTCGCCCGCCCGCAGAAGCTCCGAGACCTCGTCCGACCAGTTCGCTCCGCTGCTCCGGCTCATGGAGCCCATCATTGCGGATGCCGGCCTCAGCGCGGCAGGGGAACCTCGATCAGCTGCCGCCCGCCGACCGGCGCCGTGAGCGCCTGATCGAGCGCCGAGCGGGTCGTGACCCGCGTGTACTCCCACCCGTAGGCGAGCGCGAGGTGCTCGAGCCGGGTCGAGTGCGGTGTGTACAGCACGCGGTCCATGGCCGCGCGACCGGCGACGGATGCGACCTCGAGGTCGTCGAAGATCGTCCCGCCGCCGTCGTTGCCCACGATCACCTGGATGCGGGGCTCATCCTCGTCGGGGGGCAGCAGCATCGCGCCCACATCGTGCAGCAGCGCAAGGTCGCCGAGCACGACGCGGGTCACGCCCGGCCGATCACCGGTCTGCGAGGCGAGGGCGATCCCCGTCGCGGTGCTGACCGTGCCGTCGATTCCGGCGAGCCCGCGATTGGAGTGCACGGGCACCTTCTTGCCGCCGAGCAGCGCGTCGGCCACCCGAACGAGGCGCGACGAGCCGAACATCAGCCGATCGTGCGGCCAGGTGGCGCGCCACACCGCGTCGACCAGTGCGGCGCGGTCGAGAGGTGCACGGATCGCGGCGAGCTCGCTCCGGATCGCGCCCAGGCGCTCCGCGGGGACGCCGGAGGAGAGGCCGTCGACGTCGGGCGCGGGCGGTGCGAGGTCGACGGATGCCGCACGCGACGCCCGCAGCCACGCACCCAGCCATTCGCGGTCGGGCTCGCCGGGAGCCACGGCGACCGCGTCGACGGCGACCGTCGATCCGTTGAGGTTGAGCGGCTCACCCGGACCGCGGACCGCCAGCACCTCGACCTCCGGGTCGGACAGGATCGCGGTGGTCTCGCGGCTCAGCGTCGGATGCCCGAGCACGACGACGCGCTCGATGCGCCCGCCGAGCAGGGCGTCGGCGAGCAGCCGACGGTAGCCGTGCACGAGGTTGCGGCCGAACCGCGCCCCGCTCACGATCTCGGCGACGAGCGGCCATGCCCCGAGATGGGCGAGGGTCTCGGCATCCGGCCCGGCATCCGCTCCGGCGAGCACGATCGTGCGGGGTCCGTGCTCGAGCACGTGCGGCAGCTTTTCGGGCTCGGTGGGCAGGTCGGCCTCGCCGATGCCACCGCCGCCCTGGTACAGCGCGCCCGAGACCTCCTCCTCGGTCGGCTCGTCGACCGGGGCGGCATCGAGGTCGACCTCCGTGACGGCGGTCAGCTCCGCGGTCGGCACGCCGAGCCACGCCGGAAGGTCACCGCCCAGCGGCTCGCGATAGGGCAGGTTCAGATGCACCGGTCCCGGTGCGCGGGTGCCCTCGCCCAAGGCCGCCGCCACAGCCTCGGCGGCGACCTGGCGCAGCATCAGGCTCTGCTCGCCGTCGCCCTCGGAGTCGCCGGTGTCGGGCACCGGCAGGTCGGCCTCGAGCCGCGTGCTGGGCGTGAACATACCCAGCTGGCGCGTGGTCTGGTTCGCTCCGACGCCACGCAGCTCGGGCGGGCGGTCGGCCGTGAGCAGCAGGAGCGGCACCCCGGCGTGGTGGGCCTCGAGTGCGGCGGGCAGCAGATTGGCCGCGGCGGTGCCCGACGTGCAGATCACGACTGCCGGCATCCGCGTCTCACGGCCGATGCCGAGCGCGGTGAAGCCGGCGACCCGCTCGTCGATCCGCACATGAAGGCTCAGGGCGCGACGCGACTCCAGCTCAGCGGCCACGAGCGCGAGGGCCTGCGACCGCGACCCCGGGCTGAGGACGATGTGCCGGATGCCGAGCTCCACGAGCGCGCACAGCAGCGCAGCGGCAGCATCCGTCGCCGGCGCGGGGCTCGGTCGCGGGTCGTCTTCCCCCACCACGACTAGCTGACGGCGCCGCGCTGACCGCGGGTGTCGTCGTCGCCATCCGTGGGACGATCGGTGCCGCGTGCGGGCGCCTCTGGTGCCGGTGCGCCGGATGCCGGAGCACCGGGCGCCGGAGCGCCCGTCGTCGGTGCACCTGCCGCCGGGGCGCCGGCGGCGGGCGGTCCGGTCGGGGCGGAGCTTCCGGGGTCGGTCCACCGCGGATCGTCGTCCTCGGCGTCCAGCAGCGCGAGCTCCTCCTCGAGGCGGCGGATCCGCTCGTCCTGATCGCTCAGGGTGCCGATCTTCTCGAGGAACTCCGGGTCGTCGTCGGGGGCACGACGGGCGACGATCGTGGAGCGGCGCACCCGGCCGACCGTGAGCCACAGCAGGCCGCCCAGGACGGGCAGGAAGATCACGATCAGGATCCAGATCGGCTTGCTCACACCGCGGTGCCGATTGGCGGGCTGCACACTGCAGTCGACGATGGTGTAGACCCAGAACGCGGTCAGGACCAGCGCCAGAATAAGCAGCACTCGCGTCACGGTTCCATCCTAGGCGCGCAACGACCGCGCGGCTCCCCCGTGACCGGACCGAGACGCGGGCGTTCTAGGCTTGGGGGGTGAAAGCCCGCTCCGCCGTCGTCTACTCGGTGCTCAGGCTGCTCGCGTTCCTCGTGCCCTTCGGCATCCTCATGCTGTTCCCGATTTTCCGCGAGCTGTACTGGCTCGCCGCGATCTTCGCCGCCCTCATCGGGCTGAGCCTCTCGCTGCTGTTCCTGCGCCGCCCGCTCACCGAGGTCACGACCGGACTCGCCGAGCGTCGCACGCAGGCGCGCGACACGCGATCGGACGAGGACGTCGAGGATGCCGCCGCCGACGGCACCGCGAGCGCCCCAGCGCCGAAGACCTCAGCCGATGAACGCCCACATGAGGAACGCCCCGTAGGCGACTGACGTCAGCGAGGTGATGCTGAGGGCGACCACGAGCTCACGCGGCAGCCGATACGTCCAGACGATCAGGATCGCCGGGATCGCCGCCAGCAGCGCAAGCATCGTGAGCCAGGCGATCGGGAAGAACAGCGCGAGGTAGGCGGCGATCGCGAACGGCGCCAGGACGAAGACCGTGAACAGGATGCGCGTCCCCCGGCGGCCGATCAGCACCGTCAGGGTGCGCTTGCCCGCCGCGCGGTCCTGCTCGATGTCGCGCAGGTTGTTCGCCAGCAGCACCGCGCAGGCGAGCAGGCCCGCGCCGACGCCGCCGAACCACGCCTCCTGCGGCACGGCCAGCACCTGCACGAAGGTGGTGCCTGCCGTCGCGACGAGCCCGAAGAAGACGAAGACGAACAGCTCGCCGAGGCCGTAATACCCATACGGCTTCTTCCCGCCGGTGTAGAACCACGCGGCCACGATGCAGGCGGCGCCCACCAGCAGCAGCCACCACTGCTGGGTGCGGATGACGAGGGCGAGCCCCGCGACCGCGGCGATCGCGAAGAACAGCAGCGCGGCGGTGAGCACGGCACGCGGCGACGCCTTCTTCGACGCGGTCAGGCGCGCGGGACCCACGCGGTGGTCGTCGGTGCCGCGGATGCCGTCGCTGTAGTCGTTCGCGAAGTTGACGGCGATCTGCAGGCTGACCGACACGAGAAGGCAGAACAGTGCGATCACCCAGTGGAAGAGCCCGTCGACGAGGATCGCCGCGCCCGTGCCGATGAGGATGGGAGTGATCGCGAGCGGCAGCGTCCGCAGGCGGGCGGCCGAGATCCAGTCGCGCGTGGTCGCCTTCTCGATGTGCCGCGGGTCGCGCGACTCGTGCACTCTCTGCGGATTGCCGCGAGGGGGCTGCTTGCGAGGACCGGGACGCTTGCGCTTCTTGCTGGGGGTGCCTGCCACGAGCAGTCATCCTACGTCGTCCGGCGAGTCGCGCCCGCGCGGAGGCGCCCCTGGCGACGAGCCGACCGGAGACAGAGAATGGCGGAATGCTGAGCATCGGAACGATCGTGCTGACGGTCGAGGACATCACGCGCGCCGGCGACTTCTGGCGGGCGGCGCTGGGCTACGTCGACCGCCGACCGCCGTCCGACGACTGGGTGATCCTCGATCCGCCCTATAAGGAGGGATGGGATGCCCCCGGTGCCAGCCTCGCGCTGTCGGTCACCGGCTATCCCCAGAGCTACCCGCCCCGCATCCACCTCGATCTCTATGCCGACGACCAGGCGGCCGAGATCGAGCGGCTGAAAGGCCTCGGCGCACGTGACGTGGACTGGAACGGCTACCCCGACGACGCCGACTGGGTCGTGCTGGAAGACACCGAGGGCAATCGGTTCTGCGTGGTGGACACCGGTCCGCCGGCGTCGGCCTGAGCCGACTCAGTGCAGGGCGGCCACGGCGGCACGGATCGTCTCGCGGTCGGGTTTGCCGCTCGGCAGCAGGGCGAGATCGTCGACGAGCACCAGCCGCAGCGGGCGGGCGTGCGCGCCGATCTGCTCGGACACCGCCTCGCGCGCCTCCGCGAGCTGGACCGACTCGCTGCGGCGCAGCGCCTCTCCGCGCGGCACGACGACGACGGACGCCTCTCCCCAGCGCTGATCGGAGACCCCGACCACGACGGCGGACTCGAGACCGGCGATCGTGCGGACGATCCGTTCCACTCGGTCGAGCGACACGTTCACGCCGCCTGAGACGATCACGTTGTCGATCCTGCCGCGTACGCGGAGGATGTCGTCCTCGATGATGCCGGCGTCGCCGGTGCGGTACCAGCGGCGGCCGTCGTCGTCGTGGACGAACGCCGCCTCGGTGGCGGCCGAGTCCCCCAGGTAGCCCTCCGCGAGCGTATGCCCCGCGACCAGCACCTCGCCGTCGCTGATCCGCACCGACACACCCCGGAGAGGTCTGCCGTCGTAGACGCATCCGCCGCTCGTCTCGGTCGATCCGTAGGTTCGCACGACACGGACACCCGCATCCTGGGCGCGTTCGAGGGTCGCCGCGGCGATGGCCTGCCCGCCGACCAGGATCGTCTCGAACGAGCGCAGCGCGGCCAGCACCGTGCCGTCACCGGCCGCGGCATCCAGCAGCTTCGTCAGCTGCGCCGGCACGAGGGATGTATATGTCGGCACGCGTTCCCCGCGGTCGGTGGAGACCATCGTGAGCGCTGCGGCGGAGAAGCTTTGCGGAGTGAAGGAGCCGGTGAGCCAGGCCGGTTCGCGGTCCGCCACGATCGATCGCACGAGCACCTGCAGACCGGCGACGTAGCTCGCCGGCAGAGCGAGCAGCCACGCGCCGTCGCCGATCCGCGCGGCGGTCGCGAGCGCGCTCGCGGTGAGGGCATCCCGGCTCAGGATGACGCTCTTGGGCACGCCGGTCGAACCCGACGTCGTGACGACGACCGCCGTTCCGGCCCGCACCTCCGCGGGGAGGTCGTTCACCAGACCCAGTCCCAGGGCGGGACCGGCGCCATGCAGCGCACCGCGAAGGCCGCGCAGAATGTCGCGCGGGTCGTCGGCGATGACGGGTTCGAGCCGCATGGCTAGTAGTGCCAGGGGTACGGCGACCAGTCGGGATCGCGCTTCTCGAGGAACGAGTCGCGTCCCTCGACGGCCTCGTCGGTGCCGTAGGCGAGGCGAGTGGCCTCACCCGCGAACACCTGCTGGCCGGCCATCCCGTCGTCGACCGCGTTGAAGGCGAACTTGAGCATCCGGATCGCGGTGGGCGATTTGGTGAGGATCGTCCGCGCCATCGCGAGGGCCTCGCGCTCGAGCTCGGCGTGCGGGACGACGCGGTTGACCGCTCCCATCTCGTACGCGCGCTCGGCGGAGTACTCCTCGGCCAGGAAGAACACCTCGCGGGCGAACTTCTGGCCGATCTGCCGCGCGAAGTACGCCGAGCCGTAGCCGGCGTCGAAGGAGCCCACGTCGGCGTCGGTCTGCTTGAAGCGACCGTGCTCGCGGCTGGCGATGCTGAGATCGCAGACCACGTGCAGCGAGTGGCCGCCGCCCGCCGCCCACCCCGGGATCACGGCGATGACGACCTTCGGCATGAAGCGGATGAGGCGCTGGACCTCGAGGATGTGCAGGCGTCCGAGCGCCGACAGGCTGGGATCCCGCCGGGCGGCTGCGGGTCCCGGAGCTGCCCCGGCCGATCCCTCGGCGGCCGGTTCTGCATACTGGTAACCCGCTCGCCCGCGGATGCGCTGGTCGCCGCCGGAGCAGAAGGCCCAGCCGCCGTCCTTCGCGCTCGGACCGTTGCCGGTGAGCAGCACCACGCCGATTCGCGGATCCTGCCGGGCATCGTCGAGAGCACGGTACAGCTCGTCCACGGTGTGCGGACGGAACGCGTTGCGCACCTCGGGCCGGTTGAACGCGATGCGCGCGATGCGTCCGTCAGTCGACACGTGGGCGGTGATGTCGGTGTAGGCCTCGGCGCCGGGGGCCGGTCGGGCCCCCGACCCCAGAGGCTCCGGGCGACGCGCCAGCGGCGTCTGGAGGGGGAACGGGGACCATTCGTTCTCGTCGAACAGCTCGGAAACGCTCACCGACACAGCCTACGGCGGCGGCGCCCGTCGCAGAGCGTCATGCGAGGGGCGCCCCGGGGTCGGCGTCCTACGCTGGAGCGGTGAATTCGACCCCTCGCGCTTTCGTGACCGCCGCCGCGGCCGCTCTCCTGCTCGCTCTCTCCGCCTGTTCCCCCACGCCCGCCGGGGAGCCTACGCCCGCAGCCTCGGCCTCGGCGTCGGCCGCCGCCGACTCCGGCGAGTGCGCGGGCGTGCGGGTCGTCGTCGAGACGGGCGACCTCGCCGCCGAGAACGGGCCTGCCGGATCGACGTGCATCGACACCGACGAGCCGATCGCCGCTTGAGAGGCCCTCGACGAAGCGGGCCTCACGCTCGAGGGCACCGAGGAGTACGGCGACCAGGTCGTGTGCCGCGTGAACGGGGTTCCCGCGGAAGACTTCGCGCTGACGCCTCGACCCGCTCGCGGGCGATTCGGGCGCCGGCGACGGCGAGCTCGGTGATCCGGTCCTCGATGCCGTAGTCGCCGAGGTTCGACCAATTCGCGCCGAACGTGTTGGTCTCGACGGCATCCACACCCACGGCGAGATACGCATCGTGGATCGCGCCGATCATGTCGGGTCGGCTCACATTGAGGATCTCGTTGCACCCCTCGAGCTGCTCGTAGTCCTCGAGGGTCGGGTCGTGCTCCTGCAGCTGGGTGCCCATCGCGCCGTCCGCGATGACGACGCGGGTGCGCAGCGCGTCCAGCAGTGCCTGCGCCCTCGACGGCCGGGCGATCCCCTCGATGTCGAGGGCGAAGCGGAGCGCGGCAGACGGGTCGGTCACCGCGTGATTCTAGCCTCGGACCCGCATCGGGACACGCCAGTGCGTCATGCGGCGACGCGGATCCGATGGAGTCCTCGCCGCTCGGGCCGGCTCATCCCCGACGGGCCGCCACCCACCGGACGAGCCGGCATCCGGCGTGCAGACGCGACATGCCGGCTCGTCCGCGGGATGCCGGCTCGCGAGGGCCGGTCAGCCGTTCTTGGCGTCCCGCCAGGCGAGCCAGGACCGCACGGTGCCGTAGTCGTAGTCCGGGCCGGGGAATCCGAGCGTGAACAGTCGCACGCCTCCGTCGAACAGCCGGTCCGCGACTTCGCGGCCGCGGCGCTGCAGCTCGTTGGAGAGGATCAGGTTCGACGTGTCGCGGCCCTCCCGCTCCGCCCACTTCTCGATGACGGACAGCTTGTGCGCGAGTCCCTCGGGGCGCACGAAGCTGTGCCAGTAGTCGGCGTACCGCGCGACGAGCCGCAGCGTCTTCTGCTCTCCGGATCCGCCGATCATGACCGGGATCTTGCGGGTGGGCGCGGGGTTGAGCACATCCCATCGGGCGTGGATCCGGGCGAGCCCCTCCGCCAGGTCGTTCAATCGCGTGCCCGGCGTGCCGAACTCGTAGCCGTACTCGTCGTAGTCCTTCTCGAACCACCCCGAGCCGGTGCCGAAGATGAAGCGGCCCTCACCGCCCTTGGCGCTGATGTGGTCGATCGTCCGGGCCATGTCGGCCTGCAGGTCGGGGTTGCGGTAGCTGTTGCAGTTGACCAGCGCGCCGAACTCCACCCGCTCCGTCTGCTCGGCCCAGGCGCCGAGCATCGTCCAGGACTCGAAGTGCAGACCATCCGGATCGCCCGAGAGGGGGAAGAAGTGGTCCCAGTTGAACAGGATGTCCACGCCCAGGTCCTCCAGCCGGCGGACGGCGTCGCGCATCTGCGGATAGGTGACGTGCTGGGGCTGGAGCTGGACGCCCAGCCGGACGGGGGTATCGGTGAGCATCCATCGAGCCTAAGCCGGGCGGAATGCGCCGCGGCCGGCACGGCCCGCCTTGAGGAAGCCGTCCACACTGTCCCACACCGCGATCGCCGCGATGCCGAATCCGAACACCGTGGTCACGATCGGGTACACGGTCTGCGCCGAGTCCGCCGGCAGCAGGGCCGGGAAGAACTCGGGGTTGATCAGCAGCTGCTGCGACAGCAGCCACAGCGCTCCGCCTGCGACCACGATGTTGAGCACGAGGTTCACCGTGGCGGAGCCGGTGTCCCATCGCCCCTTCGCATACACCGAGATCGCCAGGAGCGCCTCCAGCACCATGAGCACGAACAGCGCGCCGATCCACCAGGGCCACAGCCCGGGCGCCAGGAACGACACCCAGCCGTCGGACGTGTAGCCGAAACCGATGAAGTGGTCCCACAGGATCGCCCCGGCCGCGACGGCGAGGAAGATCAGCGAGGCGACCAGGTCGGTCAGGCCTGCACCGCGCTGGTGGGGTTCGGGCAGGTCATCGAGCGACCAGGTCTTCACGATGCCGGTGTCGGCGGACCTGGCCGAGCGCTCCACGATGAAGAACACGAGGGTCGTCCAGAAGCCCACGTGCACGACCACGGAGAGCGCCACACTCCATACGGAGGCGACGATCTCTCCGAAGGTCGCACCCGCGAGAGTCTGGGCGAGCGCCACGCCGAACGCGGCGCACGCAGGCACGATCGCCCACAACAGCGTGGTCAGGCGCCACCAGGTGAGGTAGTAGCGCGGTCCGATGAGCCACAGCGGTCGGTCGGTGTACTGCGCGGCGAGCTTGTCGGGGTCGCCGAGCTCCGTGAGCACCGCGCGCTCGGCAGCATCCTGCGGTTCGCCGGCGACGACGCGGGCCTCGACCTGGTCGTCGATCGACGCCCGCAGTTCGGCGCCGAGATCGTCCCGCTGCTTGTCGGGAACCGTTCGCATCGCGGCGTCCACGTAGCGGTCGGTGAGAGTCGTGGTGTTCATGTCAGTCCTCGTGTTCTTGGATGGCGTGAGGCAGTGCGTCGATCGCCGCCGCGATCGCCTGGAAGTCGTGGGTGAGCGCAGCGGCCAGGCGGGCGCCGGCCACGCTGGTGCGGTAGAACTTGCGGGGCCGGGCCTCGTCGGTGTTCCACTCGCTCGTGAGATGTCCCTGCTTCTCGAGCCGGCGCAGCAGGGGGTACAGCGTGTTCGCGTCGGTCTCGAATCCGCGCGCGCTGAGCTCTTCGAGCAGGCCGTAGCCGTAGCCCGGCTTTGCGAGCAGCCGCAGGCAGGCCAGCACCGCCGTGCCGCGCCGCAGCTCCTGCAGGTGGGTCTCGAGCGCTTCAGTCTCTCTCATGGGTCACACTGTACTGTGTGTCACACACTAACGTCAAGCACACATTCTTATGATGCGACCATGCCCATATGTCACGACACGCGCGCGCGTCGTGACATATGGGGCAAGTCCACCGGAGGGCGGGCAGGATGGGTCAAGTGAGCACCGACGCCGCTGCATCCCTCCCCGCCCTCTCCGACCTGCTCTCAACGGCCCGAGTCGTCTCGCTGCCGCTCGTGACGCGGTTCCGGGGGGTCGATGTCCGCGAGGCGGTGCTCTTCGAAGGGCCCGAGGGGTGGACCGAATTCTCGCCGTTCCTCGAGTACGACGACGCCGAGGCCTCGGCGTGGCTGGCGGCCGCGCTCGACTACGGCTGGATGCCGACCCCGCCGCGCAGGCGCGACTCGATCCCCGTGAACGCGACGGTTCCCGCGGTGGAGCCGGCGCGGGTCTCCGGCATCCTGGCTCGGTTCGACGGATGCCGGACCGCGAAGGTCAAGGTGGCCGAGCCCGGTCAGCGGCTCGCGGACGACGTCGCGCGCGTGCGCGAGGTGCGGGCGCTCATGGGACCGGAGGGGCGGATCCGTGTCGACGCGAACGGCGTATGGAACCTCGATGAAGCCGAGCACGCGATCCACGCGCTCGCCGAATTCGACCTCGAGTACGTCGAGCAGCCCTGCGCGTCGATCGACGAACTCGCCGAGCTGCACCGCCGCGTGAAGTACCTCGGCATCCCCCTGGCGGCCGACGAGAGCGTGCGCAAGGCGCAGGACCCGATCGCCGTCGCCCGTGCCGGCGCGGCCGACATCATCGTCGTCAAGGCCCAGCCTCTCGGCGGCGTCCGGCGCGCGCTGCGAATCGTCGCCGAGGCGGGCCTGCCGGCGGTCGTCTCGAGTGCCCTCGACACATCTGTCGGGCTGGCGATGGGGGTTGCGCTCGCGGCCTCCCTGCCCGACTTGGATTACGACTGCGGCCTCGGCACCGCCGCACTGCTCGCGGCCGACATCGTCTCGCCGGAGCTCGTTCCGCAGGGCGGCGCGCTGCCTGTGGGCCGCGTCACGCCCGACGGCTCACTGCTCGATCGGCACGCGGCATCCGAGGACCGACGCGAGTGGTGGCACGCGCGGATCGCGCGGTGCCACTCGGAGCTCGAGCGCATCTAGCCCTGCGGCGACTCGATGACGAGCTGTGCGACGCGGGCGAGCTCCTCGCTCGTGCGCCGGCACACCGCCTCGTAGTCCAGGCCCGCCATCGTCGCGCGAACGGACTCGCTCTCCCACACGGTGAGCATGAGCCGTGCGACCTGGTCGGCCGGCATCCGGAAGCGCAGCAGCTTGGCGTCGGCGATGTCGGTGATGATCTGCGCGACGCTCGCCCGCATCTCGGCGTCCTGAGCGAGGTACGCCGCGCCCAGCTGCGGATCCCGCAGCGCGTGGATGCGGATCTCGCTCATGAGCAGGATCGCCAGCCGATCGTCGCCCGAGACGTCGAGAACCTGCTCGACGATCGCGAGCGCATCGGTGGCGACCTCGGTCAGGCCGCCGTCGCTCTCGAGCCGGGCGACGCGTTCGCGCACGGAGTCGACCCGAGCCCGCGCGACCCGCCCCGCCAGCTCGAGGAACAGCTCGTCCTTCGTCTCGAAGTTCGAGTAGAAGGCGCCGCGCGTGAATCCGGCCCTCTCGCAGATCGCCTCGACGGATGCCGCGTCCAGACCCTCCTCGGCGAACACCTGGGCAGCGGCATCCAGCAGCTTGCGGCGAGTGGCCTCGCGGCGGCGCGAGGTCGACCCGCCGGCCGGCGGATTGACGGTATCGGTCATCGCTTCTCTTCCCGGACGCCGCGGCGACGTCGAAACACACACGCAGTACTCAGGTTGAGCTCTGCGGCGCGCCCTACGATACACTCATGTATCCGATACAGCGCTGTATCCATCCTGCCTGATTCCTGAACTCGGTCTGTCCGCGGAGGCGCTGTGTCCACTCTTCTCTATGCGCTCGGCCGATGGTCGTACCGCCACTCCTGGCGTGTCCTCATCGCATGGGTGCTGCTGCTCGGCCTCGGCGGCTTGGGCGCCGTCATCCTCGGGCAGGGCACGGACAATTCCTTCTCCATCCCCGGTACGGAGTCCCAGGCGGGCATCGAGCAGCTGAACCGCACGTTCCCCCAGGCGAGCGGCACGAGCGCTCAGATGATCATCGTGACGGCCGACGGCGCTCCGATCGAGGGCGAGCCCTACGCGGACCAGATCGCCGGCACGATCGCCGAGCTCGAGGATCTCGAGGGCATCCTCGCCGTCACGGACCCGTTCAGCGAGATCGTCAACGGCCAGATCTCCGAAGACGGGGATGCCGCGATCGTCCGGATGCAGTTCGACGGCCAGGCGACCGACGTGCCGCCCGGCACGAAGACCGCGCTGCAGGACGTGGCCGCCGAGCTGCGCGCAGAGCTGCCCGCCGGGTCGGAGGTCGCTCTCGGAGGCGACCTGTTCGCCCTCTCCGTTCCCGGCGTGACGATCACCGAGGCGATCGGTCTGCTGATCGCCCTGCTCGTCCTGATCGTGACCTTCCGTTCGTTCGTGGTCGCCGGGCTGCCTCTGCTCACCGCGATCATCGGGGTCGGTCTGTCGATCGCGCTCATCTTCCTCTCGACGGCGTTCGCGAGCATCTCTTCGACGACGCCCCTCCTGGCGCTCATGCTCGGGCTCGCGGTCGGCATCGACTACGCGCTGTTCATCGTCGCGCGACATCAGGACCAGGTGCGCGCGGGAGTGGACCCCGAGGAGTCCACCGCGCGCGCCACCGGCACCGCCGGCTCGGCCGTCGTCTTCGCCGGCGTGACGGTGCTCATCGCGCTCATCGGACTCTCATTCGCCGGCATCCCGTTCCTCACCACGATGGGCATCGCCGCGGCCGTCGCCGTGGCGATCGCCGTGGTCGTGGCGCTCACCCTCACCCCTGCGATGCTCGGCTTCCTCAAGGGCCGCGTCGCCGGGCGGCCCAAGCGCCGCCCTTCGACGAGCTCAGGGACCGGGGAGGCGCACGCCGCCCCGAGACGCGGGTTCGCCGCGCGCTGGGTCGGGCTCGTGACGAAGCACCCGGTCCTCACGACGGTCGCCGTCGTGCTGACGCTCGGCATCATGGCGATCCCCGCCGCGAGTCTCACGCTCGCCCTGCCGAACGCGGGCATGCTCCCCGAAGACAACGAAGCGAGGCAGAGCTACGACCTCGTCGCCGAAGAGTTCGGCCCGGGATTCAACGGTCCGATCGTGCTGACCGGCACGATCGTGACCTCCACCGACCCGCTGGGCCTGATGAGCGACCTGGCCGACGACGTGGAGAGCCTCCCGGGCGTCGAGCTCGTCGCGCTCGCGACCCCCAACGAGACGGCCGACACGGGAATCGTGCAGCTCATCCCCACGACCGCGCCCGACGACCCCGCCACGGCCGAGCTCGTGCGCGAGCTGCGGGCGCAGCACGACCGCTGGCTCGATGAGTACGGCATCGACGTGAAGGTCACCGGCTTCACGGCTGTCGCAATCGACATCTCCGACCAGCTCGGCGCCGCCCTGATCCCGTTCGGCGTGTTCGTCGTCGGACTCTCGCTGGTGCTGCTGACGATCGTCTTCCGTTCGATCGCCGTGCCGATCAAGGCCGCGCTCGGGTACCTGCTCTCGGTCGCCGCAGCGTTCGGCGTGGTCGCGGCGGTGTTCGAGTGGGGCTGGCTGGCCGAGCTCCTGCACGTCACGCGCACCGGACCGATCATCAGCTTCATGCCGATCGTGCTCATGGGCGTGCTGTTCGGCCTCGCGATGGATTACGAGGTCTTCCTCGTCTCGCGCATGCGCGAGGACTACGTGCACACGCGCAGGAGCGGTGCGACCGCCGCGGACGCCCGTGCGATCGCCGTAACGGCCATCAAGACCGGCTTCACGTCCTCTGCGCGCGTGGTCACCGCTGCCGCCCTCATCATGTTCGCGGTGTTCGCGGCGTTCGTCCCCGAGGGCGACGCGTCGCTCAAGCCGATCGCGCTCGGCCTGGCCGTCGGCATCCTGATCGACGCGTTCCTCGTGCGGATGACGCTCACCCCGGCTGTCATGGCCCTTCTCGGCGACCGGGCGTGGTGGCTGCCGAAGTGGCTCGAGCGCACGCTGCCGCACTTCGACATCGAAGGCGAGGCGGTTCAGCGCGAGCTCGCGCTCACCGACTGGCCCGAGCCGGAGACGACCGCCGCGGTGGTGGCCGAGGGCGTCGGCGTCAGCGCGGGCGACGTGCGACTGGTCGACGACGTCGCCCTGCGCGTCGAACCGGGCGGCGCCCTGGTGGTCACGGCGGCGGATGCGCGTGGGCCGCGCGCGCTCCTGCTGGCGCTGGCGGGCCGCGCGGCGCTCGACGGTCGCGCCCGCGTCGGCGGCCATCTGCTGCCGGGCCGTGAGGCCTGGGTGCGCGCCCACGTCGGCGTCGCCCTGCTCGAAGGCTCTGCACAGCCCGTCCGCGATCTGCGTCGTGCCCTGGACGGCGGTCCGCGGATCCTCGTGATCGACGGACTCGAGTCCCTGATCCCCGGTTCGATGCAGGATCAGGCCGCCGCGGCGCTCCGGGATGCCGTCGCCGCCACCCCCGACCTCACGCTCGTCGTCGCGTCGACCCGTCCGGATGCCGCACGGGCGCTGCTCGCCGAGGCCGGACGCCCCGCAGCCCCCGTTCTCGACATCGCCGCGCGTTCCGGAGCACTGAGACGCGGCGGCCCGCCCGATTCCGTCGCTGCCACGACCCCGGCGCACACGCTCGTGCTGACCGACCCCGAAGGAGTCGACGCATGACTCTCCCCATCGAACGCGCCCGTTCCCGGCGCCCGATCACCTGGCTCACGCTCATCGGCGTGGTGCTGCTGCCCGTCCTGGTCGGCGGCATCCTGGTCGCCGCGCTGTACAACCCCGCGGAGCGCCTCGACAACATGAGCGCGGCGATCGTGAACGAGGACGAGCCGGTCACGATCGACGATCAGCTGGTGCCGCTCGGCCGCCAGCTCACCGCGGGGCTGGTCGAGGGCTCCGACGAGATCGCGAGCAACCTCGAGTGGACGATCTCCAACGCCGACGACGCCGCTGCCGGCCTGGCCGACGGCACGTACCAGGCGGTCGTGACGATCCCCGAGAACTTCTCCGCCGCGGCCACCTCGACGGCTCCCGGCGGAACCCCCGAGCAGGCGACGATCGAGGTCTCCACTCCGCCCGACTCCAAGGTGGTCGACGACGCCATCACGGCGCAGGTCACATCGGCGGCGGCATCCATCATGGGCCGGCAGCTGTCGCAGGTGTACCTCGAGAACGTATTCCTCGGATTCACGACGCTCGGCGACCAGCTCGGCGAAGCCGCGGCCGGCGCCCATCAGCTCGCCGACGGGGCGACGCAGACGGCCGACGGCGCGGCGCAGCTGCCAGACGCCGCGGCGCAGCTCGGCTCGGGCGCCGCGCAGCTCGCTTCGGGCGCGGGCTCCCTCGCCTCGGGCCTCGACCAGATCGCGTCGGGAACCGCCGCGTCCGCCGGCGGAGCGGGCCAGCTCGCGGACGGGCTGGACACCGCCGCCGCCCAGGTGAACAACCAGGAGCTCGTCGGAGCGGCGCAGGCCACCGCGGCGTACGCGGCGACCGCCGCGTCGCAGACCGCGGCCCTGGCTCAGAACGTGGGCGGGCTCGCGCAGACGCTGGGCGGGCTGGCGGCCGAGTGCGCGGCCGCAGGCGGCTCGGAGGCCTTCTGCGGAAACCTGTCGGCTGCGGCCGGCACAGCGGGCACCGCCACCGCCGACGCCGTGGCCGCCGCCACCAGCGCCGGCACCGCGAGCGGCTACGCGGCGCCCACGGCGGCGGGCATCCAGCAGCTCACGTCGCAGACGAGCGCCGGACTGACGGAGGCCGCCGCTCAGACCCGCACGCTCGCTACCGGCCTCACGCAACTGGCATCGGGCGTCGGGCAGTCCGCGGAGGGATCCCGCGGACTGCAGTCGGGAGCATCCCAGGTGAGTGACGGCGCGACGCAGCTGTCCGACGGCGCCGCAGACCTCGCCGGCGGCGTGAGGTCCCTCGCCGACGGCACGGCGACGCTGGCGGACGGCCTGGATCAGGCGTCCACGGCCCTGCCCAGCTACACCGACAGCGATGCGACGAGCCTCGCTGCGGTCGTCGCCGATCCGGTCACCACCGACGGCCTGGGCTCGTCTCTGTTCGGGGCGTCCGCCGTGCCGCTGCTGGCCACGCTGGCGCTGTGGTTCGGAGGACTGGGCACGTTCGTCGCGCTGCAGGCCGCATCGCGACGCGCGCTGACCTCCCGCGCGCCCTCGGCGCTGCTCGCCTTCCGGGGTCTCGCGCCCGCCGCTGCGCTCGGCGCCCTCCAGGGGCTTCTCGTGGCCGGCGTCGTGCAGCTCGCGGCGTCGTACGACTGGGGACAGTGGTCGCTGTTCGCGGCGCTGTGCGTGGTCGCGGGTGTCGCCTTCGCCGCAGTGAACCAGGCGCTCGTCGCCGTCTTCGGCGGCGCCGGCCGCTGGCTGGCGGCGCTCGTCGGCGTACTCGCGGTGGCGACCGGAGTGGTCTCGACCGTGCCGGGCGTGCTGTCGGACCTCGCGTCCCTGCTGCCGACCGCTCCTGCCTACAACGGGATGCTGGCCGCGTTGACGGATGCCGCGGGCCTCGGCGCCGGCGTCGCCGGGCTGCTGATCTGGACGGGTCTGGCGTTCATCGCGACGACGTTCGCGGTCGCGCGCCGACGCGTGGCGCACCCGCGCGATCTGCTTGCGGTGTCGCCCGCCCCGGCCTAGCGGTCCGGCGGACGAACAGCTGCCGAGGGCGCCCCAACGCCCTCGACAACAGGCTCAGTCAGGGAAGGTCCGCGCGTCGGGCGTCGCCGCATACAGCGCGTGCGCCCCGTTCCCCAGCGCTTCGCGAGCGTCTCCGGGCGCAGGCCGCGTGATCGCATGGACCGGACGCGGGAAGCGGCGCTGCCCAAAGCGCTCACCGCTGTTCAGCCTGATCATCGCGCCTGCCTCGAAGTCGTGACTCTGACAAAGCGCCGGCACACCCTCGCCCGCGACTGCGGCTCCCCCGAACCGGCTTACTCGCGCGACCCCCAAGTGCACGCGTTCATCCGCGTCACAAGCTAGACCCGCGTCAGGGTGGTGTCAAGGCACGTCCGAAACGGACGGACTCGAGACGACAAGGGACTCAGCTCAGGCCGGAGTACGCGTGCAGGCCCTTGAAGAACATGTTCACGATGGTGAAGTTGAACAGCACCGCGGTGAAGCCGATGATCGACAGCCACGCCGAGCGCGAACCGCGCCAGCCGCGAGTGGCGCGCGCGTGGATGTAGCCCGCGTAGAGGACCCAGATCACGAAGGTCCAGACCTCTTTGGTGTCGAAGCCCCAGTAGCGACCCCAGGCGTCGTTCGCCCAGATGGAACCGGCGATCAGCGTGAACGTCCAGAAGATGAAGCCCAGGATGGCGAAGCGGTACGCGATCGACTCCAGCGCGTCGCTGCCGGGCAGCGTGCGGAGGAAGCGCGGACCCGTCTCGGCGGATGCGACCTCGGTCGCGGCATCCGCCAGCGCAGCGGTCCTGCGCTCTCGACGCGCCTGCATGAGCTGAAGCACCGAGAGCCCGAACGCCAGCGCGAACAGCGCCGTCGCCAGCGACGCCACGAAGACGTGGATCACCAGCCAGACGCTCTTGAGCGGGTCCATGAGCGGGGTGATCTCGACGTAGAACGCCAGTGCCGCACCGCCGAGCAGCAGCACGACGAGCCCGGTGATGAACGCACCCAGGAACCGCAGGTCGTACTTCAGAAGCGAGAGCAGGTAGACGGCCACGATCAGCATGGTCCCGGTGAGGGCGAACTCGTACATGTTCGACCACGGGACGCGGCCGGCCGCGATGCCGCGGGTGACGTCGCCGGCGATGTGGAACAGCAGCCCGAGCACCGTCAGGGCCGTTCCGATCCTCGCCCACATCAGCCGGGGCCGATCGCTCGGTCGCGCCTCGAAGGTCGCCTCCGCAGCGCGCTCCTGATCGCGCAGCCGCCTCACCGCGTCCCTCCCCGCCGACGTGGGGACGGATGCCGCACCCGCGGCATCCGTCGCGGCTTCGCTCGCCGAGACGGAGACGAGCTCGCTCTCGCGATTGACCGCATCCTGCGCGTCGACCGCGCTGGCTCCGCGGCGCGCGAGGTCGACGGCGTACGCGACGAAGGCGAGCGCGTAGATCGCGATGGCCGTCCACACCAGCAGCACCGAGACCGAGTCGAGCGTGAGGGTGCCGTCCATGGTTCTCAGTCTACGCGGGGCGGATCGGCCGGGTCCGGGCCCGGTGCGCCGGTCGGGGCGGTGATCTGCTCGCGCAGGAGAGGCTCGAGCGCTTCGCGGTGGCGCTGCGCGAACTGGTCGAGCGCCGCGGCGATCGCCGGGTCCTCGCCTCGGGCGAGTCCCGCGTACTCGAGGTGCAGCGAGCCTGACTCCGCGACTGCCTTGACCCACAGCCGCCGCCGCGGCACGAAGAGCGCCGCGAGGAGGCCGAGCAGCGCGATCACGGCGAACGCCAGCACCCATGTCGCCGCCGCATCCCGGTGGATCGAGAGCGAGACGAAGCGCTTGACCGACTCCTCGTAGCCGTCAGCGCCGGCCGGGGCCTCGTTCTCGAACGTGATCGTCCCGAGATCGTCGGGCAGGTCGGCCGTCTCCCCGGGCGCCAGCTCGATGGATTCCACGTCGATCGCGCGACCGGTGAGCTGCGTCATCGCGCCGGTGTCGAGGGTGTACACCGAGCGCGGCGTGCCGTCGTCGATGCCCAGATCGCCCGCGTAGACATCGAGGGTGATCACCGGATTGACCAGGGCGGGATAGGCCGATGCGAATGCACCCGTGGTCAGGGGGGCCTGCGTGGGATAGAAGAAACCCACCATCCCCAGCTGCTCGGGCATGCCGTCGGGGACCTTGATCACGCCCAGGGAGGTCATGTTCGTGTCCTGGGGCAGGAACGGCACCGATTCGGAGAACACGACGACGTCGTCGGCGTTGCGGATCGTGATCGTCGGCGCATAGCCGTTGCCCATCAGGTAGATCCGGTCTCCCGCCATCTCGAGCGGATGATTCACCCGGACCTCTCCGCGAGCGGGCTCCTCGCCGGCGATTCGCGTCGTCAGGTGTGCGATGAAGTCGCCGGCCTGCCCGGCGCCGCGGGTCTCGGCGGGCTGGTAGGTGACGCTGAACTCGTCGAGCGTCAGTGAGTACGGCGTGAGCTTCTCCTCGTCGACGAAACGGCCCGGGTTGAACGACGTGTAGTCGAGCATCGTGTTGACGAAGGTGCCGCCCTCGATGATGACGCCCTGGCCCGTGTAGGTGAAGCCGCCCCCGACGCCGACGGCGACCAGCACGCCGATGAGGGCGGTGTGGAAGACGAGGTTGCCGGTCTCGCGTACGTAGCCGCGCTCGGCCGACACCGACAGGGTGCCGCGCGCGTCGTAGCGCTCGACGCGGTACCCGCCGCGGCGCAGCTGGTCGGCGGCGACATCGATCGCGGTCGTAGCGGAGGCCGCGGCATCCGCCTCGCCGGGCAGCGCGACCGTCGCGGAGCGGAAGTCCGCGAGGCGCTCCAGCCGCGCCGGCGTGCGCGGCGGGCGGGCGCGCAGCGCCTTCCAGTGGTGCTTCGTACGCGGGATCACGCAGCCGATGAGCGAGACGAACAGCAGGATGTAGATCGACGAGAACCAGATCGACGTGTACACGTCGAACAGCTGCAGGTTGTCGAGCACCGGCGCCAGGTCGGGGTTGTCGGCGAAGTACTGGCTGACGCCGTTCGGGTCGGCGCTGCGCTGCGGCACGATCGAGCCGGGCACCGCGGCGATGGCGAGCAGCAGCAGCAGCACGAGGGCGGTGCGCATGCTCGTCAGCTGCCGCCAGCCCCAGCGGAGCCATCCCACCGGCCCGAGGGCGGGCTGCGTGATGTCGGCGGATGCCGCGCTGTCGGCGTGGTCTGCGGGGCGCAGCGTCCCCTCGGCGGGCGCGCCCCCATCGTCAGAGCGGGAGCGGGACATTCAGGAACACCCCCTGCAGCTGCGCCATGAGCGCCGTCCAGACGCCCGAGACCATCAGGACGCCGAGGATCACGAGCAGTGCGCCGCCGATGATGTTCACGGTGCGGATGTGGCGGCGGAGGAAGCCGACCGAGCGCGTGGCCCAGCCGAACCCGAGGGTGAGGAGGATGAAGGGGATGCCGAGACCGAGCGAGTAGGCCAGGCCGAGGAGGCCGGCGCGAACGGGATCGCCGAAGTTCCACGACATCGCCAGGATGGCGCCGAGGGTCGGGCCGATGCACGGCGCCCATCCGATGCCGAGTGCGAGGCCCAGCAGCGGCGCGCCGATCAGTCCGGCGTTCCCGCGGACCTGGGGCTTGAACGTGCGCTGCGCGAAGCCGAACAGGCCGATGAAGACCAGCCCGAGGAGGATCACGATCACGCCCATCACGCGGGTGATCGGGTCGGCGTACTCGATGAAGAAGCGCCCGACCGTCCCACCCAGGATGTTGACGGCCATGAACACGACCGTGAAGCCCGCGATGAACAGCAGCACTCCGGCCAGCAGCCGGTTGCGCGACGGCGCGAGCTCCACGGCGGTGCCGACGGCGGCATCCGGACCGCTTGCGTCCGCGCGGGCGGCGACCGCCGGCCGGGGGGCGACCGCGCCGCCGATGAATCCGAGATAGCCCGGCACGAGCGGAAGAACGCACGGCGAGAGGAACGACACCAGCCCCGCCAGCAGCGCGATCGGAAGCGCCAGCCAGAGCGCGCCGTCCGTGACGATCGCGCCCGGGTTCACGAGCTCTCCGCGAGGGTGTCGCGCACGAGCGTCTTGAGGATCGAGGGGTCGGGCAGCTGTCCGATGATCCGCGCGGCGACCCGGCCTTCGGCATCCAGCACGAGCGTCGTCGGCGTCGCCTGGATCGGCGTCTTCTCGGCGAACGCGAGCTTGATCGCGGGCGTCTCGGACGCGATCGCGCTCGGGTAGGTGATGCCATAGGTATCCGCGAAGGCGACGGCGGCCTCGGCGGAGTCGATCGTGTTGATCCCGAGGAAGGCGACGTCCTGGCCCGCGAACGAGGCGTGGGCGTCCTCGAGGTCGCCGGCCTCGGCGCGGCACGGCCCGCAGGCGGCGTACCAGAAGTTCACGACGAGCACGTCGCCGGCGTAGTCCGCGCTCTTGACGTCGGCACCGGTCTCGGTCGTGGCGGCGAATTCGACCGGTTCGCCGCGCTGATCGGCGGGGATCTCCACGATGCTGCGGTCCCCGGCGATGTACCCCTTGTTGTCTCCGGCCCGGTACTGGTCGGCCAGCGGATCGTTCGAGCAGGCGGCGAGCGAGAGCGCCAGCGCGCCGGCTGCCAGCGCCGCCGCGGTGCGCGTCGCGGTGCGAGAGCGGATGCCGCGCATCACACCGCCCCCACGTCCACGGCGCCCGCCGTCGACGCCGGCTCGGCGTAGTCCGTCTCGCGCCACACGTCGCCGACGAGCTCGAAGCTCGTGACGCTCGACAGCGCGCAGCGACGGACACGCGGATCGTGACGGGTCGGCAGACCGGCCACCGCGAGGTGCGTCACCCAGATCGGAAGCTGGTGGCTCACGATGACGACGTCCCCGGCCTCGGTGCGGGTCCAGATCTCGCGCATCGCCTCCTGCATGCGGTCGACGATCTGCGCATACGGTTCGCCCCACGAGGGGATCTCCGGCCGCGCGAGGTATCGCCAGCTCAGGGGGTTCAGCAGCGCGCGGCTCATCCGCTGGCCCTCGAACACGTTGGTCGGCTCGATCACGCGCTCGTCGATCACCGGATCCATCCCGAGCAGTTCCGTGAACGGCTCCGACGACTCGCGCGTGCGCTGCAGGGGCGACGAGACGAGCGCGCCGATCGGGCGCCCGAGCCCGTCCACGTACTGCGCCGCCTGGCGCGCCATCCGGCGCCCGGCCTCGCTCAGCCCGTAGCCCGGAAGCCGCCCGTAGAGCACGCGGCGGGGGTTGTGGACCTCTCCGTGGCGCACGAGATGAAGGCGGTCGGCGGGCACCCCTCCAGTCTACGGTGGGCTGTTCTGTGGGCGCGCTGAGCGGCCGACCTGTCCGGGGCTGCTCCTCGGGCCGCTACGAGGTCGGCACTCCCGCGCCGGCGACCACGAAGCCCAGCACCAGGGACGCGAGGATGAGCGCACCGCCGACGAGCGGAATCCAGAACGCCAGACGGCGCATCACGAGCACCACGACTGCGGCGATGATCGTGACGATGAGCACGAGCCAGGGCAGACCGACGGCGACCATCATTCCGGTGGCGATGAGCTCGGTGTTGCAGTCCCGGACACCGCAGGAGTCCGAGGCCATCGCCAGGAACAGGCCGAAGAACGACATGATCGCCGCCAGGACGACATCCAGCACCAGCAGCACGATCGTGAGCACGAGGTCCCAGGTGCGCACGGGCCGCTTGCCCGTAGCCGGGGCCACCGCGTAGCCGTAGGGCGAAACGGCCGAAGGCGGTTCGTACGGGAACGGCTGCTGTCCGTATGGACCCGGCGGGGGTCCGGAGTCGGGAGGCGGCGTCGTCACGCGCTCATCCTAGGGGCGACGGGACGGGGTGTGGGACAACGGTCACCGTAGACTGTCCCCTCGTGAGTGAACGCGTTCTTGTGAAGCAGCTGCAGTCCCTTCCCGACGGTTCCGTCTCGGTCTCGGGGTGGGTCGAGACGGTTCGCGATCAGAAGAAGGTGCAGTTCGTCATCCTCCGCGACGAGACCGGCGCGGTGCAGCTGGTGAACCCCGCGACCCGCCCCGCGCCCGAGCCCGTCGACGGGGCCGAGACCGCGGAGCCTCAGGATGCCGCCGCGCTGGCGCTGACCGAGACGATCTCGGCGCTCACGACCGGCACGTTCCTGACCGTCCGCGGCGAGCTCAAGCATGACGAGCGCGTGAAGCTCGGCGGCGTCGAGGTGAAGATCGCTTCGCTCGAGATCGCGGCGGCCGCACTGCCCGAGACCCCGATCGCGGCCGACAGCGCTCAGGACAAGCGAATGGACTGGCGATTCCTCGACCTGCGCCAGCGTCGGAACAACCTCATCTTCCGCGTGCAGACGACCCTCGAGCACGCGATGCGCACGTGGTGGATCGAGCGGGACTACATCGAGGTGCACTCCCCCAAGCTCATGTCGTCGGCATCCGAGTCAAACGCCGAGCTGTTCGCCCTCGAGTACTTCGGCGAGCAGACCGCGTACCTCGCGCAGAGCCCGCAGTTCTTCAAGCAGATGGCGCAGTCTGCGGGGTTCGGCAAGATCTTCGAGATCGGGGACGTGTACCGCGCCGATCCGAGTTTCACGAGCCGTCACGCCACCGAGTTCACGAGCATCGACGCCGAGATCAGCTGGATCGACTCGCACGAGGACGTCGCGCACATGCAGGAAGAGCTCCTCGCGTTCGCGATCGGCGCGGTCGCCGATCGGCACGGCGCCGAGATCGACGAGCTCTTCGGCGTCACGGTCACCGCTCCGACCGTTCCCTTTCCGCGAATTCCGCTGGCCGAGGCGCGCGAGATCATCGCGGCGCGCGGCTACGAGATCCCCCGCACGGACGGCGATCTCGATCCCGAGGGCGAGCGCCAGATCTCCGCGCACGTCAAGGAGACCTTCGGGCACGACTTCGTGTTCATCACGGACTATCCCCACGAGATCCGTGCGTTCTACCACATGCGGGATGCCGACACGGAGCTCACCAAGAGCTACGACCTGCTCTACAACGGCGTCGAGATCACGACCGGCGCGCAGCGCGAGCACCGGGTCGACATCCTGATCGAGCAGGCGAAGCAGAAGGGCCTGGACCCGGAGCACCTCGAGTTCTACTTCGACTTCTTCCGCTACGGCGTGCCCCCGCACGGCGGATTCGGCATGGGCCTCGCGCGCGTGCTGATGCTCATGCTCGGCGAGTCGTCGATCCGCGAGGTGACCTTCCTCTTCCGCGGTCCGACTCGCCTCTCTCCCTGACCCGCTGTCGCTGACGGGGGGTGATCAGGGCGCCGCGGCCATCAGCGCCGCGCGCAGCCGATCGGGTGCGACGCGCCAGTGCGCGTGCAGCCGGCCGTCGATGAGCACGACCGGTATCTTCTCCCACCACAGGTCATAGAGGGCGGGATCGTCGGCGATCGACGCCTCACGCAGGTCGATGCTGTCGGCGACGTCGTCGGGCAGATCCGCGAGGACAGCCTCGACGACCTCGTGCGCCACGTCGCACAGGTGGCAGTCCGGCTTGCCGATGACGAGCAGCTGAGTCATCGCTCGACGGGGAATCCCGCCTGCACCCAGCCGTTGGTTCCGCCCTCGACGTTCGTCGCTTCATACCCGCGGGCCTCGAGCGCCTCGACCACGCGTCCGGACCGGCCGCCGACGGCGCAGATGACGTCGAACTCTCCTTCGGGCAGCTCGTGCAGCAGTTCGCCGATCCGCGACATGGGGAGGTTGACGGCGCCCGGAACGCGTCCGGCGGCGAACTCCTCGGGCTCGCGCACGTCGATGAGGGGCACGCCTTCACGTGCGCGCAGCTGCTCGACGGTGATCGTTCTCATCCGTCTATTCTGACGCCACTTCGACTTAGCGGATGCCGCGGCGCAAACACGAAGCGCCCGTCCATCGGACAGGCGCTCGGTGTCGGTACCGCTACTTCTTGTTGCGGCGCTGGTGACGAGTCTTGCGAAGCAGCTTGCGGTGCTTCTTCTTCGCCATGCGCTTGCGGCGCTTCTTGATGACTGAACCCACGGAAAACCTCACTAAGTCGGGGTCTGGGCTACCTGCACTCGCATGCAGTCGTGCCCGGGAACGGCAAGAACGGAAAATGCCTCTGGGGAGTCTATCAGGCGACGTGCCTCTCACCGGGACCGGGTCCCACGCGGGCCGCAGCCTCTGCGCTCAGCCGGCGTCGGCGATGGGCCGCCGAAGAGCCTCGGTCACCGCCGACTCGGGCACGCGGTAGCTGCGCCCGAACCGCACGGCCGGCAGCTCGCCCGAGTGGACGAGCCGGTACACCGTCATCTTCGACACCCTCATGATGTCGGCGACCTCAGCCACGGTCAGGAAGCGCACATCAGGCAGCTCAGCCATGATCTCCCCTTCCCAGGATCGTGCTGAGCACACTCTATGTGGTGGGTGCGACGCGTGTAAACCCGTGTGACTGCTGGGGGAATCGGGCTCTCAGCCGGGGAGCTGGCGGGCGAGCCGATCACGTGCGTCCCGAACCGCCACGCGCTCGATGTTTCTGCGCGTCGCGCAGCGCCTTCTCCGCCTCACGAACCTGTTTACGGGCTTCGCGGACTTTCCTGTCGCCTGCCACGTCAGCGTCGGGGAGCGTGTGCCACGGACGCTCGGGATCGTGCGGCCTGCCCGAGCCGAGGGCGTCCATGTAGGCGGCGATCCCGTCGAGGATCCGCTCGAGTCCGAAGGTGAACGGATCGGCCTCACTGAGGAACACGCCCGCTTCCACCGCACGCCGGAGAGCGGGGAACTCCGCGGCCGTGATGAGCGACTCGAAGATGGCCGCTTCCTGGACGGTGATCTGCGCGGGTGTGAGACCCGAGCTCCGCGAGACGGCGGAGTACGCGGCGAGGATCGTGCCGTACCACCGGACATGCCCCGTCACCAGCAGCGTCACCGCCATCCGCTCCTCCTCCGTGAGCGGAGTGCCGCTCAGGGCATCGAGCGTCGCATCCATCCAGCCGGAGCTGTTCGGCGTGATGGGCGAGCCGGTGATCGGGATGTCCAGCATCCACGGATGCTCGAGATAGATCGCCAGCTGCGCGTGGAAGATCGCGCGCAGCCGCTCCCGCCAGCCGGTCACGTCCCGCAGGGTATGCGGCGGAACTCCCGTGGCGCTCTCCTGCATGAGCAGCACCAAGTCGTCCTTCGCGCTGACGTAGCGGTACAGCGACATCGGCGTGTAGCCGAGCTTGGCAGCCACCGCCGCCATCGACACGGCGCCGAGGCCCTCGGCATCCGCCAGCTCGACGGCGGCGTCGACGATCTTCTCGACGCTCATCTCGCGCTTCGGGCCGCGCTGGGGGTCTGCCGCCACTCCCCACGCGAGCGCCACCCCGCGGGGAAGCTCGACCTCTGCATCGTCCGCCATGGCTCCGCCCTCCGTCCACTGCCATCCTAGGTCTGTTTATTACGTAAACAGTCTGTTATGGTCATAAACAGTTTCGTACGTACACAGTGAGGAGCTTCCCATGGATCCCGTCATCGAGGTCGTCGGCCTCGCCAAGTCGTTCGGCCGGCAGAGCGTGCTGTCGGGTCTGGACTTCCGCGTTCCCGCCGGCGAGGTCTTCGCCCTGCTGGGCCCCAACGGCGCGGGCAAGACCACCACGATCAACATCCTGACCACGCTCGTCCGGCCTGATGCGGGGCGGGCAACGGTGGCCGGGTTCGACGTCGTCACCGCGCCCGCAGAGGTGAAGGAGCGGATCAGCCTCACCGGCCAGTCCGCCGCCGTGGACGACATGCTCACCGGCGCGGAGAACCTGAGCATGCTCGCTCGGCTCTCGGGGCTCGGTCCGGTGGCCGCCCGCACGCGGACGACCGAGCTCCTGAGCCGTTTCGACCTCGAGGACGCCGCACGCAAGCGGGTCTCCACGTACTCGGGCGGTATGCGCAGGCGCCTCGACCTGGCCCTCAGCTTCGTCGTCACCCCCACCGTGCTGTTCCTCGACGAGCCGACGACCGGACTCGACACGCGCAGCCGGCGTGAACTGTGGAGCGTGATACGAGGGCTGGCGGATGCCGGCACCACGGTGCTGCTGACCACCCAGTACCTCGAGGAGGCCGACCAGCTGGCCGACCGCATCGCGGTGATCGACGGCGGTCGCATCGTCGCCACCGGCACGCCGGACGAGCTCAAGTCGCGGCTCGGCGGCGAGACCGTCGAGCTGCGCGGTCACGCGGGCGACCTGCTGCGGGAAGTCCCCACCGATGGCACGGTCTCGGGCCTGCGCCGCGCGCTGGATGCGCTCGACGAGTCGGGCGCCGGGGGCACGGTCACGCTGCGCCGGCCCAGCCTCGACGACGTCTTCCTCTCTCTCACCGCACGGCCGGCCTCTCCTGCCGCCGTCCCGACCCTCCAGGAGCAGCCATGACCGTCATGACCCGCGCCCTGCCCGCACAGACTGCGAGCACCGGCATCCGTCCTCGCATCGGCGGACTCACCGCCGAATCCGTCTTCGTGAGGCGCAGCCTGCTGCACTCCCTGCGCGACGGCGAATCGCTCACGATGGCGATCATGCTGCCCGTCATGCTCATGCTGCTGTTCACGTTCGTGTTCGGCGGGGCGATCGACCCTACGGGCGCCTATGTCGACTACGTCGTGCCCGGGATCATCCTGCTGTGCGCGGGTTTCGGCGCCGCATCCACGGCCGTGTACGTCGCCCGCGACCTGCAGACCGGCATCATCGACCGCTTCCGCACGATGCCGCTGCGCAGCGGTGCGGTTCTGACCGGGCACGTGATCTCGAGCATGATCCGCAACCTGCTCGCCACCGGCAGTCGTCATCGGGGTCGCCCTGCTCGTGGGGTTCCGGCCGACCGCCGATCTGTGGGGATGGGTGGGGGCCACCGGCGTGATCGCGCTGTACATCCTGGCGATCACCTACCTCTTCGCCGCGATCGGACTGGCCGCGGGAAGCCCGGAGGCCGCAAGCGGGTACGGGTTCATCATCCTGTTCCTCCCGTACCTGTCGAGCGCCTTCGTGCCGGTGGACACGATGCCGTCCTGGCTGCAGTGGGTCGCCGAGCACCAGCCGATCACGCCGATCATCGAGACGATCCGCAGCCTGCTGTTCGATCTGCCACTCGGCACGCAGGCCTGGTGGGCGCTCGGGTGGTGTCTCGGCATCCTCACCGTCTCCGTGGCGTGGGGCGCGTGGCTCTTCCGGCGCAAGGCCGGCCGCCGTTGATCCGTCAGCGACCGGGGAGCTTCTTCAGCGCGCTCTCGAGCGCATGCTTGGCGGATGCCGCCGCCCGGCCGACCACATCGGCGGCGTGTGCGGCCGAGTCCGGAAGCGTGGACATGCCGGAGAGTTCCGCATCGGCATCCGCCCCGTCGAGGAACGGGATCAGCCAGTCGTCGACCTCGTCCAGCGGCGCGGAGGACAGGCTGTAGTAGCGGTGCTGCCCCTCTTCGCGGACGGAGACGAGGCTCGCCTCACGCAGCACCTTCAGGTGCTTGGACACGGTCGGCTGGCTCACACCCAGGTGCTGGACGATCTGCGACACGCTCGTTCCGCGCTCGCCGGCGGACGAGCGATCGAGCAGGAGCTGCAGGATGTCGCGACGTGTGCCGTCCGCGATCACGTCGAAGATGTCCGCCATGTGCTTAGGTTAGCCGCGCACCCGCCGGAGTACCATGATGGACGTTCCGGCACAGGGCCGCAGCGGGAAGGACGTGCATGTCGGAGGGCAGGCGCGTCCCCGATGTCCGAGGTCGTCGCAAAACCTCGTCGTCGGGTGAGGACCGCTCGCCGTTCGTCACGCGCAGCGGCCCCCGGAGGGTCTTCGACTATGTGAGGTCCCGCACGACCTCCTCCCCCGCTCGCTTCGCGGTCGCCGTCTTCGTCACGCTCATCCTGCTCTTCACCGCACTCCTCTCCTTGCCCGCAGCATCGACGGGCGGACGACTTCCGCTCGCAGACGCACTCTTCACCGCTGTGTCGACGATCTGCGTGACCGGATTGACCACGGTGGATATCGCAACGACGTTCTCGCCGCTCGGCAAGCTCATCATCTTCATCGGCGTCAACATCGGCGGAATGGGCGTGCTGACGCTCGCGTCGATCCTCGGCCTGGTGATCTCCAAGCGCCTCGGGCTGCGCGCCAAGCTCATCGCGGCGAGCGACACCAACCCGCTCCGCTCCCATGGCGGCCCGGTGAACGAGGGTCAGACCGTGCGCCTGGGCGAGGTCGGCGTGCTGCTGCGGACGGTCGCCCTGTCGACGCTCGTGATCGAGGCCGGCATCGCGGTGACGCTGTACCCGGCGCTGCTCTTCGCGGGCATCGGCCCCCTCGAGGCTCTCTGGGAGGCGCCGTTCTACGCGGCGATGGCCTTCACCAACACCGGCTTCACGCCCAACGTGGGCGGCCTCGAGCCGTTCGCCGACGACTACATCCTGCTGACGATCCTGATGATCGGCGTGTTCCTCGGCTCGATCGGCTTCCCGGTGATCTACACGCTGTGGAAGCACTACTGGCACGTCCGCCGCTGGACGCTGCACGCCAAGCTCACCCTCATCACCACCGTCGCGCTGTTCTTCGCCGGCGCGGGCGCGTTCCTCGCCCTCGAGTTCAACAACCCTCGGACGTTCGGGTCGATGGATGCCTGGGACACGACGTTCCAGGCGTTCTTCCTGTCGGCGATGACCCGATCGGGCGGCTTCTCCGTCGTCGACATCGGCGAGCTCTACGGCTCCTCCCTCGTCGTCGGATCGATGCTGATGTTCGTGGGCGGCGGCTCGGCGTCCACGGCCGGCGGCATCAAGGTGACGACGCTCGCCGTGCTGGCGCTCGCCGTCATCTCGGAGGCGAAGGGACGCCAGTCCGTCGAGTCGTTCGGCCGCCGCATCCCGAGCGACGTCCAGCGCGTCGCTCTCTCGGTGGTCGCGTGGGGTGCCACGATCTGCGCGCTGTCGACGATCACGATCGCGCAGATCAGTCAAGCCGACGTCGCGGATGTCCTCTTCGACGTCATCTCGGCCTTCGGCACCGTTGGCCTGTCCACCGGGCTCACCGCCGAATTGAGCGACCCGGCGGTGTACGTCATGGCGGCGACGATCTTCATGGGCCGCATTGGTACAGTGACACTCGCCGCGGCCGTGGCCGCGACATCCCGTTCGCAGCTCTACGCGCTGCCCGTGGAAAGGCCGATCGTTGGTTGAGCGCATCAGGGGCGATGCCCCTGTCCTGGTGATCGGACTCGGGCGCTTCGGCGCCGCCTGCGCGGGCGAGCTCGACAGGCTCGAGCGCGAGGTCCTCGCGATCGACGAGAGCCTCGAGCTCGTGCAGAAGTGGTCGGAGCGGGTCACCCACACCGTGCAGGCCGACGCCAAGAACATCGACGCCCTCAAGCAGGTCGGCGCACAGGACTTCCAGGTCGCCGTCGTCGCCGTTGGCTCGTCGATCGAGGCGTCGGTGCTGATCACCGCGAACCTCGTCGACCTGAAGGTGCCGCAGATCTGGGCGAAGGCCGTCTCGCAGTCGCACGGCAAGATCCTCTCCCGCGTCGGCGCCAACCACGTGATCTACCCGGAGCGCGAGGCCGGCGAGCGCGTCGCCCACCTCGTCAGCGGACGGATGCTGGACTTCATCCGCTTCGACGACGACTTCGCGATCGCCAAGATGTACCCGCCGAAGTTCATCCGCGGCGTCGGTCTGAACGAGTCGGGCGTCCGCTCGAAGTACAACGTCACGGTCGTCGGCGTGAAGAGCCCCGGAAAGCCCTTCCGCTACGCCGAAGCGACCACGGTCGTGACCAACCACGACCTCATCATCGTCTCGGGCACGAACAGCGACATCGAACGGTTCGCCGCCCTCGACCGCTAGTCGCGCGTCGCGTCAGCGCAGCTGCGCGAACGCCTCCGCCTTCGCCGTCGGACCGACGATGAGGACGGCATCGCCCGCGGCCAGCACGGTGGCGTTGTCGGCGTTCTGCCACACGCCGGTGCTGTCGCGGAAAGCGGCGATCGTCACACCGTGCTGCTGCCTCAATTTCGTCTGACCCAACGGTACGCCGAGGAAGCGGGAGGGCATCGTTGCCTTCACGAGTGAGTACCCTTTGTCGATCTCCAGATAGTCGATGGCTGCGCCGCGGACCAGGTGCGCCACGCGGCGCCCCATGTCCTTCTCCGGATAGATGACGTGGTGCACCCCGAGCTGCTCGAGGATGGTGCCGTGCTGCTCGCTCACCGCTTTCGCCCACACGACCGGGACCTTCAGCTGGAGCAGCAGCGAGCAGGTGAGGATAGAGGCCTGCACGTCGTCTCCGATCGCGACGACGACGCGGTCGAACTCCGGAACGGCGAGCTGGCGGAGCGCTTCTTCCTTCGTGGAGTCAGCTCGCACCACCTGGGTCAGCTGACCGTTCAGCGCCTGCACTGTCTCCTCGTCGCTGTCGATGCCCAGAACGTCCGTGCCGGAACTCATCAGTTCGAGCGCGAGGCTGCTGCCGAATCGACCCAGGCCGATGACAGCCACCGAGTCGGCTTCGGCGATCCGGCGGGACGAGTCTGCGAACAACGAGAACTTAGCCAATGGCGGGCCTTTCCTTCGGGTACTCGTACAGGATGCGACGCTGCCGCAGCGCGATCGCGCTGCCGAGCGTCAGGGGGCCGAGTCGGCCCAAGAACATGAGCAGGACGAGTATGATCTCGGCCGCCTCCGGCAGCACAGCGGTGATGCCGGTCGAGAGACCGACGGTCCCGAATGCCGAGACGGCCTCGAAGAGCACGCGATCGAACGGCATCCCCGTGACGACCATCAGGGCGATGGTCGCCACCATCACCGCTGCGACCGCCATCAGCACGACGGTGATCGCCTGGCGGTGTACCGCGCGCGACAGGCGCTTGCCGAAGATGTTGACGGCTCCTTCGCCGCGCAGCTCCGTCGCCATGATGAAGAACAGGACCGCGAAGGTGGTGACCTTGATACCGCCGGCAGTGCCGGCCGGGCCTCCGCCGATGAACATCAGCACGTCCATGCCGAGCCACGTCTCGTCGTGCATGAGCCCGATGTCGACCGAGTTGAAACCCGCAGTCCGCGTCTGGACGGAGTGGAAGAAGCCGATCAGAATCCGCGACGCCGGATCGTATGCGCCGAGCGTCTCGGCATTCGTCCACTCGAACGCCAGGATGTAGACGGTGCCTCCGACCAGCAGCACGACGGTCGCCCACAGCACGATCTTGGTGTTCATGCTCCAATGCAGCGGGCGACGGAACTCCTTGCGCAGCTGCATGACGACGGGGAATCCCAGGCCCCCGAGGATGATAGCCGCGCACATCGGCAGGCAGATCCACGGATCGGTTGCGAAGCCGATCATATTGTCGGTGTACAACGCGAATCCCGCGTTGTTGAACGACGACACCGAGTGGAACAGTGCGTGCCAGGCGGCATCGCCCGGGCTGTAGTCGTAGCCGAAAGCGAACCGGGGGGCCAGGAAGCAGAAGGTGATCGCCTCGATCGTGAGCGAGATGAGAAGGATGCCGCGCACCAGCCCGCGCACATCGTCGTAGCCGACGGCTTTGGCCTCGGCGGCGGTGTTCAGGCGGGATCGCACCGTGAGCTTGCGCGCAAGCGCCAGACCCACCAGCGACGCGAAGATCATGATGCCGAGGCCGCCCAGCTGGATCAGCACCAGGATCACGATCAGGCCGAACCCGCTCCAGTGCGTCGCGGTGTCGAGCACGGTCAGCCCGGTCACGCAGACCGCCGAGGTCGCCGTGAAGAGGGCGTCGACGAAGTTCGTCCACTGACCCGACCGAGACGAGATCGGCAGGCTGAGCAGCGCGGTGCCGATCAGGTCGGCGACGGCGAAGCCGAGAACGACGGCCTGCGCCGGGTGAAGGGAGAATCGGCGGCGCAGTCGACGTGGCTCACGGGACAGGCGCGTCGACACGACGACGTACTCTACGCCCTCGGTCGTCCGGGTGTGCGCCTCAGTCACACGCCGGCGGCGAGCTCCCGCGCGCGGGCGAGCGCGGCATCCGTCGCCTCGGCGAAGATGTCGTCCAGGCGCGCCTCCTGCAGCACGGCGATCGCGCGCTCGGTCGTACCCTTCGGGCTCGTCACGCGACGCCGCAGCTCGGCCGGGTCGACATCGGATGCCGCGAGCAGCGCCGCCGCGCCGATGAAGGTCTGCTCCGCCATGAGACGCGCTTCGGCCAGCGGGAATCCCTTGCCCACGGCGGCCTTGGTGAACTCCTCGACGAGGAGGAAGAAGTAGGCCGGTCCCGAGCCGGAGATCGTCGACAGGGCGTCGATCTGCGACTCGGGCACCTCGATCACCGTGCCCACAGTCTCGAAGAGGGCTCGCACGACGGCGACGTCATCGGCGGACGCGGTCGTTCCGGCCGCCAGGCCCGTCACTGCGGCGCCGACGACGGCGGGGGTGTTGGGCATCGACCGCAGCACCGCCACGTCGGGCCCCAGCAGCGACTCGAACGTGGCGATCGGAACGCCCGCCGCCAGGCTCACCACCACGGTGCCGGGCGTCAGGTGCGGGGCGAGCTCGCGCAGCAGATCGGGAACCATCGCCGGCTTCACCCCGATCAGCACGACGCGGGCGGATGCTGCGACCTCGGCATTCGCGTCCGGACGCTCCTCCAGGGCGACACTGGTGACGCCGTCGAGGCCGGAGAGCTGGTCGGCCTTCGCCCGGGTGCGGTTCGTCACGGTCAGACCGGATGTCGCGAGACCGGAACGCACCAGGCCTCGGAGGATCGCTCCGCCCATCGACCCGGCTCCGATGATCGCGATGGACGGGAGGGCGACGGCGTCGGAGGGCATGGCGAACATCCTACGACGCCGCTGATTCAGCGTTGACTTATATAAGCAGTGGCGCAATAATAAGACCATGCACGCACTCGACATCCTCGGCGACCCCGTCCGCCGCCGGATCCTGGAGCTGCTCGCCCGCGGCGAGCTGAGTGCCGGCGAGATCGGCGACGTGATCCAGCGCGAGTTCCGCATCTCGCAGCCGGCTGTGTCGCAGCACCTGCGCGTGCTCCGAGAGTCCGGGTTCGCCAGCGTCCGAGCGGAGGGAGCACGACGCCTCTATGCCGTCGATCCGACACCGCTGGAGGCTGCGGACGCCTGGTTCGACCCCTTCCGTCGCTTCTGGCAGCCGCATCTGGATGCCCTGGCAACCGAACTGGCCCGCGGGCGACGAGCGCGTCGCCTCGCCGACAGCGCGGCCTCGACGGAAGCCCCCGACACCGAGCCGCCCATTCCGCCTCAACCGACCGACACAGAGGAGAACTGACATGGTCGATGTGAACGCCCAGATCGACGCCGTGACGCGCGGCGTGCAGACGACGGAGGTCGATGGCGCGTCCGCTCGCGCGCAATCCCTCTCGCAGGTGTATCCGTCCCCCATCGCGGACGTCTGGGATGCGGTGACCTCGGCCGATCGCATCGCACGGTGGTTCCTGCCGGTGACCGGAGACCTCAGGCAGGGAGGCAGGTATCAGTTCCAGGGCAACGCGGGGGGCGAGGTGCTCGAGTGCTCCCCGCCCGCGGAGGGCTCCGCCGGCTACCGCGCCACGTGGGAGTTCGGTGGGGGCATGTCGTGGGTCACGGTCGCGCTGCGCGCCGTCGACGACGACACCACCGAGTTCGAGCTGAGTCACGTCGCGCGGTCGGCCGACCTGCCGCCGGGTTTCTGGGAGATGTACGGACCCGGAGCAACGGGTGTCGGGTGGGACCAGGGTCTGCTCGGGCTGGCACTGCACCTCCGCCGGGACGATCAGCTGCCGCCCGAGGCGGCCGAAGCCTGGATGGTCGGCGAGGAGGGACAGCGGTTCGCGCGCGCGGCCGCCGACGCCTGGGCCGACGCGCAGATCTCGGCCGGGGATGACGCCGACTCGGCACGCCGGGCAGCCGATGCCACCTTCGCTTTCTACACCGGGCAGACGGGGTCCTGAAGGCCCGACCTGAAAGGTCGTTCACCTCCAGTCAGCTCGGGGCTATAGTCGAGGAGTCGGGGGCGCTGGCGCCTCCGCTGGACAGCGAAGGACCGCCATGACCCTCCTCGACGGCATCAGTGCACGGATCGTCGAAACGCCGGATCTGTTGGTGAACATCCTCGAGCGCGTCGGCGACGATCCCGCGACTCCCGCCGAGCGCACGGTCGTCCTCATCCACGGGAATGTCTCGTCGTCCCTCTTCTGGCAGGAGGTCATGCAGGACCTGCCCGGGGACCTGCGCCTTCTCGCGATCGACCTCCGCGGCTTCGGCGGCACCGAGCACACGCCCATCGACGCGACGCGGGGTGTGCGCGACTTCAGCGACGACGTCTGGGCGACGCTCGAGGTTCTCGGCATCCCGACGGCGCACTTCGTCGGCTGGTCGATGGGCGGAGCAGTGGTCATGCAGTACGCGCTCGACCACCAAGTGCTGAGTCTCACGCTGCTGTCCCCCGTCTCGCCCTACGGGTTCGGCGGCACGCGCCGCGACGGAACGCGGGTCACGGACGACGATGCCGGCGTCGGCGCCGGATCGGTCAACCCGGACTTCGTGCAGCGCCTGATCGATCGCGACACCACCGCCGATGCACCGACCTCTCCGCGCAGCGTCTTCCGCTCGGGCTACGTCGCGGCCGGGTACACGAGCGATCACGAGGACATCTGGGTCGAGTCGATGCTCAGCACTTCGACGGCGACCGGCAACTATCCGGGCGACAGCGTCGCCAGCGAGAACTGGCCGGGCTTCGCCCCCGGCACGACCGGCGTCGTGAACACCATGGCGCCGAGGTACTTCAACGCGTCGGGGATCGTGGATCTCGATCCGAAGCCGCCGATCGCCTGGGTCCACGGCACCCTCGATCCCATCGTTTCGGACACCTCCTTCTACGACTACAACCACCTCGGGCAACTCGGAATCGTCCCGGGCTGGCCCGGTGCAGAAGCGGCGCCGCCGCAGGAGATCGTCTCGCAGACCCGCGACGTGCTCGACGAGTATGCGGCCAGGGGCGGCCAGGTC
The DNA here is from genome assembly GCA_963750955.1 of uncultured Actinomycetota bacterium. Taxonomy (GTDB): domain Bacteria; phylum Actinomycetota; class Actinomycetes; order Actinomycetales; family Microbacteriaceae; genus Microbacterium. The sequence goes on from CAVVSI010000004.1 coordinate 185,842, forward strand.
ACCGAAGTCAGACTCGAGGGGGTGGGCCACTCCGCGCACCTCGAGGCTCCGGCCGAATTCCGCCACGCCGTCCTCTCGGTCATCGGGTATGTCGGAACGCCCGCTAACCCGTCTCCGCCGACCGAAACGATCATCCTCAAGTCGGAGGACTGATCCCTAGACTGGTGCCATGAGCGCATCGGGCGGTGGCAAGGCGATCATCGCGGCGTTCCTGGCGAACATGGGCATCGCCCTCGCCAAGTTCATCGCCTGGTTCTTCTCGGGATCCGCCTCGATGCTCGCCGAGGCGATCCACTCGGTGGCCGACTCCGGAAACCAGCTGCTGCTGCTGCTCGGCGGGCGCAAGGCCAAGAGGAGCGCAGACCAGGAGCACCCGTTCGGCTACGGTCGCGAGCGCTACGTGTACGCCTTCGTCGTCTCGATCATCCTGTTCTCGGTCGGCGGTCTCTTCTCGATCTACGAGGGCATCGACAAGCTCACCCACCCGCACGAACTCGAGAACTTCTGGATTCCGCTGACGGTGCTGGCCGTCGCGATCGTCCTCGAGTCGTTCTCACTGCGCACGGCGATCCGCGAGAGCAACCTCGTTCGCGCGAAGGGCCAGTCCTGGGTCTCGTTCGTGCGTCATTCGAAGGCCCCCGAACTGCCCGTCGTGCTGCTGGAGGACATCGCCGCCCTCATCGGGCTCGTCTTCGCACTCTTCGGAGTCGGGCTCACCGCGATCACCGGCAACTCCCTGTTCGACGCGATCGGCACCCTGATGATCGGCACGCTGCTGATCGTCGTCGCGATCACGCTCGGAATCGAGACGAAGAGCCTGCTCGTGGGCGAGGGGGCGACCGAGGCGGACCACAGCAAGATCGTGGCCGCGATCAACGCGGGTCCGGAGGTGCAGCGCCTGATCCACATGAAGACGCTCTACCTCGGACCGGACGAGCTTCTCGTGGCGGCGAAGCTGGGCTTCGCCGGTGACAAGCATCTCGCCGAGGTGGCTGCCGACATCGACATCGTCGAGGCCCGCGTCCGCAAGGCGGTTCCGACCGCGCGCGCGATCTACTTCGAACCTGACGTCGACCACGCGATGGACTCCCACAACCCGCCCACCGAAGAGGTCGTCATCCGGGCGATGGACTGACCCGGCACCCGTCGCTGCAAGACTGGAACGATGGAGTACTGCACCTTCACCGAGCCCCAGCAGGGATTCAGCTACGACGAGCAGCTGGCGTTCGCGCAGGCGACGGAGCTCGCCGGTTTCGACGGATTCTTCCGCTCCGATCACTTCATGCGCATGGGGCCCGGGGATCCCCTGCCCGGACCGACGGACGCCTGGACGACACTGGCGGGTCTGGCTCGCGAGACCAGCCGCATCCGCCTCGGCACGCTGGTCTCCTCTGCGACCCATCGCGTCCCCGCAGTGCTGGCCATCCAGGTCGCGCAGGTCGATGACATGTCGGGCGGGCGGGTCGAGCTCGGCCTGGGCACGGGATGGTTCGAGGCGGAGCACCGGGCGTACGGCATCCCATTCCCCGAGAAGAGGTTCGACCTGTTCGAAGAGCAGCTCGCGATCGTGACGGGACTGTGGTCCACCCCGATCGGCGACACCTTCGACTTCGCGGGCGAGCACTACACGCTCACGGGTGCACCGGCGCTGCCGAAGCCGCGGCAGGACACGGTGCCGGTGATCATCGGCGGCAACGGCCCGCGCCGGACACCCGAGCTGGCGGCTCGCTACGCCACGGAGTTCAACCTCGGCTTCCGATCCGAGCCTGAGATCGCCGAAGCGTTCGCGCGGGTGCGTGCCGCGTGCGAGCGCATCGGCCGCGACCCTTCGACGCTCAAGCTGTCGGTCGCCCTGCCCACGATCGCCGCGGCAGACGAGCAGACCCTCTCCCGTCGCGCGCTGGCCACCGGCAGGCCACTCGATCAGTTCCGCAACGGCACGAACATCTGCGGCGACGCGGACGAGATCGCTGAGAAAGTGCAGCGCCTCGTCTCCCTCGGCGCCAAGCGGGTCTACTTCCAGACCGTCGACATGCGCGACCTGGACCAGACCGCCTACCTCGGCGCCGAGGTGCTTCCGCTGCTGCCGCGCTGATGCGGCACCGGCGAGCGCGCTATCGCCGCGTCTCGAAGAAGGACCTCAGAAGAGCGGATGCCGCCTCCTCGGCCACCCCGCCGACCACTTCGGCACGGTACGGCAGCCGGCGGTCGCGCACGACGTCGTAGACGGAGCCGGCCGCGCCCGCCTTCTCGTCCCACGCGCCGAAGACCAGCCTCGACACGCGGGCCTGCAGCAGCGCCCCGGCGCACATGAGGCACGGCTCGAGCGTGACGACGAGGGTGCACCCCTCGAGGTTCCACGACCGCGACGCGGCTGCCGCCTCGCGCAGCGCGACGATCTCGGCGTGCGCGGTCGGATCGTGCGTCGGCTCGCGCAGATTGCGCCCTTCGCCGATCACCCGTCCGGCGGCATCCGTCACGACCGCACCGACCGGCACATCGCCGGCGTTGCCGGCCGCCTCGGCCAGCTGCAGCGCGCGCGCCATCGCGACGCGGTCGAAGTCGTCGTAGATCACCCTGCGAGCGTAGTCCGCGGCCACTCGTCGGCGCCGTCGGTGCCATAGCCTGGGCGTATGCGCCTGCACGTCGCGGATCACCCGCTCATCACCCACAAGCTCACGGTCCTGCGCGACGAGAACACGTCGTCGCCGGTGTTCCGGCAGCTCACCGAGGAGCTCGTCACGCTGCTTGCCTACGAGGCGACCCGCGGCGTCCGGGTGGAACCGCACGAGATCCGCACGCCGGTGACCACGACGATGGGCGTGAGGATCAGCGAGCCGCGTCCGCTGGTCGTGCCGATTCTGCGCGCCGGCCTGGGCATGCTCGAGGGCATGGTGAAGCTGCTGCCCAGCGCGGAGGTGGGCTTCCTCGGGATGGCACGCAACGAGGTGACGCTCGAGCCCACCACCTATGCCGAGCGCCTGCCCGAAGACTTGAGCGACCGCCAGTGCTTCGTCCTGGACCCCATGCTCGCGACCGGCGGATCGCTCGGTGCTGCCATGGAGTTCCTGTTCCGCCGCGGCGCACGCGACATCACGGCCATCTGCCTGCTCGGTGCGCCGGAGGGCGTCGCCGCGATCGAGAAGCAGGTCGAAGGACGCGATGTGACGCTGGTGCTCGGTGCACTGGACGAGCGACTCAACGAGAAGGGCTACATCGTCCCCGGTCTCGGCGACGCCGGCGACCGCCTCTACGGCACCGTCTGACGACTCAGACGAGCGCCGCGTCCGGCACGGAGCGCAGCGGAGACACAGTCATCAGTTCGCCCGTCCGCGCGCCCTGGCCCACGACGGCGACCGGCGTCGCCGCGCGCCCGTTGAACCGGGTGGAGGTCACCACGGTGTACGCGCCCATCGCCGGACTCACCAGCAGGTCGCCCACCGCGAGGTCCGGCAGCAGCGCCTCGCGGGCGATCACGTCGCTCGAGTCGCAGGTCGGTCCGGCGAGCGTCGCCCAGCGGTGTGTCGCGGCATCCGAGTCGCGACCGGCCAGTTCCCGCTCCGAGAAGATCAGCGGGTGCACGTCCTCGGTGAGGACGTTCGAGTACGAGCCGTACAGACCGTCGTCGAGGTAGTACCAGCGTCCGTCTCCGCGCTCCGCGATGCCCACGACGCTCGTCACGAGCGTCATCGCCTCGGCGACCAGAACGCGTCCCGGCTCGGCGACGATCGAGAGGCGGTCGGCGCGCGCCTCGAGCAGGGGACGGATGACCGCGGCGAGGTCCTCCAGCGGCGTGACCGCCGAGTCGTAGGCGACCGGGAATCCGCCGCCGATGTCGAGCGTCTCGAACGTCACGTCGTACGTCGTCTCGAGGTGATCCATGAGCTCGAGGGTCTCGGTGATCGCCGCGGCGAACCGCGCCGGGTCGTCGAGCTGGCTGCCGACGTGGAAGCTGAAACCCCCGATGCGGATGCCGCGCTCGCGCGCCCGCTCGACGAGGTGCGCGGCCTCGAACGGGCCGACGCCGAACTTCGTGGACAGGTCGCTCTTCGCGTTCGGGCTGCGGTACGCGAGCCGGATCAGCAGGCGCACGTCGTCGGGGGCGCCGGCGAACTTCTCCAGCTCGACGTCGTTGTCGATGACGAATGTGCGGACGCCCGCGGCGAGCGCCTCGGCGATCTCGATCGTCTTCTTGATCGGATGCGTGTGGATGATGCGCGAGCGGTCGATCCCCTCCAGCAGCGCCAGCTCCTCGCCGGTCGCGATGTCGAATCCGCAGCCTTCGTCGGCCAGGGCCTCGATCACGGCCTCGTGCGAGAGCGCTTTGACCGCGTAGTGGAAGCCGACGAAGGGCAGCGCGGCGGTGAGCCTGCGGAACTGCCTGCGCACGGTCTCGGGATCCAGCAGCAGCACGGGGGTGCCGTGCAGCGCGATCGCGGCCTGCGCGATGTCGGAGGCCAGCAGGGCGGCGGTCTCATCCGCCCGGATCTCGCGGTGCGTGCGCGAGGAGCGCCGCTGCCGCCGGGTCGCGTCGTCGGTCATGATCCCTGCTCCTGGAGACGTCGGCCGTCGCGCAGGCCGGTCCTGGCGGTCACGGTGAAGGCGCCCGCGGCGATCGCGTAGAAGATCACATCGGCGAGGACCTTGCCCAGGAGCAGGCCCCACATCGGATCGGGCACCAGCCACACGCCCAGAATCAGCGCCGCCGGGCGGATGAGCAGGGTGTCGAGCAGTTCGGCCGCGCCGAACTCTGCGACCAGCAGCAGGAACGTGCGCCCGACCGCCCGCCGCCAGCCGAGTGCGACGGCGGTCTGCTCGGCGTAGATCGTGATGGCGAGCACGAGATAGAAGCCCAGGCTCTCGCCGACGAGAGCGGCGAGCGCGATCAGAGCGGGTGCATCGGTCCAGATCGTGACCGTGAGCCCGGCCAGCACCATCGCGGCGGTTCCGACGATCTCAGCGGGGAGGTACCGCACGATCCAGAACGCGACGCCGCGCCGGTGCGGGTCGTCGGCGCTCTCGATCGCGGCGTCGGCGGGGGCCGCGATGGCCGCATCCGCTGTGATTGTGCTCATGTCACTCTCCCTCTCGGGAGAAGAGAGAGCGCGCGGGCCGCGGTGATACCGCCGACGTGGGCGCGGATGCGGATGGCCGCGGCATCCACCCCTCGCCGAACGGATACCGCGGCCTGCGTCTATGCGACGCTCCGTCACTGTATGCGCGCGACCACTTCGATCGAACGGGGTTGACATCGCGCGGCGGGCGGTCTACTGCGTCGACACCGACCGACGCGGGCGTCAGGCGTCGTCGTCGAGGACGGGGGTGGACGGCGGCCTGCGGCCGGTCTCCTGCTCCCAGAACTCCAGCTGCTGCGTGAGCGCCTTGGCGAGCTCGAAGACCTGCTCGGGCGGGATCCGCACACGGCTCACGACCCGGGCGGGAACGATCGTGCGCCGCTCCCCCGTCTCGGCATCCACCGTCTCGCTGGGCGGCTTCGCGAGGGTGAGGAAGTCCATGATGAACACCGTCGGGGTGTGCCACACGTTCGCGAAGTCGGCGTACGCGCCGGCGATCAGGTCGGGAGGCAGATCGATCTCGAACTGGCGCTCGTCGGTCATGCAGCCTCCTCGTCGTCAGCGCGAGTCTACGCGCGCCGCTGCCAAGCCGGCACGGATCAATCGGCCTGCCAGCGGGGCGACGAAGCGGCTGAGTTCTCGCTGACGAGCCGCGCGAACCCGCTCAGACGCACGACACCTTCGGGCGTGTAGGGCAGGTCGTCGAGCAGGCCGGGCGACGAGATCAGGTAGGCCGTGTGCATCGCCCGCGAGATCGCGACGTTCAGTCGATTCCGCAGCAGCAGGAACTCGAGTCCGCGCGGCGCGTCGCGTCCCGAAGACGCGGCGAGCGACACGATCGCCACCGCCGCCTCCTGGCCCTGGAACCGGTCGACCGTGCCGACCGGGACGTCGGGGAATCCGGCATCCGCCAGCGCGGCCTCGACGGCGACCTGCTGCGCGTTGTAGGGCGTGACGACGATGATGTCGCTCTGCGCGAGCTGGCGCGGCGCGAGCGGCGTCGTCCCGCCGTTCTCATCGATCCGGATGCCGGTCCACTCGCGACCGACGAGGTCCGCGACCAGCTCGGCCACGACTGCGGCCTCCTCGACGGACTGCGTGGCGTTGCCGTGGTGGCGCACCGAGATCGGGATGAGGCCGGGCCGGACCCCGGCGAGGCGGCGCTCGGCCGTCGCGGGGTGGGCAGCGAGCTCGCCGCCGTACGACAGCCGCGAGACCGGCTCCGCAACGCGGGGATGCATGCGCCAGGTGCGAGCGAGGAAGTAGCCGTACTCGGGCGGGATGACGTCGGCGCCGTCCATGACCCAGCCGAGCGCCGAGGTGTCGACCGGCTCGGGGTGGGTCCCCTGGCTCACCTGCGGCAGCTGCTGCGGATCGCCCAGCAGCAGCAGCCGCGTCGAGGCCAGCGAGACGGCGATCGTCGATGCGAGCGAGAACTGACCCGCCTCGTCGATGACGAGCAGGTCGAGGCTTCCGCGCGGGATGCGTCCCTCGTGCGCGAAGTCCCATGCCGTGCCGCCGACCACGAAGCCGCTGTCGGCGTGCGCGGCGGTGAACTCGGCCACGCCGTTCTTGGCGATCGGCGTGAACGCGAGGCCGGTCGCTGCGGGGTCCTTCGGCGCCTTCGCGACGAACTCCGGCGCCACGCCCGCCGCGACGACGCGGTCGAGCATGTTCTCGATGACCGCGTGCGACTGGGCGACCACACCCACTTTGAATCCGCGCTCGTTCACCAGGCGCGCGATGACGTGCGACCCGACGTAGGTCTTGCCGGTGCCCGGAGGTCCCTGCACGGCCAGATAGCTGCGGTCCAGGTCGACCAGCGCCCGGACGATCGCGTCCACGTCGTCGCCGGAAGACGGCGGCAGGGCGCCGGCGCGGCGTACGCGGCGGCCGGCGGCGCAGGATGTCGGTGGCGGGGTCGGCGGGAAGATCCGGGGTCGCCGCGATGACGGCATCCGCCCATGCGTCGATCGCCACCTGCTGATTGAGCGCGCGCGGCGGCGGTGAGGGAGTGAGGGCGATCGGCAGCTCGGTCCACGTGAAGCCGTCCACCGCGGTCTCTTCGACCAGGGCGCCGTCGTCGAGCACCTCGAGCACCGTGACGCGATGGTCCGCGTGGATCCACCGAGGCGACGGCTCGAACGGGAACGGCGCGGGCAGCTCGTACAGCGCGAACGGGTTCGAGCCCTCGCTGAGCCTCGTGCCCGGGGCAGGCTCGCCGCGCAGCTCGAGGATCCGCCGCTCGGCCCGCTGCCCCTCGGCCTGGTGCCAGTCCTCGACCAGGCGGCATCGTGCCGAGTCGAGTGCGATGACGTCGCGGGTCTGCTCCCACAGCGAGACCGGCTCTCGCAGCCGCAGGAAGTGCGTCGCCCAGAAGGTCTTGGCCTCACGCGCGTAGTAGTCGATGCCCGCTGCGCCCAGGCGAAGGGCCTGCGCGTCGGCGGAATCCTCCGGGTGATCGCTCGAAAGCGCGGCCAGCGCCACCGCGCGGGCGGAGGGCTCGTACACGTTCTCGCCCGGCTCGGGGTTGGGCGAGGGCCGCAGGCCCGCGTCGCGGGCTCGGTCGACGAGCCAATCGCGCAGGCGCCGCGTTGACACGCAGTCATAGCGGTTGTAGTCGGCCAGATCGTCGAGGATCTCCAGAGCGCCGCCCTCATCCCCGTCGTCGCGGAGCGCTCGCGCCTCGACGTAGCGCACGATCGAGTCGTCGCCCTTCTGCACGTCGCTCGTACGCACCTCGTCGCCCATGTACAGGGGCTCGAGCTTCTTGATCGAGTACGAGCGCGACCCGATGCGCAGCGCGCGGCGGACGATCGGGTACAGGTCCACGAAGACGCCGTCGCGAAGCAGCCGGTCGACGTCGGCTTCGCGCGTGCCGTGCCTGGCCGCCATCGTCAGCAGGTGCGTCGGCTCGTAGGGGGCGTAGTGGTAGATGTGGAAGTCCGGATGCTGCGCGCGATGCACCCGGATGAAGTCGAGGAACGTCTCCAGCGCGACGCGCTCCTCGGCGAACGAATGCGCCCAGAGCGCGCTGTACTGCTCGCGGACGTCGACCCATCCGAACAGGTAGTCGATGCCCCACACCAGCGCGTCGCCCTCGGTGTAGAGCGGGTCGCCCTCGAAGTCGAAGAAGAGGTCGCCCAGGTCGGGACGCGGCAGTGCGCCGAGCGCCGTCGGCGCGACGACCTCGTAAGGAGGCATCGGCGGCAGGACGCCGGGCTCGGTCAGAACGGACTCGCCGGTGCCTGCGGGCGCGCTGAGCTGCAGCCGAGCCTGCGTCTGCAGCATCGCGAACGTGTCGGGATTCATCCCCTTCGGCCAGCTCGCCGCGGCCGCGAGCTCGTCGATCGTCGTGATCCCGGCAGCGCGCAGGCGATCCCGCTGCACGGGACGCATGCCGGCGACGAGCAGCAGATCGCGGAAGGTCACCACCTCCGCGTCGCACGTGGCGCACCGGCCGCACGCGAGCACGCCGAGCTCACCGCGCGGATCGCCCCAGGCGATCGCCGGACCGTCGACGCCGAGATCGAGGCGACGGTCGGCGATGAGCGCGCGAAGCCGCGCGCGGCGCAGGCAGAACACCGGCAGCAGATCGTCCGCCATGTGGGTGCTCGTCGTGCCGTCGCCGAGCAGCAGCTCCACGCGATCGGACCGCTCAACCCCCAGCCGGTCGAGCTGGTCGACGTATGCCGAGAGCTGCATAAGCGCGGTCACACGGGCGCGCCGCGCCAGCTTGCTGTCCTGCACGACCCAGCGTCCCGCCTCGTCCCGCACCAGGAAGTCGGCGAATCCTACGAACTCGTCCGTCGCGAAGGCAGCCTGGTAGATGACGTCGGCGTCCGAGGCCAGTGCGGCGTTGGTGCGGGCCACGGCCTCGGCGAGGGCAGCGGCATCCGATGACCGCGTCTCGGCGATTTCGACGACGCCGTCGCCGTAGGTCGCGCGATAACCGGCGAGCACGCGCAGCTCGTGCTCGCCGCCGAGGCGCCCGGCGCGCTCGAGCGTGGCATCTTCGGGCTCTTCGACCGCAGGCACCCGCCCGAGCCGGGCGTCGATCGCGCGCAGCCACGCGAACTCGCACTCGGCGGCCGCCTTCAGGTCGCTCGCGCTCCAGACGATCCGGCCTTCGTCCTCGATGTATCGCAATGGCTGCCCTTCGTCCCCCCGATCGTACGGGCGGGGACGGACAGCGACGCGCGCGCGGAGTGTGAGGTGTGGATGCCGCGCGTCGAGCACATGTGTCGGTCCGATGTGCTCTCATCGCGTGCGGCAGGCGAACCGTCACCGGGCATATTCGCGAGCGGGCTATGCGGTCATCACCGGCCGCGTGGGGCTGGTTGGCACGTTCGGGTGTTGAAGGGGACCGGTAAAGCGACCGGCTTCCGGGCGCTGAGTTGAGATGCCCGGTCGGCTCGTGGGAGCTTCCTGACCGTCGGGCGGACTGCGACGAGCATGGTTGATTCTGGGATCGAGATGTTCGTGGCATTCAGTTGACGAATCTCCGCAGTTGGTGGCTGCAGAGTCCTAGGCAGGAGTCGTGTCAAGCGCCTCAGCACCAGTAGGGCGCGACTTCCGGAAAAAGCGATTCGCCTTCGGGGTGAAGGTCAGCACGATCGCCGCCACCACACCCGCCGCAACGGCGAAACCCGCGAATGAAACCCAGTTCAGGGACGGGCCGGGATTGGGTCGAGTCAGCAAGACCGCGAGGAGGGCGGTCGGTACCCCTACGACGACTAGTGCGATGCGAGAGCCACGGCTGCCTCGGCGCAGGTTAAAGGGCACAAGGGATCTGGATCGCCAGCAGCACGATGCTGATGAGCGCAAGCGGCCCACCAAGGAAGATCGGGTAGTCCCATGCTGGTCCACCCACGCTGGCGGCCCATGCCACCAAGTAGCCGACATAGGCGAGCACCGCGGTCTCGGCGAGCACCGGAAGTGCCCACAGGAAGGTCGCGATGATGACGGATCTGGGCGCTGCCAGCGGGACCGCAGCGCGCGACGACTCACCAGTGACGGGCACGCCGGAAACCTCATGTGAATCGGACACACCGCCTCCCCACTTTGTCGGATTACCGACGCGCCAGTCGCTCAATGGCCGCTGTCATTTGGCCTCGGCGCGAGAGTGCTATTTCTCGCGCTGAGCGGAAACCTTGCTCGACGCCCCGAACACTTCGGCCCCGAAGTAATACGGTTCGGTGAGGATGGTTGCAGATGGTGTGGCCGTCATCGATCCTGACCAAAACGCTGTCGATGTTTGGCTACCGTAGACAATTGCCGTCCACGCGTGTGACCGTCCATCGCAAAGCACCTGGCCGGGCGCGTAGAGGTAGGCAAAACCTGTCCCCTCTGCGGCGGGCTGCTTTCCCACTTTCTGTTGGAGAGTGACAGAGAGATTGAACCCGACGGCGAAGTCGCCGGTGCAGCGAAGGCTGCCGGTCACAGTGACCTTCCCGAATCGGTCGACCTTCGCAGATGAATCAGCCGAGAGCGAGCCCGTTATTGGGGTGTAGGTCCGAACCTCAAAGTTGAAGGGCCCTGGAGTGTAGCCCACGGCCTGGATGAGGTAAGTCGCGCCGGCCACGGTACGGAACGGTTCACCGCAGTTGATTAAGTCCCCGCCGGCGTCATAGACCGCGACCGGCCGAACCCCGAGACCGGCTGCAACCACAAGTCGCTTGCGGTGGCGGTCGTGACTGAATACCAGACGGACCCGGTGTCGCCTCCGCAGGGTCGGTCCTCGCCGGGTTCCATTGTGGCGTTGGTGTTGTCCCCACTCACCGAGGCAGGCAGATCGCCGACTAGTTGCGCGTTCGACCTGTCGTCGTTGGCTGGGCGAATGAGCTCCTCAACATCAAGGGTGAACGTGCCCAGCATTCCGCCGAAGTCCGCCGCGCGGATGTAGTAGGTAGTGCCGCCTGTCGCGTCGAAGTCAACCAGCTGTGGGGAAAAGCCGCCGCTCGGCAGATAGGTCCCGCACGTGATCAGTGTGAGAGCGTCGAGGGACGTGCCCGTGTACACCGCGAGGCCAAACGTGCGCAAGGTGACGTTGTTGTTCGCTTGAGCTTTCACGGACATGTCGCGGTCGGGCGTGAACCGGTACCAGACGGATGCGAGACCACCGGTGTTGTTGCAATGGGTCTCGCCTGTCTCGACTGAAGCCTCGCTAATATCCACCGTTTCGGAGAACGGCAGCTGTCCGATCTCAGTTGCAGCAGCGAAGTTGTCGTTGGAGGGCGCCGCCGCATGCGCAGGTGCCACCGAGACGATCAGGCAGGCCAACGCTGCCAGGGTAACGGCGCAGATCCTCTGACGCCAGGTCATTCGTGCCATCGGACACAACCTTTCGGTATTAGGTCCGGGCGCTTTTGCTCGCGCGACCGTGGGACCAGTGCATACCCGACTGCATTTCGCCCGATAGGTAGTCGACTACGTGTTTTCAGCGTTCGAAGGCCAGCGCGACGACCGGATGGGGCGTCACGCCGCAATAGTCAGACGATAACGATCTATCTGAATCACGGTGAGGGCCGCAACGACAGAAGCCAGAGCCGAGTCAGCGCAGCCAAATTGCACGAGCTCCCATGGCGTCGTCACCCATGGGAGCAGATCCTGGTCAGTGCTCGCCTGGCCATGGCCCAGCGGCGTCGCTCGCAGACAGGTAGGCGGATCGTTCGTTCCGCCACATCGGCTTTCCGCGGCAGTATCTCCAGTCGGCCGAACGTGTGCATGGCCCAGTCACTCGCGGCGGTTCGACCAGCCGCCGTCAGTTCCAGTCATGTGACGGTGTCCGCTCGACGACCCTGCGTGCGCGCTGCTTCAGCCGCGGTCGCGCTGTTAGCGAAGACCAAGAAATCCCCGCTCCTGCTAACGCGAGGATCCGTTGCAGTGGGTCTTGCCGGCGAGCCAGTAGTCTGTCGGGACTGATGTCCCATTCTGGGGAGGACGACGGCGTCTATGGGGCGAGCGAGGCGTATCCGCGTTCCCGGCGTGCCTGCGGACTTCCGTTTCCCTCGCGGCTGGCCAACACCAACCGACAAGTGGGTGCGTGACAATGCGTTCTGGCGCCCACCAGTCGGTTGGGCTCCCGTTCCGAGCGCGACCCCAGCGCCGCTTGACTGGATCTATTGGGTTCCGAACCGGCTATGGCCGCGCATCGCCGCACCGCACTACACATCGATCGCGATCCTGGCTCGGGTGGGGAACTGGCTCACGCCTGTCTGGATTGCCGCGATGGTCGCCGGACCGCTGCTGGGCTATCCGCCTGCCATCCGGGTAATCGCGCTGGTGGCGCTTCTCGGCGCCCTTTCCTGTTACGTCGCGCACGAAATCCTCCGCACCCGGATCAGCAAGAGGCTCCTGATCGAGTTCGCGGTGCTCGCGGATCGTGGTCGCCGGGAGCGCCTCGTAACGGAGTACCAGCGTTATCTGAGGGCCGTGGCGTGACCCTCGACGAAGCAAGACAATGCCTCGGGGTGACCGCCGCCGCAAGCGCAGCCGAGATCCGCGACGCCTTCAGACGCAAGGCGCGAGTGGTCCATCCCGACCGCAATCCGGATTCCACCACGGCGGAACTCTCACTGTTGGGCCGCGAGTTCGACCGCGCGAGAGAAGCCCGCGACATCCTCGTCCGCTACACACTCGATCCGCTACGAAGACCTGCACCGCCACCCCCATCACCGACTCCGCCGACAAACACGGCGCGACCTGAGACTCCCCGCTCGAGTACGTCCAACACAACTCAGCCAAATCGACCGCCGCGTGTCACGATGCGGTTCGAAGAGTTTGTCGCCTGGACGGATGCCGCCGGCTTCGGCACCGGGACCCGCTCGCCACGCTATGTCGATTGGGCCCGGATCATCGTGTGGTCAGCCCTGGGTTTCGTGGTCGTCGGGTTTGCGAGCGCGATCGCCTACGCCTCGATAGCGTAGAGCCGCTCAATCGATGGTGGCGCCATCAGCGTAACGGCTCACGCCACTTGATCGGTGCGCGATATCCCGACCCTGAAGATGGCAGCGACAAAAGTTCCGTGGCTCTGTGACTGCTCTCGGCGGCAGCGGATGGTCATTCGACGGCCGCTCAGCGAGACGATTTTCATCAATCTCGTCACCAGTGTCCGGACAGGGATGAGATGTTCACCAGAGCAGTCGCCGTCGCTGTTGGTAGATCTTCGTGTCCCCACGCCCAGGACCCGCGCTCATCCCATGCCGCGGCGTCGGCGCCAGATGTGTATTCACGCGTCATTCGTATGGTGTAAACAGGGTGCGTTGAACGATGGAGCAGGAGCGAAGGAGCGGAAATTGGCGGCATCGGCATCAGAAGAGGCTCCCAACACGATTGTGCTGATCCACGGCTTTTGGGTCACCCCTCGCAGCTGGGAACACTGGAAGCAGTACTACGAGGCCAAAGGGTTCACGGTCCTGACGCCCACGTACCCAGGCTTCGAGGTGGAGGTTGAGGCGCTCCGCGCGGACACGACACCAATCGAGAAACTCGAAGTATCAGAGATCATCGGCAAGTTCGAGACCCTGATCGGAAACCTCGACCGCCCCCCAATCATCATGGGCCACTCCGCCGGGGGTGCGTTCACGCAGATCCTGCTCGACCACGGATTCGGCGCGGCGGGAGTGGCGATCAACTCGGCACCGACCGAAGGGGTGAAGGTGATCCCGCTGTCCCAGATCAAGTCCTCCTTTCCCATCTTGAAGAACCCCGCCAACCGGCACCGAGCGGTCGGGCTGACACCGGACCAGTGGTACTACGTGTTCGCGAACACATTCAGCGAGGAGGAATCCTTGGCGCTGTACGAGCGGTACCACATCCCTGCCTCCGGCAAGATCTTCTGGGGAAGCGCGCTCGCAAACATCCACCCCGGCAAAGACGACACATACGTCGACTACCACAACGACGCCCGGCCTCCCCTTCTGTTCATCTCCGGAAAGAACGACCCGCTGTTCCCACCGAAGGTGGGCCACTCGAACGTCAAGCACTACAAGTCGGAGAACACGGTCACCGAGATCGTGGAATACGACGGACCGCACCTCCTGCCGGCCGTCCCCGAATGGGAGGCCATCGCGGACTTCGCACTCGACTGGGCTTTAAAGCACGCAACGTCGCGCTAGGCACGAGGCATGCCCCTGGACCCTGAGCGCCGGGTGAACAGAGCTGCCCTCGTACTGCGATTGTCGGGAACGCGCGGTTCCTAGGAGATGACGCGAAACCGGCTCTCCCGCAGCGGCGACCGCGCCGCGCACAGCGGACGTCATCGCGATTTGCCAGCACGACGATCTCGATAGATGGATCCACTCCTGCGGAGCGCAGCTGACCCGAAGAAGACAGCCTCCTCGAGGTCGATCGCCACGAGGCACGGAAACCCCTGCGCGTTCGCCCCAGCAAAGGGATCAATCCCCCGGTACGTCTCGTAGACCTCAAGCGTCGAACTGTCCACCTCTCGCAAGGCTTGCCCATACCGCTCGCCCACCTCGTCGTCGACTGGCGTATCGATCAGACGCAAAGTGGCGTCAGGATGGGGCTGAACGAGCCAAGTCACGGCGAAAACCAAGACCAGTGCGATCACCGATGCGCTAGCTGCGAGCATCAAGCGACGAACTCGGGGCGAGGTGAACTGCCGCCGCCGTTCGTGCGGCGCGCCCCAGCCGTCTGGAGGATCGGCTGACGAGTGGATGTCGGCAGCCGACACCGAGTCCGCTCGCTGCTCCCCCGATAGCCGGACGGCACGCTCGGTGATCCGCTCGCATTCGCCGACGCGAGCCGACGCTGCCCCATCAGCTACTCTCGCGGCCAACGATCTCGAGTGGGCCTCCTCCAGTTGGGCATGCGTCACACCTGGTACGGGGTTCCCCGTATTGCGGTGTCCGTTCCTCAAAGGGAGAGTGGTTGAACCGGCATGGCCGACAGACCCGTCGCTGGCGCGCTGCTGAACGATTCGCAGATGGAGCATCAAGATGCGTTTGAGATCGTCTGATTTCGATGAGGGTGGTGCGCTTGACGCTCGCCACGGGAAGATGTTCGACAATCTCGTCCCACAGCTGATGTGCAGCGAGGTTCCGACCGCGGCCGGATCGCTCGCACTGTCCATGGTTGACACCCACCCCATCGCACATGGCTACGTCCATTGGCTCGTGGACGGAATTCCGCCAACAGCAGGCGAGATAGCCACCGATGGACGCATCCGCGTCGGGCGTGAGTTGCAGCCGTACGCTGGACCGTTTCCGCCGTCGGGTACGCACGACTACGTGTTCACGCTCTACGCGCTGGACAAATCCGCTCCCAGTGCGCCCTTGCGAACCGAACTGGCGGCGTTCCTCGAGATGATGCAGAGCCACGTGCTCGAAAGTGCGACCCTGTCCGCCACCTTCACCAAACCCCCGACATGACCGTGCCGGCCGGACGGGTTCCCGTCGTGCCCGCCCGGTGAACCGGCTCGGCGCCCGCGGACATGAACCGGCCAATCAACCTCTACGCATCTTGCGGAGCGGAGCCAGTGAAGACACGAGAACCATGGGTTCGCCGGCTGTTCGCCAATAACGCGCCTGAGGAGGAGTGATCATGAGAGTGACCGTGAATCAGACCACTTGTATTGCGTCAGGTAACTGCAGCGTGATCGCGCCGAAGGTCTTCGCAAACCGTGACGAGGATGACGGATTCGTTAGCGTCATCGACGATTACCCGCCGAAATCGGAGTGGACGGCAGCACGCGAAGCGGAAGCCCTTTGCCCCTCGGCGACGATCCATCTCTACGACGACCTGAGGGACGACACCGATCCCAACTGAAGACGGCTTGGCCCCGACAAGCACTCGTAGCCACGCGGTCCACGACCGGCTTGCCGACAGGACTCGCGGCGCAGATCCGATCGGATCGGATCGCGATAGTAGGGTGCCGATCGAGACGTGCCGGAAGGGTGGATGTCGAAAGGAGAGCCGTGATCGCTGAGCTGAACAGACTCGTCGCTCTAGTCGAGGACCATCTCACCGACGACCTCGATCTGGCCAGCGTGGCGTCCGGGTTCGGCACGACCGAATACCACCTGCGGCGGATGTTCTCGTCGCTGGCCGGGATGCCCCTATCCGAGTACGTCCGCCGTCGACGCATGACCATCGCCGCAGGGGACGTCCTCGGGGAGGGCGACCTGCTGGGCATCGCCATGCGGTATGGGTACGGGTCGGCAGAGGCATTCGGTCGCGCGTTCCGTTCGGTGCACGGCGTCAGCCCGGGCGATATCCGTCGTCAGGGAGGCCCCCTTCGCACACAACCGCAGATCAGGTTCCGCCTGACCGTCGAAGGGAACATCACCATGGATGCTCGCATCACCGACCGACCAGACTTCCGACTTATCGGGCACCCCGCCCGCGTGCCTCTCATCCATGAGGGCATCAACCCGCACATCCAGGCGCACATCGCTTCGCTCGCTACCGAGGATCATGCCCGCCTGAAAGCGCTGAGCAACACCGAACCGGCCGGTCTGCTCCAGGTGAGCACCGACGTCGACCCCGACTATGCGGAGGGCAGCGAACTGACCTACGTGCACGGGGTCGCGGTCACCGATGACACTCCCGTGCCGGACGACCTTGACGTCATCGAGGTTCCGGCCGGCACCTGGGCAGTGTTCCGCACCGAAGGCGACTACCCCGCCGCCCTGCAGTCGGCCTGGGCCGCGACGGCGACGGAGTGGTTCCCGTCCAACCCCTGGCGGCTCCGGCCCGGGCCATCGATCGTCACTATCCTCGACCGCTCGGATGACTTCAGCAGCGCCACTTGCGAACTCTGGCTGCCCGTTGAGTTGGCATAGTCCTCGCTTGGTGCCTTCCACGCAGCGTCACTAGGCTCCGGGCATGCCGTTGCTCCGAGCCGTCGTCGTGCCGGGGCTCGGCGTGATCGCCGTGTTGGCCGCGGCTGGGCGGGCGATGCGGCTCTTCGGCGGCGACGACCCACGCGAGGACCGGGCCGTGCGTGCGCTCCAGGACGCGTTCGGCCACCGGCCGGACGACGGCGATGCCGCCGTCGCGACTGATCCCGCCGACCCGACGGGGCCACGCGAGTCGATCGACCGGGTCACAGAGCCGCTCTCGTGGTATTCCGGCGTGCCGCAGACCATCGCGAACGGGGCGATCTGGTGCGGCGTCACTTGGCTGTTGACGCGCGACCAGCGCTCAGCGGTCGCCTCTGCGGCGGTGCTCGCCCTCGAGACCGCGTGCTTCGTCGCATCCGCGGCGCTGGTGGGACGGCCACGACCCGAGGGGGTGTGGCGGCCGGAGCAGCCGCACGCGACGTCGTCGTTCCCCTCCGGGCACACGGCGGCAGCCTTCGCGCTGCACGGCACGCTTGCCAACCTGCTGGATCGCCACGGCGCCCGTGGCGCGCGGCTCCTCGGTCCCTTCCTTCGGTACGGGATTCCCGGAGCGATCGCGTTTTCGCGGGTGTACCGCGGCCAGCACCACATCTCGGACACCGTCGCGGGCGCCATGCTGGGACGGTGGAGCGCCGCTGTGGTGCGGCGGGAGCTGATGTCGTAGGCGGGCGGGACGCCGCCGCCCGACGGCCGCGCGGGTCTTGCACGCCGCCCGTTTTCCGATCCCTCCTTGCAGGGCGCGACATGGCGGAACGAAGTGTCGAGCGGTGATCAGGCCGACTTGTCGTTCGTGTCCTCGGCGACGGTGGTCAGCTCGAGGATCCGCGCTTCGAGGGCACGCAGGAGTGGTTCGCGTCTGGCCGTCTTCAGCAGTTCGCTGATGTAGGACTGCGCGAGTCCTGTGGCGACGAGGCCGGCGTAGCCGCTGTCTTCGATTTCGATGACGAGGTGGCTGACGGCGTCGACGTCATCGGCGACCATTGCGCGGAGAAGTCGTGCCGCGAGAAGATCTGGTCCGTCCATGTCGGTTCGCTCCCTTCGCTGCGGGATTCTAGGAATCGATCGGGCATTGCTCAAGGGGGTCTACACCCCTGATACGCGAAGCGGTCGACGAATGACCGTCCATGTGCGGTGCGGGACCAAGAACACGGAAAGGGAACATCTCCCCCCGATCCCGGTCGAACTCTCGCGACCGCTCATGTCCACGGTGGCCGTCTGGTTGCGCCTCGGGCTCAGGGGCAGCCGGCGGGGAGAGGATGAAGACGTCCACCGTGTTCTCGCGGAGGTGGAGGCTGATCATGCTGCCGTCGGCAAGCCACTCACCGACCCTGTCGACCGATTCCGCCTCCACGGTCATATTGACGGCGACTTCGATCCCCCTCGGGAGGCACTCATACTGAACTCTGCCGCCCATACGGTCCCAGGCGATCAGGCAGGTGTTGTTGCCCGAGCTGTCCTCGACCGACGACACCTGGACGGACCACACGTCGATGTCGTGATACCGCTCGAACTGACGCAGTGTGGAAATGTTCGGGTCCTCGTCCCGGGCAATCAGCGATTCGATGAACAGGCTGCTCTCCCTATCGCTCTCCGTCGGCTGCAACGTCGCATCGGGGTGCAACGTCCCATCACGGTCCGGCGCAATGATCCAGACGACGGAGCCAAGGATGGCCGCGACCACGATCGACCCGAGGACGAACCATTCGCGGCTCAGCGTCAGGGTGGAACGTCGCCACAGCGACCGCGCGGAGCGCTCTCGCGAGGTCGCCTGGATCGGCGGCTCTCCCTTCGGCGCCGCTGGACTGGCTGCGACGGTATCTCGGGTGGGGGCGGACGTGGATCCCTGGTCCGCCGCACCGTTCTCGACGGACGGGGTGACATTGAGGGGACTCGTGCCCGCGACATGAGTCGTTTCGAGTTCGATCAACCTCGCTATCGCCGCCGGGTCAGCCTCGATGTCGGATTCCGGACCGTACGCCCGAGCGCGCAGGTCGTGGAGTTCGCGCTCACTGTCCGACTGGCGCGACCGAGTGATGCGCTCGAAGGACTCGGAGTCCGAGTCTGATGCGGAGGGCGATCCATCCACGATTGCAACGTACACCTGGCCCGCCGGGCCTGCACTAGGAACGTAGGTCACGCGGTCGAACGATCGACGATCCCGGGCGGACACGCCCAACTCGATACCTATCGTCCGAGCCCTGCAACTCTTAAGTCCCGGCCCTGTGGGCTGCCAATTATGGTCTTATCGCCGGGTTCGGAATGCCGCACGGTGACAGTCGATCGCAATCACCGCCGCCAGAAATCCGACTTCCGCGGTCCGTGGCTCCGCCCGCGTGGCGCGCTCGGCGCGTCTCGTGTTTTGCGGGCTCGCCCACTCTGGTGCTTCCCCACTTCACACCGGCCGTGACACCGCTGCTACGTTCAAGCCGTGACGCTTGAACCCGCGCCAACCGACAAGCGGATGCGACTGCGCTACGCCGGCGCCTGCCGCCTTTGCGACAAGCCGCTACCCCCGGGACCGACGCGATCTACGAGCGCAATCGAGAACAGTGCGCTGTGTCACCTGCACCACGGCACCGGCTGAACCCGACGCTGGCGTCGCCGGCGCCTCTGCGCGACGAGAGCACGAGCGCCGCAAGTACGCACGCGAGCAACGCATCCGCACCAAACACCCAAAGCTCGGCGGACTCATCCTTGCGCTGACGGACGACCCGCAAAGCACCGAAGCCTGGCAGCGCGGCGCGATCGGAGAAGAACGCCTCGCCGAATGGCTCAAAGAACTGCCAGACAGCCTCCGAATGCTCCACGACCGCCGCATCCCCGGCACTCGCGCAAACATCGACCACATCGTCGTGACACCCCTCCGGGATGTGGGTGGTCGACGCGAAACGATACAAGGGCCAGCGCCCCTCCCTGCACGTAGAAGGCGGCATCCTGCGGCCCCGCGTCGAGACACTGCGCGTCGCCGGCCGCGACAAGACCAAACTCGTCAACGGCATGCAGACACAGATCACCATGGTCACCGCCGCACTGCCCGACGCAAACGTCGACGTCCACGGCGCACTCTGCTTCGTCGAAGCCGACTGGCCGCTCGTCGGAGGCTCCTTCGAAGTGAATGGCATCCACGTGTTGTGGCCAAGACTCCTCGTCAAGCGCCTCAACGAGACGTCAGGGGCTGGCGGCTCCGTCGACGTCGACACCGTTCACGCGCGACTAGCCTCAGCCTTCCCCGCCGCATGACGCGATCCCACTGCTTGAACGGCACCGGCGTCGGAAGGGTGCCGTCAGCGGACACACCACGCGCCGGCCTGACCACTCGGCCCGCTGAGGGATCGGCGGATTCTGGCGGTCATCGCAACAGGATGTTCCCGATGACTTCGATCGGGGTTTGGAACTCTAGTCTCTTGCGGGGTCGATCGTTCAGTTCCGCGGCGACGGCGACGAGGTGTTCCTCGCTGAACCCTGATTGTCAACGATCGCGCGACCACTGTTCGGCTAGGGCCCGTTTCGTTCAAGCTGCTCGGAGGATCGGCGGATTCGAGCGGTCATTGCGCGCACTACTGTCACCTGCGCCGGACGCTCCCACGCCCTCAGCGATGGGCCCGAGAGGTGGCAACATTGAAGCATGATGAGCACAGACGCACCTTCGCTTCGCAACGCAGCGCCACCCTCGATGACTCGAGATGAACGGGTCTCCGGGAACGGGCGAGGTATTGCATTCGCCGGGCTCGGGTTAGGGCTTTACTTCTTGCTGATCGCCTTGCTGATGCTGTGGCCACATCCGGAAGACAATGTCCTTGGCGTCATCTTCATCGCACTCGTAGGTATCTTCTTCACCGTGACGGGGGCAGTTGGCGTTGCCCGATCTGCGAAGCGGAGGCGAGAGTTCAACGCCACCCGCCGGTGAGCATGTCGGCGACCCGCTTGCGGGTGGCGAGTGAGACCAACTCCTGAGTAACGGATTCTGAGTTCAAGTCGACTGCGATTACGCACGACGCCCCCCGGGATGACTGCAGATGCGCGAAGCTGCCCGACGTGGTGGTGTCCGTCCGACGGCCTGCCCGACACCGACACGGTCTTTCTCCTCGCTCAAGACAGCATCCGTGCTCTGGACGTTTATCGGGCCGCCGAGGGCGTCAGCACAGCGGCGCTCACCGAAGCCATCCGCAGTCGCTGCAACTACCTGGTCTCGCTGGGTGAGGAGTGACGAAAGCCGAATTGTCCACGGCCGCCACTCGTGGGGCGCCGGCAAGTGGTGCCGCTACGAGACGATCGTCCACAGTCGGTTGATCAGTGCCCGCTCAGCGACCGCTGAACGAACGCCGCGGAGGCGAGTTTCGATCGTTACGGTCGAGCGCGCGGCCGCTGTGTGGGAGGTCGGCTGCGGGCGTGAGGGACTGGGTTCCGGTTAGCCGACGCCGTAACAACGGATCGCGGCAATGAGATCGTCTCGAACGTCGTACGCCACGCAGTAGTACACCCGGCCGACCGCTGCCGGCTTCTGGACAGCGCAATCTCCCTCGAGGTACACCGAGTCGTCCCAACGACGAGTTGTTGAGTGCGCATGTCCGTTAATGAGGCGTGAAGGGCGACCACGTAGTCCCGCACGGCCTGAGCGCCCTCGATTACCTCGCCTGTGTCTGCGACGAGCCAGGTCACATCCGCCGAGTAGCACGCGTCGAAGTCGTTCCCGCGTCCCATCAGGTCGAAGTAACGCGCAACGGTCTTCCGCGTATGCGGTGGTCATGGGATACCTCCCAGGAGGATGATGCCGTGAACTGGCCCCAAGTTGCCGTGCGCAGGGATGCGAGGACACATCAGGGTCTCATAAGTGCGACCATCGCTAGTCTCCGCCCGCGCGGTCGTAGCGGCGCATTCGCACCGAATGCGCGCCCGATGTGCGCTACGGCCTGTGCACGGAGGCCGACCCACCCAAGTACGCACAGGAACGCGTTGTCGACACACGAGCGTGAGTCGCGATGTGACGCAGGCGCGGGTCCCGATCGATTCCGAAGCCGATGCGTCGACACTGGTCCGGGTCTATGCTGACGGCGTCGAAGGAGGTTCAGCGTGACTGTCGACATCGAGGTTATTCCGCTCGAGAAGCCGGACGACGTGAACGTCATCGTCGGTCAATCGCATTTCATTAAGACGGTCGAAGATCTGCACGAGGCGCTCGCGGGGGTGGGCGGCAGCCTGAAGTTCGGGGTCGCGTTCTGTGAAGCTTCCGGTGCGCGGCTGGTCAGGCGCACCGGCAACGACGACTCACTGGTGGACCTCGCGGTTGCGGCGGCTATGGCTGTCGGCGCCGGGCACTCCTTCGTGATCATGTTGCGTGACGGATTCCCCGTGAACGTGCTCAACCAGGTCAAAGCCGTGCCAGAGGTGTGCTCGATCTACTGCGCCACTGCGAATCAGGTGCAGATCCTCGTCGCCGTCACCGACGCCGGCCGCGGCGTGGCAGGAGTGATCGACGGCGCACCCCCGATCGGTGTCGAGACCGAGCAGGATGTCGCCGACCGCAAGGATCTGCTGCGTGCGATCGGCTACAAGCTCTGACCCAGTTGGACCGACGGGCGCTGAGGGACCGCTCTGCGTGCCTGGTGCGACCGCCCGGCAGTGGCCGCGTAGAGGCGAGGAGTCGAGTGGTTGCGCGAGCAGCACGCTAATGCGCGAGTTCGCACATGTGATGGGCCGCGAGGTGGTGTGCTCCGAGGCCGTCGGGCACCGGAAACCAACCTCACCGGGCATCCGTTGATGGATCCGCAACGCGAATCACCTCAGCATCCCTGGCGCACGCAGGAGGACCGGCTTGCGGGCGTGGCCATGGTCGGTCAGGGCACGTGCCGAACGTTTCGGGATTCGCCCTACTGCAGCGCGACGTAGCCGTCGTATACCAGCACCCAGGGCGTGGTGGCCGTGGCTGGCACCTCGTAGAAGTTTCGGCCTCCCCAAACGGTGCCGTCCGCCATCGGCACGTCAGGATCGGTGAGGACCTGCGTGAATAGCGGCGAATAGCCGATGCCATCCTGGTCTGCAACCTGCCACAGGCCGGCCTCCATGGCAATGTCGAGCTCGGCAGCGGAGGGGTCCAGCCCGACCACCGCGAATTCGACGGCGACCACGCGCATCCCATCCGTCGTCGGTTCCACCGGCACGTCCTGAGCGACGTTTGTCTCCTCCGCCGGCCGCGCCATCAAGGAGAACACCTCCACGTTCGTGGCGGTATCGCTGAGAATCATCGTGTAGCCGACTGGGTAGGGGTTGGCCATGCTGCCGTCCGCTTCTGGCTCGGGTGTGCTCTCCACCGTGACGAACACCTCCGTACCCATGGCCACCTCCCGACCCGCAGAATATGCCTGCGTCGCGATGATCGCCTGATCGTCGGTCCCGTTGGGAACATAGAGAGTGAGTCCGATGGCGTCTATATCGGTGCGCGCATCACCGACCGTCATGCCGATCAGGTTGGGAACGGCCACGAGGTTGCCCTCGGGCGCACTGTTCAGTGGAGTGGCCGCAGCTTGCACTGACGACCCCGAGTTCATACTGATCGCTACTCCCGCAATCAGTGCGACAACGACAGCACCTGCGGCGATCGACCCGCCGATGATCCAGCCCTTCCTGGACGACCTCTTCGTGACGACGTCACCAGAAGCGGGCAGTGTGTGCTCGGTCCACGACGTGCCGTCGTAGTATCGCGCGGTGCCCTGTAGCGCCGGGTCGGGGTACCACCCGGCAGCAGGGGACGGTGACGGAGTGGTCGAATCGTCAGTCATAGATTCTCCTCAGGGTCTGGCGGGTAGCGGTGCACATCCAAGAGTGGAGCCGGAGCGCGCGGCCGTGAGATTAGTTCAAACCCGACTCCATCTCGCCCTGCAGGTAGTCGACTACGTGTTTTCAGCTTTCAATCGCCAGCGCAGACGAACGGATGCATGTCCCGCATCCCCCGCATCGTGAGCGCGTCTCCACGTGAACTCGTCGCCGCAGCACTACGGACTCTCCATACCGGCTGGAATCTGCCAGACCAGCGCGATTGAAGCCCTCGGGCTACCGCTCTCGGCTGAGCTCGATGAGGTTCTCCCGAACTGAGTCAGAGAATGAGCCCGCCTTCCGCCAGTGGATCAATAGGGACGGTTCTGCGAGACGATCGTCGACGATCGCGTATCCACTGCCCGGTTATGGATCCTTAAACGTCGTCGAATATCAAGCGGATCTCGCTCTCGTTCGGTACTGGATCGATGCCCAGTCTGGTACCGAAGCATCGATGGGCGATGAGCCATCGCCCGTCGATGCGTCGGTACTTATCGCGGTAGGTGCCCCCGGTCCTGACCCAACGGCCGCTGTGCAAGCGAACGTAGGTGGCAACATCGCATTCGCCGCGGGCCTCGTCGCCATCGATCCAGACCGTGTGGTTCGTCGTCCAGTGAACGTACTGCGCGAACGTGCGCCACTGAGCCTGAACCACACTCGCGATCGCCTCGAGGCCTTCGTATCGCACCTCGTCGCTCATCTGCCACACCGCGGTGGGCGCCCACACGGCGAGGAAGCGGTCAAGATCGCGCCTATCTGCACCATGGCAATACTCAGAAGCCAGCCTGTGGATCGCAAGCTCACTCTCAATTCGGTCGAGACGATCCTCGGTATTGGTCACCAGCACACTCTTTCACGAAGCCCGATGCCGACCGATCAGTGACCCAGGAAGAACGGGAATGGTCCAGGTGGACAACCACGTCGACATTTCGCCTGCGAAATGGACAGCTCCGCCCGGAACCCACAGCCGCAACCAACCGTGGCGCGCACCGATTGAGGCTGGCGGTGAGAAGCGTCTCGCAAGCCGATCCCCTGTGCAACACAGGAGGCCGGCGCTGGCAGCTGCGCGCGGCGGCGCCATTTCCGTTCGCTGAAGGACCGGCTTACGAACGCTGGTGGCTCGCTGCGATCGCTGAGCGGCGATGTTGGCCTCCGCGAGACGACAGGGTCGAGGTAGATAAGGTTCCTATTTGTATCGCCTTGAACCTTTCGGCCGCCGTCGCCACCAGGGTCGTTGACGCAACTCGGCCTGCGCGTGGGCGAGCAGGAGTTGAGTCTCGCGAAGAAGTTCTAGCGACGTCTCTTGAATTTCTCGCGACGCATCCGTCGCCGCCTCTGCCTTCTCTGCCGCACGGCGGGGCAGGAGAAATTCGATAAGAAGCGTTGCTGCGGTGCCGAGCAAGACGCCTGACAGCACCAGTAGGAATTGCGCCATGGATTGCATCTCGGGAACGGTCCAGCGGACGACGAAGCCGTAAGCGATTGCGGGGAGGCGAGCTATCCGCTGATCCAGGTTGTCAGCCACCCACGGACCCTTGGGACGAAGGGAGAATTGCACGACCGCGACCCTTCCGATGTCGTTTAGGAGGACAGAGATCGTTTGCTGGTCAGGGGGGTCTGCGATGCCGTTCTGCGGTCGAGTGGAGACCTCGTGAGGGCACAGGCCAGACCTCCCTCCTGCCGGAGGAGGGCAGGTGACGGGGTGGTGGGAGCAAGCGCTTACTTGACGGCTCCCCGAAATCCGCGCAGGATTTGCGTCCATGGGCGAGTCGCACGAGGAAGTGCTTCGTCACTACGAGCCGGGCGGACTTCTGCCGCGAATCGTGGCGGGGTTGCAAGCTCTCGGCAAGGACCTGGACTCGGTCACGCACGAAGATCTCGCGCCGGCCGACGAGTTTCACTCCGCGGGACGTTCGGCCACGCGCGCATTGGTGGAGCTTGCAAAGATTCCGCCAGGATCGCGAGTGCTCGACGTGGGCAGCGGGTTGGGCGGCCCGGCGCGTTACCTCGCCGCAACTTTGGGTTGCGACGTGACAGGCATCGATCTCTCGCCTGAATTCTGCGGGGTGGCCAACGCCCTTTCTCGGATGACGCGGTTGTCCGATCGCACCCGCTTTCAGGCGGGTGATGCCCTGGAGCTTCCGTTCGCCGCGTCCAGCTTCGACGTGGTGTGGACGATACAAATGCAGATGAACATCCGGGACAAGCGCCGCCTGTATTCCGGAATCGCCCGGGTACTCAGGCCGGGCGGGCTGTTCGTCTGCCAGGAAATCTGCGCGGGGAACGGCGAGCCGATTGAGTTTCCGGTCCCATGGGCGAGCCGCCCCAACCAGAGCCATCTGGCCGATGCGGAATCCCTCCGCGGGTTGATCCGCGGTGCAGGTCTTCTGGAGCGCACCTGGCGCGACATTACCGCCGACATCGTGGCGGCGCGCAAGGCACAGCAGGCGAAGGCGCAAGCGTCGGGTGCGAGCGGCTCCAGCGCCCCTCCTCCGCTTGGAATGCATCTCGTGCTGGGAGAACAGGCAGCCGTCAAGATGAGTAACTCCGGGCGCAACACCGACGCCGGGCGCACGGTGTTCATCCAGGGCGTATTCGACAAGCCTGGCTAGTGGTCCGATCCGCTGATCCCGCTGGAAAACTCTGTCGAAAGCACGGGCGCGGCTAATCTCCATTGATCGTCCGGTCAAAGGGCACATTCGGTCACGACGACCGAAATTCGCCCGCTGAGGGATCGCCCAACGCGCCCGTCACTGCTGGAACTCCAGAGAGTCGATGATCGGCTGCAGCTGCGAGCGGAACTCCTCGGCGCTGTGCTGCACCTTGGCGTTGGTGATCTCGAGTGCGACGTTGCCGGTGCCCCATTCGAGGAGGACGAGTCGAACGTCCAGGTCATGGAGGATCACGTGGTGGAGGTCCGAGACGCCGTCCCCGATGATGAGCGGAATGCCGACGTTCCCATCGAAACTGCATGTCTCCACTCCGGGCTCGAGGGAGAAGTCGACCTGAAGGCCATCAAGACCCCCGACTGTGACGGCCAGCGGCTCTGACACGATGAGGCCGGGTACCGTCTGATACCAGGCGACGAGTTCGGCTGGTGTCGTTCCCACGTCGTCCTGCCAGGCCTCCTTGCAGTCGATCGCGGCGGCGTGGACGTTGCTGTAGATGCCGAGGTAGCTGCCGCCGCGCGCGCCCTCCTGGTTGTCGTGCTGCTGGAAGAGCCAGAAGTTGCCTGGAAGGTCCTCCATGTTCGTCCACCCGTCGGGGACGGTGTAGCTCAGCTGCGGATTGAACGTGGTGGTTTGGTATTCGCCGGCAGCGAGCGCACCGAGGCAGCTGCCCCCATGTGGGTTCGGGCAGGTGGGATGGCCTGCCGCCGACGGCGAGTCGGAGCCGCCGACGGCTGGTCGAGTGCTCGGGGCGGCGCCGGAACTCGGCGACGAGCACCCAGTGAGCAGGATGAGGAGGGCCGTTGCGATGAGTGAGACGGATGCGGCCGCGTCGGCGTTGCGCGTGAACATGATGTTGTCCTTTCCCGAGTGAATCGGCTTCGGTATCCCACTGTCCGCGGCCGGGTTTCCCTGGGGCTTCCGCCGGTATCCGTCCGGTATCCCCCCGATTGACGGGAAGTCGGCGCAGGCGGAGGATCGTCGCGTGAGCATCCGCGTGCTCGGTCCGGTCGAGGTCGACGGCGGTCAGGGGCTCCGGCCGCGCGACCGGGCCGTACTGGCCGCACTGGTGGTGCGACGTGGTCGTCCCGTGTTTCCCGCGGAGATCGCACAGGCTGTGTGGGGCGACGACCCACCGGTGTCGTGGAGCAAACAGGTGCAGATCTGCATCGTCCGCCTGCGTAAGGCGCTCTCGCATGCGGCGATCCAGACATCACGGGATGGCGGATATCGCCTCGCCATGGTGCAGGTGTCGGTCGATGCCGATCGACTCGAGGAACTCATCGCGCGCGGAAGGGGGTTCCTCACCACCGGCGAACCCGACCGGGCCGCGACCGCTCTGGCACGGGCACTGGCATTGGTCCGCGGCGAGCCGTATCGGGCGATCGAGCACTGGCCGCCCGCGGCCGCGGAAGCGGAACGGCTGACCGAGGTCATCCGGTCCGCCGAGGATGACCTGCTCGATGCGCGACTTGTTCTCGGCCAGCACCGGGAGATCGTCGGAGAGGCCACCGCCCTCGTCGCGCAGGATCCGCTCCGGGAACGCCGATGGGCGGTGCTCGCGCTGGCGCAGTATCGATGCGGGCGTCAAGCAGATGCGCTCGAGTCCGTCCACCGCGCCCGAGTGCTGCTTCGCGAGCAGCTAGGCATCGATCCGGGTGCCGAATTGCTTGACCTCGAACAGCGGATCCTTCATCAAGACGCCTCGCTTGACGAAATCGCGGAGCCGCGCCCGGTGTCAACAGCGTGCCCGTACAAGGGTTTGGCACCCCTGAGCACCGGGGATCAGCTGTACGGACGCGACACGGAGGTCGCCGAACTGCTCGAGCGAAGTGACGTGACTGGACTCCTGGTGATCGCCGGACCGTCCGGATCGGGGAAGTCATCGCTCGTACGTGCTGGGCTCGTCCCGGCGCTCGAGCAGCAGGGGCGCACCTGTCGCGTGGTCGTCCCCGACCCGCGCGGTGCGATCAATGTCCCCGATGGGTCCGAGCCGTCGATGGTGCTTGTCATCGACCAGTTCGAGCACGCGCTTCAGGGCGATCGACCGGCCGAGACAGTGCGGTCCGATCTCTCGGCGCTCGCTCGCTACGCGACATCCACAGGCCTGGTGATCATCGTCGTGCGCGCGGATCAGCTCGCGGCGCTCGGGATCGCACCGGCGATCGGCCGCCTCGCTGAGCAGAATCTGCACTTCGTCACCGCGCCGACTGGACCCGCTTTGCGCGAGGCGATCGAACGCCCGGCAGTGGAGGCGGGCCTTCGCGTCGAGCCTGGCCTGGTCGACCTGGTGATGCGGGATACCGAGGGCGAGCCGGGCGCGCTGCCGATGATGTCGCACGCGCTGGCAGAGACGTGGCAGCGCCGCGACGGGAACGTGCTCACCGTGGAGGCGTACCGTGCGTCCGGCGGGATCCGCGGGGCAGTGGCTCGCACCGCGGACCGCGTGTACGAGAGTCTGGCGGAACCGCAGCGCCGCGCCGTCCGGTCGGTGTTGTTGCGGCTTGTCGTCCCGTCGATGGACGGGCTGCCGATGCGCTCACGGCTGGCGCGCGGGTCGCTGGGCAAGAACCCGCAATGGGAAGAGGTCGTCTCGCGACTCATCGCCGCCCGACTCATCACCGCCGAGGACGGCGCGCTCGAGATCTCCCACGAGGCACTCGCGCGTGCGTGGCCGCGGCTCCGATCCTGGCTCGACGAGGATGCCGCTGGCCTCCGCCTCCTCCGGCACCTCTCTGCAACGGCCGACGGATGGGAGAGCCTCGGGCGGCCGGACAGTGAGCTCTATCGCGGTGCTCGCCTGCAGGCAGCCCAGGAGTATCTGGAGGTCGCTGCACCTGACTTCACCGTGGTCGAGCTCGACTTCATCGAGGCATCGACATCCCGTTCGGTATCCGAGCGGGACGCGATGCGTGCGCACGCGCGGCGCGAGTCAAGGCAGAACCGGCGTCTTCGCATCCTTCTCGCTGCGTCCGCCTGTTTGCTGCTCGTAACGGTGGGCGCGGTCGTCGTCGCACAGCAACAACGAGCGGATGCGCGTCACCAGGCGACTGAGGCCACTATCGAGGCGATCGTCAATCGCTCGCTGGCCCTCCGCAGCACTGACCGCGACATCGCGGCCCTGCTCGCGGTCGAGGCGTACCGTCGTTGGCCGGACGACCCTCGAGTCACCTCCGCGCTGCTGGGGACATTCACAACGGGAACGGGGGTCATCGGCAACTATTACGTCGACGATGCCGCGACGCTTCGCGGGGCGATGATCCCCGGCACGACCCGGGCGGTCGTCGCGAGGGACGGGACGCATCCGGTCGTCATCGACGTCAGTACCGGGCAGGTGGTCGAGAACATTGATACTCCCGCGCGTCACGGGCCCATCCAGGGATTCGGCGTCGCGGTCAGCGGAGACGGACACCGCGCGGCGGTCCTGGTCGTCGTGCCACGAAGCGAATGCGGAACCGACGGTGGGATCACCGCTCAGGGCACGTGCGGTGCCTTCGTGGTGTACGACCTGGACACAGGTCGCGCGATTGCCGGTCCCGTCGTGACGCCCGACGGCCCCGGAGGGATCGCAGTCTCGCCGGACGGCAAATCGATCGGGGTCGTAGGAGACGGAAGTGGCATGGTCATGCTCTACGACGTCCCGAGCAAGCGCACCGTCGCCGTTTTTCCTGGCCTCGCCGTGCCGAGCTCCGGTCGGGGGTGGGGCTCCGGCGCCACCTCCGTGACGTTCGGGCAGGACGGTCTCATGTACGTGGGATCGGCGGCAGGCCCCATACGCGCCATTCACCCCGACACCGGGCAGCTGGTCGCCAGCCTGGACGCACCTGCGGGGTACTCGAACCGGCATCTCGCAGTCGGAGCGGACGGCATCCTCGTCGCCGGCGGCACCGCGGGGCTCGCTGCCTTCGAAATCGGGTCCGGGAGGGCGATCTGGACGATCGACCTCGGCGGTACCAGCCCGGATCCGTGCCCATGGTTCACTGCATCCGTCGCGACCCAGCGGATGTACTGCGGCAGCCACTACGGCGAGATCGAAGAGCGGGATCGTCTCACGGGTCAACGCACCGCGCTCGTCCTCGACACACAGCTTGGCAGTGTGGGCGACCTCGCGGTCGCGCCCGACGGAATCGAACTGGCCGTATTCGGCGCGGAGAGCCCTGCCATCACTCGATGGCGACTCGACGGCAGCGGCCCGGTGAGCACCCGGATCGCCGACGGCTACGCCGCGATGGACCGGTTCGGGTACGACGGCGACGGGCTGCTGGTGGCTCGACGGCCGGCCGAGGCGACGACAGGCGACGACTTCACCGACTACGCGCTGTGGGACGTCATCGAGGATCGAATGCTGGATGACATCCCGCCCGATCAGCGGGACGGGCTCGAAGGCGTCGGCTGGGTGGGGCGCAGCCTGCTCTCAGGAATGGACGTCTCAGCACTGCAGTTCCGCTGGTACGACACCGAGCGCCGATCCCTTGTAGAGGGACCTCGCATCGGGGCCGAGTGCCAACACCTGTGGCCATCCGCGGACGGAACCCGAGGGTACTGCGGCGGTCCCGACGGGCTTGTCGAGACGATCGATGCTGCGAACCGGACCCTGATTGGTCCGACGATGCAGGTCGATGGTCCCGTCTGGTCGGTGTCCGCGACCCGCGGTGGTGAACGGGTGGTGGTGAGCTCGGGAACGGACGAGGGATTCGAGACGATCGTGTTCGATGAGACCGGACGTGTCCGCGCGGGCCCCACCTCGGGGCCGCTGCTCATGAGCGTCAGCCTGGACGGCACGCTCATGGGCGCCTCCGGCGGATCGATCACCCGCTACGACCTCGACACACTGGAGCCGCTCGGTGAACTCGCCGGGGCCAGCGGCGAGGTCAACACTCTGCAGTTCAGCGACGATGGCAGCCTGCTCCTCGCGACGTCCAACGACCAGACCGCCTCGCTCTACGACGTCGCGACCGGCCTGCGTCTTGGCGACCCGATATCGACGAGCGCACCGCTCATCTACCCGGCCTTCATCAAGCCGGATGGAACGGCGCTCGTCGTCACCGACGCGACCGGGATCGTCCGATGGGAACTCGAGCCCGAGCATCTTGCGGCGGCCGCCTGCCGCGTCGCGGGCCGCGACCTCACGCCAACGGAGTGGTCGACCTACCTCGCCGGGCTCGGCGAGTACCGCGCGACGTGCGAAGACGAGCCGCTCGCGGCGAAATAGTCCCGTTCGTTCGAGGCGCGCGATCAGCTCGCAAGCGCTGGGCGATCGACATAGGACGAGCGATTACACCCCCACGAGCAACCCCCGTCCGCGCGCGATGAGTTCCTCGAGTCGATCGGCATCGACCGACACATGCTCCATGGCGAGGCGATAGCCACCGTCCCGTGCTGTACGGCTCGGTCGCGTGGCCGGAGTCCCTGACCGCCGTCGACGTCAACCGGACCGAGCACGCGGATGCCCACGCGATGATCCTCCGCCCATGCCAGCCGCCGCTTGATCGGGCGGAAACCGGACGGATACCAGCGGAAGGTCAAGGGAAACCCGACCGCGGACAGTGGGATGCCAAAGCAGTTCAGCCGAGAAAGGACAGACGCCATGTTCACACGCAACGTTCGGGACGCGAAGGGGGAAAAGATGTCCACTCATTGGAACGCCCACCCTGCGATCGCAGCCGCGATGGTGGTCGGTGTCATCGCAGCGTTGTCGATGCCGGCAGCTGCCAACGCCGCCGACCGCTCACCAACGGTCACACATAACGAGGTGGAGGTCGTGCACTACTCCGAAGACATTTGCGGCCCCCGTGAGAACGACACCACCATCACTCGCAAGGTTGTGGTCGAGCGCCTTGAGGATAACGGTGACGGTTCGTTCTGGTACCACTACACCGCGCGCGTGAACTACGTCTCCGACTTCGCCGATCCCGCAATTCCTGACGAGCGAGGATCATTGACCGAGGTCATCAACATCAATCTCACACCCGGCGGCGTGGGGGTCTGGACGAGCACATTCCATGACTACCTTGGCGACGACATCCGGATCTACATACGCCTTCACCTGACGGAGGTCGATGGTGAACTCGTCGTGATTCGCGAAGTCAGTGGAGTCGAGGGCTGTCCGTAACCGTGGCGGGTCTTCGGCTGAGGCGCTGGCCACGATGCGGGCGGCGCGGCAAGCACATGGTGCCGCTGAGGGATCCGCTTGTGCCCTCCGCGATCGCGGACGAGATTGCGTGCATGAATGAACTACTCCTCGGATACGCGCGGGTAGTCACATACGAACAAGACCTGACCGCGCAACGCAACGCGCTAGTGAAGCTGGGCGTTGATGACAGAAACATCTACACCGACCACGGCCTGACCGGCACGAACCGGGAACGCCCCGGGCTCCGCATCGCGCTCGCCGCGTGCCGGAAGGGTGACACGCTCGTGGTCGCGAAACTGGATCGCCTGGCCCGATCGTTGCGTGACGCGAGTGACATCGTTGATGAGCTGACCGCGAAGGGGGTCAAGCTCAACATCGGCGGATCGGTCCACGACCCGCTCGACCCGGTCGGCCGCCTCCTGTTCAATGCGCTCGCCATGGTCGCCGAGTTCGAATCCGACCTCATTCGGTCGCGCACCCGCGAGGGATGCAGGTCGCTAAGGCGAAGGGACGACTGCGAGGTAAGCCGCCGAAGCTGTCGCTTCCTCAGCAACGTCACCTGATGGAACTGCACCAGGCCGGCCGACACACCACCGCCGAACTCGCTGAGCTGTTCAACGTGGGTCGCGCGACGGTGTATCGCACCGTCCGACGCCAGGAAGGGCTGATGGGTCCGAAGTACGGTCGCTGAGCGATCCTTGAGCTGTTGCGGTGGTTGCAACACCTGGCGGGATGGTGTGCGCTGCGGCGAGGTACTCGATCGTCGATCGACCTGATCTGTTGTAAGTGTTCGGGGCTCGGAAAAGGTTGGTGATTCATCGCTGACGTGAATCTGGAAGGGAGAGGTCAACGTCTCGCTCGCGCAATATGAGCATGGGAAGGCATCACGACCGCATCACCGTGCATGACCTCGCGCAACGGTGTCTGCATTTCCTGGTGAAGGGCGGCCAGGATCACTTGCTGCGCCTCGGCATCGCGGTTTTGCAGCGCCGGGGTTCCCGAGGGGTCAACATCAATTTCCCAAGCAAGGAACTCTTGAGCGTCCGGGTAGTTTGCCGTGATCGACATGTGTTCGATCTCAATATCCTGGAAACCGGCATCGATCAGTGATGTACGGAGCTCTTCCGAATCGCCGAGGGAAAAGACCGCTCCGACGCTTGATTTCCCAAGACGTCGCGTACTTACCTCATGCAGTGTCAGATAGAACGGATGGCGATCCAAACCCTGCCAGACACTCAAGACCATGCGTCCGTCCGGTCTGAGGACACGGTGCATTTCCGCCAGGGCGGCGTGTCGATCAGCAAAGAACATGAGCCCGAATTGGCACACGACGAGGTCGAAATCACCGTCTGCGAACGGGAGTCTTTCTGCCGGGCTTGTATGCCATTCAATTGCGAGGCCCTCTCGTTCAGCCGCGGCACGAGCCACGATGATCTTGTCTGGATCGAGATCGAGCCCGGTGACGCGTCCCCGCGAGTCGACGCTCCGAGCGATTTGTCGGGCGACGATCCCTGTGCCACATGCCACATCGAGGACACGCTCACCGGACTGCGGATTCGCAAACTGAATCAGGTGAGATGCCCACGGAGCGAACAACCCCGGCACCATGAGACTTTCGTATGACTCGGCCGGGTAACTCATGCTATTCATCCAATCCTGGGATCCTTCGCGGATTGGACCAGTTGCGCTTCTGATCCTCGGCGACCTCGACCCCTACCAGCCGAACCTCACGCAGCGAGCTCGTCCCCACCGGATGTGCGAGGTGTCCACAAGGGGGCTAACTAGGTCTCTAGTAGTTCCTTCAGGTCGTTCAGGTATCGCGTCGAGTTGGCTCGAACCGCGCCTCCCATGAATGGCGCCAACACGTTGCGAATGCCCTTTGCTCTCACCCACACACCGAGGGTGATCTTCGCGCCGTTGGCCGCAGGGCTCACCCGGTACGTACCTCCGAATGCGATCGGAGCCCGATCGACGGTAGCGAAGACCGCCGTACGGGTCGATCGATCCACGTCAACAAGTTGGATCAAGTACGGGTCGTCTCGGCCAGGAGTCGTGCCTTTCTGCCGGTACACGGACCCCTGCTCGCCGGGCAGCCCCGAGACCATCTCGCTGAGCGCGAGGTCGTGTCGCCATCTCACGTCGTTGGAAATGTCCGCGACGAACGAGATCAGATCCTCCGGGTCAACAGCAATCAGGGTCGTGACTATGTGCTCCGTCATCTGCGTGTCCCTTTTCAGCGGGTCTCCCGACGACCGAATCCTCGCATGGGCTTTGGGCCATGGCTAGGCAGCGAATCCTTCGAGCAGCGGCTGATCAATGGCCATGAGACCGGGCGCTCAGACGGCGAACAGAGTGGGAACGTGAGGACACCAACGGTCCAGTCGTAGCTCGGGCACGCTGCCCGCGCAGGGATGGGATTCGAACAGCTTGACTTGAGCGATCGCTTGAACTCGCGGAGCGGCGTCCAAAATTCGCAGATTCGATGACTGGATCATGTTCGCACGACCCGTCTCGGCTGCCCTCGCTCGTGGCTTGACCGCGGGCAAGCCTGCGGCGGCGCGGGACGAGGGGATGGTCCTTGCCGCAAGCCTCGCGCTCGATCCCGCGCATACCTGACTTCGACGGGCCGCTTCACTCGACAGACCTCACTCCGTGTGCGCGCAGAGGGGGTGTGCTGGGGTGCGGTCTCTGAGAAGATTCCCCTGCGAGGCAGACCCTCCGCATGCGTTCAGGATCTGACCGCGTTGCTGAAACAGCAAGACCCCACCCAAAGGCGGGTGGGCCACGAGCTCACAGCATCAGTCCGAACATCCGAAAGGACGACCCATGCGCAATCGAACTCTGGCAGTACTAGCTTCCCTCGGCCTGGCGATAGCAGCGCTCGGGGTACCCGCGGCGGCGAACGGCGCCCCACCGCCGAACCCACCGCCCGTCTCCGTCACGCACCTCAGCGGGGCCGCTGAGGTGCCCGGTCCGGGCGATCCAGACGGCAGCGGCGTCGCGATCATCAGATGGAACACCGACGACGGAACCATCTGCTACAAGATCGTCGTCCGGCAGATCGAGCCCGCCACAGCGGCGCACATCCACGTCGGCGCCGAGGGCACCGCGGGTCCCGTCGTTCAGGGCTTGACCGCTCCGACTGACGGCCAATCGTCGGGCTGTGTTGTCAACGAACCGCTCGCTGATGCTCTCGCTGCTGATCCCAGCAACTACTACGTCAACGTGCACAACGCCGAACACCCTGCGGGCGCGGTACGCGGACAGCTCGACTGACCGGCGCGGATCGCTGATTCGGAGCGGAGCGCCTCGCACCGGTTTATTCGCGGGCGGAGCCTCAGGCGGCGCAAGACCCGCCTGAAGCAGATTTGCGCCTAGCGCGTATTGGGCTGGAGCATCAACGCGCCCGGGGTCGACATGCGTGGTGTGCGCCGTCCGAGCAGGATCAATGAGATCCCAACGGCGATGAACCAGACCCAGAGCAGGATGCCGTAACCCCAGTAGAAGAACGGCGCCGCGTACCGAAGCGCTTCGCTGAGCATGCCCAGAGCCCCGGTCGCCACCCCCAGCCACCCGACCACGCGCGGCAGGACCCCCCTTGTCATCACGATCGAGATCAGCAGGATGCCGGCGGCGGACAAGACAGCCACGATCGCAGGGGTGTTGTTCTCAGCCACGATGGCCTCCGCAGCGATCGCGAACCGGTCACGCTCCGGGGCGGCGTCCGCCATGTACTGGTCGCTGAGGTACACCAGCGTGAGCGAACCGCGGGTGGTGACCGGGATAGCCAGGAACATCGCCCATGACATTGCTCCCAGCAGGGCCGCCGATCAGCGCGAGGCTCTTGTTGACCGGGCTCAACGCGATGAAGAGGGCGACAAAGACCAGCAGAGGGAGCACGTTCGGGAGGATCCACAGCACGTGCTCCAACACGTACGGCACCTTGTTGGCCGCAATGAACTCCAGCGTCTCGACACCTCCGTCCACCGGCGGCGGAGCCATGAAGTCCACGACAAGCGCGCTGATCAGCAGCAGCACAAAGACAATCGACCCGATCCCGGCGACGAAGTAGAGCAAGCGCCACGTCGGCGTGCCGGTTTCCATGCGCGTATCTGGCGCGTTCACAGACATCTATTTCCCCAACCTCCGCGCTCATTCAGTCGGACCCATCCCTGGGGGTGTCCCCGGGGCGGCGGCCCAGTTGCCTCCACGCCTATCTACACTCGTCCCGCTTCGCCCGCTGATGAAGGGCCTTTGGGCCCCAAAGCCGCAACTCCCACCCGTCGGCGGCAATCGCACGACCGACACAGCGCCCGCTCCGCGATACACACTCAGCGGCCGCGGTTCCGCCTCAGAGTGGGGCTAAGCCTGCACCGCGCCGAAGAACTCGCGTGCCGTCGCCCACTGGGCGAGTGCCATCACGCCGGCCACGGAGACGTAGATCAGCCCGATCGTGTCGATGCCGTAGGCGATCGTGACCGCGGTCGCCAGCACGACGAGCCAGATCGAAGCCCACGCCCAGCGCTGCCTGGCACGGTAAGGGAAGAACAGCACCAGCGGGGCCAACGCGTTGACGACCGCGTAGGCGATGAACATCCGGCCCTCGTCTGCCGACGTGGCCACCAAGAAGATCGCGACCAGGTGAGTGAGCAGCATCCCGGTGTTGAGCACGATCAGCACGATCCAGCCGGCCTTTGCCAGTCCAGTTCTCATGCCTGAGTGTGGGACCGGGTCCACGCCGGCAACAGACCCGATGAGCGCCGTCGAGACGACGGCGCTCATCCCAATGCCCCCCTACGGCAAGGTGGCGTCCGGCCACCACGGATCCTCAATAAGCGCCCCATCTGCGGGGACGATCGTCACTGATCCCGTCAACACTGTTCGCTGAAGGATCCGATAGGGACACTTGACCCGCGAGCGTGCGGAGCTCTGTACTCGTGCCTGGTTGCTTGCCTCGGTGGGTAGGTCGCGGATGCCGTCGACTGCCGCGCACACGGATCGACGGGCGGGCCGCGCCGTGCTGGGGTAGGGCACCCAGCACTTTCCGCGCCTGGAGGTGCGGAACTACCCTCAGTGGCATGACTAGCATGCTCGAACGCTTGAGGGATGCGATGAACTCCCATGATGCTGGGCAAATGGCGGCGCTGTTCGCGGACGACTACGAAAGCGATCAACCTGTGCACCCCGCACGAGGTTTCAGTGGACGCGCCCAGGTGCTGACGAATTGGACGTCGGTGTTCCAGGGAGTGCCGGACTTCACCGCCGATCTGGTGTCGTCCGTGGTCGAGGGCGAGGTGGAGTGGGGCGAGTGGGATTGGCGCGGCCGGTACACAGACGGCTCCCCCTTTGCGATGCGCGGAGTGGTGATCTCGCGTGCGAATGCGGGTTTGGTCGTCCAGATGCGCCTGTACATGGAACCAGTCGATTCCGGCGACGACGACATAGACGTTGCCGTTCGGGACTTGTACCGGGCACCGACGGGGCAATCCGGCTGAATTCCGGCGCAGAGAAATGCTGCGCGCCGCCCGGCTCACTTAGTCAGCGTCTTCGATTCGAGCAGGGGACATCGGCCAGCTCGGGCCAAAAAAAGACGACCCCCGCCCCCAAGCGGGTGAACAAGGAGATCAAGCGCCGCACCGACGGGGTCGGCACGTTCCCCCACCCGGTCGCGCTGCTCCGCATGGCCGGGCACATCCTGATCGAGCAGCACGACGAATGGGACGGCGCCGACCGTCGCTACCTCCGCGAGCACTCCTGAAGCTCCTCACCCGCGAATCGGAGGAGGTAGCGATCCCAGAACTGACCGCGGCATAATCACAACAGCTGACCCTGCAAGGGGTTGAGAAACTCCACCACTCATCGGGACTCGCCTAGCCAGCGCGGCAGCGGATTCGGTCCTGTGGCGGTGACAAACTGCTGCGGCACCCAGCCCTCGACGTGATGGATACCGTCGAACCGGCCGCCCTGCAGCTCGATCACCTTCCTCAGCGGCCGCTGGTGGAACTTCACGTGCGTGAAGTCCTCGAAGAGGATGTAGTACGGCTCGTTCCACTGGTTCTGGAACTGCTGCCCGGTCAGCACTTCCCGATGCCGACGGGAGAACTCCTCAGCCTCCTCCCCGACGACCACGCCGAAGTGCTCGATCCCCATCTTGTAGACACGTTGGTGGACCGGCGGGATGAGCTCAATGAGCGGGATCACCTGACCGTTGAGCACGCGGAGCGGGTCTGTCAGCAGGAGCATCGACATCGGCCGCCCATTCCAGACACCCTCCACGTTCGCAACGGAGTGGCGCTCAAGCAGGGTCCGCACGTGCACGTACTGGTCCCACTCCGGCACCCGGAAGGCGAGGTGACTGAACTCGTACGGGGCGATGTCGATGCCGCGGGTGCGCAGTCGATCACGCTGCTGGGCGACGAACGCCCGGTAGTCCCCGACGATGTCTTCGACCGGATCGGCCATGACCCTCCCCCGGCCGCCATCCTATGACCGGGGGCCACCTCACGCACCGGGGTGGCCGCGGGCGGCCCTAGCGGTAGCGGAGTGACTCCGAGCCGACTTCGAAGAGGTTGACTCGACCCGTCGACACGGTCCGGGCGCGACAGCCAGGCCACCTCCGGACAACGGACGCTCCAGAATCGTTGACGGACGCCATTCGAGACGATTGTCAACATTCCCGCGACCGGTGCCCGGGTAGGGATCCCACCCGGCCTACGGGCTCTCAGTTCTGGAGGCCGGTAGCAGCCGGACGGCTCAGGCGATGGCGTGGTTGTGGTCGGCTTTCTCAACCGCGCGGCGGGATGTTGTTGTTCATCCGGAACAGGTTGCCGGGATCGTACGTCGTCTTGGCCGCCACCAGCCGGTCGTAATTCGCACCGTACGAGGCGCGCACGAGCGCCTCCTTCTCTTCGCCGAACCCGACGAAGTTCAGGTACGGACGGTCCGTGGCGAATCGCTCCTGCATCGCCGCCCAGGTCCTTCGGGTCCAGTCGATGCACCGCTCGGTCGCGTCGGGATCGAACCACGAGGTGTCGAGGCTGAGCAGGTACTTCGCGTCGCGCTGGGCGAACGCCGTGGCATCCGGAGCGACCCGTTCGATCTCGCCGCCCAGCTGCCAGAAGTTCACGATCGAGTCGGGCGACGGCCGGTCGGCGGCAGCCTCGATAACCGCGTCGAGCAGGTCGTCGCTCGGCTCGCCCACGAGCAGTGACTTCCAGTAGTAGTAGCCGCCGAAGGGGAAGAATGCATCGAACGAACTCTGGGCGGCCGCCCAGGGCCCGTGCCCGCTGAGGTCGAGGATCGGCGTCGCCCAGTCGAGAACCGGCGCCAGCAGCCGCTCCCCCTCGTCGGGGTCGCCCGAGTAGACGACCAGAACGACGACGATCGGCATCCCGTGCAGCTCCGCTGGGAAATCGTCGACCGCCGGCACGCTCCAGAACATCGCCTGCGGCCCGAACTCGTCGGGCGCGGTCGCGCAGAAGTCCCGGTACTTGCGCAGCACGGCCGGCGCATCGTCGAGCGAAAAGATCGGGGCCGCCTGGTAGATCTCGGGTCCCACCGGATGCAGCGCGAACTCGAACGACGTGACGACGCCGAAATTGCTCCCGGCACCCCGCACGGCCCAGAAGAGCTCGGGGTTCACTGATTCGCTCGCCGTGCGCACCTGACCGTCGGCCGTGACGATCTCGACCGATCGCAAGTTGTCGAGCGCCAGCCCGTACTTGCGATGCAGCGAGCCCAGACCGCCGTGCAGGGTCAGGCCGGCGACGCCGGTGGTGCTCACCTGCCCGCCCGGCGCAGCGAGACCCCACAACTGCGTCTCACGGTCGACGTCGCCCCACGTCGCACCGCCCTGCACGCGCGCGACGCGGTGCTCGGGATCGACGTTCACGCTGCGCATCTCAGAGAGGTCGATGACGATCCCTCCGTCGTTGACGGCGTTTCCGGCGACGTTGTGCGCGCCGCCTCGAATCGACACGAGCAGGCCATGTGTACGGGCGAATCCCACAGCGTCGACCACGTCGGCCGTTCCATGGCACTTCACGATCAGCGCCGGGCGCCGGTCGATCAGCCCGTTCCGTACGGCGCGAGCCTCGTCGTAGGCGGCATCGCCCGGCTGGAGGACGCCGCCGCGCACCCCCGCTGCGAACTGCTGGATCCGCCCCGCGTCGATCGACGCCGCTGCTTCGGTGCTCATCTCAGGCTCCTTCGGCACTCGTCGGGACCTGCCCACTCGACGGGTGACCGGCCGGGCGCCAGTAGCCAGCGCGTTCCCCGATCGTGACCGCGAGGGCGCCGATCGCGGGATCCGACCTCGTCGCCCATCATCCTCTTCCCCCACCTGTGGAGTCCAGTGCGGGGCATCGGCCGCTCAGATCGCCACAACCGGGGGGGCATCCCGGCCCAGGCACCACGCAGCTGCCCTTCCGGGCAGAGCCGCTGCCCGGAAGGGCCTCCCGTCCGCCCTTGCCCCCGGCACCCACGTCCCTCATGATGTGGACCGGGGGCGCCGCGGGGATCGGAGCGCGCATGTTGGATCGTGTCGCACCCGAGCGCGTGACCACTGCTGCGCGGCCGGCAGCGGGGTCGTCGAGTCGGCCATCGAACGGACTCAGCGCGCAGAACCTGAACCGTCTGCAGCGCCTTGCCGGCAATAGGGCCGTCTCTGCGCTCATCCAGCAGCGCGAGACCCACACACCCACGCAGACACGGCCGAGTGCCGTCCGGCGCCGCCCACCGGCACGCACGTGCCGGCCGCCGCTCATGTTGCAGCGCGCGCCCCGCACCCCGATGCAGAAACGGCCACCGATGGTCATGTCGCCCGACACATTCATCGCCACGATGCCGTCGCGAACTCTCTTCTTGGCCAAGACCGCGAAGAAGAACTGGGACATCCTCGAGCCGACGTTCGTTCCGCTGGCCGGCGGGACCTTCGTCGTCGACGGCATCCCGATCTCCTACGCGCTGGAGGGTTCCGCCGCGGCGAAGAGCTTTGCCAGCATGGTCTTCGGGCCCGGCACCCTCAGCGACATCCAGATCTACGTCACCGGCGAGGAGGCGGAGCGGCAACGCAACATCCGCAAGTTCCCCTACGAAGCGCTCATCCCGTTCATGCCACCGCTTATCCCTGCGCGGCGCCTGCTCGACCGGCCGTGGGCTCGAGACCCGGAAGGCAGCTTCAGCGGCGATGCCACGCTCCGGTTCACGGCGAACGCGTCGGCGGGCACGACCGCCAGCGCCCACCTCGGCGCCGGGCTGGGACTGTTCGGCAACACCTTCGAAGCTGGAGCCTTCGCCGGGCTGAGCGGCTCCGCGCTCGCTTCGGCGGCG
Source organism: uncultured Actinomycetota bacterium (assembly GCA_963750955.1). GTDB lineage: Bacteria > Actinomycetota > Actinomycetes > Actinomycetales > Microbacteriaceae > Microbacterium. The sequence continues at coordinate 227,726 of CAVVSI010000004.1, forward strand.
ACGGTCGTCGACACCTACGTCACCCTCTCGTACGACGACGGATCGCTGTCGATGTCGGTCGTGCTCGACCTCGGTGCGGCCGTCGAGCTCGCGTTCAAGCTCAACGCATTCGCGGGCGTGTGGGTCGAGCTCGGGTTTCCGGAGATTCCCGTCGTCAGCGACCTCATCCATGAGGTCTCGGATTGGCCGATCATCGGCTGGGCCGTCCCCGACTTCACCGAATGGCGGTGGCGCAAGGAGTACAAGAAGGAGTGGCCGCTGTTCGAGAAGACCTACAGCTGGGACATGTCCCAACGCTTCGAGGTCGGCACGGCGAGTACGACCGGTTCAATGCCGGATGCTGAGGGCTTCGGCATCGACCAGGTCCTGCGCGACGCTGTGGCCAGCCAGAAGGCCGGCGACCTGAAGGACGACCCGGCCGGCCCCGACGAGGAGAAGCGCAACAGCGACACCGGAGCCGTTTCGGCCGCCAAGAGCGCGGCGCTCGCGCAGATCAGCTCGGCGCAACGGTCGGCGGCGCGCGAGCTTCGCGCGAACACCCGGCTGTCGGCGGCGGCCAAGAAGGCCGTGGCAGGGGGTACGTCGACCGCGTCGATCGGCGGTTCCGGTCCGCTCAAAGAGCTGGAGGAGCGTAAGGACAAACTCGAAGCCGCCGAGGCGAGCACGAGAGAATTGCGCGAACGCGCGGACGCGCTGGCGGAGCCGGCGCTCGCCGCCAACGGGGTGGAACGCAATCAGGCGCGCTCGGGCTATGACGCGATCGCGAAGAACGCCGACGCTCTCGGCGACGCCATCGACCGTGGCGAGCAGGGCTTCGCAGTCCCCACGTCCGCAGAGCCCGCCGGAGCCGACTACGAGAAGATGCGTGAGGCGATGCACGCCGCATACGGGGCGTTCGACGAGTGTTTCGACCCCACCCGCACCGAGAAGTTGTATGCCGATGACCAGGTGCGGGCCTCGGGAACGGACCCCGACCTCGCCGGGTACCGTCACGCCGCGCACGCGCACCAGCGCGAGGCGCTCGCCTTATGGCGGCGGGTGCAGAAGCTCGAGAAGGATCTCGAGAAAGCCCGCGACTGGTACGAACGCGGCGACCACGCGCTCGGAACGAAGGTCTTCGGTGAGCTCACCGACGCCGCCCGTGTCATCCTGACTGACGCCGCGGCCCTCAAGGCGGCACGACCGACCGGAGACTGGGACGTGATGTACGTCGAGCTGTCGGACGGGCACCTGATGCTCAAGCCGCAGTACCGCGGCAAAGCGACCCGGTCGTACTTCTATCCGAAGGACTACTCCAAAGACACCAAGGACCGCATGATGCGCGAGATCGGCAGCTTCCGCACCGTCGGCGGAGCGGTCTACTGGGAATTCCGGGGGAAGCGCTCGCCCCGCGGAGACAACTGGTGGCTGCTCGACCATCCGAAGGAGGGGCCTTCGCTCGACCACACCAATCCGACCGTCGTCGCGCACTGGAACAGCATCGGGCGCAAGACGGATTACGCAACGCGCGACAGCTTTTATGACTTCGAAGGCGTCCCGGTCACTGTGGTCCCGAAGACGCTCAACTCAAGCGCAGGGGGCAAGGAGAAAGGCAGAAACACGCCGCGCGTCACCCGAGCTTTCCGTGGCGCGAAGACCTGAGGCCAGCCTTTCGGTGCCCGACGATGGTCTTCAGCTGCCAGTCGTCGAGGGGTACGCGACTTCCGGCTCTCGTCGCACCGCGCCCAAAGGGATCCCCACCGCATCGCCTCTGACGCACGACGAACTCGAAGCGGTTGCCGAGGCGTTGCGTGACGTCGAGAACCTCGGATTCTGAGCCGGACCGTTGAGTCGCGTGACCCGCCGCTCGTAGGCTCGCGGTATGCGACAACTTCGCTATCAGGTCGCAACGAGTCTGGACGGTTACATCGCGCCGCCCGACGGGTCGACGGGCTGGATTCCGATGGACCCGGATATCGACTTCGCCGCGCTGTTCGCGCAGTTCGACACGTTCCTGATGGGACGTCGCACATTCGAAACAGCCGGCGGGATGGCCACCGGCCAGCGAGTGGTGGTGGCGTCGACGACGCTCGACCAGTCCGAGCACGACCGGATCACGATCATCGGGGATGATCTTGCGACGCAGGTCGCAGCACTGAAAACAGAACCCGGCAAAGACATCTGGTTGTTCGGAGGCGGCGAGTTGTTCCGAAGCCTGCTCGACGCGGAACTGGTCGACACCGTCGAACTCGCGATCGTGCCCGTCCTGCTCGGAGATGGAACACCATTCCTGAGTCACCCGGCAAGCCGCGCGCAGCTCACGCTGGTTCGACATCGCATCTTCAAGAAGACCGGGATCGTGCTGCTCGAGTACGACGTCCAGCGAGACGCGACACCACGTACGGCGGGCGTCTGAGTGCAGAAGGCGGCCGCTCGAGAATGACGTACATGAGCTCGCACGCACCAAGCGAATCGTGGACGTCAGAGGAGTTGCGCTACCTGGATGCGTCACGCGAGCTGGAGATCGCTGCGCGGCGTGCCAGCGGGGATCCCGGAGTCTGGACGCCCATTTGGGTCGTCGTTGTCGAAGACCTAGTCTTCGTCCGCACGTGGCACCGACGTACCACCGGCTGGTACGGCCGGGCAGTGGCATCGGCGCGGGCATCGATCCGTGTGGCCGGCCACTCCGTCGACGTGACCGTTGCTGTGGCGGGAGAAAGGCGTGCCCGAGCCGTCGACGCGGCGTACCGCACCAAGTACGGGACGGCTGGCGCGCAATCGATGATCACAGCTGAAGCGGCGGCCTCGACCCTGCGCCTCACACGCGCGTTGTGAACCCTCACCAGTTCACGTCCGAGATGATCCAATCAGTCGCGGTGATCCGACCGGTCGCGACGATTCGCGGAACCGACGCACATCGCCCGTAGAGGAACCCGGCGAACGGGCAGGCTCACGCGCTCTGCGCAATCCTGTGGTGGATCCTCTCCGGGGCCACTACCAGACCTCGGCTCATCAGGAGCTCCGTCTGGTCACGTGCTAGGGGGGCTTACTCACGCGAGGTGAACAGTTCCGCGAGCACGAGAGCTGCTTGGGTCTCGGCCGTCCGTTCGGTCACGCTGTGTCCTAGCAGCGACTGAATCCGCTCGAGCCGGTTGATAAGCGTGTTCCGGTGCAGGAAGAGGCGTTCGGCGGCCGGAGCGATGCGCATGCGCGTGTCGAAGAACGTCCGCAGCGTATTGCGCAGATCGGCCGCTTCTGGGCTCTCGCGGGCGAGATCTCGCAATTCGTACTCAACGAACCAGCGAGCCCGTTCCTCGTCCCGGCTGAGGAGGATCGCTAGCGCGGCGTCGACGTACGAGACTCCGCTGCTGTTTCCCAGCCGGGCCGCCAGCCCGAGTGAATCGGATGCTTCGAGGAACGTCCGCCGGAATCCCGCCACGCCGCGATGCGGTTCGCCGATGCCAATGAGAAGCGGCGCCGGCACGCGGAGATCCTCCACCCGCGGGATGCGCGGCCGCTGATCGGTGGTCACCCAGAGGTGGACGGTTCCGGAGCTCGTCTCGTATCGCAGCATCCGCTCGCTTCCGACCTCCCGGCCGAACACGTACACGATGCCGTCCAGTACTCGCCGCTCGACGGCGATCCCTGGGGATGCTCCGATGGCGCAGCCCAGGTGCCAGCCGGCCAGCGGCACCCCCAGCAGTCGCGTGGCCGCTTCGATATCCACTGGCTCTGCCGTAACCAACGATTCGATCGCACTCCTCACGCGCACCTGCTCGACCAGGTAGACACGCCGGCGCTCCTCGGCGACCGCATCCGTCGCCGCGCCGATCCAGGCATCCATTGTCTCCGTCAGCGAAGTCGCTATGGCCGGGACGAGGCTGATGCCGTCCGGACCGAGCCCGAGGGCGGCGTCCATCAGGAGCGACAGCCACTCGCGCTGCGCGGTCCGCAGACCCCGAGTGACCACCGACAAGGGGATGTCCCGCGCGACGGAGTCTTCTGCGAGAACGCGATCGATCGCGTCCTTCTCGGCCGGGAGCTCATCCTCGCCGGCGAGCCGGAGGAGAGCCGAAGTGAGGACGTGCTGCCCGAACGTGCGAAACATGTGCCACGGTGCGAGCGAGTCGTCAATCTGCGTCTCGAGTGCGGCGAGAGACTGCTCCACCGCCCCGGCTACCCACCGGGTAGCACCAGCCCCGAAGCGGGACCGCAGCCGCTCGGCCTCGTCTGCCGCCAGCGGGGCCGGTCCGAGGTCATCCTTCCAATCGAGCGAGGAGATGACCTTCGCCATCAAGGCTTCGGTCGACACGTGGTCAGCCTAGCCGAGGAAGTGCACAGTGCACATGCGCACTCAGAGGGAGGCGGCAGAGCGCACGATGACCTGCTGACCGATCGGCGGGACCGTTGACGTGTCGCGGAAATTCCGCGCAATCCCACAAGGGAATCAACGTGATCTGGAGGTCACAAAATGTCGGCACACAATGTCATCGCAGTCTCATTCGAGGACCGCAGCAAGGCATACGAAGCGCTCAGCGAACTCAAGGGCGCAGCGCTCGAGGGGCGGGTGGATGTACTCTCGGCGACGATCGTCACTCGTGACGAGTACGGTCGCCTCAGCAGCCCCGAGGGCGGCGACGTCGTCGCTGGAGCTGCCACCGTGGGCGGGAGCCTCATCGGGCTCATGATCGGTGTCATCGGTGGCCCGATCGGAATGCTCTTCGGCTGGACCGGCGGCCTGCTCGTCGGCGGCGCCTTCGACATCCGCCGTGCGGACCGCACCGACAGCGTACTCGGCGAGATCAGCCGCGCCATTCCGCTGGGCGGCACCGCCGTCGTGGCGGAGGTCGATGAGTACGCGTTCGAGGTCGTGGACGTTCTCATGCTCGAGCTGGGCGGGACCGTGTATCGGCGCCCCACCGAGCTGGTGCTCGCCGAAATCGAGGCGGCAGAGGACGCCTACCGCAAGGCGCAGAACGAAGCAGACCGCATCGTGCGCGAGCAGCGCAACGCGGAGCGCCGCCAGAACGCTCAGGAGCGCATGGCGGACCTGAAGGAGAAGCTCCAGTTCGCCTGAGTCTCAGGTCGGCGGGGCATCGGGAGCGCATCCGTGCACCGTGCCCCGCTCGACCCTCACCCCATGGAGCGCAGATCATGAGCACGGAACGACGGGTGGCCTTCACCGGCGGCACCGATGGAACCGCGGATGCCGCGCACGACGAACGTGCAGCGGAAGGTCCAGGCAATAGGCCGAAGGGGATCACACAACACGCCCGCGAGGCGCTCTACGCATCCATGACCGGCATTGCCACCTTGCTGGTCATGATCCCATCGTCCGAGGCGTTCAGCGGACGATCGGCCGCGGCCAGCCTTCTCGGCACCATGGGCGGACTTTTCGCCGCGAGCCTCGTCGCCGACACCATCGCGCACGCCGGCGAGCACGGCGGAGCGACACGGCGCGACACCATGCGCAGCATCCTTCACGCTTCTCTCCGCGCCCTCGAAATCACCGTCGTGCCGACCGTTCTCCTGCTGCTCAGCGACACCGGCATCTGGAGTCTTCGGACCGGGCTGATGCTCGCGATCGCGGCTCTCGCGGTCACACAGCTCGTTCTCGTGCTCTGGGGCTTGCGCGGGAGCGCCACCACCAGGTGGCAGAAAGTGGGCTACCTGCTGCTCCAGCTGACCGCCGTCGGGGCGGTCGTGCTGCTCAAAGTGCTCGTCCATTAGTCCAGATGCGTCTGGTGAAAGAACACCGAACATGCGATATCAAGCCAGCAACCCGACTCCGCTCTGGAGCAGCGGCTTCGGGCGCGCCGCGACGCGCGGTGCGCAGATACTCCTCGTCGCCGCGGTCGTCGTGGTACTGGTCTGGCTGCTCAGCCGCCTGTCGATCGTCACGATCCCCCTCGTGCTCGCGCTCATCTTCGCAGCGGCATTCCAACCGTGGATGGAGTGGACGCGACGCCGCGGTCTGCCCTCGGCCGTCGGCGCCGCGGCGGCACTCGTGTTCCTGCTCGCGGTGATCCTCGGCTCTCTGCTCTTCGTCGTGGGCTCTGTGAGCCACGAGTGGCGCGAGCTCGCGATCAAGGCGCAGGAAGGTCTCGAGCGGATCTTGGCCTGGCTGCAGACGCTGCCGTTCTCACCGGACTCGCGACAGCTGAACGACCTCGGCGACCAGATCAGCGGTTTCGTCACGAGCGCCGAATTCGGATCGGGCGCGCTGGGCGGCCTCGGCGCCGTCACCGAAATCACCACGTGCGTCGGGCTGATGGCCATCATTCTCTTCTTCGTCCTCAAGGACGGCCCGCAGATGTGGGAGTTCCTCGTCAGGCCCCTGGAGGGAACCGCCTACGACCGCGCGGAGCGCATCAGGCGCAAGACCGTCAACGTCTTCGGCGGCTACATCTCCAGCACCGCCGCAGCGGCACTGTTCGACGCGGTGGGGGTCTTCATCGGCCTCCTCATCCTGCAGGTGCCCCTCGCCGTTCCGATCGCGATTCTCACGTTCCTGCTCGCCTTCATTCCGATCGTCGGGGCGCTGACCGCGGGCGCGGTCGCCGCATTAATCGCCTTCGTCAGCAATGGACCGCTCAATGCGGCACTCGTCGTGCTCGTCGTCATCGTCGTCAATCAAGTGGAGTCGAACGTCCTGAAGCCGATCCTCATGGGAAGGACGGTCAGCCTCAACGCACTCGTCGTGCTCGTGGTCATCACCGCGGGGACGGCCGTCGGCGGAATCGTCGGCGCCCTGATCGCCGTGCCGCTCACTGCGGCAGCTTGGGGCGTCGTGCAGGTGTGGGACGGCGACGAACTCGCTGCGCGCTGGGCGCGGCCGAAGGCTCGTCGGCCCGGTGGCGGGGCCGGTCCCGAGACCGGTGCCTGTGCCCAGCCGGCGGACGCGCAGCCGGCCCCTTCCCCGGCGCCGTCGGGGTGACGGCACGTGAGGATATCCCTCCGGGATGACTTGAGGAACCATCCAGGCAGCCGACCGTCGGAATACGGGATTCCGTCGAGGAGGTCGAATCCGAAGGCACCCATCCGATCACCGCCTGGGTCTGCGCATCTCGGCGTTCTTGCGGAGTGTGCTCAATACCGCTTGCAGCAGCCTGATGTGCAGCTGGAAGCTGCGCGTCATCTCGCGGCTCGAGTGCAGGTTGAGAACGAGGGTTATGTGGCGTTCGGGATCCGTGAAGAGATGCACGCCGGTCACCCCGAGGTGCCCGATGGTCCGGGGAAGGCCGCGTAACAGGGGAAAGAACTCGGGGTAACGCAGCTGCATCACACCGGCTCCGTAGCGGATGCCTGCTCGGAAGCGGTGCGGGGCGTGGGTCATGCGAGCCCGCGACTCCGCTCCGATCAATTCGCCTCGATGCCACGCCGCGGCGAACCGTTGAAGATCATCGAGTGTGGTGACGACACCGCCCCCGCCCCAGTCGCAGCTGAGGCTGCGGGCGCGGCTCAGGTCCACTCCGTCCACATAGATCGGGGCGATACCCAGTGCAGCGCCAGGATCCGGGTCGATCGATGTGCGGCCGCCGGGAAGCGTGTGGAACATCAGGCAGGATTCATTCATCCCGGCCGGCTGGAGGATCCGCTCGTGAAGTTGGTCTCCGAGCGAGCTGCCACCTGCCTCCTCGATCACCCTCCCCAGCAAGACGTAGCCGGTGTCGGAGTAGTGGAAGCCCTCGCCGGGTGCGCCGACGGGACGCTGATGTGCGCGCGAAAATGCCAGCAGGTCGAGGGGCGCGTAGATCTGACTCGGATTCCGAGTGACTCGCTGGGTGAAGGACTCGCGCGTGTCGTTCGGCCCCCCGAAGTAATCGGCCGCACCGCTCATGTGCGTCAGCAGGTGCATCGGTGTCACGTCGGCGGCGAGATCCTGGCCGCGATGGACGAACAGTCGGGAGAAGTCTCCCTCGGGCAGGAGCGACGGCAGCGGCGCATCAAGGTTCAGTCGTCCGCTCTCGGCAAGCTGAAAGGCAAGCGTCGCGGTCATCATCTTGCCGACGCTCGCCGCGTGGAAGCGGCCGGCGCGGTCGCCGGACGCGAAGTCCACACCCGGCGCCCGAACCAGCACCTGGGGGGCGGGCAAGCCCCTCCGGCGGCGTCCCGCCCGGTCCGTAATGCGACGAAGCGACCGGGAGAGATTCTCCGGTTCGGCACCCTCAGCGTGGCGGAGGTTCGGAGGATCCATCATGTCACCTATCGTTTAGATATATCTAAGGGATATATTGTCGCACCTCGGGCGGGAGGGATAGATGCAGTTCGTAATTCTCGGTCTGCTGATGATCGATAGGATGTCGCTCTACGACCTGCACAAGCAGTTCACCGCAGGTCCGGCGCTGTTCTACAGCGCGAGCTTCGGGAGCATACAGCGGGCGTTGCGCCAACTGGTGGACGGCGGACTGGTGACTGTGACTGATGCTGCCGGGTCCGTTCGGCGGCGGAAGCTCCATGCTGTCACCGAAAAGGGCGTTCGGGCTTGGCGGGCGTGGATGTTCGAGCCGATCGCCGGATCGAACGCCGAGACCGCCCTCTTGTCGAGGGTGTATCTGCTGGGTCTGCTGCCTGCCGACGACGACCGCCTTCATGTGCTCGCGACACTGAGGAACAGCGTGGCGGCAGCTCTGCAGGAGCTGGAGAGTCTCGCCCTAAGCCTCGATACGCAGGAGATGCCTCTCGAATACGCGCAGGTCTTCCGCTACCAGCGCGCGACGCTCGACTACGGGGTGCGCTCGCACCAACTCGCACTGAATTGGCTAGAAGACCTGGGCCGAGCACCGCTGAGGCCGTCTACTTCGTGATCCCTGCGGAGTCAGACGGCGATGACGTGGTAAGCGGGGAACGACTCGCCGGCCGCGGGTAGCCTGATTCAGTCATCCTGAGCGTCCCGAGTACCGGCAATACGGTCAGCACCTCACCAGTGGGTCCACTCACTGTCTCCAGCTCACGAAGTGCCGCTCCCATACTCGCGGACACGGATCGCGCGGAACGAGACGCGGGTTGCTCGCTCGGCGGGTCGCGCCCGATGCCCGCCCGGTAACCGGTTCACGCGCCGTTCACCAGCCTGTCCCCTCACGTCCGTGGGAGGCGCGGGCGTGCGCTGGCACACTGGCCAGGATTCCCTCAGATGGCAAGGAGACCACAGTGAACATGCATGGCGCGGATGCGGACGTACAGGCTACGCGGAAGCGATTCCTCCCCATGCTGGGGCACACGAACGGCAAGCGGAGCGCCGTCACCTGCGAACTGAAGTGCGACAACGCCTGCTTCCACCCCGTCCCGAACGTGAGCGGGAACGAATATTTCCGGGATGTGGCCGGACTCGCGTTCTCTCGCCGTGGATTCCTCGCCGGGGCGGTGGCGAGCTCAGCCGTCGCCCTCGGCTACGCCGTCGCGGGCGATGCCCCAGGAGCTTTCGCGGCCCCGGGCGGCGGCAAGCTCACGTTCGAGCCGATCGCGCCCGTTCCCGCCGTGTTTGACCAGTTCGTGGTTCCGGTCGGCTACCAGTGGACTCCGATCATCCGCTGGGGCGACCCGCTATTCTCCGCGGCCGACGCATTCGATCCCTCCCACCAGACCGCCGCCCTCCAGGAGCGGCAGTTCGGCTACAACAACGACTACATCGACATCATCGCCGGGCCCTCCGGCCGGACCGCGATCCTGGTCGCCAACCAGGAGTACACCAACGAGAACATCATGTTCCCGGCCGCCGCCACCCCTGAAGAACTCGACGAGCAGCGGCGAGTGGCGATGGCCGCCCACGGGATGGCGGTCGTCGAGCTCACGCGCTCCGCCAAGACCCGCCCGTGGGCTTACGTCGTCGGCGCGCCCCTGAACCGGCGCATCACCGCGAGCACGCCGTTCATATTCAGCGGTCTGGCCGCCGGCTCGGAGCTCCTCAAGACGCAGGACGACCCCACCGGCACCACCGCCCTGGGCACTCTGGGGAACTGTGCCGGCGGCACGACCCCGTGGGGCACCGTCTTGTCCGGCGAAGAGAACTTCAACGGATACTTCCGCGCCGCGGGCACCAGCGACGCGGACCGGCGCTACGGCCTCAGTGACCGCCCGACGTCGCGTGGGTGGGAGCAGATCGAGCCCCGGTTCGATGCCCGCAACCCCGGATACGAGAACGAGCCGAACCGGTTCGGGTGGATCGTCGAGGTCGACCCGCTGAACCCCGACGAGCCGCCGGTGAAGCACACCGCGCTGGGCCGATTCAAGCACGAAGGTGCCAACCTCGGCGTCGGCAAGACCGGACACGTGGTGGCGTACATGGGCGACGATGAGCGATTCGACTACCTCTACAAGTTCGTCTCGGCCGGCACATTCCAGAAGGGCGCCAGCGCCGGCGCGCGGCAGAGCAACAAGCAGCTCCTGACGGCCGGCAACCTGTACGTCGCGCGGTTCACCGGCAACTCTCCGCTGTCCGAGATCACGGGGACGGGCGCGCTGCCCTCCGATGGTCAGTTCGACGGAACCGGCGAGTGGCTCCCCCTCGTTGTCGACGGCGCCAGCCAGGTGGCCGGTTTCAGCGCCGACCAGGTCCTGGTCAACACGCGACTGGCGGCGGATGCCGTCGGCGCGACCAAGATGGATCGCTGCGAGGATGTCGAGCCGCACCCGACCACCGGTCGCGTCTATGTCGCCTGCACCAACAACACCGACCGCGGCGCCGTCGGCAAGGAAGGTGCGACAGAGGTCAACCCGCGCGTGACCAATCGCGACGGCCACATCGTCGAGATCACCGAAGCCGGCAACGACGCGACAGCGACCACGTTCGGATGGAGCCTGCTCCTGGTCTGCGGCGACCCGGCCGCCAACGGGTCGACCTACTTCGCCGGCTTCCCCGCAGACAAGGTGTCGCCGATCTCCTGCCCCGACAACGTCGCCTTCGACTCCGACGGCAACCTCTGGATCTCCACCGACGGTGCACCCAGCGCCATCGGATACTGCGACGGGCTCTTCAAAGTGCCCCTCGAGGGACCCGAACGCGGACGCGTGCAGCAATTCCTGTCGGTTCCCCGCGACGCCGAGACGTGCGGGCCGGTCATCCACGACACGGACAGCAGCGTCTTCGTCGCCGTGCAGCACCCCGGTGAGAACGGCACGTGGACGGCGCAACGCTCGTACTTCCCCGATTACGTCGCACCTGGTTCTCTCGAGAACGGCAAGTGGGGAGGACCGCGTCCGTCCGTGATCCAAACCACCAAGATCTGACGCAAGGCGATGCCCCGCCGGTACCTTGTGAGCCTTCAGCACCGGTCTCCGATCACCTCACATTCGGCGGTGCGGTGCGGATCGCGATCACTCCGTCGCCGGGGGCCGTGCGGCGCCGGACCGCGAAGGACAAGTACGAGGACGACATCGACGAGTGCCGCCCCGTGCGCTCCGGCCAGTCGGAGGCTCAGGCCGGGTTGAGCCGGCGCCTATAGTACGGACGCAGGATCGGTCGGAGCACGACACGCAACGGCAGCCCGACCACATAGGCGGCCGCCCCGGCGATGGAGCGATCGTACTTGCCGAGCGCGAGCTTGCGCTCCCAGGCGTCGCGCAACTTTCCCCCGCGGCGGTCGCGGGCGGGCTTGGGCGGGAGCTCGCCGGCTCTGCGCAGCGAGACCAGTTCGCCGACACGCCTGACCCAATCGTCCTCCGCAGCGTCGTGGAAGTAGTTCCGCGCGAGCCATTCCCGTTGTGGCAGGCGGAAGTCTCGGCCGATGACCGCCTCCTCGGAGCCGAACAAGCCGCTGTCGGCGAACACCGGGTTGATGAGCTTGTCGTCGACGCCGAAGGTGTCCAGCGCGATGACCGGGATGCCGCGCGCGACCGCCTCGATCGCCGCGGTGGAGCTGACCGTCACGAGTCCCTCGGCGGCGTCCAATGCGCGCGACATCGACTCCGTCGACACGACGAGGTTCGAGGGCAGAGGTGCGAGCGTGCGCAAGAGATCCGGGTAGCCGTACCGCTGCTCGTGCGTTTGGTGCTCGCCCGCGGTGGCGCGTTCCTTCACCACCACACGTTTCGTCGGGTCGGCGCGGGCGGCGGCGACGAGCAGTCGCGCCACCATCATGCGGTCGGCGCGCTCACTGGGCACGATCGCCTGGGATGCGAACACGAGATCGGTGCCACCTTGCGCACGTTTCTGTTCGCGATTCGCCGCAGCGAACGGCAGTCGAGCGAGCGCGAAAGCCGGCGACTGACCGCGTCGGCGGGCCAGCGCGGTGAATGCCGCGATCTCGCGACGGGAGTGCAGCACGAATAGGTCGCTCTGGGTGCGGTGGATGATCGCGGCCGTGGTGGCGGGGATGGAGATGCCGGGCAGTCCCGACACGATCACGGGGCGAGGGTCGAGCGCCGCGACAGCTGCGATGAGCACGCGCACCACCGGCCCGCGGGCGGCGACGAGGACGGCATCCGGCGCCGCGCCGGCGATCGTCCGCGGCAGGTCCGCGAAGTGCGCGCGATGCACGCTGTCGCCGCTGAGCGCGCTGCCTACGAGCGCGCTCTGCAGCTGCGCGGCGCTCACCGCCAGCGGCGTCTCGACCACGAGCAGGCGGCCGTCCGAACCGGCGGGCAGAGAGCTCAGGAGCGCGGCGGCCCACTTGACGTAGGAGTCGGTGTCAGCCAGCGCCACGACCCGCAGTGGGCTGTCGGTCACGTGAGGACGCGCCGGAGCTTCGCCATCGGGGTGTGCTCGCCGGGGAAGACGCGCTTGACTCCGTCACCCAGCGCCTCCTCGACGATGCGGATGTCGCGCACGAGGTGCTGCAGACCTGTCGGCTCGAGTGAGGCGGCATGGTCCGACCCCCACATCGTGCGGTCGAGCGTGATGTGGCGCTCGAGCGCGACGGCGCCGAGCGCGACGGCGGCCACCGAGATCTGAATGCCGCGCTCGTGACCGGAGTAGCCGACGGGCACGCCGGGATAGCGGTCGCGGAGCACGGGGATCACCCGCAGATTGGCCTCGTCCGGCTCCATCGGGTACGTGGAGGTGGCGTGCATCAGTACGAGCCGGTCGGTTCCGAGCACGTCGATCGCGGCATCGATCTGCTCGATCGTCGACATGCCGGTGGAGAGGATCACCGGCTTTCCGGTGTCGCGCACCGCGTCCAGCAGCGGAACGTCGGTGAGCGAGGCGGACGCGATCTTGTGCGCGACCACGTTCAGGTCCTCGAGGAAGTGCACGCTGGGCACGTCCCAGGGCGATGCATACCAGTCCAGGCCGCGCAGCAGAGCATGATCGGCGACCTCGATGTACTGGTCGCGGGAGAACTCGACCCGGTAGCGGTAGTCGAGGTACGTCATCCGGCCCCAGGGCGTTTCGCGGATTATGTCCCACATGTGCACCGGGGTGGAGATTTCTGGCGTGCGCTTCTGGAACTTGACTGCGTCTGCGCCTGCCTCCGCTGCGACGTCGATGAGCTGCTTGGCGAGCTCGACGTCGCCGTTGTGGTTCAACCCGATTTCGGCGATGACGTATGCGGGCCGGCCTCCGCCGATCACCCGCGATCCGATGGTGACGGTCATTTTTACTGCCCTTCGGAAGGTGAAGCCAGGGAGGTGGGCTCGAGCGGGGTCTTGGTGCGATCGCGGAGCACGCGGTCGGCGAGCTCTCGGACGGCACCGTGCCCGCCGGTTCGGCTGACGATCACCCGGGAGGCGGCAAGCACAAGGGGGTGGGCTTCGGGGACGGCGACGGGGTAACCGACAACCTCGAGACACCCGAGGTCGTTGATGTCGTTGCCGATGTAAGCCACATGCGACAGCGGGATCCCCTGCGCGGCGACCCACTCCACGAGGGCCGCCAACTTATCCTGCACGCCCTGCCTCACGTCGACCTGGAGTTTCCGCGCCCGGGCACTGACCACGGGGTTGGTCTCGGAGGAGAGGATCAGGACCGGGATTCCCGCATTTCGCAGCCGCGCGATGCCCATTCCGTCGGACCTGCTCACGCGGACGCTCTCGCGCCCATCGGCGTCGGTCACCACCGTGTCATCCGTGTGCACACCGTCGAAGTCGGTGACCACCGCCGCAACGTGCATCGCGTCGGCGCCCTGATGCATGAGGGGGGCGATTGCCTGGGCGAGCTCGAGCTGGTCTTCGGTGTCGACCTCGATGCCGGTGCGTTCGGCGACCTCGACCACTCCTACGCGGCCGAAGAACCGGTGTCGCGCCGCCGTGAACCCGGCCGCATCCATCACGTAGAACGCTCCGGTCTCGAGGTAGTGCGGCTCTCGGTCTTGCCGCCGTGACCTGACGTGCGGGTCGTGGTTGACGCCGGAGGCGGCGCCGGCCTCGGCCGCCCAGAGGAATCCGTAGGTCTCGGTGGCGGAGAACACGCAGTCGTGTTCGTTAGCTCTGATCAGTTCGACAGCGATGTCGATGTCCAGCGGATCGATGAACGGGGAGGTGGCCTGCAGGAAGACCAGGATGTCGGCATCCACTCCTTCGTCTTGGAGCACCCCTAATGCATGCAGCAGGACGCTCTCGCTGCTAGCCGCATCGTCCGCGAGGGCCGAGGGTCGCTCCACGACCTGCGCTCCCCACTCGTTCGCGACCGCTGCGATCTCAGGGTCGTCGGTCGAGACGACCACGCGGTCGACGGATGCCGTGGCCTGCGCCGCAGCGATCGCACGCCCCACGAGCGGCACTCCCCCGACGCGCCGCAGGTTCTTGCGAGGAACGCCTTTGGACCCTCCGCGAGCGGGGATCACCGCGACGATCTCATTCATGTCGCCAGGCTCCTGTCGACCGTGTCGAGCGACGAGTGCGCGCAGCGAATCACGCTGCCCGTGCCGCGCAAGACCAGCGGCAGGGTCGTCGTGGTGGACGAGGGAAGAGTGATGATCTCAAGGCACTCGGTCGCCCCGGCCAGGGCGAGTTCCGCTGGCAGAGCCAGCGTCGAGAGGACGACTCCCGGTATCGCGGTGACCGCGGAGAGCTGGGACGCCGGTTCACGCCGATGCGGGAAGTACGTGACGGGTGCCACGGCAGCTTCGGCCATCACCCAGTCGAGGTACGCCGGCAGCGGCATCCGACCGTCGGCGGGTCGGGCGCTGCCGAGAAGCACGCGCCCCGCGGTCCTCGTGGAGAAGGGGCGCGAGGAGCGTCGTGTCCATTCGAAGCGGTGGCCTTCGATGCGCGCGCCGAGTTCGCTGAGAGCCGCAGACCGCTCGTGTCCGAGGCGGAACGCCGTGAAGAACTCGACCTGCCCGGCCAACGCACTGCCCAGGATCTGCTCGAGGGCGAACGGCACGACGCGGGTGGTCAGCCCGCGCTCGTGCACCCCGGGGCGCGCGTAGGGGCGCCGGCCGGTGAGCGCATCGGCAAACGCGAGCGTGTTGGCTCCGTCGTCGAGGAACGTGATGCGCCGGGGACGCAGAATCGACGCCGCGAGGCGGAATTGTCCGGAGAATCCGTCACCCACGAGCCAGTGCCGGTGCTGTGAGAGCAGTTTCCAGGGGATGCCGAGGTAGGGCTCGCAAGGACCGAACAGCGCACCACGATCGATGAGTTCATCGGCCGTCTCGGACATCTGCGGGGTCAGCCTGCCGGCCAGGGGCACCGGGCGCCCGTGCGCGGACGCCCACTCCGCGACTCCGACGAGCTGGAGGGGCGACTCAGCCCATGCGATGACGGGCATCGACGTCTGACCCATAGCACCTCCCGTCCCCGCGGCCTGCTCGGATGGAAGTTCCAGGCTGAGGGTTGCACCTGAACGCGGAACCCCGAGCATGTGACGCACGCGCATCGACCGCGTGAACGGTTGGCGCGCTCAGCGGCCCAGCAAGACCTCCGGGCTCGCTGCCGCCTTCGGGTACACCAGGGCGACGATCCGGATGGATCGCTGCCGGACGAGGAGCTGGTCTTGGACTATGCCAGGGCAACCGCCATCCAACTCGAGGTTGCTCAGGCTCACAACGGGTCGCCGTCCTCGGGACTCATCCGGCTCACCCGCGGTCAGCGCGCTACAAACACACGATCAGCTGTTCATGCGCCGCCCTCGTTGCGTGACGACGCTCCGGGCTGAGTGGTCCCGGCGATCAACGCGGGCTGTGAGGCACCGACACGCGATCGCGAACGCCGCCATCGGAGCCCTTCACCACAAGCTCGCCCCCACCAGTGTGAGACAGCAGGGTCCGCGCTGCCTCCAGCGCTTCGCCTTCGGTCTCGTAAGCAGTGATCACTTGACGGGCGTCAGACTTGACCGTCCAAAGCGCTCCCATCGGAGCCACCCACGCTCGCTGGACCACGTCACCAACTCCTCCACCGACACCGGCGAACTTACCGCGCGACCACGCAATCCAAGATGGACGCAAGATGTCCAATCGGTGACAAGCTGACCTGCACCAGTGTGCTGAGAACGCCTCGTGGGCCCAAGGCTTGCGCTGATGGGGTCCCTGGGTTCTTGCTGTGGTTGCAACACCTCGAGAGATGGTGTGCTGTGGCGATGTACTCACTTCGCATCGTCCGTCAGTAGGCCCCGCAGACCAGTGCTCGTCATGTATGCGCATGAGTCCGGCGAGGACGCCCGCGTTCTTCGTCTGCCTATGCTCGTTCCAGCCACTGGGTGCGTTCATTCGGCACTGCGCGGGCCGCCGTCCAGCAGCTGCTTGGCCTCACGCAGATCGTGGCTCAGCGGACCATCGTCAAACCGGGTGACGATGTGAGCCAGCAGGTGCAGTGCAGAATCGCGCCCGCCTCTGGTCGTACTCACCCGACAAAGCCTTGTCGCTGCCCGCAACTGCGATATCCCGACATCCAGGGCGAGCGCACGGTCGAGCGCCAAACGATACCAATGCTCGGTTTCCGCGACGTCGCGGCCTTGCCGGGTCGCGAGCGCCAGCAGCAGGTCGCCCTTCAGAATATAGAACTCGCTGAGGAGGGACGTGCCGGCATCGGCGCTCATCATCTCGATGGCTGGGTCGATTCGTGGAAGTCCTTCGCCGGGCCGTCCTGCATCAAGTAAGGCCGCGGCCTGAATCGAGAGCAGCATTGGCCAGAAGACGGGCGGTGACCTGAGCCCCTGATAGAGGTCCATCCCGGCGGACACGTTGGCTAGGCCCTCCTCGGCTTGGCCGACACCGGCCTGCGCAGCGCCGAGGACGACCGTTCCGGCCGCCTTCCAGATCTGGAAGCCGTGGACTCCGGCAATATCGAGCAGTCCGGCGGCACGCTCCAACACGCTGTCGAAATCGCGGAGCCAGAGGTGGAGAACGCATGAGTGGAAGCGGGCGAAAGCGTCTGTGAACGGGTGGCTCAGCTCGCCGGCAAGGGTCAGCGCCTGATTCATGCGTTCGGCGGCCCGCTCCGGATGACCCAGGAGCCATAAGGTGATTCCGGATGTTGTATAGCATGCGACCCTGGGGTCGTTGCCCCCGGCGCGCGAGCTGAACGCGTGCGACGGGAGGGTCGCCCCGATCGTGATCGCGTGATCGAGGTCGTCGAGGCCGCCCTTGAGGTCGTCAACGAACATCTTGTTTGTGCCCACCAGCAGATATCCTTCGACCAGCATCTCCGGGTTGTTGACGCGTTCGGCGAACGCGAGGAGTTCGCGTCCGAGCTGCGTGCCCCGCTGTGGGTCTCCGCGTAGGTTGTAAAGGTTGGCCAACGCCCGAAGCGCCGAGAACTGCTGGTGGCTATGGGTGCCGCCGCGCTCGAAGAGTTCGAGGCTCTTGCCGAACGCGTCTTCGACCTCCGGGGTATAGCCCTTGGTCGACATGAGTGCGCGCGCGAGGCTGGTTCTCAGCGCGATCTCCTGATTGATCCGTTCCGGCGAGGAGGCGCTCTTGGCGAGGACGGCGAGCATGTCCGCTGTCAGCCCCACGGTGTCGAGATACCAGCCGCGCGCCTCGTTGAGGATGAGGAGGCCGCCCGCGAGCTTTTCGAGCTGCGCGAGTTCCTCCTTCGCCACCCAGTAGCGCCATGAAAGGCGGAGGTTTCCCACTTCTGCGGCCAACGCCGAGAGTGCCACAAGGCGGTCGGCACCGGTGAGTTCCGGGCGGGCGCGCTGCACAAGGTCGGCGTAGTAGCCGGCGTGGGCGTGCTTGGTGCGCGCTGCGACTTTGGGGTGCTGCTCGAGCCGATCCCGCGCGAATTCCCGTATCGTTTCGAGCATCGCGAATCGGGGCTCACGGGTAGCCACCCCGACCTGGCGGATCAGGCTCTTCTCTATAAGGCTCGTGAGGCCGTCGAGGACATCCGGCATTCTGCCATCGCCAGGATCGGCCAAGGCCACAACGGCCTCGACCGCCGCAATATCGGTGTCGGCGAAGACCGCGAGCATCTGGAACAGACGCTTCTCGTCCGGCTTCAGGAGTTCATAACTCCAGTCCATGGTGGCGCGCAGCGCCCGCTGCCGCTCGGGCAGATCGAGCGGTCCGGAGCGGAGCAACTTCAGCCTGTCCCCCAGTTGGTGCAGCAACGCTTCCGGCGACAGGAGGCGCAAGCGCGCCGCCGCGAGCTCGATCGCCAACGGCAAGCCGTCAAGCCGACGGCAGATCTCCGCAATGGCCGGCGCATTTTCGTCGGTCAGCTCAAAGTCGGGCCGGACCGCCTTCGCGCGGTCGAGGAAGAACTGGGTGGCTTCGAAGGTGCGCACCTCCTCGGCGGAAACCTCCCGCGCGACCGCCGGCGGGAGCGCCAACGGGGGAATGGCGTAGGTGTGCTCTCCTCGCAGGTGCAGGGTCTCGCGACTGGTCACCAGGAAGTGAACCGAAGGGCATTCGGCAAGCAGGTCTGCGACAAGCGTGGCTGCCGCCGTCACCTGCTCGAAGTTGTCGAGGACGAGCAGCAGGCGGCGCTCGCGCAGGTGGTCGGCAAGCACTTCTTTCGCCGACCTCTCGACCGTCTCGCCCAACCCGATGGCCCTTGTGATGGCGGTGAGGACAGTATTCGTGTCGCGGGCACGCGAGAGGTCGACGAAGATCACGCCATCCGGGAAATCGGGCACGGCAGCCTTTGCAGCTTCGATCGCCACGGTCGTCTTGCCGGTGCCGCCCGTGCCGAGCAGGGTCAGCAGGCGCACGGCTGGGTCCTTGAGACGGTCGGCGATCTCGCTGAGCTCCGTTTGACGCCCGATGAATGCCGCAGTCTGCGCGGGAAGATGCGCTGCCACCGGGGTCGACGTTCGGCCTGCGGTTCCCGGAGGCTCCTTGTCGAGTGCGGCAAGCCTGTCGACGAGGTCCGTGAACAGCGTGTCGGCATCCGTGATGGTGACGAGCTCAGCGCGCCGCAGCGTGAACAGTCGGGCCGCCTCGCCGGTGGGCGGCTTGCGGGCAGCCCAGAAGGTGGCGTAGCGGTGGGTCGTCACCCGCTCGAAAGCGCGCCGCAGAGCGGTGTCCCAGTCCGCGGACCACCCGCAGACGATGAGCCCGTATTCGTCGAGTACGCGATCGAGTAGCCTCTCGACCGCAGGGTGATAGAAATCCAGCTCCGCCGGCGTGTTCTTTATGCGGGTGTCGAGGTAGTCGCCATTGACCTTGATGACGGTGCAGCGGTTGCGTGCGAGAGCGCCCGCACCCTCGAGTGAATCCGGCGTGCCCAGGATCGTCGGCTCGACGCCGGCGCGTTCGAGCGCGTGCTCCAGGAGGCGGTCGAAGTTGGTCGTCAGGAACACCGTCATGTAGCCGCGCGCTGCCAATTGGGCGAGGGCGTGATGACTCGGGCCCGGGACGCGCAGGCCCCGACGGCGCTGCTCGTCAGTCGGTTCGAAATACCCTCGCAAGAGCTCGCTGCGCTGGGTCGGGGAAGTCGCCAGCCCGTCGAGGAGCTTGCTGTAGTCGGGCTCTTCACCAAACCTGCCGCGGTACCAGGCGAACGGATCGTCGCCGAGCTCAGTTCCTTCCAGGGCTGCGAGCTTGGCGATAAGATCGGCAACGATCTGGCGCCCGGTCGGGATGCCTGCTGCGGCCGATAATCCGGAGCCCAGGAGCGCGGCATACGCGCCCCGGCTCGAACTGAGTGCAAGAGCCAGCCGAACCGTTGGGTCAACTGCGGGAGCCAACTTTTCGATCACTCCTCGGGCCTGCAAAAGAGCGTGGATTGCCAAGGCACTACTACGAGGTGGCCGTCTAGGGCAAACCATACAACAGTGCAATCGACAGGTGCACCGCACTCCCTGCACGAGCAGAAGTGACCAGAGGGGTCGGCCCGCATCGGAGCAGGACGCCGCACACGCGGCATGTACGGGTCGTTGAGACGGTAGATCGATGACTGGAGCAAGTCGCGCGATGAGGGACCGTCATACGAACCGCCAGCAGGCCCTTAGGAGTACAGCTGCCTTCCGGTGAGCCTGACCTCTTCATTCGACGACCGGCTGGATGCACTCGGGCGCGCGCCGTTGAGGGACCGGCTTAGGGGCGGCGAGTGACCGGCTTGTTGGCGGTTTACGAGCGCTCATGGGTCACCGCCATGAACCTCCCAGGCCACCGACTGGCAGCAGTCTAGCCCTGCGCGCGCACCGGGCCCCGCGTGGTGACGACCGGCATGAGACGGTGATCGATCCTCGGCGGGCTATGGCTTATTCGAAGTCACCTCGATCGTTGCGCCACACGCAACCGGCGCCGCTCGAAGACGTCGGTGCTGCCGTGGGTCGAAACGTCGCGGCGAGCGAACGCTACGACCGCTGAACACGTGCCAAACCAGCGCCCTACGGAAATAGATACTGTTTAGTGGTGGAATAGAGACATGATAGAGTCTATTCCAGGTTCAGCAGCCGTCAGCGGTCGCGTACGGAACTCACCACCCCGAGGACGCACGGGTCTAGCAGCGGCGCCGCATCTCCAAGATCATTGCGCCGCGCCCAGCCTCCTCCATCGAGATCATGGAGTCATCAAGTTGCATAATAAGAAGCCCCGCGCCGTCGCAGTCGTGGCGCTCTCCTCCGCGCTCATGCTGGCCGCGACGCCCGCTATGGCCGTTTCCGGCCCGTACTTCACCGACTTCTCCGAGGTGACCATCGACAAGACAGCCGAGCCGCTCGCGGATACCTGGCGGATGACCGGTGGCTACGACGCCGTGATCACCGATGGCGACGACCCGGCGCTGCGGATCAGCAACGCGGCGACGTCTGGCAGTTTCGGCGACCAGCTGTTCAGCCCCACCCTCGACATCCCGGCTACCGAGACCGGGCCGGCGCATACGTTCACTGCATCCTTCGTGCTCGAGCCTGTCAAGCTGCAGCCGGGCCTGCGGGTGACCGTCAGCCCCGACAACGGCCAGGGCGGCCGGGCCGGCTTCCTGGCGATCGAGCACACGGACGGTGGCCTCAACCTGGTCAGCCAGGGCTCCCACGTCAACGAGGCGGGCGATCTCGAGTGGACGCCGACGGAGGTTGCGACCGGGCTCAACCCGAACGTGGCGCATACCGTGAAACTCAAGCTCATCAAGAAGCCGGACACGAAGAAGTCAACCAACAACGACGTCTTCTCGGTCCAGGTAGACGGCAAGCCAGCCAAGAACACCACGTTCGAGGCCTACTACGAGGCAACCAGCGAGGGCGACTACAAGACCGACACGCTGCTGTTCCGCCTCAGCGGCACCCCGCTGGCCGAGCCCTTCGACGGCGCGGGCCTGCTGATCGACGACGTCAGTATGGCGACCTCCTGACCAACGCAACACGCTAGGAAGTGGAGTGCTCACCCCAGGTGAGCCCTCCACTTCTCGTTCGAGGGGCTTGGGCGCGATGAGTTGTGGCGGGAACCGTTCATCATGGAGGGAGCATGGCGGTCCTATAGGAGCGTTATTCCATCACGATGGCACTGAAGGTACCGTCGTCGTATGCCGCGACCGTATGGAGATCCTGTTGAGATAGTCACCGAGCCAATCCCCGCGCAATCACCGTTCATCCCCACCGACGCGAAGATGGTCGTTGGGGTGGTCGCGCCGGCGTCGCCTGGCCCGATTCCGGTCGTGCTGCTCCCCGGCTTCGAGTACCGGATGCGCGAATGGCGCCATCCCACCACGCACGAGATCCATTGGCAGCTCGAGCGCCGGAAGTCGACCATGCAACCCGACGACACCGACGACTGATAGACACCAACTCCGATCACTCAGCGTGACGCGAGCCGCTCATGGCGGACCTTCTCACGGCAACCGCATGTTCTTCGGGGCACTCACGGCAACAAGCATCGGGGTTGAGGAAGCCGCAGTCCCCACCGCTCGCGCCGATGAACGCAACAGCTGTAATCCGCGTGGCTCAATCGGACCGACTCACCGGGCCAGACTCGTCGCCCCGATGGACCTCACCGACGGCTGATCGATCGGATCGGTAGGCGGACCTTTTACGAGACGACTGTCAACGATCTCGCCACCCGTACCCGCTCAGGACGGCGTATCAGCTGGCTCACCTATCACTTGCTTGGGGTGGCCAGATGCTTCCCCGACTCCGGAAGTAGCTCAATCCGGAGTTGAGCCGCTGGTTTCTTCCGATTTCGCTGCCCGCCGAGAATCAGCGCTGCTGCTTGCGGGGGCCGGTAAGAACCGCGACGGCGCTGAACGCGAGAAGGGCGAGCACCGTCAGCCACGCACCGGCGACCGACAGGTCTGGCACCCCAAGGGCGATCAGAACGCCGGCGACAATCATCACGGATGCAAGCACCGCGAACGATTTCATGCCATACAGAAAAACGAACGCGAGGTAATGGGCGCCGACCACCACCATCGCAGCAGGGAAGAAGAGATTGGGCGCGAAGATGCCGAGCGCCAGCGCGACCAGCAGGCCGAGCGGCACCTGTAGGGCGAGTTGGAATGCCAGTGCGGACATCGGATGTCCCTTGGGCAATGAAGCGGGGCCTCCCAGCAACCGCAGGACCAGTGATGTGAGAGGGAAGATCAGCACACCGCCAAGAAACAGAACATACGGTGCGGTCGAACTCTCTCCCCAGGTAGCAGTGGCCGCTGCAGAAGCCCAGACCAGAGAACTAACCACCTGTCCTACTGCGCCTTGCCGAAATACGCGGCGCACGTCCTCCTGTGCCGTTGAGATTTCCATGCCTCAGTTTCTCAGGGCGCGGGATCTGTCGTCGGCCGGTTCGAGGACCCGGTGCGGGCTTCGCCCTCGGGACGACTGGTCACCCGACCGAGCGGGATCGCTTCAGCGATGGGCCTGTGACTTCGTGCGGGCTAGAGCCCACTCAGGACTAGCGAGGAAACTGTGGGACCCGTGCTCAGTCACCCGACGCGGCGGCCGCCGGGGCCATGGGAAAGCTCGCTGCTCGCTAGCCGAACGACTTTCCCGCCCAGCCTCCTAAGCGGTCCTTGGCGTGGCGCTCCACGAGCACAGGCACGTGGCTGCTTATCGGGTAGTCGTTGAAGGCGTCGTGCGCCTCGAGGATGACAGCCGCCACCTCGGGCGGCGGCACGTCGGGGAATTGCCTCTCAAGACGACCGATGATCGCGGCGATTTCCTTGTCCTGTTGAGGACTGTCTGTAGGGTTCATAAGACTCCCAGCCCGCGCAATCGCGCAGTAGCGACGGGGCACCGGGGTCTAGGGCAACTTTGACGTCATGCTACATCCATGTCTCCCAGTCAGCATGTCGGCGCAGTCGCTCCGGCATCCCTGACCCGTGCACGTTCACTCAGGACAAGAACTTCCTCGCCGTTGCGTACGTCCTCGGAACTCACCCGCACCTCCAGTCGGAACGTGCAGCCACCCTGGCCGCCTGTCGAGTAAGCCAGTCCGAAACGTAGGCACCTCCGTGAGGTACCGGTGTGCGGGCGGCCTACTTGCGTCTCTGAGTGAGATGGATGGTGACTTCGTCGCCTTCGCCTTTGTTGATGGCGCGGCGGATCGACGCGGAGATGGGCAGCTTGTGTGTTCCGTCTCCGAGTGCCATGAACGCGCCGTCGAAGGGGTGATCGTCGGCGGTTCCTGAAACCTTGACGAGTCCGCGGGTGCCGAAGATCGTGGCCGAGTCCGGCAGCTGCACGCATATCCACGTGTCGCCTTCTCTCACTCGGCCCAAGGTTGCGGTGAAAGTGATGTCGAGCGGTCCGATATCGCCCATCACTCGTGCCCGTCGGTCAGCCCGAAGAAGCGGAGCGCATCGTCCTGACCATTCACCGGCATGCTGACAGTGCGGACTCCGGTGATCTGGCTTATATCCATGATGGCTCCTCTGACGATTGGGCAGTCGATCATCAATGTGACGATCGAAGGGGGCAGCAATCGACAGCGTTTCACAACCATCTAAAGCCACGAGACGGCGCCGTCCGTTGAGCGGGCCGGCTGGCGGTGACCTGAGCGGATCGAGAAGCAGGCGTGGACAATCGCCACACCGTCGGGCGCGCCGCGATACGTACGCCAAGTCACCGGTGTTTTTGCCGGATATCCCCCGCGAGAGGGACGTGACCCGCGACCCTGAAGCTCATACCCTCTGTCGTATGGCCGATACCTTCTTCAAGCCCGGAGACGACGTCTCTACCCCTCTTGCACGCGGCACAGTCATCGATGTCCGTGCCACTCCTTCCGGCAGGTGGGTCTTCGGGGTCGAGGACCGCAACGGCGAGGTGAACTACTTCACCAGCGGTGCTTTGCGGCTCGCGCAAAGCTAAGGTGCGTCAGACGTGCCGTCGTGGAAGGCGGCTGTGGTCCGCCTCGTCTAGTCGGCTTGTCGGCTGGTTGGCTTTCTCGTTGACGGCTGTCGATCTCAGCGGGTCGCGCGGAAGCCGCCGCGCTACGGCCTTCCGGTGTGGCCAGGTCGCGGGCGATCGCGCTGCGCAGTCGCGCGAGATGTTGCGCGTGGAACCGTTCGAGCGGTGGGATCACGTCAGCACCACGCCCTTGCCGCCGACGACCCCGGCTTCCATGTCCCGGTGTGCCTGAACGATCTCGTCGAGTCGGTAGACCCGCCCGATCGGGACGGAGGCGCGGCCGTCGTGAACGGCGTCGAGGAAGTTCTGGAGCGCGTCAGTGGTGAGGTCGGCGGCTTCCCCCGAGTAAGCGGTCAGCCGCACGCCGTTCGGCAGCCACTCCATCGGAGAGAACTCCGGAATCGTCCACTGGTCCGAGAGCATCCCGGTGAAGCAGACCGTGCCGCCGGTGCGCACCGCGCGGAGGCTGTCCTTCATGACGTTCATGACGTTGACCCCGACGAGCTCGATAGCGCCGTCCCACCCCGTCGGGTGCGAAGGTCTCAGCTCCGGTGATGTCGATGTAGTTGACTGCCTCCACGTCGATGACGACGTGAGGGGACCTTCGGCACTGTTCCTTCACTACCGACGTGAACATGGTGGGGCGATGGACCTAAGCCGACGCCTGTAGGCGCCACGGTGATTGCACCGTCCGTGTCGAAGACGGTCCGACCTCGGCGGGCGGTCAGACCGGCACTAATCGCTTCGCTGACATGGGATGCCGCGAGTGAACACAGAAGGGCGTCAGATGACAATTCCGGGCACCGCAATCACTGGCTTCGCTGATCAGACCGATCTGGTCATAATCGCGGTCTACATCGTCGTCGCGCTCGGGCTGACTCTTGCCACCCGCGGTCGGCTCGGCCTCCGACCCGGCTCAGGTGCGGGCAGGCGGGGTCGCGCGCCGGGGAGCAGAGCCGGGTAACGGCGGACACAACGTGTCGGACAGCCTGTCAGAGAAGGTCTTCCTGGAGGTGAACGGGACCACGCAGGGCATGTTCCTCCGCGCGGCTCACCCGGGCAGTCCTGTACTGCTCCACCTTCACGGAGGACTGCCGGAGTCCTTCCTCTCGGGGCATCATCCGACCGTGATTGAGGAGCTGTTCACCGTTGCCTGGTGGGAACAGCGGAGGGCAGGGCTGTCATTCTCGCCACGGATTCCGCCGGAAACGATGACCGGGGACCAGTTCATCGAGGACACCTTGGTGGTGGCGGAGTATCTGAGGCTCAGATTCGGTCAGGACCGCATCTACCTCCTCGGTCATTCCGGGGGCTCCTTCATCGGGATCCAAGCTGTGGCCCGAGCGCCCGAACTGTTCCGGTGCTACATCGGCATGGCGCAGAAATGAGGTCGGGCGTCAGCCCGCTGTGGGGTGAGATGACCTCGACCGACATCGCGGCGATCGTCCCGTCGCTGAAGGTCCCGACCTACTTCCTGCATGGCAGGCATGACTACACGTGTTCGTACGAGCTGGCCAAGAGTTACGCGGCGGCCTTGCGTGCGCCCGTGAAGGGCTTCTACACGTTCGAGAATTCGGCCCACACCCCCACTCTCGAGGAGCCTCAGAGGGCCAGACGCATTCTCGCGGAGGACGTACTGCGCGGGCAGAACCGCCTCGCTGACCCGTCCTGACCCGCGCCGGCGGCGCGCAACGAATACCCCACTTGCACGCGGCACAGTCATAGATGTCCGAGCCGACCCTTCTGGCAGGTGGGTCTTCGGCGTCGAGGACGCCAACGGCGTAGTGAACCACTTCGCACAACCTTCAGGTGCGCAAGAGCGCGATCCTCGACGTGGATAGCAGTGTCGGACCCGCCGTAATGGATGGTGCACACACGGTCGCGATATTCCTTCCGCCCCACCGCCACCTACCCATCGCCCGGGAGCGGACGCGCGTTCTAATACTCCGCCTCCCACGCGTCCGAGTCCTCCGATGACCGCCCGTCACGTCCCGTCTCGCGGGAAATGCTGGCGACGTCCTGCTGCGCTTTGGTCCGTTCCTGCAGTTGGCGCATCACCTCCAGATCGACGACTTCTTCCAGCTCGCTCTTGACGTTTCTCGCGACCATCTGGCTGCTAGGCCCCACCAAAAGCGTCGCCAGACCGAGCGAACCGTCTGCTTCGCGGACAGGGATCTCGATCACCTCGGCGACAACCGATCCGGCAAGCGCCTCGCAGTACCGCAACACTCCAATCGCGATGTCGTCGCCGGTCAACAACTCGGCACCCGCGTACACAATGACCTTCATGATCAACACCCTCGCCCAGTGCAGCGAGGTCAGGAACCGCCTTGCACGTCCACGTTGAACCCGCTACTAACAAGACAGACCTGCCGACAAACACCGGATGCAGCTGCGCGTCGTTCGACCGGTTGTCGAGCGCCTGGCGCTAAGCCCAGTGACGTTCACATTGAGTGCGACGAGTGGTTCAAGAGGCTTCGTGAGCTGATGATGGACTCTTCATTCGAAGACGCGTCGATCCTCTCCCGATCGCAGGACTGGGAGAGGATCTCCGCGCTATTGGAGTCCCGTGCAAAGAATTCGCCTACGTGACTCGGGTCGGGTGGTGGTCGCCGCGCGCTCCTTGGAGTTGCTGACGATCGGGTCCGGTAGTGCCTAGGCGAGTGATGCCGAGGCGTCCGCCGGTTCGCCAGATGAGCACGACGGCCGCGAGGAGGTACAGGGCGGCCATGAGCCACCACACGGCGCTGAAGCCGGGTTCGCCCACAAGGGGTTCCAGCAGCATCCGGCCGGCGGTGTTAGCCGCGGTGTGGAATACGACCGCGATGAGGACGCTTCCGCGGCTCGTGTTGTACACCCAGGCGATCAGGACAGCCTGCGCGAGAATCCAGGCGGTGAAGGGCAGCGGCGGCCGCTGACCTGTCGGGTCGGTGACCAGTAGCGGGAGGTGCCAGATCACCCAGACCGTGCCCACGACCATGCTGGTCCACACCGCGGAGTGGCGTCGTTGAAGCTCGGGCTGGAAGAACCCGCGCCAGCCGACCTCCTCGAAGAGCGGTCCGCCCAGCACCGCCGTGGTAAGCATGAGCACCAGAACGTCCACCAGAGTCGACCACCCGCCCGATCGGTAAGTACCGACCGATTGGATGATCCCGAGTGCGTTGGCTGCTGCTCCGGTTAGGACAGCGAGCCCGAAGGGTCCTAGCGCGGCGAACGCCCACGTGGACCAGGGAGCCCGCCATCGGATGATCGATCGCGCCAGCGCCCACAGCGCGCCGGGACCATGCGCCAGGGCAGTCACCAGTACGGCCGCGATCAGTGGCCCGAACGACACCATCGCCACGCTGTCGGGCTCGACTAGCGCCAGCGGCCAGGGCCACCAGGACAGCCCGAAAGCCAGCACGAGAAAGGCGCCGAGCCGGTGGCGGTGGATCCAGTTTCTGTGGAGGTTCATCTCCAGCTCCTCTCGAGTCCGTGCGCACCCGCGCAGCGGACTCTTCGAGATTTTCAGCCAGGGACGTTGCGGGGCATCTGTGGTTTCACCAGTCCGGCGTGAAACGCGGGATTCCCGGAAGCCCAATCGGCCGCGAGCCACGCATTCTCCGGCGCCGCGCCGGGCCGGTCTCAGCCGGAATGGTTTGCGACGAGGTGGGCGAGCTCGGTGCGTGAACCCACGGACAGCTTGGTGAAGATCTTGTGCAGGTGGTACTCCACTGTTCGCGGGCTGAGGTAGAGGACGGTGGCCGCATCACGGTTGGACGCCCCCTCGCCGACGAGCCGCGAGATGGCGAGCTCCTGAGGAGTGAGCGAGGCCAGGCTGTGGGAGCGGGTGGATGCCATCGTCTCCCCGGTCGCTCTGAGCTCTTCGCGTGCCCGGGCAGCCAGCGGCTCGGAACCCAGGCGCTCGAAGGTTTCACATGCCGCCCGAAGGTGTTCGCGCGCCTCGATGCGTTTGCGTCCCCGGCGGAGCCACTGTCCGAAGAGCAGTTGGGTGCGGGCGCGTTCCAGCGGGGCCTCGCCCTCCGGGTGCACCGCAAGCGACTGGGAGAACAGTTGCCCCGGGTCGCCCTCGCCGAGCAGCGCGCGGCAGCGCAGGGCCATCGCCTTCGCGCCCAGGCTTGCCGTCGAGTCCGCCCACTGCTGCAACCGAGCAACCCCGTCCTTCGCGAGGTCGATCTCCCCGGTCCGCACGGCGGCCTCGATCCGGTCACCAAGGGCGAACATGTGCGACGACGGGGTGGCATCGGCGGTGCTCATCGAGTCCAGGGCGATCAGCCGTCGCAATGCAGCCCCGTAGCGGGCCTGCATCATGTCGGAATGGGCCAGCGCCTGTGCCGCGGCGACCTCGACCAGGACCAGACCTCGGGGGGCGGCCAGCTCTTCCGCTTCTCGGGCGGCCGCCTGACAGCCGGCGTCATCGCCCCGGATGGCCGCCGTGGCCGCCGACCATGCGAGCGCCGCGGCCAGGACGCTGGTCTGTCCGGTCTCCCGAGCCAGGTCCGTGCTCTGAGACGCAAACCCGGCTGCGGCGGCGTACCGCCCCAAAGCATGATCTGCCAGTGCGCACATGTGCAGTGCCTGCGGAAGGTAACTGATCGAGCCCAGACTGCGCGCCACGTCGACGGCCTCACGCGCGATGGTCCCGGCGTCCGCGAATCGTCCGAGCGTCACTGCGGTCTCGGCTGCGAGGATGAGCCACTCGGGGTCGCTGTGGCGGCCGGCAGCGTCGGTGACCAGGCTGTGCAGACTCTCGCGTGGCACGTTCTCGCCTCCGGTGAACAGCGAGGCCAGCCCGATGTCGATGTCCCGGAGGAGCTGGGCGTCCCGGTCGTCTCCCGGGTCCACGTCTTCAGCAAGTGCGCCACATCTGACAACCCCGGCCATGTTCCCGGTCCATAGAGCGGCCTCGGCGGCGCGGAAGATCATCCGCAGGGCGGTGAGCGGCCGGCGCGTCGCCACCACCGGTGCCCACTGCACCAGGAGTCGGTGCGCCTCGGAGGCGTCTCCCCGGTACAGCTCGAGCTGCGCCCTCACCTCCGCCACTTCAGCGAGAAGTAGCGGGTCTGCCGTGGCCGCTGCGGCTGCATCGAGCGCACGTTCGGCGGTTGCGGGTTGCCCGGCCAGCCAACCCTCTCGGGCGGCACTCAGGTACCGGCTGGCAGCGACTCGTTGGTCCATGGTGAGCTCTGCGGAGCGTGTCAAGGCCTTGGCTGCGGCCGAATGCGCGGTCCGTAGCCCGGCGCGGTGTGCCGCCTGCTCCAGTCGGTCGGCGATCGCGTCATCTGCTCCCACGACACACTCCGCGGCATGCCAGACACGCCGATCTTCATCCGCCGGATCCGTCAGCACTGCAGTGAGGGTCGAGTGGACGAGTTGTCGTTGCGTCGCGCCCGCAGCGGCGACCACGACCGAGCGCACGAGCGGGTGGCGGAATGTGATCGTCCCGGAGCTGAGGTCGAGCAGCCCGCTCTCCTCGGCGTCCGTTACCGCCCCCGGACTAAGGCCGAGCCTTTCGGCTGCGTTATGCAGCACTGCCACCCTGCCGGTGCTATCGAGCGCGGCAACCAGAAGGACGAGTTGCGCGGCGTCCGACAGCCGCTGCGCCCGCTCCAGAAAGGCCTGCTCGATGCCGGCGGTGAGGGGCATCGGGTCGGGTAGCGGAGCCAGACCGGTCAGGACGTCATGCCCCAGCGCCCCCGCAAGCTCGCGGAGGGCGAGCGGATGACCAGCCGTCAGCTCGAACAGCCGGGTCGCGACCAGGTCGCTTGGCTCAAGAGTTACGCAGGCCCGCAACAGCTCGCGGCTGGCGGCTGGGTTCAGGTTCTCGACCTCGAGCACTGTGATCTCGGGCGGAACCTCCCGACCGGACTGGTTCCGATCCGCGAACAGCAACACGACGCCCTCCGCCGAGAGTCGCCGGGCGATGAACATGAGCGCATCGACCGATGCGCGATCGGCCCAGTGCAGGTCGTCGACCACGCACAGGACGCCGCTGGCTGCGCCTGCCTCACCGAGCAGCGACAGCACAGCTGAGGCGACCAGGAGACGATCCAGATGGCGGGCATCGGCGAATCCCAGAGCGGCGTTCAAGGCATCGCACTGCGCCTCGGGCAGGGCGCCGGTCAGCCCGGCCACCGGGCGCAGCAACTGGTTCAACGTCGCAAAGGGGATCTCCGCCTCCGCTTGGATGCCGGTGGCCCACAGCACCGTCAGGCCGACAGCCTGGCCTTCCGCGTGCCGCAACAGAGCGGTCTTGCCCACGCCTGCCTCGCCTCTAACAAGCACGGACCCGCTTTTGCGCTCTCGCGCATCCGCGACGAGCGCGTCGAGAACCGCGATCTCGCCGCCGCGGCCCCACAACATGAACACAGAGTAGGGCCGGCATCCTGGCACCGGAAGCCTGACGGTGTGCGGCGGAGTCCACCCACCATCAACGTCGGCGAAATTCTGACATCGTATCCTCGTTCGAAAAGTTGACCTCTCTAACCAGTCAGCTGTTCACGGCAACTCTATGAACACCACAACGCATCCGATCATCATTCGCCCGCGGCACACACGGTCGTCGATGCGCCTTCCGATCAACAGGGATCATCTCCGGTGCGAACCGTTTGGCAGTCCCCTTGCGAGACGATTGTTCACGATCCACGGATCCGTGCCCGTTTGGGGATCGATGGCCGGCTTGCCGATAGGAAAGTCCGGTGGGAGCCTGGGCATGTGCGCGTGCTGTGTGCGACAACGGCCAATGACGGCCACTTCGGGCCGCTGTCGCCATTCGCGCGAGCATTGGCAGAGGCGGGACACGAGGTCCGGGTGGCTGCTCCCGCGTCGTACGCAGGCCGTTTGGCGGAGGCAGGTTTCGCACACGAACCGTTCGCCGATCCGCCCCCCGAGCTGATAGGTCCCGTCATGGGCAGGTTGCCGACCTTGGCGTTCGAGGAGGCCGACGACCTTGTCATCCGTGAGGTGTTCGGCCGGATCGACGCACAGGCCGCGCTGCCCTCCCTCGTGGAGACGGTGGAGCGTTGGCGCCCCGATCTGGTGCTCCGCGAGACCGCTGAGCTCGCCTCGCTCGCCGCGGCCGAGCGGGCCGAGGTGCCGCATGTGCATGTCTGCATCGGCATGCACGAGGTCCTCCCTCGATTCGCAGAGGCCATCAGCGATCCACTTGAGGAACTCGGGCGGATGGCCGGTCTGGCCGAGGGTCGGATGACCTCCGCGCTGGCCTCCGAGACGGTCCTCAGCCTGGTGCCCGAGGGCCTCGACCACGCTGGTGGGCAGGTGCCGTCGGGAGGCGATCACTTCCTGCGGTTCCACGATCCTCGGCCGGCCGCGAGCGCTCAACGCCTTCCCGATTGGGGCGACCCGCAGGTCCCGTTGATCTATGTCACTTTCGGTTCGGTCACCGGATCGCTGCCGCCGTTCGCCAGCGCTTTCCGGCGCGCACTGGATGCCTTGGCCGATGTGGAGGCGCGCGTGCTGTTGACGGTCGGGCGGAAGGTCGACCCGGCCGGGCTGGGACCTTTGCCGTCCAACGCTCACGTGGAGCAGTGGTGGCCCCAGGATGCGGTGCTCGGGCAGGCCGCGGCGATGCTCGGGCACGGTGGATTCGGAACGACTATGGGCGCCCTGGCCGCGGGAGTCCCCCAGGTGGTCGTGCCGCTCTTCACCTTTGATCAGATCGTCAACGGCGACCATGTCGAGGCGGTGGGTGCCGGACTCGCTGTCGAGCCGGGTCCGTCATCAGTGGAATTCGCCGCAGCACAGATACCCCGGCTGCTGGCAGATCCGACGTACGCCGCGTCGGCGCGTCGCGTCGCGGCAGCGATAGCCGACCTGCCGTCGACCGCCGAGGCCGTCCCCGCCCTGGAGGGCCTCGTCGGCTGACAGACCCGTGGAGCTTCAACGAGACGCGCGCCTGACGTCAGAGCGGACGGGTGAAGGTGACTCTGTGCTGGCCGGGCCCGTCGTAGTCGAGGTATGCGAGAACGCCGTCTATGTCCGTGTCACCGCCCTGGGTGAAGCCGAGCGCGCGGTGGAACGTTTGCGAGCGCCGGTTGATCGGACCCGTGATGGCTTCCACGATGGTGCATCCCTGCTCTCGCATCATCGCGAAGAATCGTTCGTAGAGATCTCGGGCGACTCCTTGTCGTTGCAGCTCGGGCGCTACGCCGACGAAGTGAATGTAGGCGGTCTGCGGCCGGGACGCTGAGCGAAACCCGATCAGGAACGCGGCGAGCCGGCCGTCGTCGTCTTCGACGAGGGTGGAGGTGTCCGCGAAGTGTTGGAAGAACAGTCGCGGAAGCAAGCCGCTCGGCGCAGCTTCGGGTGGCATCTCCCACCACACCGGAATCGCTTGGACAACCCGACTGTGGTCGGATTCCTCCGGCTGACGGTAGTGAAGAGGAGCCACAGCGGCGACCCTACTCGCCGACGCCGATTCGCGACGGTGAGATGGGCGGCCACTCTTTACCCTGCCCAGTCGTCAAGAGAGCGGGCAGCGTCCGATTCAGTGGCGTGAGCGACAGATTCCGTCGGTCGCGACCGCGGGCCGAAGGCACCCAGAAGCACGCCCCGCCGCCGCGATACCAACACGCCGCGGTCTCCCTTTCACCACCCCGCTACTCTTCGTTCCCGCCGTACTCCTCGCGTACCGCGCTCATTGGGTCCCTACACGGCAAAGTGAGCCCCCGCGATGACACGTTCATCATGACCCGCGCCGCCAGATCTTGCGCGAATCGGTCTACCGACCAAGTTGTCCAATCGATACATTTCGTGCATGGCCTGAATACTGACTTGGGGGTCGGGATGGGTGATCCGGTTGTGGGCTTCGGGTTCATGCGTGTGCTGCGCGCCGTGACGAGCGCTGTTGCCGCCCTCGGCCTGGCAGTCATCGCGCAGTCCGCTGGGCCGCAAGCGGTCGCCGAGCCGCCCACCGTCACCAGCGCGGACATCAGCTTCGCGGAGCCAGGCCTCACCCTGCGCTACCCCAGCCCCCGGCAGGTCTTTTCCGCTCCCCGCTACATCGACCAGATCGAAGTCGATATCACCCGATACCTGCGGCCGTCGCCGTCGGATCCGGTGTATCCCGGCGCCGTGGCGCTGGCCGTCCACGACGGCGTCATCGTTGCGCACGAGGCGGTCGGCTACGCGCTGCGCTACCTCAATGACACCCCCACGGACATTCCGCCGGACCAGTGGATTCCGATGCGACGGAACACCGTCTTCGACCTGGCGTCCATGACGAAGCTGTTCACGTCGATCGCCGCAGTGCAGCTCATTGAAGACGGCCGGATCGCGCTCGAAGCGCCGGTCGCACGCTACATCCCGGCCTTCGCAGCCAACGGCAAGTCCGACATCACCATGCTCAACCTGCTCACCCACACATCCGGCCTTCCCCCGGACCCGCAGCCGAGGCTGTGCGCCTACCCGACACGCGAGCAGCAGTGGGCGGCCGTTTATGCGGTGGCGCCGGTGACTCCACCGAACGAGGCGTTCCTGTATTCCGACATGAACATGATGACGCTGGGCAAAGTCATCGAGACCGTCACCGGGCAGACACTCGACCGTGTGATCCGGGACAGCATCACTCAGCCGCTTCGCATGTCCGAGACGATGTTCAACCCGCCCGCCTCACTCAAGCCGCGCATCGCGGCCGAGGAGTACCAGCCCTGGACGGGTCGTGGCATCGTGTGGGGCAGCGTGCACGACGAGAACGCCTACTGCGTCGGCGGGGTTTCGGGGCACGCCGGTGTCTTCTCCACGGCGAACGATCTGGCCGTGCTGGCGCAGACCCTGCTGAACGGCGGGCAGTACAAGGGGACCCGGATCCTCGAGGAGCAATCGGTGCGTACGCTGTTCACCGATTACAACCAGGCTTTTCCCACCCATGCGCACGGGCTCGGCTTCGAGCTCGATCAACGTCGGTACATGGGCGCGCTCAGCTCACCGGTGACGGCTGGCCACACCGGGTTCGCCGGAACGTCGATCGTCATCGACCCGATCGCACACTCGTTCATGATCCTGCTCACCAACCGCGTGCACCCGAGCCGCAGCTGGGGCGCTGACAATCCGCCGCGTGCGGCGGTCGCCACCGACCTGGCCATGGCCCCTCCGGTACGCCCCACGCGCGGTCTCACCGCGTGGTTCGCCGGGCCAGTGGACGACACGACTGCGACGCTCACCGTTCCGGTCGCAGTTCCCGCCGGTGGCGCGGAGCTCGCTTTCGACTTGTGGTACGACACCTCCGAAACCGACGGCGGAGCCGTCCAGGCATCCTCCGACGGCGGTGCGACCTGGCAGCTGGTTCCGCTGTCGCTGCGGGCGGGCAGCGATCGCTGGCAGACCGACGGCACATTCACCGGATTCGAAGGCAGGCAGTGGTTGCGGGCGTCGGCGCAGCTCACCCCGTTGACGACTCATATCCGCTGGACTTACACCACTGGCTCGGCTGCGCACGGTCGCGGCGTATACGTCGACGCGGTGACGGTGACCGGTGAGCAAGGCCCGATCTTGGACGACAGTCGCCGCGCCGACGCAACTCAGTTCCAGCCTGACGAGTGGATCGAAACCCGGACTTGAGCGGCGAGCTCATCCAGTCATCCAGACCGCCTACAACCCCCGAGTCGACCGCACCGACCGACTCGCGGGCGGTGACCGACCGGCTTGCGGGCGGGACTTTTACCCGTCAACAGACGGAGAGTCTTGACGGTCGGCTGGAGCCGGTTCTCGATCGATTTCTCCCCACTCGCGGCATCGATTCCGAGAAGAGTGGCAAAGCCTCCACCAGATCATCGATCGACAGGCTCGGCGGCTCAGAGGATGCCGCGAGAAGATGCCCTGTGACCAATTCGGCCAAGCATCCCTGGCGCCGCAGCCGCGGCATCCTGATCCTCGCGTTCGCGGTGTACCTCGCGATGCTGGCGTGGGTGGTGCTGTGGAAGCTCGAGGCTCCCTGGATCGGCGACGCCGCGGGCCTGCACCGACCGATCAAGCTGGTGCCGTTCGTACCGAGCGGAGACGCGGGAGCGAGCACGCCAGCAGAGATG
Organism: uncultured Actinomycetota bacterium; assembly: GCA_963750955.1. Classification (GTDB taxonomy): domain Bacteria; phylum Actinomycetota; class Actinomycetes; order Actinomycetales; family Microbacteriaceae; genus Microbacterium. Next base: position 263,351 of record CAVVSI010000004.1, read on the forward strand.
CTGATCAACCTCGTGCTGTTCGTGCCGTTCGGTCTCTTCGTCGGGGCGCTCGCGCCGACCTGGTTGTGGTGGAAGGCCGGGGTCGCCGCGCTGGCAACAAGTCTCGTGCTCGAGGTGGTGCAGCACCTCATCTCGACCGGGAGCTTCGACACCACCGACCTCATCGTCAACACCGCGGGAGCGCTCATCGGATGGGCGATCTTCGTCGTCGTGCGTCGGGTGTCGGGCGAGCACACATCTGTCGTCATGACACGCATATGCGTAATTGTCTCGGCGCTCGCTCTGGTCGCCGCAGTGGCGTTCGTTGCCTCTCCGCTGAACTACGGGCCCCAACGCGACGTCGTCGTGGAGCATCCGACCCCGACGCAATAGCGCGGCCGCTCAGTACCTATCGGATCGACTGAGACACGAGGCCTGAATCTTCCGGCGGGGTGACACGGACGAGTGGTGCGCCACCTTCGTCTCCGACCGATACGACGAGCTCCCGATCGTTGATCCAGGTGAAGCCCGAGGGTGCGGTGGACCGTTCGCACCTCTCACCCGAGTTCGAGACTCGTGATCCCGAACAGTCCGCTCGGGTCTATCTCGGGTGCCTGTCCGCTGTACATGCGCGCGCTCTCGAACGACGGCGTCCATCCGGCGGCCTCCGCCCAGGCAAGGGCGGGCTCGTTGACCCCGGGGACGTCGACGGCGACCTTTGCGACAGCCCGTTCGCGCGCGAGGGAACTGACGAGAGCGTGCGCGATCGAGCCGTCGGCGGCGAACAACGGGCCGACCCGTGAGGCCGCGTGCGCGTCGCGCAGCACAGCACAGCCCACGATGTCGCCATGGCGGACGGCGACACGCGCGCTGCGGGCGGGCAGGCTGATCCATGCAGCGAGGAACGCGTCGCGCGGCGCGCCGAAGAACCGGCGGTCGTAGGCTGCGAGCTGATCGAAGGGGATGTCGCGGGCATCGACGATCCGTACCCCCGGCGGTGCCTCGACATCGGGTGCAGGCCCTTCGAAGCGCACGTTCGTCCACGCCAGGTGAAAGCCCGAGCGGCGATAGTTGTCCTGCTGGGCGACCACGCCGTCGAGTGCGACCGTTCGCCCCGCGAGCCGTGCCATGCCCGCCTGCCAGGTTCGGTGTCCGAGTCCCCGGCCGCGTGCGTCGGGCCGCGCGATGTACATCCCGAGGAAGCCGAACGCCTCCCCGTACCGAACCACCGAGATGCAGGTGACCGGCTCTCCATCCATGCGCCCGATGAGAAAGCCGCGCGGATCGGCCACGACGAAGGCCCGGGCGTCAGTGAGTCCGGGGTTCCAGTTCTCAGCGGCCGCCCACTCCGCCATCAGCATCACGTCCGCCAGGCTCGCCGTGCCGATCTCGAATGCCATGGCCAGACGCTACCGTCTGGACTAGGCGGAGTGGACGGTCGACGATGGCGTGGTGCGCCCGGACGGTTTATCCACACGGTCTCCGCTGTTACCGTGGGCATTCGGACGATCGGCGGGGGGACTCGTGAGAACAGTGGTCGTGTGGGCGCTTGTCGCGGTGGCTTTGTTCGTCGGAGACGACGCGGCGGCCGCACCTGAGGATCCGCCACCGATCCTGCAGGTCGTCCCGTCGGAGGTCGCGCCCGCGGGTACCGTCACGCTGCGGGTGGCCACGGATTGTCGGGACGGCGCGACGATCGATTTCTCGATCGACGGACCCGGGTTCGATGACGCCACCACCGGCTTTTGCGCCATCGACGCCTACACCGGTCGAATGACCGCTCCGACGACCCCTGGTACCTACATGGCGCGGGCTGCGGGCATGTCACTGTCCTTGAAAGCGGTCCTGACCGTCACACCCGCGTCCGGCGGCAGTGTCTGCGACCAGGCGATCGCGGAAGCCGGCACCGGAAGCGGCGCATTCGGGCAGTACGAGGTGGTCTTCGCTCCGAACCAGGGCGGCTCGGGGAACCAGGTGGTCGTCGGCACGGCGGCGAATGATCGGCTGCACGGCGGTTCGGGCTCCGATGTGCTCTGCGGCGGTGGCGGCGACGATGTATTGACGGGCGGCTCGGGTGACGACGCCGTCTACGGCGAGGACGGAGCCGACCGACTCGTCGGGGGCGCGGGCGATGATTCCCTCGATGGCGGCGGCGGAACAGACGCCCTGTGGGGCGGCTCGGGTGACGACGTCCTGATCCACGGCGAGGCGGTCGAGGAGGGTTCGGGCGACGACCTCATCGTCGACGCATCGAGTCCCTGAGCCCGTCGAGTGCCATTCGGGCAGATAGGGTCGGCGCCGCTCATTACGATGCCGTCATGGGTGCCACGGTGCGATGGAGTGAGGCGCTCGCATGGCGGATGCGGCGTCAGTTCTTGACCGGGACGGGTGCGCCAACTGCAGAGGAGGTCGTGGGGCGGCTCGTCGCCGTTCCATCGTGGTCTGGTGACGCCGACGTCGCTGTCGGTTTGCGACTCGCGCATCCTCAACCGCGAGCTGTCGCGGATGCGTTCTCCGACGGGCTGCTCATCAAGACCTTCGCATTCCGTGGGTCGATGAACTACTTCACGCCTCAGGATGCGGGCACATATCTCGCGCTGCGCGCCGGCACGCGACAGTGGGAACGCAAGAGCTGGCGCGAGTTCTACCGCCTTGATCCGGCCGCCTGGCTGGTATTCCGCGAGACGGTGCGCGACGCGCTGACAGCCGGCCCGCTCACGCAACGCGAACTTGCCGACGTCGTCGTCCGTGACGCGCGATTCACCCACCTCCACGCTGCGCTGACCGACAAGTCCTGCACGCTGCTCAAGCCTCTCGCGTGGCAGGGGGACCTCAGCCTCGCACCTTCGCGAGACGGGGCGCTGACGTTGCAGTCACCGACCGCGGTATCCGGCTGGTCAGGCATTCCGGACCTCGAAGACGCCGGACCGCAGGCCATCCGCGCCTATCTCTCCGCATACGGCCCCGCGTCGGCTGAGCATCTTCAGTACTGGCTGGGCGAAGGCCTCAGTGCCGGCCGCAGGCGCATCGCAGGATGGATCAGCCGGATGCTCCCCGACGAAATAGTGACGGTCAACGTCGACGGCGACGAGCTCCTCTTTCTCGCCGAGTACGTCGATGACCTGACGTCTCAGCGAGCGTCGCCTGTCGTGCGCCTACTGCCCGGACTCGACCCGTGGATCCTCGGCCCCGGCACATCCGACCAACAGATCGTGCCGTCTGACCGTCGCACCGAGATCACCCGCGGCGCAAACCCGGTGCTCGTCGACGGTCGGGTGGCGGGCACATGGAAGATCATCAAGAACGTCCTCACCGTGTCGAACCTCGCCGGTGAGCTCTCAGACGACGACCTCGACGCCGAGCGGGCGAGACTCGCCCAGATACTCGGGCGCGAACTCGACCTCGACGCCGGCTGACGCGTCAGGGGCAATTCGCTGACCTCAACGCCAACTCGGCCCGCCCAGGGATCCGCAGCGGGCAGCGGCGAGCGCGTGTTCAGTGGCCGTCAGTGGATGGTTTCGCCTCGTCTGAGCATCTCGATGTAGGTGGCAACGCGTGCGGCTCTCGAGGCCGGCCGTTTGAGATTGGCGATCCGAAAGGCCATCGCGAATCGGTTCTGCGCTGACTGGGACGCGAATGCTCGGGCGATCTCTGGGTCTGCGTTGAGGGCTTCCTGTAGTTCCACCGGGAGGTCGCCGTCGCGCTGTCGATACGCGCTGTCCCATCGCCCGTCTGCCTTCGCGCGGTCGATCTCGTGCTGGCCTTGGGGCCGCATGCGACCCTCCTCGATCAGCCGGGTCACGTGGCCGATATTGACCTTTGACCACGTGCTTTGCGGACGTCGTGGCGTGAAGGTCTGCAAGTAGTAGTCGGCGTCAAGGGAGTGCGACTGCCCATCGATCCACCCGAAGCACAGCGCGACATCCAGGGCCTCGGCGTAGGTTATGCCGGGTTGCGTCGTCGCCTTCTTCCGCAGTCGTAGTCGGACCCCGCTCGGGTCGGGGTCTGAGTTCAACCACGCTTCCCAGTCCGCGACCGTATCGACGTGCAGCTCGGGCTTATTCAAGCGGTCGGCCATGACGGGAGGATAGCTCCGTCCCTGCCGCGAGTCAGCACGACGCCCACCCGAGCAGACCCACAGCTCGCTGCGCGCGGACTGTCGGAGTACGGACAAGACGAAGCCCCCGCGCGACCGAGTCGGCGGGGGCTCGCTTTGGTACTTCAACGATCGTGGCTGCTCATAATCTGGTCCTTCCCTAGGGAACAATTCGAATCTAATCAGCAAGTGGATCATTGACAATGCCCCGTATTTGCAGTTACCCGCCCCGCACGGGCTTGCGGCCGAGGCGGTCGGCGAGCCCGCCGACGGGATGACGTTCGGGCAGACGTCCGATACAGGTCGCATGGTTCCACCCAAGAGAAAGCCCTCATGTGGAGGCTTGACCCTGACGCAACGTCATCCCTGCACGCTGAATCACACGTTGGAGAACGGAACGGAGACGCCGTGATCAGCACGATCTCGACCCCTCACTGGGCCGGCATGGTGCCGGTCGACGACACAGCCCTGGCCGTCACCGATTCGGGTGGCTCCGGGACGCCGGTGGTCTACCTCAACGGCCAGTTCGCGACCCAAGGCTACTGGCGGCGGGTTATCGCCGAACTCGGGCCAGACTGGCGGCATATCACTTACGACGAGCGGGCCCGTGGGCGCAAGTCCGGACGTTCGGCGGACTATTCGTTCGAGGCCGCCGTCCGCGATGTCGGTGCCGTGCTCGACGCTCGAGGTGTCGGCCGAGCGCTGGTTGTCGGGTGGTCGTACGGCGCGTTCGTCGCCGCACACTGGGCGAGCCGGCATCCGGACCGGACGATCGGCGCTGTGCTGGTAGATGGGGCACAGCCGCACGACTGGCTCACGGATGAGATGGAGCAAGGTATCCGAACGGCCTTCCGGCGGCTGCGATTGCTGACGGTGCCACTTCGCGTGACGGGACTGACGCCGCGCATGACCGCGCTGGAGATGGCCGAATGCAACATCGAAGTCGGCAGGCTCGCTCGTGAACGGGAACTCGGCCCGGTGATGGACAGGATCACCGTCCCGACCCGGTATGTCCTCGCATCCGGAACGTCGTTCGGCAGCAAGGGGGACGGGCAGGAGAAGATCCGCGCCAGCGTGCCCGCCGTGGCCGAACGCAACCCGCACATAACGATCCACGCCAAGGTCGCGAGCAATCACGGCGCGATCCTGCGCAAGGACTTCCGCGCGATCGCCGAGGCGGTCCGCGGCGTCGCCGGTTGAGGCAGTCTGGAGCCCATGCTCACGATCAGCCAACTGGCTTCCTACGCCGGGGTGACGGTGCGGACTGTCCGGCACTATCACCAGATCGGCCTGCTCGCCGAGCCCGAACGCGACCACTCCGGCTACCGCAGCTACGACACCGCCGCCGTCGTGCGGCTGATCCGGATCCGCGTGCTCGCCGATGCAGGCGTCCCCCTCGCCCGCGTGCAAGAACTCCTCGACGCCGGCCCGCACGAATTCGCCCGCGCAGTCGGGGAGATCGACAAGGCCTTGAGCGCCGACATCCGTCGCCTGCAGAGCAACCGCAGGCGGATCGCCAAGCTCGCCGCCGGCGATCACCTGGCCCTTCCCCAGATCGTCTTGGACTACCTGGACCGGCTGCGCGGGCTCGGCGTCGGCGAGGCCTACATCGAGCTCGAGCGAGACGCCTGGATCATGCTCGCCGCGCAGGATCCGCTCAGCGTCGACGCCGTGGTCGCCGAGAAGAACCGTCAGCTGGACGAGGACCCGGACATGACGCGGCTCTATCGCCTCCTCAGCTCGGCGCCGGATTGGTCGCCGGACGATCCCCGAGTCGTCGAACTCGCCGACCTCGTCGAGCACCTCCGCATCCGCGCTATCCAGAAGGGTGAGCTGGAGATCGGCGGCGCAGATCAAACAGATCCTCTCATAGCCCTGCTGGATGCGGCCATGACCGAGTCGGCACCCGTCGCTCGACAGCTGCTGGCGATCCTCGAGCAACGCGGGTGGCGTGGCTGGAATCGACTCGACCGAATCCCCGAAGGCCGTATCCCCCGCGATCCCTGAGACCCAGCGTCCGGCTCAATTCAACCGTGCGTCAATGTGCGCGCTGGCCTCATGGACTGTCGTAATAGTTCACTTCGATGGTCACTCGCGGATCGCCCATCGACCCGCTGACTTCACAGTCAACGTAGACGGGTTGCAAACCGCCCGCGCTGTCTATGTCGACCTTTGCGCGAAGGGTGCTGTCGCCGTTATCGGTGACGTCGCCATCCTCCATCGGCAAGGCGTACCTGTAACCAGAATGGCTCAAGTCCGCGAGCCCAGCAGAGGCGCAGATCGTCCAAGCCTCGAGGGCGGTCAGCAACGCGTTCGGGCTGCGCTGTGCCACCACTGTGACGGTTGGGGCTGGGGCTGGTTGTGCAGTTACTGTCACAGTCGGCGTTGCGCCTGGCTGGACGCCGCTGGCACAACCGGTCAGGGTGGCGATCACGGCGCCCACCGCCATCAGGCAAGAAAAATCTCGGCGTATCACGGTTCCCCCTCTGCCGTGGTGCGTGTGGCTGGAAACGCAACCCAGACGCGCGTATTGGATGTGGCATAAGCATGACCGGGGCTCGCGGACCAGGCGGACGGACACGCAGGGCGGATGGGCGATTGCTGAGGTCCGCTGCGCCATTACCTGCCGAGGCGGAAGCCGTGACTTTGGCTGTCGGATCGTCCGGCCAGGTACTTGAATCACGGCCCAGGCAGGCGCACAGTGGAAGAGTCGAGGGAGGTCCTATGCGTGACTGGATGGCTCACCCGGATGTCATGCCGATCCTCTCCCCGGGGCGGCACCGCTCGCCGTTGCGCGGGGCATGCTTCATGGAATTCGCGTCGTACCTCGCCGGAGAGCGTTGGAGCGACCATCCCGCGTGTACTCACGGCACCCTCGCGCATCTCGCGCGGATGGTGAACGACCGAACGAGCGAAGCCGGCCGCGCCCGGCTCACTCCACTGATCCCGACAGTCGTCGGCCTGACGAGCGACGACCCGCTGCTCGACGTCCTGCTCGCCCTGCGAGCTGCGAGCGCCGCCCTCCCAATCGCCGCTGAGGAGCGCCAGCGTTCACAGGCGGTGGGGGTGCGCGTCGCCCTCAGGGTCATCGGGGAACGCGACGACGAGCTCGCCGCGGAGTTGCGCGAACTGGCGGAGGCAGCCCTCCGCGCCGCCCCCGCCGCAGATGCCTGGGCCATCCAGTTCATCGAGAAAGTCGGTCAGGGCCGCGCGGGCATGACCGTACGGCAGTGCCGGCATATCGTGACCGGCGCCGTCGATGGGATCGCGCGGGCGTGCGCCGGGGACCCCGACGAACGACTCGTCGCCCTGCTCACCGCCGCCGTGTCGGACACGGCGCGCTTCATGGGCGCGACGCGTGAGGCGGTGGATGTCCGCGCCGAGGCGAACGTCCCCATCACCGCCTAGGCGATAGCACGGGGATGCGCGATGTGGCCCTTGCGCCACGCGATTGTCGCGATCACGCTTCCAGGGGTACTGGCGCTCGAGGGATGGGCCAGGGACGCCGCTGGCGAACGGTGCGATCGCCTGAGCGTTTGTGATGGACGAGAGACGGAAGGTTCGCCAGGATGGGCGGATGACTTCGCTGACGGGTCTGATCGCGGCGAGTCGCGCGTTCGCCGCTCTCGCCGCCCATCTCGATGCGCGTGCGCCCGTGCGCAACGAGATCTGGTCGACCGCCGGAGCGATGATCGATCATCTCGGCAACATTCAGGCGTGGGCGACACAAGTCGTGCGCGCTGGCGTTCCCGCCGATCGCACGCAGTACACGCGTCCGCCTGAGCGCGAGCGCGTCGAATGGTTTCGCCAGACGAGTGACGCTCTTGTAGAAACCCTGAAGATGACCGATCCGGCTCGCGCGTGCTGGACGATCTGGGGTGCCGAGCCGGTCGTTTCGTTCTGGGGTCGGCGTATGACCAATGAGGCCGCGAAGCACCTGTGGGACCTGCGGACCGCCATCGAGCCCGACCCGCCGATGCCGGAGGAGATCAGCCTTGAAGAGCGGGCGGGCATCATCGACGAGTTCGTCGAATTGCTCGTGCCGGCGGCGCGCGCACGGGAGATCGAACCGTTGCCCCGCGACATGCTCCTCATTGCCGAGGACCTCGGACGGACCTGGCTGTTCTCCCATGAGTGGGAGGTCACGACCTCGCCACTGTCTGACCTCCCGTCCAAGGTCGACGCTGACGTCATGCGCGCCGATGTCGGTGACCTTGTGCTGTTCGTCTGGGAGCGCGCAGGCCCTTGGGACCTTCCCGATCGGTTCCACATCGAGGGCGGCGACACTGCGCTCCGCGCCTTCAGCCGCACACCGGTACACCTCTAGTGATGCTCGGATTCACCGCAGTTCGTGGTGAAGGCGTTCTTCACTCACTACGAGCCTCGCTTCCGCGACAACGAAAGGCGTGTGCTCCGCGGCGAACCCGTCCGGGGCGGCCCCATCGGCGAATTGAGCCCGCGCGCGCCCTGACGCTCGAACTAGCCGCAGCGGCGCTGCGAATTACCACTCCTCGACACAGGCCGTATGATGCCTCGCTGCCGGCGGGCGCATTAGGAATGAGCGATGGGCACCGGCTCCTCTCGAGCCAGCAGACCCGCCCAGCGCCCAACCGAGTGCCTCGTCCCTTCACCGGTCCGGGGCACTCAGACGCTTGACTACTAATCCCAGTCGACTTTGATCTGGGCGTAGTCGATCACGTGGGCGTCGGTCGTAATCGGGATGACATGGCCTTTCCACTTCACCTTGCGAGGCGTGATCACCTCTGGCCACACACCGTCACGTTGTGTGACGACAACCCGCAGCATCTGGTAGTCCGGGTTGATCCCGGTCGGGGCCTCGACGAGCTCAGCCTCCGCTCCCGGGTTGGGCACGTCCACCTCACCTTTGACTTTCAGCCGAGCCGGTGAGTCTTCCCCGCGCCGCTTCCCCTTGGCTTCCCAGTCGCGACCCTCAGACATCTTTGTCCCCCATCATTCTCATTGCCCGTGATAATCCATGAGCAGTCTGCAGTCAATGCGCGGGTCAAATGGACCGGCGGACGACGGTGTAGCTGTCGTGCTCCTCGGCGGGTGCGAAGCGGCGCGCATCGAACATTGACCGGGGTCCACAGAACGACGCGGAATCCTCGCCGGTATCCACTCGGCTCGGGTATCCCTCGACATATCGTGCACCGCGCGCGCCGCCATCGGCGACCACGCGATCGAGGAGCGCCGATGACACGCCGTGGCGGCGGTACGGTGGGGCGATCGTGAAGCACGACACGCCCACCACCGTGTCGGGCGCGGGGCCCTCCCGATCGACGTCGTCGTACTTCGCGTAGGTCGATCGCAGCGACGCGTTGACCCAGCCCGCCGGTCGGCCGTCGACGTAGGCGAGGTAGCCGAGCGTCGCGCCCGAGCGCAGTCGCTCGATCATCTCGGTGCGCACGTCCCGCCAGGGTCGCTCAGGAACATCCCCGATGTGCGGATGCAGGCAGTAGCACGATCCCCAGTCGGGGTTGTCGGCGAACGCGTCGCGGTCGAAGAACCGCAGCCAGTCGTCGATGCGCTCCTCCGTGACGGGATGCACCTCGACCACGCCGATCGACGGAAGTCGCTCGACCGGCCCGTCCTCGCGCACCGACGCCTCCGCGAAGTTGCGCGCCCACAGCCGAAGCTCTTCATCGGGGTACGGCACGTCGTGCGTCCCGCGCACGTGTGCGAGGAACTGCTCGACGAGCGACTCAGTGTCGGCGCCGTCGAATCGCGCGTCCTTTTCGAAGCACTCGATCCACATCTCAGCTCCCTTCGTCGGGTGGGCCACTTACCCGGTTCGAGACGTTACCGGGGTGTGCCGCGTCAATCGCCGCAATCTGGGCTCGGTGATCGCGCGGTAGAGGCCTCAATTTCTGCCAGAGCACACCGGGGACCGTCTATGCCGTCAATTCGACCACGCAATCATTCCGGCCGCGCTGATCCATGCGGCAATCGGGCAGACCCGAACTCAAGGCTCACCGCGACTCGAAAGTGCCCGCTCGCAAGAGGGAGTGATCGAATCCGCGCTGCCCACCTTGAGCTCCACCTAAAGACGCGCGGCTGCGCGGGTATCGGCGGACCGACGTCGCCCAGGGGATGAGCCCAAGCGACGCCGGCCCATGGCACTGTTGGGGCAGCACCACCCATAAGACGCTGGCTGTCCGGATTCATTACGGCGTTCCGCACGATGCGCTCGTCCCACGCGGGCGCTCGGGAGACGTGGGCCTTCTGGAGGATGATCGCAATCGACAAGCTCACGTCGGCGGGTAACAGGTGCGGCGCGACGCACTTCCGCGGACCCGTCCAGGCGCGGCGACGTATGACCGATGACTTCAAGGGGATCGCCGCCCCGTCGTCGCCCTGCTTGTCAACCCCTCGCGCTGTATCGAAAGCGGGTGTGGACTTCGGAGCACAGACACTGCGGCATGGGTTGGGGCCTCCCCGCAGAACGTCACGCAATGTGCGAATGGAGGCTCCGTGTACCGACCGACTGCCCGTCGGACCACCGTCGCCGCGCGGGCCCCGAGAGCCGCAGTAAGCATTGCGTCGCGCTATGGAGGATCAAGCTGGTCCTCCTGCGCTCGCGTGACCCGGCTTGTGGATACGTGCGCGACTAATCGGCGGGGATCGGGTGAGCCCGAAGCAACCCTGGCCGGTCGGCGGAAGCACTATCCCAATCAGCACAGCGTGCCATGTCCGCGCATCAGATCAGTGATCTCGGCCGAATCCTGAAGGGAATGCGAATGTCTACGGTTCCCTCACCTGAATACGATCCGGCTTGGGTGCCCCCTGGTGATGCGGCGGGCGAGGAGCCGCAGTACGTTCCCACGCCCTCCGCGGATGCCACCGCGCCGGAGTTACGCGGTCGGACTCCCGAAGCGGGCGGCTCGCCGGACACCGGTGGCATCCACTGGAACGAGCAGTCCGAATTGGGGCTTGCGGAGCCGCGGGCGCTGGCGGATGCGGAAGATCTCGAGTTGCCAGAGGTACCCGATGGTGGGGACTGAAGACCTCACGCTGATGTGGGCAGGCGACCATTCCTGGCGGGTGGTCGACAGCTATGTGCCACAGGACAGTCCTTTCCACATAGTGGCATCGATCGGCGCCCGTGATCAGGATTTGGAAGTGCTGTGGATCCGGGCGCAGTCGTCCCGGGCGGCACCTTCGACAGCCTCGCCGGGGCCCTCGCCGCCGTGGGAGAAATCGTTGCCCACAGGACCTGAGAACGAATCGCGAATACCACCAACAGAAGGGACGCATCATGCCCGAAGTTCCCCAGCCCGTCACTGACGACAGCATCAAGGTCCGCCAGCTGACGCACTATCAGTTCTCGTGGGTCGCGGGAGAGCCCGCCGAGGTGGGTACCTTCACCCTGCAACTGATCCTCGATCAGGGTGCCTGGGAGGAGGTGTTGACCGTAGAAGCGGAAGACGCTGACGTGCTGCAGGATCTGCTCGCGGCTACGGGCGATGTCCATTACGACATTCCCCGCCGCACGCTCATGTTCGGCGTCACGAAGGTCGGCCACTGACGGGGCCGGATGCCGGTGTCGAGAACCACGCTTGTTCGTCTCCGAAGCCTGCGGGTTCAGCCGTTGAGCTGGGCACGTCAGTCGCAGGCGAGGGACCGCCGACCTGACGAGTGCCCGGCCCGAGGGCCGGGCACCCGCAAGTGTGCGGTGCAGGGCCCCCCATCCGGCGGCTTAGCGAAGCGCGCCCCCTGTGAAGGGCCGCGCGGCGGTAGGACTATCACAGCCGTCCCGAGGTACTTAAGGCGATAGCCCCACTTCTTCTTCGTGTCCGGGTTGCGCTCGAGGAACGCTTCGGCGATCTGCCAGATCGCGAGTGCCACCAGGCCGACCGCGACCGCCCACAGCAGCAGCACGCCGAGGGGCGCCTTCTCGATCTGCTCCATCGCGCCGCTTGATCAGGCTCACCACCTCCGCCCGTCACGAACGGGATGGCGATCCCACCGATCACAAGGTGAAGGATGCCGAGGACGACGTTTGCGCATAGCCCTGGCCACATGCCGCGAAGGCGACACCCTCGTCGTGGCGCTAGGTCGGAGATAGCGTGCGTGGGTGAGACATCGGTCGGTGGCCGAGACTCCCTCCAGAGTCAGCGGCGACTTTGCCGCGCATGGTTGTGCGATCATGCCGGTCCTAGCCGTCGCTCCGCAGTTCGGACAGAATCGGGCTATGTCCAAGTGGGCGCGTCTGATCCTCGTAGCGATCACGGCGATCGGTCTATCCGCGTGCGGGGCGGAGAACGCGGAAAGCGACAGCCCGAATACTCCAACTGAGGCACCAGAGACGGAGACAGCGACATCTGCTCCCGTGCGCGGCGATGCGATCCTGATCGAGACGCGGATCACCGACGCCAGGCTGCACACAGGGGAAGTCCTCGGCGGTTCCGTTCTCGGGGAATCAGCGTTCTGCGAGGGTGGCGAGACGACCGGGTCCAGTGCAGGTCCGACAATCACAGCGACCTTCACCTGTCCCAGCGGCACTCTGACGGTTCAATACGCGCCGACGCAACGCAGCCTGGTTCAGAGCGCAGAGTGGGAGGTCGTCAGCGGCACCGGCAGCTTCGAAGGCCTGCGCGGGGGCGGCTACATGGTCGCCGCCTTCGGGAGTGACAATCCAGACGTCGGTCGGGAGGTCTTCACCGGCACGGTCAGCCAGTAGCGTGCACGAGGTGTCCGCCGCAAACAGTGCGTCTCCTTATCGAGTTCACGCGGGCTACTCCCCCGATCGTCCGGCATGCGAACGGCGACGATCGATACGCGATCAGCTGTCCATGTGCGCCGTCATCATTATCGACACCAGGATGCCGCGCAAGTCCGGACCGAGCCGGGCGACGGCGCGGGCCGGGAGAACCCCGCCCAAGACCTCCGCGTATGCCTCGTTCATGCCCGCGAAGTCATCCGGCTGCGCAAGCAACACCGTGACCAGGGTCACGTCTGCAAGAGTGCTTCCACCCGCGCGGAGGATGGCCTCGCAGTTGCGCAGTGCCTGCCGTGTCTGATCCTGGATCGATGACCCGGCCAGCTCGCCGGTCGCCGGGTCGATCCCGACCATTCCCGACACGTGGATCGTCGAACCCGATCGCACACCCTGGCTGTACAGGGGAGAGCTCGGCGCGTTCTCCGTACTGATGATCTGCCTGTTCATGGACCGGAGCATATGGCCCGTCATGGGCAAGGACAACCGAAGCGACACGCCGGCTGTCACGCACCTCAATGCGAGGCGCCGACCGGCGCGTCGCGCTTCACGACTCTCATCACCGCGAACACGATCCCTGCGATGATCAGTCCGACCACGAGGCCGAACAGGCCCGACAGGGCTGTGTCGACGACCCACACGACGACCGGCCCGAGCGACTCGATCGAGTGGGTGGCGGCGTGCAACAGGTTGTACGGGCCCTCCCAGAAGGTCTCTGCCAGATTTGCGATCACCAGATGGCCACCGACCCAGAGCATCGCCACGGTGCCGATGATGCTGATGATGCGGAACACCGTCGGCATCGACCGCACGATCCACTCCCCGGTGCTGCGCACCCGGCGCGCCGAGCTCTGCGCCATCCCCAGCCCGACGTCGTCGATCTTGACCAGGAGCGCGACGGCGCCGTAGACGAGCAGCGTCATCCCGAGAGCAATCACGGCCAGAGCGCCGGCGGTCATCCAGATCCCGAAGTCAGCGTCCAGACTGGCCAGAGAGATCAGCATGATCTCCGTGCTCAGGATGAGGTCTGTGCGGATCGCACCGAACACCAGCTTGCGCTCGTCCCGCGGTTCATCCTGACCTGGGCCATGATGAGCGCCGAACCACTCCATGACCTTCTCAGCGCCTTCGAAGCAGAGGTATGAGCCGCCCAGAATGAGCAGCCACGGCAGCACCCACGGCGCGAAAGCGGTGAGCAGCAAAGCGATCGGGATGATGATGACGAACTTGTTGACGAGGCTGCCGATCGCGATCTTCCCGACCATCGGCAACTCGCGTGCGGGAGTGATCCCCTGCACGTACTGGGGGGTGACGGCCGCGTCATCGATCACAACGCCGGCGGTCTTCGCGCTCGCTTTGACGGCGGCGGTGAGGATGTCGTCTACGACTGCAAGCAAACCGACCGACACTGCGCAACCTCCGTTTAGGACCTCCGACGCGCAGGCGCGTGCCGATCGACCTCATGCACGCTAGTCCAGCATCGCCTCATCGACAATCGGGTTGCAATCAGACATCCGCTCCGATCGAACACGGCCGAATGCTGTTCGGGCGACGGTCGAGAGCCACGCGATGAAGGTGTCATCCACCGGACGGACTTGTCCGACTGAGGCACGCCGCTGGGCTGACCTCGCCGCTGATCTTCCTGCAGGGTGGCCACCCGAGCGCCGCGCGCAGGATATGGTCCCGCTGAGGCGTAGGCAACCCCATTCCGCGGCCGTCTGCGTGTAACTAGCATCGGCTGCGGATGTCCTGGACCCTGACATCGGTGTGGCGGATTGCGTCACCGGCCGAGAGCAGGGATCCGTCATGACGACCACATCTACCCCATCCGACAGCTCCTCGCCCGTCAGGGAGCCGCGCGCCAAACTGGCGAACGATTTCACTGAGCTTTCTCAGATCATCACCGCGAGCGGACTCATGCGCCGCCGATACGGCTACTACTGGACCAAGCTTCTCGCGGTTCCCGTCGTGCTTGCCGTGTTCGTGGTCGCCTTCATCTGGATCGGCGATTCGTGGTGGCAGCTCGCGACTGCGGCAGTGCTTGCCGTGGTGCTTACGCAGGTGGCGATGCTCGGACACGACGCCGCGCACCGCCAGATCTTCCGCTCCGGAAAGTGGAACGACTGGACGTCGTTGATAATCGGCAACCTGTTCGTCGGGATGAGCTATGGCTGGTGGCAGCACAAGCACACTCGCCACCATGCCAATCCGAACAAGATCGACTCCGACCCCGATATCGAGCTCCCGGTGATCTCCTTCACCCCGGCACAGGCTACCCGCCGGCGCAGCGGCCCGGGTGGCTGGCTGATGGCGCACCAGGGGGTGTTCTTCTTCCCGATCCTGCTGCTGGAGGGGCTCTCGCTGCATGCCTCCGGTATTCGTCGGGTGTTCTCCCGTCAGCCGCTCCGCCGTCGCCCGGTCGAGATCACCTTCCTCGCAGTCCGCATCGTCGGCTATCTGACGTTGGTGTTCCTGGTGCTCTCGCCCGTCATCGCCGTCGCCTTCCTCGGCGTGCAACTCGGCCTCTTCGGGGTGTACATGGGCATGTCGTTCGCACCCAACCACAAGGGGATGCCGCTCGTCCCGGCCGAGGCGAAGTTCGACTTCCTCCGACGCCAGGTGCTGATGAGCCGCAACATTCGCGGCAGCCGCCTGCTGGACACGGTGATGGGGGGCCTCAACTACCAGATCGAACATCACCTTTTCCCCTCGATGCCCAGGCCACACCTGCGCGCCGCGTCGCCGATGATCGCCGCGTACTGCCGCGATCGCGGCGTGACCTACACCGAGACCGGGCTCTGGCAGTCGTACGGCATCGTCGTGCGCTACATCAACCGCGTCGGACTCGGCGAACGCGATCCCTTCGCGTGCCCCCTCATCCAGCAACGACAGACCGTGTAGCACCTGCGGCCACAGCAGCCATCACACGTCGGCCCACTGCGACCTCACATGCGGCGATCAGCATCGCGCGGCGACGTCATCGCGCGCATCGGAATCCGATGTGGGTCATGGCGGTGTCCTCCGCTTGCGCGCTCCGGGCCGCGGGGCGGTACCTCAGGCAGTATTCGGGAGCACAGAGGTGGGAGCCGCCTTTCAGGACGCGGCGCGGGATCCGCGACCCCGGTTCGGCGCTGCGGGCAGCAAGCAGGTTGCTTCGCCCACCGGCATCCGAAGTCACCTGACCGGGCACAGTGTGACGCGGCTGGTAGTAGTCGCTGGTCCATTCCCACGTGTTGCCGATCATGTCGAGCAGGCCGTAGCCGTTCGCCGGGAAGGTGCCCACGGGCGAGGTGCCCACCCAGCCGACGGCGCCGGTATTGCGGTACGGAAACGAACCCTGCCAGGTGTTCGCCATCACCGCGCCGCCGGGGTTCTGCTCCTCACCCCACGCGAAACGTGATCCGGTCAGCCCGCCGCGGGCAGCCCACTCCCATTCCGCCTCGCTCGGGAGTCGCTTGCCGGCCCACGCCGCGTACGTGCTCGCGTCCTCGAAGCTCACGTGCACGACCGGATGCCGCGAGCGGTCATCGACGGATGACCCCGGGCCGGAGGGTTCGTTCCACCGAGCGCCGGGCTGCCATCGCCACCACTGCCTCCAGTCGCGCAAGTCGACCGGTCCGGCCGTGGCTGTGAACACCAGAGCGCCCGGGACGAGATCGACGGGGTCCGCGCCCGGAAAGTCCGCCGGGTCCAGCTCACGTTCCGCGATAGTGACGTATCCGGTTGCTTCCACGAATTCGGCGAATTCCGCGTTCGTCACCGGGTGGGCGTCGAGATGGAATGGCGCGATCGCCCGCTCATGCACCGGACCTTCGTCGGGGTAGAACTCGGAGGAGCCCATGCGGAGCATGCCGCCCGGGACTTCGATCATCTCCGCCACTCGACCACGCTAGCTCTCGCGGCCGGAACATGCGCTCGCGGACCAGGGGTGATTCGGCCTGCGGGGACGCGGGATATTGCGCGTGGTCTGCAGCCTGGGCCCTGCCCGGGTCTGGGGATGGCGCGGACCGGACGCCGCTTCTGGGGATAATCGCCAAGCGACGCCCGGCCCAGGCGCTGTCGGGTGGCAGCGCCCTCTGAGCGAACTACCCGAGGGTTGAACGCTCCTGCACTTACTAGGACGCTGGGTGCGGAGATCGCTTACGCAAAGAAGGGTCTCTCGGCGTGGCTCGCCAGTTCGGCGGGCGCCAATCCATAACGTTCACGTTGAAGGTATGGCCCCCTGCCGGTACAAGCACGCGAGCACGACTGCGATTCTCGAGCGTGACCAAGCATGCCCGGTCGGGAAGAGAGACCCCAGGACCCCAGATCCTGGGGTCTCTGCATTGGTGTTCCGACATCATGGCTGGTGCGAAGCGCCGCAAGCGGACCACGACAGCCTGCGCGCGCGACGCTTCGCACTTGTAAGACGCAGGATTGGCAACTCCATTACGCCAAGGAGCGACCGATGCGACACCTCCGAAGCTCGGGAGGGCTGCCGCCGCCGAGTAGAGGCCGCGATCAGTGGCCGAGAGACCCGAGCGCGGTCGCCCTGTCAGGATGCATCTTCGATCGCAGACTCGATGTCGTCGACGATCTCCTTCAAGTCCTCGACATGGTCGTCGACGTCCTCAGGATCCGAGTCCACTTCCGTGCTGAGTGTGAGCAGCGCTGAGCTTATCTCGCTGCTTTCCTCGGAGGAGATGTCTAGGCCGATCACGAGATCGCCGATCCGCCCGATACCCACCGAAAGTTCTTCGGCGGTCGTGTCCTCATCAAGGCTTCGGGCCCAGGCGATTCCCTCATCGATCGTCTCGATATCGGCCGCGCGGTCGACCTCGGCGGCACCAGTTGGTTCCGGCGACGGTGTGGCGCAGCCAGAGAGAGCCACGGCGAGCGCGAGCATCAGGCCGGTTCCGAAAACCTGTTGGTTCCTCATGGCGTGATCGTAGTGTCGGAGGCTCTGCTCACCTGGGGACTTGACGGATCGCATCAATTGCGCAGTCCACCCCCAAGTACGCAGGCTGAGCACCCTCTGGCGCAATGCGGAACCCGCGTCATACCATCCGGTGAGTTTGTTCGACATGGAGGAGGCGGTCGGTGACGCAGCACACGCTCGAGCTATCAGAGGTCGACCTGGTCTACGACGTCCACGGGCCACTGCCGACCGCGGATGGCCGGCCACCGCTGGTCATGATCGGCCAGCCGATGGACGCGAGCGGGTTCCAGGCTCAGGTGGAGCTGTTCGAGGACCGCACCGTCGTGACCTACGACCCGCGCGGCCTGGGCCGCAGCAAGCGCAAGGACGGCGGGGTCACGAACGAGCCCGAGACCCAGGCCGAGGACGTCCACGCGATCATCGAGGCGCTCGGCGCCGGCCCGGTGGAAATGCTCGCCAGCAGCGGCGGCGCGGTGACCGCGCTCGCGCTGGTCACCGCGTACCCGCACGACGTGTCGACACTGGTCGCACACGAGCCGCCGATCGACTCTGTGCTGCCGGATGCGGAGGCTGTTCAGCGGGCCCGGACGGCCTACACCGAGGTCTACCAGGACAAGGGCTGGGGAGCCGGAATGGCGGCGTTCATCGCGATGACTTCGTGGGAGGGCGAGATCACGGATGAGCACCTCGCCCGGCCGGCGCCCGACCCGGCCGCGTTCGGGATGCCGGCCGAGGACGACGGCACGCGCGAGGACCCGTTGCTGTCAGACCGATCCTGGGCGGTGCCTCTCTATGAGCCAGATCTCGAGGTCTTGAAGGCGGCGCCGACCCGGATCGTGGTCGCGGTCGGGGAGGAGTCGTTGAGGGTCTACACCGGTCGGACCGCGATCGCACTGGCCGGACAGCTCGGCCAGCAGGCGACGGTCTTCCCGAGCCACCACGGCGGCTTCATGGGTGGCGAATTCGGCTACGCCGGCCAGCCCGAGGCCTTCGCCGCCAGACTCCGCGAGGTTCTGAGCCACCCTGACTGACGTTCCGAGCTCCCCGATCGATGCGGCGGCAAACGCCGGGTCGACGAGAGTCCCTCCCCCTCCGCCGCTTCGGATGGACGTTCTTGAATCTCTCGGGAATAGTGTCGTATTCGAGCGTCGCCGTTCGTGGATTAGGTGTGCGACCCCCGTCCGGGTCGCCGCAACCGAGGACCCACGACCTGGCTCTGGTTCCGATGAGAGGAGACGGCAGTGCCGAAGTATCTGATCGCATTCAACGATGAGTGGGTGCCCGAACACACCCCCGACGAACTGCGCGCCAAGAGCGAGGCCTCGCAAGCCGTGCTCGACGACATGAGGGAGGCGGGCGTCTTCCTCTACGCGGATGGGGGAATCGATGCCTCGACCGCGGTCTTCAACGTGGTCAGCAAGGACGGCAAGGCGGTCTTCACCGATGGACCGTTCGTCGAGTCCAAGGAGCACCTCGGCGGGTTCACCGTCGTGGACGTGCCGGACGATGAGGCCGCGCGCCACTGGGCAGGACGACTGGCCGTCTCACTGGACTGGCCGCAGGAGGTGCACCGATTCCCCGCTGATCTTTCGGAGATCATCGAACGGCAGTCGTGACCGAATCCCCCGTCGAGGAGGCCATCACCCGTGCCCACCACGAGGAGTGGGCGCGGGTGGTGGCCGGTCTCGCTCGACGCTTCGGCGATCTCGACATCGCCGAGGACGCAGCCGCCGAGGCATACGTGGCCGCGGTGGAGCGGTGGCCGCGCTACGGCGTACCCCCCAACCCCGGTGCCTGGCTCACCACAACCGCGACCCGCAAAGCGATCGATCGGCTACGACGCGAGTCGCGGCGGGACGACAAACACCTGGCGGCCCAGATGCTGTCCGACGACACTCCTCCCGAGCCGACCGGACCAGTCGTGGACGACCGGCTCCGACTGGTCTTCACCTGCTGCCATCCCGCGCTCGCGATGAAGGCCCGAGTCGCGCTGACCTTGCGCCTGCTGGGCGGACTCACCGTCGCAGAGATCGCCCACGCCTTCCTGGTGCCGGAGACCACGATGGCGCAGCGGATCACCCGCGCGAAGGCGAAGATCAAGGCGGCGCGCGTTCCCTACCGGGTGCCGTCGGCGACCGACATCCGTGAACGGCTCGCCGGTGTGCTCGCTGTGATCTACCTCATCTTCAACGAGGGATATCTGGCCACCGCCGGGGACGACCCGGTGCGCGCGGACCTGACCGACGAGGCGATCCGCCTGGGCCGCCTCCTCCGCATACTCCTTCCCGATGAGGGCGAGGTGACCGGCCTCCTCGCTCTCATGGTCCTCGCGGACGCACGCCGCATCGCGCGCGTGTCCCACGCCGTTGAGCTGGTGACGCTGGACGAGCAGGACCGCGGCGCGTGGAACCGAACCCTCATCATGGAGGGTCACGCGCTGGTCCGCGAACGGATCGCGGCGGTCGCCGCCGGCGCGGAGCCACCCGGGCGGTATCAGCTGCTGGCCGCGATCAACGCGGTTCACACGGATGCGCCGTCCGCACGCGATACCGACTGGTCCCAGATCGTCGCTCTCTACGACCGCCTGACCAGGCTCGATCGATCCCCGATCGTGCGACTCAACCGTGCGATCGCGGTCGCCGAACTGGACGGCCCCGACGTGGCGCTCGCCGAGATCGACCGACTCAGCGAGACCCTCGATGGGTACCACGCCTACCACGCCGCACGCGCCGACCTCCTGCGGCGCGTCGGGCGAAGCGACGAATCGCGGACGGCGTACGACAGGGCCATCCAACTCGCCGGCAACTCCGCCGAGCGGGCATATCTCGCGCGACGTCGCGACCAACTCGTGTGGTGACCCGCGCGTCCGCACTCGGCCAGCTCACTTTCACTCCGACAAGTTCACGTCGCGCTCGCAGTTCCCTGTCGCCCATGGAGCGCGCGTCTCACGGGCTGCGGGCTGCGGACCGCAATAATAGGACTATGTCTTCCTCCGTCGAACGCAGCTCCAATCCGACTGCCTGGGCCGCGTTCTGGGTCGCGCTGGCCGGCCTCGTGCTCATGCCCATCCCGCTGTTCATCGGGCTGATCCTCGGCGGCGGCCTCTCCATCGTCGCCGCAGTCCTCGCCGTGATCGCCCTCTTCAAGGGGCTAGCGCGCAACGGCAAGGGCATCGCGCCCGTCGTGTTCGCCGCGATCTTCATCGCGCTCACGTGGGCCGGCATCTCGGTCGGCGGCGGCACCATCTGGTAGCTCGACCGACCGGTGTTTTCCGGCCCATCGAATGGCGGGCGCAATATCACCGATCAGTCGAAGTCGACGTTCTCGACCACCAATTGTCGACATTGAAGATCCACCGCGTCGGTGGTGCTCGCCCACAAAGTCCCGCTGCGCTGCGCGGCCTGATCACGTGAGAGGCAGGTATTGTCGAAAACAGACTAAAGTTGCCCGGGCTGTTCGGATTGTGGGCCGGACCGGCTCACGACCCGATGACTCTGGAGTTTCGATGACGAATATGCCCGTGCTGGAGCGCTCCGGTGATCATGTTCGATTGGTTGTGGACGGTGAGCCGTTCTTGTGCCTGGGGGGCGAGCTGCACAATTCGAGTTCGTCGGATGCGGTCCACATGGCGCCGATCTGGGACAGCCTCGGACGCTCGGGGGTCAGTTCCGTCGTCGCGTCCGTCGGCTGGGATCAGGTCGAACCGGAAGAGGGACGGTTCGACTTCAGAGTCGTCGACGACCTGCTGCACGGGGCACGGTCCGCTGGGGTGCGCCTCGTTCTGATCTGGTTCGGAGCGTTCAAGAACGCATTGTCGACGTACGCGCCGACGTGGGTTCGTGCGGATCGGTCGAGGTTCCCGCGCGCCGACCGCGGCGGCGCACCCTATTGGGCGCCGTTCACCTACGAAGGGTCCATGCCGCGACCCGCGCTGTCGGTCTTCTCGGCGGAGCTCCGAGAGGCGGACCTGAGCGCGTACGCCGCCCTGATGCAGCATCTCCGCAGGGTGGATCCGCAGCACACGGTCGTGGTGATGCAGGTGGAGAACGAGGTGGGCTTGCTGGGGGCGGCCCGTGACTATTCGTCGCCCGCCGTCGAGGCGTGGAACTCTCCGATCCCCGCCGAGCTGCTGGCTGCGATCGAGGACGACGATCTCGACTTCCACGCGGACATCCTCGACCTCTTCCGCAACCCGAGCGATGGGAGGACGTCGTGGGAGGAGCGATTCGGCGCCGGCAATCCCGTCGCCGACGAGGTGTTCATGGCGTGGGGCTTCGCCCGCTACCTCGGCGCTCTGGCCGATGCCGGCAAGGCGATCAAAGCACTCCCCGCGTACGCGAATGCGTGGCTGGGCCCGCAGCCCGGTCAGGACCTGCCCGGTCAATACCCGAGCGGTGGACCGACGGCGCGGATGGGCGGCGTCTGGCGTGCCGCTGCACCAGGACTCGACTTCATCGCGCCCGACATCTACGTCTCGGACGGCGCGACGGTGATGGCGGAGTACGCCTCCACAAGGAACCCCCTCTTCATTCCCGAAGCGCGTGTCCGAACCGGTGACGCATTCGTGGCCCTCGGCAGGTTCAACGCGATCGGCTACCACGCTTTCGGAATCGACGACGTCCGGGACGAGAGCCAACTCTTCGGCGCGATGAAGCAGCTGCTGGCGCTCACGCCCGACATCGTCGCCGCACAGCGCGACGGACGAATCATCGGATTCGCGCTGGACGATGACGTCGACGATGTCACCGCTGCCGTGCAGGAGATCACTGTCGTCATCCGTAATGCACCGAGATTGTTCGCTCGGATGCTTCTTGACGTCGGTGTTCAGCTGCCGGCACCCTCCCCACTGCCCAACGAGACGAAGACGAACAGCCACGGCGAGCAGCCCGCCGACTCACGCGCATTCGGCATCCTCATCGCCACAGGACCACTGGAGTTCATCGCGATCGGCCAGAACGCGATGATCGACTTCTCCCTCGGAGGAACCGAACTCGAGATCGACAGCGTCCGCGAGCTCCGACTGAGCAACGGCTCCTGGACCGAGGGACGGATTCTCAACGGCGACGAACGACTCAACATTCTCGGCAACAACGAGATCACGGCCGCGCGAATCAGCCTGCTCAAGTCCTGAACCATCGCGACCGCAGTGCCCGCGTCGGGAGGCAGCGGCCCTGACTCCGCCTGCTGGTGCGGTTCTCCGTCAGTAATCGTCCCGCCACTCCGGCAACCGTGACGAGTGGTTCGTGGCGTCATGCTGATTACTGTGAGCGGTGGGGTGCTGTGCTCGAATGCGTTCTTCCAGGCGCGCTATGACGTCCAGGTCGACGATCTCTTCTCCCTCGCCGGAACCATCTTCATCCACCGCGATCATCTGACTCGACGGCCCCACGATGAAAGTTGCTCTCGTGCGCGAGCCGTCGGCGGTCAACACGGGTATCTCTATCAACTCGGCGGTGCGGGCCTCCGCGAGGGCTTGGCAGTATCGCAACACCGCCATCGCGATGTCATCCCCGGTGAGCAACTCGGTGCCGGCATAGACAAGCTTCTTCATACTGCAAGATGCGACCCACTACGCTGCCCGCGCATAGGGCCTTGACAGTCGACCATATTGCGGGATCGCCCCTCAGCCTCGATGCTGCCGCATCGTTCCGGCAGCGCGGTGGATGAGCGATTCAAGCCGCCTGTGCAGCCAGTTCTTTCGAGTTTGCGGCGTCGTCCAGCATGTTGAGACCGACCACGAGACCCTTTGAGGAATTGGCTGCGTCGGCAAGGCGCCGAAGCACGGTCGGGTCGATCATCTCGGCGTCGGAGTGGAATACGAAGCGCAGAGGGATCGCCGGCTGCAACCAGATCGTCGAGCGCGGGCCGGCAGCATCCGAGTGCCGCCAGGAGAACATGAAGCTCTCGCTGCGGCGAAGTTTGGTGGAGATCACGATCTTGATGTGAGCAAGGAGGCGATCAGGGATCTCGATCGGCTCGGTGGTGCTTCCGTAGAAGAGATAGCCCATGACACGTGCCCACTCCCAGTCGCTTCCAGCTGCCGGTGGCCCGGTAAGCCTGACACTAGCAGTATTTAGAATATTTAGATAGATAATCTAAATATTCGCAAGTCGAACTAACTGCTCTCCTGCCCGGCCTGAGCTCAGCTCAGATCGTGATCTGCCATCCAGACCCGCGACTTCGCCTCCAGGAACGTCCCCAAAGCAGAGACCACCGAGAACTCGTACGCAACGTTCATCGCCGTGGACGGCTTCATCGTCATCGCGGCGTCCCGCCCTTCGATGGTGATGACCCACTCCAGCGACGGCGGCTCGGGCTGCAGGTAGGCAAGCGTCGGCGAGTTCACGAACTGGAACACCACCAGGCCGGCGTCGACGTCGTCCGCGCCGTCCTGGGCGATGACCCGCGCCGATTCGGCGGTCGGATACCCCAACCCGGCGAACTCCTCCAGCCATGACTCCAAGGTATCGATGCTCCGAAACGGCACACGTCCTCCTCACTCACGCCCAGCGGTTGCCGACAGTCACCAGTATGCGCTGACATGCAGCAAATAGTGACGCCTCTGCGCCGGGGACTCTCCCATAGCGGTGGTGTAGGGTCCGCAACACAGCGCGTCGGCCCCTCCGGGCTTCCGCGTGAACCGGACAGCGGCAGAGCGGGCGTCGTCCCACGGGGGATGCCGCCGGCAGACGTCTCGAAGCAATCCGAGGTCGGCCGACCTCGGATCGAGTGAGAGGTCGCCATGACCCACTTCGGTTTTCTGTCTACCTACCCGCCCACCCGATGCGGCCTCGCCACCTTCACCGAAGCTCTCGCGGGCGGTTTGGCCGCGACCGGCGCTCGGAATTCGACTGTCGTGCGCGTGCTCGACGAGCCGGGCATCCAGCCGGATCCGATCGTTGTCGGCCGGGTGCCGAGCACCTCGGAACTCATCTCCGGTGATCGCGCGAGCATGCGCGCCGCGATCCGCGCTCTTGATGCGGCACACGTCGCGATCGTGCAGCACGAGTACGGCATCTACGGCGGCCGCGACGGCGACGAGGTAATCGAGCTGTTGCAGGCGCTCGACACCCCGGCGATCGTCGTGCTGCACACGGTTCTGGCCTCGCCTTCCGCGCATCAGCGCTCAGTGCTCGAGGTGGTGTGCGGCCTGGCCGCCGTCGTCGTCGTGATGACTGAGAACGCCCGCGACATTCTGCTCGAGTCGTACGAGGTGACGCCGTCCGACATCCGGGTCATCCCACACGGCGTGCCCGTGCACCAGCCCGTGCGTGAGAGACCTCAGAAGGCACCGGCCGAGGCGAAGCGCGTTCTGACATGGGGGCTCATCTCCGCCGGCAAGGGCCTGGAGTGGGGCATCCGCGCCATCGCTCAACTGGAAGATTCCACACCCCGCGTCGAGTACGTCATCGCCGGCCAAACCCACCCGAAGGTCTTGGCCAACGAGGGCGAGCGGTACCGCGAGTCGTTGCAGCGTCTCATCGACGAGCTCGGCGTGAGCGATCGCGTCACTTTGGACGACCGCTACCTCAACCCGCGGCAGCTCGAGGAGCTGATCAACACCGCTGACGTCGTGCTGCTGCCCTACGACTCGCGCGACCAGGCGACCTCGGGCGTGCTGGTGGAGGCGATCGCGGCCGGCGTGCCCGTCGTCGCGACCGGCTTTCCGCATGCGGTCGAATTGCTGTCCGGCGGCGCCGGTCTGATCGCCCTGCACGAGAACCCGGCGTCGATGGCTGCGAGCATTCGAACGATCGTGGCGACCGGCGCCACAGGCCAACGCATGCAAGAAGCAGCGCTGCGCGACACGCACGCCACAACGTGGCCGGCGATCGCGGAGCAGTACCGGGCGCTGGCGCGGGGTATCGCGGCGACGAGGGCGGCATGAACGCCGCGGAACCCTCCCCGTCCTACGCGCATCTGGTGGCGCTGGCAGACGAGCACGGAGTCTTCGAACACGCGATGCTCGACACTCCGCGCACAGAGCACGGATACTGCGTCGACGATGTCGCCAGGGCGCTGATCGTGCTCATACGCGAGCCATCCCAGACACCGCAGCTCGCCGCCTTGACCGAGACCTGCTTGCGTTTCGTCGAGGATGCGGTCAGCGCTGATGGACGCGTCCGCAACCGAATGGCCGCCGGCGGTGGGTGGACGGATGAAGCCTCGTTGGGAGACTGGTGGGGCCGGGCGCTGTGGGCGCTCGGTGTCGTGGCCGCCCGAAGCACAACGCCCGACCTCCGAGTCCGAGCGCTCACAGCTTTCCACCGAGCCGCAAGCCAACGTTCACCATACGGTCGGTCCATGGTGTTCGCAGCCCTCGGCGCCGCCGAGGTGCTCGGAGCCTTTCCGACGGACCTGTCGGCCCGGGCTCTGGTGCTCGACGGGGTGGGAGCCATCGCAGCGCCCAGTGATAACCAGTGGGAGTGGCCCGAGGCGCGCCTGCGATACGCGAACGCGGCGGTACCAGAGGCGTTGCTCGCGGCGAGCGTCGCGGTGGACGATCCGCGCATGCTCAGCCATGGACTCTCGATGCTGAGGTTCCTCGTCCGCCTCGAGACGCGCGGGGGGCACCTCTCCGTGACCGGAACCGCGGGCCGCGGCCCCACGGAGCGATTCGCTCAGTTCGATCAACAGCCGATCGAGGTCGCGGCGCTGGCCGACGCATCGGCTCGGGCATTCGACATCACCGGCGAGCCGGAATGGCGGGAGGTGGTTGCGTCCGCGTGGGCATGGTTCGAAGGCGACAACGACTCGTCCACGGTCATGTTCGATGCGATCACCGGTGCCGGCTTCGACGGTCTCGAAAAGGACGGCCGAAACGAGAACCGCGGAGCGGAGTCCACGCTGGCCGCTCTCAGCACACACCAGCAGGCTCGTCGGCTGGGTGTCCTCTCGGAATCACGCCGCGGGCGGCGCGCCTGACCGCGTGAGCATGGAGCGACATCGGGTTCGGCGCGAGCCCTGGGTCGCAGCAGTCGGATGCCGTACCCGCGATGAGGGGCACGTCTTCCACATCGAGGCCTTCATCGTTCCCCGCGGCAGGCGCGCGCCGTCGCTGAAGAAGCTCGAGGCAGCCGAACAGGCCTGCAAAGAGATCGACTGGAAGGTGCAGGACATCGTGCTGGTGCTCGTCTCCGAGCTTCCCGAGGTCGTTGCACCGACACCTGCGAAGTGACCACGCAGGCGGGGTGAGGGGCTATCTGAGCTCGAGCAGCTCTCTCACGACATCCTCCAGTTCGTTGATCAAGGTGAGGTGGCCGGCCTCATCGAGGAGGTGGGGAACGGCGGTCGGCACATTCGCCGCAAGCCACTTCCCATGTGCGAAGGGCACGGTGGCGTCCTGCCCGCCCGCCCAGATGGCGACCGGCACAGCGATGCTCGTCACGTCGAACCCCCACGGTGTGACCAGGGCCAAGCCGTCGTCTCGTGCGCCGATCACGCCCTGGGCACCGGCCCGATGAGACATCTCCGTCAGCCAACCTGCCAAGCCGCGGGAAAGCGTGACGTCGTCCGACGGGGTGAGGAGCATTGCCAACCCCGCCGCGACGTCGTCGACACTCGCAGCGGTCATGGGCAGGAAGTACGTCTCCTTGAACGCGCCATACGCCTCAGATCCGTCGAGCGCCGCCGTGAAGTCCGCGACGTTGCCGGGTCCCATGCCGGCCATCCAGTCCAATCCTTCTGCGTCGGATGGGGCGAGGCTCGCCAGCGTCGCCGCCGCCTTGCACCGTTCGGGCAGCATGGCCGCGCACGCCAACGCGCGTGGCCCGCCACCCGACCAGCCCACGACGATGAACTCCTCAATGCCCTCCGCCTCGAGGATCGCCTCGACATCTGGAATGTCGTCGATGATGCGTGGTCCACGAGCGGCCGGCCCGCGAGGCGAGGAGTTCCCGTACCCCGGGCGAGACCATGTCAGGATGCGAACGTGAAGCCTTGTGGCCAGATCATCCAGCCACGGGTAGTCCGCCGCGGCGGACGGACTGCCGGGGATCCACAGCCACGGGTAACCGTCGGGGTCGCCGGCGGTCAGCACCTCCATCTCCCGGCCGTCGGTCGTGGTCACGGTACGCCGGTGGCTTCCCATTCGGCGAGGCTACCTCAGAGGGATGGTCCGGAACAGCGCAGGCGGCGGCGCGAGCAAAGCGGATCCGATGTCGGAGGGGCTCGTCAGAATTGACCTATGACGGTGGTCGATTGGGACGCATTGCCGGCGGCGGATCCGGTTCCGTCTGAGCGCGTGATGATGCGCGATCTGATCGAGTCCCTCGTCGACAGCGAGGCGGAGATCGGGGCCATCCGGGCGCGTCAGGCGATGCTGTACACGGCGATTACCGAGGTCATCGAGCTGCAGACGAAACGACTGCCGGATGCCGCACGGAAGGACCGTGAGATGCCTCTGCGTGAGGCTCTGTCAGAACTGGCGGCGAGTCTGCGCGTGACGGAGCGAACGGTGCAGCGGCGGATGTCCGATGGGACGACGCTGCTCATGCGCTTCACCCGAACCTGTGCGGCACTGGCCCAGGGGCGGATCTCCCCCGCTCACGCTGCCGTCATTCTCGAAGCCGGTTCGGAGATCGACGACGACGAGGCTCGCGCGGCGTTCGAGATGTCCGCGCTCGACGTGGCCGAGATCGAGACCGCCGGCAGGTTGCGGTCGGTGGTGCGCTCGCTCGCCGAAGAGACGCAACCGATGAGTATCGCCGGGAGGCACCGCGAGGCCCGCAAGGGACGCGGGGTGTGTGTGCGCGACCTGCCGGATCACATGGCCGAGCTGATCACCATCCAGCCAGCTGTCATCGCCCACGGCGTCTTCGATCGCCTCACTCAGATGGCCCATGAAGACCATCGTGTGTCGCGTGAGGAAGAGCGCGCATCGGACGAAGATCCGAGAGTCACCGACGACCGGACGATGGATCAGCGGCGCGCAGACATCTTGGCCGATCTCCTGCTCTCTGCCGCTCCGGCTGCGCTGAGCGAGGGACTCGGGGCGATCAGAGCGCATGTGCAGGTCACCGTCCCGGTGCTGACCCTTGCGGGAGCTCAGGAGACGGGCGCAACACTCGCCGGCTACGGGCCGATAGACCCGGAAACCGCCCGATGCCTCGCTCACGACGCCCCCGGTTGGGACCGAGTGATGACTCATCCGGTCACCGCCGCCGTGCTGGCCGTCGACCGGTACCGGCCGAGCGCAGATCTCCTGCGGACGCTCCGAGTCCGCGACGAACACTGCCGGTTCCCGGGGTGCCGGCAGCCCGTTCGCCGATGCGATGTGGACCACACGCACGATGCCGCGCTCGGCGGGCAGACGCACGTCGACAATCTCGCCCACCTCTGCCGGCGCCACCACACCCTCAAACACGCCACCGACTGGCAGGTGCGTCAGCTCGGTGGAGGAACACTGGAGTGGACAAGCCCCACCGGCCTCGTCTACATCGACGTTCCGACCCCGACGCTGCGCTTCATCCCGTCCGGCGACCCACCGCCGTTCTGACCGCACCCCCACCCGACGACGCGCAACCACGGCGCAACGAGCACCGTCCTGACAGACTGGTGCCATGAGCCTGCCGTTCGAGAGCGCGTACCGGCACGGGTTCGCGCGCGTCGCCGCCTGCACGATCCCGGTCGCGATCGCCGATCCGGTGCGCAACGCCGACGCGGTGCTCGCCGCGGCCCGTGAGTGCGACGCGGACTCGGTCGCGGTCGCGGTGTTCCCCGAGCTGTGCCTGACCGGCTACTCGATCGACGACCTCGTGATGCAGGACGCCGTCCTCGACGCCGTCGAAGCGGCCGTCGCGCGGCTGGTGGCGGCATCCGAGGATCTCTTCTCCATGCTCGTCGTGGGTGCGCCGCTGCGCCACCGCAACCGTTTGTACAACTGCGCGGTCGTGATCCACCGCGGCGAGCTGCTCGGCGTCGCCCCGAAGTCGTATCTGCCCACGTACCGCGAGTTCTACGAGCGCCGCTGGTACGCGCCCGGTGATGACCAGATCGGACAGGACATCCGCGTCGGCGACCTCGAGGCTCCGTTCGGTCCCGACCTGCTGTTCGAGGCTCTCGACGTGCCCGGACTCATCGTGCACGCCGAAGTCTGTGAGGACGTCTGGGTGCCGATCCCGCCGTCGTCCTCCGCGGCGCTGGCCGGCGCGACCGTGCTGCTGAACCTCTCGGGCAGCCCGATCACCATCGCCCGCGCCGAGGATCGCAAGATCCTCTGCCGGTCCCAGTCGCTGCGCTGCCTCGCCGCGTACGCGTACGCCGCGGCCGGCGCGGGCGAATCGACGAACGACCTGTCGTGGGACGGTCAGACCATGATCTACGAGGGCGGAGAGCTGCTCGCCGAGACGGAGCGCTTCCCCGAGGGGCCGCGCCGCTCGACCGCCGACGTCGACCTCGACCGGCTTCGGCAGGACCGCATCCGCCAGGGCACGTTCGATGACAACCGCCGCGCCGAGCACGCCGAAGCGATGTTCCGCACCGTGCACTTCCAGCTCGACCCGCCGGCCCGTGACATCGGCCTGCGGCGGACGCTGGACCGCTTCCCCTTCGTTCCGGACGACCCCGCACGGCTTGCACAGGACTGCTACGAGGCGTTCAACATCCAGGTGTCGGGGCTCGTGCAGCGGATGCAGGCGATCGGCGATCCCAAGCCGGTGCTCGGGGTGAGCGGCGGGCTCGACTCGACCCACGCCCTGCTCGTGATCGCGCGGGCGATGGACCGGATGGGGCGTCCGCGCAGCGACATCCTCACGTATACGATGCCCGGCTTCGCGACCTCCGAGCACACGAAGTCCAACGCGATCGCGCTGGCCGAGTCGATCGGGGCCTCGATCGAGACGATCGACATCCGGGATGCTGCGACCGAGATGTTCGAGAAGATCGGGCACCCCTTCGCGGAGGGCGAGCCGGTGCACGACATCACCTTCGAGAACGTGCAGGCGGGGCTGCGCACCGACTTCCTCTTCCGGCTCGCGAATCAGAACGGCGGCATGGTCATCGGCACCTCCGACCTGTCGGAGCTGGCGCTGGGGTGGGCGACGTACGGCGTCGGCGACCAGATGAGCCACTACGCGGTCAACGCCGGTGTCCCTAAGACGCTCATCCAGCACATCATGCGCTGGGTGATCGCCGATGACGCTCCCGGTCCGCATGCGGGAGCGACGCAGCTGAGCGCCCGGGCCAAGGAGGTTCTCCAGTCGGTGCTCGACACCGAGATCAGCCCCGAGCTCGTGCCGGCTGGTCAGGACGGCCGACTGCAGTCGACCGAGGACCGCATCGGACCGTACGCTCTGCACGACTTCGCGCTGTTCCACATCCTGCGGTTCGGGCTCCGGCCGTCCAAGATCGCTTTCCTCGCGGGACGGGCATGGGGCCACGCGGATGCCGGAGCCTGGCCGCCCGGCTTCCCCGACGAGGACCGCTACGCCTACGACCTGCCGACCGTGGCGAAATGGCTGCGCGTCTTCCTGCAGCGCTACTTCGCGTTCGCGCAGTTCAAGAGATCCGCGATCCCCAACGGGCCGAAGGTGTCCCCCGCCGGCTCGCTCTCGCCGCGCGGGGATTGGCGGGCGCCGTCGGACGGCGACGCGGCGGTGTGGCTCGCCGAACTGGACGCCGCGCTGCCTCCCCCCGCCTCCAACGCGTAGAGCCCGCGTAGCTCCTGGTTCGAGCGGGCACCGTCTCGTCGAGCGGCCCGCGGTGCGAGACTGGGGCCATGGTGCGCGCGACGATCGTCGGGAGCGGGCCCAACGGGCTCAGCGCCGCCGTCGCGCTCGCCCGGGCGGGCTACGAGGCGCACGTGCTCGAGGCGTCGTCGACGATCGGCGGCGGCGTGCGCACCGCGCAGCTGACGCTTCCGGGGTTCCGCCACGACGTGGGCTCGGCGGTCCACCCGGCGGCGCTGAGCTCGCCCTTCTTCCGCGCCTTCGGGCTGCGCGACCGCATCGAGTGGATCTCGCCGGAGATCTCCTATGCGCAGCCGCTCGACGGCGGGCGCGCCGCGATCGCCTGGCGCGACATCGATCGCACGGCACACGGCCTCGGGCGCGATGCCAGGGCGTGGTTGGCCGTGCTGCGCCCGTTGAGCTCCCACCTGGACGGCGTCGTCGATTTCACGGGCACGCAGCTTCTGCGGGTGCCGCGGCATCCGATCACGACCGTGCGCTACGGAATGCGCGTGCTCCAGCTCGGCTCGACGCTCTTCCGCAGGACGTTCGCGACAGAGGAGGCGGATGCCCTCCTCACGGGAGTGCTCGCGCACGCCAACACTCCCCTGCCGTCGGTCGGCGGCGCGGCATCCGGCCTGCTGCTGGCCGCGCACGCGCACACAGGCGACGGCTGGGCATACCCGCGCGGCGGCGCGCAGAGAATCGCCGACGCGCTCGTAGCTGACCTGCGTGTGCACGGCGGCGAGGTGAGCACGGGCCGGCACGTCACCTCGCTGCGCGACCTGGACTGGGGCGATCCGGCGGCCGGCGATCTGCTGCTGCTCGACACTTCTCCGCAGCTGGCGCTCACCCATCCCGGCATCCCGCCCCGATATGCGCGGGCGATTCGGAGGTACCGCTACGGCGCCGCGGCGGCCAAGGTGGACTTCGCTCTGGACGGTCCGATCCCGTGGGCGCACCCGGATGTCGCCCGCTCCCCCACCGTCCACCTCGGCGGGACGCGCGCCGAGGTCGAGGCGAGTGAGAACGCGGTCGCGCGAGGAACCGTGACGGACCGCCCCTACGTCCTCGCGGTGCAGCCGTCCGTGCTCGATCCGACGCGGGCGCCTGCCGGCAAGAGCGTGCTGTGGGCGTACATTCACGTGCCCGCCGACTCCACGCTCGATCCGACCGACCTCGTCACCCGCCAGGTCGAGCGATTCGCGCCGGGCTTCCGCGACCGCATCCTCGCCTCGCACGCGATGACCGCGGCCGAGCGCGTGGCGTTCAACCCCTCCGACATCGGCGGCGACATCCTGGGCGGTGCGTTCTCCTTCATCCAGGCGGTCCGTCGGCCGACCGTCTCGATGACGCCCTGGCGCACCCCGATGCGCGGCGTGTACCTCGCGTCGGCGGCCACCCCGCCGGGGCCGGGCGTGACCGGCATGCCGGGCTGGTATGCCGCCCGGCAGGCGCTCCGCGACACCGCCGGGCTTCGCCTCGAACCATCGGATCTCTTCGGACCGTGACCTCATGGACGGGTTCGCGGCGGTCGACTTCGAGTTCGCTCGGCAGGTGCTGCAGCGGGGCATCGCCGCGCTCTACCTCGTCGCGTTCCTCTCCACGCTGAACCAGTTCCGTCCCCTGCTCGGAGAGCACGGCCTGCTGCCCGCGCCCGAGCTGCTGGAGTGGGCGCGGTCTTCGCCGCGCGCCGGCCGGATGCTGCGGCCCACGCTTTTCCGCTGGCTCGGCTACACCGATCGGCGGCTGGTCGCCCTGTGCGCCGGCGGCATGACCGTCTCGGCCCTGTTGGTCTGCGGCATTCCGCAGCTCGGCCCGCCCTGGGTTCCGATGCTCGCCTTCCTGCTGCTGTGGCTCGCCTACATGTCGATCGTCAGCATCGGGCAGACGTTCTACTCGTTCGGCTGGGAGATGCTGCTGCTCGAGGCCGGCTTCCTGGCGGCCTTCCTCGGCTCGGACTCGCAGCCCCCGCCCGTCGTTGTGATCGTGCTGTTCTGGTGGCTGCTGTTCCGGCTCGAGTTCGGGGCCGGGATGATCAAGATCCGCGGCGGAAGCGAGTGGCGCGACCTGACGGCACTGACCTACCACCATGAGACCCAGCCGATGCCCGGACCGCTCAGCAGACAGGCGCACCTGCTGCCGCGGTGGTTCCACAAGGGCGAAGTCCTCGGCAATCACTTCGCACAGCTCGTCGTGCCGTGGTTCCTGTTCGCTCCGATCCTCGGACTCTGGATCCCCGGTCCCGTGCCGGCGATCATCGGCGCCGTCGCCGCCGGGATCGTCATCGCGACACAGCTCTGGCTGGTGGCGACCGGCAACTTCGCCTGGCTGAATTGGGCGACCATCGTGCTCGGGTTCTCGGCCATCGGGCTGCCGGGCCCGGAATCCCCGGGCGCCGAGCCCGTCGACGCGCCGCCCGCGGTGATCGACGGCCTGCCGCTCGCCTGGCTGATCGCGACGACGGCGGTCGGCGCGCTCTACGTCATCCTGAGCTGGCCGGCGCTGCGCAACCTGTTCGCCTCCCGCCAGTTGATGAACGCGAGCTTCAACCGGTGGCAGCTGGCCAACGCCTACGGCGCGTTCGGAACCGTCACGAAGCAGCGGATCGAGTTCGTCGTCGAAGGCACGACGGACGAGGATCCGGATGCCGCCACCTGGCGCGAGTACGCGTTCAAGGGCAAGCCCGGCGACCTGCGTCGGATCCCCCGGCAGTTCGCCCCCTATCACCTGCGGCTCGACTGGCTGATGTGGTTCCTCCCGCTCGGCCATCCGCTGGATGACTGGTTCACCGCGTTCCTGGTCAGGCTGCTCGAGGCCGACCGCCCCACGCTGCGGCTGCTCGCGGCGGATCCGTTCGACGGGGCGGCGCCCCGGTGGGTGCGTGCGGTCTCGTACCGCTACCGCTTCACGACGCGGGCCGAGTTCCGCGAGAGCCGCACGCGATGGAGCCGCGACCGCCGGCGCGAGGTGCTAGGGCCCGTGGCGCTGCGTCGACCTGGGACAATGGATCGGTGAAACTCCTCGTCGCGGCGCTCGAAGCCGAACTCGTCGCCTTCCCGCCCGACCTTCCGGGGTTCGACCGCCTCATCACCGGCCCGGGCAAGCTGCAGGCGACCTACGCCCTCACGCGCGCCCTGCTGGACCGCGAGTACGAAGAGATCGTCGTCATGGGCACGGCGGGAGCGATCGACACCCGGCTGGACGGCACGGTGTACGAGATCGACGCGGCGATCCAGCACGACGTCACCGACATCGACGGCATCGTCGGTCAGCACGTCTCACTGCCTCCGCGGCTCGAGCTGGGACGCGAGGGCGTCACGATCGCGACCGGCGATCACTTCGTCGACGACGCCGAGGCCGTGGCCGTGATCCGCCCGCTCGGCGCCGGACTGGTCGACATGGAGACGTACGCCTACGCGTGGGTGGCGGCGCAGTTCGACGTGCCGATCCGCGTGATCAAGGCGATCTCGGACCGGGCGCAGGATGACGCGATCACCGACTGGCGCACCGCCGTCACCGCCTGCAGCGGCCAGCTGCGCGAGTTCATGCTCGCCGAATACGGCGTGTGAGAGCGGCGCGGGTCAGGACTCGGAGCCGTTGCGCGAGAAGATCATCCGCAGCACGAAGAACACGATCACCGCGACGACGGCCACGGCGATCAGCTTGAAGATGAACGCCAGCACCGAGAACAGAGCGTTCACAAGGAACCACGCGATCAGGATCGCTGCGATCACGCCGACGATGGTCCAGACTGTGCTCTTGTTCACCGCTCCAGCCTAAACGCGGCGCCGGGTGCGGCCGACCGGCGGGCGCTCAGACCGCCGCGGCGACGTCCTGCCTGATCACGCTCGGACCCTGTGCCGTCGCCTCGACCACGAGCTGAGCGGGCAGCTGCTCCTTCATCGCCGCCACGTGACTGATGAGACCCACCGTGCGACCGCCCTGGCGGAGTTCGTCGAGCGTGCGCATCGCAAGGTCGAGGGTGTCGTCGTCGAGCGAGCCGAAGCCCTCGTCGATGAAGAGGGTGTCGAGCTTCACGCCGCCGGCGCGGGCGGTGACGACCTCGGCGAGGCCGAGCGCGAGCGAGAGCGAGGCCAGGAAGGTCTCGCCGCCCGACAGCGACTGCGCGGGCCGGGCCTGACCCGTGTGCGCGTCCATGATCTGCAGGCCCAGGCCGGATGCCGCACCCCGTGCGGCCCGCGCATCGGTGTGCTGCAGGCGGTACCGCCCCGACGACATGTCGTCCAGCCGCAGATTCGCCGCCTCGACGATCTCCTCCAGCTCTGCCGCGAGCACGAACGACTCGAGCGTCATCCGATGGGTGTTCGGCGCCTTGCCGGCCACCGTGTTCGCCAGCCGAGCGACCACCTCGTGCTCCTCGGCGAGGTCTGAGATCTCCGCGTGGGCCCGCGCTGCCCGTTCGAGCAGCTCGCGCAGCCGGGTGGAGGTCTGCGCGGCGTGGGCCGCGGCATCCACCGTCGCGCTCCAGTGTTCGCGGGCTTCAGAGAGCACCGAGGCGGTGGCGGTGAGGTCGATCAGCTCTTCGGGGGCGCCGGCGAGCTCGAGCTCGAGGTCGCGCAGGCGGTCGCGCTCCGCCCGCAGCGCCGCGTCGTACTCGCGGACCCGCTCGTCGAGCGTGTCCCGCGCGGCTGCGTCCCGCAGGGCGAGGGTCGCCTCGGCGGCGTCGCCGAAGACGGATGCCGCGACCCGCGCGTCACGGTCGGTCGCAGCGTCCCGCGCCGCGGCGTCGCGCACGATCGCATCGGCGTGGGCGTCGGCGAGGGCCTGGGCGAGCCGGCGACGCCGAGTCACGTCGGTGATGCGCTCCGCGACGGTCGCGAACCCGGCCCGAGCCGCGCCGACCGTTCGTCGGGCGGCCGCGATCTGCTCCTCGACTGCGGCGGCCGACTCGCGCGCGACGGCCAGGTCGGCGGCCAGTCCGTCGCGCTCGGCCTCGGCGGCGGCATCCGTGGCGACGAGATCGCGGCGCTGCGAGGTGAGGAGGTCACGGGCATCGGCTGCCCGCCGTGCCGCGACGACGGCCGCGTTGGCGACCGCGTGCGCGGTCTCGAGCGTCGCGACGGCTTCTCCGCCGGCTCGCGCGGCCGCCTCGGCGTGGGCGGTGCGGGCCGCGCGGGCGGCATCAGACGCT
This sequence comes from uncultured Actinomycetota bacterium, assembly GCA_963750955.1. Taxonomy (GTDB): domain Bacteria; phylum Actinomycetota; class Actinomycetes; order Actinomycetales; family Microbacteriaceae; genus Microbacterium. Next base: position 299,903 of record CAVVSI010000004.1, read on the forward strand.
GTTCGCTCCGCCGATGCCGCGGCATCCTTTCGGCGCTCGGCGTCGGCGAGGTCGTCGTCGGTGACCGGCTCGGCGGTCTGCGGAGCGGGGTTCGGGTGCTCGGTCGAGCCGCAGACCGCGCAGGCCTCACCGTCTACCAGCTCCGCGGCCAGCTCACCGGCGTGGCCGGACAGGCGCCATCGCAGCAGGGCCGTCACGGCTCCCGCGGCCTGCTCGAGCGCGACGAGGGCGGCCGCGTGGGCGGATTCGGCGTCGCGTTGCGCCACGGCGAGCCGCTCGGCGTCACGAGCCGCGTCGAGGCGCGCCTCCGCTTCGACCAGACGCGCCTGCGCCGTCTCGAGCGCCGCGGCGGCCGTCGTGTGCGCGGCGAGATCGGCGTCGAGCCGCGCGAGACGCGCCGGCAGGCCGGCGCGCGCAGCGTCGATGCGGCCGAGGAGGGTGTCGAACTCCGCGATGCGGGCACGCGTGGCGGCGAGTGTCGTCTCGCCGTCGTCGAGGCGGCGCTCGTCGTCGGCCGCCGCGGTCGCGATGGCGAGGTCGCCGGTGAGCTCATCGATGCGGAGGCCGAGGGCCGCGGCATCCGCGCTCTCGCCCGCGGCGATCCACGCCGCACGGGCATCCTCCTCGACCTCGGCTGCGGCAGCCGCGGACGAGAGCGTCTGGGCGGTGGTCTCGATCGGAGCGCGCAAGGTTTCGGCGGCGAGCGCGCGCTCGAGCGTGCGCCGATCGGCCGCGACTGCGGCGGAGCGCTCATCGAGCGCCTCGAGCACGGCGCGGGAGCGGGCGCGCAGCTCCTGCTTCTCACGCAGCGCCTTCGCGGCGGCATGGGCGGCATCGGCGGTGCGGTGCGCGGCATCCGCTGCGTCACGCTCCCGCGTAAGCGTCTCGGCCCGATAGGCGGCTCGCTGCACCGCCCGCTCTCCTGCATCGAAGCGCGCCGCGATCGTGCGGGCAGTCTCCGACTCCCCGGTCTCGGGAGCATCTCCGGCCAGGTCGTCCGCGCGGACGAGGCGATCGGCTTCGCCGAGCAGAAGGTCGACGCCGTCGCCGGCGGCCGCGAGGGCGCGCTCCGCATCCTTGCGACGCTGTTCGAGGACGTTCTGGTAGTCCTCGTACGTGCGCGTGCCGAAGAGCTTGCGGAGCAGACGCTGGCGGTCGTCGTTGCGGGCCAGGAGGAACTCCGCGAAACGGCCCTGCGCGAGGAGGATCACCTGGAGGAACTGCTGCTGATTCAGCCCCAGGATCTCATCCAGCTCCCGCGCGACGTCGACGGGGCGGGCAGCGCGACCGATCCAGGCATCGCCGACGAGCTCGTCGAGCTGGGCCCGGTGCGGCTCGGTCGTGAGGCCGGTACCGCGCTGCTTGGGTCGTTCGTACTCGGGCGAGCGCGTCACGCGCCACCGCCGGCCGCCCGCGCTGAACTCGACGATCACGCGGGTGGGGTCGTCGGGAGCGCAGTGATCGCTGCGCAGGCGCTTCTCCACGCCGTCGTAGCGGGGAGCGCCGCCGTACAGCGCGAAGCAGACGCCGTCGAGCACGCTGGACTTGCCGGCGCCGGTGCGGCCGGCGATGAGGAAGATGCCGTCGGCGGCGAACGCGTCGAAGTCGACGAGTTGTCGTTCTCGGAACGGGCCGAATCCCTCGAGTTCGAGCCGGTGGAGCCTCACTGTCTGACCCTCACGATGACGCCTCAACGAGCGAGCGCTCGTCGATGACGTCCCGGATGAGTTCGGCCTCACGCTCGGTCGCGCCTTCGCCGTCGCGCACGTGCGCGAGGAACGCGTCCACGAGTTCGGTGTCGCTGCGTGCGGCGCGAACGCGTCGCGAGTACGTGAGCCCGTCCGGCCCGCGCACGCCCTCGGGCGTGTGCATCACGGTGGCGCAGAATGAGAAGCGGCCCTGCAGTCGACGCATCGGATCGGGCTGAGGGGTGGCATCCGTGTACTGCGCGCAGACCCAAGCGTCCTCGTGCTCGCCGAATCGGGGGGAGCTCAGCAGCTCTTCGAGCGAGCCGCGCAGCGTCTTCAGCCGCCGCGGGATGGGAAGGTCGAGCCACGAGACCGTCGCCAGCCCCTTCGCGTCCAGGTCGACGAGCCACGAGCCGCGCGGCTTGTCCGCCTCGCCGAAGCTGTAGTGAAGGGGCGCGCCGGCGTAGCGGACCCGCTCGGAGAGCTGCTGGCGGCCGTGGATGTGGCCGAGGGCGACGTAGTCCGGTCCCTCGAAGGCCGACAGCGGAACGACGTCCAGGCTGCCCTGACGGATCTCGCGCTCGACGCCCGCCGTCGCCTCCACGCCTGCCGCGAAGCAGTGCGCGATCGCGACCGATCGCCCGCCGCGCTCGGCGAGATCGCCCCGGATCATGCCCAGAGCGTGCTCGATCGTTGCGCGCTGCGATCGCAGCTCGACACCCGGCCACAGGTGCCGCACCAGCGCGGGCTCGAGGAAGGGCACGCCGTAGAAGTGCACGGGTCCGTGCGCGTCGGCCATCGTGATCGGGATGCCGGCCGACAGGGGGTCGGTCACGACATGGATGCCCTCGCGCAGAAGGGGGGACTGGAAGCCGAGCCGGGCGGCGGAGTCGTGGTTGCCGCTGGTCACGATGATCTGCGCCCCCGCGTCGGAGATGCTCCGCAGCGTATCGGTGAGCAGCGTGTAGCACGCGGCCGCCGGGGCGGCGGAGTCGAACACGTCGCCGGCGACGATCACCACATCGACGTCGTTCTCGCGCACCTGCCCGGCGAGTGCCTCGAGCACGCCGCGGAGCGCATCGAGCGTGGCGTGGCCGTGGAACGACCGCCCGATGTGCCAGTCGGAGGTGTGCAGGATGCGCATGCTCACACGGTACGGCGGCCGTGCGACATCACCATTGAGGCGGGCGGGCGGTTCGCTCATCGCGAAGCCGCGTCGCGACGACGGCGCCCGGGCGGGCGTCAGGTCCGGCGCTCCTTCTTCCGCCGGCGCGAGCCGAGATCGACGACCGAGATGAGGAACGCGAGGGCGACGAAGACGGCGACGGCCGTCATCCCGTAGGCGTACGCGTCGTGGTAGACGACGAGGTCCGGGGCGCTTCCGGATTCGCGGTAGATGGTCGCGTAGAACAGCGAGAGGGCCACCGCCGTGCCGACCGACGTGCCGATCCGCTGTCCGAGCTGGCCGATCGACCCGGCGACCCCGCCCTGCTTGACCGGGATGTCAGCCAGCGTGAGGGTCTGGTTCGGCGACATCACCAGGCCGCCGCCCACGCCGCCGATCACCATGACGCCCGCCATCACCCAGCCGACCCATTCCGCCGGAACGAAGATGGCGGCCGCCGCGAGTCCGATCACGCAGGCGAGTACGCCGATGAGCCCCCACACGACGACCGGACGCCCGTAGGTGCCGACGAGGTTGCCTCCGATCCATGAGAACAGCGCGCTGCTCAGGGCGAAGCCGATCGTGACCATCCCGGCGTAGACCGGGGCCAGTCCCACGCCGGTCTGGAGGAAGAGCGTCGTGAGCAGGAACAGTGCAGGCAGCGCGGTGAAGTAGGCGGCGATCAGCAGCGTGCCGTTGCGGAAGGACGAGACGCGGAACAGGGCGAACCGGATCAGCGGCTGCTTGCCCCGGCGCTCGTAATGACGCTCCCACGCCACGAAAGCCCCGGCGAACAGCACGAACGCCACGAGCAGCCACCAGCGTCGCGGATCATCGTCGGGCGAGCCGGTCGTGAACAGGAACGGCCACATGAGCGACAGCACCGCCAGGCCGAACAGCACGACGCCGAACAGGTCGAACGACAGCGCCCTGCGTGAACGGGTGCGGGTCTTGGGCAGCACCCAGGCGGCGAGACCGATCGCGATGATCCCCAGCGGCACGTTCATCCAGAAGATCAGGCGCCAGCCGTCCGTCGCTCCGCCGATGAGGATCAGCAGCCCTCCGAGCGTCGGACCGAACGCGGTCGCGATGCCGATCGTCGCGCCGAAGAGCCCGAACGCGCGGCCGCGCTCCTTGCCCTGGAACAGCTGCTGGATGAGGCCGAGCACCTGCGGCATCTGGATGCCGGCCGCGACGCCCTGCAGCAGCCGCGCGACCATCAGCATGAGGGGGCTGATCGCGAGCGCGCACAGCGCGCTGGTGACAGTGAAGAGCGAGAGCCCGACGATGAACAGCGCCCGCCGGGAGCGCTGGTCGCCCAGACGCCCCATCGGCACGAGCACCAGTCCGAACGTCAGCACGTACCCCGAGACGATGAGCTGCAGCTCGGTGGAGCCGGCTCCGAGCGCCGACTCGATCGAGGGCAGCGCGACGTTGACCTTCGACAGGTCGAGGATCGTGATCGCGGCGACGGCGACGCACACCCAGAACGCCCGCCATCGCTGCGGCGCGGTCAGCGCGATCTCGGTGGTCCGCGGATGCGCGCCGGTGCTGACCGGCTGGGCGGCTGTCTTCGTGGGGGTGGAGTCCGACATTCAGCCCAGGCTATCGCCGGGGTCGGATGCCGGGGCCGACGCGACGGCGGCCACGCGGTCCGGGCCACGCACGGGATGGGGCTAGCCTCGGGGGGTGGGCGACATCGCATCCTTCGCGCACGCGGGTGCGACGCTGGTCGCCGAGACGTGGCGCGGGTCGACGCCGAGCGACCGGGACGCGTCCGCTGCCCCGACCTACGTCCTGATCCACGGGATCGGCATGGGCCGCACGATCTTCGCCGATCTCGTCGAGCACCTTCGCGCCGGGGCGGACCGCGTGATCGCGATCGACCTGCCGGGGTACGGCGAAGCGCCCGAGCCACCGCGGGTCCTCACCATGGAGCGCACCGCCGACCTCGTCGCCGCCTACCTGCGCAGCGAGGGGATCTCGGGGGCGACGGTGGTCGGGCACTCGATGGGCACCCAGGTGGCGATCGAGATCGAGGCGCGGCATCCGCGATCCGCGAAGCGGCTGGTGCTCATCGGACCGACCGTGAACCCGCGCGAGCGGACAGTGAGGCAGCAGGTGCTGCGGCTGGGTCAGGACCTGGCGGTCGAGAGTCCGCGCGTCATCTTCATCGGCGCCCGGGAATACCTGCGTGCGGGACCACGCCTGCGCGCGAAGTTCCGCGCCATGCTGGTCCACCGCCCCGAGGCGACGTATCCGCGTGTGCACGCGCCGACGCTCGTGGTGCGCGGCGAGAAGGATCTCGTCTGTTCACCCGGCTGGTGCCGCTTCGTGGTCGACTCGCTGCCCCAGGGGCAGGTCGCGGAGGTCATGGGGCATGGTCACGAGACGATGATCCGGGATGCCGCCCCCGCCGCCGCGGTGATCCGCGAGTTCATCCGGACCACCTGACGCCGCGTGTCCGAAGACCGGCGCGCACGAGGCTCCGCCGGTGGAAAACCGTCGCGGATGAGCGGAATCCTGCCAGAGCCCGCGGGCCCGGCAATGTCGGAGCCCCTCCGTACGTTGGAGTGATCGGAACCTACGGAGGAGCCATGCTTTCCATCATCAATGCCGCTGAAGCGCAATTCCGTCACGAGTCCGAGACGCGCATGCGCGAGCATGCGCTGCTCGCCTCGATCCGGGAGCGCAGGGCCGCCGAGAACACTCAGGCGAAGGCGTCGGTCGCACCGACTGGGGCCGCCGCGCTCGCCACGACGATGCGCCCCGCGGGGCGAGCGACGCGCGACGCGTGGGCGCGTCCGATCGGCATCAAGAACTGCGATGGCGCGGTCTGCGCCGCCGCCTGAGCGGCGCCGGCTCGCGGAACCGGCCTCAGACGCCGCCGCCGCCGCCTGACGAGCGACGCGCGAGGTCGCTGACCTCGTCGTCGGTCAGTTGGATGTCGGAGTCATCGAGGCGCTGGCGGAGCACCTCTTGATAGCGCTCGTGCGACTCATCGCCGAGATCCACCCGCGTCTGCGCGGCAATGCCGTCGAGCTTCTCCTGGGTGGTCGCGTCGTTCTGAGCAAGCACGGGCTCGTCCTGCACCTCTTCACCCGGTGCGACCGCTGTGCCTTCGTCCTTCTCGTGGTAGACCTCGCCGCCGACGCCCGCGTCGCTGCGCTGTTCGGCGGCTCGGGCGCCTGCCCCGTCCACCTGACCGGAGTCCGGGTAGTTGCCGCCCGGATTCTCGAATTCGTTCCCCGTGCCCGACATCATGAATCCTCCTCGTCGAGGTCGTCGTCCGTGACCAGATCCGGGTCGACGTTCTGACCGGGAACATCTCCCTCGACCGTCCCGGGAGCATCGGCGGTGGCATCCGTCCCGTCCGGCGTGTTCGGCGGAAGGCCCGTTCCGGTTCCTGATCCATCCGTGCTCATGAACGTCTCCTATCGACTCCCCCACCCTCTCGCGGCAGGGGGCATCCCCACAGGGGCTTGACGCACACGGGGGCCCCGGCTACGGCGCGGCGGTCTCGCCGGGTGTGCGGGCGACGGCGGATGCGGCGCGGTCCTTCGCGATCGCCTGGCCGATCAGCTGCCCGCCGCTGGTCATGAGCGCGCGGCGCCACGGCAGCATCCCCTCGATCTCGATCTGGATCGACATCGACAGGATCGTCCGGATCAGCACGATGATCCCCAGGATCAGCGCGTCCTCCATCGACGGCTTCGAGGTGATCGTGCGGATCAGATCGGCCGCGACCAGCACCTCGAGGCCGAGCAGGATGGCGGCACCGAGCGTCGTGCGCAGCACGGTGAACGCGGCGCTGCCCCCGTCGCCCCGCCGCAGCGCGCGCCAGCCCAGCATCAGCGCGATGAGGAAGCCGACGATCATCGCGACCGCGCCGATCGCTTCGAAGCCCACGGCGACGATCGTGAAGATGCTCTCGAAGTCCACGGGCTCAGTGTACGAGCCCGGCGACTGCGCCTACGCGCTGGCGCGCTGGTGCAGGATGCGGTCGCGCTCGGGGTGCGCTGCGAACCAGTCGGCGACGTACCAGCACACCGGGATGACCTGGCGATCCCCCCGGCGCTCGAGCTCGGCGACCGCTCGGTCCACGACTTCGCCCGCGTAGCCCTTTCCGCGGTAGGTCGGCACGGTGTATGCGCGTGTCATTGCGACGGTGCGCCCGTCGTCACGGTAATCCAGGACACTGACGAGGTCGCCGCCGCGATGCAGCGTGTACCGGGAGGCGTCCGGTTCGTGCATGAAGGTCATCGATGTCACCCCGACAGGTTACGACTCCTCCAGGACACTCGGGGCGACCGCGGCTGGGCGATTCCCGAGAAGGATTCCGCCGGTGACGGAACGCGGGCGATCACCCCGTCACGTCCGACAGATCGACGGTGAACGTCTCCGATCGGCCTTCCGGCGTCGTGACGGTCACCTCCGACGGGCCGGAGCCGCCGGCGAACACCCGAAGCCGGAGGCCGTCGAGATAGTCGTAATCGGGCCGATCGGTGCGCGCACCCCACGGGATGACGGCGCCGGGCCGCACGTAGATCGGCAGCGAGGTGAAGTCATGCCGCTCGCGACGCCAGCATCCGCCTCGCACCACCTCGCCGGAGAGCAGATTCGTCCAGGTGCCCGCCGGGAGGTAGAACTCCACGTCTCCAGTCGCCGTGAACACGGGGGCGACCAGGATGTCGGCACCGAGCATGTACTGACGGTCGAGGTACGCGACCGCCAGGTCGTCGGGGAACTCCAGTTGCATCGGCCGCATGATCGGCGTCCCCGCCGCCGCCGCCTCCAGGGTCGCGGCATACAGGTACGGCATGAGCTGCATCTTCAGGTGCGTGAAGACCCGGGTGACCTCGACCGCCTCGTCGTCGAACGCCCACGGCACGCGGTACGAGCCCGAGCCGTGGAACCGGCTGTGCGAACCGAGCAGGCCGAACGCCGTCCAGCGCTTGAAGACGCCGGCATCCGGCGTGCCCTCGAAGCCGCCGATGTCATGGCTCCAGTGTGCGAATCCACTGAGCGCGAGAGAGAGGCCGCCTCGCAGGGTCTCGGCCATCGACTCGAACGTCGAGGTGGAATCCCCGCCCCAGTGCACGGGCATCGACTGACCGCCGGCGGTCGCCGACCGCGCGAACAGCACGGCCTCGCCTTCGCCCTTCGCCTCGACGAGCACGTCGTGCACGGCCCTGTTGTAGAGCTGGGTGTAGAGGTTGTGCATCCGCGACGGGTCCGACCCGTCGAAGTAGTCCACCTCGAGCGGGATCCGCTCGCCGAAGTCGGTCTTGAAGCAGTCCACACCCTGATCGACCAGGGCGCGCAGCTTGTCCTGGTACCACGCCGTGGCGTCGGGGTTCGTGAAGTCGACCAGCCCCATGCCGGCCTGCCACAGGTCCCACTGCCAGACCGAGCCGTCGGGGCGCCTCACGAGATAACCGGCTGCCGCCGCCTCGGCGAACAGCGGGGAGCGCTGCGCGATGTAGGGGTTGATCCAGACGCAGACGCGCAGATCCTTCTCGTGGAGGCGCGACAACATGCCGGCCGGGTCGGGGAAGACGCGCGGATCCCACTCGAAGTCGCACCAGTTGAACTCGCGCATCCAAAAGCAGTCGAAATGGAAGACCGAGACGGGCAGCTCCCGTCGCGCCATCTCGTCGACGAATGAGGTCACGGTCGCCTCGTCGTAGTCGGTCGTGAACGAGGTGGAGAGCCACAGCCCGTACGACCACGCCGGCACGACCGGAGGACGCCCTGTCAGAGCGGTATAGCGATCGAGCACCTGCTTGGGCGTGGGCCCCGCGATCACGAAGTACTCCAGGACCTCGCCGGCGACCGAGAACTGCACGCGCTCGACAGCCTCCGACCCGATCTCGTAGGAAACGTGCCCCGGATCGTTGACGAGCACGCCGTAGCCGCGGTTGGACAGGTGGAAGGGCACGTTCTTGTACGCCTGCTCACTGGAGGTGCCGCCGTCGGCGTTCCAGATGTCGACCGACTGGCCGTTCTTCACGAGAGGGCCGAATCGCTCGCCGAGTCCGTAGACGAGCTCGCCGACCCCGAGGTCGAGCTGCTCGTGGACGAAGGTGCGTGCGTCGGGTGCTGCCGTTCCCGAGCGGGCGTTGCCGACGATGCCGGTGTCGACCTGCGCGTCGGCGGCGAGCTGGATGTACCCCTGCGCCCTTCCGCCGCTGCCGGTCACGCGCGTGCCGTCGACCTCGAACGAGAGGTTCCACGGCGCACCCGGCGATACGCGGGCAGTGAGCGGGCCGGTCTCGAGCACTCCCCCGTCGACGGAGACGGAGGCCGCGCCCGCGCCGCCCCGGACGGCGCCCGGCAGCTCGAACCCGCCGTGCCACGTGCCGCCGGTGTGATGGGCGATGCGCACGCGGACGACACCCTCGAGAGGCGAGGACAGCGTCACCGTGAGCGTCGGCCGGTTCAGCACGTCGCCGCGCGACGCGATGACCTTGGTGGGGGCCGTGATGACGATCCCGTCGCCGTCAGGCGCGGTCTCCGTCGTGTCGATGTCGTACGCCTCCTGGGCGTACAGGGCGGTGACGCCGGGTCGCAGCTGCCAGAACCCGTCGGTGAACTTCATTACTTGACTGCTCCTGCCGTGATGCCCCTCGTGAGGGTGCGCTGGAAGATGAGGAAGAAGATGAGCGTCGGGATGATGCCCAGCAGCGCCGACGCGCTCGTGGTGGTGACGTCCATGAGCCGGTCGCCCTGCAGGACGCTGATCGCGACCGGGACGGTCTGGTTGGCGTTGGACGCGAGGAAGGTCAGCGGAATGAGGAACTCGTTCCACGTCCAGATGAAGAAGAAGATGAGCAGCACCGACAGGGTCGGGCGGCTGATCGGGAAGACGACCCGCCACAGGATCTTCCAGCGCCCGGCACCGTCGATGGATGCGGCTTCGAGGATCTCCTTCGGAAAGGTGCCGTAGACCGCTGAGAGGAGGTAGGTGCCGAACGCCGCCTGAACCACCGTGAAGATGATGATCACCGACCACACGTTGTCGTAGAGACCCACCTCTTTGAACATGTAGTAGAGCGGGTAGAGGAGCGCCTCCTGCGGCAGCAGGTTGGCCATCAGGAACAGCAGTACGATCCACGTGCGACCCCGCACGCGTCCGATGCCGATCGCGAAAGCGTTCAGCATCGAGATGAGCACGGCGAGAACGGCCACGACGCCCGAGATGAAGATCGAGTTCCAGACCTTCTCGGGAAAGTTCACGCGCTCCCAGAAGGTGACGATTCCGGTGAAGTCGAGCGACTCGGGCAAGGCGAGCGGACCGCCGTTGGCGTAATCGATCGGCGACTTGAACGAGTTCACGAGGATCAGGTAGAACGGCGCGAGCACGGCGAGGGCGCCGACGATGACCAGAGCGAGCAGCAGCCAGTCGACGCCGCGCTTCTTGGTCATGCCGCCACGGGCGCGCGGGGCACGCCTGGGTGTCTTCTCGCTCGTGGCGGGCGTGGTGACGAGAACGGTTCCGACAGCCATCACAGGCCCGCCCTTTCTTTGCGCTCCATCGAGTTCTGCACCCGGATGAAGATGATGGAGACGACGACGACGAGGATCGTCAGCACCGTGGCGATGGTCGCGCCGTAGCCGACATTGCGCTTGGTGAAGAACTCCTGGATCGCGTAGTACGCGGGAACCAGAGTGGCGCCGGCCGGCCCTCCGCCGGTGATCACGTACACGGGGCCGAAGACCTTGAGCGCCGCGATCGTGGAGGTGAGGGTCACGACGAAGATCTCGGGACGGATGATGCTCATCGTGATGGCCGAGAACCGCTGGAACCAGTTCGCCCCGTCGAGTTCGGCCGCTTCGTACAGTTCGGGATCGACGCGCTGCAGCGCCGCCATGAAGATGACGACCGGGTAGCCGATCTGCACCCAGATGAGCACCACCATCAGCACGATGAGGGCCGAGGGCATCTGTCCCAGCCAGTCGTACGGCGGGATGCCGAAGATGCCGAGCATCTGGTTGAGCGCGCCGTCCTCGCCGGGCCGCACGATCCAGCCGATCACGATACCGGCGACGACGATGGGGAGGATCTGCGGCAGATAGTAGGTCGCCCGCAGGAAGCTGCCGACCTTGCCGCCGAACTTGCGGCCGACGACGTCGAACAGCAGCGCGGCGATCAGCAGGCCGATGATGGTCGGGACGACGACCATCGCCAGCACCATCCAGATGGAGTTCGTGAACGACGTCCAGAAGTCCTCATCCGTGAGGAGCTTCTGCCAGTTCTCGAGGCCGATGAACTCGGGTTCTCCGACGCCGCGCCACTTGGTGAACGTGAGGAACACATTCCAGATGAGCGGGACGATGACGATCACGAGCAGCAGCACGAAGCCGGGCAGCAGGTAGACCCAATACGCCCCGGTTCCCCCCTTGCGCTGGGGGATGGACGGCTGTTCGGGCGGAAGCTTGACGCGGCCCGAACGGGTGGCAAGAGACATGGCTCAACTCCAGGGGATGGGGAGGGGGCGGCATCCGCAGGACACCGCCCCCGCCGCGGATCAACGGAACTCTTCGGTTCCTTCGTCGTACTGCTCGCCGAGGTTGGCGTTGGTCGTCTCCACGTCCTGCACACCGGTGACCAGGCCCTGGAGCTCCTGTACGAGCACGTCGTAGAAGCCGGGCGCGGGCCAGTCGGGGTAGAACGAGAGGCCGTCGTCGTCGAGGATGCCGTTGAACGTCGCGATCAGCTCGGCGCTCTTCTCATCGGTGATGTCGGCCGGGTCGGCCGCGACCGGCACGCCGCCGCTGTTGCCGATGATGGCCTGGATCTCGGGGCGCATCGTGATGTCGATGAACTCGTAGGCGAGCTCTTTGTTGGCCGCGTTCTCGGGCACGACCCACAGGTTGCCCGAGGAGCCGAGCGACAGGTCCGACTCGGGGAACGCCTGGAGGGTCCAGTCGAAGCCGGTCGCCTCGCTGACGAAGCGGCCGAACCACCACGAGCCCGAAACGAAGATCGGCGCGCTGCCGTTGATCCACGACACACCGGCGTCTTCGGCCTTGACCGAGGACACGTCCGAGGCGATGTAGCCCTTGTCGACGTACTCCTGGAGCGTCTCGGTCGCGTAGGTGATCTCCTCGCCCTGCCAGTCGACCGGGTTCTCGTAGAGCTGGTAGTCGTTGACGAACTGCCGGTCGGCCTGGCTCAGCGCGAGCTGGTACCAGAGCTGGCCGAGCGGGTATTCGGCACCGGCCTCGGCGAGCGGGGTGATGCCCTTCGCGACGAACGCGTCGAGCACGGCGACGAACTCGTCGTAGGTCGTCGGGATCTCCAGCCCCGCGGCCGCGAACGCGTCCTCGTTGTAGTAGACCCCGACGAACTCGCCGTAGTTCGGGATGCCGTACCAGGCGTCGCCGCCCATGACGCCGTCTTCGCTGTACTTGGCGGTCGTCTGGAGCGACGGGGCGAGCTTGTCGGACCAGCCGTACTCGTCGACCGCTTCGGAGATGTCGGTGATCAGACCGGTGCTCGCGAGGAAGCCGGCCGTCGCATTGCCCTTGTTGAACTCCATGAGGTCGGGGGCAGCGTCCGTGTCGAGGACCTGGCTGGCCGTCTTCTGGATCTGCTCGAAGGACTTCTCCTCGAATTCGACCGTCGCGCCGGTCTCCTCCTCGAAGATCGTGATGGCTTCGGCCCAGGCCTTGCCCATCGCGCTGTCGGCGCCCTCGTAGTGCCAGAGCTTCAGGGTGTCGCCCGACTCTCCGCCCGAGTCGTTCGATCCGCCGGCGCAGCCGGCGAGCGCGAGACCGGCGATCGTCAGAGAGCTGACGACGGCGATCCCGCGCTGGGTGTTGGTGCGAATGGTGCGTGCCATCGGTGGCATTCCTTTCTGGGTGACCCGCATTGGCCGGGACATGTGTGGTGGTGGGTATTCGGTTATCGAAGCGCTTCGACGAAGCGCATGGGGGTAAGAAGGCTCGGGGGGTGACGGGCTAGCGTGTCCGATCGGGGCGACGGCGCCCGCCGGCGGGAGCGGTCACCGACCCGCGAGCGCTGTAGATCGGAGGGATGAGGCGAAGACCCGGCTCGGGCGGGTGTTCGTCCAGGCTGCGGAGAGCGAGCTCGACTGCGAGGTCGCAGGAGGTCTCCGGTACGAGCGGAATCGAGTCCAGCGGCGTCGAAAGCGCTCCGGTGTCGAAGGACGCGCCGACCGAGACGATGGAGATGTCCTCGGTCACGCGAAGGCCGCGTTCTGCCAGATCGGCGAGCACGACCCCGTGGGCCTCTTCGGTGCAATGAAGCACGAAACCGGTCATTCCGGCATCCAGCAGGTGATCGACGGTGCGACGGTTGGCGGACCGGCTCGTGCGGTGGGTTCCGGTGCCGCCGAAGGCGAACTCGACACCGCGCTCGCGCGCCCGCGCCTCGAACGCGGCACGAACGCGCGGCGGGAAGTTCGACTTCGCGTAGCTCACGTCGGGGTGACCGACGAGTCCGATCGCTTCATGACCCGCGTCGGCCAGGCGGTCGACGGCCAGCGCCGCCGCCGACTCGAAGTCGAGGTCGACGCACACGAGCCCCTCGTTGTCGTCGGGGACGCCGATGAAGACGGTCGGCGTCGTGATGGCTCGCGCGAGATTCACGCGTTCGTCGTCGGGCGCGACATCGAGTACGAGGATCGCGTCGACGAGCCCGTTCGCGGCGACGCGGCTCATGCCCGCCTTCGCGTCCGCGTCGGTGAGGAGGAGGACGTCGTAGTCGTTCCGCCGAGCGGCGACCGCGGTGGCGAGCACGAAGGCCATGTGCGTCGGGGCGTGGGTGTCCTTGCGCAGCGGCTCGGTGAGGGCGAAGATCTGCGTCCGGCTGCCCGCCAGCATCCGCGCACCGGCATTCGGGCTGTAGCCGAGCTCGCGGACGGCCTCCTCGATGCGGCGACGCGTGTCGGCCGAGATGGGTCGCTTGCCGCTCAGAGCGTACGAGACGGTGCTGATCGACACGCCGGCGGCCTCCGCCACCTCGTTGATCTTCACCATTGCCGACTCCGTTGTGTGCCTGTCGTGATCATCGAAGCGCTTCGCGGAAGCGCTTCGACAGCGATGGTATGCGCATCCCCGCCCGGAGCGCAAGTGTTTTGGCGGATGTGGCAACAAATTCTCTTCACGACTGCAGCCGGCGGCGTCGCGCCCGGCCCACGCGCGCTTCGACTCCCGAGTGAGCAATGTGTAACATTCGGTCACGCAGCGGGCGCGGCGACCGTGCGATTTGACGCATTGCGACGCAATCCGTCATAATCGCGTCATGACTGACAACGCGCGCTCTCTGTCCGCCCTGGAGGCGAACAGGACTGCCGACATGATGATGGCAGGCCGCATCGTCATGTGTCGTCGAATGTGTCGCTGACACGGTGACCCCCGCCGGATTCGCGCGCTGCTTCTGAAACGCCGCGCAGAATCCCCCGAGCACCGGCTCGTGCGTCGATCACGCAGACCCGGATGCCGCACCCCAGGCCCATCGCAGAGGCCGCCCAGCAGCACAGCCGAACCCCCGCCGACCACGGCACGGGTTCCTCTCCCAAGGATCATCATCATGTCGAACACCGCTCTTCTCGAACGACCGGCCACCGCTCGTCACCTGCGCGCCGTTCCGCCCCTCGACTCGGACCGACCCGCAGCGCCCGCCGCTCCGGCGCCCGCCGAAGCACCGGCCCGCAATCTGCCGGCCGGAACGGCCCCCCGCGGCTTCGCGCTGTACGTCGGGATCGACGAGGCCAAGGCCTCCGCATCCGGCGTGAATCTCGGCGTCCTCGTCGACGCGCTGCGACGCACCCTCGCCGAGCTCGCACCCGACGCGGAGACCTACGCCACCGTGGCACTCGCTCCCGTCGGCTCAGGCGGACGCGACGTGGACGTCGTGCGCCTGGCGCTGCACGAGCCGTCGGCGATCGCCCGCACGAAGCAGGATGAGTCCGCCGACGAAGACCGCGCGCCGGGCGGCGTGGTCGTCGACATCTCGCGCAAGCGCGTGCTGATCGACGGTGAGTCCGCGGCCTTCACGTTCAAGGAGTTCGAGCTGCTGCAGTACCTCGTGCTGCGCGAGGGGCGCACGATCGAGCGCGCCGAGCTCGTCGGCTCGCTCTGGAACGGAGCGACCGAGGACGACTCCCCCGGCGAGCGCACGATCGACGTGCACGTGCGGCGCCTGCGCGCCAAGCTCGGCCGGTACGAGGACATCGTGCGCACCGTGCGCGGAGTGGGCTACCGCTTCGACCGTCACGCCGACGTGTCGATCCGGTACGGCCACGGCACGCCGTCGCCCGACCGCTTCTAGTCCCGGCTGCAACCCGGTGTCGGGGGGCGGAGCGTAGGGTGAGCGCATGACGATCGCACCCGGCCCGCTCACGGCGCCGGGTGCGAATCCTGTCCCGGCCGCTCGGCCTGACGGCGCACGGCCCCGGACCGGGCGCCCGATCGAGACGGAGTATCGGCCCCGGCATCCGCTCGACGTGCGGCGCACGGTCCTCTACCAGCGACACGGCGGAGGCGACCCGACGATGGTCGTCGCCGGGTCGGTGATCTGGCGCGCGAGCCGCACTCCTGAGGGCATCGCCACGCTGGCGATCCGCGAGACCGCCCCCGGCGTCATCCGTGGAGCGGCATGGGGCCCGGGGGCGGGCTGGGCGCTCGGACAGCTTCCCGCCCTGTGCGGCGGGCGCGACGATCCCACCGGTTTCGACCCGAACCACCATCCGCTCGTCGCGGCTGCCCATCACCGCAATCCCGGCATCCGCATCGGGCGCACCGACCTGTTCTTCGACTCGCTCGCCAGCGCCATCATCGAGCAGAAGGTCACAGGGATGCAGGCGTTCGGCGCCTGGCGACGGATCGTGACCTGGCACGGCGAGCGCGCTCCCGGGCCGACGCCACGACCCATGTTCGCGCCGCCGAGCATCGACGGCTGGCGCCGAGTGCCGTCGTGGTCGTGGCATCGCGCGGGACTGGAGCCGCCGCAGGCGCGCACCGTCGTCGAAGCGGCGCGGCGCGGACAGGCGATCGGGCGCGTCTTCATGACCGCAGCAGACGGCGAGGCCCGCGATCGGGTGCTCATCAGTCAGCGCGGCATCGGGCCGTGGACCTCCGCCGAGACGGGCATCCGCGCGCTCGGCGACCCTGACGCGGTGAGCGTCGGCGACTTCCACCTGGCCCACGAGGTCGGCTACGCCCTCACCGGAACCCGCGTCGACGACGACGGGATGCTGGAACTGCTCGCACCGTGGGCCGGCCAGCGCCAGCGGGTCATCCGGCTGATCGAGGCGAGCGGAGTACGCGAGCCGCGCCGGGCGCCGCGACTGCACCCGGAGGATCATCGCGACCGCTGAATACGGGACTCGGAGCGAGGTTCGCGGCAGGATGGGCGCATGATCGAGCAGCTGAAGGACCTTCCCGACTCCGTGATCGGATTCCGTGCCGTCGGCACCGTCGACTCGTCCGACTATCAGTCGGTCGTCGATCCGGCGATCGATGCGGCGATCGCCTCGGGTCGCAGAGTCAACCTGGTGTTCGTACTCGGCGACGAGTTCGAGCGCTACTCACTGGGTGGGATGTGGCAGGACGCACTCCTGGAGGGAAAGCCGCAGCGCACCTGGGGGCGGATCGCGCTCGTGACGGACCACTCGCTCATCGGCGAGATCGTCCACGGCATCGCCTTCCTCTTTCCGTTCGACCTGCGCATCTTCGCGGTGGCCGCGCAGGACGAGGCGATCCAGTGGGCCGCAGAGGGTCCCGTAGACGACTGAGACGACGCCGTGCCGTAGCCCGTTGCGGATGTCGGAGGCCGGGACGACACTGTGATGCGCCGCGATCGCAGCGGCTTCCCATCCACCGTCTCGACGGGAGACCACCATGGCCAGCCTCAACCCCTACATCTCGTTCAAGAACGACGCGCGCGCCGCGATGGAGTTCTACCAGAGCGTCTTCGGCGGCGACCTTCAGATCGACACGTTCTCGTCCTACGAGGGGATGGTGCAGGATCCGATTGACAACGACCTTGTCATGCACGCCCAGCTCGACACCCCCGACGGCTTCGTGCTCATGGCCGCCGACACCCCCTCGGGTATGCAGTACTCCAAGCCCGCCGGCGTCTCGGTCTCGGTGAGCGGCGACGACGAAGCGAAGCTCGAGGGCTTCTGGAACGCACTGGCCGACGGCGGGTCGGTCGTCATGCCGTTCGAGGTGCCGCCGTGGGGCGGCCGGTTCGGGATGCTGCGCGACAGATTCGGCGTCGAATGGATGGTCGCCTTCAGCCCGGCCTCCTGAATATCCGTTCGCGGGCGCAGGAATATACTGACTCCCGCGGCCGGTGGCCGCGCCCGCGATCGGAGGCGACGTGCCGGGTGCCCGCTACACACCGCCGCTGGACGGTCAACTGCGACTGATGACGAAGGTCGCGCGGATGTACCACGAGCGCGGCGCTCGGCAGGCCGACATCGCCGTCACCCTGAACATCTCGCAGGCCAAGGTGTCGCGACTGCTGAAGCGGGCGGCATCCGTCGGCATCGTCCGCACGACCGTCACGGTCGCGCCAGGGGTATACGCCGAACTCGAGGAAGAGCTCGAAGCGCGGTTCGGGCTCGCCGAAGCCGTCGTCGTGGACGTCGATCCGGACGCGGACGAGAACGAGACCATCTCGGCGATCGGGGCGGGTGCGGCCGCCTACCTCGACGCCACGCTCAGCGGCAGCGACCGCATCGGCGTCTCCTCGTGGAGTCAGACCCTGCTCGCAATGGTCGATCGCATGCGGCCCGCTCCGTCGCCGCGTGCGACGGAGGTCGTGCAGCTGCTGGGCGGAATCGGGGTCCCCGAGGTGCAGGGCCACTCGCATCGGCTGCTCGCCGAGCTCGCTAGGATGCTGGGCGCCGCGCCGATCTATGTGCACGCCCCCGGGATCGTCGCGGGTCCCGACATCCGGGACAGCCTGCTCGAGGGTCCGGCGATGCGCGATGTCTCCGAGCGCTGGCAGCACCTGACCATGGCGGTCGTGGGCATCGGCGGGATCGATCCGTCGGACGTGCTCGTCGAGAGCGGCAATGCGTTCGCGAGCGAGGAGCGCGAGCTGCTGCTCGGCGCCGGCGCCGTCGGCGACATCTGCCATCGCGTGTTCCGCGCGGACGGCTCGGTGGTGCGGGGCGACGTCGACGACCGCATCATCGCCATCCCGGTGGACGACCTGCGACGCGTCCCCCGCCGCGTGGGGGTCGCGGGCGGAACGCGGAAGCTCGCGGCGATCCGTGGTGCGATGGCCGGGGGGTGGGTCAACGCGCTGGTCACCGACCTCGCGACAGCGGAGCGGCTCCTCGCCGACTGAGCAGCCGGCGCGGGTCTACTCCAGTGCGTCGACTGCCTCGCGCAGGCGCTTGATCCCCGGTTCGAGGCTCGTCAGCACGGGCACATCGACGCTGACCGCCGCAGCCGCGCTGGCCATGGACGCCTGGGCGAGCACGACGACATCCGCAGAGCGTGCGGCGCGCTCGATCGCCGCAGCCACGAGACGGTCGTGCGCAGGTCGGTCGCCGGCAGACACCGCGGCGAACGCGCCGTCGATCACTTCACTGGCGATCTCGGGGGTCGCGCCCACGATCGCGGCGCGCTCCCGGATGAGCGCCGTCGTCGGTGTCAGCGTCGTGGCGAGGGTGGCGAGCACCGCGATCCGGGGTCCGATCGCGACGGCCTCGTCCGCCATGGCCTCGTCGATGCGGAGCACAGGGATGCCGACACGCTCGGCAGTCGGACTCGCCAGGTGCGAGATCGAGGAGCACGTGAGCATGACGATGTCGGCGCCCGCGCTGCGTGCTGCGCTCACGAGATCCGCGATGCGATCCGGAACGGATGCCGCCCGTTCGGCCTCGCCCAAGTCTGCGACGATCCGGTCGTCGAGGTAGTTGATCGTCGTCGCGCCGGCGAGGTGCCGGCGCGCGAGGTCCGCGACCGGAGCGATGACGACGGCGCCGGTGTGCAGGAACGCGATGCGGGTAGCGCGGGTCACGACGACCTCTCTTGACTGTGCATATTTATGCATGGTTGCCACAACTTGCACACTCAGCCTAGCCTGGAACGGCATCCCCCGCCCTCCGAGTCCCCGGGCGCCCCGAGAGAGAGACCTCGCGACATGTCGGTCCCGATTGCGCCCCATCCGCACACGCCGCTCCGGCCCCTCGGCGCTGCCGAAGCACGCTGGGTCAGCGGGTTCTGGGGCGGGATCGCCGCCCGTACGCGGGAGGTCACCGTGCCCGCGATGTGGGATCTGCTGCGCGATCCTGCCATCAGCCCCGGTCTGCGCAACTTCCGCATCGCCGCAGGGCTCGAGGAGGGCACCCACGTCGGACCGCCGTTCATGGACGGCGATCTGTACAAGTGGCTCGAGGCGGCGATCGCCGAGCTGGAGGTCGCCCCCGACCCGGCCCTGAGCGACATCGTCGAATCGGTCGCCGCCCTGATCGCGTCCGTCCAGCGCGAAGACGGGTACGTCCACACGCCGACCTTGATCGCGGCGCGCCATCACGAGAACGCTCCCGCGCTGGCCGATCGCTTCCACTTCGAGACGTACAATCTCGGCCACCTCATCACGGCGGGCGTCCGCCACCACGAAGTGACCGGCAGCACCACACTGCTCGACGTAGCGCGTGGCGCCGCGCGCTTCTTGGAGGATCTCGCCACGAACAAGCCGGTCGAGCTGGCGCGGAGCGCGATCTGCCCGTCGCACTACATGGCCGTGATCGACCTCTACCGGGCGACCTCGGACGAGCAGTACCTGCGTCTCGCGGAGGCGTTCGTGCGCGTGCGCGATGACTTCGAGGGCGGCGACGACAACCAGGACCGCCTGCCCGTGCGCGAGCAGAAGGTCGTCGCCGGTCACGCCGTGCGGGCGAACTACCTCTACGCCGGACTCGCCGACATCGTCGCCGAAACGGGCGACGACGAGCTGCAGGGCGTGCTCGAGAGCCTGTGGAACGACGTGATCGACACGAAGCTGTACGTCACCGGCGGGTGCGGGGCCCTCTACGACGGCGCCTCACCGGACGGCGATCCCTGGCAGGAGGAGATCAGCCGCGTCCACCAGGCCTACGGCCGCGCGTATCACCTTCCGCACACCACCGCGCACGCCGAGTCCTGCGCGAACATCGGGATGATCCTGTGGAGCGAGCGGATGCTGGCGCTGGGTTTCGACAGCCGCTCCGGTGGGGCCCGCGACGCACGGTACGCCGACGTGATCGAGCGGATCGCCTGCAACGCCCTGCTGGCGAGCATCAGCCTGGACGGCACCGCGTACTTCTACACGAACGCACTCCGCCAGGTACGCGACCTGCCCTACCCCCTGCGCATGCCCGGTGACACGGGCCTGCACCCGGTGCCCGCGCCTCCGCCCGTCCGACGAGCGCCTCCGCCGGCCCTACCTCAGCTGCTTCTGCTGCCCGCCGAACATCGCGCGCACGCTCGCCCGGTTCCACGAGCGCGCCGCCTCCGCCGGCGCCGACGGCCTGTACGTCCACCAGTACGGCGGCAGCAGCATCCGCTTCACCCTCGAGGACGGGCGCTCGCTCGCACTGCGTGAGTCGAGCGACTATCCCTGGAACGGGCGCATCGAGTTCATCGTCGACGAGGCGGCAGACGGCGGCTTGCCGCTGCACCTGCGCGTTCCCGGCTGGTCGTCGGATGCCGTGCTCACTGTGAACGGCGAACCCGTCCCGGCATCGGCTCCGGGTACCTACGCCACCCTCGACCGCATGTGGCAAGCCGGCGACGTCGTGGTGCTGGACCTGCCGATGCCGGTCCGGATGCTGCGCGCGCACCGGCTGGCCGAGGAGGCGACGAATCAGGTCGCCGTGCAGCGGGGGCCGGTGGTCTACGCCGTCGAGAGCACCGACCTTCCGGAGGGCGTACGTCTCGAGCAGGCGGCCCTGCGCCGCGGCGCGCTCCTGACGCCGGTCGACACCCGGCTGGACGGTCACCGCATCGTCGCGCTGGACGGCGAGATCGCGGTGCTGCCGGATGCCGCATCCGAGGCCCTCTATGACGATCTGGGCACCGATGAGCTCCGCACCGCTTCCGTGCGGCTGATCCCGTACTTCGCGTGGGGCAACCGCGGACCGTCGGAGATGTCGGTGTGGATGCCGGTGGTGTGGTGACGATCGCACCAGCCCACGTCGCCGCCCCCGACGTGATCGCGACCTATGTTCATCGAGACGTCGCTGCCGCTGCAGAAGGCGGCCGAGGTGCTCGCCGGTGAGCAGTCGACCGGCACCTTCGTCCGGGTCGCGCGGGAGTCGGACGACGTGCGGGCCCGGTTCGCGGCCCGGGTGGAGAGCATCGACGAGATCCCGCTGACGGGCGCGTCGCCCCTGCCGGGAGCGGTCGGCGATCCCGCGGCACGGCGGCGGGCGGTGCTGCGACTGCGGTTTCCGCTGGACAACTTCGGTCCCTCGCTGCCCAACCTCCTCGCGGCGGTCGCGGGCAATCTCTTCGAGATCAAAGAGCTCGCCGCGATCAAACTCGTCGACCTCGACCTGCCGACGGCGTTCGCCGAAAGGTATCCGGGCCCGGCGTTCGGCGTGGAGGGCACGCGCCGGCTGATGAGCCGCCCCGACGGCGCCATGGTCGGGACGATCGTCAAGCCGAGCATCGGTCTGTCACCGGAGGAACTGGGCGAGCTCGTGGGAGAGCTCGCTGCGGCCGGCGTCGACTTCATCAAGGACGACGAGCTGCAGGGCAACGGGCCGACGGCTCCGCTCGCCGAGCGGGTGCGAGCCGTGCTGCCCGTGCTCGAGCGGCATGCCGATCGCACCGGCGTCAAGCCGATGTACGCGTTCAACATCACCGACGACATCGATCGGCTCGAGGCGAATCACGACCTCGTGGTCGGGGCGGGCGGCACCTGCGTCATGGTGTGCATCAACCTCGTCGGACTCGCCGGACTCGAGTACCTCCGGCGGCGTGCGAGCGTGCCGATCCACGGGCATCGCACGATGTTCGGCGCGATCAGCCGTTCCGAGCAGGTCGGCTTCTCCTTCCGCGCCTGGCAGAAGCTCGTCCGGCTGTCGGGCGCCGACCACCTGCACACGAACGGCATCAGCAACAAGTTCTATCGAGTCGGATGCGGACGTGCTCGACGCGATCGCGGCCGTCCGCGAGCCGCTGCTCGGCCTGACCCCGACGGTGCCGGTGCTGTCGTCCGGCCAGTGGGGCGGCCTCGCGCACGCGACGTACGCGGCGGTCGGGACGACCGACCTGCTCGTGCTGGCAGGTGGCGGCATCCACGGTCATCCCGACGGGTCCGCCGCGGGCGTGACGAGCATGCGCGAGGCATGGGAGTCCGCGGCGCGCGGCGAGTCGCCGGCCGACGCGCTCGAGTCATCGGCCGCACTGCGGCGCGCGACCGAGACGTTCGGCCCCGTCCGTGTCTGACGGCCGTGCACCGGCGAAGGAGGGTCGGAACGTGTCGAGACTGAGAGCGGCCTTCTACGGCGACGACTTCACCGGCAGCGTCGACGCGCTGCTGCAGTTCGCGCGGCGGGGCTGGACAGGGCGACTGTTCGTCGGGCTTCCCGATGCCGCGGACCTCCGCAACGCCGCGGCCGAGAGTGATGTCGTCGGCATCGCCGGCATCGCCCGGTCTCTTCCCACCGAGCAGCTGGAGGCCGAGATCCGTCCGGTCCTGCAGGCGCTCGTCGCGCTCGAGCCGCACGTCGTGCAGTACAAGGCGTGCTCGACCGCCGACTCCTCCCCGACGATCGGCAGCATCGGCCGCGTGATCGAGCTGGGCCGCGAGGTCATCGGCGATCAGACTGTGCCGCTGGTGTTCGCGCAGCCGGATTTCGGCCGTTACACCCTGCACGGCGTGCACTTCGCGTCTGAGGGAGGCATCGTGTACCGCCTGGACCGTCAGCCCACGATGTCCACGCATCCGACCACCCCGATGACCGAGGCCGATCTGGCAGTGCATTTCTCCCATCAGACCGACCTGCCCATCAGCGGCATTCCCTTCACGGCATACGATGGCGACCTCGCCTCGCAGCTGCGCCGATCGGATGCCGCAGCCGTGGTGCTCGACGCGGTGATCGACGAGCATCTCGAGCAGATCGGCCGCGCGATCAAAGGGCTCGACGCGCCGGCGTTCGCGGTCGGCTCGGGCGGGCTGAGTCTCTCGATCGCAGCCGCGGATGGTGCCGTGCCGATCGCACTGCCTTCGGGGACGGACGCCTCGGGGCCAGTGCTGGCGCTGTCGGGCAGCCGCTCGGCGCAGACGCGCCGGCAGATGGATGCCGCGGCTGCCGCGGAGTGGTTCGTCCAGCCGCTGGAGCTCGAGCCCTCTCGCGCGGCGTCGCAGCTGGACTGGGTGCTGTCCGCCCTGCGCGCCGGCCGCAGCGTCGGGCTCACCTCCGACGACGCCGACACGTCCGCCGCCGACGGCCCGGTGCTGGAGGCCATCGCACAGGCGGCAGCCTCGCTCGCCGCCGGCGCGGCGGCCGCGGGTGCGACCCGCCGGCTGATCGTGTGCGGCGGCGACACATCGAGTCGGGTCACCCGCCTGCTCGGAGTCGAGTCGCTCTCGATCGCCGCCAACCCCTGGGGCAACGTGGTGCTGCTCCGGGCTCACTCGAAGGACCGCGCGATCGATGGCTTGGAGCTGCTGCTCAAGGGCGGTCAGGTCGGCGGCGACGACCTGTTCGTGAGGCTGCGCGGCGCGAGCGTGTGACACGGAGCGCTCCGGTCAGGAGCCGGTCGTAGGCTGTGGTCATGTCAGAACCTCGCACCGGCTGGCCGAAGGGCCGCATCCAGTGGCTCCTCGGCACGATCCTCATCCTTGCGCTGGGCGTGCTGTTCGGCTTGATCTGGGGGCAGCTCTGGCTCGGTCTCGTCCTGGCCTTCGCCCTGTCGATCGGCTGGCTGATCGCGTACGAATCGTGGCGCGGCCGCCACGTGGGCCTCGAAGATCCCGACGACAACGGCGCACAGCTGTAGAGGATGTCGCATCGCCGGCCGCCGCTCGGCGCGACCGGCGACACCCGCGACACGCGCCTGAGGTCGGCGCGTCACATCTCCTCGTGCGTATTCGGGTCGGCGTTCCACAGCCTGCCGCGCTCGAGCGCGGAGATCGCGGACACCTCGTCGTCCGTCAGCTCGAAGTCGAACACATCGGCATTCTCGCGCTGGCGCTCCGGGTCCGCCGACTTCGGGATGGGCGTGCTGCCCAGCTGCACGTGCCAGCGGAGCACGACCTGCGTCGGGGTGACGCCGTTGATCTCGGCGAGCTCGATCAGCAGCTGCTCCTGGAGCAGCTCGCTGCGCCGTGCGAGAGGACTCCAGCTCTCGGTCCGGATGCCGTGCTCGGCGTGGAAGGCGCGCAGCGCGCCCTGCGGGAAGTATGGGTGCAGCTCCACTTGGTTGACCGACGGAACGACGCCCGTCTCGTCGATCAGCCGCGTGAGCATCGCCTCGGTGAAGTTCGACACGCCGATCGAGCGAACGGCCTGCCGCTCGCGCAGGTCGATCATGGCCCGCCAGGTTTCCACGTACTTGCCCACGCTCGGGTTCGGCCAGTGGATGAGCGAGAGATCGAGATAGTCCAGGCCGGTGACGGCGAGTGAGGTCGTGGTGCTGCGGATCGCCTCGTCGTACCCGTGATCGCGGCCGGGGATCTTCGTGGTGACGAGCAACTCGCCGCGATCGACGCCGCTCGTGCGCACGGCCTCGCCGACCTCGCGCTCGTTCTCGTAGTTGACCGCGGTGTCCAGCAGCCGGTAGCCGGTCTGGATCGCAGACACGACCGAGGCGACGCCATCGGCGCCGCGCAGTCCGTACGTGCCGAATCCGAGCTCGGGGAAGTCGGTGCCGTCGTTCAGTTTCACGGTGGGGATGGTGGCCATGCCTCCATTCTGGCCCAGCACGATCGCGGATGCCGGGGCTGTCGATCGTCCCGCGCCGCCGCTACCCTCTGCGGACTGCGGCCACGGCGCCCCGCGCACGCGCGTCTGCCAGGATCGGAGCCATGCAGGAACGCACCGTGGCGCTGGCTATCGATCTCGGCGGCACCAAGGTGGATGCCGCGCTCGTCGACGCGGAGGGCGACGTCGTAGAGGGGACCGTCCATCGCGCGCCGACCGGCCGAGAGGCGGCACGAGAGCACATCGCGGACGCCGTCCGACAGGTCGCCGGCGATGCTCTCGCGTACCTCCGCGCGGATGATCGCCTGGTGGGGATCGGCGTCGGCTCGGCCGGACCCGTCGACCTCGCCGCGGGGGCGATCGCGCCGCTCAATCTTCCCGCGGCGGCGGGCCTGCCGATCGTGGACGTGCTGAGCGAGCTGCGCACGCAGGTACCCGTGCGCCTTGCCCTCGACGGCGCCTGCCTGGCCCTCGCCGAGCACTGGCGCGGTGCGGCGGCAGGCACCCGCAACGCCCTCGCGATGGTCGTCTCGACGGGAGTCGGGGGTGGCCTCATCATCGACGGCGAGCTCGTGACGGGCGTCTCGGGCAACGCGGGTCACATCGGTCAGCTGCGCCTGCGCGCGCGGGCGCCCGGTTCACCACCCACCGACGGCTCGCTCGAGGCGCTCGCATCGGGTCCGCACACGGTGGCCTGGGCGCGCGCCCAGGGGTGGGTCGGATCGACCGGCGAAGAGCTCGCCGTGGCGTACGCGGACGGCGAACCGGTCGCGGTGGCGGCGGTCCGCCGCTCGGCGAGCGCGGTCGGCGAGGCGATCGCCAGCGTGGCCACGCTGCTCGACCTGGAGATCGCGGTGGTCGCGGGGGGCTTCGTGCAGGTCGCCGAGGACTACCTCGACCTGGTGCGCGCGTCGGTGGAGGATGCCGCGCCCTTCGACTACGCGCGGAACGTCAGGGTGGCGGCATCCGGTCTGGCCGGCCATGGTCCGCTCATCGGCGCCGCCCGGCTCGTCCTCCGGTGAGCGCGGTCGCCGACGTGGCAAAGTGCGACACAATGGCGACATGCCGCTGGATGTCCCCGACCTGCTGAAGGAGCGCGCGCACTTCAGTCGCATCGAGGCTCGGGAGCTGGGCAAGAGTCTGAGACGCGTGGTCGCGCGGTCCGAGCTCAGCGAGCGGCGCCCGGTCGCACGCGACGTGGTCACCCACCTGCGCGAGCAGAACGCGGCACGGGTGCCCGAACTCGTGCCGGTGCGGATGCAGCGGATGCTCGCGAGCCCGTTCGCCTTCTACCGGGGGACCGCCGGCCTGATGGCGATCGACCTCGGCCGCGACCCGCACTCCGGCATCCTCGTTGCCGCGTGCGGCGATGCGCACATCAGCAACTTCGGCTTCTACGCCTCCCCCGAGCGACAGCTGGTCTTCGACCTCAACGACTTCGACGAGGCCGCGGTCGCTCCGTGGGAGTGGGACGTCAAGCGCCTTCTCGCCAGCGTGATCGTGGGAGGACGTGAAGCGGGATACGACGAGGGGGACGTCGCAGAAATCGCCGGTCGCGCCTTCGCGCAGTACGTCTCGGTGCTTCGGCGGATGGTTCAGCTCAGCCCCTCCGACCGCTACTTCCTGCACCTGAACGTCGAGTCGGCGCGGCGCCAGCTGAGCCGGGACGGCCGCCGCGTGCTGAACGCCGCCCTGGCGGCGGCGGAGCGACGCACGTCGGTGCGGGCGGTCCGCCGAACGACGCAGCGCGACTCCGACGGCAAGCTGCGGTTCGTCGAGAACCCGCCGACGATGGTGCGGTTCCGCCTCGACGACGCGATCGCGCTGGGAACGGTCGAGCGTGCGGAGTCGATTCACGCGCTGTTCGCGCAGTACCGCGACACCGTGAACATCGACATCGACACCGTGCTCGCGCAGTACGAGCCGACCGATCTGGCGCGGCGTGTGGTCGGCGTCGGAAGCGTGGGCACTCGCTGCTATCTGCAGCTGCTGCACGGCGCCGACGAGGACGCGCTGCTGCTGCAGGTCAAGGAGGCGGGTGAGTCCGTCCTGGCGCAGTACGGCCGCATCGTCCAGCCGGCCCGGATCACGGATGGCGTCGCCGCGCATGGCGAGGGCTTTCGTGTGGTGGGCATGCAGCGGGTGCTGCAGGCGGTGTCCGATCCGTTCCTCGGGCATCTCCAGGCGAATGGCCGGTCCTTCTACGTGCGACAGTTCCACGACATGAAGGGCTCCGTCGAGTTGGACGGACTCCCCCTCGATGCCTACAGCGACTACGTGGTCTCCTGCGCGGGGCTCCTCGGGCGCGCCCACGCGCAGAGCCCGACGGCTGGGCAGGTCATCGGTTACATCGGGACGGCGAACATCGCCTCCCGCGCCATCGTCGGCTGGTCGAGGGCATACGCCGACCAGTCCCTGCGCGACTTCGAGGCGGCATCCGCCATGGCCTGGTAGCCCCCGGAGAATTTTGTTGCACCGATCGGTTCAGTATTGCTACACTGAACCACATGGTTCAAGAAAATGTTCTCGATCGGACGTTCTCAGCCCTGGCCGATGAGACGCGTCGCGACATCCTGGCCCGCCTCGGCGAGGGTCCGGCGACGCTGTCCGAATTGGCCGGACCCGCCGAGATCACGGTGACGGGCATGGCCAAGCACGTGAAAGTGCTCGAGGATGCCGGTCTCGTGACGACCGAGAAGATCGGCCGCGCGCGGCAATGCCGCCTCGGTACCGAGCGACTGGACGACGCGATGGCGTGGATCACCTTCTATCAGCGGCTCTGGGAGCGTCGACTCGACGGTCTCGAAGCCTTCTTCACCCTCCGGAAAGGAGACAGCGATGACTGAGACGGTCACTCCCCTCGAGCTGAGGATCACGCGGGTGCTGCCCGCAACGCCCGACGAGGTGTTCGACGCGTACACGAACGCGGAGAAGCAGAAGATCTGGTTCGCGATCCTCGACGAACGACCCGGCGTGGTCGAGATCGACGTCGATCTGCGCGTCGGCGGCACTCAGACCGCGGTGTGGGGTCCGGATGCCGACTCCCTGTTCCGCGAGACGCAGACGTTCCTCGAGATCGACCGGCCCCACCGATTGGTCACCTCTTCGACGGGCAGCACTCCGGACGGCATGACGATGACGACACGCATCGAGATCACGTTCGAGGCGCAGGGCGCCGACACCCTGATGACCATCGTGCAGTCCGGCTTCCCGGTGCCCGAGATCCGCGACTTCTTCGTCGGCGAGGTCTGGAACGGCGCGCTCGCCCGCATCACCGCCTATCTCGAACGGGAACACCCCCGAGGCGCCTCGTGAACCGGCTGGCGCAGCTGCATCCTGCGGCCCTCATCGCGCCAGCCCACTGAACACCCCGCCGACCGCTGCTCATACCGGCGACCGCGCTCAGACCCTGAGCAGCGTTCGCCACGGTGAGTAGCGGTCGGCGGGATGGGTGAGGTGCCTACCGCCCTTCGGTGATGGTCACGGTGCCTGCCGAGACGGTGACGTCGACGACGTTTCCGGCGTCCGCGTCCGTGCGGAGACCGTTCTCGAAGTCGCCGGCCGAGACATCCGATCGGACGTCGTAGGTCTCGTCGGGCAGTCGCAGATCGAGCGAGCCCGCGCTCACGTCCACCGTGACCGCACGCGGCGCCGTGCCGGTGAGTCTGGCGTCGACCGTGCCGGCACTGACCGTGAACTTCGCCTCGGCGACATCGGCGAGGTCGATGTCGGCGCCGCCCGCGCTGAGGTCCGCGGTGAGTGTCTGGGCCGCGCCGTCCACCGTCAGCGTGCCCGCACCGACATCGATGCCGAGGTCGCCGAACGAGCCGTCGACCGTCAGCTCGCCCGCTGACAGCTCGAGCGCGGCATCCAGATCGGCGCCCTCCAGCTCACGCGGGAGGGTGAGGGTCGCCCGCACCTCGCCGCCGAAGATCCAGCCCGGTCCGAAGCGGTGCGGGGTGGCCACGGTCAGCTCGTCGTCCTGGCGCTCCAGGGTCCACTCGCCCACGCCGAGGCCGCCGGTGACTTCGAGGGTCGCCTCCGACACGTCGGCGAACTCGATCCGCAGGGATGCCGCATCCACGGCCACGTTCAGGCTCTCCACGCCTGCCACGTCGGCGGTCTGGGTGTCGGTGCGCACGCTGGCCGCGGCGACCGTCGAGAAGATCGCCGTGCCGAGCGCACCGAGCACGACCGCGCATCCGAGGGCGACCGTGAGGATCGCCACGACGCGGGAGGCACCGCGCGTCTCGGGCGGGAGCGGCGCCACGGGGGGTACGGGCGGTGCGGGAGGGACGGGAGGAAGGGGTGTCGTGGTGCTCATGAGAGGGTTCCTGTCTGCGGCGTTCCGCCGCCGTGTTCGAGGTGGACGAGGGCGGCGAGCACCCTCCGGTTGCCGGAATCGTCCGGTTCGAGGTCGAGCTTCTGGAAGATCGCGGTGATGTACTTCTCCACGCTCGCCTCCGAGACGAACAGCGTCGAGGCGATGGCCTGGTTGGACTTGCCTTCGGCGATGAGCGCGAGCGTGGACGCTTCGCGCGGCGTGAGCCGCTGCATCCGCTCGTCGCGCGGTCGTCTGCTCAGCAGCTGTGCCACGACCTCGGGGTCCAGGACGGTCGCGCCCTCGCCGATCCGCGTGATCGCGGCCAGGAAGTCCGTCACGTCGGCGACCCGATCCTTGAGCAGGTAGCCGACCGCACCGCCGTGACCCGTGATGAGGTCGGCGGCGTAGCGCTCCTCGACGTACTGCGAGAGCACGAGCACGGGCAGCGCGGGGTGCTCGATGCGCACCCGCAGCGCGGCACGGATGCCCTCGTCCGTGAAGGTGGGAGGGAGCCGCACGTCGAGGATGCACAGATCGGGAAGGGTGCGGGCGACCGTCGCGTCGAGCGCGCTCGCGTCCGGCAGCGCCGCGACGATCTCGTGACCGGCGTCTTCGAGGAGGCGGACGAGCCCCTCGCGCAGGAGGACGGAGTCCTCGCAGATCAGGATGCGCACGGGACGCTCACCTCCAGCGAGGTGGGGCCGCCCTGCGGGCTGTCCAGCCGCACGGTTCCGCCGGCCGCGAGGATGCGGTTGGAGATCCCGTCCAGTCCGCCGCCGGGCGTCACCTGAGCGCCGCCGATGCCGTTGTCTTCGACGCGGGCCCAGAGCGTGCCCCCCTCGCGCTGCCGCACGATCACGCGGCATTCGCTCGCGCGGCTGTGCTTGGCCGCGTTGGTGAGGGTCTCGGCAATCGCGAAGTACACGGCCGCCTCCGCGTTGCGGTCGCAGCGGGTGTCGAGGCGGACGTCCAGGTGCACGGGGATGTGCGAGCGTCCGGCGAGGGCGGAGAGGGCGGCATCCAGCCCTCGATCGTCGAGAACGGACGCGTGGATGCCGCGGGCGAGCTGTCGCAGCTCGGTGATGGCCGCCTTCGTCGACGTGTGGGCCTCGGCGAGCAGCTCCTTGGCCGCCTGCGGGTCTTCGTCGATCTTC
This sequence comes from uncultured Actinomycetota bacterium, assembly GCA_963750955.1. GTDB lineage: Bacteria > Actinomycetota > Actinomycetes > Actinomycetales > Microbacteriaceae > Microbacterium. The sequence goes on from CAVVSI010000004.1 coordinate 330,142, forward strand.
TGCTGCGCGAGCCCGAGCGTCATTCCGACCGAGACCAGGCGGGGCTGGACGCCGTCGTGCAGGTCGCGCTCGATGCGGGTGCGCTCGACTTCGGATGCGCGGATCGCACCGACGCGCTGCGCGTCGGACGTGCGCGCCTGCTCGGTGAGCTGCGCCTCACGCGTGGGTACGACGATCACCCGGGCGAGCACGCCGTGCAGCAGGGCGATGCCGACCACCGCGACGAAAGCGATGAGCGCCGCCAGCACGCCGACCACGGAGGCCCAGGCGACGGGCACGTCGATGCCGGTCCCGACCAGCCGGACCGCGCCGCTGCGTGCGAAGAGCGGGGCGAACGCGAGCACGATCCCCGACGCGAAGATCGACAGGAGCGGCAGCACGACGAGGCCGAGGATCGTGGAGATCGCGGCGCTGGCCACTGCCCGCCACATCGACGGATCGATGAACTGGTGCCACACCATGCGCAGGAACCCGCCGAAGCCGGGGTGGGTGCGCACGCGCGGGCGGAGACCGGGCAGCCCCAATGAGTAGAGGCCGTCCACGCGGGCCGTCTCGAGCCAGCCCAGGCCGTAGAGGGCGTAGACGAAGCCGAGGAGCAGCACGAGGCCGATGCCGAGGACCGGCAGGAGGCCGAGTCCCACGCCGACGAGCGTGAGGAGCACGGTGAACACGATGGGACCGACCACACCGAGCGCGGCGAGATGCGCGATGGCGCCGGCCACATGCAGCGGAGTCGAGAAGGTGGATCGACGCGATGTCGGCGGTGCTGCGGCAGCCGCCTGCGTCAGAGTCTGGGTGGTCATGCGTCCACGGTACGGTCGCGGCCGTCCCGCCGCCCCCGGGTCGGCCCGACTCCTCGCTTCGGGATATCCCGAAGCGAGCCGCGCCCGCCGAATCCCGCGGAAATCCGCGGCCACCGCTGCGCGACGGCCCCGGCAGGCTGAACTGTAGTCCATCCCGCGCGTCGCGATTCACCGCGGGACCGAGGGAGTACAGTTCCCCTCAGCCGTCACACTCCCCGAGGTGTCGGCTCCGCCCCCGAACTGGGAGCGTCCCCCGAAACAGAAAAAGAGACACACATGGGATTCCTCGCATTCCTCATCCTCGGCCTCGCGGCCGGCGCCATCGCCAAGCTCATCCTTCCCGGCAAGCAGGGCGGCGGCTGGCTCATCACACTGCTGCTCGGCGTCGTCGGCGCTCTGCTCGGCGGATTCCTCGGCAGCGTCCTGTTCGGTGTCGGCCTGGAGGAGTTCTTCTCGATCCAGACGTGGCTGCTGGCCATCGGCGGATCGATCATCGTCCTGCTCATCTACGGCCTGATCGTGAACCGCAAGAAGGCCTGACCTTCTCGAGGGCGTCGACGGGTGCGCGGCATCCGTCGGCGCCCTTTCGTTCGCCCCGCTGCACTTCGCCCCGCAGCCGTGCGAACGGAGAACATCGCATGACCATCGACCACGCCCTCGTGCGTCGGCTGATCGACGCGCAATTCCCCAACTGGTCCGATCTGCCGATCCGCCAGGTGCTTCCCGGAGGCTGGGACAACCGCACCTTCCGCCTCGGGGACGAGCTGCTCGTGCGGCTCCCGAGCGCCGACGGCTATGTCGAGGCCGTCGCGAAGGAGCAGCGCTGGCTGCCCGTCCTTGCGCCGAACGTGCCGCTCGAGATCCCCGAGCCGGTCGAACTCGGCGAGCCCACGACGGAGTTCCCCCGGCCGTGGTCGGTCTACCGCTGGATCGACGGCCGACCGGCCGGCGACGCGCCGATCGACGATCTCACCGGGTTCGCCCGCGACACAGCCGCCTTCCTTAGGGCGCTGGCTGCGGTGCAGACGCCGGACGGGCCGCTCACCGGCACGCACAGCTTCTGGCGCGGCGCCCACCCGCGCGTGTACGACGACGACGTCCAGCGCTGCATCGGCCGGCTCGACGGCGTGATCGACACCGACGCCGCGAGCGGCGTGTGGGATGCCGCGATGGCCACCGAGATCACCGCGCCACCCGTGTGGTTCCACGGTGACATCGCCCACGGCAATCTGCTGGTGCGACAGGGCCGCCTGGCCGCCGTGATCGATTTCGGAACATCGGGCATGGGCGACCCGGCATGCGACCTGGCGATCGCTTGGACGATGTTCGACGCTCCCGCGCGCGCCGCCTTCCGCACAGCCCTTCCGTGGGATGACGCCGTGTGGGCGCGCGGTCGCGCCTGGGCGCTGTGGAAGGCGATGCTGGTCGCCGCCGGCGACACCGGCTCGCACGACCCTGAAGGCGAAAGCCGGGGGGCCCGTGCCGTGATCGAGCGCATCCTGGCGGACGCCTGATGCTCGGCCCTGACCCGTCCCACACGCATACGATGGGCACACGATGACCGACCCGCTTCCCGACTCGCCCTTCTGCGCGACGCTGGTCGTGAACGAGGCGATCACGAAGCCCGATGCGCTCGCAGCCATCGCTCGCGCGCTCGGCGCACCGATCCAGCGTTCCTCAACGAGCGCAGCCTTCATCGCGCTGGCGGGCGACACGTGGGCGGAAGTGGACATCCCGAAGTTCGGGGAGGCTCCCCCGCTGGCGATCGACGTCTACTCGGCTCTCAGCCGGGACGACGCGGAGACGGCGGCCACGGCACTGATGGCGCGGCTGGCGACCGGGACGGACTGGCGCATCCGGCCGATGTTCACGCGCTGACCCGACGTGTCAGAGCCGGCCTGAGCCTAGCCGCGGCCCGCGTAGCGCAGCGACGCGACGAACTCGAGCTTGTCCAGCACCGGCGGCGGTATGACGAACGGGTAGAGGTCGTCTTTCCCCATCGACCGGTTGATCATGTTGAGCGCGGTCGACATCGGAACCCACACGCCCGTCACGAGGTCGCGGAAGTGCGAGAACGCGTCGACACCCGCGACCGCGGTGAGACCGTATTGGGATGCGGTCTCGATCGTGTCGCAGATGTGGAGGAAGTGCGCCCAGGTCTCGGCGAAGTCCTCGTACGGGTGCATGGTCGCGTAGTTCGTGAGGTAGGAGCCCTCCCAGCCGGCGGGCGGTCCCTGGGCATAGTGGCGGTCGATCTCGCTCTGGTAGTCGATCGTCTCGTCGCCGAAGAGCTCACGGCATCGCGCGAGCCGATCGGCGTCACCCGCAGTCTCCACGAGCTGCCACTCGTAGTAGTGGCCGATCTCGTGGCGGAAATGGCCCAGCATCGTGCGGTACGGCTCGTCCAGCTCGCCGCGGAGGCGCTCTCGATAGGCCGGATCGCTTTCGGCGAGGTCGATCGTGATCACGCCGTCGTCGTGCCCGATCATCACGCTCTGATCCGTGCTCGAGAGGAGGTCGAAGCACAGCCCGTGGCGCGGATCGCCTCCGGTCGCGGCATCCTTGCCGATCACGGGGAAGCCCAGCGTGTCCAATTCGACGATGAGATGCCGTTTCGCCCGCTCGGCGATCGGGAAGTTGCCCACGCCGGCGGCATCCGCGTCGTTCGGACGCGTCCTCGTGAGCGAGCAGCTGAAGCATTGACCGCCCTCGAGCGGGGCGAGCCAGGTGCAGCCGGAGAGGTTGAGGTTGCGGCACACGTGCCAGATGAGGCCGGACGCATCGACATAGCGGCCGTCGAGGCCGATGGGCACGATCTCGCCCTCCTCGCGGGAGTACCCCAGCCCCACTCCGCAGGCGACGCAGATCGAGTTCTCGAAGTAGAGCGGACTGCCGCACACGCGGCATCGGTAGGCTTTCACCCGCTCAGGCTCGCACATGCGGGCTGCGCGAAGGTCACCCTTGCGGATCGTCCTCGACGGGGGCTACGTCGACCGAGACGCGGAGGGTGGACTTCTTCGCTTCCGTGAAGATCACGCCCTTCACAGGCGGCACGTCGCCGTAGTCGCGCCCCCAGGCCACGGTCACGTGGCGGTCCGAGGCCCACTGGTCGTTCGTGGGGTCGAAGGCCAGCCACTGATCCGAACCGGGGATCCAGGCCGCAACCCACGCGTGCGATGCGTCCGCGCCGACGAGCCGCGGCTTGCCGTGCGTGCGTCGAGTGGCGAGGTAGCCGCTGACATAGCGAGCGGCCATCCCGTGGCTGCGCAGGCATGCCAGAGCCAGGTGGGCGAAGTCCTGGCACACCCCTGCGCGCTTGTCCATCACGTCTGCGACCGTGCTCGTCACCGTGGTGGCGGTCTTGTCGTAATCGAAGTCGGTCTTGATGCGGTGCATCAGGTCGGTCACCGCCTCGCCGATCGGACGGCCGGCGACGAGGGATGCCGCCGCGTACTCCCGAGCGGCGTCCACGTGCCGCGCCTTCGGCGACTCGATCGCGAACTCGGTCGCCGCCCACGCTCCCCTCGAGATGCCGGGGTTCAGGATCGGCCGCGCGCGCTCCCACGGCTCGAGCAGGGCATCGGCGTCGTACTCGGTGGGCACGACGGCCACCTCGCTCAGCGCGTCGATCGTGAGGCGCAGGTGCGGCTCGGTCACGTGGAAATACGACACGACGTTGCCGTAGCAGTCGATGTCATCGGTGATGTCGCTCGGCGCCGGATCGATCGAGACGCTGCGCGAGGCCACCTGCTGCCAGGGCAGCTCACGGGGCCGGCAGTGCGCGATGCCGAAGCTGCTGGACACGTCGTCGTCATAGGAGTACGTCGTGCGGTGGGAGACGCGATATCTCACGAGCCCTCCCCCGACACTTCGGTGAGCGTCAGCGACGAGAGCGGCTGCGGCTGCGGGCCGCCCTCGAAGTGCAGGTGCACGATCGCATCGCCGAGGCGATGCAGCTGGGCGTGCGTCTCGGCGAGGAACTCCTCCAGGTGCGGACGACGGCCGTCGACGGGCGCGGTGAGTGTCGCGATGTCGACGCCCTCGATCGCGTCCTCGAGGTGCTCGAGAAGCCGCTCGGGGCGCGTCGACCCCGTGGAGCCGGCGAGCTGGGAAAGGTGGAATCGCAGGCGGGCCAGCGAGAACGAGATCGAGCGGGGGTTGCCGGGATCGGTGAGCAGCAGTTCGAGCACGTCGGGGGCGCGCACGCTGCCGCGGAAGCGGCGACGATGGGTGACGGAGCTCTCGGCCGCCATCAGCACCCCGCCGAGGACGGCGCGGTCGACGCCGATGCCGAGCGAGACGGTCGTCGTCGCGGCCAGCAGCGTGCAGACCTGCAGCGAGCGCTCGAGGTAGCGGCCCGCTTCGATGGCGTGCCACCCGTCGTCGCGGATCATGTTGGCCGTGACGCCCTGCAGCGACAGGATGCCGCCGAGCATGCGACTGGCCGACTCGGCGATCTGCGGCCGCCGCGAACCGCGCAGCGCCTTCATCGCCCGATCGGTGCTGCCGAACGCCCGCCACGTGTCGACCGACAGCTGATCGCGAACACCCTCGAGCGCGTCGCGCAGGCGCTGGAGCGAGTGCGCCGCGGAGCCAGGCCGGTCGGCATCCAGCAGCAGCGACCGCCGTTCCAGATCTGTGTCGAGCCACCGCGTTCCGCACAGGCGCTGCAGCGCGCCGATGAGGGCGCGCAGCGCCGCGCCGCCCTCGACCGACGAGGAGTAGTCCAGCTGCTCGGCGTACGCGCCGGCGGTGATGACGAGGCGAACGAGGTCTTCCGCGCGCTCGGTGTAGCGACCCGACCAGAACAGGTCCTCCACCGCGCGCGGCGACAGCACCGGCACGGCGCGCGCCAGCGGCAGCGCTGCGACCTCCACGATGCCCTGATCGGGGTCGCTCGGAGCGCCCTTGAGCACCCAGACGTCCTTCGTGCTCGGCGCGGCCTTGCGGTCGTCGACCAGCGTCGCGAGCCCGCCGACGAGCGGCCGGTAGATCGCGCCGTCGCGGACGGTGAACGCACGCAGCACGAGGGGGTTGGGCTTGGCCCGCCCGGAAGCGCGCCCGGCATCGCCCCAGGCGGGCGCCTGCGAGAGCGGCATCCGATCCTGACCGACGAACAAATGCGGGGCCGACAGGATCCGCTCGCGCACCTGCGCCGGATTCAGTCCGGTGAGATCGGCCGCGCGGCCGTCGATCCGGCGGACGATCACCGCGGAGGAGTCGCGGTCGACCGCATCCAGCACCGCGGCGAGGCTCTCCGGGTCGCCGCACCACTGCGTCGGCACCGAGGGCAGACGCAGCTGCTCGCCGAGCAGCCGTTCGCAGACTTCGGGCATGAACGGCATGAGGCCGGGATTCTCGAGCACTCCGGCGCCCAGTCCGTTGACCAGGCGCACCCGTCCGCGCCGCACCGCCTCGGTCAGTCCGGCGACTCCCAGCCGCGAACCGGCGCGCAGCTCGAGCGGATCGCACCATTCGGCATCCACACGGCGGAGGATGACGTCGACGCGCTCGTGCGGTGCGTGCTGAGGGAAGCCGGCGGGCTTCATCCACACCCAGCCGTCGCTGACCACGAGGTCCTCGCCCTGCACCAGCGGGAAGCCCAGGATGTTCGCGATGAAGGCCTGGTCGTACGCGGTCTCGGAGTGGGTGCCGGGTGACAGGACGACCACCCGGGGGTCGGCGACCTCGGCCGGCGCGGCCTGAAGCAGTGCGGAGCGGAGGGCCGAGAAGTAGGGCTCCATGCGATGCAGGCCCGCCTCCTCGTAGAGCTCGGGCAGCACGCGCGAGAGCACCCGCCGGTTCTCCATCGCGTAGCCCAGGCCCGACGGCGCCTGCACGCGGTCGGTGAGCACCCGCCACTCCCCCGCCGCATCGCGCCCGAGGTCGGTGCTCGAGAGGATGAGCGGATGCGGGTCGAAGCCTCGCGGGCGGACGATCGGGCGGGTGTACCCGGAGTGGCCGAACACGACCGCCGACGGGATCACGCCCTCCGCGAGCAGGCGCTGCTCACCGTAGATGTCGGCGAGCAGCGCATTCAGCAGCTCGGTGCGCTGAGCCAGACCGACCTCCAGTCGCGCCCAGGTGGCGGCATCCAGCACGAGCGGCATGGGATCGAGCTGCCAGGGCTGGGAGCCGGCCTCGGGATTGCCGTAGGTCGCGCCGTCGTCGGCCAGAAGCGTCGTGATCTCGCCGTCGATGCGTCCGAGCTCGGCGGAGGTGAGATCGACCGCGATCGCCGCCATTCCCTTCCAGGCCGGCCGCAGCGCGCCGTCGGTGCCGACGACCTCGTCGAAACGGCCGCCGTTCCCGGTCAGGGGCAGCGTCGGCTGCGCGATCGCGGCCGCGTAGTCGCGGAGGAGGCTCATGCGTGTGGCCTCATCGAGGGTCGGGTCATTCGATCGGTACCCTGCGCAGGTCGAGCGTGTGCGGGTAGTCGGGGCTGAACGCACGGCGGGCGGACTCGCGCAGCGCGGGGATGTCGAGTCGGCCGGCGGTGTGGCCGTGCGGCTCGAACCGGCTGGCGCGTCGCGCCTCGGCCTCGTTCGAGTTGATCGGCGGGTGATCGTACGACCGGCCGCCGGGGTGGACGACGTGGTAGGTCGCGCCGCCCAGGCTCACCCCCGACTCGATGTCGACCACGTCGAACACGAGGGGGGCGTGCACCGGAATCGACGGGTGCAGTGCCGACCACGGCTGCCAGGCGCGATAGCGCACACCGGCGTAGTACTCGCCGGCGCGACCGGTCGGCGTCAGGGGCACCGGAACACTCTGACACGTCACGAGGTGCATCCGCGGATCCACCCCGGTCACCTTCACCTGGACGCGCTCGACCGACGAGTCGACGTACCGCGCGGTGCCGCCCTCGGTGACCTCTTCGCCGAGTACGTTCCACGGCTCGATCGCCTGACGCAGCTCCAGCTCGATGCCGGCGGCGAGCCGGTTCATCCCGATACGGGGGAACCGGAACTCGGTGAACGCATCCAGCCACTCCGCTTCGAACGCGATGCCGTGCTCGCGCAGGTCGGCGACGACCTCGCCGATGTCGGCCGTGGCGCCCTCGGGCAGCAGGAAGTCCTCGTGCAGGCGGGTGCCCCACCGGACGAGCGGCGCAGTGCACGGCGCGTCCCAGAACATCGAGACCAGGCTGCGCACCAGCAGCGCCTGGACGAGGGCGAGCTGCGGATGCGGCGGCATCTCGAAGCCGCGCAGCTCCAGCAGGCCGAGTCGGCCACGGCTGGAGTCGGGGCTGTACAGCTTGTCGATGCAGAACTCGGCGCGATGCGTGTTGCCGGTGAGATCGGTCAGCAGGTGCCGCAGCGCACGGTCCACGAGCCAGGGCGAGGACTCCTCGTCCAGCTCGCGCGCCGACGCGGTCAGCCGACGGATCTCCTGCAGCGCGATCTCCATCTCGTACACCGCTTCGGGGCGGCCCTCATCGAAGCGCGGCGCCTGGCTGGTGGGGCCGATGAACCGACCCGAGAAGAGATAGGACAGACTCGGATGCCGCTGCCAGTAGGTGATCAGGCTCGCCAACAGATCCGGACGACGCAGCAGCGGCGAGTCGACCGGCTGCGTTCCGCCGAGCGTGATGTGGTTGCCGCCGCCGGTGCCGGTGTGCAGGCCGTCGAGATCGAACTTCTCGGTGGTCAGCCGGCTCTGCCGCGCCTCCTCGTACAGGGTCACCGTCAGGTGACGCAGGTCGTCCCATGACGACGTGGGCTGCACGTTCACCTCGATGACGCCCGGGTCGGGCGTGACGACCAGCTGCGCGAGGCGCGCATCCGGCGGCGGGCCGTATCCCTCGAGCACGAGCCGGCAGCGCGTCCGGCGCGCCGCCTCTTCGATGACATGAAGCAGGTCGCAGTACGCCTCGAGGGTCAGCGTCGGCGGAAGGAAGACGTGCACGTGGCCGTCGCGCCCCTCGAAGGTCAGCGCGGTCGTGCGGGCGTCCTTCGGGTCGACCACCGTGACCTTGGGGATGCCGGGCGTGAGCGGCGGACCTGCCTCGAGGTACGACGGCTCACCGGGGTGCTCGGGGTCCTCCCATGAGATCGAGTCCAGCGGCAGCCGCAGGCCGACCGCGCTCGATCCGGGGATCAGCACGAGCCGCCCGCGGCGGAAGCTCCAGGCGGGGCTCGTCCACTCCTCCTCGGTCGTGAGCGGCAGGACCCAGCCGGTCTCGCGGCTCACCGTCCGGTCGAGCTCGGCGACATCGAGCTGCTCCGCCTCGTCGACGGCGGGCCGCGGCCCCTCGGGCCGGCGGACCTCGGCGGCGATCTCGGCGAACGGGTCCTCGTAGGCGGGCAGGAGCCGCCGATCGGGGATGCCGAGCAGGGCCGTGACCGCCCTGCCGAGGGCCTCGGCGTTCGAGGGCGCGTCCGGGTCGGCATCCGTCCCCCACGGGTCGGCGAGCATCGTCGGGTCCTGCCACAGCGGCTGTCCGTCGGTGCGCCACTGCAGGGCGATGTTCCAGCGCGGCAGGGTCTCGCCGGGGTACCACTTGCCCTGGCCGCGGTGCACGACCCCGCCCAGAGCGTACGTCGCCCGCAGCCGCTCCGCGAGGATGCCGGCGAGCTCGCGCTTGTGCTCGCCGTCGGCATCCGTGTTCCACTCATCGCCGGTCGCATCGTCCAGGGCGACGAAGGTGGGCTCGCCGCCCATCGTCAGTCGCACGTCCCCGGCACGCAGCCGTTCGTCGACCTCCGCGCCGAGCGCGTCGATGCGCGCCCACTGGCTGTCGGTGTAGGGCTTGGTCGTGCGCGGGTCCTCATGCACCCGGATCACTTCGTTGCGGAACTCGAAGGTCACCTCGACCGGCTCGGTCGAGCCCTCGATCGGGGCCGCGCTGGACGGATGCGGCGTCGCGCTGAGCGGAATGTGCCCCTCGCCCGCGAACAGGGCGCTCGTCGGATCCATGCCGACCCAGCCGGCGCCCGGGATGTACACCTCGGTCCACGCGTGCAGATCGGTGAAGTCCACCTCGGTGCCGCTCGGCCCGTCGAGCGCCTGCTGGTCGGCGGCGAGCTGCACGAGGTAACCCGACACGAAGCGCGCGGCGAGGCCGTACTTGCGCAGCAGGCTCACGAGCAGCCAGGCGCTGTCGCGGCACGATCCGATGGCCCGCTCGAGCGTCTCATCGGGCGTCTGCACACCGGCCTCCATCCGCACGTCGTAGGCGACGTCGCGGTGAACAGCCGAATTGAGCGCGGCGAGGAACTGCACGGTCGGCACGCCGCCGTCCGCAAGCGGCGGCAGGGACTCCTTCCAGATGCCTGTCTGCTCGCTGTCGTCGACGGGACGCAGGTACGGCGCGAGGTCGGCCTTCAGGCTCGGCTCGTAGTCGAACGGGAAGTACTCTGCATACTCCTCGATGAAGAAGTCGAACGGGTTGATCACCATCAGATCGGCGACGAGGCTCACCGTGATCGACAGGTGATCGATCCGCTCGGGGAACACGAGGCGGGCGACCCAGTTGCCGAACGGATCCTGCTGCCAGTTGATGAAATGGTTCGCCGGGCTCACCTCGAGGGAGTACGCCTCGATCGGTGTGCGCGAGTGGGGCGCAGGCCTCAGACGCACGACGTGGGGCGTGACGTTCACCGGTCGGGCGAACCTGTACCCGGTGTAGTGCATGAGCGAGACCTTTGTGGACATTCCCACAGTGTCGCCCAAAACTGTTGCGTCCGCGTTTCGCGCCTGCACACTCCACCTCCCGCGAGACTGCATCCGGACGTCCGGACAGCGGGATCTGCCCGCCGTCTCGCCGTCCGGATGCAGTCTCGCGGTCGTGTCAGCCGAGCAGGTGGGGCCGCTCCCAGTCGGCGCCGTGCACGTGCTGATCCAGGAAGGCGAACACCGTCTGGTACCAGACCACGGCGTGCTGGGGCCTCAGAACCCAATGGTTCTCGTCCGGGTAGTAGAGGAACCGATGCACGGTCGACCCGTCGGGCCCCGCGTGATGCTCGGCCAGCTCGGACCATAGGCGCAGACTCTCGCCGATCGGCACGCGGTAGTCGCGATCGCCGTGGATCACCAGAAGCGGCGTGCGGATGCCGGCAACGAAGCGGTGCGGAGAATTCTCGATCATCGCCTCGGGCGTGAAGATGCGCTGCCAGTAGTCCGAGCTGTCGGTCGTGCCGCTGAACTGGTCGAGCGCCCAGAGACTCGCGTGCGTGACGATCGCGCGGAAACGGTCGGTGTGGCCCGCGACCCAGTTGGCCATGTATCCGCCGAACGAGCCGCCCATCGCGGCCGTTCTCGTCTCATCGATGTCGGGCCGCTCGATGACGGCATCCGTGATCGACATGAGATCGGTGTAGGGCTTGCCGCCCCAGCCGTTCCAGCCCCGCGCGATGAACTCCAGTCCGTAGCCGGTCGAGAGAGCCGGGTCGGGCAGCAGCACGGCGTAGCCGCGCGCGACCGCCAGCAGAGGCGCCCACCGCCAGCTCCACGCGTTCCAGCTGTTCAGCGGGCCGCCGTGGATCCACAGGAGGAGCGGCGCGGGTGCGGCATCCGACGCTCCCTCGGGCAGCAGCAGCCAGCCGCGAACGCGCGCGCCGTCCTGGGCGATCGTCTCGACCTCGGTCATCGTCCCGGTCGTCCTCGGCGGGGGTGCGGGGGTGGCGAGCGGGGTGACCGAGCCGTCGGCGGCGATGCGCACGGGGTGAGGCGGGGTCATCCAATTCGAGCGCAGGGCGACGAGGTCCCTCGAGGTGCGATCCACTCCGACGTGCGTGTACGTGAAGTCGTCGTGCGTGAGCTGTTCGGGAGCGGACCCGTCTATCGGGACGCGGTACACGGGACCGCGGCCGCCGGAGTCCGCTGTCGCGATGAGAGCGGTGTCGTCGGAGGCGAAGGCGAAGCTCGACGCCCACCGGTCCCAGTCTCCGGCGACGCGCCGAGGAGCGGATCCGTCCACGCCCGCGATCCACAGCTCGAGGTCGGTGGGGCCGCTCGGCGTGCTGCGTTCGGTGCGCAGGTAGGCGACCAGCGTGCCGTCGTGACTGACTGCCGGCGACTCGAAGTCGACGTCCGGCTCATCGAACAGCGTCGTGCGATCACCGGTGGAGACGTCGATCGAGACCAGCGCGAACCGCCCGTCGCGCGTCTCCGGCACGCGCATCGCCGCGAGCAGGATGCCGCCGTCCGGTGTGAGCGCGGCGCCGGAGATGTCCGCGCTGCGGCCCGGCTGCGGCGTCAGGTCGGCGGGGCGGGGCAGGGTCGCGGGATAGGGCGTTCCGGCATCCCCGCCTTCATCGACGGCCTCGTCCGGAGCGCGTTCGTCCGATTCGGCGGTGACGGCGGCGATCGAGTCGGCGAGCGCGGACAGGTCCAGCGCGAGGAGGTGCGGCTCGGCGGGACCGAGATCGTGGTCCCAGAACCGCACCGGGTAGGTCTCGTGGAGGATCGCCGACACCTTCTTCTTCTTGCGCAGCGCGCGCAGAGCGGCTTCCGCCTCGATCGAGTCGGCGGGATGCGCGTCGGAGCCGGGCAGCAGCTCCGCAGTGAGGACGACCCGGTCGGATGCTGCGGCCACGGCTGCGATGGCGGACACTCCCCCGGCCAGCCGGGTGACCGGACGCGCTTCTCCGCCGGCGGCGGGCAGGAGCCACAGCTGGCTGGAATCCTCGTCGTCCTCCGCGTCGGCATCCGGTCGCGCCGAGACGAACAGGATGTCGCCGTCCGCAGTGAACTCCGCGCTCGACTCGCCCTTCGCCGAGCGCGTCAGACGTGCAGGCGCGCCCGACCCGTCCGTCGGCACCGACCACAGCGACCGCTCGTAAGCGGTGGTGTCCTTCTTGAGGGTCGCCACCGTGAGCACGGCCCGCGTGCCGTCCGGAGAGAGCGCGAGAGCCTCCACACGGGGAAGGGCGATGTATTCGTCGAGCGCGGAGAAGGGGGTGTCTGCCATGCACCCCACGCTAACCCGGTCGCCTCGGCGAGCGTCCGCCCGCGAGGATCACCCGCTGCCGAACGTGGCGGAGAGCCGCCCGGCGTAGGCGGATGCCGCATCACGGGCGTCCATCAGAGCCTGCGCCGCCTCGGCGAGCCGGCGCCCGGCGTCCGGCATGCTCTCGTCCGCGGAATGCGCGTCCGCCAGCTCGAGGTCCGCGCGGAGGTTGACCGCCGAGCCGGCGATGCCCGCCGACAGCGCCGCGGCCGCGACCGCAAGGTCGGCCGTCACGGCGGGGTTGCCGATGTCGGACAGGAGTGCGAGCTCGGCGACGAGCGCGACGCCGACGGCGCCGAGCTCGGCCGAGGATGCGGCTGCCGCGAGCGCCGCCTCGTGGATGCCGCGGTCGCGGGCGGGGTCGTCCTCGGGATCCCGCAGGGATGCGCCCAGCCGCGCCGAGCGGATGCCGTCCGCCTCGGCGGCGGCCAGCGCCTCACGACGCCGGTCTGCGAGCCGGGCCGCGCATCCGGCCGCGCGCTGGTCCTCGGTCGAGTACCGCGCGACCATCTCCATCAGAGCGGCGGAGATGCCCAGCAGGACTCCGCACGCCGCACCGCCGCCCTGCTCGCCGTCCGCCTGCGCGAGTCTGTCCAGCCACGCGGACAGGGCGATCGGTGTCGATCCGTCGCTCGTGCTCGCCGGAGCCTCCGGTGTGCTCGTCACCGCTCCAGGTCGCCGTCGCGGGTGCCTTCGGTCGCCGCCCGCTCGTCGGCCTCGGCGCTGTCCACCTGATCCGCGTCCACGTCCGGGTCCAGGGGCGCGTCACCGTCGCCGACGAGAGGCTCGACGTCGTCGAAGCCGTCGGACTGGCTGCCGTCCGGCACGATCGGAGGGATGTGAGGGTTGGTCATGGTCTTCGTCCTTTCCACCTGCCGGCGTTCGGTCGGCTTCGGCAGGACGATATGCCCGGGCTGATGACACCCGCGAGGGACTGGATCAGGGTCGGCCGACGTGCTACGCAGTGCGTCCCACCCGTCGGCTCGGCCGCGGCATCTGCTTTCCGCAGAGGGCGCGGTGCGCACACGCCTACCATGCGCTCAGCCCGAATGCGAGGTCTGGATATCCGGCGGCGGCCTGCTTACTGTGGATGGAGTGCTCGGTGACAAAGCGGTCGCCGAGCTTTCGAGAGGAGCGTTATGTCGTTCAAGACTCGTAGGGCGTGTGCCGTCATCGCGGCCGGTGCCCTGGCAGCATCCGTGGGATTCGCATCCCCCGCATTCGCTGTACCGAACAACAATTCGGTGCAGAAGCTGACCAAAGCCGTCACCCTGGAGGGGGTGATGAACCACCTCTATGCCTTCCAGGACATCGCCGATGAATACGGCGATCGCGCGGCCGGCCGCGACGGATACGACGCATCGGTCGAGTACGTGGTCGATCAGCTCGAGGGCGCGGGGTACACACCCATCGTGCAGGAGTTCGAGTTCCCGTACTTCGAGGAGAACTCGGAGCTCATCCGCGTGTCGCCGAACCCGACGACCTTCGTCGACGGGCAGGACTTCCTCCGCAACAGCTTCACCCCTGTCATTCCGGAGGGCACGGCCACCGGCCCCCTCGTTCCGGTCGGCATCGTCATCGTCGACGACGACGACCCCGCCAACAGCAACTCGAGCGGGTGCGAGCCCGAGGACTTCATCGGCTTCCCCGAGGGCGGCATCGCGCTGATGCAGCGCGGCACGTGCCCGTTCGCACAGAAGGCGCTGAACGCCGAGGCCGCCGGCGCCGCCGGCGCGGTGATCATGAACGAGGGCCAGCCCGGTCGTGACGGACTGATCTCGATGATCGGCGACGCTCCCGGACTGACGATCCCGGTCGTCGGTGCGACCGCCGCCACGGGTGAGAACCTCTACCTGACTCCCGGGGCGACGGTCACGGTGACCGTCGACTACACGACCGAGACGCGCACGTCCTACAACGTGTTCGCCGAGACCAAGAGCGGCAACGACGCCAACACGGTCATGGCGGGTGCCCACCTCGACAGCGTGCAGGACGGCGCGGGCATCAACGACAACGGCACCGGCAGCGCAGCGCTGCTCGAGACCGCGATCCAGATGTCGAAGGTCAAGCCCAACAACACGGTGCGCTTCGCCTGGTGGGGTGCCGAGGAGGAGGGCCTGCTCGGGTCCGAGTACTACGTCGGGAACCTCACAGAGGAGGAGGCGGATGACATCTCGCTCTACCTCAACTTCGACATGATCGGCTCGCCGAACTACTTCTTCGGCGTCTACGACGGAGACGACTCGAGCGGCACCGCGACCGTCGACATCCCCGAGGGCTCTGCCGCCATCGAAGACGTCTTCGAAAGCTACTACGACAGCGTCGGCCAGCCGTATCAGGACACCGACTTCTCGGGTCGCTCTGACTACGGACCGTTCATCGCGGTCGGCATCCCCGCAGGTGGCCTGTTCACCGGCGCGGAAGACATCAAGACCGAGGAGGAGGCCGAGCTCTACGGCGGACTCGCCGGTGTGGCCTACGACCCCTGCTACCACGCTCCGTGCGACAACCTCACGGGCGAGTTCCAGGACGTGGCGCTCTACGATGCGCTGGCGGCGACGGGATACGACCTCGTGGGCAACGTGAACACGTTCGCCCTCGACATCAACTCCGACGCGGTGGCCACGGCGATCATCACGTTCGCGTTCGACACCTCGACGGTGAACGACGTCCGCGTGCCGGGCAAGTCACACGGTGCCGGCAAGAGCGCAGACGCGCACTCGCACAGCGAGCCCGTCCTGCAGTAGTCCGCAGGCATTGCAGATTCGGCCCGGTCACGAGCAATCGTGACCGGGCCGATGCGTTCGCGTGCCGTCAGCGGATGCCGGCGAATTCCGATGTGGCGGCATCCACCGTCGAGCCGTCGTCAGCTGCGGCCAGTGCGATCATCACGTCCTCGGTGAGGTCGTCGACGTGTTCGAGACCGATCGACAGGCGCACGATGCCTGCCCCGGGTTTGGCGTGTCCGGCCACCGGACGGTGCGTGAGCGAAGCGGGGTGCTGCACGAGCGAGTCGATGCCCCCCAGCGACACGGCGTGCTCGATCAGTTCGCACGCCTCGGTGAAGCGGGCCGCTGCGTCGTAGCCGCCCGCGAGCTCCACGGCGACGATCGAGCCCGGTCCGTGGAGCTGACGGCCGAGCAGACCCCTCGGGTCCTGCCCGGGCAGGCCCGGATAGAACACGCGAGCCACCGCGTGATGGGCGCTGATGCGCTCGGCGAGCACCTGCGCGGTCATCTGCTGCGCGTGCACACGGAGCGGGAGGGTGCGCAGGCCGCGGTGCAGCAGGTACGCCGCCATCGGGTGCAGCAGCGCGCCGGTGAGGGCACGCACCTGTCGCAGCCGCTGCGCCCAGTCGCCGTCGGTCGCGACGACACCGCCCATCACGTCCCCGTGTCCGCCGAGGTACTTCGTCGCGCTGTGCAGGACGAGCGTCGCGCCGTGCCGCGCCGGCTGCTGGAGCACCGGTGTCGCGAACGTGTTGTCCACGAGCACGGGTACTGCTCCTGCCGCGGCGACGACCTCGGCCAGGTCGACGAGCTCGAGGGTCGGGTTGGCCGGAGTCTCCACGATGACGAGTCCGGTGTCGGGCCTGATTGCGGCGGCGATTTCCTCGACACCCGCCCACGTCACGGTGGTTCCGAGCAGCCCGCTCTCGAGGACGTGGTCGGTGCCGCCGTAGAGCGGGCGCACCGCGACGACGTGCGGGCGTCCGGCCGTCACGGATGCGATGAGGCAGGCGGTCAGGGCGGCCATGCCGCTCGCGAAGGCGACGGCGCTGTCGGTCCCCTCCAGCTCCGCCAGCGCGTCCTCGAACCGTGCCACACCGGGTTGCCACAGCCGCTGGTACACGGCGCTGCGATCGGGTCCCAGCTCATGACCGGTCGCGAGCTCCTCGTAGGCCAGCCCGCCGCGGTCGACGTCCGGCAGCGGGTAGGTCGTCGAGAGGTCGATCGGGGGAACGTGCGCGCCGCTCTCTCGAAGCCCCGCCATCCCTGCGTGCACGGCTCGGGTCTCGAGCCGGTGATTCCTGGTGTCCATGACACCAGGACAACAGAGACTGCGCCGATCGGCAATCGAGTGTGAAGGATGCGGCTGCAGGACTATGCTCGATCGAAGATGCTTCATCCACAACCGGGCGAAGGAGTCCCATGGCGCAGGTCCTTTCTCTCGATCGCACCGACCGCGCGCTGCTGCGCGCGCTGACCGCGAACGCCCGGGCATCCGGCTCCTCGCTGGCCTCGACGCTGGGCATCGCGGAGTCGACCGTCTCGCTGCGCCTGCGCAGGCTGCAGACCAGCGGCGTCATCCGGCGCTATCGCGTGGATCTCGACCCGCTCGCCCTCGGTGCGACCGTGCAGGCGCTCATCGCGATCCGGCTCGTCAAGCACGCGCGCGAGGAGATCGAGGCGTTCCGGCGGGCAGCTCCCAGCCTGCCCGGCGTGCTGAGCCTTTTCCACATGGCAGGCGCAGACGACTTCCTGCTGCATGTGATCGCCCGCGACGCCGCCGAGCTGCGGGAGTTCGTCCTGGCGCACCTCACCGGACACCCGGCGGTGGCGCACACCGAGACGAACCTGATCTTCGAGCACGCTGATGGCGACGGCTGGGAGCGGCTCATCGGCTGATCGGCCCGGCTCGGATGCACCCAGCGTCGACGCAGACCCAGGTGCGCCCGCAGACGGCACGCGCCAGGATGAAAGCATCGCCGCCCGTGGCGATGTTGTGAGGAGTGCACGATGACCTGGACGATGCCCGCCGAGTTCGCCCCGCAAGAGCGGGTGTGGATGGCGTTCCCACGCGTAGGCAACGCACTCGGCGACGACGCAGTCTCAGCCGACGAAGCCCGTGCCACCTGGGCGGCCGTCGCGAATGCGGTCGCGGGCTTCGAGCCGGTGACGATGGTCGTCGACCCGTCCGCAGTGGCCGAAGCCCGACGCCGGCTCTCGGCGGAGGTCGAGCTGCTCGAGGCTCCGCTCGACGACTTCTGGATGCGCGATATCGGACCCACCTTCGTCGTCGGCGACGACGGTGTGCTCGGGGCGATCGACTGGACCTTCAACGGCTGGGGCGCGAACGCGTGGGCGACCTGGGAGCGCGACGACAAGATCGCGGCGTTCGTGGCCGAGTGCGCGGGTGCGGTGCATCTTCCGTCGCCGCTCGTCAACGAGGGCGGCGCCATCCACGTCGACGGCGAAGGCACTGTGCTGCTCACCGAGACCGTGCAGCTCGACCCGCGCCGCAACCCCTACGCCACGAAGGAGCGGGTCGAGTGGGAGCTGCACCGGACCCTGGGGGCGACGAACTTCATCTGGCTGCCGCGCGGCCTCACGCGAGATTACGAATCCGGAGGCACTCGCGGCCATGTCGACATGGTGGCATCGTTCGCACGCCCGGGCGTCGTGCTGCAGCACTGGCAGGACAACCCGGCGCACCCCGATTACGCGGTCGTGCGCCAGATTCGCGCGGTGCTGGAACAGGCGACGGATGCCGCGGGTAGGCGCCTCGAGTTCATCGATCTCCCCGCGCCTGAGACCCTCCGCGACGACGTCGGATACGTCGACTGGAACTACGCCAATCACCTCGTCGTCAACGGCGGGGTGATCGCGTGCGGCTACGGCGAATCTGACGCGGACTCCCGCGCCGCGGGAATCCTCCGCGCAGCCTACGGTCGCGAGGTGGTGACCATCGACGCGAGACCCGTCCTGGCGCGTGGCGGCGGCATCCACTGCATCACGCAGCACCAGCCGTCCACCTACCTCCCGATCGTCGAGCGCGTGCAGCGGCACGAGGCTCAGACAACCGAGCGGTTCGCGTGACCACCCTCCGCTTTCCCGTCGTGGAGGTTTCCATCGCCCAGCTGCGGGCGGCGCTCGAGTCCGGACAGACGACGAGCGTCGACCTCGTGCAGGCGTACCTCTCGCGAATCCTGGCGTATGACCGATCCGGCATACGTCTCAACTCGGTCGTCGAACTCAATCCGGATGCGGTCGCCGAGGCAGCCGCTTCCGACCGCCGCCGGGCAGACGGGACGACCCTCGGGCCGCTGGACGGCATCCCGTACACGGCGAAGGACAGCTACATGGTGCGCGGAATGACCGTGGCCTCCGGCTCCCCGGCGTTCGCCGACCTGGTCGCCGGGTCGGATGCGTTCTCGATCGAGCGCCTGCGCGATGGGGGGTGCGTGTTCCTCGGGCTCACCAACATGCCGCCGATGGCGAACGGCGGCATGCAGCGCGGGCTGTACGGCCGCGCCGAGAGTCCGTACAACGGCGACTACCTCACGTCGGCGTTCGGGTCGGGCTCGTCGAACGGTTCGGGCACCGCGACAGCGGCATCCTTCTCGGCGTTCGGGCTGGGCGAGGAGACCTGGTCGAGCGGCCGCGCTCCCGCATCGAACAACGCTCTGTGCGCCTACACGCCCTCGCGCGGCGTGATCTCGGTGCGCGGCAACTGGCCGCTCGTACCCACGATGGACGTGGTGGTGCCGCACACCCGCACGATGGCCGACCTGCTCGAGGTGCTCGACGTCCTGGTCGCCGACGATCCCGAGACCCGCGGCGATCTGTGGAGGACGCAGGCCTGGGTGGCCGTGCCACGCGCGTCCGAGGTGCGTCCTCCGTCCTATCCGGCCCTTGCCGCCGACGCCGCGACGAGTCTCGCCGGCAAGAGGTTCGGCATCCCGTCGATGTACCTCGGGCAGGACCCGGATGCCGGCACCGGCGAGGGGATCGGCGCGTCGACCGGGCAGCGCATCGAGCCCCGTCCCACCGTCCTGGCCCTGTGGGAGCAGGCTCGCGCCGACCTCGAGGCGGCGGGAGCCGAGGTGGTCGTCGTCGACTTCCCGGTCGTGAGCAACTACGAAGCCGACCGCGCCGGCGCGCCGTCGATCTTCGATCGGGGCATCGTGCCGGCGGCGTTCTTCGACGTCGAGATCTGGGACATGTCGATGTGGTCATGGCACGACTTCCTGGCGGCGAACGGTCAACCCGGGCTGTCGTCGCTCGCCGAGGTCGAGGGAGCGAAGATCTTCCCGCATCCCGACGGCGCGCTGCCCGACCGGTACGGCTCCTTCGACCTCGACATCTCGGAGTACGCCACCCGCGCGCGTGCGGACGGCATCTCGGACCCGCTGAGCGGTCCGCACGCCGAGCTCATCCGCGCGGGACTCGAGGGTCTCGAGCGCACCCGTCGCACGGACCTCGAGGACTGGATGCGGAGCCTCGGGCTGGATGCTGTCGTGTTCCCGGCGGTGGCCGACGTAGGCCCCGCCGACGCGGACGTGAACGAGGAGTCGGCGGCCGCAGCGTGGCGGAACGGGGTCTGGGTCGCCAACGGAAACCTCGCGATCCGCCACCTCGGCATCCCGACGGTCACCGTGCCCATGGGCACGATGTCCGACATCGGGATGCCGGTGGGCCTGACGTTCGCGGGCCACGCGTACGCCGATGCGGATCTGCTGCGATGGGCCGCGGGCTTCGAGTCGCTGCGTCCGCGCCGTACCGCCCCGCCGCGGACGCCGGAACTCTGAGTCGCTGCGTCGAGACGGGACATCTCGCCGAGACCGGGCGTCACGCCCACCTGCCTCGGCCGAATCCCCTGTCTCGGCCGACAGAGGCGAGCAGTGCGGGGACTACGCCTCGCGCAGCAGCTGCTCGCGCACCTGACGCCGCAGCACCTTGCCGATGAGGGAACGGGGCAGCTCGTCCACCTCGAAGAACTTGCGCGGCACCTTGTACGCCGCCAGATGCTGCCGGCAGTAGTCGCGCAGTGCTTCAGGATCCAGCACCGCACCCTCGCGCAGCACCACGGCTGCCACGACCTCTTCGCCGCCCTTGCGCGGCAGAGCGACGACGGCCGCCTCGCTGACGTCGGGGTGGCCCTGCAGCGCCTCTTCCACCTCGGTCGGTGCGACGTTGAACCCGCCCGTGATGATGATCTCCTTGAGGCGGTCGACGACGGTGACGAACCCGTCCGGGGAGACCGTGACGATGTCGCCGGTGCGCACCCAGCCCCCCGAGAGCAGCGACTCGGCCGTTTCGTTCGGACGTCGCCAGTACCCCTGGAACACCTGGGGACCGCGGATGAGCAGCTCCCCCGACTCGCCGAAGGGGCGGTCCACGCTCGGGTCTGCCGGATCGACGACGCGGATGTCGGTGCTCGGGAACGGCACGCCGACGGTGCCCGGGCGCCGCGACGGACCGATCGGGTTGCCGAGCGCGACAGGCGAGGTCTCGGTCATGCCGTAGCCCTCGACGAGCAGGCCGCCGGTGGCCTCCTCCCACCGCGCCACGGTGTCGACCGGCAGGCTCATGGCGCCCGAGATCGCGAACCGCACGGTCTTCAGGTCGATCGTGCCGTGCTCGGCCGCACGGGCGAGCTGATCGTAGATCGGCGGCACCGCAGGCAGGAAGGTGGGCGGGCTCTTCTTCGCGGCATCCGCCACGAGCTTCGCGTCGTACTTGGGAAACAGCACGAGCTTCGCGCCGATGCTCATCGCGAAGGTCAGGCACAGTGTCATGCCGTAGGCGTGGAAGAGCGGAAGCACGCCGTAGAAGGTCTCTTCACCCTCGAGCAGACCCGGCACCCAGGCGCGGCCCTGCATCGCGTTCGCGCGCAGGTTGCGATGAGTGAGGATTGCACCCTTCGGCGTTCCCGTCGTCCCGCTCGTGTACTGCAGCAGGGCGATGTCGTCCAAGGCGGGGCGCGGATGCCGGCGGCTCAGGCGTCTTCCGTCGACGAGCTTCTGCCACGCCAGCACTCTGCGCGCCTTCGGCGTCGCGGTCAGCTGGTCGCGCGCCGCACGCGCTTTGGGGATGGGCAGGCGCAGGGCGAGGCGGGTCGTCCAGGGCATCGCATCGGTGATGTCGACGCTCACGATGCGCTCGAGCTTGAGGTCCGCGGGGAACCCGTCCACGGTGTCGTAGACCTTGTCCCACACGACCGCGAAGCGGGCCTGGTGATCCTCGAACTGGTGCCGCAGCTCGCGCGCCGTGTACAGCGGGTTGTGCTCGACGACGATGGCGCCGAGCCGCAGCACCGCGTAGAACGCGACGACGTGCTGCGGGCAGTTGGGCAGGACGATCGCGACCCGATCGCCGTGGGTGACCCCGAGGCGCCGAAGGCCCTCGGCCGCCCGATCGATCTGCTCGCCGAGCTCGCCGTACTCCGTCGTCGCACCGAAGAATTCGAGCGCGGTCGCCCTTCCGTAGCGGGCGATGCTCGCCTCGATCATGTCGGAGAGGGTCTGGGTGACCTCATCGATCGACTCCGGCACGCCCGGCGCGTACGCCGCCAGCCAGGGTCGTGAGGCATACGGGTTCTGCGCGTCCATCCTGCGAGCCTGACACATCCGGCCGGGCGGCGGTCCCCCGTCGTCAGCGCACGTGGGAGCGCACGCCCCGGTCCGCGTCCGCCGCGGGCTCCGCGGACTCGTCGGACGCGGCATCCGCCCCCGCCGGGCCGGCGCCGCCGGCGTCGGCGTCGGCGTCGGCGTCGTCAGGGAGTGTCTCGAGCGACGGAGGGGCTTCCGCGTAGGCGGCGGACAGCTCGCGGTACGGTCGCGAGGCGAACGCGAGCAGCACGACGACCAGCAGGAGGGCGCTCGCGATCACGAATACCAGTGCGATGCCGCGCGCCTCCCCGTCGCCCAGGAGCCATCCGAACGCGTCCTGTCCCTCGGTGGATTCCATGAACGGGATCAGCCAGAACTGCGCGATCGGTCCGACGATGAAGGCTGAGATGGGCGCGGCGGCCGATTCCACGCTCGCCGCGAATCCGAAGACCCTTCCCTGCTTCTCGTACGGCACTACGCGCTGGATGATCGTCTGCTCCGACGCCTCGGCGATCGGCATGATCGTCATGAAGATGAGGATGCCGAGCGCGTAGAGCCACCACCACTCGCGGATCGCGAAGGTCATCCCGAGCACGGCGATCCCGATGTTCACCAGCAGGAGCGTGCGCAGCGGATTCCTGCCGAGTCCGAACTTCGCCACCAGCAGTCCGCCGAGGATGAACCCGACGCTCGTGATGCCGAGGATGATGCCCCAGATCTCGACCGAGAACAGCGTCAGTCCGTAGGGGTCCATGAGCGCCATGAAGACGCCGCCGACGAGGTTGTTGAACGTGGTGAACAGGATGAGCGCGAGCAGGCCCGGTACGACCATGATCGCGGGGATGATGCCGCGGAAGTCCAGCTTCGCCGGCGCGACGCCCTCCACGTGCGCGATGCCGCGCTCGGGAATGCGGACGAACAGCAGGTGCAACAGCGCCACGGCGGTGGCGGCGATCGCGATCACCACCGTCCACCCCATGCCGAGCAGGCCGATCGACAGGCCGGAGAACACGCTCGTCACCATGAAGGCGATCCCGTGGACCGTGCCGACCCAGCCGTTCGCCTTGTCGCGGCGGTCGGCCGGCACCAGCAGCGTGACGGTGGTCGACAGGGCGATGTTGCGGAGATTCTCGACCACGCCGCCGATGAGGATCACTCCGGCGAAGACCCAGAACCAGGGACCGCCCCAGTCCACCAGGACGCTCTCGGGGAAGGCCAGGTACAGCGCGCCGGCCAGGAGGTAGGTCGCCAGCGTGATCGAGCTGGACAGCACCATCACGGCCTTCTTCTTCATGTGATCGACGATCGCGCCGAACACGAAGCCGAACACCGCCACCAGCAGCATGTACGAGCCGCCGATGATCGACGTGGCCAGCACCGATCGCGTCTCCAGGTACGCCCAGAAGGTGAGCGCCCACCACAGGTAGCTCGAGGTGACGTTCGCGACCGCGGTGTTGACCAGCACCTGGTAGAAGCTGCGCAGCGTGCGCGGCCCCGGTGCGTACTGCGCGGCGACGGAGGATGCCGGCGACGGCGTGGTCATGATCACCCCTGAGTGTTGCCCGCGGGAGCAAGGAGGCCGCGGGGATAGAGTTTGCGTGGACGGTGTCCACATCCATGTTCACACCGTACACACCCGATGGAGGAGGTGCAACGATGAGCTCTCTCGCACGCAGCTATCATCACGGCGACCTCCGACACGCGCTCATCACCGAGGCCTCCCGCCAGGCGCGCTCCGGCGGACCCGCCGCGATCTCGCTCCGCGAGGTGACCCGCGCCGTCGGGGTATCCCCGAACGCGGCCTACCGGCACTTCGCGGACCGCGACGCCCTCGTCCGGGCCGCCGCCGCCGAAGCGCAGAACGCCCTGGCCCGGGCGATCATGACCCGCGTCGCGGCGACTCCGCGCGATCTCGCTCCGGCGGCCGCGTCGATCGAGAGGCTGCGGCGGGTGGGGCTGGCGTACATCGACTTCGCCCGCACGGAGGGAGGCTGGTTCGAACTCGCCTTCCTCACGCAGGACCCGAATCCGGCCGACGGCATCGTGACGCTGGATGCGGAGGTCGTCCCCCCGTTCCAGCTGCTCCTGCACACCCTCGACGAGATGGTCGAGACCGGCGCGCTGCCGCCCGAGCGCCGCCCCCTCGCGGAGTGGGCGTGCTGGTCGTCGGTGCACGGCTTCGCCGACATCGCATCGCGCGGACCGGTGCGCTTGCAGCCGGACGAAGTGGTCGACGCCCTGGCCGCCTCGGTCGTCGAGTCGACCATCGCCGGCGTCCGCGGCACCGCGGCCCCGCCGGCCTGACCCGCGCCGTGCGCGAGCGGAGCGGGTGGGTCTAGCGTGGAGGCGTGACCGCTCCGATCGACCCCACGTCCACGTCCGCCTGGGCCGAGCTGCTCGCCCGCCGCGACTCGTTCACCCCCGACCTGCGGGGCTGGTTCGCCGGCGATGCCGGTCGCGTTCAGCGGCTGAGCTTCCCGCTCGGCGACCTGCACGTCGATCTGTCGAAGAACCTCGTGACCGACGAGATCCTCGCCTCGCTCGTCAGGCTGGCTGAGCAGACCGGGGTTGCGGAGCGCTACGCCGAGATGATCGCAGGGGCGCACATCAACACGACCGAGGACCGCGCGGTGCTGCACACCGCGCTCCGCCGCCCCGCAGGCGCCTCCCCCGCGCTCGTCGTCGACGGGCAGGACATCGACCGTGACGTCCACGAAGTGCTCGATGCGATGTCGGACTTCGCCGAGCGCGTGCGCTCCGGCCGGTGGCTCGGCGTGACCGGCAAGAAGGTCACGCACGTCGTGAACATCGGCATCGGCGGCTCCGATCTCGGCCCCGTGATGGTCTACGAAGCTCTCAAGCCGTACGCGGATGCCGGCATCCAGGCTCTGTTCGTCTCGAACATCGACCCGACCGATCTCGCGCAGACCACCGAGGGCCTCGATCCCGAGACCACCCTGTTCATCGTGGCCTCGAAGACGTTCACGACGCTCGAGACGCTGACGAACGCGCGACTGGCGCGCGACTGGCTGTGGTCGGGATTGAGCACGGCGGGCGCGATCGACGGCTCGTACGAGTCCAAGACGGATGCCGTCGCCCACCACTTCGTCGCGGTCTCCACCGCGCTCGACAAGGTCGCGGCGTTCGGCATCGATCCGGCCAACGCCTTCGGCTTCTGGGATTGGGTCGGCGGCCGCTACTCCGTCGACTCGGCGATCGGCCTGTCGCTGGTGATCACATTCGGACCCGACGTCTTCCGCGAGCTGCTCGCCGGGTTCCACGACGTCGACGAGCACATGCGCACGACGCCGATCGCCTCGAACGTGCCGGTGCTCATGGGCCTGCTGAACGTCTGGTACGTGAACTTCCTCGGGGCGCAGTCGCACGCGGTGCTCCCCTACGCGCAGCAGCTGAGCCGGTTCGCCGCCTACCTGCAGCAGCTCACGATGGAATCCAACGGCAAGTCGGTGCGCTGGGACGGCTCCCCGGTCACCACCGACACCGGCGAGGTGTTCTGGGGCGAGCCGGGCACGAACGGCCAGCACGCGTTCTACCAGCTGATCCACCAGGGTACGCGGCTGATCCCCGCGGACTTCATCGCGTTCGTGAACCCCGCCTACCCGCTGCAGGACGACGGCCGCGACGTCCACGGCCTGTTCCTGGCGAACTTCCTCGCGCAGACGAAGGCGCTCGCGTTCGGAAAGACGGCAGAGGAGGTCGAGGCCGAGGGCACGACCGGGCCGCTCGTCGCCGCCCGCACGTTCCCGGGCAATCGGCCGACGACCTCGATCTTCGCGGCATCCCTCACCCCGCGCGTGCTGGGTCAGCTCGTCGCGCTGTACGAGCACATCACGTTCACGCAGGGCGTGATCTGGGGCATCAACTCGTTCGACCAGTGGGGCGTCGAGCTCGGCAAGCAGCTCGCGCTGCAGATCGCCCCGGCGATCGAGGGCGACGCGGACGCCCTGGCCGCGCAGGATGCCTCGACCCGCGCACTGCTCGAGTACTACGCCGCGCACCGCACGGGCTGACCCGCCCGGGTTCAGTGGACGCAATACGCGGCATCCCGGCCCGCAGGCGACAGATTCCGCCCACGGAAGACCCGTGGGGCGGGTTCAGTGGACACGAAGCGCCGCATCCCGGCCGGAAAGCGACAGAATCGGCCCACTGAAAGCCCGCGGCTGACGCAGTCTCAGCCGTACAACTCCCCCACCGGCACGCCGACCGGCAGCACGTTGCCGGGCTGGGCGAGCGGGCACGCCCACGCGGGGTCGTACGCGCAGGACGGGTTGTAGGCGAAGTTGAAGTCCAGCACGATCGTGCCGCGCGCGGCATCCGAGCCGAGATCGGCGCCCTTGATCGTGTCGATCAGGTAGCGCCCGCCGCCGTAGGTGCCTCCGGGCCCGCCTGCAAGCGCGTCGCGCACCGGGATGAACACTCCGCCGCCGTACCTCGTCAGCCGCCAGACGTCGAGGGATCCGGCATCCGGGATCTCGACTCGGCCGATCCGCTCGAACGGCACTACCCCATCCGAGCCCGTCGCGAACTCGAAGCTGCCGGGATCGGTTGGAAGGATCGGCAGTTCGAAGCGCCAGGCGGCGTCGTACGGTGCGATCGGAAGCCCCTCGAACAGCACGCGGTCGGCTTCCCGGAGCGGTGTGGCCGGATGCCGCGCCATGAGGTCGTCGCGCTCGATGCGCCACAGCTCGTGCGCGTCCTCGTGGTCGTCCTGAGCGCGCACGGCGTCGTAGAGGGCGAAAACGCGGCGGCGCCAGTCGGCGATCTCGAGGGCGGTGCGGGCTGTGGCCATCAGGCCAGGCTACGCGGGGGATTCGGCCGCCGGTCGGACGGCCTCGGCGACGGCGAGGCTGTGCAGGAACGAGACGTGCCCGAGCAGGAAGGTCCGCTCATCGAGCTTCTTGCGCCGCATCCAACTGGTCACCTCGTCGTTGGACTTGCTCGCATTGCACGACCGGCACGCGGGCACGATGTTCTCCACGGTGTAGCGGCCGCCTCGTGAAAGCGGCAGAACGCAGTCGCGCTGCAGCGGCACGCCGATCGTGCCGCAGTAGGCGCAGCCCGGCCAGGCGGCGCGGATCTGAGACCATTGCAACGAGGTCAGGTCGTTGTCGGCGGCATCCATGCGTCGCTTGCGCCTGCGGGCGGCGCGGGCGCGACGGGACTGGCTGACGGGCATGCCGCCAGCGTATTCACCCTTCGTCGACTTGCCTTCGATGCAGGGGAACTCCGGCGTGTCCCCGGCAAGAGCGCCCGTCGACGAAGAGAAGCCCCGCACGCCTTGAGCCAGCTCCGCACGCGACCGTGCCGCGTACGCCGGCCCGAAGGCGAGGCGTCCGCGGCACGGACGATGAGGGCTACTTCGCGACGGGGATCGACTGCGCCTCGAGAGCCGCGATCGTCTTCTCCTGGCCCTCCGCCAGCGCGTCGGCGAGCGTTCCGTCACCGGAGATCGCCGCCTTGAACCCGTCGGAAACGTCCGCATAGGTCTGCGTCATCGTCGGGCCCCACACGAAGTCGGGGTTGACCTGCCCGGCCGCCTCGGCGAAGACCTCGTAGATCTTCTGGCCGCCGTAGAACTCGACGCCCTCCTGGAGCACCGGCAGCTCGAGCCCGGCCTTGGTCGCGGGGTAGATGGCAGCCGTCTTGTTCAGCGACGTGAGCGCCTCCTCGGACGAGTTGAGCCACAGCGCGAACTTCGCCGCCTCGTAGAGGTGGTCGGTGCCCTTGAAGACGGCGACCGAGGATCCACCCCAGTTGCCGGCGGCCGATCCGCCGGCCTCCCACTGCGGGGCCTGCGCGACCGACCACATGCCGGCCGTGTCGGGAGCGCCGCTCGAGATCGAGTTGGCACCCCAGACCGCGGAGTTCCAGGTCCAGACCTCGCCGGAGTTGTAGGCGTTGTTCCACTCGTCGGTCCACGGCGGGTACACCGCGACCAGGTCGTCGGCGATGAGGTCCTGCCAGTAGTCGGCGACCGTCATCGATGCGTCGCTGGTCAGATCGACCGTCCACTCGTCGCCGTCGTTGCCGAACCACTCGCCATCGGCCTGCCAGACGAAGCCGGCGAACTGGTTGATGTCGGACTGCGAGAAGTTCGTGATGTATCCGCCCAGCGCCCGGATCTGCTCCGCCGCGCTCCGGTACTCCTCCCAGGTCGTCGGCACCGGGATGTTGTTCTGCTCGAACAGGTCGGAGCGGTAGAACAGCGCCATCGGGCCGGAGTCCTGGGGGATGCCGTACACCTCGTCCTCGGTGCCGAGCGAGACCTGACCCCAGGTCCAGTCGACGAAGTCGTCCTCGGCGGCGACGACGTCCTCGCACGCGGCGAGGTTCTCGAGCCCGTCCTGAACGCGGAAGTTCGGTATCGCGTCATACTCGATCTGACCGAGGTCGGGGGCGTTGCCGGCCTCGAGCTGGTTGAAGAAGTTCTGGTACGTGCCGGAGTTGCCGTTGGGGCCGGTCTGCACCTCGACCTGGATGTCGGGGTTGGCTTCGTTCCAGATCGCGACGGCGTCCTCGATGCCGGGGATCCACGACGTGAACGTGAGGGTGACCTCGCCCTCGGAGGGTGCGCAGGCTGCGGCGTCGGTGCCGCCCCCGCTGTCACCGCCCGAGGAGCACGCGGCCATCGTCAGGGCGACGGTCGCGATCACCGCCACGCCAGCTGCTCGTTTCATGTGACGCATGATCTCTCTTTCTTGGATGGAACTGCTGTCGGACTTTCGGGGGCCGATCGGTGCAAGCCGACCGGGGTCTCTCACTTGAGCGCGCCGGTTCCGAGGCCGGTGCGCCAGTAGCGCTGGAGGAGGAGGAACGTGATGATGAGCGGGATGATCGACAGGAGCGCGCCGATCAGCACGAAGCTGCGCAACTCGG
The DNA here is from genome assembly GCA_963750955.1 of uncultured Actinomycetota bacterium. Lineage (GTDB taxonomy): Bacteria > Actinomycetota > Actinomycetes > Actinomycetales > Microbacteriaceae > Microbacterium. The sequence goes on from CAVVSI010000004.1 coordinate 359,129, forward strand.
GGAACTGATTGATGGTCGAGTTCCACGCGTACAGCCCGTACGTCACGGGGAACAGCTCTTCACTGCGCAGCATGATCAGCGGCAGGAAGAAGTTGTTCCAGATGCCGACGAACTGGAACAGGAAGATCGTGATGAGAGCGGGCAGCATGAGCCGGATCGACACCGTGAAGAACGTGCGCACCTCGCCGGCGCCGTCGAGGCGGCTCGCCTCGAGCAGCTCGTCGGGAACGCTCGCCTCAGCGAAGACGCGGGCGAGGTAGACGCCGAACGGGCTGACGATGCTGGGGAGGAACACCGCCCAGAACGTGTTGGTCAGCTGCACCTGACTGAACAGCAGGAACAGAGGCAGCGCGAGGGCGGTCGCCGGCACCAGCACGCCGCCGAGCACGACGTTGAACAGCAGCTCGCGACCCCGGAAGCGGTACTTCGCCAGCGCATAGCCGCACATGCCGGCGAGGATCGTCGCGACCAGCGCACCGATTCCGGCGTACCCGATGCTGTTCACGATCCAGCGCAGGTAGATCCCGCCGTCGTAATTCAGCAGTGCGACGAGGTTGTCCCAGAACGCGAGCTCCGAGAACCACAGGGGGTTCGTGGTGAAGAGGTCCCCCCGGGTCTTGGTCGACGCGACCAGGAGCCACCAGATCGGTACCAGGAAGTAGAGGGTGAAGACCCCCATGATGAGCATCGCGACGCCGCGCGAGACCAGACTCTCCTGCGACCGCCGGCGGCCGAGCGGGCCACGGGTCGAGGCCGACGACTCGCGGAGCGCCACGGCATCCGCATCGATCACGCGGCTCATGCGTCTGCCTTCCGTCGGGTGATGCGCAAGAACGTGAAGGACAGGACGAACGTCGCCAGGGCCAGCACCACCGAGAAGGCCGCTGCCAGGCTGACGTTCGGGATCGCCGAGGTCGCGTAGATCGTCATGTTCGGGGTGTAGGTGCTGGTGACCGCCGAGCTGAACGAGCGGAACACCTGGGGTTCGGCGAGGAGCTGCAGCGTGCCGATGATCGAGAGGATCGCGGTCAGCACGAGAGACGGACGCACCATCGGGATCTTGATCGACCACGCGATGCGCATCTGACCGGCGCCGTCCAGGCGCGCCGCCTCGTAGACGTCGCTCGGGATCGCCAGCAGCGCCGAGTAGATGATCAGCATGTTGTAGCCGACGAACACCCAGGTCACGACGTTCGCGATCGCCCACAGCACCAGTTCGGCCGAGAGGAAGTCCACATTGCCCGTGAGCACGGTGAACGGCGAGAGGTTCGGCGAGTAGAGGAAGCCCCACATGATCGCCGCGATGACGCCGGGCACGGCATACGGCACGAAGAACGCGAGCCGGAAGAACTTCTTGCCGCGCAGAAGCGGCGAGTCCAGCAGCAGAGCGAACAGCAGCGCGAGCCCGAGCATCACGGGCACCTGCACCGCGCCGAAGATCAGCACGCGGGCGACGGAGGTCCAGAACGCCTCGTTCTGGAACACCAGCACGTACTGCGTGAGTCCTCCGAACACCTCCTTCGCCTCGCCGAAGGTGCCCTCCCGCTCGACGACGAGCAGTGACTGCCAGATCGCGTACGCGATCGGCACGAGGTAGAACAGCACGAACAGGATCACGAACGGCGCGGTGAAGATCAGGATCGCGCCCTTGTGCGAGATCCGGCCGCGGCCGCGGTCTGCGCGACGCCGGGAGCCCTTCGGGGTCACCAGCACCTCGGTGGCGGTCTGTGCGGTCATGAGTCGGCATCCTCTCGGATCACTCGTACGGCCCCGGCGGGAACGCGGATCGTCCCCGAGGCGGTGCCTCCGGTGACCAGGTCCTGTCCCCGGGCGTTCAGCAGCACGTCCTGGTCACCGTGATTGATGATGAAGCGGTAGCTCCGGTCCGCCCCGACGCGGCGCACCACGTCGACGTCCGGCCGCGCCCCCGCCGCGCGGTCGGCGCCCGCCGCCGTGAGCGCGTGATCGATGAGCCGCGCGAGGCCCACCCGGTCGGGGAGCGTCGCCAGATACCAGGCGTCACCGGCGCCCTCTCTTCCGCGGCGGCGGGTCAGGGCGGGCAGATTTCCGGCGGGCCCGCCGACGAAGCGGTCGACGACGTCGGCATCGTGCGCGACGAGCCGCTCAGTCCACAGCGACGCCTGCATGCCGGATTCGAGCAAAACCGTCTCCCCCGGCAGAACGGGGGCGAACTCCTCGACGCGGATGCCGAGAAGGTCACGCCAGACCGCCGGATGCCCGCCGGGCCGCACCCGATCGTTCTCGTCGACGATGCCGCTGTAGAAGGTGACCAGGGCGTGCGCTCCCGCCGCGACCGCGGCATCCAGCGTCTTCGCGTCGCGTTCCCGCACCAGGTGCAGTCCCGGGACCACGACGAGCCGGTACCCCGACAGGTCGGCACCCGGCCGGACGACGTCCACGGCCGCCCCCGATTCACGTAGAGCCCGATGCAGCGCCCACACCTGGTCGAGATACCCGACCGCTTCGCTCGGGCGGTTCTCGGCGTCGCCGGCCCACCATGCCTCCCAGCTGAACAGCAGGGCGACGTCCGCGACGACGCGGGTGCCGGCCACCTCACCCATCCGATCCAGGAGCGCGCCGAGTTCCCCTGCCTCGCGCCACAGCGCGGAGTCGGTTCCCGCGTGCGGGATGAGCGCGGAGTGGAACTTCTCCGAGCCCTGCAGCGACGCCCGCCACTGGAAGAAGCAGACCGAGTCCGCGCCGCGCGCGACGTGCTGCAGCGAGTCGCGGATCATCTGGCCGGGAGCCTTCGCGAGGTTGTGGGGCTGCCAGTTGACCGATCCGGTCGAGTGCTCCATCAGCATCCACGGCGCCCCCGCGGCGAGGCCGCGGGTCAGGTCCGCCGCGAAGGCGAGCTCCGCGGCGGGGTCGTCGAGGCGGTGGTCCAGGTAGTGGTCGTTGGCCACGACGTCGACCTCGGGCGCCCACGTCCAGTAGTCCAGCTCGCGGATGTGCGCGGTGACCATGAAGTTGGTGGTCGCGGGCGCTGTGCTGTGCCTGCGGATGACCTCGAGCTCTGCCCGGTAGTAGCCCAGCAGCTCGTCGGAGCTGAATCGCGCGAAATCGAGCATCTGGCCGGGATTGCGCGCCGAGAGGGTGAGTCGCGGCGTGGCGATCTCGTCCCAGTCTGTGTAGCGCTGGCTCCAGAAGCTGGTGCCCCAGGCGATGTTCAGTGCGCCGATCGATCCGTAGCGCTCCCGCAGCCACCGGCGGAACGCCGCCGCGCTGACCTCGCAGTAGCAGTGGGCGTTGTGACAGCCCAGTTCGTTCGAGACGTGCCAGAGTGCGACGGCGGGATGCCGCCCGTATCGCTCAGCGACCGCCTCGACGAGGGTCAGGGCGTACTCGCGGAACACCGGCGAACTCGGGCACCACGCCTGCCGCCCACCGGGATAGCGGGTCGTGCCGTCGGCTGCCTGCGGCAGGATCTCCGGATGCCGCGTCGTCAGCCACGGGGGCGGCGAGGACGTGCCGGTGCCGAGATTGACGCGGATGCCGGACTCGTGGAGCAGGCCGATGATCTCGTCCAGGCGCGAGAAGTCGACGTCGCCGTCGGGGCCTTGCAGATCGGACCATCCGAAGATGTTCACGGCGACGAGGCTCACGCCGACCTCGCCCATGAGGGCGACGTCTTCGCGCCACACGCTCGGATCCCACTGCTCGGGGTTGTAGTCGCAGCCGAAGTCGATGCCGCGATGCTCGTAGCGGGGCCGAGCGATGGCCTGCTCGGTCGTGGCGAGAGAGTGGTTCACCGGTCTCCAGGTCGACGTCATCGGCGAGTGTGTGCACGTGCACAGATTTGGAGAGAGAAGATCGTCCTCGGCCTTCTGTGAACGTACACAGAATGTCAGCGCGAGTTCCGGTTGTCAAGCATCGTGAACGCTACAGTTGTGGCGTGTCGACGACATCAGGGCGCCCGCGGCGCGCGACCGTGCACGATGTGGCAGTCGTGGCGGGCGTGTCCCGCGGCACGATCAGCCGGTACGTGAACGGCGATCCGTACGTCTCGGACAGTGCCCGGCAGGCGATCGAGGCGGCGATCGCCGAGGTCGGCTATGTGCCGAACACGGCGGCGCGACACCTCGTGATGCAGCGCACCGAGTCGGTCGCCTTCATCGTGCACGAGCCGCACTCCCTCTTCGTGGAGGACCCCAACATCGGCGGCATCCTGCTCGGCGCGAATGCCGCGCTGTCGGAGGCCGACCATCAGATGGCGGTGCTGATCGTCGACTCCGACCGCGACACCGACCGGGTCGCGCGGTACCTGTCGGGCGGATCCGTCGACGGCGCCATCATCGTCTCCGCCCGCGCGAACGATCCCGTCGCGCGAGTCGTGGAGAGACTGCGGCTGCCTGCCGCCTTCGTCGGCCATCCCCCGGGTGCCTTTTCGGCCGCCTTCGTGATCATCGACAACCGCGGATCGGCGCGCGCGATCACCGAGCGGCTCCTCGCGACCGGTCGACGGCGCGTCGGGATGATCGCCGCGGCCCTCGACCGCGACTCCGGCTCAGAGCGCCTCGCGGGCTTCGCCGACGCGCTCGGCGATCGGTACGACGACGAGCTCGTCGAACGCATTCCGCTGTACTCGTACTCGGCCGGTCGCGATGGAATGTACGCGCTCCTGGAGCGCGCTCCCGACATCGACGGCGTCTTCGCCGCGTCGGATGCCGTCGCCGCAGGCGCCATGGAGGCGCTCCGGGCGGCCGGGCGGCAGGTCCCCGCCGATGTCGGCGTGGTGGGCTTCGACGACAGCGCGTGGGCGCGTCGCACGCTGCCCGCGCTGTCGACCGTCCGGCAGCCCGCCGAGGGTCTGGGCCGGCAGGCGGCGGCTCTGGTCCTCGAGCAGCTGCGCGGCGAGCCCGCGCCGCGCGAAGTCCTCCTCGAGTGCGAGATCGTGTGGCGCGAGTCCGCGTGATCCGCTGCGGCTTCAGCGCGTCTTGACGACGGTGAAGAGGATCACCGAGTCCTCGACCGCTTCCAGCGAGTGCAGGCCGTCGGGGATCGTCAGCAGGTCCCCGACCGAACCGTTCCACGACGCTCCGCCCGACCTGAGCAGCACGCGGCCGGTCAGTACCTGGACCGTCGCCTCGCCCGGGTTCTCGTGCGCCGACAGCTCCTCGCCGGCGCGCAGCGCCATGACGGTCTGGCGCAGCAGGCGCTCGTGGCCTCCGACCACGGTCTTCGCGCTGCGGCCGTTCGACGAGTCCATCGCGTGCCCGAGTTCGTGCCGGGCGAGGGCGATCAGCGAGATCTTCTGCATGGGCGGGCCCTTCTCCAAGCGACGGCGCTTCGGGTGATCCCACGGTAGTTGGATTCCGCGAGGCGCACGACCTCTGATCAGGTTTTCAGGAGCGCGCCTCTCACGGTTCTGCCAGGGCCTGCAGAGGTTTCGTCCAGACGGGGCGTCAAGACTGGGTGTTTTGCGCCGACCCGACGGCGCATCGCGCCGCCCTGCGCCGGCGCCCCAGACACCTCAGGAAGACATCTCCCCCATGCACCATGCCCCGGATTCTCGCCGTGCCCGCCGTACCGCCGCCCGTGCGCGGCGCACCCACACCGCCGGTGCCGTCGTCGCGATCGGCCTGGTGGCCCTCGCCGGTCTGAGCGCCACCGCGCCGGCGTTCGCCTCCCAGGCATCGTCGAAACCGGGCGCGGCCGCGGTGGCCGTTCTCGGGTCGGATGCCGGAACCCTGCGAGAGATCTCCAGCGACGCGCAGTCCAGTCTGGACGCCGCACGTGCCGCGCTGACCGCCGCGGGACGGGTCACGGCCGACATCTCGGCATCCGGCTTGGATGTCGGCGTGCCCGTCACGACGATCGAGACCTCCGCCCTCCGCGATCACATCGAGCGGCTGTCCGCGTTCGACGTCATGCCGGCCCTCCTGCTCGCCGCCATTACCGATGAGACCGTGACCGAGGCGCGGCGGGTTCTCGCGCACGCCGGGGTTCTGCGGGGACGACTCGAGGTCGCCGAGGCGCAGAAGGCGGCCGAAGAGGCGGCTGCCCAGGCCGCTCAGGCTGCGGCCGAAGCGGCAGCCCAGGCGCAGCGCGACGCCGAGGCGGCGGCCGCTGCGGCGGTGGCTCTGGCCAACGCGAACACTCCCGAGGGAGCCCAGGCGACCGCGCGCCAGCTCGCCGCGGCGAACTACGGCTGGGGTGAAGGCGAGTTCTCGTGCCTGCTTTCGCTGTGGACCAAGGAGTCCGGCTGGAACTACCAGGCCTACAACGACTCCAGCGGCGCGACCGGCATTCCGCAGTCGCTCCCGGGCAGCAAGATGGCCAGCGCGGGTGCCGACTGGCAGACCAGCGCGGCTACGCAGATCGCGTGGGGACTGGAGTACATCGCAGCCGTGTACGGATCTCCGTGCAGCGCGTGGGGCCATTCGCAGGCGACCGACTGGTACTGATTCACGGCCCCCGGTCGCGCGATCTTGTCGCCCGCCGACATGCTCGGGCATGCTGGAGTGATGACCGGTGGTGCCGTGGTCCGGATGTGGACCGGCGTGGTGCGGACCCAGGATCGGGACGCCTATGCGGAGTACGTGGAGCGGACCGGCATGGCCGAATACCGCACCACGCCCGGCAATCTCGATGCCTGGCTGCTGACCCGCGATCTCGGCGACGGCCGGACGGAGATCACGACCGTGTCGCGGTGGGAGTCGCTGGAGGCAATCAGGCGATTCGCCGGCCACGATCTCGACCGAGCGGTCTACTACCCCGAAGACGACCGCTACCTCGTCGAACGCGACGAACAGGTGCGTCACTACTTCCAGCACTCCTGAACGATCAGCGGGTCTTGTCAACCCCCGTCCGTCGGCGCCCGCGAATCGGAATGCTGAGCACTGACGCCGAGGAGGGCGAGATGAGCGATCGAAGCCGCGAACCGCATGGACCGGAGAAGCTCCCCGACGAGCAGCCCGCCCCCGACCCCACCGACGTCACGGCTCAGGCGGCGCTGCAGCACGGCGCGAGTTCGCGCTGGCTCGTCCCGTCTGCGGTGCTCGCCGGCGTTTCCATCGTCCTGTTCTGCTTCGCGTTCCAGATCCAGGTCATCCTCCCGATCATCGGGATCGTCTACGTGATCGTGATGTGGCTCGCGATGTTCGCCGCGGCGCGCCGACGTGACGACGGCCCGGCCGGGAATCGCCGCCTCGCGTGGCTGATGGGCGCTATGGCCGCCGGAACACTGCTCATCGCGATCGCGATCTACATCGTCGAGTCCACGCGCCTTCCCTGGACGTGAGTGTCCGATGACACGTCGACACATTCCCGGGGTCGGTAGGTCGACTTCGCGCGTTCGTCAGGGCGACTCCTCGCACCTCACTCCGTGGTGAAGACCAGCTCGATCTCCGCCGCGCACGACCCGTCGACGGGAGCCGACGGATCGTCGAGGAACGCGGACATGACGTCTTTCGCGCACTGCGATTTGTCCAGCACATCGTGCCCGGTGAACGGGAACTCCACGACCTGCACGTTCGAGAGGTGCGGGGTCACCGCTTCGACCCACGCGGGTGCGGTCGCCGCGTCGAACATGCCCTCCATGAGCAGCACGTCGAGATCGCTGACGGCGGGATCGCCGACGTCTGGCCGGTCGGGCACATCCCAGACGGGGCATTGCTGGAACAGGCGTCCTTGCTTGGGCTGTACCGCGAATACCGCATCGGGGAACTCGGGCAGCACCTCCTTCGACCGCGCAAGGTATGCCGCTTCGGTCGTGAGGTTTGCACTCTCGCCGCAGAAGATGGTCAACGCGAGACCCCAGCCACCCAGGCCGAGGAAGAAGTCGGGTGTCTGAAGCGCCAGCATCCGTTCGACCGTGGAAGCCGTATCGCCATTCGCCATGTCATCGATCATCTTGGGCACGCCCGACGCATCGCCTCGCTCGCTTGCCATGATGATGGCGTACAGGAACGGGAAGGCGTCGATGTTGACGATGAGCGGCTGGCCGGCGGAATCCGTCGTCTCCACGACCTCGGGCGTCGCGGCGAGCCGGTTCACCGTTGCGAAGAAGTCGGCCTCGAGGTCGGGATACGCCGCAGCACACGACGGCTGAGCGGCGCATGCCGCGAATATCCCGCGGAACGAGCTCGCGGGGGCGGACCACCAGTCTTCGGCGATGTTCACGTTCGGGGGCGACACCGAATCGAGCACGACGCTGCGGATGCCTTCGGGGTGATCGCGCAAGTACGCCAACGCGAGCCGCGATCCATAGGAGACGCCGTAGACGTTCCATTCGTCGATGCCCAGCGCGACGCGCAGGTCGGCGAAGTCGGCCGCATTCTCGGCGGTGTTGTACGCCGCCGGGTCGAAGCCCTCGTCCCGCACGCGACTTAGGCACACCTCGTTGGCCGCGACCTGGGCCTCGGTCGCCTCCGCCGACAGGAAGGGGATGCTGATCGAATCGTTGTCGGCCTGTTCAGCTTCGGGGCACTCGAGCAGCGGATCGGCGAGGTGGGTGCCGCGCTGGTCGACGAAGATCAGCTCGCGCTCGGCGTTGAGTCCCGCGGCTATCTTGCCTGTGAGCTCGAATGAACCCGCACCGCCAGGCCCCCCGGCGAGCATCACGAGCGGGTCGGGCTGGGGGTCGTCTGAGGCGGCGGGCGCACGCGCCACGAAGATCCGGATCTGCTTTCCGTCGGGGTCGTCCCTGTTCTCGGGCACCGTGAGATAACCGCACCGCACGTCGGGCGGGAACTCGAGAGCCTCGACACCCTCTATGTTGGGCGACGGACAGTCGACGTACTCGAAGTTCGACGCCGTTGTCTGCTCGGGGGTCGGCACGGTGTCGTCGTTCGAATCGTCGTTCGACGCCGTGCACGCGGCGAGAAGCAGAACGAGAAGACAAACGGATGCGGCGAGCCCGCGGATCGGGCGACGGATCGAGCGATCCGCCTCCATATGCGTCATGTGGACTGTGCTCATGGGTGCGTGCCGTCGCGCAATGGCGATGCGTGGATGCAGCGCTCGAAACCGGATGCGCCGCCCCCGGGGCGACTCACGCCTCACCCCCTTGGCGCGGACGATACTCCACTCCTGCACGCCGCGTCGATAGCGTCACATGCGGCAAGGCACAATCGGTTCTGAGCGGGTGCCGAGAAGAATCACAAAAAGATAACGGGAACCTCTTCCCTTCCGTTACCTCGTCGTTATAGAGTTCACGTACGGAAGTTGTTTTGCTGTGGCAACTACCGCATGTGATTGCAGGACACTCTTGGTGCAAGGGACAAGGGCCGGTCGGGAGCCTCTCCGACCGGCCCTGACTCTTGCCCGCCACATCCCGTGCGGTGGCGATCCGACGTACCGGTCAGACGCCGCCACCACCGCCACCGCCACCGCCGCCGCCCGACGATCCGCCGCCCGACGATCCGCCCGACGTCGAGGACGACGACGCGGAACTGGCCGACAATGAGCCGATCCCAGCTGAGAACGAGCTTGCGCTGAAGCCGTGCGAACCCGAGTACCACCCCGGCGAATTGCCTTCGCCGTAAAGGATGGCGAGGTGCTCGGCCCACTCCTTCTCCTGGCCGAAGACGACCGCGTAGGGCAGCAGCACCTCGTAGAGCTTGAGCATCTGACCGCGATCGCTCGGGTCCACGCGCACCCGCTCGGCACCCGTCGGAGACTGCAGCATGCGGATGCGGTCGGCCTCCGCCCATTCGATGAACTCCTTGAGCCCCTTCAGGTGGTCGCGGACCTCGGCGCCCAGTGCAGTGAGCGGCTTGCGCGAGATCAGCGCGATCACCACGAACACCGCAAGGGTGGAGCCGATGATCGCGAGAATCGGGATGAGCGGGTCGACGGCGGTGACGAGGCTCATGACGCCGGCCAAGGCCACGAGTCCCGACGTGAGGAGGGCCGCCAGCACTGGCCACGCGCGGACTGCGCCCGGCACTCTGCGGCGCAGCCCGCGGCGGACGAGTTCCTCGTTGGCGACCTTGAGGATGTTCTGCGCCGCCGCCGAGAAGCGGGTGTCAGTCTGGCCGAACTCGTATTCGCTGCCCGGCTCGAGCCTCGGGAACAGGCCTGCCAGCAGCAGCCGCCCATCGCCGTCCGCCCGCCACGGATCGACGAGCTGCGCCTTGAGCTTCACCCCGCCGAAGAACTTGCGGCCGCCCTCGACGATCCGGATGCTGCCGACCACCGCCTGCTCGAGCACCTCGGCCGGAATGGCCTTCGTCGTCTTGCCGAGCAGCACGGCGCTCTCCAGGGCATCCACTTCGCGGGGCGGCGTGTACTCGGCGATGATCGTCGGCCGCCCCGGAGCGTCACGCAGATGGCGCACGCGCGTGACGGCGGCGTAGACGATCGCGCCCAGGAGCCCGATGCCCGCGATCAGCTGCAGCCAGCCCCACGGGGATGCGAGGACCGACGAGTCGAACGGCGTGAACGTGCCCTGCTCGAACGCCACCGCGATCGTGAGGTTCTGGTACGCCGAGAGCGGTCCGGCGGATGCCGCGAACGCGGCTCCGCCGCCGGCCGCGGCATCCTGCACGATCTCGCACGTGCCGCTCTCGCCCTGGTAGCCGACGTAGCAGGCCTGGGCTCCGGTGAGAGACCCGGCGAGGTCGGGCGGAACGATGAGGCGCACCGAGACGCGACCGAAGTCCTGCGCCCACTCCGTGCCGTTCACGTCCCAGTAGAACTCGTCCACTCCCGTGTCCTCGAAGAGCCGGGCGACGTTCTCGAGCCTGTATGCGAAGACATAGGTCTGGGCGCCGTGAACGTAGTCGTCAGCGCGCGAGGTCATGCTGAAGTACCCGTCCTCCGACTCCGTCTCGGCGGCGCGCAGACCGCCGTCCCCATCGGTGATCGAGACGAGCTCCGGGTTCAGCGGCGCACCGAGGTAGGAATCGGGGATGCTGCGCCGCATGCCGCGGTTCTGGTCGTACTCCGGGAAGAGGGCGACGAAGCGCTCCTCGACCAGCAGCGTGCTGGAGCCGTCCTCGTTCCGTCCGAGCGTGTACTGGACGTCCATGCTCTCGAACGAGAAGTCGTTGACGTCGGTCGACGCCGGCGCGGCGACGTCATCGGTCGAGAAGCTGAACGAGCAGGCGGACAGCAGGGCTGTCGACATCCCCACCGTCAGCAACGCGAGAAGCAGCGTGCGCAGCAGACTCGCCCCCGATTTCAGCCCCATGAGCGACAGCATATTGGCGGCGGGCGCGACGCGAGATCCGTGCCGGAGTACCCCCCGAAATCGCCTTCGGTTCCCTTACAGTTGTCGCTATGAGCGACCGCCGGCTGGCAATCGACGCCTGGGAGAGCCTGTTCCGCGCGCAGCACGAGGTCTTCGACGAGATCAGCTGCGATTTCGACGACACCACACTCACGCAGGCGGAGTACGACGTTCTGCTGACGGTCACCCGCGGCGACGATATGACGGCGCGGCTGAGGGATGTCACCGCGAACATGCTGATCAGTCAGCCGAGCGTTTCGCGACTGGTCGACCGCATGGCCGTACGCGGCCTCATCTCCAAGTGCGCCGATCCCGACGACGGGCGCGGCTCGCTCGTGCGGGCCACGGCCGAGGGCGCCGCAGCCTTCCGCCGGGTCGCGTCCAACCACGGCCGATCTATCGCCGAGCGGATGTCGCTGCTCGACGACGACGAGCTCGCCCAGCTGCGAGATCTCACCGCCAAGCTGCGCAAGAAGCAGCAGAGCGGCTAGCGCTGCGGCGGATCTCCTCGCCTACGGCGTCCGCCGCCGCAGGGTGAGCGACGCCAGGATCAGTGCGCCCAGCAGGAAGCCTCCGACGACCAGGAGGGGTCCGTACACGTCCCAGCCCTCGTCGCCGGCGGTCACCGCGTTGATGGCGTCGATCGCGTAGCTCAGGGGCAGGAAGTTGCTGATGACGTAGAGGGCTTCGGGCATCTCGTCGCGGGGCATGAACAGGCCGCCGAGCAGAATCTGCGGGAACACGATCAGCGGCATGAACTGCACCGCCTGGAACTCGGTCCGGGCGAACGCGCTCGCGAGCAGGCCCAGTGCCATGCCGAGCACGGCGTCGGTGACGGCGACGAGGCCGAGCTGCCAGACCGGCCCGTCGGTGTCGAGGCCGCACACCCAGACCGCGAAGGACACGGTCACCACGGCCTGGATCATCGCCATCAGGCCGAAGGCCAGCGCGTACCCGAGGATGAAATCCGCCTTCGCGAGCGGAGTGGTCATGAGCCGCTCGAGGGTGCCCGAGCGCCGCTCCCGCAGGGTCGTGATCGAAGTGATCAGGAACATGATGATGAACGGGAACAGCGCCAGGATCGGCGGGCCGTAGATGTCGAACACGCCGTCCTGGTCGCTGAACAGCCACGCGAACAGGCCGACCAGGAGGCTGGGCGCGATGAGCATGAGCGCGATCGAGCGGTGATCATGGCTGAGCTGCCGGAGAACCCGCCCCGCGGTCGCGAGGGTGCGGCCGCCGTTCATTGCGGTCCCTCCTCCCCGGACTCGCGCCGTCTCCGTGGATGCCGATCGGTCGTGTCGCTCGCGTCACGTTGAACGAGCGCGAGGAAGGCCGCATCCGGGTCCGTCTCTCCGGTGTCGGCGAGCAGTCCGCTCGGTGTCGTGTCGGCGATGATCCGCCCCGCGCGCATGAGGACGAGCCGGTCGCAGCGCAGCGCCTCGTCCATGACGTGACTGCTCACGATGATGGTCGTGCCGCTGTCGGCGAGTCGGCGGAACACCCCCCACAGCTCTGCCCGCAACAGCGGGTCCAGTCCCACCGTGGGCTCGTCCAGCACCATCACCTGGGGCGAGCCGAGCATCGCGACGGCCAGCGAGACACGGCTCTCCTGCCCTCCGCTGAGGGAGTCGACGGTCTGCTTGGCATTCGCCCCGAGGCCCGTCTCGGCGATCACGCGGTCGATGTCGCTCCGCGGGGCGCCGATCAGTCGAGCGAAGTACGACAGGTTCTGCCGGATCGTGAGGTCGTCGTACACCGACGCCGCCTGCGTGTCGTACGCGACGCGATGGCGCTGGAGGGCGGAGCCCGCGGGCTCCCCGAGCACCGTCACGGTGCCGCTCTCGATCCTCTGCACGCCGACGATCGAGCGCATGAGCGTCGTCTTGCCGCAACCGCTCGGTCCGAGCAGTCCCGTGACCTGACCGCGCGGGATGTCGAGGTCGAGCCCGTCGAAGACGACGTTCCGGCCGCGCTTCACGCGCAGGCCGCGAACCGCGACCGCGCTCGTATCGGTGGCCACCGCCGCTTTATTCATCACACGATGAATTGTCCACTCGCGGTCACATGTCGTCAATACCCCGGGCCGCGAGCGTCAGCCGGCCGGCCTGGTCGCCTTGCCGTCGAGCCAGAGGGTGTCGGAGGGGTCGCTGTGCGCTCCGCCCGAATCGACGTACTTCGCGTCGATGCGGTCACCCTTGGTGATCACGTGCACGAGCGCCATCGCGTGCCCGCGTCCGAGTCCATAGTCCTCACCCAGCCACGCGACGATCTCGCCGGCCTTGGTGCCCGGACCGAAGCCCTTCGCGCCCGCGAGTTCGATGAACTGCCGCGGCGTCAGCCCGGTCTTGTCCTCGATGTTGTCGAGATATGCCTGGAACGACATGTTGCTCCTTCGATCAGTCGGTCAGGTAGTGCTGAACGGTCGGCCCGACCCGCGCGACGATCTCGTCCACACTCGCGTCGGCGATCGCCGGAAACTGCAGCACGTACCGGGCGAGCAGCATCCCGGCGATCTGGCTCGCCACGAGCGTCGCCCGGAAGGCGGCATCCGGCGCATCGATCCGCGCTGCGATTCGGCCGATCAGCTCGCGCTGCAGGAAGCCGGCCAGCAGGGGAGTCGTGAGCCGATTGCCGATCCCCGAGCGCAGCAGCGTGACCCCGCGCTTGCGGGTGTCGGGCCGCTCCCATGCGTCGAGCACATACCGGACGATGCGCTCGCCGAGCGCATCCGGCGGGCCTTCGAGAAGCGCCGGGATGTCGAGATCGGGGCGCATCGGAGCTCCGACCGTCTGCGCGAATAGGTCGGCCTTCGTGCCGAAGTAGTGGTGCAGCAGGGCGGAGTCCACGCCGGCGCGCGCCGCGATCCCGCGCATCGTCGCACCGTCGTATCCCAGCTCGCCGAACTCATCGACGGCCGCGGCGATGATCCGGTCCTGCGCATCGGACTCGCCGCGCTTGGGCCGGCCCCGACGCCGTTTCGGCGTCGGCACGGCGTACTCGGGCATGCGGTCAGCCTAGACCGGGGCAGGATGCCGCGCCCCGGCATCCTGCCACGATCGCACCCGTCGCGGAGTGCCAAGATGAGGCATGACTTCAGGGATGCAGCTCAACACGCTGCGCCCGAGCGATTCCCCTCGCGCCGATCGCGTCACCTATGTCGAGCTGTTCTTCGACCTGGTGTTCGTGTTCGCGCTGACGCAGCTGTCGGCGTATCTGTACGAGAACCAGACACCGCTCGGTGCGCTCGAGGGCGTCATCATGATCTGCGCCCTGTGGTGGGCGTGGGTCTCGACGACCTGGGTGACGAACTGGCTCGACCCGGTCAAGCTGCCGGTGCGCGGGGCGGTCGTCGCGCTGGCGTTCGTCTCGTTCGTGATGAGCGTCGCGATCGCCGAAGCGTTCGGAGAACGGGCATGGACGTTCGCGATCGCGTTCGTCGTGCTGCAGGTCGGGCGCACCGCATTCATCGTCTGGGCCACCGCCCGCCACGACGCGCCGGTCTCGCGGGACTTCCTGTGCATCCTGATCTGGACGCTCGCGGGCGCCGTGCTGTGGATCACCGGCGCGCTGCTGCCGCTGTCGTTGCAGCTGCCGTTCTGGGCGGCCGCTCTCGGGCTCGAGCTGATCGGCACCGTCCTCGGCTTTCCCGTGCCCGGGGTCGGCCGCGTGAAGATCGCGTCGTGGGACGTGTCGGGGCCGCACATCGCCGAGCGCACCGCCCTATTCGTGCTGATAGCGCTCGGGGAAGGTCTGCTCGTGACGGGATTCGCGTTCGTGGCGATGGAGTCATCGCCCGACGGCGTCCTCGCGATGATCGCTGCGTTCGCGACCGCGGCATCCGCCTGGTGGATCTACTTCGACCACGGCGAGCGCATCGGCGCCGAGGCGATCGAAGCTGCCGACGAACCCGGACGCCTGGTGCGGACCGCGTACACCTGGATCCACCTGGCGATCATCGGCGGGATCGTGCTGATGAGCGTCGGCGACAAGGAGGCGCTGGGTCACCCCCACGCGCACAGCCTCGCGGCGACCATCGTCACGCTCGGCGGCCCGCTGCTGTTCCTGATCGGCACGGTGCTCTTCCGGCGGGTGCTCGAGCGCCGCTGGGCCGCCGCGCAGGTGGCCGGCATCGCCGGCATCCTGGTGCTCGCAGCCCTGTCGGGACCCCTCGATGCTCTGGCCGAGTCGGTCGCCGTCGCCCTGCTGCTCGTCGCGGTGGCCGCGGGAGAGACCGTCGGCCGGGTGCGCCGCGGGAGGCTGGCGGGGGGCTGAGCGGGCGGCGCCCTCGGCGATGGCCGCGGTGCACGTTCAGTGGGCGCGATCCGGGGCTCTCGCGGGCACAGAGCCGCAGACCTCGTCCACCGAGCGTCGGCGACCGGGGGCCAGCGGCGGGTTCCTCCCCGCCGGAGCCCAGGGCCGCGCTGTCCACACATCCAGCATGCGGGTCCGTGTGCGCCTTGTGATCCCGCGATGCTCGCCCTGTGCCCCGCCGACCCGCTCCCCTGCCCGAGGCGCTCGGCGACGCGTTCTCGGTGAGCTCCGCTCGCGCCGCAGGCGTTTCCGACGCACGACTGCGGGGTCGAGATCTCGAGACGCCGTTCAGCGGCGTTCGCATGCGGCGGATGCCGGAGATCGAGCCTGTCGACCGCGACGAGTCACCGACCGCACGGGAGGCGAGGGCGCGACGGAATCGGACACTGGCGCAGGCCCGCGCATACCGATCGATCATGCCGGACCATGCCTTCTTCAGTCACGTCACGGCTGCGCTCGTGTGGGGTATTCCCGTGCCGCTGCGCGTGCTCCGCGACTCGCGAGGATCCGCGAGCGCGCGCCGCCCCCAGCCCGAAGCGCATGGCGGCGCGGCGGCCGGCAGCACACCCGACAGGCCGCTCGATGTCGCCGTTCCCCTGCCGCGACGCGGTCCCAGGGTCGCGGGCATCCGCACTCACCGGCTCGCCCCGGATCTCCTGCACACCCGCGTGCGCGATGGCCTGCCGTTGGCCAGTCCGGCGACCACATGGGCGCAGCTGGGCGAGATCCTCACCGTGGATGAACTCATCGTCGCGGGCGACGCGATCGTGCACGAGCCCCGGCTGCCACGCGGGATTCGTGGTGCGGCCGGCTCCGGCCTCGCGACCATTGCGCAGCTTCACGCCTCAGCCGAGGCGGGGCGGCGGGTCGGTGTAGGGAAGCTGCGCGAAGCGCTTACACAGATCAGGGTCGGAAGCGCGTCCCCGCCGGAGACCGAGCTGCGGCTCGCGCTGTTGCGCGCGGGTCTGCCCGCTCCCAGCCTCGATATCGACATCCTGGGAGAGCACGGCAACCTCATCGGGTACACGGAACTCGGTTATGAGCGGTGGAGGATCCTCATCGAGTTCGAGGGTGATCACCACCGCATCAGCCGGGCGCAATGGGATCGCGACATCGAGAAGCACGCGCAGTGCGTCGCCCTCGGCTGGACGGTCCTTCGATACACCGCGCGCCATCTCCACCCCGCGCCGGACCCGGCCGTCGACGGCGTCCGAAATGCGCTCGTGCGCGCAGGTTGGCGACCCGGCCAGATCGAGCACGGGTCTGCTTGACCCAGTGGGCAGCATCCGTCGCCTTTCCGTCGCAGAACCAGCCGACCCCGCCCACCGAAGCACCCCGCACGGGACTCAGTGGACAGCATCCGACGGCAAAGGTCACGGAAGCAGCGGATGCTGCCCACCGAACCACCGCGAGCACTCCGGGCTCAGCACTCGATGACGTTGACCGCGAGGCCGCCCTCGCTCGTCTCCTTGTACTTGTGCGACATGTCGATGCCAGTCTGGCGCATGGTTTCCACGACCGCGTCGAGCGAGACGTAGTGGCTCCCGTCGCCGCGCAGAGCGAGGCGGGCCGCGGTGACGGCGGTCGACGCGGCGATCGCGTTGCGCTCGATGCACGGGATCTGCACGAGCCCGCCGACGGGGTCGCAGGTGAGCCCGAGATGGTGCTCCATCGCGATCTCGGCGGCGTTCTCGATCTGCCGGTTCGTGCCGCCCATCACGGCGGTCAGACCTCCGGCGGCCATCGCGCATGCGGATCCGACTTCGGCCTGGCACCCGCCCTCGGCGCCCGAGATCGAGGCGTTCGCCTTGAACAGCGAGCCGAGTGCGGTCGCGGTGAGCAGGAACCGACGGATGCCGCGCCGGCGGTTCGCCTCGGCGAGGAGCTCATCGTCCACGACGTCGCGCACGATCGGTCCGAGCTGCTGGCGCGCGGCGAACCCGAGCAGCGCGCTGCCGACGAGCTCGCCGTGCGGCGTGACCGCGTTGCCGACACCGAGACCGGAGTCTGCGAGGAACCGCCACCAGTACATCGCCACGGCGGGCAGGATGCCGGCTGCCCCGTTCGTGGGAGCGGTGACGACCCGCCCGCCCGCGGCGTTCTCCTCGTTCACGGCGAGCGCGAACGCGCCGAGCCACTCGCCCGGCAGCTCGCGGTGCCCGCCCGCCTCGGCCTCCTCGAGCTGCGCACGGATCGCGCTCGCGCGGCGCTTGACGCGCAGCATCCCGGGCAGGACGCCGTCGGCATGCAATCCCGCTTCGACGCAGCCCGCCATCGCGTCCCAGATGCGGTCGAGGCCGGCGGCGATCTCCTCGTCGGTGCGCAGCGCCTCCTCGTTCATGCGCGCGGCGTCGGCGATCGTGATGCCGCGCTCGTCGCAGAGCTCGAGCAAAGCCTCGGCACTGTCGAACTCGAGCGGGTACGCCCGGAGAACCCCCGCGGCCCCTGAGCCGGTCGAAGGGTCGCCCTCGCGACGGATGAACCCGCCGCCGATCGAGTAGTACGTGTCGGACTGGATCGGCCCCGCATCCGCCCGCCACGCCTCGAGCGTCATCGCGTTGGGATGCCCGGGCAGCCGCGTGCGCGGCGCGAAGACCACGTCCGACTTCGCGAACGGCACCGGATGCGAGCCGTCGAGCTCGAGTGCCCGGCCTTCGGGCCAATCCGTCCACGCCGCGCGGACGGCATCCGGATCCACCAACTCCGGCGACAGCCCCTGCAGGCCGGCGACGACGGCGTCGGGCGTTCCGTGTCCGATCCCGGTCGCGCCCAGCGATCCGTACAGGGTGCACGTCACCCGCGCCACTCCGTCGAGCAGACCCAGCTCGCGCAGACGGATCGCGAAATCGCGGGCCGCCCGCATGGGACCGACCGTGTGGGAGCTCGAGGGTCCTACTCCGACGGAGAACAGCTCGAACGCCGAGACGTAAGCGCTCACGTCTCCAGGCTACGCCCCGCGGCTGGCCGCGCCGGATGCCGGGTCGTCGAGACGTGGCGGGGACGAAGTCGCGTGATACGGCTGAACGCCCCGGACGAGCGTCCGGGGCGTTCGGTGCTATTCGTGCCGTTACTGCTCGACCGGCTGCGGGGCGTCGCTGCTCTCGTGGGCCTGGATGACCGGCGAGTCCTGCTCGGTCGCCACTTCGATCTTGCGCGGCTTCGCCTTCTCGCTCACCGGGATCGTGACGTTCAGCACGCCGTTGCTGTAGTTCGCGGCGATGCGCTCCGTGTCGATGCCCTGTCCGAGGTTGAGCTGACGCAGGAAGCTCGCAGCCTCGCGCTCACGGGTGATCCACTTCACGCCCTCGCCTCCGGCGAGCGTGCGCTCGGCACGGATCGTGAGCAGCTGACCGTCGACGTCGATGTCGACCGAACCGGGGTCGATGCCCGGGAGGTCGGCGGTCAGCACGTAGTGGTCGCCGTCGCGGTAGAGGTCCATCGGCATCCGGCGAGGCCCGCGACGTGCGTCGAAGAGGCTCGACGCGAAGCGGTCGAGGTCACGGAACGGGTCGTAGTTTGCCATGATTCTGCTCCTTGTGTCGTAGGCCGGACGCGCTGGCCCGGCGGTGTGTCTGAGGTTGAGTCGACTCGACTCAACTACGTTCAGATTAGCACTCTCGATGCCCGAGTGCCAGTCGTTCGCCCAGGGCGAATCGCGCGATCACGCACGATCGGAGAGGGGCTCGGCAGGCAGGCTCAGGCGACGCCTCAGGGGCGCTGGAAAGCGACGAGACCGACCGTGTTGCCCTCGGAATCCCTGATGAACGCCTGCCACTCGTCGTATCCGGCGGGACCTAGGGTGTCGTCGTGGTGGGAGAAGATCACGTGCGGGCGTGACACGACGTCCGCGAGACCGTCCAGCCGCTCGAGCGCATCGTGCACGTTCTCGACGTGGAGATACAGGAGGGATGCCGGGGCCTTGCGATCCAGCAGGAGGCGCACGCCGTCGAGGTCGAAGAACAGCAGGCCGGGATCGTCATAGCGGGCGATCGGCGCGGACTCCAGCAGCACGGTGTAGAAGTCCGCCGCGCGGTCGAGGTCATCCGCGTGCAAAGCCACCTGGACTAGTCTCATCGCGATCTCCCTGGTCCGGTCTTCCACAGTCTGCCAGCCCTATTGTGGGACGAGGCAGTAGCTATGCGCAAAGGAGCGTCATGCCGAGACTCTCCCCAGAGTGGCCGGCCGACATCGAAGAGATCCGGCGCATCGCCTCCGAGGCGGCCGGCCCGTTCGATGCCGCTTTCGCACGGCGGTTCGCCGAGCACTTCCCCACGCTGCATCCGCTCTTCGTCACGCTGTACGGCGAGCGCGAGGACGGCCTCGAGCAGCTGGGGGCGGTGGTCTCCGAGGCGGCCTCGTCGTGGATCGCACGGCCACTCGAGCTGAAGGCCCGCGACGACCTGCGCGAAGACGATCCCGGCTGGTACCTGTCGAATCAGATGCTCGGCGGCGTCTGCTACGTCGATCGGTTCGCCGGCAGCCTGCAGGGCGTCCGCGAGAGCATCCCGTACTTCGAAGAGCTGGGGCTCACCTACCTGCATCTCATGCCGCTATTCCAGAGCCCGGAAGGCAACTCGGACGGCGGCTACGCGGTCTCGAGCTATCGTCGGGTGAATCCCGCACTGGGAACCATGGACGATCTGGCCGCCCTCGCCGCCGACCTGCGCCTGGCCGGAATCTCGCTCGTGGTCGACTTCATCTTCAACCACACCAGCAACGAGCACGAGTGGGCTCGCAAGGCCGTCGCGGGCGAGCCGGGCTACGAGGACTTCTACCTGATCTTCCCCGACCGCACGCTGCCGGACGCGTACGAGCAGACCGTGCGTGAGATCTTCCCCGACGACCACCCGGGGTCGTTCGTGCAACTGCCGGACGGGCGGTGGATCTGGGCGACGTTCTACCACTTCCAGTGGGATCTGAACTACGCGAACCCGGCCGTGTTCCGGGCGATGGCCGGAGAGATGCTGTTCCTTGCGAATCAGGGCGTCGAGATCCTGCGGATGGATGCGGTCGCCTTCATCTGGAAACGCCTCGGCACGGCATCCGAATCCCTCCCGGAGGCGCACCTGCTGCTGCGGGCGTTCAACGCCGTGCTGCGGATGGCGGCACCGAGCCTGCTGTTCAAGTCCGAGGCGATCGTGCACCCCGACGAGGTGATCGAGTACATTTCGCTCGAAGAGTGCCAGCTCTCGTACAACCCCCTCCAGATGGCCCTCACCTGGGAGGCGCTCGCCACGCGCGACCCGCGGATGCTGCAGCAGGCGCTCGAGCGGCGGCACGCCCTGCCCGCCGGAACCGCATGGGTCAACTACGTGCGCAGCCACGACGACATCGGCTGGACCTTCGCCGATGAGGATGCCGCGCAGCTGGGCATCGACGGGTATTTCCACCGCCGCTTCCTCAACGACTTCTACGTCGGCCGGTTCGAGGGCAGCTTCGCACGGGGCGTGCCGTTCCAAGAGAACCCGAAGACCGGAGACGCTCGGGTCACCGGCACCACCGCCTCGCTCGCCGGAGTCGAATCCGCCGACGCGGGCGGCGTCGACCGGGTGCTCCTCGCCCACGCGATCGCGATGTCCACCGGCGGCGTGCCACTGCTGTACCTCGGGGACGAGGTTGCCCAGCTCAATGACTACTCGTACGTCGACGACCCCGCGACGGCGGCCGACAGCCGGTGGGTGCATCGGCCGTTGCGTCCGGTCGAGCGATATGCGCAGCGCATGGATGCCGGCAGCGACGCCGGCCGCGTCTTCGCCGGGCTGACCTCCCTCATCCGCGCCCGGCAGGCCACTCCCGAGTTCGCGGGCGGGCAGCTCATCGGCTTCGACGCCAAGCACGCCTCCGTGCTGGGTTATCAGAGACCGGGCAAGGATGCCGTGATCCTGGTCCTGGCCAATGTCGGCGACGACCTCGCGCTGATCGATCCGCTGACCCTCAGCGGCTTCGCGCACCGCGCCATCGACGCCGTGACGGGTGACGACATCGACCTCGCTCGCGGGCTCGCCCTGCCTCCGCACGGCTTCGTGTGGCTGCGGGCGACGCCGCTTTGAGGGCCGAGCTGGCCGCAACGTCGGCCATCTGAGTCCTCCGCCTCGCCCAGCGGCACGCGTCCGGCTTACTGGGTGGAACGCCCTTTGCGCCGAGGATTCGGGGCCGCCTAGATTCACCCCAGACCGGGTGTCGATCCGAATTCTCCGTACGTCGGCGATGCTCGGACGCCCCATCGGCCCACGCCGATGAACGTGCTTCGGCACGTTCCGGGGATGTCAGCAAAGATCAAAGGAGATCACGTGAGATCGCTCATTCGCTCGGGAGTCGCCCTCGTCGCCGCAGCGGCGCTCGGCGCAGGCATGGTGGTCGGGGGCGCCGCCCTGAGCCCCGACAACGGCAACGGGAACGGCAACGGCAACGGACTCGGCGGGCAGCCGGCGACCGCGGACCAGATCTATCTCGACGAGATCAAGGACTACGGCGTCTGCCGCGGCATCGACCCGACCTGCTACAACGAGTGGGGCAACGGCTTCACAGAGGGCGAGCCCAAGCGCATCCTCATCTGGAGCCGCACGGCCGGTCCTCGTCACGCCCACTTGGGGACCGCGCTCGCACCGGGTCTCAACCCCCCGCTGAACCCGAACAACGTGGCGCAGGCCGCGATGATCGCGTGGGCGGCCGAGCGCGGCATCGCTGCCGACTACACCGAGGACCTCGCGCAGTTCCGCCTGAACAACTACCAGGCGGTCGTGTTCCTCAGCTCGAACCGCGACACACTCGACGACAACGCCCAGACGGCCCTCATGCAGTACATCCGCGGCGGCGGCGGATTCGTGGGCATCCACAATGCGTTCGGCGCCGAGTACCACTGGCCGTACTACGAGGGCCTTCTGGGCGGGGCGAACTTCTACAACCACGGCCCGAACCGCGACGGCACGGTCGAGACGATCAACACCAACGACGTGTCGACGTCGTTCCTGCCGGAGACCTGGGCGTTCAAGGACGAGTGGTACAACCTGATCCCGTACCCGAGCTTCGTCAACGTGCTGCTCGAGGTCGATCAGGCCACCAGCGAGGCGACACTCGCCGGCCACGGCGAGTCGCACCCGGTGAGCTGGTGCCAGTACTACGACGGCGGCAGGGCATGGCTGACCACGCTCGGCCACGACGCCGCGGCATGGACCGACGCCCCGCTCGCGGGCGACGAGTTCTTCAAGCAGCACGTGATGGAGGGGCTGGAGAGCGCGATGGGAATCAAGCCCTTCTGCGCGGCGTGATGAGCTCTCAGTAGCGACCTCCGGGTCGTGCGTCGAGGGCCTGGGTCCGGATCACTCCGGGCTCAGGCCCTCGACTTCTTCGGCGCCCGATCCCGACGCGCAACCGCACGTTCCACCCAGTGGGACCGACGCGCCGATCCCACAACCGAACGCTTGCCGGTCGGAGGAACCCGACGGATACTGCAACCATGCGATCCGCTCAACGAGGAGAGCCGGTGTCTGTGCTGGACCGGATCATCGCCATTCTCGAGGTCGTGCGCGAGTCCCACGGGTCGACGACGATCACCGAACTCGCCCTGGCCACCGACATCCCCAAGTCCACGGTCTCCCGCCTCGTCGGCGACCTGGTACGGCGTCGCTACCTCGTGCGCACGGAACGGGGCGTGGCGATCGGGCTGAGGCTCTTCGAACTCGGGGCACGTGCGAGCACCCCTCGTCGGCTCGGCGTCGCCGCGCTGCCCGTACTGGCGGAGCTGTTCAACGCCACGGGCGAGCACCTCAATGTCGCAGTCCAGGAGGGCAGCGACATGCTCTCCGTGATCTCGGTGCGGGGTCGGCTGCGTCCCGCGCCGTCACGGGCCGGGGTCCGAGTGCCTTCGGTGACGACGGCGCTCGGCAAGGCGGTGCTCGCATTCACCGATGACGAGTCGGTCCTGCGCGGCATCCTGACGACCCTCGATCCCCGGTCCCGCCGCCTCTTCGAAGAGGAGCTCGTCGGCGTGCGCGCATCGGAAGTGGCTGTCGACCGTTGCGAGACGTTTCCCGGAGTGATCGGCGTCGCCAGCCCGATCCTGTCGCCGGAGCGCTGCCCTGTGGCCGCGATCTCGGTCGCCGGACCGGTGGTGGACATGGATCCGGCGCGGATCGGACCGCTCGTTCGCCACGCCGCGCTGGCGCTCACGCACCGACTGGCACTGCAGGTGGCCTGACGGATGACGCCATCCGCCGCTGCCGACTCGTTCGGTGTCCTGGACCGCATGACCGCGATCTTCGAAGCCTTCGACCAGGACGACCGGGGGCTGCGCATCTCCGAGCTCGCGGCGCGTGCCGCCCTGCCGAAGTCCACCGTCTCGCGGCTCGTGTCCACCCTCGTCCGGCAGGGGTATCTGGAGCGTGACGGACAGGTGATCCATCTCGGGCTGCGCCTGTTCGAACTCGGGCAGCTCGCCGAGGAGCCCCGCGAACTCCGGGCCATCGCCCTGCCGGCCATCGCCGACCTCCGCAACGGCACAGGCGAGACGGCGTACCTGGCGATCCGCGATGCACGCGAGATGGTGTGCATCGCGATCATGCGTGGTCACGCGGCCACGCCCCTCACTGCTCGGATCGGCGGGCGGGTACCCGTCCATGCCACCGCACTGGGGAAGGCGATGCTCGCGTATTCGGACGCGGCCGAGATCGATGCCGTGGTCGCCGCGGGCCTCGCGACCTGGACGCCTCAGACGGTCGTGGAACGCGAGCCCCTCCTTCGTCAGCTCTCGGCCATCCGGCGAGATCGCCTCGCGGTGGACCGCGAGGAGTTCGCCCTCGATGTCTTCAGCGTCGCGAGCCCCGTGTTCTCCCCGGAGGGACGGCCTGTGGCTGCGATAGGCGTGTCCGGACACGCCGATGCCTTCGATGTCGACCGGTGCGCGTCGTCCGTGCGTGAGGCCGCCGTGGCACTCACACGACGGCTCGCAGCGCGGAGCACGACACCGACCTGACCCGCGCGTCAGGGCGCGTGGCGATCCCTCATCATCGCCACGACCATGTCGCCGATGAGCCGCCGATGCGAGTCCTGCAGGGCGGGGTCGAGCATGTCGCGGTTGAAGATGGCGGCGAACGTGTGGCGGTTGGCGACGTGGAAGCACGCGTAGGCGCTGATCACCATGTGCACATCGAGCGCATCGACGTCGTCGCGGAAGATGCCGTCGCGCACTCCGCGCGCAATGACCTCCTCGAGCAGCGTGATGGCGGTCACGTTCTCGCGCAGGATGGTCTCGGACTGACGGAGATGCTCGGCCCGGTGGATGTTCTCGATGCTGACGAGCTGGATGAACGCCTCGTGCGTCGTGTGGTGGTCGTACGTCGCCTCGGCGAGCTTGCGCAGCGCCTCGTCGGCCGACAGCTCTTCGATCTGGATGCCGCGCTCGACCCGGCGGATCTGCGCGTACACGCGCTCCAGCACTGTCAGATAGAGACCTTCTTTGGAGCCGAAGTAGTAGTAGATCATCCGCTTGGTGGTTCGCGTCCGAGCGGCGATCTCGTCGACGCGTGCCCCCGCGTAGCCGTTCGCCGCGAATTCGGCGGTGGCGACCTCCAGGATGTCTTCTTGGGTCCGGACTGCACGGTCGGTCATCCCGCTGTCGCGGACTTCACTCAGCCGACCGCTCATCAAGAGCCCCCTCCAGCCCGGACCGCTCCTCGGCACCGATGAGCGCACGGAAGTGCCGCTGCATCCGGTCACGATCGGGCGATGCGCCCGTGATGATCTGGAGACTAGCGCATGCCTGACCCACGGCCATCCGACCGCCGTCGAGCACGGGGTGGCCGCGCTCGGCCGCCTGTCGCAGGAGCTCGGTCTCGAGCGGCCGGTACACGACGTCCGACACCCACGCATCCTCCCGCAGCAGGTCGAGGTCGAATGCGATGCCCGGGTGGTGGAGCATCCCCATCGGTGTCGCATGGACGACCCCGGCCGCACCCGCGATCGCCTCGGGAAGGTCTTCTCGGGCGACAGTGGCGATCGTCTGATCCGGGAAGTGGGTGCGCATGCGGGCAGCGAGTCGCTCGGCGCGGGCGCTGTCGACATCGGACAGGTCGAGGCGCCTTGTCCCGCGTTCCAGGAGCGCGTACGCGGTCGCCGCGCCCGCGCCGCCGCACCCGATCTGCAGGACGCGCTCGAACGATGCACCCGGAAGCCCCGCGACGAGTCCGTCGCGGTACCCCATCCAGTCGGTGTTGTACCCGATGAGGCGACCGTCATCGATCACCACGAGATTGACGGCCTGCAGGTGGGCGGCATCCGCATCGAGTTCATCGACGATGTCGACGACGAGCTGCTTGCAGGGGTGCGTGATGTTCATCGCGGCGAAGCCCTGATTCCTCGCGTCCGTCAGGAGCGAACCGACGTCTTCCGGCGGGCGACCGAGTTCGATGAGGTCGAAGATGCGGTACTCGTAGTGCAGACCCAGCGCGGCCGCCTCCGCCTCGTGCATCGCCGGCGTGAGAGAAGCCGTGATCCCCTCGCCGATGAGGCCGACGCGGTAGCTGTCGCGCTGCCCGTGCGCGGATGGGGGGCGGTCCTGCCGATGCTGGGTCACGCGGGATCCGTGACGTCGAACTCGACGGCGGCCGGCGACGCGCCCGCCGTCGCCGCGTGGCGCTGCTGATATTGGGCGGCGAGGCGAACGGGCGCGTTGAGCGCGCCGTAGCCGTCGTATCCGCCACGTCGCTCGACGACTTCGAGGAACACCGTCCCGACCGGCGGGGTGTAGAAGTGGAGGAACTCGCCTGACTCGTCGCGGTCGTACATGACGTTCAAGTCCCTGAGCTCGGCGAGCAGATCGGGGTCGATGTCGAACCGCGCCTCGATGTCGTCGTAGTAGTTGGCCGGGATGTCGAGGGGACGGAAGCCGCGGTCGCGGCCCGATCGCGCCAGCGCGAGGACATCGGATGCCGCGAAGGCGAGGTGCTGGGGCAGGATGGCGTCCTCGTCAGCAGCGGGCGGCACCAGGTTCAAGGCGATGCGGACGATGCCGTCGGCGCTCCTGAGCACTTGACTGCGGACCAGACCCACCGGCGCCGCGACCTCCATGGAAGGCTGGGTGTGCAGGTCGAGCACGGCGTGGAAGAAGAGCACCCCGGCGTCGAAGTGCTGCCAGGGCTGTGCCAGGTTGATGTGGTCCACGCGTGCGATATGGGCGTCGCCTTTCCCCGTCGGCGGTCCGAACTCGCGGACCCAGCCCGGCTCTCCGACGCCGGCCGCGCCGAAGAAGAGCTCGGATCCGTCGGGCGCGCGCACGCCCACGAGCGGCTCCTCGCCCGCGCCCTGCTGCCGGTGGACCTCCGATGCGAACAGATCGGTCGCGCGCCGCAGCGCCGCATCGGGGTCACGTACCGAGAGTCCGATGCCGGCCACGGTCGGCTGGGGTCGGTCCGACTCGGGACGACCGAGCACGATGCGCGCGGCGCCCTGCGACCACAGTTCGACGCTCTTCGTCCGGTGCGCACCGTGGGAGCGGAAGCCGAGCTGTGCCAGCAGCACGCGCACGTCGTCGATCGCCGCTGTGCGCAACTCCACGTAGTTGACGTCGACGGGAGGCTCGACGGCAGGCAGCGTCTCGACCGACATGCGAGCGGCGCGACCTCCCGCAGACGCACCGAGCCAGGCCGCCGTCTCATGCTCCAGCCAGCGCAGCGAGCGCCGCGCACCGATGGCGGTCTCGCGTGTGTCCGACTGGCGGAACGTGTCGTTGAAGATCTCCAGCGAGATGGGGCCGTCATAGCCGGTGCGCACGAGGTGGCCCATGAACGCGCCCAGGTCGAACCCGCCCTCACCGGGGAAGAGGCGGTGATGCCGGCTCCACGAGAGGACGTCCATCGAGAGAAGGGGCGCATCCGCCAGCTGAACGAAGAAGATCTTGTCGGGCGCGATCGTCTCGATCGCCTCGGGACTGTGGCCCTTCGACAGGATGTGGAAGCTGTCCAGGCACAGCCCGATTCGCGCGTGATCGGCGAGTCGCACGATCCGCGCCGCAGCCTCGTAGCTGTCGACGAATCGCCCCCACGCCAGCGCCTCGTAGGCGACGCGCACGCCGAAACGCTCGGCCAGGTCGCCGAGCTCGCGCAGCTGGAACGCCGCGAGCTGCTCGTCCCCGCTGCGCGCCGTCGCCACGTTGCTGCACAGCAGCATCGTCTCGATGCCCAGACGGTTCATGAGCGTGAACTTCGCCGCGGCACGACGGAGGTTCTGCTCGAGCAGGTCGGGTCCCACGCCTTCGAAATCGCGGAACGGCTGGTAGAGATCGAGCGACAGCCCGAATTCCTCGGCCCGCGCCCGGATCGCCTCGGGCGAGTCCGGCGAGGCGACGAGATCGGGCTCGAAGATCTCGACGCCGTCGAATCCCGCCTCGCGCGCGGCGACCAGCTTCTCATCCAGCGTGCCGCTGAGGCAGACGGTGGCGATCGACGTGCGCATGGCACCTTTCTGCGGGTACCGGCGCTGGTGCCCGCGCAATTGTCTGAACAGCATTGCACGAATACGTACTAACTAGTACGTTCGACCGCAAGGGCGATCGATGACGATTCAACCCGTTGGGAGGGGATACTCGATGACGAGTCTCGCCGAATGGAACACGCCCCCCGCTCGACCAGGCGGGCCGGCCTCCGTGCTCGATCGCATCATCGGCATTCTCGACGCGGTCAAGGAGTCCGGCGGTTCGATGACGATCACCGAGCTCGCGGCGAGCACCGCGATGCCCAAGTCGACCGTGTCCCGGCTCGTCGCCGAGTTGACCGCGCAGCGCTATCTCGAGCGCACGGACGAAGGTGTGACGCTGGGGCTGCGCCTCTTCGAACTCGGCGCCCGCGCAAGCCTGCCCCGCCGACTCCTCACCGCCGCGGCGCCTGTCATCAGAAACCTCCGCGACGTCACGGGAGAGCGCGTCGGCCTCTGGGTGCAGCAGGGCACCGACATGGTCTCGATCGCCGCGGTCGCCGGTCGGCTGCCGATGCTCCCGACCCGCGCCGGCATGCGCTCGCCCGCGCTGACGACCGCCAGCGGCAAGGCCTACCTCGCGTTCTGCGCAGATCAGGGCGTCGTGAACAGGGTCAGCGCGTCGCTCATCGACGACGCGGCCGCGGACTTCCGCGACGAGCTGAGCCACGTGCGCGTTTCGGCGGTGGCCATGGACATGCAGGTCTCGTACCCCGGCATCCTGGCTGTCGCGAGCCCGGTGCTCTCGGCTGCCCACCTCGTCCTGGGCGCCATTTCCATCGCAGGTCCGAGTGGAGCCATGGACCCCGAGCGCGTCGCGCCGCTCGTGCGTGCCGCCGGCACGACCGTCACTCGACGGCTCACGGCTGCCTAGCGATATGCGGACCGCGGATTGGACCGAATCGGTCAGCGTGCTCGACCGGGTGACGGCCGTCTTCGAGGCCTTCGGAGAACACGACGAAGGGCTCGGTGTGTCGGAGTTGGCCAGGCGCGCGAATCTGCCGAAGTCGACGGTCTCGAGGATCGCGGCCGACCTCGTGGGGCAGCGTTTCCTCGACCGCGATGGCGACCTGCTGTATCTCGGCGTGCGCCTCTTCGAGCTCGGGCAGACCGTCGCACAGCCGCGCAGGCTCCGCCAGCTCGCGCTTCCCGTCATGACCGAACTGCGCGACGCGACCGGTCAGACCGTCCATCTTGCGGTCCTGGACGGAACCGACGTGGTGTTCATCGCGATCGTCCGCGGTGGTCCGCTGCCCACGCCGCTGGCGAGAGTCGGCGGTCGGCTGCCCGCGCATGCGACGGCGCTCGGCAAGGCCATTCTGGCGTTCTCGCCGAAGGACGTCGTCGAGCGCATCGTCCACGGCAGGCTCGTGCGGCGCACCCCGCATACGCTGGTCGAGCCGTCGGCGCTCCAGCGGGAGCTGGTCGAGATTCGCAGGACGGGGACGGCCACGGAGCTCCAGGAGTGCGCGATCGGCCGGACGTGCACAGCGAGCCCCGTCCTGGCCCACGGCGGGGCGCCCATTGCGGCGATCTCCGTGACAGGGTCGGTTGATGCGGTCGCGCCAGAGCGCGTCGCTCCTGCCGTGCGGGCTGCCGGGATGACCCTGAGCCGTCGACTCGGTGCGGGCGGGAGCCACTAGGACCGGACGGACAGAAGCGGGGTGGGTGCGAGAGCGCACCCACCCCGCTGTCTTGCCGGTGAGGTCAGCCCGCCATCTCGCGGATGGCCTGGTATGCCTCGAGGTTCTCGCCCGTGAAGTAGGTTCCGAAGAACTCCTCCGACTGGCTGATGAAGGCATCCATGTCGATGTCCTCCGTCTCGATCACCGTCATCGCATCGTTCTCGCGGTACTCGTTGAGGATCTCCTCGGTGGCCTCGTCGACGCAGTCGCGGTTCTCGGGGCGGATCTCGTGGATGGTCTCCTCGAGCAGCGCGGTCTGCTCTTCGCTCATCTTCTCGTACGTCTTGTCGCTGACGAGGATCCAGTGGATGCCGACGTTGTGGTTGTTGAGGATCGCCGTGTTGAGCACCTCGTCGAAGCTCTGCGAGTGGGTCGCGACGATCGGGTTCTCCTGGCCTACGGCGATGCCCTGCTGCAGCGCGGAGTAGACCTCCTCGACCGCCACGGACACCGGGTTGGTCACACCGAGCGCCTCGGCGTTGGCCAGGAACTGCGGAGAGTTGGGGAACCGGATCGGGACGCCGGCGAGGTCGTCGGGGCTGGTGACCTCGACGTCCTTCGTGGTGAACGTGCGGGAGCCGAAGAACCAGCCGTCGACGATGTTGACGCCGGTCGACTCGTGGAAGGCGCCGAACAGGTCTTCCGATCCCTCGTCGATCCACTTGAAGGCGTGCTCGACGTCGTCGAAGGCGTAGGTCGCGTCCACGACGCCGATGGGCTCGAACGTCGAGCTCAGTGCAGAGGCGCCCTGGAGGTCGATGTCGATGTCGCCGGCCTGGACGAGCGGGAACCG
Source organism: uncultured Actinomycetota bacterium (assembly GCA_963750955.1). Taxonomy (GTDB): domain Bacteria; phylum Actinomycetota; class Actinomycetes; order Actinomycetales; family Microbacteriaceae; genus Microbacterium. Next base: position 389,583 of record CAVVSI010000004.1, read on the forward strand.
GTCGGCGTCAGGGCCGAGCTGGCTCGCGGGATAGAGCTCGACGGTGAAGCCGATGTCTGCTTCCTCGAGGCGGTCCTTGAGCAGTTCGACACCGCAGTAGTAGTTCGGCGTCTCCTCGGGCTGGCTCGTCGCCACGCTGAGCGTGACGGGGTTGTTCTCGGATGCTTCTTCGGTGGCGGTGCTCTCCGGGGTGCTGCCGCCGCCGGCGCAGCCGGTGACGACAAGGGCGGTTGCTGCGAGCACCGACGCGGCGGCGATTCGGCCTCGGCGCGTCGATCGGGGTGTGCCCATGTGACTCTCCTCTTATGTGCGCACGTCGTCGTGCTTTTGCGGGACGTGACATTCGATGGCCGCTCCGCGACATCCCGTCGACGCTTCTTCGCACGGGGCGAGATCGTCATCGACCACGCTGTCACGTTACGGCTTGGTGGCAGTGCTGACTCTTACCGACTTCGTCTCGTTCGCATAGCGATGTCCCGTCGAATGGAACATGCCTTTCCTGGGGGCCTCAGGGAGCGGGCAGCCGCTGAATGGAACGCTTCCCGCTTGCCGTTCCGTCCTGGCATACGCTCGGTTCGGACCATCGCCACCGCAACGACGCAGGGAGGTTTCGTGACCGCATCCGAGATCCCGGATGTGCGCATCGGCGTCGTCGGAGCCGGCTTCATGGGGCGTCAGCACATCGACTTCATTCAAGCGCTGCAAGGGGCCATCCTGGCTGCGGTCGCCGATCCCGCTGCTGTGGAGGGTGCATTCGCCTGTCCGACCCATCAGAGCACCACGGCGATGCTGGAAGCGGAGGACCTCGACGCGGTCGTGATCGCGAACCCCAACGCCCTCCATGTGGCCACGGCTGTCGAGTGCCTCGAGGCCGGCGTCGCCGTGCTCCTCGAGAAGCCGGTCGCCGCGGACTACTCGCAGTCGATTCGACTCGTCGACGCTGTCGCAGTCCTGAACGGACGTCTGCTGGTCGGTCATCACCGACGTCACCACCCGGCGATCGCGCGAGCCCGCACGGCGATAGATCACGGCGAGATCGGCGAGATCGTCGCCGTCAGCGGTCTGTGGTCGGCACGCAAGGAGGATGCCTACTTCACCGATACGCCCTGGCACCGCGAACGGGGTGCCGGGGTCATGCTGATCAACGTCGTCCACGATCTCGATCTGCTGCGTCACCTCTGCGGCGAGGTCGCCGAGATCCAGGCGATGCAGAGCTCCCGCGCGCGCGGCCTCGAGGTCGAGGACACGGTGTCACTGAACCTCCGGTTCGAAAGCGGGGCGGTCGGCAGCTTCCTCGCCTCGGATGCCGGCGTCTCCCCCTGGGGCTGGGACCAGTCCACGGAGGAGACCCCGGCGTTCCCCTTCTTTCCGGACGGCGTGGCCTACCGGCTGGCAGGTACGCGGGGCGCCCTGTCGGTTCCCAACCTCGCGAAGTACTCGTACGACCCGTCGGTGTCTGCCGACTGGCACTCGCCGCTGTCGCGCACCTACCTGCCGGTCGCGCCGCGAGGATCGTTCCAGGCACAGCTCGAGCACTTCCTGGCGGTTGCGCGAGGCGAGGCGGAACCCCTGGTCTCGGCCGAGGATGCATCGCGGACGCTCGCTCTGGTCGAGGCGGCGGCACTGGCCGCCCGTACCCGGACCACCGTCGACGTGGCGAGGTTCCGCGCGGACGCCGAAGCGAAGGCGCACTCGTGACCGTCGCAGCCTGGAGGCCGGCACGATGACGGCGCAGCAACCGGGCCAGGTCGACGCGATCGTCGTCGGAGGCGGGCTCGCCGGGCTGGCGGCGACGCAGCGGCTCGCCGCGAACGGGCTGAGCGTCGCCCTCATCGAGAAGCGCGATCGCCTGGGCGGCAGTTCGGCGATGAGCGGAGGATGGTTCGCCCTGTCCGACACGGTGATCCAGCACCGAGCGGGCGTCGCGGACTCTGCGGCCCTCTTCGTCGCCGACATGGTCGAGACCGGCGGCGGATTCGCCGATGAGCAGCTGCTGCACCGCCTCGTCGCGCGCCAAGCACTCGCGGTGGCCGCGATCGATCGGGCCGCGGCGTGGACGGATGAGCTCAAGGTGAGCGCGGGGATGACGGTGGCGCGCGCGCACCTGATCCGCATCCGCGATCTGCTCGCCTTCCTCGAGCACGAGGCGGTGGCTGCGGGCGCTGCGATCATCCCGTCGCATGCCGCCGATGAGCTCGTCTGGGATGGAAGCCGGGTGGTCGGCATCCGATCTGCGAGCGGGGAACTCCGCGCGCTCTCCGGCGTCGTCCTCACCAGTGGCGGATTCTCGCGCTCCCGCCAGCTTCTCGATCTCTTCGTTCCCGACCAGGCCGGTGCCATGCCATACGGCGGGATCGGCAACACCGGCGACGGCCTTCGCATGGCGTGGATGCTGGGCGCCGGCATGGCCGATATCGGCCACGTCTCCGGCACGTACGGACAGCATGCCGACACGACCGATGACGAGCACGAGCTGCTGACCGCCAACTACCTGGGCGCGATCCTCGTGAACTCCGGCGGCGAGCGCTTCACGGACGAGTCGGAGTCGTACAAGATCCTCGGCTCCGCAGTCCTCGGTCAGTCGGGGCGCATGGCCCACCAGGTGTTCGACTCCGTGGTGCGGGCCCGTTCCAGGCCCGGTGTGCCCCTGTCCGACATGGACAGGATCGAGGAGTTCGGGCACCTCGTGAGCGCGCCGACGATCGCGGAGCTCGAACACAAGCTGGCAATCCCCGCCGGACGACTCGAGCGCACGATCGGGCAGTACAACGAGAGCGTCGCGGGTCGCCATCCCGACGACTTCGGCCGGACCGGCCTCGTGAACGGAGTCGGCACGCTCGTGCCCGTCCAGGCGGGGCCGTTCTACGCGTACCCGGCGGTGACCGCGATGACCTCCACGTTCGGGGGCCTCAGCGTCGCGCCCGACACCTCGGTCACCCGCGTCGACGGAACCCGCATCGAGGGTCTGTTCGCCGCCGGGGAGGTCGTCGGAGGCTTCCACGGCGCGTCCTACATGACCGGGACGGCCCTGACCAAGGCCCTCGTCTTCGGCGTCGAGGCCGCCGACACCATCATCCGCGGCTGAGCGGGGGGTCGAGGCCCGGCTGGGCCGTCAGCCTGTCGGCGGCGCGAATCGCCAACTCGTATCCGTACGCGCCCGCCCCGGCGATCACGACCCGCGCGACCCGCGAGATGAGCGAGTGCTGGTGGACGGCATCCCGGGCGTGGATGTTCGTGATGTGGACCTCGACGATCGGCGCTTCGAGCATGTGGAGCGCGTCCAGCAGCGGCACCGATCTGAAGCTGAATCCCGCAGGGTTGATGACCACCGTCGCCTTCTCGCGAAAAGCGTCATGCACCCACTCGACGATCTCGTGCTCCGCGTTGGACTGCGCGAAGAAGAGCTCGAAGCCGACCTGCTCGGCCACCCGGTCGCAGAGCTTCCGGACGTCCTCGAGAGTCGCGGTGCCGTACAGCTCGGGCTCGCGCTGACCGAGCATGTTCAGATTGGGGCCGTTCAGCACGAAGAGTCTCCTGGTCACGACCTACTCCTTCCGGATCGCGCCGCCGCCGCTACATCAAGCCGAGCAGCGTCGGCACGATAGTGACGAGCACGGGGAACAGGGTCAGGAGCAGGAGAACCACGCCCAGCGGAATCAGGAAGGGCAGGATCCCTCGGAACAGCTCCCCCATGGGTCTGCGTGTGATCGACCCGACCACGAACAGGACGGCTCCGACCGGTGGCGTCAGCGATCCGATCATCAGGTTGAGGATCATGATGACGCCCAGATGCACCGGGTCGATTCCGAATCCAGCCGCGATCGGCATCAGGATCGGAACGAGCACGAGGATCACCGGCGGCGCCTCGAGGAAGATGCCGAGGAGGATCAGCAGCACATTCAGCAGCAGCAGGAAGACGACCGGGTTGTCGGTCAGCCCCGCGAGCCATTCGCCGAGGTTGCGCGACACCTGCTCCCTGGCCAGCACCTGACCCATGAGGTTGGAGGCGCCCAGGATCAGCAGAATGCCGGCGGAGATGACGACCGTCTCCTTGGCCGCCTTCCAGAACACCTTCCAGGTCAGCGTCCGGTAGATCAGACCGAGGATCAGCATGTAGACCGCTGCGATCCCGGCGCTCTCCGTGGGAGTGAACATCCCGCTGAAGATGCCGCCGAGGATGATGACGGGCAGCAGCGCCGGCCCGAGGACCCGTGCGACCGCCTTGGCGAGCATCGAGCCGTCGAACGGGCGCGTCACGGCCACCTTGGGATGAAGCCGCACCCAGATGAAGACGTAGATGGCCAGGCCGAGAGCCATCAGCATCGCCGGCAGGATCGAACCCGCGAACAGGGCACCCGTGGAGATCGACGCGGTCGCCGCGAACAGGACCGCGGGGATGCTCGGCGGCATCACGGTGCTCATGAGAGAGCCCGAGGCGGTCAGGCCCGCCGAGAAGCCGTATGGGTAGCCGGCCTTGAGCATCTGCGGGATCTGGACTTTGCTCGTGGACGCGGCGTCCGCGAGGGCGGATCCGCTGATCCACGAGAAGCCGATCGCGGTCCCGAGGTTGACGTACGCCAGGTTGCCGGGGAGCCGCGGCAGCAGTGCCCGCGCGAAGTCATAGAGCCGTGTCGCGATGCCGAGCTGGTTGGCGATCGTGCCGACGAAGACGAACAGCGGCACGGCGAGCAGCGGAAAGCTGTTGATGCCGTTCACGATCGATGAGATCGCGTAGCCGGCCGAGAGCCCCTGGCTGTAGAAGTACAGCATGCTCGATGCGATCATCGCGAAGGCGACCGGCACCCGCAGAAGCAGGAGGACGACGAGCACCAGGAGGTAGAGCCAGAGCTCCATGACCTAGCCCTCCATCTCGCCGATGTCGAGCTTGTGTTCGGGACGGTGCGCGTAAGGGATCTTGATCGCGGAATGGATCGCGGCCGACAGGAAGCCGACGAGGGCGAACAGATAGAGCACGCCCAGCGGTACGTGCATCGCGGCGCTGAGTCGACCCCACTCGCTCTCGATCTTCACGAATGCCTCGAACGCGAGGGCGAGGCTCGTTCCGACCATGATGACGGCGGAGATGACCCGCAGCGCGACGAAGAGCTTCGTGCCCGCGAGCAGTTCGTCGAACACTTCGATGACGATGTGGCCGTTGCGCCCCACGAGGTAGCCGGTCGTGATGAAGGTCATGGCCACCATCGACAGCAGCGCGAGCTCGCCTGCGCCGACCCACCCGACGGAGGGGAAGTACCGCCCCAAGACCTGATACATGACGCCGATGACGATCAGGCTGAACAGAACCACGCCGATCGTGATCTCGATGGCCGAGAGGATGCGGATGAACCTCGGGTCGGCCGGAACGCCCTGGTTGAGCTTGGGAGCCGTATAGAAGGTGTCGGTGTGCCCGTAGATGGAGTCTCCCAGCGGGGTCTCCACCGCCTTGTCCGGTGACCTCGGGGGTTCGGCGCCCGGCTCTTCTTCGGGCTCCGGCCCCGGCTCTTTCCCGGTCACGGCGTCGCCGCCACGGTGTCAGGGTGCATGGCCGACCTCTCTGTAGATGCAGGGACACGCGTGCGCCTGCGCGCCGCTGCCTCTGCGACTCTGCGGCTTCGAGGCGGCGTCTGCCAGCCCAGTCTCGCCGAATGGGACACTACGCCCGAGACGGCGGGCGGGCGAGTGTCCTCCCCGGCATGCGGTCGAGCGAAGCGCCGATCCACCCCCGTCGGTTTCGACGGGGGTGGATCGGCTCTGCGTGAGACCTACTTGACCACGGTCACCGTCGCACTCGAGGAGAGCTGCTCCTGAACGCCCGCGGTGTTCAGGACATTGACCCTGAGGGTCAGGGAGACCTCTCCTTCCGGCAGGTTGTTGTCGATGACCTCTTTGTCGAACTGAACGATGATCCGGTTCTTGTTGGCCGTGACCAGCGAAGCCGGGATCGGGGTCGCCGACAGCGGGGTCACCAGCACTGCTCCGCTCTCGTAGGTGTAGCCCGCCGGCAGCTCGAACTGGGCCGAGACCTTGCCGTCCACGCCCGTGAACAGACCCGTGTCGGAGGCGAGGTCGAACCGGGCCGGCGTGAACTTCACCGCGCCCGGCTGGTCCTGCGGCACGAGGTAGACCTCGATCTTGCCGGTCGGGCGTGGGTCGGTGCAGTCGTTGAAGTAGTACTCACCGGCACGGTCGAACGTGTGCTGATAGGTCTCTCCTGGCTGCAGCTTGACGTTGAACTCGCCCTCGAAGAACTGCGTCGCGCAGTGCGGCTTCAGGTTGGGGAAGTTCGGGAACGTCTCGACGCCCGGGTTGCGGAACGTCACCGTCGCGCCGACCGGCAGCCGCAGGTGCGTCGGCTGCATGGCGTTCGCCGACACGCTGTCGCGGGCGGCTGCCGTGTCGGCTGTCCGGCTCGACCGCGCCAGCAGGACGGTGTTGCCTACCGTCTCACCAGCGACTGCCGCGCCGCTCACCGGACGCCGGATGGTCAGCGGTGCAGGGGCCGGCCCCTCCTGGCTTCCCGACTCGGTCGTGTAGGTGCCGCCGAGCTTGAAGGCCCAGAGCGAGTCGCCCTGCGTGACCGATGCCCCGTACGGGTTCGTCGAACCCGCGGCGATCACGGCGACGTACTGCTCGCCGTCGATCTCGTAGGTGACGGGTGCGCCCGCGATGCCGGAGCCCGTCTGGAACTCCCAGAGCACGTCGCCGGTGGCGGCATCCATCGCCAGCGTCCTGCCGTCGATCTGGCCGACGAAGAGCAGATCGGATGCCGTCGTCAGCGGTCCCTGGCCGTGCGACATGTCGGTGCCGAGATGGTTCTGCCAGGCGACCTCACCGGTCGAGGCGTCGTAGGCGAGGATCCCGCCGGTCTGGTACTGCCCGATCGCACGCTGGCCGTTCGCCGCCGCGCCGTTCCAATGCGCCACGGGGTTCGTGCCGTACGGGTAGTAGACGAGGTTCGTGCTGTGGCTGTACGAGTTGTTCGACCAGTCGGCCCCACCGTTCTGGCTGGTGGTCGAAAGGATCGGCAGATCCCACTGCGGGTCGTACATGCAGCCTTCGCGGTGACCCGACGGGTGCCCCTCCGGATAGGTCAGGAACGGCTCGTCGGCCGCGACGTAGCTGTCGGGGTTGAAGACGAGGTTGCCTTCCGCATCGGGCTGGTAGCCGTTGTAGTTGGGAACCGCGCGCCACGGATCGCCGGGGATGTTCTCCGGGTCCAGCTTCTCCCACACGACGCACTCCGGCAGCAGCCGGGTCTCGGGGAAGGGCTGGGTCGCCGAGTGGTTCTGACGCGAGTCGGTGATCATGGGCTTCTCCACCACGGGCAGCACAGGCGTGCCGTTCGTGCGGTCCAGGACGAACTGATGGCCGGACTTGCTGCCGTAGAAGATGACCTGGCGCTGCGCTCCATCGACCTCGATGTTCGCGAGTGTCGGCGGGTGCACGTTGTCCATGTCCCACACATCGTGGTGGATGGACTGGTAGTGCCACTTGTATTGGCCTGTCGCAGCATCCACGGCGACCATCGTGCTCGAGAAGAGGTTGTCCCCCGGCCGCAGCGAGCCGTTCTGCGACGACGTGCAGCTGCGGGCATTGCCGAAGGTCATGTAGTACGTGCCGAGCTCGGGGTCGACGGCGCCCTGCATCCATGACGTGGCGCCACCCTCCTCGGCGCAGTCGGTGCCGTCGGGGAGGACGGGTCCCCACGTCTCGGATGCATCGAAGGTCGCGCCGTCCAGACCGGTGAACAGCTCACCGCGCTGTGGCCCGCCGAAGAAGTGCCAGAGGTAGGATCCGTCGCTCGCGTCGAGCGCGACGACCGCGCCGCGGTCGCCGTCCGCCGCGTGCGCGTACACGATTCCGTCGAAGTAGACCGTCGCGACCTTTCCGACGCGTCCGAGGTCCTCGCCGTTCGAGCCGGTCGGCTGCACCGCCCAGACCTCCTCGCCGGTGGCCTGATCGAGCGCGACGACGCGGTTGCCGCCGGCGAGCGTGTAGATCCTGCCGTCTCCGGCCGACACACCGCGGCGCGTGTCCGAAAGCCCGAACGTCGTGTTCTCCCACTTCCAGATCGGCTCACCGGTAGCGCCGTCGACCGCGATCACACCGCCGCTCGGCGTGTCGACGTAGATCACACCGTCCACGACGATGGGCGTCGTCTGCTGCCCCACGTCGTTGCTCGCCGGGTCGACCGCCGATACGTGCGTGCGCCACGCGGGGGCGAGCTGGTCGAGATTGCTCTTGTCGATCTGCGTCAGCCCGGAGTAGTGCTGATTTCCGAGGTTGCCGCCGACGGTCGGCATATCGGCGCCGGTCGGATCGAGACCCGTCAGCCCGGCGGGCGGCACCGGCTCGGCGGGCCGTGCGAATCCGTAGGCGGGTGGGACGGCGAGGGCGAGCACGACCAGTGCTCCGATTCCCGCGGCGCCCAACCTCGTGGTCAGTCGTTTGCGCATGCCTGGCTCCTTGATCGTCATTGATCCGACGACGAACGAGCTCACGCCCGCCGTCGCCGTGGGGGGACTGCCGGTCGTGCCCGACCTGGGGACGTTCACGACGGCCAGCGTTCGGACGGTAGCTCCGGCGGAACAGGGGAAGCAACCGCGCGGCCCATCGAGTGGTACAACTGCTCCCCCACCACGCGTGCCCACAGCGCCATTCCTGCCCAGTGAGACACGCTTTGTCGTCGAGAGCGGCACGTGCGTACCATGCGGCAGTCGGCACACACGCCCATGGACGGAGTCGTCATGGCTGCTTCAGCATCCAAATCCCTCACACTCGAGCAGGAACAGGAACTCGACGATGTGTTCGCGCGGGCGCGCGCAGCGCTCGCGATCATCGAGACCTACGACCAATCCCGCGTCGACAGCCTCATCCGAGCCGTCGCGTGGGCGGTCGCCAATCGCTCGGCCTTCCAGCGCCTCGTGCAGATGGGGATCGAGGAGTCCGGCCTCGGGGACTACGGCAGCCGCTTGAGCAAGCGGATGAAGATCCGTGGCGTGCTGCGCGACGCGCTGCGCAGTCCCTCCGTCGGAGTCATCGAAGAGGACCCCGAGAAGGGTCTGGTCAAGTACGGCAAGCCGGTCGGGATCATCGGCTGCGTCGTTCCGACCACTAATCCCGACCTCACACCTGCCGGCAACGCGATCTACGCGATCAAGGCCCGCGACGTCGTGGTGTTCTCACCCCACCCGCGCTCCAAGCACACCACGTTCGAGACGGTGCGCCTCATGCGCGAAGCGCTCGAGGCGCAGGGTGCCCCCGCCGACATCCTCCAGTGCATCTCGCTGCCGAGTCTGGCGGCCTCCCAGGAGATCATGAGCCGCTCCGACCTCGTCATCGCCACCGGCGGACAGGGTCTCGTGCGCGCGGCGTACAGTTCGGGCACGCCCGCTTACGGGGTGGGCGCGGGCAATGCGACCGAGTTCGTCGACGAGACCGCCGATCTTCTCGAGACGGCCCGCAACTGCATGCTGTCGAAGACGTCGGACTTCGGGTCGGGCTGCTCGGCGGATGGCAACGTCCTGGTGCCGGCCGGCCGATATCAGGAGATGATCGCTGCCCTCCAGGCGGAGGGAGCGTATCTCGCGACTTCGGACCAGCGGGCGGCCCTCCAGTCGGTGATGTGGGACGAAGAGGGTCACCGCCTGGCCGACACCGTCGCCGTCTCCCCGCAGGCACTCGCGAACGCCGCTGGTTTCGAGATCCCTTCCGACCGCAGGTTCATCCTCGTCGAGGGCGACGGCATCGGAGACGACAAGCAGTTCTGCAAGGAGAAGCTCACGACACTGATGGCGATCCACCGCTACGAGGGGTCCTTCGAAGACGGGGTCGAACTGGCCAAGCAGCTCTACGACATCGGCGGCAAGGGCCACTCGTGCGGCATCGCATCCACCGACGATGCCCACATCGACTACTTCGCCCGGCACATGCCCGTGTCGCGGATCATGGTGCGTCAGCCGAACTCGAAGGCGAACGCCGGATCCTTCACGAACGGGATGCCGATGACCTCGTCGATGGGATGCGGGACGTGGGGCGGCAACATCACGTCGGAGAACGTCTCGCTCCGCCATTACCTCAACACCACGTGGGTGTCGCGCACGATCGCCGAGGATCGCCCGTCCGACGCGGAGCTGTTCGGCGAGTTCTTCGATGCGTCGCTGGAGAGCGCGGGAGCGAACGGATGAACGATAGATCGCCCGAGGACCTGCTCGACGAGGCGAAGCGCTGGTGGCAGACCGACATCATCGACGTGCGGCCCGGTCAGATCGACCTCCGCGGCTACCCGGTGCAGGAGCTGATCGGAAATGTCAGCTTCGTCGACATGATCTGGCTCATGCTCCGCGGCGAGCTGCCGTCACGTGCGCAGGCGGTTCTCCTGGAGGCCGCGCTGGTGGCGTCCGTCGACCATGGACCGCAGGCGCCGTCCATCGCGATCGCGCGGATGGCCGTGACCTGCGGCGCTCGCATCAACGGCGCGATGGCGTCGGCCATCAACGTGCTCGACGATGTCCACGGCGGCCCGGGTCAGCAGTGCATGGAGCTCTATCTCGAGATCGCCAGGGAACGCCAGGGGTCGGAAGACCTCGGACACGCCGTCCAGGTCGTGCTGGAGCGCCGACGCGAGGCCGGCGAGAAGTACGTACCGGGCTTCGGGCACCGCTGGCACCCGCTCGATCCCCGGACGCCGCGCCTGCTCTCGCTCGTGGACGCGGCCTCCGCGCAGGGCTCGGTGGACGGAGAATTCGCGGCGATCGGCCGCGCGGTGGAGGACGCGATCAGCGAGGGGAAGCCCCAGCGGATCCCGATGAACATCGACGGGGTGACGGCGGTCATCTACTGCGAACTCGGCCTGACGCCGGAGCTCGGACGTGGCGTCTTCATCCTGTCGCGCTCGGTGGGCATCCTCGCCCACGCTCACGAGCAGCTGCAGCAGGGCGGTCGCATCAAGGGCCCGATGCCGAAGTCGATCGGCTATACGTACACCGGTCATGCCCGTCGATCCGTGCCGAACGAGCGCGACTGATGAAGGAGAACGTCATGAAGGACCTCGTTTCGAACCAGATCGTCCGCTATCTGGAAGCACGGAACGTCGAGCACATCTTCGGACTGTGCGGGCACACGAACATCGCCCTGCTCGCCGCGCTCGAGAAGAGCGAGCGCATCTCCTTCGTCAATGTGCGTCACGAGCAGATCGCCGCGCACGCGGCGGACGGCTACGCGCGGGTCACCAAGCGAGCGGGCGTCGTTCTCACTCACCTGGGTCCGGGCCTCACGAACGCCACGACCGGCGTGGCGAACGCCGCACTCGACTCCATCCCGATGGTCGTGATCGCCGGCGACATCCCGTCCCACTACTTCGGAAAGCATCCGCATCAGGAGATCAACCTCCACGCGGATGCGGCGCAGTACGAGATCTACCGGCCCTTCGTGAAGCGTGCGTGGCGCGTCGATCAGCCGCACCTCATCGCCGAGGTGCTGGACAAGGCCTTCACCCTCGCCGAGAGCGGTCGGCCCGGACCCGTCCTCGTCGACGTCCCGATGGACGTCTTCTCGGCGGAGATCGACGTCGCCCTGTTCGACAGGGTGCTCAGCAATACGCGATCGCTCGCGAAGCCCAGCATCGACGAGGAGGTCGCCGAGCAGATCGTGCGCAATCTTCTGGACGCCGATCGCCCGGTGCTGTACGTGGGAGGCGGGGTCGTCGCAGCGGATGCCGCCGCCGAGCTCGAAGAGTTCGCCGAGATCCTGTCCCTCCCCGTCGCCCACAGCCTCATGGGCAAGGGCGCCCTCCGCGACGACAGTCCGCTGGTGCTGGGGATGACGGGGTTCTGGGGAACGAAGTTCGTCAATGAGACGACGCGGACCGCAGACTGGATCCTGGCGCTCGGCACACGGTTCGCCGAGGCCGATTCCAGCTCCTGGTACCCCGAGTACACGTTCGACATCCCCGCCACGAGGCTCATGCAGATCGACATCGATGCCGCCGAACTGGGACGCAACTACCCGCTCGAGATCGGCGCACTCGCGGATCTCAAGTCGGCGCTGACCGTGCTCATCAGGGTCGCACGGCGACTGGCCCCATCGGGTCTCATGCGCGGCGAACTCCTCGCACAGATCGCCGCGAATCGCGCCACGCTGAGGATCCAGAACGCGCAGGCGCAGGCATCCGATGACTGGCCGATGCGTCCTGAGCGCATCCTCTCAGAGACGCGAGAGGCGCTTCCGCCCGATGCGATCATCACGACCGACGTCGGCTGGAACAAGAACGGCGTGGGTCAGCAGTTCGACATCCTGACGCCGGGCACTTTCCTCACCCCGGGCGGCTTCGCGACGATGGGCTTCGGCGCACCCGCCGCCGTGGGGGCGAAGATCGCCCTGCCGAATCGCGTCGTGGTCTCCCTCGTCGGAGATGGCGGCTTCGGCCAGAATCCGGCAGTGCTCGCCACCGCGAGGGAGCTGAACGTCCCCGTGGTCTGGGTCGTGATGAACAACAACGCCTTCGGCACCATCGCGGGACTCGAGAAGGCCGCTTTCGACACGACCTACGGGACGGTCTTCGGAAACGCCACGGACCCGATGTACACGGACTACGCAGCGATCGCCGAAGCCTACGGGGTGACCGGCATCAGGGTCGACTCGGCCGCCGAGTTCCGACCCGCCCTCGAACGTGCACTCGCGCTGGAGGCGCCCGTCGTCATCGACGTGTCGATGGTCAACGTGCCCACACCCACGGCCGGCCATTGGAACATCATGGACATCTATTCGCCCGGTCAGACCGTGCATCACGTCGCGACGCACTGACGCCCGTCATTCGACTGCCCGATGCGCAAGGCCATCCCTCATGAGCGACAAGCTTGACCCACCGAAGCTGGCACTGTCGACCGTGTGCCTTTCCGGCACGCTCGAGGACAAGCTGAGCGCGGCCGCGGCGGCAGGCTTCGCGGCCGTGGAGATGCTCGAGTACGACCTCGTCATGTCGCCGTGGTCGCCCCGCCGGGTTGCGGACGAAGCGGCCGGCCTCGGTCTGTCGATCCCGGTCTATCAGCCGTTCCATGTCGAGACGGTTCCCCCCGACATGTTCGGCGCCGAGGTTCGCCACATCGAGCGGAAGTTCGACCTGCTGTCCGAACTCGGCGCGGGCGTGCTGGTGTGCTGCTCGGCACGTACCGCGCGAGGACGCGACGACGACGACCTGGCTGTCGAGCAGCTGCACGCGATGGCCGGTCGTGCAGAGCAGCGCGGTCTGCGGCTCGCCTACGAAGCAGTCCCGTGGGGCCGCATCCGCACGTACGAGGATGCCTGGCGCATCGTGCAGCAGGTCGACCATCCGGCGCTCGGCCTGTGTCTGGACAGCTTCCACGTGCTGTCAGTCGGCAACGATCCCGGAGTTCTCGCTCAGGTGGCCGTGGAGAAGGTGTTCCACGTCCAGCTGGCAGACGCACCGCGATTGAGTCTCGACGTCCGGGAGTGGAGCCTCCATCACCGCATGTTCCCCGGACAGGGCGTGCTCGACGTGGCGGGCTTCGTTCGCCGGATTCTGGCGATGGGCTACGACGGTCCGATGGCACTCGAGGTCTTCAACGACGTCTACCAGCAGGAAGACCCGAGGCACGCCGCGACCGATGCGATGCGCTCCGCGCTCGCACTGGGCGAAGCCGTGGGCGCGCGCAGCTTCGCCGACGGATCCGACCGCCTCGCCACCGCCGACCTGCCGGCGGCTCCGGATCTCGGCGGGTTCGAATTCGCCGAGCTCGCCGTGGACGAGGTGTCTGCCCCGCTCGTCTCACATACGCTGGCCGCTCTCGGGTTCACCCATGTCGCACAGCATCGGTCCAAGCCGGTCGAACTGTGGGAGCAGGGCGCAGCACGTGTCCTGCTGAATCTCGCGCCGCAGAGATCCATCGCTCCGGCGACCGCGTCGATCAGTGCGATCGCCGTCACGAGCTCGGACCCGGCCGCGTCGATGCGACGGGCAGCTCGGCTGCTCGCCCCGAAGCTTCCTCGTCCGCGTCGACCTGACGAGACCGACCTGAGCTCTGTCGCCGCCCCGGACGGAACGTCCCTGTTCTTCTGCGACTCCGATCGGCAGCGTCTCTGGATGGACGACTTCGCTTCGACCGGGAAGCCGGCGGATGCGGCACCTCTGCTCGTCGAGATCGATCATGTGTCGATCACGGAGTCGATCGACGATTTCGACCAGTCCGCGCTGTTCTTCCGTTCGGTCCTCGGCCTGGTGGCCGGGGAGTCCACCGAGATCACCGCGCCCTTCGGTGTCGTGCGCAGCTGGTCGGCGAGCGATCCCGGCAATCGCGTGCGCCTCACATTGAGCACCACCCCGTTGCGGCGCGGCGACTGGGCTCCGGGAGTGTCGAGCCCTCAGATCATCGCCTTCTCCACGACCGATGCGATCGCCAGCGCGAAGATCCTGCGTGAGCGCGGTGCCCCACTTCTGGAGATGCCCGGCAACTATTACGACGACCTCGACGCGCGCCTCACGCTTCCGACCGGTTTCGTCGACAGCCTGCGTGAGCACTCGATTCTGTACGACCGCGACGAAGACGGCGGCGAGTACCTGCACTTCTTCACCGAGATGCTGGGGTCACGCGTGTTCTTCGAGGCGGTGCAACGGATCGACGGCTACGCGGGTTTCGGCGCACCCCAGAGCATTCCGCTGCGCATGGCGGCTCATCGTCGCCAGCGTCTGCGCATGCTGGCGAGCGTGACGGCGCAGTCGCCGACCGACTGGGCGACCGAGCCACGACACGTCTACTCGCTCGCCCACCTGACCGCGCTGAGCCTTTCCCCTCCGGAACTCGTCGACGCGGCGGCCGCCGCAGGATACCGATATGTGGGTCTGCGGATGACCAAGGTCACCGCGGAAGAACCTCACTACCCGCTGACGTACGACCCAGCGCTCATGCGCGCCACCAAGACGCACCTGGCGGCGACCGGCATCGAGGTGCTCGACATCGAGCTCGCCCGATTCACATCCGGCGACAGTCCCCGGGACTACCTTCGCTTCCTCGAGGCGGGAGCCGAGCTCGGAGCTCGCCATGTCATCACGCAGCTTCCGGATTCGGACTTCTCGCGCAAGACGGATCGATTCGCCGAGCTCTGCCAGCTTGCCGCGCCGCTCGGCCTGACCATCGATCTCGAGTTTCCGTCGTGGACGGAGACGCCGAACCTTCGCGAAGCCACACGAGTCCTTCGCGCGGCAGCTCAACCGAACGCGGGCCTGCTCATCGACCTCCTGCACTTCTCTCGGTCGGGATCCAGCGTGGAAGAACTGAAAGGGCTTCCGCCCGAGTGGTTCCACTACGTTCACGTCTGCGATGCGCCGGGCGGCATCCCCACCACCACGGCAGAACTCATCCACACCGCCCGCTTCGAACGGCTGTTCCCCGGTGAGGGGGCGCTCGACATGCTCGGCATCCTCGCCGCCCTGCCGGCAGGCATTCCCTACGCACTGGAAATCCCGCGCGCCAAGCTCGTCGCGCAGGTGGGAGCCAAGGAGCATGCCCGCCTGGCGATCGGTGCCGCCCGCAAACACCTCGACTCGCACGCGTCACTCGCGAGCGGGGAAGCTTCTGCGCGCAGCGCGTAATGAGCTCTGGCTGCGAGGGCCGTGAAGTCATCGCCGGGCGCGCGAGAGCGCCGCATTCGACAATCTGCGCGGCTGACCTATGAGAAGGCCGCCAGGGTGATCGCGAGCATCGCCCCGGTGACGGCCGGCCAGTAGAGGATGCGCGCCCAGGCGTTGCCGTGCGTGAACAGCCCGAGGTCGGGCTTTGCGACCAGCAGCACCGAGTTCATGGCGACGGCGAGGATCGCGAAGTAGGTGATGACGTGCAGGCCCTCGAGATAGACGAAGCTGGGCCAGCGCACCTCGTTGCGCAGCGCGTTCTGCGAGACGAGCACCGCGAAGACGTATGCGGCGCAGGTGAACAGCACCGCGCCCGGCCGCACGCCGAACTGGTCGAGCCGCTTCGAGTTGCGTCCGATCACCATGACGATGACGAACAGCTGCAGCAGGATGATGAACGGCGCGATCCCCTGCGAGAAGAGGGGTCCGAGCAGGTATCTCTCGGCGTGGATGTTGAAGTACAGCTCCGGCTTCGGGATGAACTTGTAGTTCTGGATGCCGAAGTCGGCGTTGTAGGTGGCGAGCCGATAGCTGAAGTAGCTCTCCTCGATCTTCCAGTTCTCGAGCACCACCTGTGGTTCGACACCGGGAAGCGTGGTCGGGTTCGTGTCCGCATACGCGCCGATGTCCGGCACCAGGAAGACGTTCTGCTCGAAGTCGACCGACCACATCCGCAGCCAGATCTCCTGCCGGTCCAGCGGGTACTCGCCGTAGTCGAACTGCTCGCGCAGCGTGGTCTTGAAGTTCCACCCGACCAGCACCTCGTCGCCCTGCACGGCCTCGTACACCTTGGAGAAGTTGGTGGTGTCCGCCTCGGGGAAGACCACTCCCTGGTTGATGTCCTCGCGGTCGAGCGGGTAGAGCTGCCACAGGTACCCCGCCATCTGCAGGGTGTAGGGGCCCTTGAACTCGAGGGACTGGATCATGACGCCGGTCGGGATATAGGTGGGCAACTCGTCGCCGTCGACCTCGGTGGAGACGTTGGCGTCGTTGAACGCGTCCACCTGAGCCTGGGTTACGACGCGGGTCTCGTCGGGCGCGTCCTCGTACGGCAACTCCTGGTGGCCGACCCAGACGGCGGAGATGACGATGATGCACAGCACGGAGAACACGCCGGCGAGCCAGCCGGCGACGGTCATCCATTGCGGGCGCGGCAGCTCCGGCGTCTCACCGCCGGCGCCGTCAGCCGGTTGCGTCTTCTCAGCCCCCTTGACCGCTTTGGCCATATGCCTTGTATATACCCGAACGGCGGTCCGCCTCAGTGACTTCGATGAGGCGACGGCGGCCGTCGCGCGATGCTTCCGCACCTTGGCGCGGTTGACGCAGCGATGCCTCGAGCACCAGCGCCGGTTGTCATGCACTGCAAATCCCGCGCCAAGCTCGTGGCCCAGGAAAATCCCGGACTCGCATCAGACGCCCATGGGAAGAATCCGGAGACGAAAAAAGGGCCGATGAGACCGGCCCTTTTCCCATTCACTGTCTCAACACAGTGTGCGCCCGAAGAGACTCGAACTCCCAACCTTCTGATCCGTAGTCAGATGCTCTATCCATTGAGCTACGGGCGCATGGCCGCCCTCGCGAGCAGGCCAGCGTCCAGAATACCCCACGCTCGTGCGCAGGCCGAATCGAGGCTCAATCGGCGGACGGGACCACCGGATCGGCATCCAGTGCCCGCATCTGGCGCACCAGCGCGACGCGACGATACGACGTATCGAGCAGCTCCTCCAGAAGATCCCATGCTCCGGATGCGGCGCTCACGCGGATCGCGAGCCAGCCGTACGCCCCCTCGTAGGCGGGCACGAAGACGTCATCGCGCTGCAGCAGAGCCTCGCGCTCGATCGGATCGGGGATGAACTCCAGCGCACCCTCGTCGTCGTGCGCGGCTCCGACGATGGCGAACTGCCGCTTGCCGGCGCGGAAGGTGCAGCGCCCGTGGGCGATGACCTCGGCGGCCTCGGGGTAGCGCAGGCACAGCGCCCGCACGCGCTCGACCAGGGGGTGGTCGGGCGGAAACCTCATGTGGTGCGGCTCCTGTTCCATCGACCCGCCTACTCCGCTGCCGGTTCCGCGGCGATCTCGTCCGCCTGCAGCGCCTCACCCTCCGCGAGCTTTCGGCGATGAGCCGAGAGCCGCGGCAGATCCACGAGCCGCAGCGCCTGCATGCGCGCACCGCGCATCACCTCGTAGTCGGGGTCGACGTCGGCGCGCATCCCCTCGACGCGCAGGCGGCGCTGCAGATTCGCCTCGACGTCGCCCCACGCGGCATCTCTGGCCTGCTCGACGAGTCCCCGCACCGCCTCCGGGTCGGCCGCGCGATTTCGCAGCTCCTTGGCGACGCCGCGATACAGCTTCTCGCGCTTGCGCAGATTTCGCATGTCGCGGTCCCGGTAGTCGTGCGTGCCGTCCGAGTCCGAGAATTTTCCCCACGCGTGCTTGCGCTGGGTGCGGGCAAGAGCGGCCGCCTCCTCCTGCTCCTCCGCGAGCGCGATCAGCGCCTCCTGCGCGTAGGAGCCGAGAACTCCGAGATCGAACGACTCGTCGTGCGCGATGGTCGAGACGAGGATGTGGTTGCGCACGGCCAGCCGCGCCGCCGCCGACGCGATCGAGACGCCCTCGGCGACGGCATCCGAGGTCTTCCCCATCCGCGCACCTCCCCTCAGGAGAGGCTACCGTCCGGCGGACTTCGCGCGAGTCGGTGGGAATCGCAAGACGACGCCGATCGCGTGAGCGATCGGCGTCGTCGAGGTGGTGCGGAGGATCAGATTCCCTTGGTACGGAACTTCTGGACGAGGCCGCACTCGAACGGGTCGCGGGCGGCGAGCCCGACCTCGTTGAGGTAGCGGATCACGATGCCGTAGGACTTCAGGAGCGTCGTCTCGGTGTAGGGGACGCCGAGCGTCTTGCAGTGCTCGATCACGATCTCGCGGGCCTGCGCGAGGTGCGGGCGCGGCATGCTCGGGAACAGGTGGTGCTCGATCTGGTAGTTGAGCCCGCCCATGAGCCAGGTGGCCCACCAGCCGCCCGAGACGTTGCGCGACGTGCGGACCTGCTTGGTGAAGAAGTCGAGCTTCGCGTCGGCATCGATGATGGGCATGCCCTTATGGTTCGGCGCGAACGCCGCTCCCATGTAGACGCCGAAGACGGCCATCTGCACGCCGATGAAGGCGAAGGCCATGCCCAGCGGCAGGAACAGGAAGATCGGGGTGAACACGAGTGCGAAGCGGAGGGTGATGAGCCCCAGCTCGAGCCAGCGGCCCTTGACCGGCTGACGGAAGTTGAGCAGATGGCGGAACGCGAGGAAGTGCAGGTTGAGGCCTTCCAGCGTCAGCAGCGGGAAGAACAGCCATCCCTGGTGCCGGGTGATCAGGCTCATCGGTCCGCTGACCTTCGCAGCATCCACCTCGAGGAAGCGGATCGTGTCGACCTCGATGTCGGGGTCCTTGCTGACGCGGTTCGGGTTGGCGTGGTGGCGGGTGTGCTTCGAGCCCCACCAGTCACGGCTCATGCCGACGATGCCGTTGCCTAGGATCAGACCCAGCGTGTCGTTGGCGCGCCCCGATCGGAGGATCGTACGGTGCGCGGCCTCGTGGGAGAGGAACGCCACCTGCGTGAACAGGATGCCGAAGGCCGCGGCGATCAGCAGCTGGAACCAGCTGTCACCGAGCAGGATGAAGCCGGTGATCGCGCCACCGAAGCCGAGCGCGATCGCGAGGCCCACGGTGATGTAGAACCAGGGAGCGCGGTCGAGCAGACCCGTCTCGCGGACGACCTCCGCGACCTTCGTGTAGGCCTGGGTGATCGGGGGGAAACTGTCTTTTCGCGCGTAGGTCTGGCGTACGGCTCCCAGAGTGGACGCGGGTGCGGAGACTGTGGTGATTGCGACACCTGCTTGTTCGGAGCGTCCCGCGGGGGGACGGGCGAAAGAGAAAGGCGGGTGCCGATCGCTTCTGCCCACACTACGCCGTGGTACATGCACGGCTCGGAATGTGATAACAGTCTCATCATGTATGCGGCTGATGCCCAGCATCGCGTCACTCAGCCGACGCGCAACATGGCGTGCTAGCCTCATCTCGGCGGTTCCTCCGCCCAGCGTCGTTGTCACGCTTCGCGGCTTTCTGGCCGCGGCTCTTTTCATACGGCGAACCGATGCGCGAACCCGCGCCGTCGCCCTCTTCACGCCCCTCTCGCGGCGTGCCATCCGAAAGCTTCCACCATGCCTACTTTCCTCGACCTCGGCGTGCCCACGCCGCTGGCCAACGTCCTCGCCCGTGAGGGCAAGACCGAGGCCTTCCCCATCCAGCGCGACACGCTGCCCGATTCCCTGGCCGGCCACGACGTGCTCGGCCGCGGCCGCACCGGCAGCGGCAAGACCATCGCGTTCGCCCTTCCCCTCGTCGCGCGCCTGTCGGGCGCTTTCGCCTCGGGCCGCACCGCCGGCCGTCCGCGCGGTCTCGTGCTTGCACCGACCCGTGAGCTCGCGACGCAGATCGCCGCGACAATCCAGCCCCTCGCTGCGGCATCCGGCCTCACCGTCACGACGATCTTCGGCGGCGTCAGCCAGAAGCCGCAGGAGTCGGCGCTGCGGGCCGGCGTCGACATCGTGGTGGCCTGCCCTGGGCGCCTCGAAGACCTCATGAAGCAGGGCCACATACGCCTCGACCGCGTCGAGATCACCGTGCTCGACGAGGCCGACCACATGGCCGACTTGGGATTCCTGCCCGGCGTCACCCGCATCCTCGCCGCCACCCCGCAGGGCGGTCAGCGCATGCTGTTCAGCGCCACGCTCGACCGCGGCGTCGACGGACTCGTCCGCAAGTTCCTTCGCGACGAGGTCCGCCACGAGATCGACGACCAGAGCGTCCCCCAGGGCGAGATGACCCACCGCGTCTTCATGGTGAGCGACGACCACAAGTCCGACCTGGTCAAGCACCTCGCTTCGGGTCGGGGACGCCGCATCCTGTTCACCCGCACCAAGCACCAGGCCAAGAAGCTCGCGAAGGTGCTCACCGCAGCCGGCATCCCCTCGGTAGATCTGCACGGCAACCTGTCGCAGGCGGCGCGTGAGCGCAACCTCGCGGCCTTCGGCGCCGACCCCGCCAAGGGCGGAGTGCGCGTGCTGGTAGCGACCGACGTCGCCGCCCGCGGCGTGCACGTCGACGAGGTGGAGCTCGTCGTCCACGTCGACCCGCCCATGGAGCACAAGGCGTACCTGCACCGCTCGGGTCGCACGGCCCGCGCAGGTGCCGCCGGTACCGTCGTCACCGTCGCGATCCCCTCGCAGCGCCGTGACGTGACCGATCTGCTCCGCAAGGCCGGCATCACCGCGCCGCTCGAGCAGGTCACCCCCGAAGCCGCTCCTATCTCGCAGCTCGTCGGCGAGCGCGCTGAGCACGTGCGTCCTGCTCCGATCCAGGCCGCGCCGCAGCAGCAGCGCCCGTCGAAGCCCCGCGCCGGCCAAGGCCAGGGTCAGGGCCGCGGTGGCCGCGCCGGCGGATCCGGTCAAGGTCGCGATCGCAACGGCTCGAGCCAGAGCCGCGACCGCGCGGCCTCGACCTCGTCGCAGGGCCGGCCGGTGTACTCCACCGGCACGGGTCAGCCGTCGACAGCGCACAGCCCGCGGACGGGCCAGTCGGCACGGCCGACCGGGTCACGCCGCGCCCAGCACAGCGGCACGCGCTCCGGCGCACCGCGCGGCTGATCTCCCCCACACAGCTGAGAACGGCCCGAGGCGATCCGCCTCGGGCCGTTTCGCGTCCGTCGACTACGCGGCGACCGGCTTGGTGTACTTCGCGTCCCCGAAGCCGAGGATGAAGTAGCCGATGAACGCGATGAGCCAGAGCAGGAAGAACGACCACGCCGCGCCCTTGCCGAAGGCGGCGCCGACCTTCACGGCGACGATGATCGAGAACACGATGTTCACGATCGGAATCAGGTAGAGCAGCGCGAGCCACCCCGACATCCCGGCGATCTTGACGAGGATCACGATGTTCACGATGGGGATGAGGGCCAGGATGCCGGGCCACCCCGCCTTCGCGAAGACCATCCACATCGCGATCGCGACGAGGACGTACCAGAGGAACGCGAGCACACCCGTCCAGACGTTGAAGAGCGACTCGTTGAGTGTGGTCGTGAGAGGTGTGACGTCGGTGACGGCGAGGCTGATGGCGAGGTTCATGCGGCTCATCCTAGGGACGCCCCTCGGCGCCGACCAGAACCGCTACGACAGCGCGTCGACGACCGCGCTGATCCGCCGTGCGCGGGTGTCCGCCGCTTTCGCCGCTTCGACGCTCGTCACGTGCGCCTTCCGACGGCTGGGCGCCAGCCGGTCGAACGCGTCGCGCACGCCCGCTGCGGCCAGCGCCGCCGCGAGGTCGTCCGGGATTTCGATCGTGCGCGGCTCGGTGTCGAGGGTCAACTCGACGGTGATCGTCTCACCGCCGGTCAGTCCGGTGACGGCCCGCTTGTCGGAGCTGAAGGCGATCAGGTAGCGGCCCGCCATCGGAGCGATGGCGCTGCGGTACGAGTAGCTGCCGTTCACGGTGACGTTCACCAGCGGCCGCTTCCCGCCGCCGAGCTGCTCGAGCACGGCAGGCGGGACGTCGATGCCCGTGTTGTTGCCGACGAGGAGAAGAGTGGTCTCGAATCGCATGGCACCGAGTGTCGCACACCGCGCAGCGGGTGCGGAGGCGCCTGCGCAACCCCCCTGCCGGTGCGCCCCGAGAGCCGTACTGTCATCACAGTCAGCCGGCAGGTGAGCCGCCGGACATGTCCCGGCGTTCGGCCGCGGCACAAGCACGGAGGGCCTCGGAGAGTACTCGGGGGCCCTCTGTCATGCCGTCGGCACCGCTCGAAGGAGCACCGCCGGGCAAACCGCAACGCCGTCGTCTCCGAACACTGTGAGACGCGGCATCCGCCGCGCACGTAATGGGAGGTCGCACATGCGCTCGTCACCGAACCGCCTCGTCGCCACGATCTTCGGCGCGGTCTACATCCTCGTCGGACTTCTCGGCTTCGCCGTCACGGGCGGGGTCGAATTCCTCGCCACCGAGGGAGGGCTGCTGCTGGGCATCTTCATGGTGAACCCGCTGCACAACATCGCACATCTCCTGATCGGCGCCGCCCTGCTCATCGCAGGCCTCGCGTCGGCGCGTGCCGCGAAGACCGTCAACATCGTCGTCGGCGCGGCATACCTGCTGCTCGGAATCGTCGGGTTCTTCCTCGTCGGCACCGCGCTGAACATCCTCGCCCTCAACACGTTCGACCACTTCCTGCACCTCGCGAGCGCTCTCGTGCTCCTGGGCGTCGGACTGGGGGCCGAACGCGGGGTCCGTTCCGACCTGTCCAGCCGTACGGCCTGACAGGCGACGGACGAGCCGAGATGGACACCTCGACAGCACCACGGACGACGGCGGTCGGCGCCCAGGGGGGCTTCGCCGATGCACCGTCGTGGCCCGCGCTTGCGGCGTGGGGCGGAGGACTGGTCCAGCTCGCGCTCGGCGCCGGCGCGATCACGGGGGCGGGTGAGGGTTCCGCCATTCGGGTGGCGGGGATCCTCCTCACCGTGGTCGGCGCCGTCGCCATCGGCTGGGGAGCCGCCACGCTCGCCCGGGGACGCATCGTCGTCCCGCGGGTGGGCATCGGCGGCTCCCTGGCCGGCATTCTCACCGCGGTCGCGACGATGTCGCTGGATCCGACACGGGTCAGCGTGTTCGCCGTTGCCGCCGCATCCGCTCTGCTCGTCGCCGTCGCCCTCGGGTGCGCTCTGGCGCTGCGCACCACATCACGGCCCGCGTCGGCGCAGACGACGGATGCCGCACGCCCGCGCGTGATCGGACTTGTCGTCGGCGCGCTGCTCGTGGCGGGTGTGGTGACGCCCGCGCTGGCCACGACCGAGGCCGGGCAGCACGCGACCCCGCATGGCGAGCACGCTGGGCTGGTCGTGCCCGGCCACCACTGATCCCGTGCGCCGCGGGCGGTGAGGGGAGGGGTCCGAGCCGCTCTAGCGAGGAACCGCGATCGTGACCAGTGCGCGCGCCGCCTCTTTGGCAGCATCGGGCGCGTCCGGAAGCCCGTCCAATGATCCGCTCGCCAGACCGCCGTCGAGCAGGAGCGTGAGGGAACGCGAGAGGCGGTCGGGATCCGTGGCGCCGGCTTGTGCAGCCAAGTCGCGCACCCACTCTCTCACCGCTGCCTTGTGGGCCAGCGTGCGGTCGTGCACGGGCGTCCCGGCCTCATTCTCGGCTGCAGCGTTGATGAACGCGCAACCGCGATAGCCCTCTCGTCGGCATGCGTGCGCGAGTGCGTCGAACATCCCGACCAGCTGGTCGCCGGGTGCAGGACCGGCGGCTTCCGCCGCATCGTGGAGCTGCTGGCTCCACAGGCCGTCGACGGTGTCCAGGTAGGCCACTACGAGCGCATCCTTCGCGGGGAAATGCTTGTAGAAGGTCGCCTTCGCCACTCCTGACTCCGCGATGATCCGGTCCACCCCGACCGCGCGTATGCCGTGCGCATAGAACAGGCGGAATGCCGTCGTCAGAATGCGCTGGCGCGCGGCGCTGGGACTGGTGGAGGCGTCGGTCACAGCAAACACTCTAACTTGCTTCCAGACAGATCTGTCTGTATGTTCAGAGACCAGACAGATCTGTCTGTTCACAGGGAGAAGCAAGATGAACTTCGCAGTCCTCGGCACCGGCGCTGTCGGCCGGGCCCTCGCCGCCCGCCTCACCGAAATGGGTC
This sequence comes from uncultured Actinomycetota bacterium, assembly GCA_963750955.1. Taxonomy (GTDB): domain Bacteria; phylum Actinomycetota; class Actinomycetes; order Actinomycetales; family Microbacteriaceae; genus Microbacterium. The sequence continues at coordinate 413,965 of CAVVSI010000004.1, forward strand.
ACGACGTCACAATCGGGACGCGCGATCCGCAGTCCACTCTCGACCGCACCGAGAAGGACGGCATGGGCAACCCGCCGTTCGCCGCCTGGGCGGCCGATCACCCCGGCATCCACCTGGCTTCATTCTCAGAGGCCGCGAATCAAGGGGATGTCGTGATCAACGCGACGAACGGAAGCGCCTCTCTCGAGGTGCTGGCGCTTGCGGGAGCCGACAACCTGGCGGGCAAGGTCCTCGTCGACATCGCGAACCCGCTCGATTTCTCGCGAGGGATGCCGCCCACCATGTTCGTCAAGGACACCGACTCGCTCGCGGAGCAGATCCAGCGTGCGTTCCCGAAAGCGCTGGTCGTGAAGACCCTGAACACCCTCACTGCGGCGCTCATGGTCCGCCCCGACGGACTCCCCGAGGGATCCAGCGTGTTCGTGTCCGGCGACGATGCCGAGGCCAAGGCCACTGTGTCCACACTCCTCGAGGCACTGGGGCACACCGACGTCATCGACCTCGGTGACCTCTCGACGGCCCGCGGCACGGAGATGCTGCTCCCTGTCTGGCTGCGGTTGTGGGGCGCCCTGAGAACACCCATGTTCAATTTCAAGATCGTTCGCTGAGCCGAGTTGAGGACCGGGAGATGAGCGGCGCGCAGACGCTGGGTCGAAGCGACCTGCAGGTTCCGCGGCTGGGCGTGGGCACGATGACGTGGGGCGACCCGTCAGGCTTGAGCCGTCTGACTCCCGCCAAGCTCGCCTACGGCGGCGCGGAGGGGGCCGAGGAGGAGGCACGCGCGTTCGAGTCCAGTCTCGCGCTGGGTGCGACCCTGTTCGACACGGCAGCCATGTACAGCAACGGCGCCTCGGAGCGACGGCTGGGTGAACTCGCCCACGGTACGGCCGCGCTGATCGCCACCAAGTTCCCACCCGGCGTGCGCTCCAGAGCCGAAGACATGCCCCGGGCCCTTGATGAGTCCCTGAGGCGGCTCGACCGCCCCGTCATCGACCTGTACCAGCACCACTTCCCCGCGAAGGGAGTGGACATCCCCCGGCTGATGGGTCTGATGGCCGACGCCGTCACCGCGGGCAAGGTGCGCGCCGTCGGCGTCAGCAACTACTCCGCGGAACAGATGCGAACAGCGCATGCAGCGCTCGCAGAACGCGGCATCCCGCTCGCGTCCAACCAGGTGCAGTACTCACTGCTGCATCGACAGCCGGAGACCGACGGTGTGCTGGATGCATGTCGCGAACTGGGGGTGACTCTGATCGCGTACCAGCCGCTGGCGAGCGGCGCACTCACCGGCAAGTACCTCTCAGGGCCTCGACCGCGGGGTCTGCGCCGCTTCATGCCCGTGTTCCGAAAGTCCCGTCGAGAGTCACTGCAGTCCGTGATCACCCTGGTGCATGAGGTCGCCGAGCGACACAACACGGGTCCGACGCAGATCGCCCTGCGCTGGCTCATCGAGAACGAGCTCGTCCTGCCGATTCCCGGCGCGAAGAACGAAGCCCAGGCCGCCGCCAACGCCGAGGCTCTTTCCGTGGCCCTGGAGACGGCAGAGGTCGAGGCTCTGACGCGAGCCACAGCCGCGTGGCAACGGTGAGACGCGTCGGTCAGTCGATGGCGGCGATCCGCCAGGAGGCCGTGGCGGATCCTCCCGGCTCCAGCACGATGAGCCCGGCGTCGTAGTCGTAGGCGCTCGCATTGAAGGCGTCCGGCGCGCAGGTCATCGGCTCGACCGCGAGCCCCGTGCGGTGACCGGGCTTGCCCACTCCCTTGTCGGACGTATGGATCTGGACCCAGGGGCAGGCCGCATCCCACACCATCTCGACGCCCGAGCCGTCGGCATCCACCACACGCACGGTCGTGAGCCCGTCGGCGTCGCGCGTCAGCGCCGTGTAGGCGTGGTCGATCTCGACCGCGCCGATCCGCCGGGCCTCACGGAAGTCGAAGCGCTGGGGGTCATCGGCGTCCACTGCTCGCAGGCCGATCGGGCTGAGGCGGTCCGCCGTCACCGCGAGCACTTCGCCGGCGGGCAGGTCGAGCGTCCAGTCGTCGACATGGCCCTCGCCTGCCACCAGATACGGGTGCGGGCCTGTACCCCACGGGGCGGCATCCGGACTCTCGTTCGTCGCCCTGACCGTCTGCGTCAGCCCGTCCGCGTCGAGCGTGAAGGTCGTCTCGACGACGACGCGCCAGGGGTAGCCGGTCTGCGGCACGATCGCGGCGGTCAGGGTCACGTGGCTCGGGCCCTTGTCGATCGCCTCATAGTCCAGCCAGCCCCCGAGACCGTGCAGCGCATGGCTGCGCGCCGGCTCGGTCAGCGGGACCTGGCGCTCCACGCCCGCGAAGGTGAACCGGCCGTCGACGATCCGGTTGGGCCACGGCACGAGCGTCGCCCCGCGGTACGACGGGCGCACCTCGTCGGCGTCGAACGGCACGGTGAGGTTGCGCCCGTCGTAGGTGAGCGAGCGCAGGGAGGCCCCCACGCTCGCGATGACGGCTTCGTAGTCGCCCGCGCGCAGCGCGTGCTGAGTACCGGAGAGGAGTGTTCGCATGAGAGTGGTGCCCCGCGGGGGGTCAGAAGTCCTGGGGCCAGTGGATAGTATGCCCGGTTCCGGCCTCGCCCGCGGGGCGGAGGCAGACGAGCGGAGGCCCGTCGCCGGTCAGGCAACACCCGACGGGCCGTCGAAGCGGTCCGACAGCGCGTACCGGAGCAGCACCACATCGCCGATGCGGCGCGTCTCGGCCAGCGTCGCCCGGCGGGCCGCCGTCCACGGGAAGTGGCCGGTTCCGACGAACCGCGGCGCCCGCGACTCGCCGACGAAGAAGGGCGCGATCACGAGCTGCAGCTCGTCCGCGAGGTCGTCTGCGATGAACTGAGTGAGAAGCCGTCCTCCGCCTTCCACCATGAGTCTCCGGACGCCGCGTCCCGCGAGGTCGCCCACCACGGCGTCCATCGTGACGCGGGGGCCGAGCCCGATCACGGTGGCCGCCGACCCCAGTCGCTCGCCGATCCCAGGGGCGGCCTCGCGCGGGCAGTACACGAGCTTGTCGACCTCTCCGACAGTGAAGAACGCCGATCCGGGCGGCAGATCGCCGCTGGCGGTCACCGTCACCTTGGCAGGCGACGCAGCACGGCCGGCGGCGACCCGTTGCAGCCGCCGGTCGTCGCTGCGGACGAGCAGGCGGGGATCGTCGCGCCGCACGGTCGAGGCGCCCACCATGATCGCATCGCTCTCGGCGCGCAGCTGATCGACACGATCGAAGTCCTCGGCGTTCGACATGGCGAGTCTGCGGGGACGCGCGCTGTCCAGGAAGCCGTCGATCGACATCGCGCAGCTCAGCGTGACGTACGGACGGTCGCTCGCCGTGGTGCTGCCGGTCGTGTCCATCGTCGCCTCGGTCATGGCCACGCCAGCAGGTCTCGATGATCCACGTCGACGCTGAGACCCCCGTCGGCCAGCTCCGCCGCGCGCGTGCCGGCGTAATCCGGCGCCCACTCTTCCAGTGCGGGCCGCTCCTCGATCGCCGCCGCGATCCACCCGTCGAGCCATTCCTCGATCAGCCTCCCGTCGGAGGAGTCCAGCCGCCACGGCGAATCGGCGATGCGCACCGACCAGCCCGCAGAGCGGAACAGCTCGGCGGCGGTGTCGATGCCGTCGGGGCCGAGCAGGCGGCGCCTGTCCGTCACGCGCCGCTGGTGGTCGTTGAACGCGGCCTCGAGCACGCGGTCGCGCGCGTCTTCGGGGTCGAGCCGCACCCGTCCGGTGACGCTGAGGCTGAACAGCGTGGGGGCACCCGTGGCGACGCAGGCGCGGACGATGGTCGCGATCTCGCGACGGGTGAGCACGTCCAGCAGCGCGGACCCGGTGATCAGCGAGGCCCCGGCCAGATCGCGCCGTCGCAGGCCCTCGGCATGCGTCACGCTCGTGCGCACCTCCACGTCGCTGTCGGCGGCATCCTGGCCGGCGTCAGACACAGCTCTCTGCAGGAGGGCGGGATTCCAGTCGTGCAGCACCCAGGTCTGCGGACCCGGCAGCAGCGGAGCAAGCCAGCGCATCATCGACCCGGTGCCACTGCCCAGGTCGTGCACGACGAGCGGCCCGCGGGCCAGCAGCTCCGCCGCCGCGAGCGCGAGCTCCGTCGAGCGTGACCGAGCGTCGGCCTGCTCTCGCAGCGTCAGCCACTCGACCGAGACCGGAATCACCTCGCTCATCGCACTCCCGCCAGCGTCTCGGCCACCCGTGCGACCGCGTCGCTCCAGCGTGGCATGCTGTCGCGACCGTTCAGCGCGTCGCGCTTCATCCGTGCCCGCAGGTCGCGGATCGGCCATCCATCGCCCGAGCACTTCGCTCCACGCGCGGGCGTCGCCGGGCGGAACCATGATGGCCGCACGATCCGCGACCGTCTCGGGGATGCCGCCTATCCGGCTCGCGATGACCGGGATGCCGCGGCGCAGCGCGTCGGCGATGGCCAAGCCGTAGCTCTCGGTGCGCGAGGGCGCCACCAGCAGGTCGGCGTACTGGTACGCCTTCTCGAGCTCCTCCTCGTCGAGCACTCCGGCCAGCGTCACGCGGTCGCCGATGCCGGCCTCCTCCGCCCGTCGCGAGAGGTCGTCGGCGAACTCCGGGAAGGCCGTCAGCGAGCCCGCGATCGTGCACGACCACCGCGTGTCCGCCCCGAGTGCCGCGAGGGCATCGATCAGCGTGTCCTGCCCCTTGTGCGGCGAGACGACGCCGACGCACAGCAGCGCGCAGCCCGAGGGGGTTCCCGGCCCCGCCGGAGCGTCGCCGGTGCCCGGCGTCACGACGACGACCCGCTCCGGCGGCAGGATCCCGCGCCGGACGAGCTCGTCGCCGGTCCACCGACTCACGACGATCGCTCGATCCGCCGAGCCCAGCGCCCGGCACTCGGCATCCACGACGGCCTGATCGGCGTCCGCGAAGGCGGCCGACACCATGTGCGCGAGCACCACGACGGCGCGGCTGTCGGCGGCCGCTCCCAGCGCCTCCGGCCACCGCGTGGCCACCAGCCCGTCGATCAGCAGCACAGCGTCATCGGCCGGGTCGGTGAACACGGGAGCGACGCGGGCCGCGGCATCCACGTCGATCTCGTGCATCCGCACCGACCAGCCGAGTCGCGACAGTCCATCGCGCACATGCCGGTCGACCACGTTGCCGCCGCTCACCCGCTGCGGATCGTCCAGGCCGGCGGGCACCATGAAGTCGACGGACCCTGCGGCCGCGCCGCTCACAGCTGCACCTCGAAGCTCGCCCACGCGATGTGCGATTCGTGCAGCGTCACGGCGATGGCAGTGAGAGGAGCGCCGCCGAGCCCGCCGCTGCGGACCGCCGTCACCAGCCGTTCGGCGATCACGCCGCACAGCCGCTCGGTCGTCGTGTTGACGCCGGCGAACTCCGGCTCGTCGTCGAGATTGCGGTACGACAGCGCCGACAGGATGCCGCGCAGCGCGTCGGCCGCCCGCCCGATGTCCACGACCACGCCGTCAGCGTCGAGGGTCGATGCGCGGAACGTCGCGTCGACGACGTACGTCGCGCCGTGCAGTCGCTGGGCGGGTCCGAAGACCTCGCCGGTGAAGCTGTGGGCGATCATCATGTGATCGCGCACGGTCACGGAGTAGGTCATCCGGTATCCCCCCAGTCGATCGTGTGGCAGAGCCCCGGCAGTCCGCCGTCCGCGATGGCGGCCATCACTGCGGGCAGCTCCTGCCACGGGGAACTGCCGGTGATGAGCGCGTCGAAGGCCGGGTCGGCGAGCAGCTGCATTGCGAGTGCGAGCCGGTCCGCCGTGCGGCGGCTCGCACGCCGCCGCGGGGCCACCATGCCGACCTGGCTCGAGCGGATCGTGAGCCGGCGCGAGTGGAACTGCCCGCCCAGGTTCAGGCTGACGGCGCGATCGCCGAACCAGCTCGCCTCGATGATCTCGCCCTCGACGGCGGCCGATCGCAGGGCGAGCTGCAGCCCGTCCTCCGAGCCGCTGGTGTCGATGATCAGATCGCGCTCTGCCGGCGCGTCGTCCGGATGCGCGTACCTGACGCCGAGCGCCGTGCAGGCGGCCTCCTTCGAGCGGTCCACGTCGACGAGGGCGAGGTCGACGCCGGGCACGCCGCTCAGCAGGCGGGCGACGGCGCATCCGATCATGCCCGCCCCGATCACGCTGACGCGATCGCCGACAAGCGGGGCGGCATCCCAGAGCACGTTCACGGCGGTCTCGACCGCGCCGGCGAGAACGGCGCGACGGGCGGGGACGTCGTCGGGGACGACCGCGACGGCCGATGCGGGGACGACGAAGGCGGACTGGTGCGGGAAGAGCGTGAAGACGGTGCGGCCGACGAGAGCGTCGTCGCCGCGCTCGACGACGCCGACGTTGAGGTAGCCGTACTTGACCGGTGCGGGAAAGTCGCCCGCCTGGAACGGCGCACGCATCCGCTGCGCCTCGTCGGCCGGGACCCGGCCGAGGAACACGAGGGACTCGGTGCCGCGGCTGATGCCCGTGTACCGCGTGCGCACCAGCACCTCGCCGGGCTGCGGGTCCGCGACGTCTTCGAGGCGGAGCGCTCCGGAACCGGGCGCTTCCAGCCAGAATGCCGAGGCGTGCATCACCGTGGCGACCCCGGCGGGGGGCACGCCGGGCGTGCAGGATGGGTCTCATGCACGGCATGCCCGGGGAGGAGACGGCTCGTACGATGCGACCTGTTCATCTCGCTCCGCTCCTCTCGGTCCTCGGCGGCGTCGCCGGTCTGGCCGTCGTCGGCCGGTTCGACGCGCTGTCGGCGGCCGGGTGGATCGCCGGACTCCTCTACCTTGTCGTGTCGAACGCACTGCTGGCCAGGGGGTTGCGTGAGCGTCACGCCGCCGTCTTCGGGTGGGCGAACGCGGCGACCGCCCTCCGCTCGACGTTGGTCGGCGTTCTCACCGGCATGGTCGCCACCTCCTTCACCGAGCCGATCGCCGTTCCGCTGCTGGTCGGGCTGAGCGCCCCGGCGCTGGCGCTGGATGCGGTGGACGGCTGGCTCGCCCGCCGCACCGGCAGCATCAGCGAGCTCGGGGCGCGATTCGATCTGGAGGTCGACGCGTTCCTGCTTCTGATCCTCAGCGCCTACGTCGCACGCGATCTCGGCTGGTGGGTCCTGGTGATCGGGATGCTGCGCTATGCGTTCGTCGCGGCAGGATGGGTGCTGCCCTGGATGCGCGCCACCCTGCCGCCGCGGTACTGGCGGAAGGTCGTCACGGCGGCGGCGGGGATCTCCCTGGTGATCGCCGCCTCCGGCGTGCTGCCGTCGTGGGCAGCCCTCCTCGTGGTGCTGGTCGCGCTGGCTCTGCTGCTGGAATCGTTCGGTCGCGACGTGCTCTGGCTGATCCGTCAGAGACCCTGAGCGAGGCGGTAGTACGCCTGATTCCAGCGCAGCTCGCTCTGGAAGCCGCGCACCGTGGTCGTCTCGTCGATCACGACGAGCTCGGTCTTGGCGATCTCGGCGAAGTCGCGGAACACCTCGATGCCGACCGCCGTCGTCATGACCGTGTGATGCGCGGCGCCGGCCGCCAGCCAGCAGGCGGCGCTCGTGGCGAAGTCGGGCTGGGGCTTCCAGATCGCGCGGCCGACCGGCAGCTTGGGCAGGTCGGGGGCCTCGACGTTCTCGACGACGTTGGCCACCAGGCGGAACCGTTCGCGCATGTCGCTCATCGCGACCACGAGCGCCGGGCCGGGATCGGCCGTGAAGACCAGGCGGACCGGGTCCGCCTTGCCGCCGATGCCGAGCGGATGCACCTCGAGGCGCGGTTTCGCGGTCGTGAGCGAGGGTGAGACCTCGAGCATGTGCGCTCCGAGGATCCGCTCGGCACCGGGGACGAGGTCGTAGGTGTAGTCCTCCATGAGGCTCGCACCACCGGGAAGTCCTGCGCCCATCACGTTCGCGACGCGCACGAGGATGGCCGTCTTCCAATCGCCCTCCGCGCCGAATCCGTAGCCCTCGGCCATGAGCCGCTGCACGGCGAGACCGGGCAGCTGCGTGAGAGCACCCAGATCCTCGAAGCTCGTGGTGAACGCGCCGAAGCCGCCCTCCTCGAGGAACGACCGCAGTCCCAGCTCGATCGCCGCGCCGTCGCGGAGCGATTGGTGACGCTCTCCCCGGTCGCGCAGCGCAGGCTGCACGTCGTACAGCTCCTGGTACTCAGCGACGAGGTCGTCGATGTCGGCATCCTCAGCCTGAGTGACGGCATCCGCGAGCTCGTTCACGCCCCAGGTGTTCACCTGCACGCCGAAACGCAGTTCGGCTTCGGTCTTGTCGCCCTCGGTGACGGCGACGTAGCGCATGTTGTCGCCGAAGCGGGCGAGCTTCAGAGTGCGGGATGCCGTCCATCCGGCGGCGGCGCGCTGCCAGTCCTCGACCTGCTGCCGAACGACCGGGTTGCTGACATGGCCGACGACGGTCTTGCGCGCGACACCGAGGCGCGTCTGGATGTAGCCGAACTCGCGGTCGCCGTGGGCCGCCTGGTTGAGGTTCATGAAGTCGAAGTCGATGTCGGCCCAGGGCAGCTCGACGTTCGCCTGCGTGTGCAGGTGAAGCAACGGCTTCTGCAGCGCGTCGAGACCGGCGATCCACATCTTCGCGGGGCTGAACGTGTGCATCCACGCGATCACCCCGATGACGTCGTCGCGCGCGTTCACCTCGAGCGCGAGGCGCCGGATGCTCTCGGAGTCCTTCAGCACCGGCTTCCAGACGACCTTGACCGGCAGCTCGCCGAGGCCGTCGGCGACGGCCTGCGACTGCTCGGCGACCTGGCGGAGCGTCTCCTCTCCGTAGAGGTTCTGGCTGCCGGTGACGAACCAGACCTCGTACGAGTCGAGCGTCGTGTTCAGCTTGGTGCGGGTCATGGAGTCTCCTTGGGCGTGCGGGGGGCGATCATGTCCCGAAGTTCACCGCTGCGGCGAGCCCCAGGCGGCGAAGTTCGGGACATGGATGAGCAAGAGGGGGACACGATGGGGTCGGGTTCAGAGGGCTTCGACGGCCGCGCGCTCGACGACGAGCCCGGCGCGGTAACGGTCCAGGTACGCCGAGAACCCGCCGACGTCTTCGGGGCGGGGATCGACGACCTCGACCGGCGCGCCGGCGAACACCCGGTCGTCGAGGTAGCCGCTCAGATCGCCCCCGGCGGCGTGCGACAGGTACGCGGCGAGTACGGCCATGCCCCACGCGCCGCCTTCCGACGCGGTCTCGCCGACCGCGACGGGGGCATCCAGGGCGCCCGCGAGGAAGCGCTGGGCGACCCCGGCGGTGCGGAACATGCCTCCGTGCGCGAACATGCGGTCCAGCGCGACGCCCTCCTCCGCGAGCACCCGCATGCCGAGGCTCAGTGTGCCGAACACCCCGTAGAGCTGGGCTCGCATGAAGTTCGCGAGCGTCAGGCGGCTCTCGGGCGTGCGCACGAACAGAGGGCGGCCCTCTTCGAGCCCCGCGATCGGCTCGCCGGCCAGATGGTTGTAGGCCAGCAGACCCCCGGCATCCGCTTCGCCGTCGAGCGCCTCGCGGAAGAGCGCGTCGAAGGCGGCATCCGCGTCGACGGGCGTCCCCGCGGCGGTGGCGAACCTGCCGAACATGCCGACCCAGCCCGCGAGCTCGCTCGCCCCGTTGTTGCAGTGCACCATCGCGACCGGATCGCCCGCCGGGGTCGTCACGAGGTCGAGTTCATGATGCACCCGCTCGAGCGGCCTCTCGAGCACGACCATCGCGAAGATGCTCGTGCCGGCGCTGACGTTGCCGGTGCGGGGGGCGACCGCGTTCGTCGCGACCATCCCGGTGCCGGCGTCGCCCTCGGGCGGACACAGCGGGATGCCGGGGCGCAGCGCGCCCGAAGGGTCCAGAAGCGCGGCACCCTCGGACGTCAGCTCTCCGGCCGGGTCTCCGGCGGTCAGCACGTCGGGCAGCAGGTCGGTCACCCGCAGGCCGGGCGCGCGCTCGGCGACGAGGCCGTCGAACCGGCGCAGCAGCTCGGTGTCGTAGTCGCGGGTCGCGGAATCGATCGGGAACATCCCCGAGGCATCCCCGACGCCCAGCACGTCGCGGTCCGTGAGCTTCGCGTGCACGTACCCGGCGAGAGTCGTGAGCGAGGCGATGCGCGGCACGTGCGGCTCATCGTCGAGCACGGCCTGGTACAGATGCGCGATCGACCACCGCAGCGGGATGTTGGTGCCGAAGAGCGCGCTGAGCTCGGCGGCCGCAGGTCCGGTGGTTGTGTTGCGCCAGGTGCGGAACGGCACGAGCAGCTCGCGATCCGCATCGAACGCCAGATACCCGTGCATCATCGCTGAGACGCCGATCGCGCCGATCGTCCCGAGCCGCACGTCATGGCGGCGCTCGACGTCGGCGACCAGCTGCGCGTACGCGGAGCGGATGCCGGTCCACACGTCCTCGAGGGCGTACGTCCACACGCGGTCCTGGAACTCGTTCTCCCAGTCGTGGCTGCCGACCGCGAGCACGGCCGCGCCGTCATCGGCGATCAGGCAGGCCTTGATGCGGGTCGACCCCAGCTCGATCCCCAGAGCCGTGCGTCCCGCCAGGATCGCCTCCCGCTCGCTGTCAGCGGTGGAACTGTTCACGGTGGTCTCCTCGTCGAGTGACGTGTCCGCGTCATGTTACCGGTAACATGCCCGAGGGCCAACCCGAGCGGTCGGCGAGTGCACGGCATCCCGCCCAGCGCACGGGTTCCACGCGGCGACAAGCCGTGCACTCGGCGACCAGCCGTGCACTCGGCGGGGTTCCGTGCACTCGGCGGCCGTCCGGGGCTCAGGGCGCCGCGGACGAGGCTCGGCGAACCAGCACCGGAGCCGCGGGAGCAGCCGGAGCGGGCAGTCCCAGCACGTCTGCGATGCAACGGGCGGCCTCTCCCTCGACGTCGAGCCGAACGGTCGTCAGCGCCGGGCGGTAGAACGCGGCATCCGGGTTGTCGTCGACGCCCACCACGCTGACGTCCCCCGGCACCGAGAAGCCGGCATCGACCAGACCGGCCATCAGTCCGAGTGCCATCTGGTCGTTCGCCACGAACACGGCGGTCGGTCCGTCGCCGTCGCGGACGTCGCGCCCGATGCCCGCCGCCGCCGCGAGGCCGGATGCCGCACTCCAGTCGCCCCGCGACACCCCGGCCGAGCTCATCCCTCGGGCGGCGAGCGCCGCGGCGAATCCCTCGGCGCGCGCGAGGGCTTCGATCCAGTCCAGCGGTCCGGCCAGGTGGGAGATGCGCGTGTGGCCGATATCGACGAGATGGTCGACCGCGATCCGGGCGGCGTCCCGCTGCAGCGTCGCGGCATCCGGACCGTGAAGGGCGACCACGGGCACCCCCAGTCCCGCGGAATCCAGGGCCGACAGCGTGCGGGCGTGCGGCGCCACGACGACGATCCCGTCCACGCCCTGCGCGAACAGGTGGCGTCCCGCCTCGATCACTGATGCCTCGTCGCCGGCATCCGCGTACGCGGCGGTGACCCAGCGTCCGGCGGCGCGCGCCGCCGCCTCGAGCGCGAGGATGCCGACCGCCGGTCCGTACATGCTCGCGTCGGACGCGAGGATGCCGATCGTGCGCGTGCGGCTGGTGCCGAGCGCCCGGGCCGCGTTGTTCACCCGGTAGTCGAGCGCGGCCATCGCGTCCTGCACCCGCTGCCGGGTCTCGGGGCGGATGCCGGGATGGTCGTTGATGACGCGCGACACCGTCTGCGTCGACACTCCGGCCGCCCGGGCCACCTCGCGCACGCCGACGCGGCCGTTCGGCCGTGCAGACGAGGGTGCGCTCATGGGCCCAGGCTAATGGGCGGGGCGTGCGCCGTGACGGGTGGAGAGGCGCGGATGCAACCACGGGTGCACGATGTGATCGCTCACCTCTGCGCGGCCCTACCCCCGTCCACGGCGAAATTCAACAACAGTCATACACCGTCCGTTATCGAAATGTTACCGCTCACATCTTGCGGCCATGTGGAATGTGAAGGCTAACATTCAGTCACGATGCGGGCCTGAACCCCGCGACGACAGCCGGCACTGAGGCCGGAACCCGAACGAGGAGGTTTGTGGACATGAGCAAGAAGATCCTCGCCGGTGGTGCCCTGCTGGCAGCGCTGGCTTTGGTCGCGACCGGCTGCGCTACGAGCGGCGACAGCGGCGACGGCGGCGACGCGGGGGGCGACGGCCCGATCTCGGTCGGCTTCGCTCAGACCGGGTCGGAGTCCGGATGGCGCAGCGCCAACACGGAGTCGATGAAGACGGCGTTCTCGGCCGAGAACGGCTTCGAGCTGACGTTCAACGCGGCCGACAACGACACGGCCGCACAGATCGCCGCAGTGCGCGACTTCATCAACCAGGGTGTGGACGCCATCGTGATCGCCCCGATCGTCGAAGACGGCTGGGACGACGTGCTGCAGGAGGCTGCGGATGCCGGCATCCCGGTCGTGCTGGAAGACCGCACCGTCACGGCATCCGACGATCTGTTCGCCAGCTGGGTCGGTCTGGACTTCAAGAAGGAAGGCGTCATGGCGGGCGAGTGGGCCGCCGAGACGTTCGGCGACACCGCGACGAAGATGGTCGTGCTCGAGGGCACGACCGGTTCGGCGCCGGCCAACGACCGCGCCGAGGGCTTCGACGAGGCCACCGAGGGCACGGCGATCGAGAAGATCGACTCGCAGACGGGTGAATTCACCCGCGACGGCGGCAAGACGGTCATGGAGGGCTTCCTCCAGAAGTACGGCGTCGACGGCATCGACCTGGTCTACGCGCACAACGACGACATGGCGCTGGGTGCTATCGAGGCGATCGAGGCAGCCGGAGCCGAGCCGGGGGTCGACATCCAGATCGTGTCGATCGACGCGGTCAAGGACGGCATGCAGGCTCTCGTCGACGGCAAGATCAACTTCATCGTGGAGTGCAACCCGCTCCTCGGCGAGCTCGCCGCCGGACTCGTGAAGGATGTCCTTGCCGGCAACGAGGTCGAGAAGAAGGTCTACGTGGAGGACCAGACGTTCACGCAGGAGCAGGCCGCCGAAGTCCTCGACGAGCGCCTGTACTGATCCCACTCGAACCCGGCCCATCTTGTAGCAAGGTAGGTCGAGAGCACGTCGCCGGGGGGCCGCCGAGGTCCCCCGGCCGACGTGCAGCGATGAAGCTCGGAAAGGCAGCTGAGTCACCATGTACGCGGACAGCGCAGCCCCCCCGGTCGTCGAGATGACCGGGATCACGGTCCGGTTCCCCGGCGTCCTCGCCCTGGACGGCGTCGACTTCTCCCTCCGACCCGGCGAGGTGCACGCGCTCATGGGCGAGAACGGCGCCGGCAAGTCCAGCCTCATCAAGGCCCTCACCGGGGTCTATCCGGTGGATGCCGGATCCATCCGCGTCAGCGGGCAGGAGCAGAGCTTCGCCAGCACCGCGGATGCGCAGGATGCCGGCATCTCCACCGTGTACCAGGAAGTGAACCTCTGCGCCAACCTGTCGGTGGGCGAGAACGTCATGCTCGGCCACGAGCCCCGCCGCGGCGGCGGCATCGACTGGAGGGCGACCCACCGGCACGCCGAGAGCCATCTGCAGAGCCTCGGCCTGTCGATCGACACCCGCTCGATGCTCTCCAGCCATTCGATCGCGATCCAGCAGCTCATCGCGATCGGACGCGCCATGGTGCTCGACGCCAAGGTCCTCATCCTCGACGAGCCCACCTCCAGCCTCGATCGCGGCGAAGTCGAGCAGCTGTTCGCCGTCATCCGCGACCTGCGCGCCCGGGGCGTCGCGATTCTCTTCGTGAGCCACTTCCTCGACCAGGTCTACGAGCTGTCGGACCGCATCACGGTGCTGCGCAACGGGCAGCTCGTCGGCGAGTATCTCGTCGCGGATCTGCCCCGAGGGCAGCTCGTGACCAAGATGATCGGCCGCGAGCTCGACGAGCTCGCCGCACTCGCCTCGGTGGCCGACCGCTCGATCGACCGATCGGGAACGCCCGTCCTGCGTGCGACCGGGATCGGACGCCGGGGCGTCATGGAGCCCGCAGACATCGAGGTCTACGACGGCGAAGTCGTCGGGATCGCCGGACTTCTCGGCTCCGGCCGCACGGAGCTCGTCCGCCTGCTCTACGGCGCCGACCGGGCGGAGTCGGGGCAGGTCGAGGTGAACGGCCGACCGACGAAGCACTCCTCTCCGCGGCAGGCGATAGAGAACCGGATCGCTTTCTCGTCCGAGAACCGGCGGGCCGAGGGCATCATCGCCGACCTGACGGTCGCGGAGAACATCGTGCTCGGCATCCAGGCACGACGCGGAGCGCTGCGCAAGATCGGCCGGGCCGAAGCGGATGCCGTCGTGGCGGAGTACATGGCCGCGCTCGGCGTGCGCCCCGCCGACCCCACCATGCTCGCGGGCAACCTCTCCGGAGGCAATCAGCAGAAGGTGCTGCTGGCGCGGTGGCTGGCGACGGCGCCCGAGCTCATCGTGCTGGACGAACCCACCCGCGGCATCGACGTCGGTGCGAAGGCCGACATCCAGCGGAAGGTAGCGGAGCTCAGTGCCGACGGGCTGTCGGTCGTGTTCATCTCCTCGGAGCTCGAAGAGGTGCTGCGTCTCGCCCAGCGGGTCGTGGTGATGCGCGATCGCCGCAAGATCGGCGAGCTCGACTCGAGCGGCGTCACGATCGACGACCTCATCGACTACATCGCCAACCAGAGAGAGGAGCGCGTCGCATGAAGACGATCGTGAAGCACCGGCTGTTCTGGCCCGTGGTCGCACTGCTCGCACTCATCGCCATCAACACGATCGCGCGGCCGCAGTTCATCCTCGTCACGGTGCGCAACGGCGAGCTGTACGGGGCGCTCATCGACATCCTGCGCAACAGCGCACCGCTCATGCTCGTCGCCCTGGGCATGACGATCGTGATCGCGACGCGCGGCATCGATCTGTCGGTCGGCGCGATCATGGCAGTCTCGGGGGCGGTCGCCCTCACGATCATCGACGCGTCCCCCGAACCCGGCAGCCTCGGCACCGTGCTCGTCGCCCTGGTCGTCGCGATCACCGTGGCACTCGTGCTCGGGGTGTGGAACGGCTTCCTGGTCGCGGTGGTCGGCATCCAGCCCATCATCGCCACGCTGGTACTCATGCTCGCCGGGCGCGGCGTCGCCCTGCTGATCACGGAGGGCTTCATCACGACCGTGAACAGCCCGCCGTACGAGTTCATCGCGACCGGGTACCTGATCGGCCTGCCGTTCGCGTTCCTGATCTCGATCGCCGCGATCGCGATCATCGCGCTCATCGAGCGCCGCACCGCGCTGGGCGTGCTCACCGAAGCGGTGGGCATCAACCCCGAGGCGAGCAGGCTCGCCGGGGTGCGCGCACGAGGCATCGTCTTCAGCGCGTATGCGGCGAGCGGGCTGCTCGCTGGCATCGCGGGCATCATCTACAGCTCGAACATCCGCGCCGCCGACGCCAATGCGGCCGGCCTGTTCATCGAGCTGTACGCGATCCTCGCCGTGGTCCTCGGCGGCACGTCTCTCATGGGCGGCAAGTTCACGATCGCGGGCACCGTCATCGGCGTGCTCACGATCCAGACCCTCGAGGCCACGATCCTGTTCCTCGGCGTCCCGTCGGCGCAGAGTCCGGTGTTCTTCGCGCTCGTGGTGATCGTGGTGGTCCTCGTCCAGTCTCCGCGGCTGCACCAGTGGGCGCGGCACGCGATGAGATCGACGCGAGACCGCCGCGGGTCCGATACCGACTCCCGAGTGAAGGTGGCGTCATGACGAAGAGCCTCGAACTCGCTCCGCCTCGCTCCGACGCTAAGTCGCGGTACGCGACGTTCATGAGCCGGCGCGCGTCGCTCATGCCGACGTTCGCCGCCGTCGCGATCCTGATCGTGCTGCTCATCAGCGGCGCAGGCCAGGTTCCCGAGGTTCCTGAGCCCCGGCAACATCTCCGCCCTGCTGCTCGACAACGCGTACCTCTTGGTCCTCGCCGTGGGACTCACCTTCGTGATCCTGACCGGCGGCATCGACCTGTCGGTGGGCTCGGTCATGGCCTTCACCGGCATCCTCGGCGCGAGTCTGCTGGCGCAGGGGCTCCCCGCGGTCGTCGCCATCCCGGTCATGCTCGTCTCGGGCGCGCTGATCGGGCTGCTCATCGGGGTGCTGGTGCACTACTTCGACGTGCAGCCGTTCATCGCCTCGCTGGCGGGGCTCTTCCTCGCCCGCGGCCTGGCGTTCGTCGTGAGTCTCTCGTCGATCCGCGTCGAAGACCCGGCGGTGCTCTGGCTGCAGCGCACGCGATTCCAGGTCGGCGGGTGGTACATCACTCCGACCGGGATCATCGCGCTCCTGGCCGTCGCGATCGCCGCGTACGTGCTGCTGTGGACCCGCTTCGGCCGGACCGTCTACGCGATCGGCGGCGGTGAGCAGTCCGCGCGGCTGATGGGACTGAATGTCGCGCGCACCAAGATCACGGTCTACGTCATCAGCGGGGTGTGCGGCGGCCTGGCGGGCCTGCTGCTCACGGCGTACTCGGGCGCGGGGTATCCGCGCAACGGCATCGGCACCGAGCTCGACGCGATCGCCGCCGTCGTCATCGGCGGCACGCTCCTCACCGGCGGAACCGGCTACGTCCTGGGCTCCCTCATCGGCGTGCTCGTCTACGGCACGATCAAGAAGGTGATCTCGTTCATGGGTGCCGAGCAGGCATGGACCCAGATCATCATCGGCGCGCTGCTGCTGCTGTTCATCGTGGTGCAGCGGGTCATCGTCGCCCGCTCGCAACGACGGCGATAGCGCCGGCGACAGCGCGGGAGGCGACATCACGCCCACGCAGAGCGGTCGCGAACTCCGTCGCCGGGATAATGGCCTGATGGAGGACGCGCGGCCGCTGCTGCAGCTGTCCGGGGCGACGGTGCGCTTCGGTGCGGATGCGGCCATCGACGACGTCGCGTTCCGGATGTTCGCCGGTGAGGTCCACTCGCTCATGGGCGAGAACGGCGCCGGGAAGTCCACCCTGATCAAGGCCGTCACCGGCGCGATCCCCCTGGATGAAGGGGTGCTCGAACTCGACGGGCGCATCATGCGTTTCCGGACCCCCCACGACGCGCAGCTCGCCGGCATCAGCACCGTCTACCAGGAGATCGATCTCCTGCCGAATCTCACGGTGGCCGAGAACATCTGTCTGGGCCGCGAGCCGCGCCGGCTGGGGCTGATCGACTGGAAGGCGATGCGGGCGCGGGCGAAGGACGTACTCGGCGAGCTGGGACTGGACCTGGATCCGGCGTCCATCCTCGGCACCCACTCGCTCGCTGTTCAGCAGCTCGTCGCGATCGCCCGGGCGATCTCGACCGACGTCCGGGTGCTGGTCCTCGACGAGCCGACGTCGAGCCTCGACGTGGACGAGGTGGCCGAGCTCTTCCGAGTCATGCGCGATCTCACCCAACGCGGGGTCGCGATCCTGTTCGTGTCGCACTTCCTCGAGCAGGTCTACGAGATCTGCGACCGCATCACGGTGCTGCGCGGCGGCAGGCTCGTCGGCGAGTACGTCCCGTCGGACCTCCTGCGGATCGACCTCGTGCAGAAGATGCTCGGCCGCAGCGCCGCCGAACTCGGCACGCGGGCCCGCGTCGAGCCCGCTCCGCCCGAGGCGGTGCCGGTCATCCGGGGTGCAGGAATCACCCGCACGCCCGGCATCACCGGCGCCGACGTCGAGCTGGCGGAGAGCGAGGTGCTGGGGCTGGCCGGGCTGCTGGGCTCGGGGCGCACCGAGCTCGCGCGCTCGCTGTCGGGGATCGACCGGGTGGATGCCGGAATCATCACGATCAGCGGGCAGCCGGTCGATCTGAGCAGCCCGCGCAAGGCGATCTCGTTCGGCGTCGTCTACTCCTCGGAGAACCGTCGCGGCGAGGGCATCATCAGCGAACTGAGCGTGCAGGAGAACATCACGCTGGCGCTCCAGGCCGAGCGCGGCATCCTCCGTCGCATGCGACCGCAACGTCGCCGCGAACTGGCGATGAGCTGGATCGAGGCGCTCGACATCCGCCCCGCGGATCCGGATCGCCCGGCGGGAACTCTGTCGGGCGGCAACCAGCAGAAGGTGCTGCTCGCCCGGCTGCTGGCGCTCTCGCCGCGGGTGATCGTGCTCGACGAGCCGACGCGCGGGATCGATGTGGGTGCGAAGGTCGAGATCCAGAATCTGGTGGGAGAACTCGCCGACAACGGACTGTCGGTCGTGTTCATCTCGGCCGAGCTCGAGGAGGTGCTGCGGGTCGCGAGCCGCGTCGCGGTGCTGCGCGCCGGGCGCATCGTCGAGACGCTGCCGTCGGAGGACCTCACGGTCGACTCCCTCATGGCCCTGGTCGCCCAGCCGGACGAATACAGCGAGACCGCCTCGTTCCCGACGCCCCCGACGGGCGGTGGGACGGAGTGACGGATGACAAGTCGGCGCGCGCGGCGAACATCTTCGACGTGGCGCGGCTCGCGGGAGTCTCGCACCAGACGGTGTCGCGCGTTCTGAACGACCTGCCCAACGTGCGGCCGGCGACGCGCGAACGCGTCGAGCATGCGATCGCGCAGCTGCGCTACAGCCCGTCCCCGGCCGCGCGAGCGCTCGTCACCCGCCGGACTCGCACGATCGGACTCGTGGCACCTGGCGTCTCGGACTACGGGCCGACGTCGATCGCGATGAGCTTCAACTTCGCCGCCCGCGCCGAGCGGTACAACGTCGAGACGGTGAGCGCGCTGGATCCCGATCCTGACGGTGTGCGCGGGGTCATCGAAGGACTGCTCAGGCAGCGCGTCGACGCGATCGTCCTGATCGTCGTGGACGTCGGCGTGCTCGAGGTGGTCCGGGGCCTGGATCTCAGCATCCCGGTGGTCGCGGCGGCGTCGACGGGCCGGCGGAGTCCGCTCATCGTCTCGATCGACCAGTACCGCGGAGCCCGGGCAGCCGTCCGGCACCTCGCCGAACTCGGCCATACCCGGATCCTGCACGTGGCCGGCTCGAGCCGCGCCCCTGACGCGCTCGAGCGCGTGCGCGGCTGGCGCGACGAGCTCGCCGCGCGCCGGCTCGAGGCCGTCGATCCCCTGTTCGGAGACTGGTCGGCCGCGAGTGGGCATCGGATCGGCGGCGAGCTCGACATCGAACCGGGCACGGCGATCTTCGCCGCGAACGACCATTTGGCGATCGGCGTGCTCTCCGCGCTTCGCGAGCGCGGTCTGCGGGTGCCGGAGGACGTCAGTGTGATCGGCTTCGACGATGTGCCCGAGGCCGCGTACCTCTATCCGCCGCTGACCACGGTGCGCCAGGACTTCGCCGCCCTGGGGGAGCTCATCATGCAGAAGGTGCTGGTGGCGGTCGAAGAGCCCGACAGCGTCACCGAGGACACTCCCCTGCCCACGCACCTGATCGTCCGGCAGTCCACGGCGGCGCCACAGGCGTCCGAAGTCTGACGGCGTCCGGCCTCCAACCCCATCCCGTGACAGGCTGGAACCCATGCGCATCGCACTCACCGGTTCCACCGGCAAACTCGGCTCGGTCGTCCTGCGAGAACTGCGGGATGCGGGGCACGATGTCGTGGGGCTCGACATCGTCGGGGCCCGTGAGCCGGGGTTCGTGCAGGTCGACCTCACCGAATACGGGCAGGTGGTCGACGCGCTGGGCGGCGTGGACCGTTCAGACTCCTTCGATGCGGTCGTCCACCTCGGAGCGGTCCCGGCGCCCGGCATCCGCACCGACGTCGCCACATTCCACAACAACATGGCGAGCACCTTCAACGTGTTCTGGGCGGCGGTGCGGCTCGGCATCCGTCGCATCGTCTACGCCTCGAGCGAGACGGTGCTCGGGTTGCCGTTCGACGTGCCGCCGCCGTACATCCCCGTGGACGAGGAGTACGCCGCCCGCCCCGAGAGCGTTTACTCGATCGTGAAGGTGCTCGAGGATCAGCTCGCGACCGAGCTGGTGCGCTGGCACCCCGACCTGTCGATCACCGCGCTGCGCTTCTCGAACGTGATGGTGCCCGAGGACTACGCCGAGTTCCCCTCGTTCGAGGCCGACCCCACTCTGCGCAAGTGGAATCTCTGGGGCTACATCGACGCCCGCGACGGCGCTCAGGCGATCGATCGTGCATTGGCGGCCGCGCCGCCCGGATTCGACCGGTTCATCATCGCCGCGGCCGACACGGTGATGTCACGCCCGAACCACGAGCTGATCGCCGAGGTGTTCCCCGACGTTCCCGTGGTCGCCGAGTTCGGCGATCACGACACACTCCTGTCGATCCACAAGGCCCGGCGGCTGCTGGGCTTCGCCCCACGGCACTCCTGGCGCGATCAGGGCTGATCCGACAGCTGCGCGCCGAGCCAGGCTCGAGCGCCGGCGAACAGCGCCTGCGCGGGCGGGGTGTCGGGCGCCCACGCCTCGAAGCCGTGCGGAGCAGCCCGGACGATCTCGAGAGTGACCTCGACACCGGCAGCGGACAGACGCCGGGCGTAGGCCACGTCCTCATCGTGGAAGAGCTCGATGTCGGACGTGTACATCCACGTCGACGGCAGGCCGGAGAGGTCCTCGCGACGTGCGGCCACGGCATACGGCGGCACGGATGCCGCGCCCGGCGCCTGACCGAGGTACGAGGACCAGCCGACCAGATTGGATCGGTTGTTCCAGACGTGATGGCCGGTCGCATCGTGCGCGCGTTCCGCGGCGGTGCGGTCATCGAGCATCGGACAGAACAGCCACTGCGCGGCCACCCTGGCGCCCTCGTCGTGGAGGCGCTGGACGAGGCACGCGGCGAGTCCGCCGCCCGCACTCTGACCGCCGACCGCGACACGATCGAGGTCGATTCCCAGGTCATCCGCGTGCGCGGCCAGCCACCGCCACGCGGCATGGCTGTCATCGATCGCCGCGGGGAACGGATGCTTCGGCGCGAGCCGGTAGTCCACCGACACGACCGTCACCCCGAGGTCCTGAGCCGTCTCGCCGCACACCCGATCATCGAGTCTCGCCGAGCCGAGCACGAGTCCGCCCCCGTGGATCCACAGCAGCGCGGCGCCGGTGGCCAGTTCCGGCGTGTGGACTCGGACGTTCACTGCGCCCTCTCGGACGACCCGGCGTTCGACGCCCGCGGTCTTCCTGCCGGGTGCCAGCCGCGACAAGGGTCCGAGCGCCCGGAGGAGGATCCGGTTCTCGAGGTTCAGCACCGGTGCGCGCCGCAGCGCGGGGCGCAGGCCGGGATCGACGACGTCGAGGTCCAAGGACGCTCCTTCGGCTGGGTGTCGCTACGCTACCCGACCGGAACGGTCAAGGACGCGACGTGCAAGCCGCGGAGCGATCCGCCCGCGGGCTACAGCGCGCTGATCCGGGTGGTGAGCTGCGCGACCTTGTCGGCCGGCAGACGACCGCCGGCCATCGCCAGCACGGTGTTGGCCGACATCCCCTTCACCATGCCCACCATCGGGTGGTCCGGCAGCTCCGGCACGATCTCGTCGATGACTGCCCGCGCCTGCGGGTCGTCGAGAAGCTCGCCGATAGTGGTGACGTCGAGGTCGAATCTGCCGGCCATGCGGCTCTCCTTCGTTCGGGGGTTTCGGAATGCCCGGTCGAGGCACCGGGCGCTCGGCGAGCTCAGCTCTCGCGCGACCGGCGATCGGCAAGCTCGGCGATGTCGCGCCAGCAGGCGACCACGGTGTCGGCGACCTGCCCGGGCGGCTGGGCGATGTCGACCGCGAAACCCGCTTCGTCGGGCTGCAGCCGCTCGAGGGCGACCAGCTGCGAGCCGAGCAGGGTCGCGGGCATGAAGTGCCCGGCGCGCGCGCCGACGCGCTCTCCGATCAGGTCGGCCGACCCGTCCAGCAGCGCGAAGCAGACACTGCCGCTTCGATCGCGCAGCACGTCGCGGTACGCGCGCTTCAGCGCCGAGCACGCCACCACGACACGCTCGCCGGCGTCCGTGCGGCGGGCGATCTCGTCGCCGACGGCTTCCAGCCACGGCCAGCGATCCGCGTCGGCGAGCGGAGTGCCCGCGGCCATCTTGGCGACGTTGGAGGCCGGGTGGAAGTCGTCCGCGTCGAGGAACACCGCATCCGCGCGCTGAGCGACGGCCGCAGCGACCGTCGACTTGCCCGCGCCGGACACGCCCATCACGATCAGCGCCGGAAACTCCTGCTCACTCGCCTGGCTCATGATCGCCTCCCGCTCGAGCTGTCGGATCGAGCGTATCCGCCACTGCGCCAACGCGTGTCAAGGGGCTCGCCCCTTCCCGACGGCGGCCGTAGCCTCGCAGCACCCAAAGTGGCTCAGGCCACGGCGACGCTCGCGCGGAACGCAGTGCAGCTTGCCACCCTCCTCAAGGAGAGGCCGTACCCCGCGGAGTGAGCCGCAGCGGAATCAGGACCGCCCGCCCGCGGGCTTGCGGTTCTCGGCGCTGACCATCCACGCGTACTGCTCGAGCTTCTCGATGATCGCGTGAAGGATGTCGGCGCTGGTCGGGTCCTCCTCCTCGACGTCGTCGTGCACCCCTCGGATCGTCGAGACGGTGTTCTCGAGCCGGATCGTGATGAGGTCGACCGTCTCGGTCGTGTCGATCTCACCCTGCGGGTACTCCGGCAGGGTCGTGGTCTCGGCGACCGTGTCGCTGCGGCCGTCCGGCACGGCGTGCAGCGCCCGCATGCGCTCGGCGACGATGTCGCTGAACTCGCGCGCCGACTCGATGATCTCGTCGAGGATGCGGTGCGTGTCGCGGAAGTTGCGGCCGACGACGTTCCAGTGCGCCTGCTTGCCCTGCCCTGCGAGCTCGAGCAGGTCGACCAGTACGGCCTGCATGCTCTCGCCGAGCTCCTTCGACGCCACGAATCCCTTCTCGGCGTTCTGACGCCGGGTGGATTTCGCTCCCGCTCCGCCGGGGGCGGGGCGCTTGGACGAACGGGCGGTGGACGCTGACTTCTCGGTGGTGGCCATGGAACGTGACGTTACGTGCGGCGCTCCTCCGCGGGCAGGCCCTTGACAAGCCGCGCTCCCGTGCGTCAGTTCGGCCGGCCGCCGGCCATTCAGGAGTACACGGCGGCCACGGCATCCCACCACGCCCGCGCGTCCCCGCGATGGTGCGGCAGCCGCTCGCGCGCCGCTTCCGCGACGCGGGCGCGATCGCCCCACAGTGCCTCGAGACGAGGGATGCCGCCCGTGTCGGCCGCCACGATCGGCACCGTCGCGTCCTGCCCCCAGTGTGCGAGAGCGCCGCGCTGCTTCACCGCCGTGTAATCATCGGTCACCAGCCCGAGCACGGGAACCCCGGCCGGCGCGGCGAAGACGGCCGGGTGATAGCGGCCCGTGATCAGCAGAGCCGCTGAGCGGGCGAGGGATGCCGCCTCCCCCGCATCGCCCGTCGGCACGACGGTCGAGGTGACCTGCATCCGCGCACGCACCTCCTCGTGCAGTACGGCGTCACCGCGCGCATGAGTGCCGGTGAGCGGGCCGTAGTGGGCGTGGAACCGGACGGGTCCGCCGACCAGTTCGGCCGCGGCCTCCACGAGGCGTGCGACGCGCTCGACGGTCTCCGCGCGCGAAGCTCGACCGAGCGACAGCGACAGGCTCACGAGCACGCCGCCGCCGCCCGGCAGCGGGTCGCCGGGCGCGAGGCCGACGAAGGAGGCATCGTCGACGCCCAGTCGGGCACCCACCCCGAGGTGGTGCGCGAGCCCGTACGACGTGGACTCTCGGACTCCGACGAGCCGCGCCGTCGCCAGCAGCTCGGCGACGAGCTCGCGATCACGCCCGCGCAGGTCGGGTCCGAGGGTCTGCCCCGTCACCACGACCGGTCGCCCGAGGCGGGCCGCCGCACCGGCCAGCGCGGCGCGCTCGTACACGTGCAGGGGCCACGTCGAGGCGAGGTTGCCCCCGCCGGCGATCACCACGCCGTCGGCGGCCGCCACGGCGGCGATCACCGTCCAGGCGGGGTCACCTGCGGCCAGGGAGCCCGTGCCTTCAGCGGCGGCGAGCACGGCCGCCATCCGTGCCTCGGACTCCGCGCGGTCCAGACCGTCGAAGCGGATGCGGGGCACAGCATCGACGCCGTAGCGCACGGCGGTCTCGGCCGGAGCGGACGAGACCGCGACGACATCGATGCCGCGCGCCTGCAGTTCCTCAGTCGCCGCCTGGAACATCGCCTCGTCGCCGATGTGCATCATGTCGTCGATCACGCCGACATCGCCGAGGGCGACCACCCGCATCGAAACTCCTCAGGACAAGGCCGTGAACCCATTCACGCTAACCCACCCCCGCGCTCATCCCGGCGGGCTACGATTCGAACGCCGCCGACTGCGCGGCGCGAACCGACGGGATACGACATGGGCGTGCAGACGGCGCTGGATGCGGTGCGAGACGCCCCCGGCATCGTGGAGGCCATCCGCCTCGCCGACGACCTCGCGTTCGAGGCGGGACGCGACCCGGGAGTGCGGACACTCCGCGTCCTGGCCAGTGCGCTCAACGGCGACGACCAGGTCGCCGCAATCGCGGCGGTGCACGCGCTCGCCGAGATCTTCGACGACCAGGCGGCGCGGATGCTCACCGCCCTTCTCTCCGACGAGCGGCCGACGATCCGCGAGCACGCCGCCTGGGCTCTGGGGTCCGGGCTCCCGCGGTACGACGCGATGGGCCGCCTGATCGGCCAGGTCGCGGCGGGCGGATTCACCGGCATGCTCGCGCAGCGCACGCTCGAGAAGTGGTCGACGGCGGCGGCCGAGACCCTCGCCGTGAGCCTCGAGACGGCGTTGCAGGGCACGATCGGTCCGGGCGCCCGCGCGCGGCTCATCGAGACGCTCGGGCTCGTACGGCCGGCGATCGCCACCCGGCTGC
The DNA here is from genome assembly GCA_963750955.1 of uncultured Actinomycetota bacterium. GTDB lineage: Bacteria > Actinomycetota > Actinomycetes > Actinomycetales > Microbacteriaceae > Microbacterium. The sequence continues at coordinate 438,785 of CAVVSI010000004.1, forward strand.
TGCTGGAGGTCGCCGCCGACGGTGGCGAAGGCGAAGAGGCGCGCGCCGCGGCGATCGCCGCCCTCGGGCAGCGTCGCGGCGCCGCGCGCGTGTCCGACGCTCTCGAGGAGCTCGTGAGCGGAGACGGCCGGCTCGCCGAGGCTGCACGGCTCGCCCTCATCGACCTCGAGGCCGAGCCGAACTCCCGCGTCGCCCACGCGGGCGGCCTGACGATCGGTCAGCTGTTCCTGCACGCCGACATCGATCCGTCCCTCGCGGCAGTCGGCGCCGGTGACAACGGCGGCATAGCAACCCTGCTCGTGCGCCTCGGCGACGCGCTCGTCGCCGACCCGAGCACCGGAGTCGAGCGGGTGATCACCCTCTCGCGCGGCCCGGTCCCCCAGGCGGCCGAGGACCTGCTCGAGATCGGCTCGGCGACCGCCGGCCACGTGTACGGCCGGGTGCCCCTCCTTGCTCAGCCCGTGCCCTCTGCTGCCGCCTGGCCGCTGCGGGTCACCGCGCGCCGCGGCATCCGTCGCATCCTGCGCGCCGCGGGACCTGTCGACCTGCTCCATCTGCGGATGGCGGACGTGGGCAGCCTCGCCGCGGCCGACGTGGCCCGCGAGCTCGGCATCCCGACCGTGTTCACGGTCGCCCCAGACCCGCACGGTGTGATCCGGTCACTCGACCGCTCGGGCGCACTGACCCGCGAGAACTTCGGCGCGATCGACATGCGCGAGCATTTCTGGTTCCGTGCGCGCCTGGTGACGAACCTCGCCTCGAACGCCGCCCACACCGTGCTGTTCCCCCGGCCGCAGCTGCAGCGCGACATGAGCCAGCTCGTCGGCATCGACATCACCTCCCATCCCGAGCGGCACACGATCGTCGCCGAGGGCGTGGATCTCGCCGTCGTCGACCGTGCCGTCGCCTCGGCGAGCGCGCACGCGGCCGGCGAAGCCCCCGCTCCCCCGGCGATCGCCGACCTGCGCGAGCTGGTCGAGCGGCTGCCCGCCGATCGACGCGCACTGCCGCTCGTGGTCAGCCTCGGTCGCCTCCACCGGGTCAAGGGCATGGCGACCCTTGTGGAGGCGTGGGCCTCCGGGGCGCTGCGCGAGCGTGCGAACCTGCTTCTCATCGGCGGTGACCTCGACCGACCCTCGCTCGACGAGCGGGAGCAGCTGGAGCGCATCGACGCCGCGGTGCCCGCGGAGGGCCGTGAGGCGGCCGGACTGATCCTCGCCGGCCACCGCCCGAACGACGTCGCGGCGCTGTGGCTCGCCGCCGCGCGCTTCGGCCTGCCCGGGCTCACGTCGGCCGGCGGGGTGTACGTCTGCGCGAGCGTCAAGGAGGAGTTCGGCATCGCGCTCCTCGAGGCGATGGCCACCGGCCTCATGGTGGTCGCCCCAGACGGTGGCGGCCCCGCGACCTACGTGGAGGACGGCGTCACCGGCGTGCTGACGCAGACCTGGGACTCCGCGCGGCTCGAGGCGGGAGTCGCAGCAGCGCTCGATGCCGCGGCATCCCCCGACGGCGAGCGTGCCGAGACCGCGCACGAGATGGTCCGCACGAGCTTCACGATCCAGTCGATGGCCACCGCGCTCGGGCCGGTCTACCGAGGCGTCGCCGCCGACGAGGCGGAGCTGATCCGCGCGGCCGGAGCGGTCGACGGAGTTCCGCAGTGACACTTCTGGTTCTCAGCCCCGACTACGCCTCGCACCTGCTGCCGCTCGCCACACTCGCCACCGCGTGGCGCGACGCGGGCGAACGCGTCGTCGTCGCGACGGGTCCTGCGACCGACCCGATCGTGCGGGAGTTCGGGCTCGAACGCTACGACCTCCCTTTGGGCCGCGGCAGCAACGCGCGCGTGATCCGCGCCGAGGACCAGCCCCCGGCGGAGTCCGACTCGCTGCGCGGCTTCTTCGACGCGACACGACGGGGCATGGTCCCGACGCTGCGCTATCAGGCACGCGAGCGCCTCACCGATCTGATGTGGGATCCGGTGGAGGCCGGCCGCCGCACGCTCGCCGCGGTCCAGGCGGTGCAGCCCGACGCGATCATCGTCGACCACCTCGCGTTCAGCGCGCGGCTGGCGCTGCAGACGGCCGGGATCGCGTACGCCGACGTCGTGCTGGGGCACCCGAGTGCGCTGCCTGTCGCAGGCGAGGTGTACGGCTGTCCGCCGTTCTGGCCGGCCGCTTTCACTCCTGCGCCGACAGAGCTCGCCGAGCTGCGCGTCCTCTGCGACGAGGTGTCGGCGCGCTTCACGGGCGAGTGGAATCGCACGGCGCGGGCGCTCGACCCGGCCGCACCGCTCACCCCCGACGCCTTCGGCGAGCACGGCGACCTCGTGCTGTACAACTACCCCGCCCCCCTCGCCGAAGGAGATGGGCGGATGCTGCCGCCGCACGCGTTCCTCGGCTCCACGCGCCGGGTCGAAGCCGTCGACCCGCAGGTCGAGGAGTGGATGGCCGGCACGAACGACTTCGCGTACGTGAGCTTCGGCAGCTTCCTCTCGGTGCGCGGGGACGTGATGCGACGGGTCGCAGAAGCTCTCGCGCGGATCGGGATGCCGGCGGCGATCGCCACCGGCTCCACCGCGCCCAGCGAGCTCGGACCGATCCCCGACGGCTGGCTCGTGCGCGACTACCTGCCGCAGGTGCGGCTGCTGTCGTCGGCGCGCCTGGCCGTCACCCACGGGGGCAACAACTCCGTCACCGAGGCGATCGGTCAGGGCGTGCCGCTGCTCGTGCTGCCGTTCTCGACCGATCAGTTCGCCGGGGCGGCCGCGATCGAGCGCACCGGATTCGGGCGCGCACTCGATCCGAACAGCGCGGACGTCGACGACCTCGCAGCCGCGCTGGCCGCCGTGCGCGCACTCAGCGGGATGCCGGCCCTCCAGTCGCTCGCGCAGGACCAGGCGGAGCGACCCGGCCCGCAGATCGCCTACGAGCTCCTGACCGCCCGCGAGCCCGCGACCAGCTGAGCCATCGCGGTCGCGTCGCGGTCCAAGACGCGATAGCGCTCCATGTGCGCCGCGTTGGCTTCGTAGCGGGCACCCGCGCGCACCTCGGCCGCGTGGTGGAGGGCGTAAACGCTGCCCTCGTGGCGGACGGGCTCAGCGCCCAGCAGCGTCTGGTGCGCGAGGTACCACGCGGCATCCTCGAATCCCCATCCGCGGAAGCGCTCGTCCTGACCGCCGGAACGCGCCCAGCTGCGCGGCGTGGTCACGTACACGCCCGAGCACGCTCCGATCACGAGTTCGTGCTCGCACTCGTCGGCGGGCACCCCGGACCGCAGCTGCGCGTCACCGCTCCGCCCCAGCCACCGGTACCGCGTGTACGGGAGGTGGACCAGTCCGCTCGTGCGCGCCGCGGCCACGGCCGCGCGCAGAGGCTCCGCCTCGGGCAGCGTGTCGGCGTCGCACACGACGACGACCTCGTCGGGCTCGTGCGCCTCGATCCCTCGGTTGCGGCACGCGGCGAGCACGAAGACGTCGTCGTCCGTGTCGACCGTCTGCACGACGAATTCGGGCAGCCGGCGGGCGTACCAGTCGAGGAGGAAATCGAATGCGGGCTCGCGAGAGGGTGCCGGACGCCACGGCACGATGACGGTCACGGGCGGCATCCCTCCAGAGTACGTGTGAAAGGATTTTCGGATGCCGATCACGACTCCCGCCCTCCTCGTCCACTCCGCCGGCCAGGCTTTCGAGCGCGGCACCGTACCGCGCCGCGACGTCGGGCCGAACGACGTGCTGATCGACATCGCCTATGCCGGAATCTGCCACTCCGACATCCACCAGGCGCGAGAGGAGTGGGGCCGCGCGATCTTCCCGATGGTGCCCGGCCACGAGATCGCCGGCACGGTGCGCGAGGTCGGATCGGCGGTCACCAAGCACGCGGTCGGAGACCGCGTCGGCATCGGATGCTTCGTCGACTCGTGCCGGGAGTGCGAGAACTGCCGGGCGGGCGAGGAGCAGTTCTGCCTGAAGGGCAACGTCGCGACCTACAACGGCCGCGCCTATGACGGGACCGACACCTACGGCGGCTACAGCACCCAGATCGTCGCGGACGAGAGCTACGTGCTGCGCATCCCCGACGCGATCCCGCTCGACACAGCCGCTCCGCTGCTGTGCGCGGGCATCACGACCTACTCGCCGCTGCGACACTGGGGCGCCGGCCCGGGCAAGCGCGTCGCCGTGATCGGGATGGGCGGCCTCGGGCACATGGCAGTGCAGATCGCGCACGCGATGGGCGCCCATGTCAGCGTCCTCTCGCGCACGCTGGCGAAGCAGGACGAGGGCCTGGCGCTGGGCGCGAACGACTACTTCGCGACCGAAGACCCTGCGACGCTGAAGTCGCTGCGCGGCCGATTCGACCTCATCATCAACACGGTCGGCGCTGACGTCGACGTCGACCGGTATCTCGCGACGCTGCGCCTCGACGGCGCGCTCGTCTTCGTCGGCCTGCCCGAGAACCGCCAGAGCTTCAGGGTCTTCTCCCTCACCGGCGCACGGCGCTCGCTCGCCGGATCGAACATCGGCGGCATCCGCGAGACGCAGGAGATGCTCGATTTCTGCGCCGACCACGGCATCGCATCGGTGATCGAGACGATCGGCGCCGACGACGTCACCGCCGCCTACGACCGTGTCGTGCGCGGCGACGTGCGCTACCGCTTCGTCATCGACACCGCGACGATCCCCGCGGCGTAGCGGCACCCGCGTTCGCTGTCGAAACTCCGGGCGAAATCCGGCCCGCGGTCGGATCTGACGCCTCGAACGCGCGGTTTCTCCCGGGTTCTTGACGCACACACGAACGGACAGGTCTCGGGCGGGGCGTCCTACGTCCGGACGGCCAGCGTGAAGGGCAGAACGGCGGTCGCCCCCGCGCGGCGCAGCTCGCGCGCCGCGACCGTGAGCGTCCAGCGGCTGTCGGCGATGTCGTCGACCAGCAGCACCGGCCCGTCCGGGATGTCGAGGCCCGAGGCGTCGAAGCGATCCCAGAGGCCCGCGAGTCTGTAGACGCTGTTGCCGCCCGGCTCGCCCGACGGGCCCCCGTTGCTGATCGGCAGGTCGCCGAGGAAGGGCAGCCGGCCCGCGGTGGCGAGCGCACGCGCGAGCGACCCGACCAGCTGCGGTCGCCGCCGTGATGGGATCGCGACGACGGATGCCGGGCGCTGCGCCCACGGCCAGTCGGCGAGCACGCGGAACGCGGCGTCCCGCAATCCGTCGGCCACAGGTGCATCGGCAGCGGCACCCTCGAAGAGCGTCCTCAGAACCCCGCCCCAACCGAGGTCGGTGAGCCGTGCGAGCGCGCGCCCTTCCTCCGCCCGCTCGGCCGCGGCGATGTTGCCGCGGAGCGGAATGCCGAGGCGATCGCCGCCCGTCGGCCACTGCGCGCGCGGCTCGATGGGCACGCCCACCCTTTCGAGGGACGCGTCGGCGGACGCAGTCGCGCTCGCCTCGATGCCGGTCGGGAACCACACCCCCGCGCAATTGTCGCAGCGTCCGCAGGGCGCGGCGGTGCCGTCGTCCAGGGTGCGCTGGAGGAACTCCATGCGGCACCCGCCCGTCGTCTCGTAATCGAGCATGTGCTGCTGCTCGACGAGGCGGGCGGCGGCGATCCGCTCGTAGCGCTCGGCGTCGTACGTCCACCGGACGCCCGTCGACACCCATCCGCCGCGGACGCGGCGCACCGCGCCGTCGACGTCGAGCACCTTGAGCAGCAGCTCGAGCGGAGTGCGCCGGATGTCCACGAGGGCTTCCAGGGCAGGGGTCGAGATGGGCTGCGCGCCGAGCTCGGCGATCACGCGCTCGGCGCGCTCCTGCGTCGGCATCGACGCCGTCGCGAAGTACCGCCAGATGTCGGGGTCTTCGGGCCCGGGCAGCAGCAGCACGTCGGCGTTCTCGGTCGCACGGCCGGCCCGGCCCACCTGCTGGTAGTAGGCGACGGGCGAGGACGGAGCGCCGACGTGCACGACGAAGCCGAGGTCGGGCTTGTCGAAGCCCATTCCCAGGGCGCTCGTCGCGATCAGCGCCTTGACCTGATTGCTCTTCAGCAGCGCCTCGGACTCCTCGCGCTCGGCCGCATCCGTCTGTCCTGTGTAGGCGCGCACGTTCTGACCCGCCTCGCGCAGCAGCCGCGCGATGTCCTGCGCGCCGCTTACGGTGAGCGTGTAGACGATGCCCGAGCCGGGCAGGTCGCCGAGGTGGGTCAGCAGCCACGCCAGCCGGGCTCGGGCGTCGGGCAGGCGCAGCACGCCGAGCCGGAGCGAGGACCGGGCCAGCGGTCCCCGGATCGTGACGACCTCCACCGCACCGCCCGCGAGCTGTTCGGCGACATCGGTCACCACGCGGCTGTTGGCGGTCGCCGTGGTCGCGAGAATCGGCACGCCCGCCGGCATCCGCCGGATCAGCTCGCCCAGCCGCCTGTAGTCCGGGCGGAAGTCGTGGCCCCAATCGCTGATGCAGTGCGCCTCGTCGACGACCAGCATCCCCATCCGCTCGATGAGGGCGGGCAGCTGCTCGTCGCGGAATGCAGGGTTGTTGAGGCGCTCGGGCGAGAGCAGCAGCACGTCGACGTCGTCGGCGCGGAGGCGGGTCAAGACGTCCGCCCACTCGTGCGCGTTCGTCGAGTTGATCGCCACCGCGCGCACGCCGGCACGCTCGGCGGCGGCGATCTGGTCGCGCATGAGTGCGAGCAGGGGCGAGACGAGCACGGTCGGACCGGCACCACGACGCCGCATCAGCAGGGTCGCCACGAAGTACACCGCCGACTTGCCCCACCCGGTGCGCTGCACCACGAGCGCGCGGCGGCGGTCGTCGACGAGCGCCTCGATCGCCTCGAACTGCCCGTGGTGGAAGTCCGCATCGGCGTGGCCGACCAGCGTTCGAAGGATCTCGAGCGATGCCGGGCGGGTGTCTTGGCTCATCCTCACGAGTCTGTCAGGACCCGCCGACGGCTATTGACCCGTCGGGCGACCGATATCATCCCACGCGCATGACGACCGCCCGAAGCGGCATCCCTAGCGTGGTGTTCGAGTCGGCAGACGGCTCACTCCACAGAGGAAGGTGTTCCATGTCCGACAACGAACTGGACGGCTACGCGCCGGTCGACTACCTGGTCGTCGAGTTTCCGGCAGGCACGTCCAACTTCACCGGCGAGATCGCCGAAGAGATCGTGCGGCTGGTCGATGCCGGAACGATCCGCGTGATCGACATGATCGTCATCGCGAAGGAGGAGGACGGCAGCATCGACGCCGTCGAGATCTCGGATGCCGACGACCTCGGTCCGCTCGCGGCGGTCGAGGCGGGGCTTGCCGGGCTTCTCGCCGAAGACGACGTCGCCCTCCTGGCGGCGACCATGGCTCCGGGCAGCGTGGCCGGGGTGCTCGTGTACGAGAACCTGTGGGCCGCGCCCTTCGCGGCCGCCGCCCGCCGCGCCGGCGGTGTGCTGATCGCGGACGGCCGGGTCAACGCGGACGACGTGGTCGCCGCCTTCGCGGCCGCCGCGATGATGGAGGCCGAGGACGAGGCCGAGCTGGAGCAGTCCGAAGCCGACAAGTAGAGCGGTCACGCCTGCGCGGCACGCGCCCCCCGTGTGCCGCGCAGGGTGGAAGCGGGTCATGCCCGCCGTGCCGTCGGCCCCCCAGCCGACGGCACGCCCGGGACGGGACCCGAGGAGGCTTCGCTTACGACCGCCTGCGCCGAGGTTCCGTCTCGAGCTCCACTCTGCGGGACGGGGAGGCGGCGCGACAGGGCCATTGGTCCCACGGCTCGGTGCGCGTCGCGCGGACGGGAGTACGCCGCACTCCCTAGCCTGGGTGTCCACCCCCCGGCGAACGGAGCTCCATGACCGACTCGACCTCGACGCAGCGCACGCACCGCTATCTGCGGCTCGCGATCGGCGGGATGGTCGTCGTCATCTTCGTGGCGATGCTGCTCGAGGTGCCGACCGTGGGGTGGCTGTCATCGGTGAGCGACTACGTCTACACGCCGGCGCGCAACGCGTTCACCGGGGCGCTGATCGCGGCATCCGTCGCCCTGCTCGCGCTGTCGGGTCGCGGCGCCGAGCGCACGATCCTCGACACCGCCGCCCTGTTCGCGCCGCTCGTCGCGCTGGTGCCGACCGTGGTGCACGCCGGGTCCGTCCCCGGCCTCGACGTGCCGTGCGGCACATGCGTGCCACCGGCCGTGCAGCCCGACGTCGTGAACGGAGTCACCACGTACCTCGTCGTGCTGGCCGCGATCGTCCTGCTCGGCATCGTCCTCTCGCGCGCGGGTCAGGTACGGGGCGCGCGCTTCTCGCTGGCACTGGGCGCGGCGGTCTTCGCAATTGTGCTCGTGGTCGCGACGATCCTGCCGCAGATCTTCCTGGGATGGACGCACTTCCTCGCGACGGTGCTGTTCTTCGCCCTGATCGCGGCCGATGCCATCCTCAACGCGTTCTGGCGCACGACGAGCGAGACGCCCCCGCGCTGGCTGCGCATCGTCTACATCGTGATCGCCGTCGTCCTGATCGCCGACCTGATCGCGCTGATCGTGGCGACCTTCGTGACGTGGGATGCCGGCGAAGAGGTCTTCCCGTGGATCCTCGTGGGCGAGGTGGTCGCCCTGCTGGCATTCCTGTGCTTCTGGTGGCTGCAGACCTGGCAGCGCTGGAACGAGACCGACCCGGCGTCCCTGCTGCCGATGAGCGGCCGATTGCCGCCGTTGCGCGACGCGTAGTCCTAGGGGCGCAGGGAGCGGTGGACCCGCGCCTCCCACGGCGCAAGGACGGTGGATGACGCCCGCTCGGGAAGGTTCGTGAGCACGAGCTCGTCGCCGCTCAGATCGCACGCCACCGGCTCGTCGCTGAGATTCGCGACCACCAGCAGAGCCTGGCCCTCGAGCTCGCGAGTGAACGCATAGATCGCCGGGTGCTCGGGCAGCAGCATCCGGAAGTCGCCGTGCACGACGACGGGGTCGGCGTGCCTCAGGGCGATCAGGCGCCGGTAGTGGGCGAAGATCGAGCCCGCATCGTCGACCTGAGCGGCGGCGTTGACCGTCTCGTGGTTCGGATTCACGCCGATCCACGGAGTGCCGGCGGTGAACCCGGCACCCGGCTCGGCGCTCCACTGCATCGGCGTGCGGGCGTTGTCGCGACCCATCGCGCGCAGTGCGTCCAGCACGGCCGCCGGGTCGTGGCCGAGCAGGTTCACTGCGGCGGCATAGTGGTTCAACGACTCGATGTCGCGAAGCGCACTGATGTCGTCGAACGGCACGTTCGTCATGCCGAGCTCTTCGCCCTGGTAGATGTACGGGGTACCGCGGTGCAGGTGCAGCACGGTCGCCAGAGCCGTCGCGGACGCGTACCAGTGCTCGCGGTCGTTGCCCCAGCGCGAGACGATGCGGGGCTGGTCGTGGTTGTTCCAGTAGAGGCTGTTCCAGCCGTGGGCGGCGAGCGCGGTCTGCCACCTGCCGAACGACGCCTTGAGGTCGCGGAGATCCAGCCGGCCGACGTTCCACTTGCCACCGCGATGGTCGAGACCCACGTGGTCGAACTGGAAGATCATGCTGAGCTGGCCGGTGCGGGCATCCGTGAGCCTGGCAGCAAGCTCGGGCGTCGCATCGGGCATCTCGCCGACCGTCAGGTGATCACCCTCGCGCCCGTCGAAGACGGCCGCTTTCATCTCGCTCAGGAACTCCTGCAGGCGCGGTCCATTGACGAAGAACGGCATGCCGTCGCCGAACCCGGTCGGCAGGACCGCGCCGTCGGGAAGGGCGGGATCCTTCGAGATGAAGTTGATGACGTCCATGCGGAAGCCGTCGACTCCCCGGTCGAGCCAACGGTTCATCATCGCGTACACCGCCTGGCGCACAGCGGGGTTCTCCCAGTTCAGGTCGGGCTGCTTCCGCGAGAACAGGTGCAGGTAGTACTGCTGCCGAGCCGGCTCCCACTGCCACGTCGAGCCCGAGAAGAACGACCCCCAGTTGTTCGGCTCGGAACCGGCCTCGCCCCCGACCGTGCCCGGGCGCGCGTCGCGCCACATGTACCAGTCGGCGTGCGCGGAGTCCCGCGCCGCGCGCGAATCCGCGAACCATGAGTGCTCGTCGGACGTGTGATTGACGACGAGGTCCATGACCAGGCGCATGCCGCGCGCGTGCAGCTGGGCGATCAGCTCGTCGACGTGCGCGAGCGTGCCGAAGGTCGGGTCGATGTCCTCGTAGTCACTGATGTCATAGCCGTTGTCGTCGTGCGGCGAGCGGTAGACGGGCGAGAGCCAGATCACGTCGACGCCGAGAAGGTGCAGGTAGTCCAGTCGTGAGATGAGTCCCGGGATGTCGCCGACCCCGTCGCCGTCCGAGTCCTGGAAGCTGCGCGGGTACACCTGGTAGACGACGGCGGAGCGCCACCACTCCTGGCCGGGTTCAGTCGTGGACATGCCATCCAGCCTGTCATGCGCCGGGCCGATCGCGAGCGATCGGACTGCTGACGGCGCGAGCCGAGTGCCGATACGATCGAAGGGACGATTGGGATAGAGGTGGCGATGTTCGTTCTGTTCGCTCTGTACATTGTGCTGTTCCTCGCAGGCTTCTACCTGTTCGGCGCCGCGTTCACGGCTGAGGCGTTCCAGGGCCTGATCTTCACGGCCGGCATCCTGTCGGTGTCACTCGCCGTCGCGCTCCTGTTCCACACTCAGCGCCGCACCTGACCCGCATGCTCCCAGCGGCATGAGCACCTCGGCCCGGCCATGGGTGCTTCACGTCGACCTCGACCAGTTCATCGCGGCGGTCGAGGTGCTCCGGCATCCCGAGCTGGCCGGCAAGCCGCTCATCGTCGGCGGTCGCGGAGACCCCACCGAGCGCGCAGTCGTCTCCACCGCGTCGTACGAGGCGCGCGAGTTCGGTGTCGGATCCGGGATGCCGCTGAGGATCGCCGCGCGGAAAGCGCCCGACGCGGTGATCCTGCCCGTCGACCACGCTGCCTACAATGCGGCGTCCGAGCAGGTGATGGCCACGCTCCGGACCCAGCCCGGCGCAGTGGTGCAGGTGCTCGGCTGGGACGAGGCGTTCGTCGGCGTCACCACGGATGACCCGGAGGGGTACGCGAGGACCCTCCAGCGAGCGGTGCTCGAGCGGACCTCGCTGCACTGCAGTGTGGGCATCGGCGACACGCTCGTGCGCGCCAAGGTCGCCACCGGGTTCGGCAAGCCGCGCGGGGTGTTCCGGCTGACGAGCGAGAACTGGCTCGAGGAGATGGGCGCGAGGCCGACGATCGAACTCTGGGGCGTCGGGAACAAGATCTCGAAGCGGCTGGCGGGTCTCGGCATCCTCACCGTCTCCGAACTGGCCTTCGCCGACGAGCTTGCCATGGTGGCCGAGTTCGGCCCGCGGATGGGACTCTGGTACGCGCAGCTCGGGCGCGGTGACGGCAGCTCCACCGTCGACGACACCCCGTGGGTGGCCCGCGGACACAGCCGGGAGACCACGTTCCAGCAGGACATCGTCGACCGGGCCGAGGTCGAGCGGGCCGCCCGTCTTCTGCTGACCCAGGTGCTCGGCGACGTCGCGGAGGAAGGGCGGCCGGTCGTCGGTCTGGGACTGAAGGTGCGCTACGCGCCGTTCCTCACGAAGACCTTCACGAAGAAGATCGCGTCGACGTACGACCGCGACACGGTGATCCAGCGCGCCATGGAGCTCGTCGCGAAGATAGAGCCCGATCGACCGATCCGCCTGCTGGGGATGCGAGCCGAAATGGCTATGCCCGACGACGCCCGCGAGGGTCACACGCCGACCCGCAGCGGCTGGTGATGCCGCCGATCCGTTGTCAACCCCCTGTACGCGAGCGTGCCCATGACGTGGGATGGAGGTTCCGGACGCGCCGACCACGAAGTCGCGCGACCATCAGAGAAGGAGACCGTCATGGGTATGGACGACAAGATCAAGAACACCGCTCAGGACCTCACCGGCAAGGGCAAGGAAGCCGTCGGCAAGGCCACGGACAACGAGCGGCTCGAAGCCGAGGGCGAGAGGGACCAGGCTGAGGCCAACCTGAAGCAGGCCGGCGAGAACGTCAAGGACACCTTCCGCTGATCGCGCATCCAGAGGCGGCCGGGACGGGGAGGTCCCGGCCGTTTCTCGTGCCGGCGGCGGATCGTTCCGTCGGTGATCAGCGGGTCCGGCGAGGACGCGGCTGATCCAGACCCAGTCGGATGCGGGTGCGCTTTCGCTCGAAGACGATGAAGAACGCGCCCACGATCCACAGCGGCACCTGAGTGAGGAACGCCCACCGGAACGCCTCGAGCGTGAAGGTCGCCGGCGTCCCGGCGCCCTGCAGGTCCAGCGCGACGCCGATGAGGAAGATCGCGATGAGACCGGCGAGGAATCCACCGGAGTTCGTGATGCCGGTGGCGGTGCTGAGACGGTGGCTCGGATTGTGCGTGCGGGCGTGGTCGAACGCGATCATGGATGCCGGCCCTCCGGTCGCCAGTGCAATGGCGAGGACGAACAGCAGCCACAGCGGAGCGGGCTGCGGCCACGCGATCACGACGAGCCACGTGATCATCTGCACCGCGACCGTGGGGAGCACGAGCGCCCGGGAGCGCATGTGCGGCAGACGGCCCGACAGGGCGCCCATGAACGGGCCGATCACGATGCCCGCCAGAACCAGCACGGTCGTGATGGCCGCCGCTTCGGCCTGGGTCCTGCCTTCGCCGGCGGTGAGGAACGGGATGCCCCACAGCATGATGAACGCCGTCCCCGCGAACGGCGTCGTGAAGTGCGACCAGAATGCCAGCCGAGTGCCGGGATGCGACCACGCGGCTCGGATGCCGACGCGGGTGTCGACCGCGGAGGTGACCACTCGGATGGCTCCCGTGTCGGTGTCGACCGACACGTCGGCATCGCGATCGGGCGGATGGTTGCGGATGAGCGCGAACACCAGCACCGCGAACAGCACCGCGAGCCCGGCGACGCTGCCGAACGCGATCGACCATGACGTCGCGTGCAGCAGCGCCGCGAGCGGGATGATGGCCACGATCTGACCGAGCTGGCCGAAGATCCCCGTCATCTGGATCATCACCGGTGCCCGCTGCGCGGGGAACCAGGTCGCGATGAGCCGCAGCACGCTCGGGAACACCGCGGCATCCCCTGCTCCGAGCAGCATCCGGGCCGCGATCGCGATGCCCACATTCGGCGAGACGGCCATGACGAGCTGCCCGACCGCCATCAGCACCATTCCGATCGTGATGATCGGCCGCGCGCCGTAGCGGTCGAGCCACACGCCGACGGGGATCTGCATGAACCCGTAGACGCCGAGCTGCAGCACCGCGAACATCGACAGCGTCGATGCGTCCACGTCGAATCGATCCGCCGTGTCGACGCCGACCGCCGCAAGGGACGTGCGGTTCGTGATCGCGAGGATGTACGCCGCGGCGCCGACACCCCAGATCAGCCAGGCCCGCCACGACGGAGCGGAGGGAGCGGAAAGGGTCACGGTGATCCGACAGTCGTGGGTGCGGGGGTTCTTCCAGGCTACAGCGGCCTGGACCCTGCCCCCGGAAGTCGCTCCAGAGGGAGAATGGGGTCGTGCCCATCCTCACGGCCGTGCGCGCGGACATCACCGAGCAGCGCGTCGACGCGATCGTCAACGCGGCGAACAACCGCATGCGCGGTGGGGGCGGCGTCGACGGTGCGATCCACCGCGCCGCCGGACCCGAGCTTCTGCGCGAATGCATCGCGCGCTTCCCCGACGGACTTGCGACCGGCGATGCCGGCTGGACCACTGCGGGAAGACTGCCCGCCTCCTGGGTGATCCACACCGTCGGACCGAACCACGCCGCCGGAGAGCGGGACCGCGCCCTCTTGGAGTCCTGCTACCGCCGCGCCCTCGAGGTGGCCGACGACCTCGGCGTCCGCACGATGGCCTTCCCGCTGATCAGCGCGGGCGTCTACGGCTGGCCCCGCGCGGACGCGATCTCGGCAGCGGTCGGGACGATCGCCGACACGCCGACAAGCGTCGAGGAGGTCCGCCTGGTCGCCTTCAGCGACGACGCATTCCGGCACATCCGCGCGATCGTGCTCACCCGCTTCCCCTCGACCTAGCCGCCCTGGGATCGCTCGTGACCGGCGCCGCCGCAGCGGCCGGGTCGGTTCACGCGTCGGATGCGCCACTCCCCGGCGGCGGATGCCGGTGCTGCCATCGACCGGCCTCTCGCGCGTCGAGCGTCAGCAGCCGATCCAGCCTGCGGAAGTCCTGGGAGAGGATCCAGTGCGTCGCCCACCCCGGAAGCCACCCCACCTGCCAGCGCAGGGAATCGCTCAATTCCCCCGTGTAGTCCGCGCGGATGCGCGTGCGGTCGCCGGCATCCGCGCACGCGTACTCGACCCGCGAGTTCCAGGGCGCGGATGACACCCAGACCACGCTGCGGTTCTCGTCGAGCGACTCCAGCCGATCCACGAAATGGATCCGGAACGGACCGATGCGGTCGGTCGCCATCCACCTCGTCCCCACTCGGGGAGGTCCGGCGTCGATCTGCCGGCGGAACACCACCGCCGGCGCGAAATCGTGCCATCGGGTCGGGTTGGCCAGGTACGGGAACACCGCCTCGATCCGGTGGTTCACGATGGCGTCCACCACGACGGTGCGCTCCCACCGGCGCTCGACCGCGCTCACGCGCACGCCGACGGTCGCCGACCGTCGATCGTCCTCCCGCCCCCCAGGAGCGCTTCCCACGGTCGAGAGCGTACGACGGCGAGTGCGCGGCCGACAAGAGCGACGCCGGCGGCGTGGCCCGAGGATGCCGGATCCCCGGGTGATGTGGACGGTGCGCTGCCGGGTGTAGCATGCGGCTGTTCGCCGCGCAGGGGCACGTAATCCGCGGATGATCCGCGGCGGGATCGGGGGATCTACATGGCCACGAAGCTGCCGTCGTCCGGAGCACTGCCGGAGGGCCAGGTTCCCGGTTGCGACACGTCCGGGCTGGTCCTCGTGCATCGCATCTTCCGCTGGCTGTACCGCGAACTGCCGCTGCTCATCCGCGAGGTCGAAGCCGGCGACCTGGCACGCGCCGCCGTCGTCGGCGAATACGCGCGGCTCGACTTCTTCGCCCTGCACCTGCATCACGAGACCGAGGACACCGTGCTGTGGGACCGGCTGATCACACGTGACCCGACCTGCATCGCGCACGTCGATCAGATGCGTGCCCAGCATGCGGACGTCGCAGCTCAGCTGGCTCGCATCGAGCCGCAACGGGCCCCCTGGGTCGCGTCGGCCGATCCACAGCTCCGCGACGCGTTCGCCGCGGACATCGAAGCCCTCCGCGACACGCTGTTCGCGCATCTGGGCCAGGAGGAGGACGACATCCGCCCGGTGGCCGGAGCGGTGCTGTCGCAGGAGGAGTGGGACGAGCTCGAGGCGCACACTCGCGCCGAGCTCGTCGCGCATCGAAAGGAGCTGCCGAGGGACGTCATGTCGCTGCAGCTGGGGCTTCTGCTGGCGAGCGTTCCCGAAGACGAGCGAGAGGAGTGGTTCCGAGCCAACGTGCCGGCACCCATTCGGATGCTCTACGTGCTGCTCATGAAGCGCAGGTACGACCGCGCCATGGCCGAGCTCTATCCCGGCCGGCCGGTACCCGCGATGGTGTGAGGTCCGACCTCGACGCGCACCGAGAGCAGCCGCGACGAGGCACCATTCTCACGCCAACGAGAGCACGAAGGAGAGCACGAATCCGGCGGCCGTGCTGAGGGCGACGGCCGGACCCCCGTGTTCGAACGCCTCGGGCATCAAGGTGTCTGCGAGCGAGGCGATCACCGCACCCGCCGCGAATGCGAGCGGCAGCGAGACGACGGCTGGATCGCTGCCGGCCAGGAATGCGGCGCCCGCCACGACCGCGACGGTGAGCAGCAGTGCGCAGACGGTCCACAGCCCGAGGATCTGGCGAGCAGACCGGCCCTGCTCCCTCATCGACGCGGCGCCCACCAGCGCCTCCGGCAGGTTCGACACGAAGATCGCGGCGAGCAGCGCGATCCCCCCGGTGCCCTCCGTCAGCGCGATGCCCAGCGCGAGGTTCTCCGGAACTCCGTCGAGTGTGACCGCGGCCAAGAGCGCGAGCCCCGCGGTCCCCCGCGTGGTGGCCGCGGACGCGGGTCGATCGGCCGCCGCGGCATCCGTGTCGAGCTTCGCGCTGCCCCGATACTCGTCGGCGGGCTTGGTCCGGGAACCCGGCTGAGCCCACCGATCCAGCAGCGCACTGAGCACGGTGAACACCACCGCACCCGCGAAGAGGCCGATGGCCGCCAGCCAGATGCCGCCCTTCTCATACGAGTCCTCGAACAGCTCGAAGCTCAGCGCCGTGATCAGGGCGCCGGCGGCGAATGCGAGCAGCATCGCGAGCAGGCGCTTGGGAAGGTCGAAGCGCACCCCGACGGCGGCTCCGATGATCAGTGCGCTCGAGGCCACCGCCCCGAACACGAGAGTCGACCACATACCCGCACCATACGCACCGGCCGGGCGACCGCTGAGCCCATGGCGCCGACCGCGAAGACGTGCTATCCGACGGCACCGGCGATCGCGGTCGCGAAGATGCCGGAGTCGGGATCGACTTCCCGGCTCCGGCATCCGTCATCCGCTACGAGACGCAGCTGAAGCTGGCCGCCGAGTTCGGGTCGCCACCCGTGTACTGCGGCCATGTCGGGTACTGGCAGAGCGGGCGCGTCCGACCGGCTGTCGCCGCGTTCGTGTCGATGACCGTCTGCGCGCCCGGCGCGATGCCGTTCTCGACCCAGTTGCGCAGCGCAGTGAGCGAGTCCCAGCCCGCGACGAACGGGCCGAAGCCGTGGCTCATCCCCGGAATCGTGTAGAACCGCAGGAACGCGTCCACCTTCTTCTGCCCGAGGTCCGCGACGATCCGGTCGTAGAGCTGGATCGTGTTGTACGGCGAGACACCGTCGTCCGCCATGCCGGTGTACATCAGCACCTTGGTCTTCTTGGCGAACGCCTGCTGGAAGCTGACGTCGGTCGTGTCCATGATGGTGCCGAGCTCCTGCACCCGGTCCTGGTAGGCCTGCAGGTCGAAGTCCAGGTAGTTCAGCGTCGGATCCTTCGTCACGAAGTACTTCGCGTTGGTGTCGCCGACCTGGTAGTGCCACGCGTCCCGGCTCGTTGCCGGGTTGTGCGGCACCTGGTCGAGCCCGAGGTGGTAGCGGCCGAGGGTGAGCAGACCGCCGTTGTACACCGGGAAGGCGGCAGCGACGCTGTTGCCGGCGATCTCGAAGCCGAGATCGTTGTCGGACGCGAGCGTGTCGAGGGTCGCGATCTGAGCGTCCGACAGGCAGGTGTCGCCGAGGTCGGCGCCGTCCGCACACCGCAGCATCTGCACGTCGAACACGTCGAGGCATCCCTCGGTGTCGGAGATGATCCCATCGGCGAGGCCGTCGATGGGGTCGCAGGTTGCGTAGACCGCGTTGACGAGAAGCGTCTGCTTCGCCGGATTGACCCAGCCCGCACCGCCGTCAGCGTACAGGGCGTCGCGGTACACCGATCCGTGACCGGCGTGCATCATCGTCACGTTGTAGGTCGGGGTGCCGGCCACCACGCCGTCGTAGTCCTTCGGGTACCGCGCTGCGGCATCGACGGCCTCGTGACCGCCCTGCGAGAACCCGACGAAGTAGAAGTAATCCGGCTGGTCCGCGTATGCGGCATCCATGAGCGCCATCGCAACGTCGTGCGTCTTCTTGATCGACTGCTGCCCGTAGTTCAGGAGCGCCTCGTCGTTGAGCGCGAAGCTGCCGCCGCCGCCCTGGTGTCCGCCGTCGGAGCCGAGGGTCACGAAGCCCTGCTCGAGCGGAGTCGGCTGTCCGGGAGGCTGATTGCGATACGGGGTCAGACCGGTCACCAGCGTGCCGTTCAGCCCGCCGCCGCCCATCTGCAGTGCGCGGCCGTTCCAGTTGCTCGGCAGATTGACCTGGAATCCGATGACCGGTGCTGCGGGATCCACGGGACGGATGCTGCCCTTGACGCGGCATTGGCCGTTCGAGGGCGTCTGCACCCAGAGCGCCTCGGTGACGACCGCACCCGTGGTGGGCAGATCGATGGCTTTCGCGTCCACTTCGAGCCCGGTCAGAGCAGCGCACTGCTCCGCGCCGAACGTGGCCGGATCCTGCTCGGCCTGTGCCGGACCGCTGATCGCCGTCGCCGCCAAAAGGGCGGCGATCGCGGCAATCGCAGCGAGATTACGTTTCCGCATGCTTCTCCTCGTTGAGTGTCATGTGAGGGATGCCGTCCGCTCGGCGGGGCCGACCCCTCAGCGCGAGGCTAACCGTTGCCTATGGGCAAAGGGAAGTAGTTGCGCCAAGATTGTTCACGATTCTGGCGACTGTCGCCGCCTGAGATGCCCCGGCCAGAGGCCGCCGTCACACGCGCAGCGTCGTCAGCCCTCCGTCGACCGTGACCACGGTGCCGGTCGTCGATGCCGCGCGCGGCGAGGCCAGGTTGGCGACGGCGAACGCCACCTCCCCCGCGGACACGAGCCGGCCCATCGGCTGCCGCCGACGGAGGTTCTCGGCAGTCGCCTCGGGATCGTCGGCAGCGGCGAGCAGGCGCTGCACCCAGGGGGTGTCGGCGGTGCCGGGCGCAACGGCGTTCACGCGGATGCCGGCGGCGAGGTGGTCCGCGGCCATCGCATAGGTCAGCGAGAGCACCGCCCCCTTCGTCGCACTGTACAGAGCGCGGTTGGGCAGCCCGTTGGTCGCGGCCACCGAGGCGGTGTTGACGACGGCTGCGGCATCCGATCTCTCCAGCCACGGCAGCGCCGCACGGGTGACGCGGGCGATGCCGAGGACGTTGACGTCGAACACACGACGCCACTCGTCGTCGTCGTTGGCCGCGATGTCGCCGGCCGCACCGATCCCGGCGTTGTTGACGAGGACGTCGACGGCGCCGAAGCGCGCACCGATCCGCTCGATCGCTGCGCGCACCTCGGCGTCGGAGGTGATGTCGGCGACCTCGGCGTGAAAGGCCGGTTCGCCCTCGATGGTGCGGTCGACGATCGCCACGGTCGCCCCGCGGCTGTCGAGCTCCTCCGCGACGGCGGCTCCGATGCCGCTGGCACCCCCGGTCACGACGGCGACGAGGCCTGCGAAATCGTTCATGGCTGATCCTCCTTCAGAAGCACGTGGAATTTGGGGCCCGGACCGGCCGCGGCGGGTCTGTGCCCGGCGAGGACCGCCGGCAGATCTTCGAGCTCCATGGTGGCGGCGACGAGCGGTCGGGGATCGACGGCGCCTTCCGCGTACCGCGCGATGGTGCCCGCGAGTCCCGGCGACGCGCTCAGGACCCCGACCGCGGTGACATCCTTGAGCGCCAGCTCGCGGGTGTCGATGAGACTGGGCGACCCCGCAAGTCCGACGAACACGACGCGCTTTCCCGGCTCGACCAGCTGGACGGCCTTTGCCGGCAGGTGGGGGGCGTTCGACGCATCGATCACGGCATCCCACGCCAGAGCGGGCAGCGTGTCCTCGGTCCACACCCCGTCGAAGCCCAGGCTCCGTGCGAATGCGAGCGAGCGCTCGCTCCGCCCGAGCACGTGGACCTCGGCGCCGGCCGCGCGCGCGAACTGAGCGCACAACAGGCCGATCGCACCCGGGCCGAGCACGAGGCAGCGGTCACCCGGCGACAGCGCCGCCGCTTCGATCGACCGGAAGGCGTTCCCGCCCGGCTCGACCATCGCACCCATCGCGTCGTCCACGGTCTCGGGGAGGCGGTGCAGCGCCGTGACCGGGACGGCCACCTTCTCTGCCAGTGCGCCGGCCCTGCCGCGACGGATGCCGAGTTCGAACCGGTGCTCGCAGACGTGCTGCTGTCCCGAACGACACCGGCGGCACACTCCGCAGCCGAGCATGGTGTCACCGGTCACCCTCGCCCCGATCCAACCGGCGTCGACATCCGGCGCCGCAGCCGTCACGCGGCCCATCCACTCGTGGCCGATCCGGATCGGATACTCGGCCTCCCCGCTGTGCAGATATGCCATCTCGCCTGTGAAGAACTCGATGTCGGTGCCGCAGATGCCCGCTCGATGGACGTCGACGACCACTTCGCCGGGCCCGGGTTCGGGCTCGGGCACGTCCTGGATCTCGGCGTGCCCGGTTGCCGTGATGACCAGCGCCCTCATCGCGGGCCGACCACCGTCTGCCGCTGCTCGCCGAGACCCGTGATGCCGAGCGTCATGACGTCGCCGGCCTGCAGCCAGATCGGCGGCTCGAAGCCCATGCCGACCCCGGGCGGGGTGCCGGTGTTGATGAGATCGCCCGGCTCGAGGACGAGGAACTGGCTGATGTAATGGACGATGAAGTACGGATCGAAGACCATGGTGGACGTCGAGCCGGTCTGCCGGCGCACCCCGTTGACGTCGAGCCACATGTCGAGATCGAGCACGCCACCGGCCTCGTCCTGCGTGACCAGCCAGGGACCGGCGGGGTTGAACGTCTCGGCCGATTTGCCCTTGAGCCACTGTCCACCGCGTTCGATCTGGAACGCCCGTTCGCTGACGTCGTTGACCAGCACCCAGCCGGCGATGTGGTCGCGCGCGGCCTCGGGCGAGTCCAGGTAGCTCGTCCGGGTACCGATGACGATCCCGAGCTCGACCTCCCAATCCGGCTTGGTCGACCCGCGCGGGATGCGGACATCGTCGAACGGGCCGACGAGGGTGTTCGGCGACTTGGAGAACAGGATCGGTTCTGCCGGCACGGATTGACCCGTCTCAGCGGCGTGGTCGCTGTAGTTCAGCCCGACGCAGATGATCTGGTGCGGCCGTGCAATCGGCGCGCCCACACGGACATCCGCCAGAGGTCTGCCGCTCGCCGCCGCGCGCTCCGCCACGATCGGCGCGATTCGCGCAAGACCGTCCGAACCGAAGAACGCCTCGTCGAAATCGTCGACCACATCCGACAGGTCGACGTAGTGGTCGTCTCCGACCAGCGCCGCCGGCTTCTCAGCCCCGGGCTCGCCGATGCGGAGGAGTTTCATGATGATCCTTTCGGGGATGCGGGTCGACCCGCGGTGCCCGCCCAGAGCCGAGGGGCGCTGCCGTGGATGCCGGTGCGCACGGTGAAGAGCCGTCCCGAGAGGGGGAACTCCTCGCGCTGCTTGGGACTGAGGTTCTCGGTGGCGGTGGTGATGACGAGGGTGTCGAGGTCGGGACCGGCGAAGGCCGGACACGAGGTGTGCGGTGCGGGCACATCGACGCGGCCGACGATGTCGCCGGACGGGGCGATGCGCAGGACGCATCCGCCGCCCCAGATGGCGACCCACACGTGGTCTTCGGCATCCGTCGTCATGCCGTCGGGGTGGCCGTGCTCGATCTGCCGGAACAGCGTACGCGGGCCGGTGCGACCGGTGGCGGGGTCGTAGTCGCGGACCCAGATGCGCCGGGTGGGCGTGTCGATCGTGTACAGCCGGCGGCCGTCCGCCGTCCAGGCCAGTCCGTTGGACAGGCTGAGGTCGTCGTCGATGACGGTGACGTTCTCATCGGCATCCACGAGAAGCAGCTGCTCTGCGTGCGTCGGCCCCTTCGTGCCGACGAGGAAGCGCCCGGCGGGATCCGCCTTGCCGTCGTTGAACCGTCGGTCCTCGCCCCTGATCAGCCGCCGCCCCGGTGTCACCACACCGTCCGGCGAGCGGTAGTAGAGCCGATCCGTGCCCGCGACGACCATCTCACCGGATGCCGCGACGGCGACCGCCCCCGCTGTATCGGGGAAGTGCACGCGCTCTTCGATCTCGATCGCGCCGTCGGAGACGAGCCGCCCGCGGTAGACGTCACCGTCCATGATGTCGACCCACATCACCCGGCCGCGGATCGGATCCCACAACGGGCCTTCGGCCAGGAAGTGGGTGACGGTGGTGGCGACGCGCGCGGCGCCCAGCGCCGGTGCGGAGGCGTAGTCGTTCATGCGCGCCGCCCGGGCGCGCTCTGCCGTGAACAGCAGCGTTCAGTGGGACTCACGGGAGACCTTCGAGCCGGTCGATCCGACGAGGAAGTCGAGGTCGGCACCCTGGTCGGCCTGCAGGACGTGGTCGACATAGAGGCGCTCCCATCCTCGCCGCGGACGCGCGAATGCGGCGACGGTCGCCTCGTCGGGACTGCGCGACGCCAATTCGCCCGGGGGGACGTCGAGATCGAGCCGGCCGGCGCGGGCGTCGAGCGAGATCCAGTCGCCGGTGCGCACGACCGCGAGCGGTCCGCCGACCGCGGCCTCGGGGGTGACGTGCAGCACGACCGTGCCGTAGGCGGTGCCCGACATCCGGCCGTCGCAGATCCGGACCATGTCGCGCACCCCCTTCTCGAGCAGCTTCGCGGGCAGCGGCATGTTCGCCACTTCCGGCATCCCGGGGTACCCCTTCGGGCCGCAGCCACGCAGCACCATGATGCTGTCCGCGTCGATGTCGAGGTCGGGGTCGTCGATGCGGGCGTGGAAGTCCTCGATCGAGTCGAAGACGACCGCGCGGCCGCGGTGCTTCAGCAGATGGGGCGACGCGGCGGCGGGCTTGATGATCGCGCCGCCGGGGGCGAGCGAGCCGCGCAGCACGCTGATCCCGGCCGCGGGCAGCAGCGGGCTCTCTCTCGGTGTGATGACCTCCCGGTCCCAGATGCGCGCATCTTCCAGGTGATCCACGAACGGCCGGCCCGTGACCGTGAGCGCGGACGGGTCGAGCAGATCCCGCACTTCGCGCATCACCGCCAGGAATCCCCCCGCCCGGTAGAGGTCGTCCATGAGGTAGCGGCCGGCCGGCTGCAGGTTCACCAGCAGCGGCACGTCCGCTCCGATCCGATCGAAGTCGTCGATGGTCACGTCGATGCCGAGCCGTCCGGCGATGGCCAGCAGGTGCACCACCGCGTTCGTGGAACCCCCGATGGCGGCGAGCGCGACGATCGCGTTGTGGAAGCTCGCCTTCGTCAGGAGTGCCGACGGACGCACGTCGTCGGCGACCAGCCGCACCGCCAGGCGCCCCGTCTCGTGCGCGGCCGCGAGCAGCCGCGCATCGGGAGCCGGAGTGCCCGCCACACCGGGGACGATCGTGCCCAGCGCCTCTGCGACCAGCGCCATCGTGGAGGCGGTGCCCATGGTGTTGCAATGCCCCTTGCTGCGGATCATCGAAGACTCGCTCGTGAGGAACATCGCCTCGCTGAGCGTGCCGGCGCGTACCTCCTCGGACAGTCGCCACACGTCCGTGCCGCATCCGAGTGCCTCATTGCGGAAGTGACCCGTGAGCATCGGTCCGCCGGGCACGACCACGGCGGGAAGGTCGACGGATGCCGCCGCCATCAGCAGCGCCGGAATGGTCTTGTCGCAGCCGCCGAGCAGCACGACGCCGTCTATGGGGTTGGCGCGGAGCATCTCCTCCGTCGCCATCGCCGCCATGTTGCGCCACAGCATCGCCGTGGGACGCACCTGGGTCTCCCCCAGCGACACGACCGGCAGCTCCAGCGGGATCCCGCCGGCCTCGTAGATGCCGTTCTTCACGGACTGGGCCACTTCGGTGAGGTGGGCGTTGCACGGCGTCAGATCGGATGCGGTGTTGGCGATCGCGATCTGAGGGCGCCCGCGGAACGCATCGTCGGGGACGCCACGGCGCATCCAGGCACGGTGGATGTAGGCGTTGCGGTCATCCCCGCTGTACCACTGCGCACTGCGAAGGGTGGCCATGATCTTCCAACTTACGGGAACCGGTGTTCCGGGTAGGGACAGACCCTCCCACGCACTGCCCACGGCGCGTAGCGTCGACGTCATGGATCACCGCAGCGAAGTGCGCGAATTCTTCTCCGCCGCCGGGGAGAAGGAGAACAGCCGATGAGCGGGTGGACCGGCGAGGAGCTTCGTCAACTGGATGAGGCGGGCGAGGTCCGAGTAGCGGGCCGCCGTGCGGACGGCACGTCGCGCAGGCCCGTGATCGTCTGGCACGTCGTGGTCGACGGCGCGTTGTACCTGCGGTCCGTCAAGGGTCCGCAAGGGCAGTGGTACAAGGGCGTTGCACGGTACTTCGAGGGGTTCCTGAGCTGGGGTGGGCGCACCCGTGCGGTGACCTACACCCTCGACTTCTCGCAGGATGCCGCGATCGATGCCGCGTACGCGGCCAAGTACGGCACCGGCGCGTCAACCCGCGCCATCACGACCGACCTCTCGAAGCAGACGACGCTTCGCGTCGAGCCTCGCTGACCGCCGCGGGCGTTCCGGGCGGATCACGCGGGCCGGCGCCGTCGAACGGTCAGCGGGACGGCGCGATTGCGACGTCATGGTCGACCATGCGGGTAGTTCAGATGGTGAGAAGCACCTTGGTAGCACGGCGTTCATCCATCGCCCTGTAGCCTTCCGCTGCCTGCTCGAGCGGAAGGGTGAGGTCGAAGACCTTGCCGGGATCGATCCTGCGATGCCAGATCAGCTGGATCAGCTCGGGCAGGAATCGCCGCACCGGCGCTGGGCCACCGTGCAGGTGGATGCCGGAGAAGAACAGCTCCGATCCGTCGAGGGAGACGTCGTGGGAGACGCCGACGTAGCCGACGTGCCCACCGGCGCGGGTGGCACGGATGGCCTGCATCATCGACTCCTGCGTGCCGACGGCTTCGATGACGCTGTGCGCGCCGAGTCCTCCGGTGAGCTCCTTGATCTTCGCAACCCCCTCGTCGCCCCGCTCCTCGACGACGTCAGTCGCACCGAACTCCCGCGCCAGATTCTGTCGATCGGCGTGACGGCTCATCGCGATGATCCGCTCGGCGCCCAGCTCCCGTGCTGCGAGGATCCCCAGCAGTCCGACGGCGCCATCACCCACGACAGCGACGGTCTTGCCCGGTCCGACTTCGGCGGCGACGGCGGCGAACCATCCGGTGCCGAGCACGTCGGATGCGGAGAGCAGCGACGGGATCAGGTCGGAGTCAGGCTGGCCCGGTGTGGCGACGAGCGTTCCGTCCGCAAGAGGAATGCGGGCGTACTCGGCCTGGGTGCCATCCAATCCCGTGGCGTGCACGCAGCGCGACTGGTAACCATCCCGGCAGATCTCGCAGGTGTTGTCGGAGGCGAAGAAGGATCCGACGACGAAGTCGCCGATCTTGATGATCTTCACATCCGAGCCGATCTCGGTGACGACGCCGACATACTCGTGTCCCATCGGCATGTGGTCCGGGTGATCAGTTCCGCGGTACGGCCACAGGTCTGATCCGCAGATGCAGGAGGCGGCGATGCGAATGACGGCATCAGTCGGCTCGAGGATCGTCGGGTCGTCCCGGTGTTCGACCCGGACGTCACCGGGTGCATGCATGATGACTCCGCGCATGGTGGGGTTCTCCTCAACTGAGTTCTTCAGAAACGAGCGCCGGCTCTCTCGTCGTCGGCACATCATCGGTGGACGGCCTCGCGAGGAGCAGGTACGCCGCGCCCGCGAGCAGGACGGCGACGGTGGTGACGACGCCGAGCGGAAGGATGCTGAGCGCTCCGGCGATGCCCACGAGCGGTGCTGCAATGCCGCCGAAGCCGAATCGGACCATGCCGAGCAGGGATGAGGCTGTTCCGGCGATCTGCGGGTACCCGACGAGCGCGAGCGTGGTCGCCGGCGGGGAGGAGATCGCGACGCCGCTGGCGAGCAGGAAGAGCGACAGAATCACCACCCACAGTGGCATCGCCGTGAGTCCCGAAACGAGCAGTCCCGCAGCGCCGACCCCTGCGACCAGGATTCCCACCACGAGGGTCCCGCCGATGCTCCACCGTTCGGCGGCGCGGCCCGCAAGATACCCGAACGTCATGAAGCCGGCCGAGTTGAGCCCGAATGCGAGGGCGTAGCCGAGCGGGGAGAGTCCGTAGACGTCCTGCAGCACGAAGGTCGCTCCGGAGAGGTATGCGAACAGCGCCGCATACAGGAAACCCTGGTTGAGGACGGCGCCGAGGAACACGCGATCGAAGAGAAGGGTGCGGAAGTCGTGCAGCGTGTGAGCGAGACCTCCACGGGTGCGCTGTTCGATCGGCAGCGTCTCACGGAACACCAGCGAGGTCACGACGAGGATCACCGCCCCGATGGCAGCGAGGAAGACGAAGAGTCCTCGCCAATCGGTGACCGTATTGAGCACTCCGCCGAGCAGCGGGCCGACGATCGCCGCGAACCCGCCCACGACGGTGAGTCGCCCGTAGAAACGGATCAGCGCGCCACCGGCATAGATGTCACGGCCGGCGGCCTGGGCGATGACGATGCCGACCCCGCCCGCGAGACCCTGCACGAAGCGCGCAACGATCAGCAGCTCCACCGTCGGGCTGATTGCGCACAGCGCGGACGTGAGGATGTAGGCGACGATACCGACGACCAGGATGCGGCGCCGCCCGAACCGGTCCGAAAGCGGACCGGCTGCCAACTGACCCGCAGCCAGGCCGATCAAGCAGGCGGTGATCGTCAGCTGGGCGACGGATGTCGCCGCGCCGAGCTCGGCGGTCAGGGCCGGGAGGGCGGGGAGGTAGAGGTCCATGGAGATCGGACCGAACACCGTCAGCAGCAGCAGGAGAGTCGGCAGCATGCGGCTGAACGCGGGCTGAGACGGCGCGGTGCGATCGGGCATGACACCAGCCTCCCGTCCCGGCGGAGCTGAGGGGAGTCTCTGACAAGGGGTGTACCGACAGGGAACCCCTCGTCGGGATGCCGCGACTTACGATGTGGACATGGACAACCGAGCCGAGGTACGCGAGTTCCTCATGTCGCGGCGAGCCAAGCTCACCCCGGACGCGGCAGGCATCGCCGGCGGTTCGAACCGGCGCGTCGCGGGCCTGCGACGCACGGAGGTCGCGACGCTGGCGGGAGTCAGCGTCGAGTACTACGCCAAGCTCGAGCGCGGTGCCATCGCGGGCGCATCTGCCTCCGTGCTGGACGCGATCTCGCGGGCACTGCAGCTCGACGCCACCGAGCGCGCACACCTGTTCGACCTCGCCCGCGCCGCGGACGGCATCCCCTCATCCGGCCGACCCCGCCGCCGCGCTGCCAAACCCGCCGCGCCGCGCCCCAGCCTGCTATGGGCCATGTCGGCGATCACCGACGGGGTCGCATTCGTCCGCGATCAGCACCAGGACCTGCTGGCCACCAATGAGCTGGGACGCGCGTTCTACGCGCCACTGATCGGGGATGGCGGCCGCACTCCGAATCTCGCCCGCTTTCAATTCCTCGACCCGGTCTCGCGGGACTTCTACCCGGATTGGGACGTGATGGCCGAGATGTGCGTCGCGATCATGCGCAACGAGGCCGGCCGCGACCCTCACGACAAAGGTCTGCAGGATCTCGTCGGCGAACTCTCCACCCGCAGCGACACGTTCCGGCGGTTGTGGGGCGCCCACGACGTTCGAACCCACGGGGCGGGAACGAAGCATTTCCATCACCCGGTCGTCGGTGACGTCACGCTCGCCTACGAGGAACTCGCCATCACCGCTGAACCGGGCCAGGTGCTGCTGATCTACACGGCGGAGCCCGGATCACCCTCGGCGGAGAGACTCAAGCTCCTCGCGTCGTGGAGTGCCGACCATCCGGCCGACGTCGCCCGCTAGTCGGCCGACGCCCGCGCTGCGCAGGCATGAGGATCACCGGAGACACGAATGACTGACAACAGAGTCTGGCTCATCACCGGCGCCGGCCGCGGCATGGGCGTCGATATCGCACGTGCGGCGCTCGCGGCCGGCTACCGCGTCGTTGCCACTGCCCGTGACGCCGCGAATGTCGTGGCGGCGGTCGGTGACCATGACGACCTGCTTGCCGTCTCGCTCGACATCACCGACACCGCCTCGATCGAGTCGGCCGTGAATGCGTCGATCGATCGGTTCGGCCGCATCGACGTGCTCGTGAACAACGCGGGAAACTTTCAGGCCGGATACTTCGAGGAGATCAGTCCGGAGCGATTCCGAGCGCAGATGGAGACGAACTTCTTCGGACCGCTGAACGTCACGCGCGCAGTGCTGCCGGTCATGAGGGCCCAGCGATCCGGACACATCGTCACGATCACCTCGACCGCGGGAATCGTTTCGGGCGGGTTCGGCAGCGCCTACGGAGCGTCGAAGTTCGCGCTGGAGGGCTGGTCCGAGTCGCTTCGTGAAGAGGTGGAGCAGTTCGGCATCCGGGTCACCGTCGTCGAACCGGGCTTCTTCCGTACCGAACTGCTCGTGGAGGGCGCGTCCACGCTGTGGTCCGACCTCTCGATCGACGACTACGCAGAGACGGCGAGCACGATCGAGGCGTGGAAGTCGATGAACGGCAAGCAGAGCGGCGATCCCGCGAAGCTCGCCGCCAGCCTCGTGAAGATCATCGAACTGAGCGAGCCGCCCGCACGCTGGGTGGCAGGCGCTGATGCGGTGCAGGCCGTGAGGCAGAAGGGCCGCACACTCATCCAGCAGGCCGACGCGCACCTCGAGCTGTCCACGGGTCTCGATCACACCGATGACGATGCGTGAGGGGTCATCATCGGTCAGCGGAACTCCTCAGCCGCCGGCTGATCCCGACGAAGCGGTCTCTCCGACGAGAGACCGCTTCGTGCAGGATCGGGGAGGCCCTCAGCCGCCGATGAGGCTGAACAGCAGCCGAACCGAGAGAGCCAGGACCGCGATCAGCCCGATTATCCCGAAGAGGTTCTGCCACCATCTGTTGCGCATGCTGCCCATCAGCGAGCGGCGGTTGGCCATGATGATGATGAGTGCGGCCAGCACCGGGGCGACGAAGACGGTCAGCGCCTGGGCGACCACGATGAGCTGGATCGGCGCTGCCTGGAAGATCAGAGCGATGACGACTCCGAACGCCAGGATCGATCCGGAGACGACCTTCGCGGTGACCGAGCCCGACGATGCGCCGCGTCCGAGACCGTCGGACAGCATCGTTCCGCCGGCCGTCGCGTTCGCGATCATCGACGAGAATGCGGCCCCGAAGAATCCCAGCGCGAAGACGGTCGATCCGATGGGTCCGGCGAGCGGTTCGAACACGCCGGCCAGCGCGACGATCGTGCCTGCAGCCTCTCCCGTCTGTCCCAGCACCGAGGCCGCGACGACGATGACGAGTGCCGTCATGATGCCGGGGGCGACGATCCCGGGAATCGTGTCGACCATCGTCACATCGCGGTATTCCTCCTCGGTTCGGCGGCGCTCCTTGGTGCCGTAGGCCGTGTAGAACGCCGCGTTGATGCTGAAGTTCGTGCCGACCAGCGCGACGATGAGCAGCCATGAGCCGTCCGGGGCGCTCGGGATCAGGCCCGAGGCCGCGGCGATCCAGTCGGGATTGGCGATGAACGCGCTGGCCACGAACGCGATCGCCATGAGCGCGACGATGCCGACGAGGACCTTTTCGATGACGCGGTAGACGTTGCGCAGCAGGAGGATCGCGGCGACCCCGACGGTGCAGATGACCGTCCACATGACGGGAGGTCCACCGAAGAGCATCGACAGGCCGAGCCCGGATCCGACCGCGTTGCCGACCGAGAAGCACAGGGTGATGAGGAAGATCCCGATGCCCGCAAGGACTCCGACCGGCTTGCCGAGATGATCCTTGATCGAGGCGATGAGCGACACCGGCGATTTGATACCCAGCCGCACGCTCATGTCGGTGAGGAAGATCATCAGGACCGTCGAGACGACGATGACCCAGATCAGCGTGTATTGGAACCCGCTTCCGGCCTGAACGGCCGTCGTGAGATTGCCCGGCCCGAACTGCCAGGCGCCTGCGACGAACGCCGGCCCGATGAGGGCGAGCTGCTGCCAGAAAGTGCGGCGGCTCTTGCGCGTGTCGACGATCGTTCTCATGGTCTCGGTCGAGATTCGACCATGTCCGGTGCCCGGTGTCGAGGGGGCGTGAGGGGTGCTTCGCTCGCTCATTGCGATCTCCTTCGTTGGAGCACGGCCGGTGGCCGCAAGTCTTCGTTGACTGGATGCCGCAACGGAGCCGTCCCGGCGGCGGTGGGCGGGGCGACCGGCGGTGTGCCGGTCGCCCCGTGGTGATTACGCGGAGACGGTGACCTTGTCGAGCCCCGCCGATGCGAAGGCGGCGGCGATCTCGGCATCCGCCCCGTCAGCGAGCGGAAGCAGCGGCGGCCGCACCGTCGCGTGGTCCAGGATGCCTCGGTGCACCAGGCCCCACTTCAGAGCGACTGTGCCTTCCATGTGCGAGCCACGGTGGTAGACGTTCTTGGTGACGGGGAGCAGCCGCTCGTGCAGCGCGCGGGCAGCCGGGTAGTCCTGGGCCTTGCCCGCGGCGATCAGCTCCACCAGCAGTTCGGGCGCGATGTTGCCATAGCCGACGAGCAGGCCATCGACGTCGAACATCGTGGGCAGCAGATACTCGTCGTGGCACGAGAGGATCTGCAGGTCGGGGTATGCGGCGCGCAGGGCGGGGATCTCGGTGTACCACCTCTTCATGTTGCGCACGCCGTTCTTGGTGGCGAAGACGCCTTCCTGGCCGGCGATCTCGAGCTGCGTGTCGAGGTTGTAGCTGGCCTTGGTGTTGTCGGGGTACTGGAAGAGGATGAGCGGCAGACCGCTGGTCTCGTAGATCTCCTGATAGCGGGTCTGCGGCGCGCCGTCCTGGTAGCCGAATCGCAGCCAGCCGTGCGACGGGTAGACCAGGCCGGCCGACGCGCCGGCATCCACCGCCCGCTTGGCCTCGAGGGCGGCGACCTTGTTTCCCTCGCCGGTGATGCCCGCGATGATCGGGATGCGGTCGTCGACGGAATCGCGGAAGGCGCCGATGACGGCGAGCTGCTCGTCGACGGTGAGGAATGTGCCCTCACCCGCGTGACCGAGCACCGTGAGGCTCTTCACGCCATCGATGGAGCCCAGCCACGAACCGAGACGCTGGATGGCGTCGAAGTCGATGTCGCCGGCCTCGGTGAACGGGGTGACGGGGGCGGGGTTCAGTCCGCGGAGGTCGAGAGTCATGTCATCCTTCTTTCTCTTCGTTGAGCCCGATGTGGGAACGTTATCGGGAACGTTTGCAGGAACGTTTGCAAGTATGCACCATGCTGCGGGAGACTGTCAACACGGGGTTCCGGACGGGAGTCCTCCGCTCAGCGCGTCCGGCGCTGGATAGACTCCGCGGGAGGGATGGGAGATCAGCGATGGATGCCAGCACGGACCGCCGCATCGTGACGTTGAAGGATGTCGCGCTGGCCTCGGGCGTGAGCATCTCGACGGTCAGTCGCATCCTGGATGAGCGCACTCCCGCGTCGAAGTCCGCGACCGCACGACGGGTGCGGGACACCGCGGACCAGCTCGGCTACCGGCGGAACATGAACGCGTCGAGTCTGCGTCGCGGAGCGACCGGAACCATCGGCGTTCTCGTCCCCCGCCTCACCGACACCGTGATGGCGCTCATGTTCGAGGCCGTGGAGAACGCCGCCCGCGCCCGCGGCCAGTTCGCCGTGGTGGCGACGTGCGGGGACGATCCCGACGATGAGCGACGGGCCACTGAGACTCTGCTCGACCGGGGCGTGGACGGGCTGATCCTCGCGACCGCTCGGCTCGACGATGCCCTGCCGGCGTCACTCAGGGATCGCGGCATCCCCCACGCCCTCGTTCTGCGCACCGATGGGA
Organism: uncultured Actinomycetota bacterium; assembly: GCA_963750955.1. Taxonomy (GTDB): domain Bacteria; phylum Actinomycetota; class Actinomycetes; order Actinomycetales; family Microbacteriaceae; genus Microbacterium. The sequence continues at coordinate 470,319 of CAVVSI010000004.1, forward strand.
TCAGCCCATCGTCGCTGGGTGACGACGAGGCAGGCGGCTACCTCGCGGTGCGTCACCTGGTCGATCTCGGACATCGTGACATCGCCGTGATCACCGGTCCGTGGTTCACCTCCAGCGCTCGCGCCCGTCTCGCGGGCGCGAAGCGTGCTCTCGACGAGGCAGGAATCGCCCTCGCCGACGCCGACGTAATCTCCGGCGGGTACGGAGTGGACGACGGCATCGCCGCAGGACGCGAGCTCCTGGCGGGGAGTGACCGTCCCTCGGCGATCTTCGCCGCGAACGACAACATCGCGATCGGAGTCGTCTCCGCCGCGCAAAGCCTCGGTCTTGCCGTCGGGCGAGACGTGTCGGTCGTCGGCTACAACGACATTCCGCTCGCCGCGAGGCTGCCGGTTCCGCTCACATCCGTGAGAACCCCGTTCGAATTGATCGCAACCACGGCGATGGACCTTGTCCTTGCGGCACCTCCCGGCGCAGCGGGCGTTCGCATGGCGATGCCGACACTCATTCCTCGATCGTCCACGTCGCGCATCTAGTGCGATTCTGCGAGTCGCCCCCGGGGCTCGGCCCACAGCGCGATCAACCGGATTGCTCGACGCGCCAGCGTCCAGCCAGTCGACGTAGGAACGGGTATGGCGGATTCCGTGGCAAGGCGGGAAAAATGCCTTATGATCAGCGATTTTTGGCGGAGACGGAGGGATTTGAACCCTCGGACCCCGTGAGGGGTCTCCACCTTAGCAGGGTGGTGCACTAGGCCGGACTATGCGACGTCTCCAGGCATCCGAGTGATTCCATCCGGATGCGCCCAGCAATCATAACCGCTCCCGCCGGACCGGAACGAACCGATCACTCCTCGGGCCGGGTGCAGGTGACCTCTGCCGCCGTCGTGCCGGCGATCTCTGCCGGAAGGTCGACGCGCGTCTCCTCGGCGCCGGCCGACTCCGATGGCTCGGGAGTCGCAGCTTCCGCGGTCGGATCCGCCGCCTCGCCCGTCACATCGACGCCCGAGCCCTGGCTCGCCTCACCGGTGAGCGTGAGCGGCTGATTCGCCTGCAGTGCCGCGAACAGCTGGTCGGCGGCATCCGTCAGCGGGAGGACGTTGACGTAGTCGGACGTGTACTCCGTCGGGTACTGCACGAAGAGGATGTCCTCATACGGCACGTCTTTGGCCGCCATCGCGATCTGCACCATGCGCGTCGGGTTCGCCAGCTGCGAGCTGAGCACCAGCTGCGCCGGGTCGCTGCGGGTCAGTCCCACCGCGGTCGTCGCGAAGCGGAAGAGCACCTCGGGGTTGGACAGCACCGCGTCGGACTTGAGCTTGCGCACCATCGACGACATGAACTGCTGCTGGTTGGAGATGCGCCCGAGGTCGGAGCCGTCGCCGATGCCGTGACGCATGCGGAGGAACTGCAGGGCCTCGATCCCCTGCAGCGTGTGCGAGCCGGCCGTCAGGCTGAGGCCGGTGTGCACGTCGCTGATGTCGCCGCTGACGCACACGTCGACGCCGCCGATCGCGTCGGACATGTCGATGACGCCCGTCCAGCGGATGGCGCCGGCGAAGTGGATCTCCTCGCCGGTGAGCTCCTCGATCGTCAGTGCGGTGCACGCGAGCCCGCCGTAGGAGTAGGACGCGTTCAGCGGCTGCGAGCTCATCGCCGAGTACTCGCCGCCCTGCCCGTCAGGGCATGGCGGAATCGGCACGAGCATGTCGCGCGGAAACGACACCACCGTGATCCGGCGCGGCTCATCGCTGATGTGCACGAGCATCGTGACGTCGTTGCGCTCGCCTTCGGCGTCATCGTTCGCGCACCGGGGGAAGAGCGCGACGTCCTGCCCCTCGCACGAGTCCGAACCGACCAGCAGGACGTTCACCCCGCCCTCGATCTCGCCGATGGAGGGCGGAAGTGCGCTGCCGCCCACGAGCTCGACCGAGCCCTCCCCGAGCGCCGCGAATGTGTCCCCGACCGCGTAGGCGCCGACGCCGGCGGCGCTCACACCCAAGACGGCGAGCACCACGCCGAAAACCGACAGGGCACGCAGAATCGGATGCCGCTCCGCCCGCTTCGCATGACGCGCAAGGGGAACCCGCCCTCCTCCGGAGGGTGCGTTGCGGGACCTCACCGTCAGCCGCTCACATTTCCGGCCGAGCACGTGGTCTGTGCCGCGGTCTGGCCGGGGATGGAGTCGGGTAGGACGACCGGGGAGTCGGTCGGTGCGCCGGTGGCGCCGGGATCGGGAATCACGGGCTCGGCCGGCACAGGGTCGACCGTGATCACGCCGCCGCCGAGGTTCGGGTCGCTCGTGAGCTGGATCGGCTGGTTGGCGGCGAGAGCGGCCCACAGCTCGTCGGCTGCCTCGTAGTTCGGCGCCACGCGGTTCAGGTCGTACGGATCCTCAGCAACCGGATACTGGACGAAGACGATCTCCTCGAATGGCACACTCTTGACCGCGAGCGCGATCTGCACGAGCGTCAGCGGGTTGGTGAGGCTCTTGCTGGGGGTCACGTTGTCGACGGCAGTGGTGGCGAGCTTCAGCAGGGTCGCCGGATTCGTCAGCACCTCTTCGCTCACGAGCTTGCGTGCCAGTCGCGACATGTACTGCTGCTGGTTGCTGATCCGCGCGAGATCGCTGCCGTTTGCAAGTCCGTAGCGCGTGCGAAGGAACTGGAGCGCCTCGATGCCCTGCACGACGCGCGGGCCGGCGGGCCAGTCGATCCCGGTGTTGGAGTCGAGGATGCCGCCGTTGCCGATGCAGACCTCGACACCGCCGATCGCGTCCGTGATGTTGATCACGCCGCCGAAGTTGACCTTGGCGGCGAACGGGATGTTCATTCCGCTCAGCTGCGAGACGGTCTTGACGACGCAGTTGAGCCCGCCTTCGCGGTACACCGTGTTGATCTGCTGGTAGTCCGAGCCCGAGGTCTCGGAGCCGTCCTCGCCCGTGCACGACGGCACGGCGGTCATGAGATCGCGCGGGAACGAGACCACGGTCACGCGGCGAGGCGAATCGGAGATGTGGACGAGGAGGTTGACGTCGTTGAGCTCCACCGACGCATCCTCGCCGGTGCACCGGTCTCCGAAGTACCCCGCGAACTCGGGCAGGCACTCGTCCGTGCCGGTCACGAGCAGGTTCACACCGCCCTCGATGGCGCCGATGTCGGGCGGAACGGCCTCTTGACCCTCGAGATCGACGGCGTCGTCGGTGAAGCTCGCGGTGATGTCGTAGGTGGCATATGCGGCCACACCGGCACTCGAGACGAGTCCGATGGCCACGATGATGCCCAGGACCTTCAGGACCATCGCGAACGGATGCGGCGACTTCAGCTCACCGTGGCGCGCGATGGGGCGGCGGCCACGCTTGGCGGGCTTGGTCGGCGGGGTCACTCGGGTCCTCTCGGAAATCTTCGGGGTGCGGGGCTCGAGAGCACACCCACGACGAAGCGGAGGGTGTGGGATTCGAACCCACGGGACATCGCTGCCCACTGGTTTTCAAGACCAGGTCCATCGGCCGCTCGGACAACCCTCCCGACGGATGCCGGAGCACTCGTCGAACAGGCGTCGATTCTAGCCGACAGCACTGTTCACCCATTGTTCCAGCGGCTCCTGGGCAGGTGCTGTGTCCCGCGCCGCGGCCTACAGTTCCCGCAGGACGGCGGCGACGCCACCTTCCTGCACCGAGGCGGTGATCTCGCCGGCCGCATCCCGCACTTCCTGCGGACCCTGCTGCATCGCGACCGCACGGCCGCCGTTCTCGAGCGCCCAGCGGAACATGCCCACGTCGTTGCGCCCGTCGCCCATCACGAGCACGTGCGCAGGATCGATGCCGAGCCACTCGCGGACCCGGTTCAGGGCGGTTCCCTTGTCGACTCCCTGGGGTGCGATGTCGAGCCACGCCGTCCAGCCGACGGCGTACGACACCTCGTTCAGGCCGATCCGCTCGACGAGGTCGACGAAGTCCTGCTCGGTGTCACCGGGTGAGACCACGACGATGCGGCAGACCGGCATGCTGCTCAGCTCGTCGAACGACACTCGTGAAGCGCGTTCGAGGTTCCAGTCGCCGAGGTGCTCGGTGAAGAGCCGATGGCCGTTGGGCAGCTCGACCATGTACTTCGCATCGGGCAGATGCTCGCGCAGCAGCGTGAGCACCTCGGCGGGGTCGAAGGTCTCGGTGTAGAACCGCTCGTAGTCGTGCTCGTCCGTCTCGCTCCGACGCATGATGACCGCACCGTTCGAGCAGACGACGAATTCGGGGGTGAGCCTCAGGGCGCGAAGGATCTCTTCGGTGCCCTCCCAGCTGCGGCCGGTGGCGAGCATCACCTCGTGGCCGGCGCGGCGCGCGTGCTCCACGGCCTCGACGACCCCGGGGCTCAGCGTCTCGTCCTCGAGCAGGATCGTGCCGTCGATGTCGAGCACGATGAGCAGGTGCTCGGTGGACAGCGCCGGGTCTTCGGTCTCACGGGCGACGCGCTCGACGATCCTGGCCGCCTTCTTCTGCCCGACGACCTCGATGCTTCCCGTGGCGGGGAGGTGAGCCTCCGTCACGCCACAGGCTCCAGGATCTCCAGCCCGCCCAGGTACGGGCGCAGCACCTCCGGCACAACGACCGAGCCGTCCGAGCGCTGATGCGTCTCGAGCATGGCCACGATCCACCTCGTGGTCGCGAGAGTGCCGTTGAGGGTCGCGACGTGCTGGGTCTTTCCGGTGCCCCCGCCCTCGACCGGCGGCCGGTGACGGATGTCGAGCCGACGCGCCTGGAAGGTCGTGCAGTTGCTGGTGCTGGTGAGCTCGCGGTAGGCGCCCTGGGTCGGCACCCACGCCTCCACGTCGTACTTGCGGGCGGCGCTGGATCCGAGGTCCCCCGCCGCCACGTCGATCACGCGGTAGCTCAGCCCCAGGTCCTGGAGCATCTGCTCCTGCATGTCGACCAGGCGCAGGTGCTCGGCCTCGGCATCCTCCGGCGTCGTGTAGACGAACATCTCGAGCTTGTTGAACTGGTGCACGCGGATGATGCCGCGCGTGTCCTTGCCGTACGACCCGGCCTCTCGCCGGTAGCACGTGGACCAGCCCGCATACCGCTTCGCTCCGGCCGACAGGTCGATGATCTCGTCCATGTGGTAGCCGGCGAGGGGAACCTCGCTCGTGCCCACGAGGTAGAGGTCGTCCTCCTCGAGGTGGTAGACCTCGTCGGAATGCTGGCCGAGGAATCCGGTGCCCCTCATGACCTCCGGCCGCACGAGCGTCGGCGGAATGAGCGGGACGAAGCCGGCTCGCAGCGCACGGTCCAGTCCCAGCATCATGAGCGCGATCTCCAGTCGCGCCCCGATTCCCTTGAGGAAGTAGAACCGGCTGCCCGACACCTTGGTGCCGCGCTCCATGTCGATCGCATCGAGCAGCTCGCCGAGTTCGAGGTGGTCGCGCGGCTCGAAGTCGAACACCGGGACCTCGCCGTGCGTGCGGAGCGTGACGAAGTTCTCCTCGCCGCCGGCCGGCACGCCCTCGATGACGATGTTCTCGATCTTCGCGAGCGCCGTGTCGGCGGTCTGCTCGGCCGCGGTCACCGCGTGCTGCGCGGCCTTCACCTGCTCGCTCAGGGCCTTCGCCTCGGCGACGAGGGCCGCCTTGTCATCCTTCGGCGCGGAGGCCACCCGCTTGCCGTGCGCGTTCTGCGCGGCGCGCAGCTCTTCGAAGGCGGTGATCGCCGCACGGCGGGCGCGGTCGGCGTCGACGGCGTCGTCGACCGTGGTCGCCGACTCCCCGCGCGCCTCCTGCGAGCGCTTGACCAGCTCGGGATTCTCACGGAGGAAGACGGGATCGATCACCCGCCAAGTCTAGTCAGCGGCATCCGCCCGGTCCTCGGCCGGAAGCCGCCGCCAAGCCCGGCTATCGTGTGACCATGACAGAGCCCGCCGCCCGATCATCCCGGGCCGCTCTCGTCTACAACCCGGTCAAGGTCAATGCGGCGAGTCTGCGCGCCACCGTCAAGCGCGTGTCGACGGATGCCGGATGGGGCATCCCGCTCTTCTACGAGACGACCCTGGACGATGTCGGAGACGGCGTCGCCAGACAGGCGCTCGAGGCCGGGGCCAGTGCGGTGCTCGTGGCGGGGGGCGACGGCACGGTGCGGGCGGTCGTCGAAGCGGTGAGCGGAAGCGGGGTGCCGCTGACGATCGTTCCGAGCGGGACGGGCAACCTGCTCGCGCGCAACCTGCTGCTGCCGCTGACGGATGCCGAGGCCATGGTGCGCGCCGCGTTCTATGGCGACCGTCATCCCCTCGACGTCGGATTCGCGGCCCTCCGCCGCGAGGACGGCACGAGCGAGGAGCGCGCCTTCGTCGTGATGGGCGGGATGGGCCTGGATGCCGCGATGATCGCGAACACGAGCGGCGATCTGAAGAAGCGCGTCGGCTGGATCGCCTACGTCGACGGCGCGGCCCGGTCGCTCGCGAACGCGAAGCCGTTCCGGATCGCCTACCAGGTGGCCGGGCGACGCCTGCACTCCGCGAGGGTGCAGAGCATCCTGGTCGCCAACTGCGGGTCGCTGCCGGCCGGTCTGGAGCTCATCCCCCAGTCATCCGTGTCGGACGGCGAGCTCGACATCGCCATCTTCCAGCCCAAGAACGCACTCGGCTGGATCCTGGTGTGGCGCCGCGTGGCGTGGGACAACAGCGTCCTTCGCCGCTTCCGCGCGGGCCGCCAGGTGCTGGCCCTTCGCACCGAGGACAACTCCGTGCTCTACGCGCGCGGCAAGGGACTGGACGTGGCCACGTCCCTCGCTCAGCCGGTGCAGCTGGACGGGGACCAGTTCGGCGCCGCCGTGCAGATGCGCTGCCGCGTCGTCGAGGGCGGCGTCATCACGATGCTGCCGCGGGGCCACGACACCAGCCGGATCTAGATGGCGCCGGGCCTCAGGTGCCGGGCGTCGAGGCGTCCGGGGCGACGGCGGTGGCGATCGCACTGAACAGCGGGTTGGCGATGTTCGCCGGAACCGGGGCGCCGCTGACCGGATCGAAGGCGGCGTCGCCGTACGTGGCGGCCACGGCGACGGTGATGTCCTCCGACGGCAGATAGGCCGTCACCCCGGCGAACCCGTGGTACTGCGGATTCTGCAGCAGCCAGTCCCCCGAGAGCACGATGCCCAGTCCGTAGGTGTAGAACTCGCTCTGCGGGAAGCACGTGTTCGGGCACGCCTCGAGCGCCGTCGTCTTGCCGCGCAGGGTCGGGGCGATCATCAGCTCGTGCGACTCCTCGCTCAGCAGGTCGCCGCGGCCGATGGCGCGGATGACCGTCGCCATGTCGGTGATGTCGGTGTTCTGGACCGAGCCGGGCCCGAGCGACCACGACGGGTTCCAATACGTCGAGTCCTCGATGTAGGGCAGCCCCTCGGCGATCTGCAGATACTCGCGCCGCTCGCTGTCGAACGCGTGCAGCACCGGTTCGAGGATCTCGGAAGTGCCCGGGTCGGCCGTCTGACTCATCCCGAGCGGGTCGAGGATGCGCTCTTGGATCACCTCGGTCAGCGGCTGTCCGGTGATCTCCTCGAGTGCGAGCGCGAGCAGCACGTAGTTGGTGTGCGCATAGCCCCAGTTCGTGCCCGGTTCGAACAGGAGCGGCTTGTCCGTCCCGAACGTGTAGAGCTCGTCGGGCTCCCATTCGCGGAACGGATTGCGGTTGAAGTCGTCGAGGAACGTCGCGTCCTGCACGTAGTCGGCGTAGCCCGAGGTCATCTGTGCCAGCTGGCCGAGCGTGACCCGGTCGGCGTTGGGCACGTCCGGCATCCAGTTCGAGAGCGGGTCATCCAGCGCGACGGTTCCCTCGTCCACGAGCTGCAGCAGGACGGTGGAGACCTGCGGGATCGAGACGGCGCCGCTGCGGAAGTGCATGTCGGTCGTGGCGGGCACCGCGGCCATCGACTCGCCCCACGCCTCCATCAGCACGACCTCGTCTCCGCGCAGGACCCGGACGATCGCAGCGCGCACGTTCTGCTCGGCCATCGTCACCTCGACGGCCTCCCGGATCGCCGCCACCTCGGCCGGATCGGCGGTCGAGCCGCCCGCGTCGGAGGTCGGAGTGGCGGTCGGCGTCGGGCTCGGATCGGGCGCGGGCGCGGTGCAGCCGGCGAGCAGCAGTGCCACTGCCACGACGGCCGCGCCGCCCGCTGCATTCCCCCGTGAATATCGCATGCGCACTCCCCGCCCCCGGCAACCGGTGCACCCGGCGCGCTCAGACTATCGGCGCCCTCGGGCGAGGGGCGGATGCCGCGCACTCGAGTTGCGGCGGGAGAGTCGCGAACGCGGCCCGGGGTGTCCGGCCGCGGTTACGATCCGATGATGAGCCAGCCCTCGATCGTGTGGTTCCGTGACGACCTCCGGCTCGCGGACAACCCCGCCCTGCGCGCCGCGATCGACCGCGGCGAGCCGGTGATCGGCCTGTACGTGCTCGACGAGGAGTCGACAGGCATCCGGCCGCTCGGCGGTGCCGCGAAGTGGTGGCTGCACGGCAGCCTGCTCTCGCTCGGCGAGCGGCTCGCCGAGCGCGGGTCGACCCTCGTGCTGCGGCGCGGGCCTGCGGCATCCGTCGTCGCCGACGTGGCGAAAGAGGCGTCGGCCGGAGCGGTCTACTGGAACCGCCGGTACGGCGGGGCCGAGCGCGAGGTGGATGCCGCGCTCAAGACCTCGCTGCGGGAGGGCGGACTGACCGTCGAGTCGTTCGCCGCGTCCCTGCTTTTCGAGCCGTGGACGGTGCAGACCGGGTCGGGTACGCCGTACTCGGTGTTCACCCCGTTCTGGCGCGCGTGTCAGGCGATGCCGACTCCGCGCGCTCCTCTGCCCGAGCCGCGCACGATCCCCGGCGGGAAGTCGGCGTCGCAGAGCGACGACCTCGACGAGTGGCTCCTGCTGCCCACGGATCCGGACTGGGCTGGAGGGCTGCGCGAGACGTGGGAACCGGGCGAGCCGGCGGCTCGCGCTCGGCTGCAGGAGTTCCTCTCCGACGACCTCGACGACTACGACCGCACGCGCGATGAGCCGTCGGCGGGAGCGACGTCGGGCCTGTCTCCGCGCCTGCGGTGGGGCGAGATCAGCCCGTACACGGTGTGGCACGAGACCGTCGAGTCCGGCAAGAAGGCGGGCCGGTTCCTGTCGGAGCTGGGCTGGCGGGAGTTCGCCGCTCACGTGCTGTACCACCACCCGGACCTCGCGACGAAGAACCTGCGTCCCGAGTTCGACGCGTTCCCATGGCCGCGACTGCATCCGACGCAGCTGCGGGCGTGGCAGCGCGGTCGCACCGGCATCCCGCTCGTGGATGCCGGCATGCGCGAGCTCTGGCACACCGGTGTGATGCACAACCGGATCCGCATGGTCACGGCATCCTTCCTCATCAAGAACCTGCTCATCGACTGGCGCCGCGGGGAGGAGTGGTTCTGGGACACGCTCGTGGACGCGGACGGCGCCAGCAACCCGTTCAACTGGCAGTGGGTCGCCGGGTCGGGGGCGGATGCCGCTCCGTACTTCCGCGTCTTCAACCCCGAGCTGCAGGCGAAGAAGTTCGACCCGCACTCCGAGTACATCCGTCGGTGGGCGCCTGAGTACGCCCAGGACACGGCGGAACTCGCGCCGCAGCCGATCGTCGACCTCGGCGAGACACGCAAGGCCGCGCTGGCCGCGTACGAGCAGATGCGGCGAGCGGCGCGCTGAGCGGTTCCGGCGGGCCGAACTGGCCGGTTGTGCTCTCTGGGCGTCAAAGCACCGGGAGAAACCGTGCCGAGTCGCGCGCCGGCAGCCGGCCGCAGCCGATCCGTCCCGGGTGTTTGACGGGGATGGCCCGGAATAGACACCGGGCCGCCGATGGTTGCGGTTGAGGATGTCCGATTCCGTGCCCGCCCCCGCCCTGTCCGTCCTCGACCTCGTGCCGGTGCGCACCGGCCAGACCAGCGCGCAGGCGGTCGCGGCATCCCTCGCCCTCGTCGCCCGCGCCGATGCGCTCGGCTACCGCCGCTACTGGTTCGCCGAGCACCACAACATGCCGGCCGTCGCCTCGACGACGCCTCCGGTGCTGGTCGCCGCGGCCACCGCGCGCAGCAGCCGCATCCGCGTCGGGTCGGGTGGCGTGATGCTGCCGAACCACTCGCCGCTCGTCGTCGCCGAGCAGTTCGCCGCCCTGGAGGCGCTCGCTCCGGGCCGGATCGACCTCGGCATCGGACGCGCGCCGGGCAGCGATCCGGTCATCACCCAGCTTCTGCGCATGTCGGGGACGACCTCCGACGTGGAGCGGTTCCCCGAGCACATCCGCGACATCCTGTCGCTCGTCTCGCCCGACGGCGCGACGGTGCGGTTCAGCTCCGGCGGCGAGTACGGCGTGCACGCGACCCCGGCGGCGGGAGGCGCGCCCGAGGTGTGGCTGCTCGGCTCGAGCGACTACTCGGCGCAGCTGGCGGCATCCCTCGGTCTTCCCTACGTGTTCGCCAACCACTTCTCGGGCGAGGGTCTCGAGCGGGCTCTCGATCTGTACCGCGGTGGCTACCGCGCGTCCGAGGCGCACCCCGAACCGCGGACGTTCCTCACGATCAACGCCGTCGCCGCCCCCACCGCCGAAGAGGCGGAAGCCCGCGCGCTGCCGCAGCTGCGGATGATGGCGCGGCTGCGGACAGGCAAGGCCCTCACGGCTCTCGAGACGGTCGAGGAGGCACGCACCGCACTGGCAGCCGAGGCCGACGCGCAGGCGGAGTCGATCATGGCCGCGGCCCGACGGCGGTGGCTCGTCGGGACGGGCCCGGAGGTGCGGGCGCAGGTCGCAGAGTTCGCCGCGAAGTACGGGGTCGACGAGGTAATGATCTCCCCCGTCGCCGGCGCCTTCGACGGTGAGCCGATGGATGCCGCGATCGCGCGCACCCAGACGCTGGAGCTCCTGGCCGCCTGACGCGCCGCTCGCTCGGCGAGCGCCCGCTCAGACCTCGGGCTCGCCGCTGAGCAGTCCCCGCAGCCAGTCGCGGGCCTCGACGAACACGTCATCCGAATAGCGCTCGGGGTAGTGCACGATCGCCCGGTCGGCTCGCGGATACGACCCGAGGAAGATGACCTTCGGGCTGAAGCGGCGGAGCCCGAGCAGGGCGTCGGCCATCCGCTCGTCCTCGATGTGTCCGTCGGCGTCGATCACGAACCGGTACCGGCCGAGCGAGTCCCCGATGGGCCGTGAGGCGAGGAGCGACAGGTTGATGCCGCGCGTGGCGAACTGCTCGAGCATCTCCAGCAGCGCACCGGGGTGGTCATCGGGCAGCTCGGCGATGAGCGAGGTCTTGTCGGCGCCGGTCGGCGAAGGCGGAGCGACCGTCCGGGCGACGAGCACGAAGCGCGTGACCGCGTTCGGGTTGTCGCCGATCTTCTCGGCCAGCAGGTCGAGCTCGTGATGCTCGAGGATGCCGGGAGGCGAGATCGCGGCATCCGCGTCGCTCGTGCCGTCGAGGAGTCCGATCGCACTGGCGACGTTGCTGGATGCCGGGATGTGGGCATGTGCGGGAAGGGTCACGGTCAGCCACTGCAGGCACTGCGCGTAGGCCACCGGGTGTGCGGCGATGAGCGAGACGTCCTCGAGCTTCGTGCCCCGCCGGGCGACGAGCACGAAGTCGACGGGAACGAGGTACTCCCCCACGATCCGCAGGCCGGGCATGGTCGCGAGGGCGTCCTGGGCGGTGGAGACGCCGCCGTCGATCGAGTTCTCGATCGCGATCATGGCGGCATCCGAGCGGCCCTCGACCACGTCCGCGAGCGCCTCGCCGACGTTGCGGACCGAGCGCCAGTGGTGACCCCGCGCCTCGGGCACCTGGGCGAGCGCGGCCTCGGTGAACGTGCCGGCCGGTCCCAGGTAGCTGTAGGTGCGGCGGGGGGCGTCGGCGATGGTCACCGGATCAGCCTAGCCGCGTGCACAACGCAGGATCAGCGCCGCCCGACCCTGCGTTCGACCCCGGAATTCCGCGTGCGGCTGCGGGCACGGCATGCGCGCTTCCTGCGTTGTGTTCGCGGGCGCCGGCAGACTGCGCATGATCAGAGGTGCCGACTGCGCCGACAAACGGCAGACTGGGACGATGAGCCGCGCAGGAACCCCCGCCGAAGCATCCGACCTCATCGACATCGACGAGCTGATCAACGCCTACTACGACCGCAAGCCGGATGCCGCGATTCCCGAGCAGCGGGTCGCGTTCGGCACGAGCGGGCACCGCGGATCGTCGCTGAGCACGAGCTTCAACGAGGACCACATCCTCGCGACGACCCAGGCGATCGTGGACTACCGCAATGCGCAGGGCATCGCCGGGCCGCTGTTTCTGGGCCGCGACACGCACGGCCTCTCGCTGCCGGCCGAGCGCAGCGCGATCGAGGTGCTCGTCGCGAACGGAGTCGACGTGCGCGTCGACTCGCGGGACTCGTGGGTGCCGACGCCGGCGCTCAGCCACGCGATCCTCGCCCACAACCGCGGCCGCGCGCTGGATGACCCGGGCCGCTCGGACGGCATCGTCGTGACCCCCAGCCACAACCCGCCGCGCGACGGCGGCTTCAAGTACAACCCGCCGAACGGCGGTCCCGCCGACACCGACGCGACCGGCTGGATCGCCGACCGTGCGAACGAGCTGATCGCCGGCGGGCTCGAGGCCGTCCGCCGCACACCGTTCAAGGACATCGACGGCGATGCGCTCAGCGAGTACGACTTCCGCGAGGGCTACGTCCGAGACCTCGAGAACATCATCGACGTCGCAGCGATCAAGAAGGCGGGCGTGCGCATCGGCGCCGACCCGCTCGGCGGCGCCTCGGTCGAGTACTGGGCCCTGATCGCCGAGCACTACGGGCTCGACCTCACGGTCGTGAACCCCGACGTCGACCCGACCTGGCGGTTCATGACGCTCGACTGGGACGAGAAGATCCGCATGGATCCGTCCTCGCCCTCGGCGATGGCCTCGCTCGTCGCGAAGCGCCACGACTACGACATCCTCACCGGCAACGATGCGGATGCCGACCGCCACGGCATCGTCACGCCCGACGCCGGGCTGATGAACCCCAACCACTACCTCGCGGTCGCGATCGACTACCTGTACGCCCACCGGCCGGGATGGCCGACGGATGCCGCGATCGGCAAGACCCTGGTGTCGTCGATGATCATCGACCGGGTCGCCGAGTCGCTGGGGCGTACGCTCCTCGAGGTGCCCGTCGGGTTCAAGTGGTTCGTGCCGGGGCTGCTCGACGGCTCGGTCGCGTTCGGCGGTGAGGAGTCTGCAGGAGCATCGTTCCTGCGCTTCGACGGCACGGTGTGGACGACCGACAAGGACGGCATCCTGCTGTGCCTGCTGGCCGCCGAGATCCTCGCGGTGACCGGCAAGACGCCCTCGCAGCGGTACGCCGAGCTGGAGGAGACGTTCGGTTCGTCGGCCTACCAGCGGGTGGACGCACCGGCATCCCCCGCACAGAAGGCGCAGCTGGCGAAGCTCTCACCCGAGGCCGTCACCGCGACCGAGCTGGCCGGCGAGCCGATCATCGCGAAGCTGTCGCACGCGCCCGGCAACGGCGCTGCGATCGGCGGTCTCAAGGTCGTCACCGCCCACGCCTGGTTCGCCGCCCGGCCTTCGGGCACGGAGGACGTGTACAAGCTCTACGCCGAATCGCTGCGCGGCGAGGAGCACCTCCGCGAGGTGCAGGAGGAAGCGCGCGCGGTCGTGGCCGAAGCCCTCGGCGGCGCCTGAGCCGTCAGCCGAGCGGGAGCAGGGCGCTCCACGCCCTGCGCCGTTCCGCACGCGGGTCGGACTCGATGCGGTCGCGATCGGCGATGATCAGCGTCAGCCGCTCGGGTTCGGCGTAGCGCGGCCACCCCTCCGGCGGCGCGCCGTCGACGGCGAACTGGAGCCATGCGTCGCGCATGCGCTCGCCGGCACCGAGGAACACCTTGCGGCCGCCCAGCGAGGTCATCGTTCGTGTGAGCGGAGCTCTGGACTGCTCGAAGAGCGCGAACATCTCGACGCCGTGGGTCGCGTCAAGGCGCGCCCACCTCAACAGGCGCGGTGCGACGTCGAACCGGTAGAAATACACCGGCGCGTACCGGGAGTGACGCTCGGCGAGTGCGACCGACGGATACCAGAACGCATAGTCCCCACCGAAGTCGGCCGCGCCCGCCCCGCCCGGAAGCCCCGGATAAGCCTGTGCGATCGGGTCGCGATCGTCGGGGTGGCCGAAGGCGAGCACAGCCTCGATCCGTGATGCCGAGCGGGGAAGGATGTCGAGTCGTCCCCGGAAGATGGTGCCCTCCCGGTCGTTCGTGCCGATGATGAGCGGTATGCGATGCGCGGTTCCGTCGCGGAACGCGACGAGCGGATGCCGCGGCAGGAGCCGCCCGTCGACCACGGGTGCGAGACAGAACATCCCCGGGTGCACCTCCGGCGTGCGTGTCTGCAGGACCAGCGCGGCGTCGACGAGCTCACTGGCAGTGGCGCCGGTGAGCAGTGCCAGCGCCTCCGGCGTCGAGACGGGGACCTCCGTGTCAGTTCCGCCCGCCGCGGGGCGGCCCGCCCGGCGCCGCCGAAGGATGTGCACGAACTGCTCGGCCCAGACCGCCGCCATCGCCCGGGAGTACACGGCGTTGGGCGGAGCGCTCTGCGCGATGGCACGCGCGAACAGGCCGCGCGCGGACGGCGTGGCCATGAGCGTGGTGACCGCGTTCGCCCCGGCGGACTCGCCGAAGACGGTGACGCGATCGGGATCGCCGCCGAACGCGCGGATGTTGCGCCGCACCCATCGCAGCGCAGCGATCTGATCCCGCAGGCCGAGGTTGGAATCGATAGGTCGCCGCAGCGTCGAATATCGTGAGAAATCGAGGTACCCGAGGGCGCCGAGTCGATAGTTGAAGCTGACATAGAGCACCTTGCCGGTGGCCACGAAGGCACGACCCTCACCACTGAAGTCTCGTGAGGACCCGGTGCTGTAACCGCCGCCGTGGATGATCACCATGACCGGCAGCGGTGGCCCGTGCGGCGAGACCGACGCTGGGGCGACCACGTTGATGCTCAGACAATCCTCGCCGGAAGGCACATCCGCGGGCACCCCCGCGAACTGACCACGGCGTGCCTGTGGCGCGACGCGCCCGTATCGGGCGGCGTCGCGGATTCCCTCCCATGGAACAACCCTCTGCGGCGCGCGGAAGCGCCGCCGACCTGTCGGCGGCGCCGCATACGGCATGCCGCGCCACGCGACCGTGCCGCCTTCCCGGACGCCGCGGACCATCCCCCCGGTCACGCGCACGTCCGATGAACGTGTATTCCCCACGCCACCGGTATACGCGTTGCCCTGCGTCGGCGATAGGGACTTCCGTCCCGCTCGTTGAAGGTGCGCGTGCGGGATCAGCCCGCGGACGCGGCGGGCCGGGGCGGCGCGGTCGAGTCGCGGACCACCAGCGAGGTGGCGAGGTCGAGCCGCGTGGTCTCGATCTGAGTCCCGGCCCGCATCCTGAGCACGAGCCGGGTCGCCTCTTCGGCCATGCGGCGCAGGGGCTGGTGGATCGTGGTCAGCGGGGGTGCGGTCATCCGCGCGAGGGGGATGTCGTCGTAGCCCACGACAGACAGATCGCCCGGCACGTCGAACCCGCGACGCGCGGCGGCGCGGAGCACGCCCAGCGCCTGGAGGTCGCTGCCGGCGAAGATCGCCGTGGGCGGTTCGTCGAGCGCGAGCAGGGCGTCGGCATGCAGCTCGCCGCTCGCCTCGCGGAAGTCGCCGTACCTCTCCCAGTCCGGGAGGACGGGGAGGTTCGCCGCCTTCATGGCGGACCGGTAGCCGTCGATCCGCGCGAGCGAGGCCATCATGTCGTCGGGCCCGGTGATCGCGGCGATCGCGCGGTGGCCCAGCTCGGTCAGATGCCGCGTGGCGAGAAGGCCGCCCTGCCAATTGGCGGACCCGATCGCAGGGATGCCGGGAGCGGGGTCGCCGGCGGGGTCGAGCATGACGAACGGGATGCCGCGGGTCTTGAGCTTGCGTCGTCCTGCGGGAGGCAGCCCCGCGAAGACCAGCACGACGCCGGCGGGGCGACGCCTGAGGACGTCGGTGAGCCACTCAGCCGCGGGCGCGTGCCGGTCGCCGCTGACGGACAGCGAGACGGTGAGGCCGGACTCGGCGGCGACCTCGCGCACGCCCTCGATCACCTCGAGCGACCAGTTCGTGTCGAGCTCGTGCAGCACGACCTCCACGAAGTCGCTGTTGCTTGCGCCGCGACGGGCGTACCCGCGGCGCTGCAGGTGGGCCTCGACCCGCGCCCTCGTGGATGCGGCGACGTCGCCGCGGCCGTTGAGCACTTTCGAGATGGTGGTGACCGAGACGCCGGTCTCTGCAGCGATCGTGGCGAGCGTCACCCGTTTGGAATCAGCCATGCCGCCTCTGGCGCGATCATCTCTGGGGCACGCTCGCCGATCGGCGAAGGATCGCCGCGAGCGGTTCTCTGACCCGGCAGTTCTCGAACGCGAACGCGTCCGCGAGCCGCTCGGCCTCGTCAGGGCTCACGCCCTG
The DNA here is from genome assembly GCA_963750955.1 of uncultured Actinomycetota bacterium. GTDB lineage: Bacteria > Actinomycetota > Actinomycetes > Actinomycetales > Microbacteriaceae > Microbacterium. The sequence continues at coordinate 486,841 of CAVVSI010000004.1, forward strand.
GAACGAGCGCGCGAACTCGCCGACCATCGCCTCGGCCAGCATGACGTGCCGCACGTGCCCGTGGATCCAGCGCGGGGCTCCCCAGGGGTAGGGCTGGAAGTCGGGGAACTCATCGCGGAAGAGCGCCTCGATGGGCTCGAGGATGTGCCGTACGCCTTCGTCGGTGGAGCCCCAGGAGTCCACGCCCAGCCGGCGCTTCTTCTCGAGGAACGGTGCGATCCTGGACATGTATGCCGAGTCGGGATCCGCGGTGACCACCCCCTGAAGGCCGATGTCCTTGTAGGTCCACAGCGCCCAGCTCGCGTCGTGCCGCTCGTAGATCTCGAGCTGATCCTCGAGCAGGCGGAGGCGCTGTTCGTCACGATCCGGGACGCCGGTGTAGACGGGACCGAACTCGCCGACCCAGATCGGCGTGCCGGTCTCGCGCATGTACTGCGTGCGCGCGAGGAAGGTCTCCTCGACCCGGGCACGATCCACGTACTGACCCCGGCTCTCGCCCGGGTATGGTCCGCCGTCGACGAACCCCGGCAGCGCGTAGTCGTGCGCGGTGTACACGCAGTTGGGCAGCGGATCGCCGAGCTGATCGAACTGGGTGGAGTAGCGATTGCCGTCGAGGAACAGGATGTGGTCCGGATCCACGGCGCGGACGGCTTCTTCCAGCCGCCGGTAGAAGGGTCCGATCGTCGAGCCCTCGGCATCCCCCGGCTCGTTGACCGGGTTGTAGCCGGCCACCCACGGGTTTCCCCGATAGTGATCGGCGATGTGCTCCCAGAGGTTGACCACCCGATCCTGGAACTGCCGCTGCGCCCAGAAGTGCGCCCACTGCGTGGGGTTGTCGCTGTGCCAGTGCTGATTCTGGGCGCCCGGCACGGCGTGCAGATCGAGGATCGCGTAGATGCCGTGGCGGGCGCATGCGTCGACGACGGAGTCCAGCAGCCGGAAGCCCTCCTCGCGGATCTCGAACGGTGCGTCGTCGCTCTCGAAGTGCCGGTAGTTGAACGGGATCCGTACCGAGTTCAGGCCGAGGCTCTGCAGGAACGCGGCATCCGTGTCGGTGAAGAACACCGACAGGAATCGATCGAAGAACCGCGTCATAGCCCTCCTCGCCGAGCACCGCCCGCAACGCCCGGCGCTGCTGCGACTCGGTGCCGGCGTAGCCGGTGATGAAGTTCTCCATGTTCATCCAGCCGCCGAGGCCGAAGCCGCGCAGCACCACCGGGTCGGCGCCGTCGACGATCCGCGCTCCGTCCACGCGCAGCACCTGTGTCATGCCGGTCACCTACGCGAGCGTGAGGGCGGTCCACGAGACCGCGGGCAGGGTGATCGTGACGGTGCCGTCGTCCAGCCGCGCCGACTCGTTCGTGCGAACGCCGACCCGGTCCTGGTCGTGCAGCGTGTTGGCCGCATGGATGTCGTCGTCGTGAAGCGACTCGACCCTTCCGAGCTGCACGTCGCCGAGGAGGCGGACGTCGATGTCGATCGTCACCTCCTCGTCGAGGCTGCGGTTGACGAGGAAGACGGAGGTCTCGCCGCTCTCGGCGTCGCAGGTGGCGACGGCGTCGACGATCGGCACGGCGCCGTAGCGGCCGGTCTCGTACGTCGGGCAGTCCAGCTTCAGCTCGAGCGTCACGCCGCGTGCGAGGCGGGACGTGATCGCGAACGGGTGGAACGTGGTCTGGCGCCACGCCGGGCCGCCCGGCTCCGTCATGATCGGCGCGATGACGTTGACGAGCTGCGCGAGGCTGGCAGCCGTGACCCGGTCGGCGTGGCGGATCAGCGAGATGAGCAGGTTGCCGAAGACGACGGCATCCACGACCGAGTACGAGTCCTCCAGCAGCCTCGGCGCCACCGGCCACTCGTCCACTGCCGTGATCCTGTCGACCTCCTGGTAGCGCGACTGGTACCAGACGTTCCACTCGTCGAACGAGATGTTGACCGTCTTGTCGCTGCCCCTGACCGCCTTCACGTGATCGGCGGTGGCCACGACGGAGTCGATGAAGCGGTCCATGTTCACCGCCGAGGCCAGGAAGCTGCCGTAGTCGCCATCGACCGGTTCGTAGTACGCGTGACACGAGATGAAGTCGATGTCGTCGTACGTCTCCTCCAGGACGACGCGCTCCCACGTGCCGAAGGTGGGCATCTGCGCGCTCGAGCTGCCGCACACCACCAGCTCCAGGTCGGGGTCCACCTGCCGCATCGCGCGAGCGGTCTTGGATGCCAGCTCGGCATAGTCGCGGGCCGTGCCGTGACCGAGCTGCCACGGTCCGTCCATCTCGTTGCCCAGGCACCACATGCGCACGTTGTGCGGCTCGGGCGTGCCGTTCGCGACGCGCTGATCGGACAGCGCCGTTCCGGAGCGGATGTTGGCGTACTCGAGCACGTCCAGCGCCTCCTGCACACCCCGCGTCCCGAGGTTGACGGCGTACATCAGCTCGCTTCCGACCTTCTTCAGCCAGACCGCGAACTCGTCGAGCCCGACCTCGTTCGTCTCGGTGGAGTGCCAGGCGAGGTCGAGGCGGCGCGGGCGCTCCTGCGCCGGACCGACACCGTCCTCCCACCGGTACCCGGAGACGAAGTTGCCGCCGGGGTAGCGGATGGTCGAGACGCCGAGTTCGCGCACGAGCTCGATCACGTCGGTGCGGTAGCCGTGCTCGTCGGCCGTCGGGTGACCCGGCTCGTAGATGCCGTCGTAGACGCAGCGGCCCAGGTGCTCGACGAACGAGCCGAACAGGCGGCGGTTGACCGGCCCGACGACGAAATGCGGGTCGATGGTGAGATGTGCGGGAATCATGGTTCTCTTCGTGTCGAGCGCGGGCGTGGTTCGGCGGAGCGGATGCGGGGATCAGGCGGACGAGATCACTTGAGGCTTCCGATCGCAAGCCCGCCCTGCCAGTAGCGCTGGAGGGTGAGGAAGGCGATGATCAGCGGGATCACCGAGACGAGGGCGCCGAGCACGATGATGCTCCACAGGCTCTGCCCGCCGGCCGCGCCGTAGGTGGATGCCGTCGACTGCCAGAGGCCGATCCCGACCGTCACGGGGAACAGACGGTTGTCCGACAGCATGACCAGCGGCAGGAAGTAGTTGTTCCATGACGCGACGACCGACAGCAGCAGCACCGTCACGATCGCCGGGCGCAGCAGCGGCAGGGCGACCGTGAAGAAGGTCCGGAACTCGCCTGCGCCGTCGACTCGCGCGGCGTCCAGAAGCTCGTCGGGAACCGCATCACGTGCGTAGACGTTCATCAGGTAGACACCGAACGGGTTCAGCAGCGTGGGGACGATCACCGCCCAGATCGTATTCGTCCAGCCCACCTGCGCGAACAGCACGAAGGTCGGGATGACGAGCGCGGTCGTCGGCACCATGACGGCGCCCAGCAGGATCGCGAACGAGAAGCGCCGGCCGACGAAGGCGTACTTCGCCAGTCCGTAGCCGGCGAGTACCGCCAGCGCCGTTGCGCCGATGCCGCCCGCGAGCGCGTACAGCGCCGAGTTGGCCAGCCAGCGCGCGTAGATGCCGCCGCCGTACGTGAACAGATCGATGAAATTCTGGACGTAGTTGATGTCGTCGGCGAACCAGAGCGAGCTGCCTCCGCCGAAGAGGCCCGCCGAACTCTTCGAGCTGTTGACGATGAGCCACCAGAACGGGATGAGGAAGTACAGCATCAGCAGCCCGAGCACGATGTTCAGCGGCACCCGGCCGGGCTTGCGCGGTGTCGATCGGCGCTCGATGGTCTTCCGAGGGGTGCGGCGTGCTCTCGTGTCCTCGATGGGTGAGGCGCTCATGACGTGATGCTCCCTCGCTTGCGGGTCGCGAACAGGAAGATGTAGACGCAGACGAACACCACGGCACCCAGGGCGAAGGAGATCGTCGCGCCGTAGTTGTAGTTCGCGAGCGAGAACGCCTGCTGATAGGCGTACATGTTCGGGGTGAAGTCGTTCGGGATCGCGCCCGCAGCGAGCTGCTGGAGGATCTGCGGCTCGTTGAAGAACTGCAACGTTCCGATCAGGGCGAAGACGAGGATCAGCAGGAGAGGGGGCGTCAGGAGCGGGATCTTGACGCGCAGGATGATCTGCCACTGCGAGGCGCCGTCGATGCGGGCAGCTTCGTAGAGCGTCGGGTCGATGCCCTGCAGCGCCGCGTAGATGATGATCATGTAGTAGCCCGCCCACTGCCACGTCACGATGTTGAGCAGGCCGTAGAAGATCAGGCTCGAGCTGAGGAAGTCCGGCGCCTGACGACCGAGTGCTTCGAAGATCTCGGCGAGCGGGCCGAAGTTGTCGCTGTAGAGGAAACCCCACATGAGGGCGCCGATCACGGTCGGGATCGCGTACGGCATGAAGATCATGAGCCGCGAGAAGCGTGCGTAGCGCGTGATGACGATGTCGAGGATGAGCGCGATCGCCAGCGAGAGCGCCATCTGCAGCGGAATCAGCACGATCGAGAACCTGACGACGAACCAGACGCCGTCGAGGAACGAAGGGTCGGAGAAGGCCTTGACGTAGTTGCCGAACAGCACGAATCTCGTGCCGCCGATCAGCGACTTCTGGAACAGGCTCAGGTAGAAGGCGTAGCCGATCGGGAGGACGAGCATGGCGAGGAAGACGATGCCGAACGGTCCGACGAAAAGCCAGCCCATCAGGTTCTGACGAGCTGATGTCGACCGGCGGCGCTTCGTCGGGATGGCGGCGTTTTCGAGCGTGGTGGTCATGATTACTCCAGGTCTGTGAAGGAACGACCCCGGGGGCCGGTCCGCGAGGACGCGGACCGACCCCCGGCTCAGCTCACTCGACGACGGTGAACCCCTGCTCCTCGGCGTAGGCCACCACATCCGCCTGGAGGGCGTCCGCAGCCTCGGAGCCGGTCACCGAGCCATCGATGATGGCGGCGATCTGGTTCGTCAGCTCGGTGTAGTAGTACTGACCGAGCGGCGTGTACGTCATGCCGGTGTAGGCATCGGCAGCCGGCACGTACACCTCCTTGTTGGCCTGCTGGCCACTGAAGAACGGGACCTCGTAGTCCTGGAACTCCGGCGATGACAGGACGTTGGCGTTCAGCGGGAAGATGATCTGCTGCTGCCAGCCTTCGTCCAGCGATGCCTGGTCGGCGTAGACCCCGAACGCCACCTTGGCGGCGAGCTCCGGATCGGACGCCTGGCTGCTCACCACGAAGGCCGAGCCGCCCCAGTTGATCGCGATGGGGTTGGCCGGATCCCACTGCGGCATGGGGGCGACCCCCCAGACACCGGCATCCGCTCCTTCGCCGACGCCCGCACCCTGGAGGTATCCGGGAGCCCACGCGGCCGAGAGGTAGGTGGCGTAGTCGCCGCCGATCACGCCCGCGATGTACTCGGGGGTGAACTGGTCCTCCGTGCCGACGAGTCCCTTGTCGATCAGACCGTCCCAGTAGTCCAGGACTTCCTTGATCTCGGGACTGTTGAGGCTGATGCCGATCTCGCCCTCGTTCGCGGGATCGTAGGTGAACGGCTCGGCGCCGTTCCCGTAGAAGTACGCCGTCGTGGTCGCGGGCTGGTTCGCCGCGAAGCTCGCGAAGACCGGTCCACCCGCATCCTTGAGCGCCTGGGCGGTGGTCTCGAGCTCGGCCCACGTCGTGGGAGCCGTGAGGCCGTACTGCTCGAAGATGTCGGTGCGGTAGATCATGCCCATGGGGCCACCGTCGACCGGAGCGCCATAGACGCCGTCGCCGACCGAGACGTCCTTCCAGGCGCCTTCGCTGAAGTTGTCCTTCACGTCCTCGTAGCCGAGGTCGGTGAGGTCGACGAGCGCGTCCTGAACCTGGAAGGTCGGGATGCGGTCGGCCTCCACCATCATGACGTCGGGAGCGCCGCTGCCGGCCGAGATGGCGGTCTGGAACTTGTCGTACGCGTCACCGCCCGCGCCGGCGTTCGTCCAGCAGACCTGGACCTCGTCGTTGGCCTCGTTGAAGTTGTCGGCGACCGTCTCCATGTTCGGGTACCACGCCCACATGGTGACCACGGGCAGGTCGGTCTTGGGGATCGAGTTGGTGCAGTTGCTTGCGTCGCTTCCGCCGCCGCCTCCACCCTCGTCGCCGTTTCCGCCTGCGGAACACGAAACGAGGGCGCTCGCGAGGGCGAGCGTGGCTGCTGCAGCGATGACCGGAGTCGTCTTCACTGTGTTTCCTTTCGGATGCTGGACATCTTTGTCAGGGCGCCCACGATCGGGTCATCGTTCGCTGTTCCTGAGGGGTTTCGGGCCCGTTCAGCGTAGTGAACATCATTCGTTCGATCGCGTTTGCAACGTTGTACATTCAACGTTGTAGATCGACTATCCCGGATGCTCCGGGGTGTGTCAAGGGCATTTCGAAAACTTCCCGGTCAATCTCCGACATCGTGCACAAAGCCGCCCCCGCGACGGCGGGAGCGGCTCTGGCGCGGAGGGGTCAGTATCGGACGGGGGCGTCGCCCAACTCGGCGAGGAGTCTGCTCATCGCGGCGTAGGCCGAGTCACGGTGCGCCACGAGCGCCGGGAGCTGCTCGGGCGGTGTGGCGAGGAACCCGCGACCGCTCTTGACGCCGAGCGCCCCGTCGTCCACTCGTTCGGTCAGCGCCTCCGGAGCAGCGAAGCGGTCCGGATACCCCTCGGAGAGGGATCGGTAGCAGAATGCGTACACGTCCAGGCCTGCCATGTCGGCGATCGCGAACGGACCGAAGAAGGGCAGCCGGTAGCCGAACGTCGTGCGGGTGATGGTGTCAACGGCCTCGGCGGTCGCCACCCCCTCCTCGACCAGCCGAGCGGCCTCGCTGAAGAGCGCATACTGCAGCCGATTGAGGACGAAGCCGGTCACATCGGCGACCTCGACGCCGAGCTTTCCGGACTCGGACAGCAGTGCGATCACCTCCGCCGCGACATCCGGTCGCGTGCCCGCGTGCGGGATGACCTCGACGCCCGGGATGAACGGCGCCGGATTGCTGAAGTGCACGCCGAGGAACCGCTCGGGGTGAGCGACCGGCTCGGCGAGCGTCGCGATCGAGATGGTCGACGTGTTGCTGCCGATCAGCGCCTCGGGCCGAGCAGCCGCGCTGATCCGCGCAAGCGTCTCGTGCTTGAGTGACAGGATCTCGGGGACGGCCTCCTCGATGAAGTCCGCCTCGCCGACGGCCCCCTCGATGGACTCCGCAGCGGTGACGTGGGCCTCGACCCGCTCGGCGGCGTCCTCGGGGAACAGACCGCGACGGGCGTAGTCCGCGGCCTCGTCGATGATGCGGCCGCGGCTGCGGTGCGCATGCTCCGCCGTGACGTCGGCGATGTGCACGTGCCTGCCCGCCAGTGCGAAGACCTGTGCGATCCCGCCCCCCATATAGCCAGACCCTACGACGGCGATCTGCTCGATCATGTCTCCTCCTCCTGCGTGATGCGCCCGATGTGCTCGCTCGCGGCGCCGACGATGATCCCGAACGACACGGCACCGGGATCGGGGTGACCGACACTGCGCTCGGCGAGCGGTCGCGCGCGTCCGAGGCGCGGCGAGAGGGCAGCGGTCTGGGCGGCAGCGCGCGACGCAGCGGCGCGGCATCCCGCAACGCGAGCGGGGAGTCCGCGCCCGCGTCGACCAGACGGCGGAACTCCTCGTCGAATGGGACGAGCGCATCGACGAGTGTCTTGTCACCGGGCTCCGCTCCGCCGAGCTGCTCGAATCCGCTCGCGGCCCGCGTGGACGGCGTCCGCGACGGCACCGGCGTCCAGAGCAGAGTCGCCAGCGCGTCGCCCATGGCCTCCAGCGCCGCGCCCCACAGGGCGCCGGAGGTGCCGCCCGCACGATCGGCCCACGCGGCCCCGGCGCGGCGCAGCCTCTCCTGGACGCCGAAGCTCGGGTCGGTGTGCCGGGCGGCGTCGGTCGCCGCGTCGAGGCCGCGCAGCATGCCGACGCCATGGTCGCCGTCGCCGGCGATCGCGTCGAGGTCGCCGAGCTCGTCGACGCGGCCGGCGACGGCATCGCGCGCCGCGCCGAGCAGATCTGCCGCGATCGCGGCCGCCGCACGGGACTCCGGCGTCGCCGTCCCGACGAGGGGCTCGTCGATGGCCGCGGGCTCCTTCGACTCGGATGGGGTCGCGCCGGAGCGGCACGGAGTGTCCACGCTGCCACGGTGGAATGCGGGCTGAGTGCCGGGGCGTTCCACAGTCGTTCGAGCTCGTCGTCCACCCAGAGCAGCGTCACCGAGACGCCGGCCATGTCGAGGCTCGTCACGAGCTCGCCGCACAGGGGGCTCACCACCTCGACGCCAGCGGCCGCGAGCAGGTCGCTGAGATAGCGGAACAGCACGAAGAGCTCTTCGTACTTCACCGTGCCGAGCCCGTTGACGATCAGCACCGCTCGTGCGGCGGAGCCCTCCGGCCGCTCGGCCAGCAGCGGCTCGAGGAGTGTCTTCGCGAGTTCGGGAGCCCGCTGCAGCGGCACGTCGCGCACGCCGGGCTCGCCGTGGATGCCCAGGCCGACCGACATCATCCCCTCGGGAATCGTGAACAGCGGCGCGGAGGCACCCGGGAGCGTGCAGCCGGCGAAGGCGACGCCGAGGCTCCGGGTGCGGCTGTTCGCGTGCACCGCGACCCGCTCCACCTCGTCGAGGTCGGAGCCCTCCTCGGCAGCGGCGCCCGCGATGCGGAACACGCACAGGTCGCCGGCGATGCCGCGCCGCGTGCCGAGCGCATCCGAAGACGCACTCGCGATGTCGTCGGTCACCAGCACCGTGCGCACATCGACGCCCGAGTCGCGCAGCTCACGCTCGGCCGCTCCGAAGTGGATCACGTCGCCCGCGTAGTTGCCGTAGCTGTACAGGATGCCGCCGCCCGCGTCGACCTCGAGCGCGACGCGCACCGCCTGACGGGCCGACGGGGAGGAGAAGATGTTGCCGCACACCGCACCGGCTGCCACGCCGGGACCGACCAGTCCGGCGAACGCCGGGTAGTGCCCTGAGCCGCCGCCGATGACCACCGCCACCCGGCCGCTCGGCAGCGGCGCCGCGCGCACGATCCCGCCGTCGACGCGGCGAACGAGATCCGGGTGAGCTCGGGCGAAGCCCTCGAGCGCGTCGTCGACGAAGGACTCCGGGTCGGCCAGGATGCGGGTCATCGCGCGACCTCCGTGTGCGGGAACTGCTGCCGGACCCGGCTCGACCCCGGCACGTAGTCCCGGCGCGGAAGGATGCGCCCACGGAGATACTCGCGGTTGGCCGCGCTCATGCTCAGCCCGTCGCCTCCGTAGTGCTCCGTGCAGATCACACCCTGGAAGCCCGCCTCGATCGCCCAGCCGAACGCCGTGCGGTAGTCGATCAGCCCGCTCTCGAGGTACGTAGGGCTGGTCGAGATCATCCCGGTGGCGGCATCCTCGTCGCGCGTGTAGTTCTTCACGTGCCAGTAGTTGGCGTAGGGCAGGGTCTGGCGGGCGACGTCGCGCCAGTCCTCGATCGGCTCGTGCAGCCGCACCAGGTTGCCGATGTCGGGATTCAGACCCACCGCGTCCATGCCGATCGCCTCGACGAGCCGCACCGCCGAGGATCCGGTGCCGAGGTAGGTGTGCTCGTACATCTCCAGCGAGAGCAGCACGCCCACCTCCTCCGCGTGGCGCCCCAGCTCGCGCAGTCGTGTCACCGCGAGTTCCCAGCTCGCGCGGTCGTCCGGATCACGGTGACCGGCGGCCGTCCAGAACCACAGCTGCTCTCGCTGAGCGGCTGTGAGCGGGCGGTGCAGGCCGACCGAGACGACGCCCACACCCCACTCGGCTGCCAGGTCGAGGCAGCGGTGGCTGTAGGCGAGATGCGCGTCTCCGTCCCGCTCGTCGGTCACGCTCTTGCGGATGACCGACAGGGATGCCGCACGCAGCGCATTCGCGTCGATCAGCTCCCGCATGGTCGCGCGCTGCGCGGCCGACAGGTCGCCGAAGGGCACCCAGGTGTCGGTGAGGTCGATCGCGTCGAAACCCGCGTCTGCGACGGTCTGGAAGACGCGGTCCCAACGCCGCTGCGTCTCCGCATCCGCTTCGTGCCCGGCGAGCAGCTCAGGAGTGAACGGAAGCAGCGCGGCCGCGATGGGCCAGGTCTCGGCGGTGAGAGCCATTCTAGGATCCTCCTGAAGATCACGTATCGTGCACGATACACGGATATGAGGACTGCCGAAGCCGCGGCGATCAGACGACGTCGGCGAGCTCACTCAGGGAGCGCGCGGTGACACCCTGCAGGTGGGCGGTCATCGCGGCGGCGGCCGCGGCCGGATCGCCGGCGGAGATCGCATCGCGGATCGCCCCGTGCTCGGCGATCGTCGCGTCCGCATCGGTGACCCCCCTCCCCGAGAACAACCGGAACCGCTGGAACTGACCGCCCAGCGCCTCGTACGACTGGAGGAGGAACCGGTTGCCCGTGCCCTCCACGACGGCGTGATGGAAGCGCCGGTCGGCCTCGTAGTAGTCGCGGAACGATTCGAAGCTGCTGCCGCGCGGCGCGTGAGCGAGGTCCACGACGGCCCGATCGAGCGTGGCCACCGTCTCGTCGTGCCGGGGGGCCGTGGCCGCACGCTGCGCGGCACCCGGTTCGATCATCAGGCGCGCCTCCATCAGCTCGCGCAGCTCCTCCGCCTGCAGCGCCGGCGCCACCCGGTAGCCCCGCATCGCGACGCGACGGATCAGTCCGGTGGACTCGAGGCGCGCGAGCGCCTCGCGCACCGGACTGGTCGACACACCGAACTCTCGCGAGAGCGCGTCGATGCTGAGCGCGTCCTCGGGCGCCACATGCCCATCGACGATGAGCACGACCAGCTGGTCGTAGACGTCGTCCACGACCAGGCGCGGGCGGATGAAGCCGGGGCGCGGCAGCCGGCCGGAGTCGGTCGTCATGTCGTCATGGTAGCCGTGAGCGCAATCGGGGCGATCGGGCCGTCGGAGGGGAAGGCCGTGGGAGCGCTCGCAGGCCCTGGTTCCGGGCCTTCCGGCGCTAAGCTTGCGGGGCGCCCCGAAGCCGAGGGGAGCGGTCGGGAGGGGGAGGCATGAACGCGACGATGCACGACGTCGCCCGCGTCGCCGGCGTCTCGATCAAGACCGTCTCGAACGTGATCAACGACTACCCGCACGTGCGGGCGGCGACGCGTGATCGCGTGCTCGTGGCGATCCAGGAGCTCGGGTATCAGCCGAACCTCTCAGCGCGCGGACTCCGCTCGGGCAAGACGGGGGTGATCGGGCTCGCGATCCCTTCCGTCCGGGAGGCTTACTTCGCGGAGCTCGCCGATTCGATCATCGTCGCCGCCGAGAAGCGCGGACTCGGAGTCGTGATCGACCAGACCAACGAAAAGCGCGAGCACGAGCTCGACGTGATCGCGGGCCGGCGCCTGCGGCTCACCGACGGCATCGTGTTCAGCCCCGTGCACATCGGCGAACCGGATGCTGAGCGGCTCAACGTGCCCTTCCCCCTCGTCCTCCTCGGCGAGAGCATCTTCGGCGGCCCCACCGACCACGTGACGATGCACAATGTGTCGTCCGCGAGGGCTGCGGTCGAGCACCTCCTGGGTATCGGACGGCGACGGATCGCTCTCATCGGTGCCGACGAGCCCGGAGCAGCCGATGAGGTCGGTTCGGCCAGCCTGCGTGCGCTCGGATACCGGCAGGCCCTCGCCGCGGCCGGCATCCCCGACGATCCCGCGCTCGTCCGGAGCGCAGGGAAGTGGCACCACGACAACGGCGCCGCCGCCACGCGCAGACTGATCGCCTCCGGCACCCCGTTCGACGGCCTGTTCGCCCTCAACGACACGCTCGCCATCGGCGCCCTCCGCGCGCTCGGCGAGGCCGGAGTGCGGGTGCCCGATGACGTGGCGGTGATCGGCTTCGACAACATCGATGCCACCCGCTTCTCGCTCCCCTCCCTCTCCAGCGTCGACCCCGGTCGCACGCACATCGCCGAGATCGCCGTCGAGATGCTCGTGGAGCGGATCGCGGAGAAGGGCGAGCGGATGCCGCCCCGCCGCATCAAGCCCGACTTCCACATCGTGGGACGAGAATCCACCGGATTCCCCTCGCTCGTCGGCGCAAGCGACATCCCGACGGAATCGGCGGCGCAGGTCGTCTGAGCTCCCTCACGGGCGGGACGCCTGGCAGAAGAACTTGACCGACTTCGCCCCACGCTTGTCACCCAGGTGCCGACCGAGACCGCAGCCGACAGCGTGACACCGCCGCCGAAGTCGGCGGTGTCACGCTGTCGGTGGATCGTGAGTGCGAGAACGCGGGGCTCTCTCGCACTCGGCGATCGACCGGGGCGTCAGCCCTGGAACAGGCGCGGCAGGAAGTCGATCAACGACTTCTGCCAGACGTCCCAGCTGTGCGGACCGGGGATGATCGGAGCGAACTCGTGCTCGACACCGCGGTTCGTCATGCTGCTGATCAGGCTCAGCGTCGCTCCATAGGTGAAGTCCTGGATGTCACCGGAGTAGACCCGCAGAAGCTTGGTCCCGTCGTTGATCGCCGCCACGTCCGCGTTGCCGGGAACGCTGCCGAACGCCGACATGGCGCCGATGTAGGCGAACTTGCCCGGGTGCGCCCACAGCGTGCTCAGGGTCGCGCCCGAGCCGGCGGAGAGGCCGGCGAGGGCACGCTTCTCGCCCTCGCTGCTGACGTTGTACTGCGCCTCGGCAGCCACTGTGATGCGCTGGGTGATCTCGTTGGGGAAGTTCACGCCGTTGCCGTTGGCCATCACGACCACCATGGGCACGATGTTGCCCTGGAGGTAGTGGTTGTCCAGGATCTGGGCGGCGAAGCCGACCTCGATCCAGTCCGTCCACGTCTGTCCGCCGCCGTGCTGGAGGTAGAAGACGGGGTAGGCCTCTGCGCGGTCGGGGTCGTAGTCCGGGGGCGTCCACACGTATGCCGAGCGCTCGGGGTTGCCGTTCGCGGTGCTGGTGTAGTTCAGCACCTCGACGCTCCCGCGGTTCTCAGGGGCGACAGGAGTGGTGAACTCGCCACGAAGCGTCTCGTCACCGGGAACCTGGAAGGTGCTCCAGTTCGGCTCGGAGAACACCGACGTGGGGTTGGTCTCGTCCTTGTGGTCGACACCTTCGACGACGAACTTGTAGTAGTACGAACCCGCCTCGACCGGCATCGTCAGACGCCAGCGCCCGTCGTCCTGCTTGGTCATGGGCGTGCGCGGCCAGCTGCCGGCAGGACCGAAGTTGCCCCACACCGTGACATTGTTCGCGTCTGGCGAACTCCGTGCCGGTCTCGAAGGTCACGACGCCGTTCTCATCGATCCAGGGCGTCGGCGCGGTGCCGGCAGCCGGGAGCGAGTGCGGCTCGAGCGGAAGGTGGCCCTCGCTCGGTCCGGTGTCGCCCGAACCCTGGAACACGCGCTGTGCGAAGTCGTGCAGGCTCTTCTGCCACGTGTCCCACGTGCCGCCGGTCTCCGGGTCGGAGCCGTCCGACTGGAACTCGACGCCTGCTGCGCTGAGCTTGTCGGCGAGGTTCACCGTCGAGTTGTAGCTCGGGTCGGTGACGTTGCCGACGTACAGACGGATGAGGTCGGTCGCGTCGTTGATCTGCTGCGCCTTGCCCTTGCCCACGTTCTGCTCGAGGTCACCCGAGAACGAGCCGACGTTCGAGAATTCTCCCGTGGCGCTGACCAGAAGGCTGAGAGCCTGCTCGGCCCCTCGCCCGATACCGGCGATCGCGCGATCTTCGCCGTCGCTCGAGATGTTGAACGCCCCTTCCGCGGCCGGAAGGAGGTTCTTGACCACCTCGCCGCGGATCTCATCCGACTCGCCGTCACCCATCACGACGACCATCGGCTCGGCTTCTCCCGCGATCGTCAGATTGTCGAGGATCTGCTGCAGTCGGCCGAGCTCTGCCCACTCGCGATAGCTCTGGCCCTCGTCCTGCAGGAGGTAGAGCACCGGGTATGGCTCGGCACGGTTCTCGTCATAGCCCGGCGGCGTCCAGACCAGTGCCGAGCGCTCAGTGCCCGTGACGGAGCTGTCGTAGGTGAGCGTCTCGAGGCTGCCGCCGGCCGGCGCGTCGGCGAGCCACTCGGCGCCCGGACCGTCGACGAACAGGGTGTTCCACGTGGGCTTCGAGGTCACCTCCTGCGGACTGGCGGGGTTGCGGAACGGGATCGCATCCTGGTTCCAGGCCGGGCGAGCCGAGTACTGGTAGTAGTACAGGCCCGGCTCGAGGGGTCCGATCGTGGACGTCCAGTTGCCTTGGCTGGAACCCATGTTGAGCGTCGTCCAGGTCTTGCCGGGTGCGAAGTTGCCCTCGACCGCCACGACCGTTCCCGTGATGCCGGTGGCCGGCTGGATCGCCGAGTTCGGCACAGTGAATCGGTAGACGTCACCGACCGCGTTGTTCTGCACTTCCGCGACCCAGGGGTCCTCCTCGGCAGCGGCCGGCTGTGCGGCGATGAGCGAGCCCGCCCCACCGCCAAGGCGGTCGCCAACGCCGCCCATCTCCGTCGAGACCCGAGTCGAGCGCGTGTCTCGTGTTGAACCGTTGTCATCGTTGATCCTCTCTCCGCACACTGCCTCGTATGCGTGAACCAGAACGCCGCCCGGTCGAACGGCAAGGGGGATGACCGCATCAGCGTCGCAACCGATTGGATTTACAACGTCGTAATCTGCGCTCGTCCCCATGCTGGGCCAGGTCTTCGCCGCCTGTCAAGGAAAATCTTCCAACGTTGTAAAGACCACGCCGCTCGAAGGGGCCGACCTCGCGTGGAGCTGGCGGGAGGGGCTTGGCGTCAGCGTCGGGAAGCGCGGGCGAGCACCGCACCCGCCTCGCGAAGCCACCCCGCGGGCGCGCTCATGGCGGCTTCTCCGCCGCCGGCGAGTTCCGTGAGCGACACGGCTGCCGCGAACGCGGAGGTGTCGGCATCCGGCGAGATGCGACCCGCCACGAGCGCGACCGGCACTCCCGCGGCGGCCGCCAGCTCGGCCACGTGGGTGGGCGCCTTGCCCGCGGCGGACTGCCCGTCGAACGATCCCTCACCCGTCACGGCGACGGATGCCGCCGCCAGCGCCCCGCGCAGGTCGATGAGCTCCGCCACCTCGCCTGCACCCGGAACGAGCCGGGCGCCCCAAGCGAGCAGCCCGAACCCGACGCCTCCGGCCGCACCTGCTCCCGGCGCCGCGGAGTCGGCCGGGACGAGCGCCGCGAGGCGGGCCAGTCCGGCATCCGCTCGCGAGATCCCGGCCTGATCGAGTCCCTTCTGCGGGCCGAAGACGGCCGCCGACCCCGAAGGGCCGAGCAGCGGATTGGTCACGTCTGTGAGCACGACGACGCCGCCGTCCGGCAGGGCGCGAAGACCGGAGAGATCGGCCGACGAGACCGAGTCGAGGCCCCTGGCTCCGAGCGGGACGGCCGCGCCACCGGCATCCTCGAATTTCGCGCCGAGAGCGGTCAGCATGCCGATGCCGCCATCGGTCGACGAGCTGCTGCCGATGCCGAGGACGAGCCGCGAGACACCGTGATCGAGCGCGGCGACGATCGCCTCGCCGAAGCCGGACGAGTGTGCGTCGAGCGGACGGAGTCCCTCCGGGAGCAGCTCGATGCCCGAGGTGGAGGCGAGCTCGACGACCCCGGTGCCGTGCGGTGCAGCATCCGTCGGGGGCAGGAGGAGCCACGACGCTGCGACCGCGCGGCCGTGCGGGCCCGTCACGCTCACCGGCATCCGCATGCTGTCCGGGAGGGCGGCAGCGAACGCGTCGAGGGTGCCCTCGCCCCCGTCCGCCATGGGACGCGCCACGAGCTCAGCAGCCGGATCGACCGTGCGCCAGCCATCGGCGAGCGCCTCGACGACGTCGGCGGCGGCGATCGAGCCCTTGAAGCTGTCGGGAGCGAGAACGACCCTCATCGGCGCGTCGCGCACCGTGCTACGCCGGAGCCTCGAGAGGTGTGCTCTCGCGCACGACGACCTTCAGCGGCAGCGGCGCGGTTCCGGCATCCCACTCCTCGTCGACGGCGGCTCGCAGTGCGAGGTAGCCGACGTCATCGAGGGGGACGTTTACCGTCGTCAGGCCCGGGGTGACATCACGACCCGCGGGGATGTCGTCGAAGCCGCACAGCGCGATGTCGGAGCCGACCGCACGTCCCGCCTCGCGCACAGCCGACATCGCCCCGATCGCGACGACGTCGCTGATCGCGAAGACGAGCGTGCCGGGCTCGACGCCGTCGCTGATCGCCTGCGTCATGAGCTGGAATCCGGACTCACGGGTGAAACCGCCGCGGTAGACCCGTGAGACCGCGCCGCCTGCTGCGGCGAAGCCCTCGGCGAAGCCGGCCGTGCGGTCGTCGGACGTGAGCACTCCTTCGCCTGCGGCGAGCACGATTGCGTTGCGATAGCCGCGTTCGCCGAGAGCCCGGCCGAGGTCGCGCGCACCCTTCGTGTTGTCGACGATGACCGATCGCACGGCGCCGGCGCCGGGGCCGAGCGCCACGACACGACCGCCCGTCGACGCGAGCGCGTCGAGTTCGGTCTGCACCACCGGATCGGAGGACTCCGCCGTGCGGGAGGCCGCGAGAATGAGACCACGCGGTCGCTGACCCCGCAGCGCACGCACCAGCCGCGCTTCGCGCTGGGGATCACGCTCGGTGATCGCGATCGTCACGACGAGTCCGGCTTCATCGGCGCCGCGAGCGACTCCCGCGGCGATCTGCGCGAAGTACGGGTCGGCGATGTCGGCGACCAGCAGCGCGATGATCGCCGAGGTGCCGCGGGCTGTGGCCTGGGCCGAGAGGTTCGCGGTGTAGCCGAGTTCGGCGGCGGCGGCTTCGACCCGCTCCCGGTAGGCCTCGGCGACCTTGCGGGTCGAGCCGTTCAGCACGCGCGAGGCGGTGGCGAGCGACACGCCTGCGGAGCGAGCGACGTCGTGCAGCGTCGGCGCAGAGGCCCGCGCCCGCGCCGCCGTGGTCTCGCTCACGAGGCAGAGTCTACGGGTGCGGAAAGAAGAGGCGAGATCGCCGAGCCGAAGGCCTCGGCGGTGCGTCGGACGACGTTTTCCGGCGTATCCGCCCAGATCTGCTCGTTGAAGATCTCGACCTCGATGTCGCCGCGGTAGCCGGCGTCCAGCACCGCGCCGGTGAGCGACCCGAAGTCGATCACTCCGTAGCCCGGGTAGTGCCTGCTGAGCAGGACGTCCGCGGGCAGCGGCGTCTTCCAGTCGCAGACCTGGTACGTCGCGATGCGGCCGTCGCGCCCGGCGCGGGCGATCTGGCTCAGCACGTCGGGGTCCCACCAGACGTGGAACGTGTCGACGGTCGCGCCGACCACGGCAGGGTCGAAGTCCGCGGCGATATCGAGGGCCTGACCGAGCGTCGAGACGACCGCGCGGTCGGAGGCGTACATCGGATGCAGCGGCTCGATCGCGAGCGTGACACCCGCGGCCGCGGCATCCGGCACCAGCTCGCCGATCGCGTCGCGCACACGCTCGCGCGCGCCGATCAGGTCGCGGGAGCCCTCGGGCAGTCCCCCGGCGACCAGCACGAGGATCGCGGTGGAGCCTTCCGCGCCGGCGGCCGCGAGGGTCGCGGCCTCTTCGATCGCGAGGCGGTTGTCGTCGATCGCGGCACGGCGCTGCGGGCCCTCGGGCAGTGTGAAGAACCCGCCGCGGCAGTGGGTGGTGAACCGCAGTCCGGAGTCGGTGAGCAGCTTCGCCGCGGTCGCGAGTCCCACCTCGTGCACGGGTTCGCGCCAGAGCCCGATCGCCTGCACGCCGGCCTCAGCGGTCACGCGCAGCGCGGTCGCGAGGTCGGCGTACTTGATCGTGGCCTGGTTGATCGACAGCCGCGGGTCGACAGCCACCGGTCCCTGAGCTTGTCGAAGGGTCATGCGTCGACTCCGTTCAGGCGCAGCATCCCGTGCCAGCGCTCGACGGCCAGCTCGGGCTGCTCGAGCGCGTGCGAGGCGTTGGCCAGTTCGACGATGCGCGACAGGTGCGGGAGGCTGCGCGCCGAGTGCAGTCCGCCGACCATCTGGAAGGCCGTCTGGTGGCCGTTGAGCCACGCCAGGAACGCGACGCCGGTCTTGTAGTAGAAGGTCGGCGCGGCGAAGACCTGCCGGCTGAGCTCCTCGGTCGGACCGAGCAGCGCGAGGTAGCGGTCCGGGTCTTCGGCATCCAGCGCCTGGATCGCCGCGGACGCGACGGGGGTGATCGCGGCGAAGGCGCCGAGCAGCGCGTCCGAATGCCCGTCGCCCCGCCCGACCGTGTCGCCGCCGATCAGGCCGACGTAGTTGAAGTCGTCGCCGGTGAACATCCGCACGCCCTCGGGCAGGCGCTCGCGGACGGAGACCTCCGCGGCGGCATGCAGGAGGCTCATCTTGACGCCGGCGATCTTGTCGACGTTCTCGCCGATGACCTCGAGGAGCACGTCGGATGCCGCGGCCCAGTCGGTCGAGCCGAAATAGCCCGCGAGCGACGGGTCGAACGCGGTGCCGAGCCAGTGCAGGACGACGGGCGTCGTCGCGGAGCTCAGCACATCACGGTACACGCGGCGGTAGTCGTCGGCGGTCGCCGCGGCGCGCGCGAGGTGCCGCGACGCCATCAGGACCGGTCCGGCTCCCTGCTCTTCGGTGAAGTGCAGCTGCTCCTTGTAGGCGTCGATGATCGCGTCGAGCTCGATCCACTCCTGCTCGATGT
The DNA here is from genome assembly GCA_963750955.1 of uncultured Actinomycetota bacterium. Lineage (GTDB taxonomy): Bacteria > Actinomycetota > Actinomycetes > Actinomycetales > Microbacteriaceae > Microbacterium. Next base: position 505,474 of record CAVVSI010000004.1, read on the forward strand.
GGTCGGTGTTCACGCCGACCACGACAGACCCGCCCTCTTCACGTGCGACCTCGGCACTGCGTGCGATGAGTTCACGGGTGGCGGCGGCGTCCAGACCCATGTTCCGCTGGGCGGTGTCCATCGCATCGGCGACGCCGAGGCCCCACGAGTACACCGAGCGACGGAAAGCGAGCGTGGCGTCCCAGTCGATCTCGGCGGGCTGTCCCGGGGTGTTGTCGGCCCAGACCTTCGGGACGACGTGCGCAGCGGCGTACGCGACGCGACTGCGCAGCGGCTCGGTCGGCTTGTTGAACGTGGGCGCTTCGGCGAGCTCTGCCGTCGAGGTCGCGCCCTCGGGGTCCAGGAGGGTCAGCAGGGGCATCGGGGTCACTCCAGTGTGAGCGTGCGCAGGGCGACCTTGCGGCCCTCGCGGCTGGATTCGAGACCGGCCTCGGCCAGCAGCACGCCGCGGGCGCCGGAGAGCAGGTCGAACTCGTACTCGGTGCCGAGCACGTAGGAGGTGAGGAACTCCTCCCACTGCTGGCGGAAGCCGTTCTGGAACACGTCGTTCGTCGGCAGCTCGGCCCAGTCCGCGTCGTAGTCGTGATCGTCGGCGAGGTCGGGGTTCCACACCGGCTTGGGGGTGGCGTTGCGGTGCTGGATCTTCGCACCGAACAGACCGACCACGGCCGAGCCGTGCGTGCCGTCCACGTGGAACTCGACGAGTTCGTCACGGTTCACGCGCACGGTCCAGCTCGAGTTGATCTGCGCGACGATGTCGCCCTCGAGCTCGAAGATGCCGTAGGCGGCGTCTTCCGCCGTGGCCGCGTAGGGTTCGCCGTTCTCGTCCCAGCGGGTGGGGATGTGAGTGGAGGCCTGTGCGTACACGGTCTCGACCTTGCCGAACAGGTTCTCGAGCACGTAGTTCCAGTGCGGGAACATGTCGACGATGATGCCGCCGCCGTCTTCGACCCGGTAGTTCCAGCTCGGCCGCTGCGCGGGCTGCCAGTCGCCCTCGAACACCCAGTAGCCGAACTCTCCGCGCACACTCAGGATGCGGCCGAAGAACCCGGAGTCGATCAGTCGCTTGAGCTTCTGCAGGCCCGGCAGGTACAGCTTGTCGTGCACGACGCCGGTCTTGACGCCCGCGGCTTCGGCGAGCTTCGCGAGCTCGAGCGCCTCCTCGACGGTCTCGGCGGTGGGCTTCTCGGTGTAGATCGTCTTGCCGGCCGCGATCGCCTTGCGCAGGGCCGACGAGCGCGCCTTCGTGACGAGGAAGTCGGCGTAGATCTCCCAGCGCGGGTCGGCGAGGGCGGCATCCAGATCGCTCGTGTAATCGTCGATGCCGTGCTTGGCGGCGAGCTCGGCGAGCTTGGCCTCGCTGCGGCCGACCAGGATCGGCTTGACCGTGAGCTTCGTGCCGTCGGGCAGTTCGATGCCGCCCTGGTCGCGGATCGCGAGGATCGAACGGACCAGGTGCTGGCGATATCCCATGCGGCCCGAGACGCCGTTCATGATGATGCCGATCTCGCGGACCTCTGGGCGGCCGGAGGCCGCAGCGGGGGCCGGGGCAAGTGTGGTGTCAGTCACGGGTTCTGCTTTCGTGGGTGATTCGGTTGGGTTCAGACATGTGGGTAACGGTTGGCAGATGATGTGGCACGGCTGGCGAAGGACGCGCAAGCGCCCTCAGCGCCGCCGTCGACGGGCGGGGATCGCGACTACGGCCAGTGCCGCGCAGCCCAGGGCCGGAATGACGAGGGGCACGAGCACCCATGTCACGACGCACACGAACACCGCCGTGGCGACGAGGAAGAGGACCCCGGCGATGTCGGCAGTCAGTGCGGCGGGAACCGCGCGCACTGCGACGCGCCAGCCGGCTTCTGGGGTCCAGGCGCCCGCGGCAGCGAGGAGCGTGACAGCGACAGCGGCGAGGCCGACCCAGCCGACCGCCGCGACGGCGATGCCGCCCGGAAGCGCGCCGGAGCCGGCGAGGTCGATGTCGAGCACAAGCACCAGAACGAGCAGCAGTCCTGCCACGCCGACGACCAGACCGCCTGTCATGGCCTTGAGGTAGTCGCGCCAGAACTGGCGCTGCGGCGACGCCTCGGCGTTCAGGTAGCGACGCAGGTGACGGATGCCGGCGGCCAGCGCTGCGGGAAAAGTGATCAGCAGGATGCCACCGACGGTGATCAGCAGCCCCACCATCAGCACCTCGCCGAAGAGGCCGAACGCACCTGTCGCCCCGGGGAAGCGGAGCGGCTCGCGCTCCTCGCGGACCGGGCCCGCGCCGGAGAGATCTTCCCGGCGGGCGGCGCGCTCCTCGCGCCGGCTCATCATCGTCGTCGCCATGGTCAGCCCTTCAGTCCCTGCGTCGCGACGCCGTCGACGAGGAAGCGCTGGAAGACCAGGAAGAACAGCAGCACCGGCAGCAGCGCGATGAAGGAGGCGGTGACGGTGGCGCCGTAGTCGCTCGTGGAGCTCTGATCGTTGTAGAGGCGCAACGCGATCGGCAGGGGGTAGTTCTCCGGGCTGGTCAGGTAGAGCAGCGGCCCGAGGAAGTCGTTCCATGCCCAGATGAATGCGAAGATCGCGCAGGTGATCAGCGCGGGGCGGATCAGCGGCAGGATGATCGACCAGAAGATGCGGAGGTGTCCGGCGCCGTCGATGCGGGCTGCTTCGTCCATGTCGCGCGGCATCTGGCGGATGAACTGGACGAGGAGGAAGACGAAGAACGCTTCGGTGGCGAGGAACTTCGGCAGCAGCAGCGGCACGAATGTGTCGACCAGGCCCAGGTTGTTGAACAGGATGTACTGGGGGATGATCACGACGTGGAACGGCAGCAGCAGCGTGCCGATCATCGCGGCGAACAGGATGCCGAGGCCTTTGAACTGGATGCGTGCGAACGCGTACGCGGCCAGCGCGGACGAGAGCACCGTGCCGATCACGGAGCCGACGGCGATGATCAGCGAGTTCAGGAAGAACTTCGCCATGGGCACCCCGGCGATACCCTCGGAGACCTTCAGGTAGTTGTCTATGGTCGGGTTGTTCGGGATCAGGCCCATGTTCTGCCCGAACTCCGCGTTCGGCTTGAAGGTGGCCAGCAGCAGCCAGATGAGCGGGTAGAGCACGACCGCGGTGATCGCCAGGAGCACGATGAACCAGATCACGGTCTGCCAGGTCTTGCGCTTTACGCGCCGGCGAGGCGTGGTCTTGGGGTCAGGATCGACCTGATTCTCGGTGAGGACGAGCGCGTTCTCTGCGAAAGATGAAGTGGTCATCGGTTGTCTCCCGAGTAGTGCACCCAAGATCTCTGGGTGCGGAAGAGAATGAAGGCGATGATCGCGACGACGATCAGCAGCACCCACGCGATCGCCGACGCGTAGCCCATCTGGCCGTCGGAGAAGCCGCGCTTGTACAGGTACAGAGTGATGAAGTTCGTCATCCCGGCCGGGCCGCCGGAGCCATTGGAGATGATGTACGCCGACGCGAACACCTGGAACGCCCCGATCAGACCCAGCAGCAGGTTGAAGAAGATCACCGGGGACAGCAGCGGCACCGTGACGGCACGGAACCGGTGGTAGGGACCGGCGCCGTCCATCTCGGCGGCCTCGTACAGCTCCTTCGGGATCTGCTTCAGCCCGGCCAGGAAGATCACCATCGTGGCGCCGAACATCCAGACCGACAGCAGGATCATCATCGGCAGCACCAGATCCGGGTTGCCCACCCAGCCGCCCAGATCGATCCCGATGAAGGACAGCGAGTTATCCACCGGGCCGTCGCTGGCGAACATCGCCTTCCACACGATCGCCACCGACACCGACCCGCCGATGAGGGACGGGGCGTAGAACGAGGACCGGAAGAACCCGGCGCCCTTGTCCCGGTAGTTCAGCAGCATCGCCACCAGCAACGCCGCGATCAGCATGATCGGCGTGCCCACCAGCACATAGATCAAGGTGATCTGCGCCGACTGCATGAACGACGGGTCGTCGGTGAACATCCGGATGTAGTTGTCCAGACCGATCCACTTCGGCGGCGAGAAGATGTTGTAGCTCGTGAATGAGAGGTAGAGCGAGTAGACCATCGGGATGATCGTCAACCCGAAGAAGCCGATCAGCCACGGGGTCAGGAACGCGTATCCGGCCAGGGACTCTCTCCAAAGGCGCGCCCTCTGTCCCGGACTGCTCAGGTGCTCGGGCTTGCTGCCGCGCAGCAGGCCCCGACGTGACGACTTCTGGCCGGTCACGATCACTCTCGTCGCAGTGGTGCTCACGTCGACTCTCCCGGTTCGGTCTCTCGATGAATGGTGTCCCGGGGCCTGGACGTTTCCGGCCAGGCCCCGGAAGGTCTTACTGGCTGAGGACGACGTCCATCTCGGAGAAGAACTGCGCAACCGCATCCTCCACCGTGACGGTGCCGAAGTTCAGTTCGGCGCCGAGCTGGCGGAACTTCTCCTCGAGCGTGCCGTAGCCGACGATCGGCACCGGCGGCGCATCGCCCAGGCGGTCGGCGATCGACGCCTCGTACTCCTTGACCTGCTCGCTCAGCGGGTCCAGCTCGGCGGCGGCAAGAGCCGTCTCTGAGGCCGGAAGGCCGCGGTTGGTGCCGAAGATCTCACCGGACTGCGGCGAGTTGATGAGGAAGTTCACCAGGGTTGCGGCGGCTTCGGGGTGATCGGTGTTCGCCGAGATCGCGTGCAGCATTGACGGCTTCAGGTACAGATCCTGCGCACCCTCCTCCGTCACCGGCGGGGCGACGAGTCCCAGCTCGGTGTAGCTCGCACCCAGGTTGCCGAGGTAGCCGGAGCCGAAGTTGTCCCACGTGAGCTCGCTCGCCGTGTTGGCGGTGTCGAACGGACCCAGAGGGGTGACCTCCTCGACACGCTGCTGCGGCACTCCGATGCCGTCGCGGATGGCCTGTCCGGACTCCCAGAACTCAGTCAGGCGCTCCTCGTCGAAGCCGGGCTCGCCGTCTTCGCTGAACAGGTAGGAGCCCTCGGAGCGCAGCTGGATCTCGAAGTTCTGGATGCGGCCGGTGAAGTCGCTGCCACCCCAGAAGGCTCCGCCGGACGCGTCGGTGATCTCACCCATCCAGTCGGTGTAGTCCTCCCAGCTGCCGCCTTCGAAGTTCTCGACGCCCGCGGTTTCCAGCAGGACCGGGTTGGTGAACAGTCCCCATGCGTTGGTGGAGGTCGGGATGCCCGTGGTCACGTCGTCCACGACGCCGATGCTCAGGATGTTCTCCGACAGCGGGTCGGTCTCGATGATGTCGCCGAGGTACGGGTCCAGCGGCAGCAGCAGGTTGTTCTGCGAGTACTGGCGCAAGTACGAGTAGTCGAACTGCATGACGTCGGGCAGATTGCCGCCGGCGGCCTCGGTCTGGCGCTTCTCCCAGAACTCCGGGAAGCCCAGGAACGACGCGTTGACCGTGATGTTCGGGTACTCCTCGTTGAACGCGGCGATCGCCTCGTTGTAGAGCTCGGCTCGAACGTCATTGCCCCAGAACGCCAGGTCGAGGCTCACTTCCTCGTCCGGATCGAACGTGGCTGCCGGCTCCGGGGCGGTACCGCCCGCGCATCCTGCAAGGGCGATCGCGGCGCCCGTCGCGAAGGCGACGGCGGCGATGGTCCGCTTCCTGTTGAACATCCTTGTCCTCTCTTGAACGTCTGCGTTCTTGCTTCTCCGCTGAACGTTCGTTGTCCGTGTGTATGCGGTGTCGATGCCATCCCTGGTGCGGTGGGAAAGCGCTTGCCGATACGGTACTACGCCGCGTAGGGATCCGCAAGAACTTTCTGGAAAGGGTTTTCCCATTGTGATCAAGTGCGCAGCGCGCTTCCAGCTTCACCGGACCGGCCGGGCGTGAGAAGCCGCGCCGCAGTCACCGCGCGACGAGTTGTCCGTCGATCACGCTCAGCCGGGCACGGTACACCGCGCAGCGGCGGTCATCCACGGTCTCGGGACCGTCGCCTCGCACGACCGCTCGCTCCGGCCGGCCGAAGTAGTAGAACCAGACGTTCTCGCCGTCGCGCACGGCCGCGCCGTGATGCCCGAAGCCGGGACCGGGAACATCGTCCGCGCCGAGGATCACGGCATCCGGCCCACCCTGCCGCACCCACGAGACGGCGTCGTGCGAACGGTAGACCCCCATGCCGCGCCACTCATCGACGATCATCCACCAGCTGCCACTGAGTGCGACGACGCACGGGCCCTCGTGTGCCCGCCCGCCGATCGCCGTGCCCTCGAGGCGCCACGACTCCAGGTCGGCGGATGCCGCGACCTTCGTCACCGAGTCGGCGGCCTCGTCTTTGAACCACAGCCGCCAGAGCCCGTCCGGGCAGCGCGCCACGGCGGCGTCGATCACGCGGTCGCTCGAGAGCGGGATCGGTCCGCGGCGCTCCCAGCTCCTCAGATCGTCGGAGACGTACTCCACGATCGCGCGTGCGAACCCGGGCCAACGGTCCGGGACGCCGTCGATCTCGGTCAGATACATCCGGCAGCGGTCGCCGTCGTGGATCACCTCCGGAGCCCAGTGGGTCACGTCCACCACCGCGGGCGGCGCGCCTTCGTGAAGGGCGAGGCCAGCGGCATGCGGCTCCAGCGTGCCCGCATACGCCCACGCCACACCGTCGGCGGAGTGAGCCACGCCGATGCGGCTGCCGTGCACCCACGCGACACCCGGACCCGGGTCGGGATGCGTTGCGCGTCTCTGGGTGTAGAACATCCACCAGACCCCGTCCGCGATCACCAGGAGCGGATCGGTGGCGCCGTCGTAGACGGGATCGCGGTAGAGCTCGGCCCCGGACCTCACGGTGTTTCGACGCCGCGCATGTCGGTGACCGGGCTCGCGAAGCCGCTGCGGTGCGTCGGGTGGGCCGCGAGCTCGGCGGGGGTGATGACGGCGCCTTCGGCGGTGGCCGACGCGTAGATCGCCGCGACGAGTTCGAAGGAGCGCGCCGGATCGGATGCGGTAGGCGGCAGCGGCTCACCGGCGAGCAGTGCGTCGAAGACATCGCGCAGCAGCGGGCCGTGGTCGCTGCGAACCTCATGCTCGGGCAGGGCCCACGCCGCCGTCTCCCCTTCGAAGCCGGGCGCCGGTGTGATCGACCAGTTCTCGTGACCGTGCCCGTACAGGTGCTCGACCGTGATCGTCGCCCTCTGCGTGTCGATGCGGATCGAACTGACTTCGCGCGGCGACACCGCACTTGTGACGACCTGCGCGACGACGCCGTTCGCGAACGTGATCGTCGCGGTGGAGGCATCCTCGGTCTGCGTCTCGCGATCGAGTCGCCACAACCGCCCCTGCACGCTTGCCCAGTCGCCGAGGAGGAACGCGAGCAGATCGAGCTGGTGGATGCCGTGGCCCAGCGTCGTGCCGCCGCCCTCGGTCTCCCACTTGCCGCGCCACGGCACGGCGAAGTAAGCGGCGTCGCGGTACCAGAGGGTCTGGCAGACGGCGATCAGCGGGCGCCCGAAGGCTCCGGCCTGAAGCAGCCGCCGGACGTGGGCAGCAGCCGTGCCGGTGCGCTGCTGGAACACCACGGCCAGCTGACGGTCGGCGGCGACAGCGGCTGCGCGCATCGCGTCCAGTTCGTCGAGCGAGGACGCGGGTGGCTTCTCGACCACCACGTGGGCCCCGGCGGCGAACGCGGTGAGCGTCTGGCCTCGATGCGCGCCGGGCGGCGTGCAGATCAGCACGACATCGGGCCGCTCGGCGGCGAGCAGCGCCTCGAGGTCGTCGTAGACGGCAGGCACATCGTGGCGCTCCGCGAAGGCGTCGGCTGCCTCGCGGTTCTGATCGGTCACGGCGACCAGCTGCGCGCGCGGGTGAGCCGCGACCGCGCGTGCGTGGAGATTCGCGACCGAGCCGGTCCCGACGAGGGCACAGCGAAGCGTGGTGGTCATGAGTGCCTCCGCGTCGAGGATGTAGGCGTACCGTCAACCATAGAGAACGATGCTGGAAAGCGCTATCCCAATCCTTCTCAGTGCACCGAGACGCCGCATCCTGTCGCGTCGACGAGAGGAACCACTGTGGACTACACCCATCTGGGTCGCACCGGCACCGCCGTGTCGCGGATCGTGCTCGGCACGATGAACTTCGGCGACCGCACGTCGGAGGAAGAGGCATTCGCCATCATGGACCGGGCGATCGAGCTCGGCGTCAACTTCTTCGACACGGCGAACGGCTACGGCGGCGCAGGCGGACGCGGGGCGACCGAGGAGATCATCGGCCGCTGGTTCGCCGCGCGCCCCGGAGTCCGCGACGACATCGTGCTGGCGACCAAGGTGCACTCTCCGATGGTCGACCCGACCGGCGACGGCGACGTCGTGAACGCCCGCGGCGCGTCTGCGTGGCAGGTCCGCCGCGAGGCGATCGGATCGCTGCGCCGCCTTCAGACGGATCGGATAGATCTGTACCAATTCCACCACATCGACCGGCACATCTCGTGGCCGGAGCTCTGGCAGTCGATGGAGGTCCTCGTCAATCGCGGTGAGGTGATCTACACGGGGAGCTCCAACTTCGCCGCCTGGAACATCGCGCAGGCCAACGAGATCGCGAAGCAGCGCCACTTCCTCGGCCTGGTCAGCGAGCAGTCGCTCTACAACCTGACGCAGCGCTCGATCGAGCTCGAGGTGATCCCAGCCGCGCGGGAGTACGGCGTCGGCATCCTGCCCTGGTCGCCACTTGCCGGCGGGCTTCTCAGCGGAGGATCCGCGGACGGGCGGTCGGCATCCGCGGACGTGAAGAAGCGTCGGGCCGAGCGCGGGCGGCAGTTCGACGCGTACGAGGCTTTCGCGGCGGAGCGCGGATGGACTCCGGCTGCGCTCGGCCTGGCGTGGCTTCTGCATCAGCCGGGTGTGACCGGGCCGATCATCGGTCCGCGGACAGTGGCGCAGCTCGAGTCGGCCGTCTCGGCCGTCGACATCACGTTGAGCGCCGACGACCTGCAAGCTCTCGACGAGCTCTTCCCCGGACCGGGAGGTCAGGCTCCCGAAGCGTACGCCTGGTGACTGCCGAGAGGTTCGGTTCGCAGCTCGTCGATGCTCCACCGGTCGCGCCACTCGAGTTCGACGTGATCCTCGACCTGCCCGGGGGTGATCTGACTCGGACTCATGAGGTCGGCCACTCCCAGGTCGCGAGTCGGCCGCACATGCCGAATCCGCGTTCGTCGGCGTGCGGGGTCGCTCGGGCGACGGATGCCGCGCCCAGCGCGCCCGGGAGACCCTCACCGAGCGCGTCGAGCTGCATCCGCGTGCGCTCCGTCTCCGCAGCGACCGTGGACTCCCACGTCGCGCGCCACTCGGCGACGCGGGGCTGAACGAGGCGCGCGGCCCGAGCGTGCAGGGCCTCGAGCGCCGCCGGACCGGCCGCGGCCACGGCATCCTGCAGTTCGAGGTAGCCCTGCATCGCGAGGTCGCGCCGTGCCTTCGCCGCCGCCTCCCGGCCCGCGCCCGTCGGCAGCGTGGCCGCTGCGGCGTAGGCCGCAGGGTCGTCGAGCACGGCCGCAGGAAAGGTGAGCACCGCGTCTCCCGCCTCGGGCAGCCCGGAGTTCTGCATGACGACGAGCAGCCGCAGGCCTCCCTCATTGACGAGCCGATGCACGGTGCCGGGCGAGAACCACACGACATCACCGGAAGTCAGAGCGTGCTCGGCCGCGCCGTCGGCGCCCAGTGTGTGCACGGCGCCGGATCCGGCGACGACGACGTAGCCTTCGCTCGACGCGGTGTGCAGATGGGGCGACCCGCCGCACCTGCCGTCCACGGCCTCCCAGTCGTACACGGCGAGGTCCGATACGGCGACGCCGCCGGGAAACAGCGGGGTGGTCATGACCGCGCCCTCAGAACATCGCGCACGGCATCCGCGAGCTCGCCGGCGTCGTCGGCATCGGCATCCGCGATGCCCACGCCGTAGCGGAAGACGACCGTCTCCCCCGCCCGCACGACCAGCTCTTCGCTGAAGAACGGTGCGGGGTTCAGGCCGGCGAACTCCTCGGAACGGGCGAACCACTGCGGAGGATGATGCGGATTCCCGGCGTCGTCCACCATGACCAGCAGCGACGCTGCGTCGACCTCGTCGTGCTGGCCGGCGAAGCCCATCCACTCGTGCCGCTGTCCGCGGACGGCGCTGCCCGAGCCGGTGCCCTCCGCCGTCACGAGGGTGCCGCCGGTGAACGAGCGGGGGCCGCGCCAGAACAGGCCGCCGTATCCCGCGTTGTCGCGACCCTTCGTGGTGGGCGAGCCGATCGCGATGTCGGATGCCGAGACGTTGGTCATTGCCGTCTCGACCGTCAGGGCCCAGGTGTCGTCGTCCAGGACGCGCGCGGCGAGCGCGCGACGCTCGGTGAACAGGCGCTCTCCCGCCTCGGTGATCCACTCGAGGTCGTGGACGAATCTCGCGGTGCCGTCGACATCGACACCTGCGGTCTCGGTCCGCAGGTGGACCTGCGTGCCGTCGTTCGGAAGCTGCACGTAGCCCCGGTCGCGGACGTAGGTCGGCCCGCCCCAGAAGTTCTCGTCGCCGACGACCGGCAGTGACCACGCGATGCCCTTGTGCCACACGTGGTCGTGCGGGCGGAACAGGGTCATGAGGTGACCCGATCGCGTGCGGATCGGGTGCAGGTACGGCTTCGGCGACTCGAGCTGCGGCGAGTCGGGGACGTAGGTGTATCGGAACAGCTCGATGTCGTCGTCGTGGACGGCGAACGCGATGCCGGGGTCTTCGCTGATCGACAGGGTCATAGCGCCTCCTTGACGGGCGGCCAGGGGACCATGCCGCCGTCCATGCGGGAGCGGAACGGGTCCGGATCGACGATATCGCCGGCGGCCACCGGCGCACCGCGGAAGGCCGACGCATAGGTGGCGGCGGCGAACTCGAGGGTGCGTCGGGCGTCTTCCGCGCCGACGGACGGCGGCGTCCCGGCGGCGAGCGCGTCGAGAACGGCGGAGATCTGCAGGCGGTGCCCGCTCACCTCGTCGGAGGCGTCGGTCTGCCAGAGCGCGGTCAGGTGCTCATGGCCGGGTGCCGGAGTGAAGGTCCAGTCGGCATCCGAGTACCCGTAGAGGTGCTCGACCTCGACGGTCGCGTGCTCGAAGTCGAAGCGCAGGCGCGAGGTCTGGCGCGGCGAGACGATCGAGTTGACGACCGTGGCCAGTGCTCCGCTTTCGAACTCCACGAGCGCCATCGAGACGTCCTCGGTGTCGGTGGGCAGGGCCTGCCGGGCGGCGAACGCCGAGAGGCGACGCCAGGGGCCCAGCACGGCGAGGAGCAGATCGAACTGATGGATGCCGTGACCCATCGTCGGGCCGCCGCCCTCTACGTCCCACCGCCCCCGCCACGGCACGTCGAAGTACTCGGCCGGTCGGTACCAGAGCGTCTCGCACGTCGCGACGAGGGGCCGGCCCAGAGCGCCTTCGGCGAGCAGACGGGTGAGCCGCAGCGCGGCCGGGCCGAAGCGGTGCTGGTACACGGTGAGCGCCGGCACCCCCGTCTCGCGAGACACCGCGACCAGTTCATCCATCTCGGCCAGGTTCAGCGCGGTGGGCTTCTCGACGAGCACCGGCACCCCCGCCCGCAGGGACTCGAGAGCCAGCGGCACGTGCGTCTGCGGCGGCGTGCAGATGTGCACGAGGTCGACGCCGCCGGCGGCCAGCACGTCGGTCAGGCTGGGGTGCACGGATGCCGACGCGGCGAACCGGTCGGCGAACTCGCGTGCACGCACCGGGTCGACGTCGGCGACGGCCACCAGTTCGATGCGGGGCGCGAGCTCGGCGATCGCGTGCGCGTGCGCGTGCGCGATCGCTCCGGTTCCGATGATCGCCGCTCTGAGCGGCGGGGGTGCGGCATCGGTCATGACACTCCTCTGTGTGTGGGGCAGTTGTGTGTGGGGCAGTTGTGTGTGGGGCAGTTGTGTGTGGGGCAGTTGTGTGTGGGGCAGTTGTGTGGTGGGCAGTGCTGTGTGCTCGGCGGCCGGTCAGCCGGCGAGGCCGGCCTGGGTGAGGTGGAGCCGTGCGTAGCGACCGCCGCGCTCGAGCAGCTCGGCGTGGCTGCCCTGCTCGACGATGCGGCCATGCTCGAGCACGACGATCCGGTCGGCCTGGCGGATCGTCGAGAGTCGGTGGGCGACGACGAGCGTGGTGCGTCCGCGCATCAGGCGGCTCAGCGCCTCCTTGACGAGCTCCTCCGACTCCGGGTCCAGCGCGGAGGTCGCCTCGTCGAGCAGCAGGATGCGCGGGTCGCGGACGAGTGCGCGGGCGATCGCGAGCCGCTGGCGCTGCCCGCCCGACAGGCGCGCGCCGCGCTCCCCCACGACGGTGTCCCATCCCCGGGGCTGGGCGTTCACGAACTCGAGCGCGTTCGCATCGCGCAGGGCCCGGATGATCCGCGCCTCCTGGGCCTGCGGCATCCCGTAGGCGATGTTCTCGCGGATCGTGCCCTCGAACAGCACCGACTCCTGCGGGACCACCGAGACGAAGCGGCGGGCGGTGCGCATGTCGAGCTCCTGCATGTCAGCGCCGTCGAGCAGGATGCGCCCGCCGGTGGGACGGACGAATCCGAGCACGAGGTTGAGCAGCGTCGACTTGCCCGAGCCGGAGGAACCCACCAGCGCCACGGTCTCGCCGGCCGTGATGTCGAGGTCGATCTCGTTCAGCGCGTCGGCGTCAGCGCCCGCGTACCGGTGCGACGCGTGCACGAGGCGGATGCTGCCGGCCACCCCGTCGACCCGCCGCTTGCCCTCGTTCAGCTCGAGGTCGGGCTCCTGCATGACCTCGGCGATCGAGCGGATGGACTCCAGGCCGCGCGCGCCGACCGGGATCAGCATGAGCAGCGCTGTCAGACCTCCGGTCAGGAGGGTGAAGTAGGTCGAGAGCAGCACGACCTCACCGGGCGTGATCGGCAGGATGCCGGTGAGCGAGAAGATCGCCGCGAGCACGAGGCAGCCCACCCCGAGCAGCTGCATCGCGACCCACGAGATCGATGCGACGTGGCCGTTGAGCATGTCGAGGTGCAGGCCCGCGCGGCGCACGCCTTCGGCACCGTGACCGACGCGCGTCACGGCCGTCTCCTCCAGGCCGTGGGCACGTGTCACCGGGATGAGCGAGGCCATCTCGCCCACCCGAGCCGAGAGCACCTCGACCTCGCGGCGGAAGGTCTCGTTGCGCGTCTTGGAGCGATTGCGCATGCCGTAGCGGATGCCGATCGCGATCGGCACCGCCAGCGCGTAGACCGGCAGGAACTGCGGCACGGCGATCGCCGTCATCGCCAGTGCGCCGGTCATCACCATGATCGCCGACAGCAGCGGATGGGTCACCTGCTGCAGCATGAGCTCGACGTTCTCGACGTCGCGCACGACTTTGGTCTGGACGATCGAGGAGCTGACGCGCGTGTGATAGCCGATCGACAGGCTCTGCAGGCGGGCGGCGAGCGCGTTGCGCAGGTCGGCACCGGTGTCGCGCACAACCGTCATGAAACTGCGCGTGTAGAGGATGTGGTTCGGATAATTCTGCAGCAGCAGCACCACCGCAAGCGCGAACCACCACAGCACCGCCGTCGGGTCGCCGCCGTCGGCGACGATGTCGATGATCGCGGCGGTGATCACCGGCAGGAACCACAGCGGGATCTCCTTCAGAGCGAAGGCGAAGAGCGCGAGCGACATGCGCCCCGGGCGGCGGGCGAGCAGGCGCAGCACCGACCGGGCCGGATGGGCTCCGTCGATCAGTTCCGTTGACTGGGAAAGCGCTTTCTTTACCACGATCTCCATCGTAACCACGCGACGGCGTGCTGGGGAATACCGCACGCGAAAACGCTTCCTCGTGAGAAGATCGGCTCGTCCCACTCCTCACCCGAAGGAACCGGCATGGCCGACGCCCCGCGCAAGGCGACCATCACGGACGTCGCGCGCGCGGCCGGGGTGTCGCTCTCGACGGTCTCGCGCGTCATGAACGGCAACGCGACCGTCGATCCGGCGCTCGCGGCCCGCGTGCGCGGCATCGCGGGCGACCTCGGGTACACCGCCAATCCGCTCGCCCGCAGCCTCGTGCTCGGCCGCACGCAGACGGTCGCCGTAGTTGTGCCCGATCTCGCCAACCCGACGTTCCAGGCGATCCTCCGAGGGATCAGCCGCGCCGCGGCATCCGACGGGTATCACGTCCTGATCGCCGATTCCGCGGAGCAGGTCGAGGAGGAGCAGCTGCTCGCTGTCGAGACCCGGCGTCGCACCGACGGCGTGATTTTGTGCGCTCCCCGGATGACTCAGGATCGGCTCGAAGCGCTCTTGCCGCAGCTCTCGCCGGTCGTCGTCGTCAACCGCGCACGCCAGGATGCCGCCCCCGTCGTCGCGGCCGACTACCGGGTCGCCCTCGCGGAGCTCGTCGAGCACCTGTACTCCCTCGGCCACCGACGCCTCGCGTTCCTCGCCGGAATCGCGCGGAGCGCGTCGAACGCCGCCCGGCTCACCGCGCTGGCGGAGGCGCGCGCCGCACACGCCGACCTCGAGATCGTCGAAATCGAGTGCGGAGTGGATTTCGACAGCGGGTCGGCGGTCGCGGAAGCAGTCCTCGAGACGGGGGCCACCGGCATCCTCGCCTTCAACGACCTCGTCGCGATGGGCCTGCTCTCGGCACTCGCCGACCGGGGCGTCCGGGTGCCCGAGGACGTCTCGGTCGTGGGCTTCGACGACATCCCCTTCGCGCGATACACGACGCCCCCGCTCACGACCGCGGCCGTGCCGGCGGCCGAGCTCGGCGCACGCGCGTGGCGGGCCCTGCACGCCCTGCTCGCGGGCGAGCAGGCCGAGCCGTTCGCGATCCTCGAGCCGCAGGTCGCGCTCCGCGGGAGCACCGCGGCCGCGGCATCCTGAAGCGGCGGGCACGCGCGGACTCGACGTCGCGGCGAACAGGCGTGTTAGCCTGAGAAAACGTTTCCTGAGATTTGGAGAGTCATCCATGCCCCGCACCCGATACGCCGTCGTCGGAGCCGGCAGCCGGTCGCAGATGTACGTCGATGCGATCGCGGGCCCCTACGCCGAGCACGCGCAACTCGTCGCGATCTGCGAGCCGAACCCCGTCCGCGCAGCTCTCGCGGTGCAACGCGCCGTCGACGCGGGCGTACCCGCCCCGTCGACCTGGCACCCCGACAGTCTTGAAGAGCTCATCCGCGCCGAGCGCGTCGACCGCGTCGTCATCACCGCCCGCGACGACCTGCACGCACCTCTCATCGTGCGTGCACTCGAGGCAGGGGTGGACGTCGTCGTCGAGAAGCCCCTCACGATCGACGCCGAGAGCGCGGCCGCCATCGAGGACGCGGTCGAGCGCACCGGCGGCGACGTGCTGCTCACGTTCAACTACCGGTATTCGCCGCGCAACAGCGCGCTGCGCCAGGTCATCCAGGACGGACTCATCGGCGAGGTCACCTCGATCGATTTCCAGTGGATGCTCGACACCAAGCACGGCGCGGATTACTTCCGCCGGTGGCACCGCGAGAAGAAGAACTCCGGCGGCCTCCTCGTGCACAAGGCCAGCCACCACTTCGACCTCGTCAACTGGTGGATCCACTCGACACCTCGGCGGGTTTACGCCTCCGGCGGTCTGCGCTTCTACGGCGCCCACAACGCCGCCACCCGGGGGCTCGGCGAGCGGCCGGCCCGCGGCACGCGTGACGGCGCACACGACGGCTTCGATCTCGACCTGCGCGAGAACGCGAACCTCAAGGCTCTGTACCTCGACGCCGAGGGCCACGACGGATACGTGCGCGACCGCGACGTCTTCGGCGAGGACATCACGATCGAAGACAACCTCGCGCTCGTGGTCGACTACGCGAACGGCGCGACGCTCAGCTACTCGCTCAACGCGCACGCGCCGTGGGAGGGCTACCGGGTGGCGGTCAATGGCACCCTCGGCCGGGTCGAGCTCGACGTCGTCGAGCGCGGGGCCGTGCTCGAGGGCGAGGGCCTGCATCCCGTGCTGGACCCGAGTGCGATCGACGCCGGCACGTCGAGCTCGCTTCGCCCCGAGGGCGAGCGCCTCCTGCTGCAGCGCCACTGGGAAGCACCCGTTGAGGTGCCGATCGTCGGGGGTGACGGCGGTCACGGCGGCGGCGACGCCATCCTGCTGTCCGATGTCTTCGTCGGTCCGGGCGAAGACCCGCTCGCTCGTCCGGCGAACTGGCGCGATGGCGTGCAGTCGATCGCCGTCGGAATCGCAGGCAATCGTTCGCTCGAGACCGGCCTGCCCGTGGAGGTCGCCGACCTCGGCATCCGGCTTCTGGCCGCGCCGGTCCGATGAGCCGCATCGTCGTCACGGGCGGCTCCGGCCGCCTCGGCCGGACCCTCGTCGCGGGGCTCGCGCAGCGCGGGCACGAGGTCATCTCGATGGATCGGACGCTGTCGGATCATCTCGCGCCGAACGTCGAGCAGGTCGGTCTCGACCTGACGGATGCCGCGGCCACCGCCGCGGCTCTGTCGGGCGCCCGCGCGGATGCAGTGATCCACCTCGCCGCGATCGCCGTGCCGTTCAGCGCGCCGGAGGACGTGATCCTGCGCACCAACGCCTCCCTCGCGATGTCGGTGCTCGGCGGAGCGGTGACGGCCGGCATCCGGAGGATCGTGGCGGCCTCCAGCCCGACGGTGATCGGGTACGGAGCGCCGACGGGGTGGGAACCCGATCGGCTGCCCCTCGATGAGCAGTCACCCACGCTGCCCTGGAACGCGTACGGCCTGTCGAAGCTGCTCGTCGAACAGTCGATCGGGATGCTCCAGCGCCAGACGGGCGACCGCGTGCGCTTCGCCGCCTTCCGCCCCTGCTACGTGATCGCGCCGGAGGAATGGGCCGGAGCCCCCACCCAGCAGGGGCACACCGTGCGCGATCGACTCGACGACCCCGCCCTGTCCGCTCCGGCGCTGTTCAACTACGTCGATGCGCGGGACGTCGCCTCGTTCGCGGACGCGCTCCTGGGCGCGCTCGACGACATCCCGAACGGCGAGGTCTTCTTCGTCGGCGCGGGCGACGCCCTCGCGCGCGAGCCCCTCGCCGAACTGCTCCCCCGCTTCCACCCGGGCGCCGCCGCGGCCGCCGGCGCGCTCACCGGCACGCGGTCCGCCTTCTCCAGCGCGAAGGCTCACCGCCTCCTGGGGTGGCGACCCGCCTTCGATTGGCGCACCGAGCTGGCGCGCGCCGACGACCGAACGGACGTGCACGCATGAACTTCGACGGCATCCTGTTCTTCCCGGTCACGCCGTTCGACGCGCAGGGCCGCGTCGAGACCGACCTGCTCCGTACGCACGTCGCGCGCACCCTCGAGCATGCTCCCGGCGGCGTGTTCCCCGCGTGCGGTACCGGCGAGTACCACGCCCTGTCGGCGACCGAGGCGGCCACGGTCGTCCGCGTCGCCGTCGAGACCGTCGGCGGCCGCGTCCCGGTCGTCGCGGGCGCCGGCGGACCCCTCGGCCACGCGCTCGAGGTCGCACGTTCCGCCGCCGACGCCGGCGCGGACGGACTCCTCGTGCTCCCGCCGTATCTGGTGGGCGGCACGCAGGCAGGGCTCGTCGCGTACGTCGAGGCCATCGCCGCAGCATCCGACCTGCCCGTCGTGATCTACCACCGCGGCAGGGCGCAGTACTCCGTGGACTCGGTGCGGCGCCTCGCGCAGAACCAGAAGGTCGTGGGATTCAAGGACGGCGTCGGCGACATCGGCGCCGCACAGCTCATCGTCCGCGCGATCGCCGAGACCGGACGCACCGACTTCGCGTTCTTCAACGGCCTCCTGACCGCCGAGCTCACGCAGGCCGCGTATCGGGGCATCGGCATCCCGCTGTATTCGTCCGCCGCGTTCGCGATGGCGCCTGAGATCGCGAACGCGTACTACCGGGCGTACGTCGAGGGTGACGAGCCGCGGCGGCTCGCGCTGCTCGACGGGTTCTACGCCCCGCTCGTCGCCCTGCGCGATGAGACGCCGGGCTTCGGGGTCTCGCTCATCAAAGCCGGCCTGCGCCGCAGCGGGCTGCCCGTCGGCAGCGTGCGCGCACCCCTCGTGGACCCGACTCCCGCACAGGAGGAGCGCCTCGCCGCAATCCTCGGGGCAGGGCGCGCGCTGCTGTGACCGCACCGACCACGAGTGCGCGCGGTGCCACGATCGCCGGGTTCGACGCACGGCTGCTGCGGGTGCCGCTCAGCCGTCCGTGGGCGAGCGACGTGACCTCGATCGGCGTCGTCGCGACGCATGTCGTCCGCTCGGACGGCGTCGAGGGATGGGGCGTTTCGTGGACGCCGCAGATCGGCGTCGAGGCCGTCCACGCGCTGCTCGTACACGACATCGGCCCGGTCGCGATCGGACGCGATGCCGACCCCGAGGCGCTGTGGGACCCGCTGTGGCAGCACCTCCACGAAGCGGGAGGCGGCGGGCTCACGACGATCGCCCTGGCGGGGCTCGACCTGGCGCTGTGGGATGCCGCAGCCCGGGCGCGAGCCCTCGGAGTGGTGGATCTGATCGGTCGCGAACGGACGTCGGTGCGCGCGTACGGCAGCGGCGTGAACCTCCACTACCCGCTCGACGAGCTGCTCGCCCAGGTCTCGCGCTGGATCGCCGCCGGGTTCGGTGCGGTCAAGATCAAGGTCGGCAAGCCCGACCTCGCCGAGGACGTCGACCGCGTCGCCGCGGTGCGAGAACTGCTCGGGTCCGAGCGCGACCTCATGATCGATGCGAACCAGCGCTGGGACCTCGAGCGTGCGACACGCTGCATCGACGCGCTCTCGGCATTCGCACCTGCGTGGATCGAGGAGCCCCTGCGCGCCGACGACCTCGCCGGTCACGCCGAGCTCTGCCGGCGCGTCGACGTGCCCATCGCGGTCGGCGAGAACCTGCACACGATCCACCGGTTCGGGGAGTACCTCGCGGCCGGCGCCGCGCAGATCGTGCAGCCCAACATCGTGCGGGTCGGCGGGATCACGCCCTTCCGCCGCATCGCGTCCCTCGCCGCCGATCACGGGGTGCCGCTGCACCCGCACCTGCTGCCCGAGCTGTCTGGACAGCTCGCGCTCACCCTCGCGGACGGCGATCCGCTCGTGGAGGATGTCGAGGACGCCGGATTCGGCGCGCTCGGCGCACTGACCGATCCGAGCCCGGTCGCGATCGCCGACGGCCGCCTCACCGACCTTCCGCATCTCGGCCTGGGCCTCCGCTTCGCCCGAAAGGATTCCGCATGACCACCACCGCCGCCGAACTCGAGACCGTCGTGGCCGCCGCGGCCGCGGCAGCCCCGATATGGGCGCGCTCCCGCGCCGCAGAGCGCGCGGCGTGGCTGCGCGCCGCCGCCGATGCGCTGGATGCCGCCGACGACGAGCTCGTGCCGATCGCCGACCGCGAAACGCGCTTGGGCGAGACTCGCCTGCGCGGCGAGGTCGGCCGGACGAGCGGTCAGCTGCGCCTGTTCGCGTCGGTCGTCGAGGAGGGCTCGTACCTCGAGCTCACGGTCGACGACGCGGACTCCTCGGCGACACCCCCTCGCCCGGAGCTGCGCCGCCTGCTCGTGCCGGTCGGCCCCGTCGCGGTGTTCTCGGCCTCGAACTTCCCGTTCGCGTTCTCGGTCGCGGGGGGCGATACCGCCTCGGCTCTGGCGGCGGGCAACCCCGTCGTTGTCAAGGCGCACTCCGGGCACCCCGAGCTCTCGCGCCGCACGGCCGAGATCGTGGCGAAGGCTCTTGAGGTCGCGGGTGCACCCGCAGGCTCTCTCTCCCTCGTCGAGGGCCGCGAGGCCGGCAATGACCTCGTGAAGCATCCCGTCATCCAGGCCGCCGGCTTCACGGGCTCGCTCTCCGGCGGGCGCGCGCTGTTCGACCTCGCGACCGGACGCCCCGACCCGATTCCGTTCTACGGCGAGCTGGGCAGCGTGAACCCGGTCGTGATCACGGCCGGCGCAGCGGCATCCCGCGGCGACGAGCTCGCGAAGGGTCTCGTCGACTCGTTCAGCCTGGGTGCGGGGCAGTTCTGCACGAAGCCCGGAGTGGTCTTCGTGCCCGAGGGCGCCGGATTCGAGGAGCGGGTCGCGGCCCTCGTGCCCGCGGCGGCGGGCGGCCCCCTGCTCACCGAACGCATCACGGCCGCTTTTCCGTCGGGCATCGACGCGCTCGTCGCCGACCCCTCGGTCGACGTGCTCGCTCGTGGCACCGCGACGGGCGAGGCTGCCCAGCCGATCGTGCTGACCACGGATGCCGCCGCCGTCACCGCGCGCCCCGAGACGCTCCTGGAGGAGTGCTTCGGACCCGTGACCGTACTCGTGCGCTACTCGTCCGAGGAGAAGCTGCACGCCGCGCTGCGCGCCGTGCCCGGCAGCCTCACCGCGACCCTGCACTCCGAGCTCGGCGACGACGTCGCCGCGACGCTCGCGCTGCTGCAGGCGCGGGCCGGGCGCGTGCTCTTCGCCGGGTGGCCGACCGGAGTGGCGGTCACGTGGTCGCAGCAGCACGGCGGACCCTGGCCCGCCACGACCTCGCTGCACACATCGGTCGGCGCGACGGCGATCCGGCGGTTCCTCCGGCCGGTGGCGTACCAGTCCGCTCCGCAAGGGCTTCTCCCGGAAGTGCTGCGCGACGAGTCGCTCGCCCGCCTGCCGCATCGGCGCAACGGCCAGCTCGTTGTGCCCCGATGACTCCCGCGGGCACGGGCCGCCCCATCGGCGGAAAGCGCTTGCCCAAGCGCGACGCCGGACGTAGAGTGGACCGACCGCGAACCCGAGGACGACGATGACGACTGCCCCCTCCCGCTTCCAGATCGGTGAAGCCGACTTCCTGCTCGACGGGATGCCGCACCGGATCATCTCGGGGGCCATGCACTACCCGCGGGCGCACCCCGGGCAGTGGCGCGACCGCATCCGCAAGGCCCGGCTCATGGGCCTCAACGCGATCGAGACCTATGTCGCCTGGAACGCGCATGAGCCCGTGCGCGGGCAGTGGTCGCAGACCGGCGCGCTCGACCTGGGCCGCTTCCTCGACCTGATCGCGGAGGAGGGCATGCACGCGATCGTGCGCCCCGGACCATACGTGTGCGCCGAGTGGCACAACGGCGGCCTCCCGACCTGGCTCACCGCCGACCCGTCGATGAAGCTCCGCAGTTCCGACCCGCGCTACCTCGCGGCGGTCAGCGACTACCTCGAGTGCGTCAACGAGATCCTCGTCCCGCGCCAGATCGACCAGGGCGGCTCGGTCATCCTCGTGCAGATCGAGAACGAGTACGGCGCGTACGGGTCCGACAAGGCCTACCTCGCCGAGCTCATCCGGCTCACGCGGGATGCCGGCATCACCGTCCCCCTCACCCAGGTCGATCAGCCCATCCCGCACATGCTCGAGAACGGTGCCCACGAGGGCCTGCACAAGACCGGTTCGTTCGGCTCGCGCATCACCGAGCGGCTGGCGACCCTGCGAGAGCACCAGCCCACCGGACCCCTCATGTGCATGGAATTCTGGTGCGGCTGGTTCGACCACTGGGGCGAGAAGCACCACACCACGGCCTTCGCCGACAGCGCCGCCGATCTCGACGCGCTGCTGCGGGCCGGGGCCTCCGTCAACATCTATATGGTGCACGGCGGCACCAACTTCGGCCTGACCGCCGGGGCCAACGACTCGGGCCGCTATCTGCCGATGGTCACGTCGTACGACTACGACTCCCCCATCAGCGAGTCCGGCGACCTCACCGAGAAGTTCCGCGCGTTCCGCGACGTGATCGCGCGGCACGCACCCGTTCCCGACGAGCCGCTGCCCGAGCCCGTCGACGCTCCCGCGTTCGACGTCCCCCTCGAGGCCGTCGCCGACCCGCTCGGTGCCGTCGCGACCGACCGCGGCGCCTTCGATTCTCCGCCGACGATGGACGAGCTCGGCGCGGATGTCGTGCTCGTCGAGTACGCGGCATCCCTCGACGGCACCGCCGCCGATACGCGCTCTGCGGTGCTCGAGTTCGACGAGGTGCGCGACTACGCGTGGGCTCAGGTCGACGACCGGACCGTCGGAACGCTTCAGCGCACGCTCCGCGACAACGCCCTGACGATCCCCGCAGGCAGCGCCCTGCGCCTGCTCGTCGAAGAGACCGGCCGGGTCAACTACGACACCAGGATCGGCGAGCCGAAGGGACTGATCGGCACGCCGCGCATCGACGGAGCGGCGATGCCCGGCCCATGGCAGGTGCGCACGTTCGACGTGCCCGCCCTCGGGCAGGCGGTGGCGGATGCCGCGGCCGACGCGTCCGCGATCGCCGACGGCCGCGCAGCGGGTCCGGTCGGGCTGCGGGCGACGTTCCACCTGGAAAATGGAGCCGACCTGTTCCTCGACACCCGCGGGTGGGGCAAGGGCTATGCGTGGGTGAACGGATTCTTCCTCGGCCGGTACTGGCGCCGTGGACCGCAGCGGACGCTGTTCGTCCCCGCTCCGGTGACCCGCGAGGGTGAGAATCTCGTCGTGATCGTCGAGCTGGAGGCCATCACCGACGCCACGGCACGCTTCCTCGGGCGCCCCGATCTGGGACACGAGGTCGAGTGACATGACGCGATTCGATGGCGCCTTCGACTGGGCGCGCCGCTACGTCGACGAAGGGGTGATCCCCGCAGCGGTCCTGGGCATCGCCACGACCGAAGGCATCGTCGCGCTGGACGCATTCGGCGCGACCGACGGACGCGCCGCCCGCGTGGACGATCACCACCGGCTCTTCTCGGTCACCAAGCCGCTCGTCGGCCTGACCGCAGCGCGCGCGGTCGAGCGCGGCCTGCTCACGCCCGAGACCCCGCTCACCGACGCCGTTCCGGCATTCGGGGCGGATCGCGATGACACCGTACGGCTCCGCCATCTCGCCAGCCACACGTCCGGCATCTCCGAGCCGCTCATGGACTCCGACGTGCCGCTGCGTGAAGAGCTGGTGGCGGCCGGGCGCGACTTCCGCTCCGGGACCGTGTCGCGCTACTCCACGCTGGCGTTCGAGGGCATCGCGGCACTGACGGCGCACGCGACGGGGCAGGAGTGGGATGCCGACCTCACCGCCTGGGCGTCATCGATCGGCGCCGGAGGCATCACGCTGGACGAGGCCTCGGACCCGCATCCGATCGTCGGCGCTGCCGAGAAGGGTCTGGACGTCGCGCGGTTCGCCCGGAAGCGGAGTCCGGGTGCGGGCCTGCTCGGCCGGGCCTCCGACCTGCTCGCGATCGGTGCGGCGCTGCTGCGCGGCGGAGAGGGCATCGTCCGACCCGCGACCCTCGCGATGACCCTGCGCCCGCTGACCGGTGAGATCCCGCGCCTCGACCCGTATCCCGCCGAGCGCGGTCAGGACTGGGGCTTCACGTGGAATCTTCCCACCCGCGCGCCCGGGCTCATCGACCGCGATGCCTACGGCCACGGCGGCTGGGCGGGCGCGGAGTTCTGGGTGCACCCGTCGGCGGGAGTCGCGTACATCTTCCTCACGAATGCCGCGCTGCCCGATCTCGACACCGACCGCCTCGACAACGCGATCATCGGCGCCCTCTGACCTCGGCCCATGCCCGAACCCCTCTTCGTCACCCCGCATCCCCGGCCCGCGCCCGCGCGCCTGGCGCCCATGCCGGCGCCTTACGAGCGCGGCGCAGGGATCGCGGTCACCGACCGCTCCGTCCTGCGCACCGGCATCCCGTGGATTCCCGTCTCGGGCGAACTGCACTACAGCCGCATCCCGCGCGCGCGGTGGAGCGAGCGCGCCCAGCAGTTGCGGGCCGGCGGCATCAGCGTCGCGTCGTCGTACGTCTTCTGGATCCATCACGTCGCCGAGCGCGGCGTCGTGCGCTTCGACGACCAGCTTGCCGTAGGCGTGTTCATCGACGACTGCGCCGCGGCAGGGCTAGAGGTCGCACTGCGCATCGGGCCGTGGGCGCACGGCGAGGTGCGCAACGGAGGTCTGCCCGACTGGGTGCAGGCGCAGCCGATCGCGCATCGCACCGACGACCCGGCGTACCTCGCGCTCGTCGGCGAATGGTTCGGCCAGATCGCGCGCGCCCTTGACGGACGTGCCGAACCCGGCGGACCCGTCATCGCGATCCAGCTCGAGAACGAGCTCTACGACCGACCCGAGCACCTTATGACGCTCAAACGCCTCGCCCGCGAAGCCGGCATCGCGGCGCCGCTGTGGACCGCGACCGCCTGGGGAGGCGCACAGCTGCCGGAGGGCGAGGTGTTCCCGCTCTACGGCGGTTACGGCGACGGCTTCTGGACCGAGCCCGACGCCCCCTGGGACGACACGTTCCGCGCGCACTACTTCTTCTCGCACACGTGGGACGACCCGGGCGTCGGTGCCGACGTGCGGGCGACACAGGGCTTCGGCGAGACGGCGGCCGGCACAGCTCCCTCCGGCTTCCCGCCTGCGACGTGCGAGCTGGCGGGCGGCATGGCCACCGCGTATCACCGTCGCCCGTGGCCGTCGGGCCGCGACATCGCCGCCCTCGCCCACATCAAGATCGGTAACGGGTCGGCGTGGCAGGGGTACTACATGTACGCGGGCGGCACGAACCCGTCGCTCGATCTGGAGGAGTCGCACGCCACCGGGTACCCCAACGACATGGCACGCCTCAGCTACGACTTCCACGCGCCGATCGGGCAGTCCGGCGACCTGAGCGAGGGCTCCGCACTGCTGCGTGGCCAGCACGCGTTCCTGGACGCGTTCGGAGCCTTGCTCGGCGACCTGCCGTCGGCGCTGCCCGAGGTGCAGCCCGGCGGCCTCGACGACACCGAGACCCTGCGCTGGGCGGTGCGGTCCGACGGGGCGACCGGGTTCGTGTTCCTGAGCAGCCACCAGCCGCACATTCCGCTTCGCGACACTGCCGAGGTGCAGCTCCGCATCGGCAGCGATCTCGTGCTCCCGACCACCCCCATCACCGTCCCGGGCGGCACGGTCGCACGCTGGCCCGTCGGCCTGCCGGTGGGCGATGCCACGGTGAGCTGGGCAACGGCATCCGTCCTCACCCTCTTACCGGGCGACGTGCCCACCCTGGTCCTGGTCGCGGACGAGGCCGTGCCCGTCGAGCTCGCGATCGCGGGTGACGCGCCGCGGGTCATCGAGCCGTCCTGGTCGTCGGTCCGGGTCGCCGGCGCCGACATCCTCGTCCTCCCGGCATCCGCCGCGGCGAGCCTGTGGGTGCGAAACGGCACGGACGGACGGATGCTGCTGCACAGCGAGGCCGAGCTGGCGTGGGGTTCCGATGGACCGATGCGGGTGCGCAGTCGCGACGACGAGCCGACCGTGCGCGCGTACGACCCGGCGACCCGGGAATGGATGCCGGTCGGCGTCGCACCGCGCGCCGTCGGGGCCCGTGCGACGGTGATCACGCCGGTGCTCTTGAGCGAGGCCGAGTTCGCGCACGTGCCCGCCGACTACGGGTTCGTGGCCGGGCGGCACTCGGCGCCCACCATCGACGACATCAACGACCTCGCGGCGATCTACCGGCTCGACCTGCCCGCGTGGGCGTTCGATCCGGACCATGACGCCGTTCTCGAGATCGACTGGGCGGGCGACGTCGGCCAGCTGCGGATCGAGGGCCGGATAGCCGACGACCGATACTGGGACGGCTCCCGGTGGACGGCGAGCGTGCAGGACATGCTTCTGCACGAGGGCGAGGTGATCCTGCATCTGCTGCCCCTCTCCGCCGATTCGACCGTCTGGGTGCCCGAGGCGGCGGCGGCGCGGCGCGCGGCCGCCCGGGGACCGCTGCTCGCCCTCGACGCGGTGCGGGTGATCTCGCGCGGACGCTGGCGCGAGGCGATCGAGCCGGGCTGACGTCAGCCGCCCGCCGAAGAGCTCGCCCGCACTATCAGCCGCGTGGGAATGAGCTCGGTCCTCGGCGCTCCGCCGTCGATCGCGTCGATCAGCGCCTCGACCGCGCGCTCACCGAGCTCGTCGAAGTCCTGACGCACGGTCGTGAGCGGCGGGAGATAGTCCGCGGCATCCGCGATGTCATCGAAGCCGACGACGGCGACGTCGCGGGGAACCGCGCGGTCGGCCTCGGCGAGCGCCCGCAGCAGCCCGAGCGCCATCTGGTCGTTCGCCGCGAAGACCGCCGACACGTCGGGCCGCTCCGCGAGCGCGACTCCTTCCGTGTGGCCGGATGCCGCCGTCCAGTCGCCCCGCACGACAGGAGGAGCCACCAGCCCGGCGCCCTCGAGTGCGGCTCGCCACCCGCGCTCCCGCTCGGCCGCCGCGTATGAGTCCTCGGGGCCGGCGAGGTGCCACACGGTCGGATGACCCAAGCCGATGAGGTGCTCAGTGGCTGCGCGGGCACCGGACTCGTGGTCGGACTGCACGACTCCGAAGCGTGCGCCTCCCGGCCCGTCGCTCGAGGTCGAGTCGACCACCACGAGGTTCAGGCGCCGCGGCGCCTCGGTCGCCGGCATGGCCGCCGTCGCCTCGTTCAGCACGATCGCGCCGTCGACGCCGTGATCGCGCAAGCGGTCGAACGCATCCGCGAGCGACGGGGCGTCGGCGGCGGTGACGACGGTCAGGGCGTAGCCGCGCTGGGCGGCGGCATCCGCGACCGCCTGCAGCATCCTGGAGTTGCCCACTGTGGCGAGCGTGGACACGACGAGTCCGATCGTCTGCGTGCGTCCAGTGCGCAGGGCGCGCGCGGCCCGGTGCGGACGGTAGCCGAGTTCGGCCATCGCGGTCTCAACGCGAGCCCGAGTGGCGGGGTCGACGCGCGGGCTGCCGTTCACGACGCGCGACACCGTCTGACCCGAGACACCCGCGCGCGCCGCGACATCGGCCATCGACACCCGCTTCACCGGGCCCGCGCGTCCCGAACCGTCTGCGGCAGCGCGCTCAAGACGCTCGAAAGCCCTGATGTCGGCGTCACGATCCGGTTTCATCGGTCCCCCTGTCAACTGCCGGGCATGTTGACGTTACCATGCAGGTGCTGTTACCGTGTTGACGTGAACATGCCCGATCTTGCAGCGAAGCCGCTCGGCGCCGGCGTCGTCAAGCGCACCACCCGCCTCGCCGACGGCAGGGAGCTCATCTACTTCGACGATCCGGGCACCACTCTCGGTCCCGAACGCGGCGTCGACACCCGCGCACTCGATCCCCGGGCCGACACGGCCACAATGCGCCGCGACGTGCTGACCGGCGACTGGATCTCGGTCGCCGCCGGGCGGCAGAACCGCGCCTTCCTGCCCCCCGCCGAACTCGACCCCCTCGCGCCGCAGACGCCGGCGAACCCGTCGGAGATCCCCTCGCGCTACGACGTCGCCGTCTTCGAGAACCGCTCGCCGTCGTTCGGCCCTGCACTCGCCGGGACGCATGGCGATGCCCCGGCGGCGATCGACCCGCCGAGGGATCTCGACGATCTCGACGCGCCAGGTCTCGGCCGCACCCGCACATCGATCGGGCGCTGCGAGGTCGTGTGCTTCAGCCCCGAGCACGAGGGTTCATTCGGCACCCAGACGCCCACCCGCGCCCGCACGGTGATCGAAGCGTGGGCCGACAGATCGGCCGCGCTGGCGGCACTGCCCGGCATCCATCAGGTGTTCCCGTTCGAGAACCGCGGCGAGGCGATCGGCGTGACGCTCGGCCACCCGCACGGCCAGATCTACGCGTACCCCTACGTCACCCCGCGCACGCAGCGGCTGCTGCAGTCGATCGAGCGCGAGGGCGCCGATCTGTTCGCGCGCATCCTCGCCTTCGAGCAGGACTCGGAGCGAGTCATCCTCCGCGGTCGGCACTGGACCGCGTTCGTGCCGTTCGCCGCGCGCTGGCCGCTCGAGGTCCACGTGATGCCGAACCGGCACGTCGCCGACCTTGCGGGGACGACGGATGCCGAGCGCGACGAACTGGCACCCCTCTACCTCCGGCTGCTGCGCGGCGTCGATGCGCTGTACGACTCCCCCACGCCCTACATCGCCGCATGGCACCAGGCTCCCGTGCACCTGGGCCGCGACGCGGTGCGGCTGCGCCTCGAGCTGACCTCCCCTCGTCGCGCCGCCGACAAGCTCAAGTACCTCGCCGGCTCCGAGGCCGCCATGGGCGCCTGGATCGGCGATGTGCCGCCCGAAGCTGCCGCGGCCCGGCTGCGCGAGGCGATGGCGACCGTTCCGGAGCTCACCCTGTGACCGCCGCGACCCAGGCGAGGGACCTCTTCGCCGACGTCACCGGCAGCGAGCCGATCGGCAGGTGGTCGGCCCCCGGCCGGGTCAACCTCATCGGCGAGCACACCGACTACAACGACGGGTTCGTACTCCCCTTCGCGATCCAGCAGCGCACCCACGTCGCGCTCGGCACCCGCACCGACGGTCGTATACGCGTCGTCTCGACCTTCGACTCCGGCGCCGTGGAGGTCGCCCTGGCCGAGCTCGACCAGCTGTTTCCGGCGCACCGCGGCGAGGTGCCCGAGTGGGCCGCATACCCGCTCGGGGTCGCCTGGGCACTGCTGCACGCGAGCGGCGCTGCCGCCTCCGATGTCACCGGCGTCGATCTCGCGATCGCCTCGGACGTGCCCATCGGCGCAGGACTGTCCTCGTCGGCCGCGATCGAAGGCGCCGTCGCAACCGCGCTCGAGGACACGTGGAACCTCGGCCTCGACCGCGTCGCGCTCGCCCGGGTCGGCCGCACGGCCGAGAACGAGGCCGTCGGGGCGCCCACGGGCATCATGGACCAGATGGCGTCCATGCTCGGACGAGCCGACGCCGCAATCTTCCTCGACTGCCGCTCGCTCGATGCGACAGTCGTCGACCTCGGATTCGCGGACGCGGGTCTGCAGCTGGTCGTGATCGACACAGGTGTGAAGCACTCGCACGCGACCGG
The DNA here is from genome assembly GCA_963750955.1 of uncultured Actinomycetota bacterium. GTDB lineage: Bacteria > Actinomycetota > Actinomycetes > Actinomycetales > Microbacteriaceae > Microbacterium. The sequence goes on from CAVVSI010000004.1 coordinate 534,229, forward strand.
CGGCTACGGCGAGCGCAGGGCCGCGTGTGAGCGCGGTGCGGCGACCATGGGCGTGCCGGCGCTGCGTGACGTGAGCATCGCCGACCTTCCCCGGGCCGAGAAGCTGCTGGACGAGCTCACCTTCCGGCGGGTCCGGCACATCGTGACCGAGAACCAGCGTGTGCTCGACACCGTGCACACGCTGGGGGCCCGCGGACCGCGCGCCATCGGGCCGCTGCTCCTCGCCTCGCACGCGTCCATGCGGGACGACTTCGAGATCTCGGTGCCCGAGCTTGACACCGCCGTCGAGGCCGCCATGGCGGCGGGCGCGATCGGCGCGCGCATGACGGGCGGCGGCTTCGGAGGTGCGGCGATCGCTCTCGTCGAAGACGAGGGGGTGCAGACGGTGAAGGATGCCGCGGTCGCCGCTTTCGCGGCATCCGGATTCGCTGCCCCCGCCGTGTTCAGCGTCGCGCCGTCGGCGGGCGCCCAGCGCGACGCATAGTGCCCTCGGGAGCCGGTCGCCTAACGCTCCGGCATCCGCCCTGCAACCCCTGTCGCGACAGGCGAGCCCCACGTAGCTTCGAAGGGTTGCCGGGGTACCACGACGCCTCGGCTGAAGGGGATGAAAACGTGACGTACATCACCGTCGGCATCGAGAATTCGGCCGACATCAAGCTGCACTACACCGACCACGGCAAGGGGCAGGCCGTCGTTCTTATCCACGGCTTCCCGCTCGACGGGGAATCCTGGGGCAAGCAGGAGGCCGCCCTCCTCGAGGCGGGCTACCGCGTCATCGCGTACGACCGACGCGGATTCGGGCGCTCGAGCAAGACGCGCATCGGCTCGGACTACGACACGTTCACCGACGACCTCGGCGCACTGATGCACACGCTCGACCTCGAGAAGGCTGTGCTCGTCGGCTTCTCGATGGGCACGGGCGAAGTCGCGCGCTATTTCACGCGGTACGGCAGCGAGCGCGTGGAGAAGGCGGTGTTCCTCGGTTCGCTCGAGCCGTTCCTGCTCAAGAACGACGACAACCCCGACGGAGCCGGTCCGCAGGAGTTCTTCGACGGCATCGCCGCTTCGGTGCGCGATGACCGCTACGCCTTCCTCAGCGGGTTCTACAAGGACTTCTACAACCTCGACGACAACCTCGGTTCGCGCATCTCGCAGGAAGCCGTCGACGCGAGCGTGCAAACGGCCAACCGGGCAGGGAACACGGCGATCAGTGACGCTCCCCTCACGTGGCCGACCGACTTCCGGCAGGACATCGCGAAGATCGACGTTCCCGCGCTCATCGTGCACGGGACCGCCGACAACATCCTGCCGATCGACGCCACCGCGCGCCGGTTCAAGGATCTGCTGCCAGACGCGACCTACGTCGAAATCGAAGGGGCTCCGCACGGGATGCTGTGGACCCACGCCGAGGAGGTCAACGAGGCGCTCCTGGCCTTCCTGGAGAAGTAGGCACCGCCCCCCGCGAGACTGCATCCGCCGGCCGAGACAGGGGGGGTCACCCGCGGTCTCGGCGGCCGCCTGCAGTCTCGCGGGACGTGCGAGCGGTCAGTCGTGCTCAGGCCGAAGGAGCCTGAGTCCCGCGACCGAGAGCGGGACGAGCAGCACGATCGCCGCGACGACGATCGCGGCGATGCCGATCGCCTCATTGGCAGGCTCGCCCGACAGTCGACCCACCGCCAGCCAGCTCAGACCCCACGCCAGCGCAAGCCCGGGGGCGATCCGCCACCCGCTGGCCCACGCGATGCCGACCCCGATCACCGCGACGACGGCGAGGACGGCCAGACCCCAGGCGGATGCGGCCTCCTCCCATGACTCCGGCACGATGCCGGTCAGCCACGCCGCGGTGTTGGCCACGGTGGCGAGCGTGACCCAGCCGAGGTGCAGCCCGGTGACTCCGTCGATGAGGAGCGCATCGGCGAAGCCCGCACGCGGCGTCCGGGTCAGGACAGAGATCCGGAACGTGATGCACAGCGCGATCAGCAGCAGCACGATCACGACGACGGTCCACTCGATCGTGAGCAGCTGCGCGGCGACCAGCCACAGTCCGTTGAGCACGATCGTCAGGGCGATCCACCAGCCGATCGCGCGCTGGCGGATCGACGCGCGCTGGCTCGGAAGAGCCTGCCAGACGGCGTAGGCCAGCAGCCCGGCGTAGATGACGGACCAGATGCTGAAGGCCGGACCGGCGGGCGCCAGGTACGACCCCTGCTCCGACAGCTGTCCGCCCTGCGAGTTCTCCACCTCGGTGCCGCCGAGGCCGCCGACGCCGACGAGCACCGCCACGAGCGTGAACCCGAGGGCGGAGATCACCGCGATCTGGCGGGCGAGGTCACGACCGGTGGATGCCGCGGCATCCGGCTTCTGCGTCTTCGTTGCGTGCGTCACCTCCCCAGGCTACGGTCCTCGCGACCGGCCGAGGCCGCACATGGACGCGCGTCGTTCTTCGTCGGCTGGCATCATGGGCGCCATGACCCGCGACTGGACTCCCCTGGCATTCGTCTACCTGGCGTTCGCCGTGGCCGGACTGGTCGGGACGTGGTGGTTCAACGCGCTCGCGATCATCCAGATGGCCGACTTCCTCGGCGACCTCGTCACCAGCGGGCCGGCGGTGTCGTCGATCACGGTCGACCTGCTCGTCGTGGCGGTCGCCGGGAGCGTGTTCATCATCGTCGAGTCCCGTCGGCTGCGCATGCGGTTCGGCTGGCTCTACGTCGTGGCCGCCGGCTTGACCGCGTTCGCGTTCACGTTGCCGCTGTTCCTCGCGATGCGGGAGCGCCGGCTGACCCGGATGGCGCGCGCGACGTCTTAGCACGGGTTCGGTCTAGCCTGAGTGCCTGGGCACCGAGGCCCCCATGCGGACCCGATCAGGCGCCGGGCGAGCACCGAGACGAAGGACGAGACCCCGTGACGCAGCATCCCGACCCGACCGTTTCCATCGCGCCGGGCCGGGTCCGCGGCTTCTGGCGCGACGGCTCGGCGGCGTTCCTCGGCATCCCGTTCGCGCAGGCTCCGGTCGGCGAGCTGCGCTTCGCGGCGCCCGTCCCGCCGGAGCCCTGGGACGGCGTGCGCGACGCGCTCGCGTACGGCGCGACGGCCAAGCGCGAGAAGCCCGGCGAGAGCACCCTCATTCCCGAGCCGGCCGTCGCCGGCGACGCGACACTCAACGTGAATGTGTTCACTCCCGTTCCGGGCGATGCGGATGCCGCCCTCCCGGTGCTCGTCTACATCCACGGCGGCGGCTACACCGAGGGCTCGCCGGCGAGCCCCTGGTACGACGGGGCGGCGTTCAACCGCGACGGGGTCGTGACCGTGACCGTCTCGTACCGGCTGGGGTTCGACGGGTTCGGGTACATCGCCGGGGCGCCGAGCAACCGCGGCGTGCGGGACTGGCTCGCTGCCCTCGAGTGGGTGCGCGAGAACATCCGCGCGTTCGGCGGCGACCCCGATCGCGTCACGATCGCGGGGCAGTCCGCAGGCGGCGGGGCGGTGCTGACGCTCCTCGGGATGCCGGCCGCCCAGGGACTGTTCTCCGCTGCCTGGGCGCTGTCGCCGGCGATCGCCGACGTCTCGGCGGAGCGGGCGCGCACGCTCTCGGCCAAGCTCGCGAACCTGGCCGGCATCCCGCCGACCCGCGAGGGATTCGCCACCGTGCCCGAAACGACGCTCCTCGGCCTGCAGGAGGCGGCGGGCAAGCCCGAATCGCGCAATCCGCTCGCCGCGATCCTCGCACTGTTCGAGGACGGCCTCACGTGGGGACCCATGATCGACGGCGACCTGATCGCGCGGCCGACGCTCGAGTCGATCCGCGCCGGCGTCGGCGCGGGGATCCCCCTCGTGCTGGGTGCGACCGACGATGAGTTCACCATGGTGACCGCAGGCGCCCGTAACAAGCTGCGGCCGCTGCCCGCGTCGCTCGCACTCGGGCGGCTCGGCGTCGATGCGTCCAGACGCAAGGACTACCTCGCCGCCAACGGTCCGCAGCGGAGGAAGGGCACCGCCGCCATGCTCGGCCGCTATGCCACGGACGTGCTGTTCCGCACGGGCGTCGTGCGCGCCGCGCAGGCGAGGCAGGATGCCGCGACCTGGGTCTACCGATTCTCCTGGGTGTCGCCGACGGTCGGCTGGGCCTGTCATTGCCTCGACGTGCCGTTCTGGTTCGACTGCCTGACGGCGGAGGGCGTTCCGGCGATCGCCGGCGGCGCGCCCCCGCGCGCGCTGGCGGAGGCACTGCACGGCTCCGCCGTCGCGTTCGTCCGCGATGGCGAGCCGGGCTGGCCGACCTGGACGGCGGCGCGCGCCACGCGCGTCTTCGGCGGACCCGCATCGCAGACCGACGTGGTCACCGACGGGTACGCGAGTGTCCGCGCGCTCGTCTGATACCGGCTGATGCGAGCAACTCGTCAAAACACCGGGAGATTCCGGCCTTGTCGCCGCCCGGAACGTGCCCCGGAGCGATTTCTTCCCGGGCGTTTCACCGTCCGCCGCGCACACGCCTGTTGCCACGGGAGGCGATGAGCCCTGCAAGGGCAGCGCGGACCCGATCCGGGTGCCACATGATGTCCTCCGCAATGGGGCGATAGGTGGCATAGCCCAGTGCGGCGGCGGCCTGGTCGCGACGGCGGTCCGCACGCTGAGTTTCCCAGTGCGAATGGAACTCGGCGCTGTCGCACTCGACGATCAGCCATCCATCGACCAGGAAGTCGACACGACCGACACCGGCGATCGGCACCTGCACCTCGTAAGCCACTCCCAGCGATCGGAGAATGAGGCGCACCAGCGTCTCCGGTCCGGACTCCGCCCGTTTGTCGATCAAGCGCCGCAGGACGCGGTGGCGCCTCGGAAGGACGCGGAACAGCTCATCCAGGTCATCAGGATCGAGCACGCCGAGCCGCAGCGCCGAGTCGAGGGTGGCCAGGGCGGCACGCGGGGGCTGGCAACGCATCGCAGACACGACGGCGTCGAAAAGCTCGACCGACGTTGCGCACGGGTGCGGGGTACGGCGAAGCCTGCCCCAGTGCCGCTGAACCGCTCGAGAGGACCTCGGAGCCTTCGCCGAAGCTTCGTGAAGATGGATGTGCAACGACGACGTGTCGAGGACGAAGACTCCGTGCCGAGCGAGCTCGGAGACGCATGCAAGCCGTCCACCCAGGGCGCAGGCCTCGACGAGCTCGGCGGGCGACTGAGCGAGGAGGTATGCACCCCGACGCGGCCGAAGCAGCCGCCCGTCGGACACAGCCGCGCGAAGATCGCGGTCGGTCCAGCCGTGGCCCATCAAGTCCTGCCGTCGGAAGAAGTGCGTCACCCCTCCGCGGGCATCGACGTCTGCCCCGTGAGTCACAGGATCAGCGTGGAGTGCGACGGGAACCCCGGGCGCCGTGCCGGCCGACTCGGGGAACAGTGCCCCCATGGACATGCCTGTGGAGGAGCCGCCGGCTCGGCGCCGGGAGCCCCCAGACCCTGCGCGGCGGCGTCAAACCGCCGGGACGGATCGCGTGAACGCGTCCATCCGCGGGTCCCCGCGTCAGGAATCTCCCGGCGGTTTGACGCCGAAGCGCCGGGTGATCAGGTCAGGCGAGCGCGGGGATGACCTCGCGCTCGAACAGCTCGAGCCCCGAGCGGTCGAAGGCGGCCTCGGGGAAGTAGTGGATCGCGTACCCGAGCCCGTGCTCGGCGCGCTCGGCCAGGCGCGCCGAGACCTGCTCGGGCGTGCCGAACCCGGGCGAGGCCCGGTACTCGCGCTCGATCGAAGCGGCCCGGGCGTCGCCGACATGAGGGGCCAGCCGCGCGATGACGGCGGCCAGCCGGTCTTCCGCCTCGGCCTCGGTCGCGCCGACGATCGTGTTGAAGTTCGAGCTCCGCGTGATCTCGCCGAAGTCCCGGCCGACCGTGGCGCAGTGGGCGCGGAGGATCTCGCTCTTGCGGTCGAAGTCCTCGAGCGAGCCGGCGAAGTTCGTGTAGGCGGCGTACCGCGCGGCGATCTTGAGCGTCACCTTCTCGCCGCCACCGGCGATCCAGAGCGGAAGACCACCCTCCTGCAGCGGCAGCGGCAGGACGATCGCGCCGTCGACCTGGTAGTAGGTCCCGTCGAGCGTCGCCTGCCCGGTGGTCCACGCCTGGTGCATGATCTCGACGCCCTCGCGCAGGCGGCCGAGCCGGTCGCGGATCGCCGGGAAGCCGTAGCCGTACGCGCGCCACTCGTGCTCGTACCACCCGCCGCCGATGCCCATCTCCGCCCGGCCCCCCGAGATCAGGTCGACCGTTGCCGCGACTTTGGCGAGGTAGGCCGGATTGCGGTATCCCATGGACGTGCACATCTGCCCGAGGCGGATGCGCGTGGTCGATGCCGCGAAGGCGGCCATGAGCGTCCACGCCTCGTGGGTGGCCTCCTCGGTGGCCACCGGCGCGGTGTGGAAGTGGTCGTACACCCACAGCGATTCCCAGGGTCCGGCATCCGCCTGCGCGGCCAGCGCGTGCATGGTTGTCCACTGCTCCGCCGGGTCGATGCCGACCAGATCGAGTCGCCAGCCCTGGGGGATGAAGGTTCCGAATCGCATCGTTCCAGCCTACGGTCGCCGCGATCGCCGCAGCCGCCGTCAGCCGGCGACCGTGGCCTGCGGCATCCGCTTCAGCATGACCTCGATCGCCTCGGGATTGGCGTCCACGAGCACGGCGTCACGGCCGAGCGCCGAGGCGACCGCGCCGGTGGTTCCGCTGCCGGCGAAGAGGTCGAGCACGCGATCGCCGGGACGACTGGAAGCCTGGACGATGCGCCGCAGGATGCCCTCCGGCTTCTGCGTCGGGTAGCCCGTCTTCTCGCGACCGGTCGTCGGCACGATCGTGTGCCACCACACGTCGGTCGGCAGCTTGCCCCGCGCCGCCTTCTCGGCCGTCACGAGGCCGGGTGCCATGTACGGTTCGCGGTCGACGGCGTCCGAGTCGAACCAGTAGCGATCGGGTTCCTTGACGTACACCAGGATCGTGTCGTGCTTCGTCGGCCAGCGCCTGCGGGTCTTCGCGCCGTAGTCGTACGCCCAGATCAGCTCGTTGAGGAAGCGGTCGCGGCCGAACAGCGCGTCCATGAGCACTTTCGCATAGTGCGCCTCGCGGTAGTCGAGGTGGACGTAGAGGGTGCCGTCGTCGGCGAGCAGGCGCCAGGCCTCGACGAGCCGAGGCTCGAGGAAGCCCCAATAGTCGTCGAACCGGTCGTCGTACGTGCGCAGATCGCCGCGAAGCCGCTCGTATTCGCGCCCGTGGAACCCCCGCCGACCCGGTGGGGAATCTGCGCCGAGCGAGCGCACGGTCTCGAGCGCTTTGCCCTGCTTCCGACCCGTGTTGAACGGAGGGTCGAGGTAGATCAGCGTGAAGGAGCCATCGGCTAAACCAGCTGCGACCTCGAGGTTGTCGCCCTGGTGGATGGTGACCGACCCTTCGGCGGGCTCGGAGGTGGGCTCGACGCTCACGGCACCCGGTACAGCCAGGGGTCGGTCGCGAACTTCGACTCGACCAGCGCCTCCGCCTCGGCGTACTCGTCCTCGGTGATGCGGCCCGGCACCGCGCCGTACAGCTTCGCGAACGTGTCGATGAAGCGCGCGATGATCGCCTCGCGGGGCAGGCCGGTCTGGCGGCGCAGCGGGTCGACGCGCTTGGCCGCCGAGACGGTGCCCTTGTCGCTGAGCTTCTCGCGGCCGATGCGCAGCACCTCGGTCATGACCTGGCCGTCCATGTCGTAGCTGAGCGTCGCGTGGTGGAGCACTCCCCCGTTCGCGAGGCGCTTCTGCGCTGCGCCGCCGATCTTGCCCTGCGGGCTCGCGATGTCGTTCAGCGGCTGGTACCTCGCCTCTATCCCGAGCGAGCGCAGCGCCTGCAGGACCCAGTCGTCGAGGAACGCGTACGAGTCCGCGAACGTCATCCCTGCGACAAGGGATGCCGGGACGTAGAGCGAGTACGTGACGATCGAGTTCGCGCCCATGAGCATCGCTCCGCCGCCGGAGATGCGGCGGACGACGTCGTAGCCGTGGCGAGCCGCACCCTCCGGGTCCACCTCGTTGCGGTACGACTGGAACGATCCGATCACCACGGCCGACTCATCCCACTCCCAGAGGCGCAGCGTCGGGCGACGGAGTCCGTCTCCCACGCGGCTCGTGAGCACTTCGTCGAGGGCGAGATTCATGCGCGGCGAGACGGGCTTCTCGTGGACGATCTCCCACTCGAAGTCGCGCCAGCCCGGCGCGGTCACGAGTGCGCGGCGCACCGCCGTGCCGACCGCCTCGGGAGTGAAGCCGAGCAGCTGTGCGCCCTCGGGCAGAGCCGAACGCACCGCCGCGGCGATGGCCGCGGCATCCGTCTCGATCGGCAGCCCGTTCACCGCGGCGTTGATGTCGTCGAGGGCGCTGTCGGGCTCGAGGAAGAAGTCGCCGGCGAGGCGGAACCCGGCGATCCTGCCGTCGCGGTCGTCGAGGTCGACGACGACCAGCTTGCCCCCGGGCACCTTGTATTCGCCGTGCATGCGTTCAGCCTAGGCGGCGAGGCAGGCGGGTCAGGCGCTGACCAGCATGTGCAGTGCCTCCGGCGAGAGCGCGTGCTCGATCGCGAGCATGCTCGCTCCGCGGACGCCGGCGTTCTCGGCCGCCGAGGACTGCACGATCGACAGATGCTCGGTCGCGAGAGGTGTGGATCGGGTGTAGACGACCTCCCGCACCCCGGCGATCAGATGCTCTCCGACGCGCGCCATCGACCCGCCGATCGCGATGACCGACGGGTTCATGAGGCTGACGCACGCGGTCAGGACCTCGCCGATGTCGCGGCCGGCCTGCCGGACGGCCTGGATCGCGTCGATGCTGCCGTGCTTGACGAGATCGACGACGTCGTTGCCGTTGGCTGCATCCACGCCCTGTGCGCGCAGCTCACGGGCGATCGCCGGGCCGGATGCCAGGGCCTCGAGGCATCCGCGGTTGCCGCAGCTGCAGGGCACGTCCGAACCGCGCGCGACGCGGACATGGCCGATGTCGCCCGCCACGCCCTGCGCTCCGCGCAGCAGCTGGCCGCCGGAGATCACCCCCGCGCCGATCCCGGTCGCGATCTTGACGAACATCAGGTGCTCGGTTCCGGGCCACGCGGTCGCCCGCTCGCCGAGAGCCATGATGTTGACGTCGTTGTCGACCAGGACCGCGGCGTCGAGGTGCTGACGCACCCAGCCGGGGATGTCGAACCGATCCCAGCCGGGCATGATCGGCGGGTTGACCGGACGACCGGTGGAGAATTCCACGGGCCCCGGGACGCCGATGCCGATCGCCGCGATGTCGTCGTGCGCGCGACCCGACTCGGCCAGGAGTGCGAGGGCGGTCTCGAGGGTCCAGGTGAGCACGGGCACCGGGCCGAGCGTGATGTCGAGCGGCTCGGTGCGCTCGGCGAGGATCGTCGCCCCCAGGTCGGTGATCGCCACGGTCGCGTGCGAGGCGCCGATGTCGGCCGCGACCACGACACGCGCGCCCGGATTGAGGGCGAACTGCGACGGCGGCCGCCCGCCGGTGGAGGCGGCCTCGGCGACCGGCGTCACCAGGCCCATCCGCATGAGCTCGTCGACTCGGACGGCGATCGTGGACCGCGCGAGCCCCGTCGACTTTGCGAGCTGCGCGCGGGTGCGCGGGACCCCGTCACGGAGCAGCTGGAAGAGCTCCGTCACGCCCGTCCCCGCGGAAGCGGTCTCGACACCCATTGCACGTTCCACTCGCTCAGACGGCCTCACCGGCCGAAGTCCGCTCAGTCCTGCACTCCGCCTGCGCCGCTCCGGGAGGTGCTCGTCACGCTGACCATGCGCAGAACCTCACGGCGCGGCGCGGCTACGATTCTCGGCCGACGGGCTTGGCGAACCGCTGCTGGAGCAGCACGGCGATCACGATGATGACGCCCTTGGCGACGGCCTGGACCGACGATGAGAGGTTGTTCTGGACGAACACGTTGGTCAGCGTCGCGAAGATCAGCACCCCGAAGACCGTGCCGGTGATCGTTCCGCGTCCGCCGACGAGGAGGGTGCCGCCGACCACCACTGCGGCGATCGCATCGAGTTCGTAGAGCGTGCCGTGCGTCGAGCTTCCGGCGGTGGTGCGGCCGAGGATCATGACTCCGGCGATGCCGGCGGACAGACCCGCGATCGCGTAGAGCCACATCGTGTGGCGCTTGACGTTGATGCCCGCGAGGCGCGCGGCCTCGCGGTTTCCGCCGATGGCGACGGTTCGCCGGCCGAAGGTCGTGCGGTTGAGCAGCACCCAGCCCAGCGCCGCGACGATCGCGAAGATCCAGATCAGGATGTCGACGCCGATCACGTCGGAGTTCATGAAGCTGATGAAGCCGCGGTCCTCGACGATGAGCGTGCGCCGCTCGGCGAGGATCTCCGCGAGCCCACGGGCGGCGACCAGCATGGCGAGGGTCGCCATGAACGCCACGACGTTGCCGTACGCGATCACGACCCCGTTGATGAGTCCGGCGCCGAGTCCGACCAGAAGGGCGATGACGATCATGAAGATCCAGTGCGTCTGGTCGGCGAGGTCCTGGATCGCGGCGAGGGTGGCCACGATCGAGGCGAGGCCCATCACGGAGCCCACCGACAGGTCGATGCCTCCCGCGATGATGACGAGCGTCATGCCGACGCTGATGACGCCGATGATCGACGCCTGACGCAGGATCACCAGGGCGTTGCTGAAGGTCGTGAAGTTCTCGCCGGCCGTGATGGCACCGATGATCACGAGCGCCAGAAGCGCGAGGACGAGGCCCAGGTTGCGGCCGACCGATCCAGACATGACCTTCTGCAGGCCGGTCTTCTCACCCCTCGTCGAGGGGGTGCCCGACGGGGGCGGAACCTCCGCGGACGAGGGAGTCACGGCTCCTGAGGTGTGCTGCTCGCTCATGCGGCGGTTCCTTTCATGACGAGGTCGAGCACGCCGTGCTCGTCGATCTGTGACGCGGGAAGGGTCTGCAGGACGCGTCCGTCCGAGACGATGAGAACCGTGTCGGCCAGGCCGAGCACCTCTTCGATCTCGCTCGAGACGATGACGATCGCGTTGCCGGCCGCCGCGAGGCGCCGTATCAGGGTGTAGATCTCGGCGCGGGCGCCGACGTCGACGCCGCGCGTGGGCTCGTCCAGCAGGAGGACGCGCGTGCCGTGCACGAGCCAGCGTGCGAGGAGGATCTTCTGCTGATTGCCGCCCGACAGCGTCCGAGCCTGCCGGTCGGGGTTGGCCGGTCGCAGCTCGAGTGCCTCGATCTGCTCGCTCGCGACCTTCCGCTCCGCTCGCTCGTCGAGGAATCCGGCCTTCGCGAAGCGCGAGACGGACGAGAGGGTCACATTGACGAAGATCGGCTCGTCCAGCACGAGACCCTGGCTCTTGCGCTCTTCTGGCGAGAGCCCGATCCCCGCTTCCACGGCGGACACGACCGATCCCCGGAGCAGCTTCTTGCCGCCCACCCGCACCGAGCCGGCGGTCGCCTTGCGCGCACCGTAGACGGTCTCGACGATCTCGGAGCGACCAGATCCGACCAGGCCCGCCAGGCCGACGATCTCGCCGGCGCGGACGGTGAACGACACGTCCGCGAACTCGCCGGCCAGCCCGAGACCCTCCACCTCTAGCACCAGCGGCGCATCGGAAGGCACGGGGACGGCGGGCGGGAAGACGTTCGCGACCTCACGGCCGGTCATCAGCCGGATGAGCTCGGGGGTCGGCGTATCGGCCACCGGGATGCCGGATGCCATCGACCTTCCGTCCTTGAGGACCGTGATGCGGTCGCCGATCTGCCGGATCTCCTCCAGGCGGTGAGTGATGTAGACGACAGCGATTCCCTCGGAAGTCAGCTCCTTCACCACATGGAAGAGGTTCTTCACCTCCTCGGTATCGAGCACGGCGGACGGCTCATCCATGATGATCAGCTTGATGTCGTGCGAGAGGGCGCGCGCCATGCTGACGATCTGCTTGTTCGCCGCGCTGAGCTGACCCACCTCGGTGTTCGGAGACAGGTTCGCGTGTCCCAGCCGCCGGAGCAGCTCCTTGGTCTGACGCGCAGCCTCGGACCGCTTCGTGAAGCCGCCCCGGGCGAGTTCATGGCCGAGGAAGATGTTCTCGGCGATTGTCAGGCCGTCCACGACGTCCAGCTCCTGGTACATCGTGGCGATGCCGAGCTCGAGCGCGGCCTCGGGTGTGGCGATCTCGACGGTCTCGCCGAGCCACGCCATCGTGCCGCTGTCAGGACGATGCACACCGGCGAGCGTCTTGATGAGGGTGGACTTGCCGGCACCGTTCTGACCGAGCACGCAGTGCACCTCGCCGGCGCGGACGTCGAGGTCCACGCCCCGAAGAGCGTGGACGCCCGCGAAGCTCTTGGTGGCACCCCGCACTTCGAGTAACGCCGATTCCTGGTCACCTTTGATCACAGGCCGACCATAACATGACGTGGTTCGATCAATCGAGACCCCTCTCGATCGATCCAGCGTTACTGCGACCAGATCCAGGCCGCCAAATCGCGGCGAATCACGGAGCTGCAACGCTTTTGCCTGCGGCCGATCAAAAGCTGTCGCATCTGAGATGCGTTCTGCTACGGTGATGTCGGTCAGTCTGGTGGGCCGCACCGCTCGTGAGCGGAAATGACCGCAGCACCCGACCCCTGCATTCACATTCAAGGAGGAATACATGCGTTCCACACGAACCGCGCGCATCCGGACGATCGGCGCCGGCATCGCCGCGATGACCGCCATCGCACTGCTGGCCGGCTGCACGGCCGGCTCCCCAGAAGGGGAGGAGGACGTCGCCGATCAGGGCACCACGTCCGAAGAGAACGAGGCCACCGGCGACACGGTCACCATCGGCTTCTCGGGTCCCGCTGCCGACCACGGCTGGCTCGGCGCCATCAACTCCGGCGCGATCGAAGCGGCCGAGAGCTTCCCCGACGTGGAACTGTCGCTCGCTGAGGGCACGAACGACGTCAACGCGCAGATCGCGGCCGTCGAGACCTTCATCAACGACGGTGTCGACGCGATCGTCCTGCTCCCGAGCGACGGCGCGGCGCTGACCGAAGTCGCGATCAAGGCGATGGAGGCCGGCATCCCGGTCATCAACGTCGACCGCGAGTTCGAGAGCCCGTTCGCCGCCCGCGCCACCGTACTCGGTGACAACTACGGCATGGGCGTCAGCGCCGGTACGTACATCTGCGAGCAGCTCAGCGACAACCCCGACGCGATCGTCGCCGAGATCGCCGGCATCGACTCGCTGCCGCTCACCCAGGACCGCTCGGCGGGCTTCGCCGACGCGCTGGATGACTGTGGACTCGAGGTCGGACCCCGCGTGGCCGCCGACTTCACCGTGCAGGGCGGCGAGGCGGCGGCATCCCAGCTGCTGTCGGCCAACCCGCAGATCGACGCACTGTGGAACCACGATGACGACCAGGGCATCGGCGTGCTGGCGGCGATCGAGTCCGCCGGGCGCGATGAGTTCTTCATGGTCGGCGGCGCCGGCTCGCTGAACGCGATGGAGGCCATCGAGGCCGACGACACCGTGCTCAAGGCGACGATCATCTACCCGTCGACGCAGGCCGCCGACGGCATCGCGCTGGCACGACTGATCGCTCAGGGCAAGACGATGAGCGACCTGATCACGCCGGGTGTGGCCAACCGCATCGTGCTTGATGCGCCGGTCGTCACCAAGGAGAACGTCGACCAGTACATCGGTCTGGCGTTCGAGTCCTGATCTGCCGATACTGAGTCACCGAGAGGGGGCGTCCGCCACTCGCGGACGCCCCCTCTCCGCAGTTCCACCAGCGACTTCCGTGCCTGCTGAGCACGCCCCCGCTTCCGAACCTTCCGGAGTTCCTGTGACCGAGAACCTTCGCGTCGCCATGATCGGCTACGGCTTCATGGGCGCCGCACACTCCCAGGGGTGGCGCGTCGCGCCCCGCTTCTTCGACCTGCCCGCCGAGCCGACGATGTCCGTCGTCGTCGGGCGCAATCCCGCCGCCGTCTCCGCCGCCGCCGAGAAGTGGGGCTGGGCGGAGACCGCCACCGACTGGCGTGAAGTGATCGCCCGCGACGACGTCGACATCGTCGACATCGTCACCCCTGGCGACACCCACGCCGAGATCGCGATCGCCGCCCTGGAGGCCGGCAAGCACGTGCTGTGCGAGAAGCCGCTCGCCAATTCCGTCGCCGAGGCGGAGGCGATGACGGATGCCGCAGCCCGTGCCGCCGAGCGCGGCGTGCGTGCGATGGTCGGCTTCACCTACCGCCGGGTGCCTGCCGCGACCTTCGCCCGCGACCTCGTCGCCGCCGGTCGCATCGGGCAGATCCGGCAGGTCCGCGCGTCGTACCGTCAGGACTGGCTCATGGACGCCGAGGCTCCGCTGACCTGGCGCATGCAGAAGGACCGCGCGGGTTCGGGCGCTCTCGGCGACATCGGCGCACACGCCGTCGACCTCTCCGAATACATCACCGGTCTGCGCCTGGAGAGCGTCTCGGGCGTGATCGACACGATCGTCGCAGAGCGGCCCCTGCTCGCGGAGGGCGTCGGCCTGTCGGGCACGGCATCCACTGAGCGTGGCGCGGTCACCGTCGACGACATCGCGCTGTTCTCGGGCCGCTACGGCGGGTCGGACGGCGGCTATGCGCCCCTGGGCACGTTCGAGGCGACGCGCTTCGCGACCGGACGCAAGAACGCTCTGCGCATCGAGGTCTCGGGCTCGCTCGGCGCGGTCGCGTTCGACCTCGAGCGCCTCAACGAGCTCGAGTTCTACGACGCGACCCTGCCGGCGACCGAGCAGGGCTTCCGCAAGATCCTGGTGACCGAGCACGACCACCCGTACCTCGCGCCGTGGTGGCCGCCGGGGCACATGCTCGGCTACGAGCACGGCTTCTCCCACCAGGTGGTCGATCTCGTGAACGCGATCGTCGCGGGCGAGCAGCCCCGGCCGTCGTTCGCGGACGGCCTCCACGTCCAGCGGGTGCTGGATGCCGTGGAGCGCAGCTCCGCGGCGGGTAGCAGCTGGATCTCGACCGACTGACCGAGAACCGCACCGAGAACCGAAGGGACCATTGCAATGGCGCGACCGATCACCCTCTTCACCGGCCAGTGGGCCGATCTCCCGCTCGAGGAGGTCGCACGACTCGCGTCGGACTGGGGCTACGACGGACTCGAGCTCGCCTGCTGGGGCGACCACCTGGACCCCTGGCGCTGGGACGAGCCAGGGTACGTCGAGGGCAAGCTCGACCTCCTGGAACGGTACGGCCTCAAGGTCTGGGCGATCTCGAATCACCTGAAGGGCCAGGCCGTCTGCGACGACCCGATCGATCAGCGGCACCGCGACATCCTTCCCGACGTGGTCTGGGGCGACGGTGACCCCGAGGGCGTCCGGCAGCGTGCGGCCGAAGAGATGAAGAACACCGCCCGTCTCGCTGCGAAGCTCGGCGTCGAGACGGTGGTCGGCTTCACGGGGTCGAGCATCTGGAAGTACGTCGCGATGTTCCCGCCGGTCTCGCAGGAGATGGTGGATGCGGGCTACCAGGACTTCGCCGACCGCTGGAATCCGATCCTCGACGTCTTCGACGAGGTCGGCGTGCGCTTCGCCCACGAGGTGCACCCGAGCGAGATCGCCTACGACTACTGGACGACGGTGCGCACGCTCGAGGCGATCGGACACCGGCCCGCGTTCGGGCTGAACTGGGACCCGTCGCACTTCATCTGGCAGGGCCTGAACCCGGTCGACTTCATCCTCGAGTTCAAGGACCTGATCTACCACGTCGACTGCAAGGACGTGAAGCTCAACCTCGGCAACGGACGCAACGGCCGGCTGGGCTCGCACCTGGCGTGGGCGGACCTTCATCGCGGGTGGGACTTCGTCTCGACCGGTCGGGGCGACGTGCCATGGGAGGCGTCCTTCCGCGCCCTGAACAGCATCGGCTACGACGGGCCCATCTCGGTCGAGTGGGAGGACGCCGGAATGGACCGCCTGCTCGGAGCACCCGAGGCTCTCGAGTTCGTGAAGCGGAACGCGTTCGCCGCGCCCAGCGCGGCTTTCGACGCGGCCTTCAGTTCCCGCTGAGAAGCTCGCCGACGAACGGGATGCCGTGGAGCGGCATCCCGCTCGTCGTTTCTGTATCGCCCCCGCTGACCCCCGCAGTATTGTTTCGACCATGACGACACCGCCGCCCGGCTGGTACGACGACGGGCGCGGCGAACGCCGGTGGTGGGACGGCGATGCCTGGACCGATCACGTGGCGACGCCGCCCGTCGATCGGACCGTCGCGCAGCACACGGCGCCGACCCTGCCGCTGACAGCGGAGGACCAGGTGCGTCCCGCACCGGTGCCGCCCTACACTCCCCCGGCTTCCCGCCCGCCGGAGGCGCTCCCGCAATACGGCCCTCAGACGGTGACGCCCGAACGCCCCAGATCCATGATGTGGGCCGTCTGGGTCGGACTCGGGGTCGTCGTCGTGGGCGTGATCGTGGCGCTCGCGCTCCTGACGCCCGCCCTTCTCAACGGATTCACGGCGGGCGGAAGCCCGGCCACGACCCCGTCGAACACCTCTTCCGGTGCGCCGTCCACTGCGCCGTCGAGCGCGCCGCCGACCACCGAGCCGAGCGCGGACCCCGTCGACGGCGCTCCTTCGCAAGCCGACCGCCGGGCAGCCGTCGACGTGGTGAATCGGCACAACTCGTCATGGCTGACGGGGGATTGCGACGCCTATCTCGCGACCACGACGGAGCAGTTCCGCACGGTGGTCATGCTTGTGCCCGACTGCGAGTCCTTCGACACGGAATCCCGGCTTTTCGCAGGCCGGGTGGACGGGTACGAGACGACGATCGGTGACATCGAGGTCGTCGGATCCGCCGTGGTGGTGTCCACCGCCGAGACCTACACGAGCGGCTATGACATCGACGGCAACCCGACCGACGAGCCCATGGCCTACGAGGACCGCTACGAGTACATCCTGGTGAGCGAGAACGGACGCTGGGTGATCGACGACTTCTTCGCCGAGTGATCCCCCTGTGGTCGGGTTGTTCCTCATTCAGCGGTAAGCCCGTTGCCGCAGTGAGGCCGGGTGCGGCATCCGGCCCCACTGCGACGCTACGGGTTCAGTCGGACGAGCAGGGCCTTCCGTCGACGGTGAACAGCCACGGCTCGGTCGGCGCGCCCTTGGCCGTCACGACGACGGAGGATGCCGTCGACTCGATCTCGACGACGGCGCCCGTCTGCGACGCCTCACCGCGCGCCACCTTCGTGATTCGCTGGTCATCGCGCCAGGTGAATCCGAGCGTCCACGCGTCGGACGGCGCGGCGACGGCGACCGTGGCGGCGAACGACTTGCCCGATCCTTTCGCGGTCCACACGACGTGGCAGTCCTGGGCGGGCAGCACGGGCTGCGCGAGTTCGATCAGCTCTCGCGCCTGCTCGGGGAACCAGACCCCGGCGGCCGGGTCCTCGATCCCTCGCTCGGGATCCAGCGGGCCACCGGTGCCGCGATAGCACTTGCCGTCCGACTCGCCGGGAACCTTGATCCACAGGTGCGCATCGACCAGCGGATTGCCGGTGTCGGTGGTCGGCCGCGCGCCGAGGCCGCGATCGGGCGGGTTGCACCAGTCCTCGGCATCCGAATAGACGCCGGCGGGTGCCTGCCACGGCCCCTGCCCGTTGCGGCTCGTGTCGATCACGAATCCCGTCGTGGGCTCGACGCCGCCGAGGAGCGAAGCGTACCGCTCCTCGATTCCGAGGGTGTTGCGGACGGGATCCGAGGCGCCCGAGCTCCATTCGGCGTAGTTGGTCAGCGCCACTCCCTGCCACCCCGTGCTGGGTCCGCCGTTCCAGTACTGGTTGGCGCAGTCGCCCGGGCCCGCGCCCAGTTCGGTGACGGCGGTGATGCACGACGAGATCCACGTGCCGTAGTGCGTCAGATTCTGCGTGTACTGGTAGTTCGAGGCGTTCAGGAAGAAGCCGTCGGCGCGCTCCACGCCGGCTTTGAGGAGGCGGTCGGTGATGTCGCCGACATTGAGCCATCCGGAGTGCACGCCGTCCAGGTACACCGAGGTGGCCGGGAGGGCGCCCAGCGCATCCACGGCGTAGTTCAGCTGCGTGAAGCGGTCGCTCGCCGCCGTCGCCGAGTCGAGTTCTTCCGGCTGGCACCATTCCTCGGTGCCCTCAAAGGTCGTGTAATGCGGGATGATGCCGAGCCCGTCGGGCTCGAGGATCACCGTGGCCTCGCGGTCCCCGATCCCGGCGACGAGGCCGTCGATCCATGCCGTGTACTCGGCGGTGTTCAGCGCGCCGCCGGCGGAGTACTGCGCGCAGTCGCGGAAGGGCAGGTTGTACGCCACGAGCACGGGCATGGCGCCGATGGATGCTGCGGCATCCACGTACTCGTCGGCGGCTGCCTCGACTTCTGCCGGCGTCCCTTTCGTGAACCACTGCGCCGACGGCACGCTGCCCAGCAGCTGGGCGTCGTATCGCGCCTGACCCGAGAGCGCTTGGCCCGCCTCGAGGGTGGTGCTGTATGGATTGAGGAACAGCTCTGATCCGGGCAGTTCTCCGGAATCGGCGGCGGCCGCGCCGGCTCCGAGCGGGACGACGAGCGCCGCGGTCAGGACTGCGGCGCCTGCGAGGCCGACGCGGCGCATGCCGCGGTGGGCGGATGGGGGGTTCATTTGCTAGTGGTTCCCTTGGTCATCGTCGACCGAGAATCGACGGCTGCGTCGGCTCGGAGTTGCTGCACGCACTCGTGGGAGCGCTCCCATGCAGGTCACTGGTGCCAGGATGTCGCGAGAGCGCTCCCACGTCAAGGTCGAATGCGTGGGGATTGCAGAGCACTCAGCGAGATTCGCTCACACCCGCGCGGGCACCCGGGCGTCCAGCCACCCGAGCAGGTCGGCGCGAACTTCCGCCTGTACGGGCTCATTGAAGATCTCGTGCCGAGCGCCGGGGTAGACATACGTCGTCACGTCGGTGAGCCCGGACCGCATGCGGAAAGAGTGAGCGAGTCTATGAACGCTGCGTGGCCCGCCCACCGGGTCGTCGCGTCCCACCATGAGAAGGATCGGTATATCCCCTCCCACCGTGCGCAGGTCACGGCGCGGCTTGCCCATCATCTGCAGCTGGCCGTACAGGCCGAACGACTTGCCCATCGGCACGGTGGTGCAGAGCGGGTCGTCGATGAAGTCATGCACCACGTGCTGGTCACTGCACAACCACTCCATTCCGTTCGCACCGGGGTCCTTCCACCGCTCGTTGAGATCACCGAGGTTTCCCGAGCCGAGCTGGCGGAAGATCGTTCCGCTCAGCACGACGACGTCGTAGGCGTCGGGATGCCGGTTCAGGAGCATCTGAGCCATGAATGACCCCCATGAGTGCCCCAACAGGATGAGCGGCAGATGGGGATTCTCCTTGCGGATGATCTCGGTGAAGTCCCAGAGCGCATCCACCGCCGCAGGGATGCCCCCGGGTCCGAGCTTGCCGAGCTGCGAGTGATCGTCGCCGTGCTGCCGCATCCCGGTACGTCCGTGGCCGCGATGGTCGTCGGCGTAGACGATGAGTCCGCGAGACGTGAGGTCGGCGATCAGGCGTTGATATCGGCCGGCATGCTCCCCGTAGCCGTGGCACAGCTGGACCACCCCCCGCGGTTCGCCGATGGCCGAATGGATGTCGTAGATGATCGCGATGCCGTGCGCATCGGTGAACTCGGGCATGGCGCCGAGTCTAGAGTCCAAATTTGCTTAACATGGATAATGAACTAGGCTAAGGATCGATGACCGACACTGCAGACTCGATGCCCGACCTCTCCCGCGAGGCCTCCGATCTGCGTATCGCCACGTTCCGGCTCGCTCGCCGCATGCGCACGCAGCGGGCCGTCGACTCGATGAGCGATGGGCAGTTCGCGGTGCTCGCCGGATTGTTCATCCACGGCGCCCATACCCTCACCGAGCTCGCCGACCGGGAACGGGTCTCGGCTCCCGCGATGAACCGGACGGTCAACTGCCTCCAAGACGGCGGGTACCTCACGCGCAGCGCCGATGAGAACGACGGTCGCAAGGTCGTCATCGAGCTGACACCCGAAGGCCGTGCCGTGGTCGACGAGACCGCCCGCCGACGGGACGCCTGGGTCGAGGAGGCGCTGGCCGAGATCGCTCCCGGCGAGCGCGAGATCCTCGCGCAGGCAGCTGCGATCATGCAGCGGATGGTCGCCCGATGAGCGCCATGTTCCGCTCCTTCTCGGTGTTCAACTACCGGGTCTGGTTCATCGGCGCCCTCGTGTCGAACATCGGCGCCTGGATGCAGGCGACCGCTCAGAACTGGGTCGTGCTGACCGAGCTCACCGACAACGACGCTGCCGCCATGGGCGTGACGATGGCGCTGCAGTTCGCTCCTCCGCTGCTCCTCGTGGGAGTGACCGGCTGGGTCGCGGACCGGTTCGACAGGCGCCGGCTGCTGATGGTGACCCAGGGTCTGCTCTTCGCCCTCGCGGTCGCTCTCGGCGTGATGATCCTCACGGGCCACATGACACTCATGATCATGTACGGCTTCGCGCTCGCGCTGGGCATCGTCTCCGCCTTCGACAACCCGGCTCGCCAGGCCTTCGTCTCCGACGTCGTCACGCGCGAGAACGCGTCGAACGCGGTCGCTCTGAACGCGGCATCCTTCAACGGAGCCCGAATGATCGGCCCCGCCGTCGCGGGCATCGTCATCGTCGCGGTCGGCACCGGCTGGGTCTTCCTGCTCAATGCCGTGACCTTCTTCGGCATGATCATCGCCCTCGTGCTGATCCGGTCGCACGAGCTGCTGCCCCGCGCGAACACGGCCGGCGCTTCCCGGCTGGCTGACGGCTTCCGCTATGTCGCCCGCCGCCCCGACCTGATCGTGACCTTCGCGATGGTCTTCCTGGTCGGCGCATTCGGCATGAACTTTCCGATCTTCGCCTCGACGATGGCCCTCGAGTTCGGACGCGATGCCGACGGCTTCGGTCTGCTCAGTTCGATCCTCGCGATCGGCTCGCTGGCCGGCGCCCTGCTCGCGGCCCGCCGCGATCGCGCCCGCATCCGCGTCGTCATCGGCGGCACGCTGCTGTTCGCGGCTGCCGCGGCGGTCTCGTCGCTCATGCCGGGGTACTGGACGTATGCCGCGACGCTCATGTTCACGGGCTTCGCCGTCGTCACGATGCTCACCACCGCGAACGGCTACGTGCAGACGACGACCGACCCGGCTCTGCGCGGCCGAGTGCTCGCCCTGTACATGGCGATCCTCATGGGCGGAACGCCGATCGGCGCACCGATCGTCGGCTGGGTCGCTGCGCAGTTCGGACCGCGCGCCGCGATCCTCGTGGGCGCGGCCGCCGCGCTGGTCGCGTTCACGATCGGGGCGACATGGCTGCTCGCCTCACGGCGGGTGCACCGCGACGCGAACCGCCGATTCCACCTCACGATCGACGAGACGCTGCCGATCAGCGTCGTCCGACCGGTCGCCGAGGACTTCAGCGAGCCCGTCGCCACGACGACGCCGATCCGACTGCCGCAGTCCCTTCCGCGCGCGGGCTGAGCGGCGGCGCGGCGAGTGCACGACTTGTCGCCGAGCGGACGGGTTCGCCACGCACAGAAGCCGTGCACTCGGCGACAACCCGTGCACTCGGCGATAACTGCACCAGAAGCAGCCGAACTCAGGCCCGGGTCTCCCGCACGCCCACCCGCTCGAGGTGCGCGTTGACGAAGCGGCCCTCGGGATCCAGACGCTCGAACACTGCTCGCGCATCAGCCAGCCGCGGGTGCACGCGGGCGATCGCGTCCGCATCGAACAGGTGCAGCTTGCCCCAGTGCGGTCGCGCCTGGAACGGCGCCAGCGCCTGCTCGATGAGCGGCAGCACGGCGCGGACCCCGGCGGGATCGTTGTGCCACGTGAAGTGGATCGCGAGGAAGTCGCGCTGATACGCGCCGCTCAGCCACAGCTCGTCGGATGCGGCCGTCCGCAGTTCGCTCACGAAGAGAACGGGCTGGATCTCCGCGGCGAGGGCGCGCATCGCGCGAAGGGCGGAAGGGGCATCCGAGCGCGCGATGAAGTACTCGCTCTGGATCTCATCGCCGAAGGAGGGCTTGCCGTCGAGCCGGAAATGCGGCAGGCGCAGCATCCACGGCCCGGGCACCCCGCCGAGTTCGGTGAGGTCGGGCAGACCCTCGAGGGGGTTCGCCTCCACCATGCGCGCGCCGTTCAGCAGCGCGTCGGGCACCGGATCGTCGTCGGCATCCAGGCGGGTCTTGACCCAGACGTCGCCGAGCAGCTCGGGTTCCCAGCGAGTGAAGACCGACACGCTGTAGCCGGCGCCGGTGATGTCGTCGAAGCGGTCGAGGGCGGCATCCCACGACACGTCGCGGTAGACGTCCTGGCGTGCGCGGTAGGAGGGCTGAACCGCGAGCGTCAGCGACACGAGGACGCCGAACGCGCCGAGCCCCACCGCGAGCGCGTCGAAGTCCGGATCGCCCTGCCGCACCTCGTGCACTCCCCCGTCGGCGCCGACGAAGCGGATGCCGCGCACCGCGCTGGTCAGCACGCCGTTCGCGTTGCCCGAGCCGTGCGTGGCGGTGGCGGTCGCCCCGCCGACCGAGATGTGCGGGAGCGATCCGAGGTTGTGCAGCGCGTAGCCGCGCTCATCGAGCCAGAGGGCGAGCTCGCCGTACCGCGTGCCCGCGGCGACGGTGACCGTCGACGCCTCGGTGTCGAGCGCGAACCCGCCCGACAGCCCGGCGAGGTCGATGAGCGTCCCGGCGGTGTCGGGGAGGTCCGTGAAGGAATGGCGGGTGCCGAGAGCGTGCACCCTGCCGCCCGCGGCGATCGCCTGCCGCACCTCGTCCACCGTCGAGGCGGTGATGATCCGCGGTGCGGCGTACTCGTGAGTCCCCGCCCAGTTCTGCGTCATCCGGCCACCCTACGCGGGGGCGGCGACCGCCGTCAGAGACCTGGACTTCGCGGTCGCCGTCAGCCCGTCGGCGTCGACGACGCCGCGTCGGCGGACAGGCGCGCCGAGGCGGTCGCCATGTGCAGGGCCATCGCGGACGCGGCGGCATCCTCGTCCCCGGACACGAGGGCGGCATGCACCGCGTCGTGTTCGGCGATCGCCACGCGCGCCTCGGCCTCATCCTGCACCGCGCGGTCGGCGTAGACCTGCAGCAGCGATCGCACGACATGCAGCTGATCGATGAGCACCCTGTTGCCCGCCGCCTCGGCGAGGCTGTGGTGGAACTCGAGGTCGGCTTTCGCGAACGCGTGGAAGTCGTCGACGGTGGAGCGCATGCCCTCGAGGCGTTCCGCGATGGCCTCGAGATCGGATGCCGTCGCCCGGGTCGCAGCCAGCCGCGCGACGTAGATCTCCAGTCCCGAACGCAGCTCGAGCAGCTCCCTCGTGTTGCGCTCGCCGATCAGCAGGCCCCAGCGCAGGGTCTGGGGAAGCAGCTCGCTCGCGGCCCCGCGCAGGTACGTGCCGGATCCCGGCCGCACGTCGACGATGCCGAGGATCTCGAGCGCGGCGAGCGCCTCGCGGACCGCCGAGCGACCCACTCCCAGAGAGGCCGCGAGGTGACGCTCGGGCGGCAGTCGCGTGCCCGCCTGAATCGATCCGCTCGTGAAGAGGTCCATCAGGCGGCGGGCCACCTCCGAAACGGGAGTGCCGCTGGGCAGCACGCCCAGCGACGCGGAGATCTCCGCGGAGCGGTCGTCCGGATAGGCGGGCATGCGAACAACCTAGTGCCAAATGATCCAAGAGACTTGCAATTGGTCAACCGGTTTGTCAAAATAGCTTCAGGCCGCGAGTGAGCGGTCGCATCGAAGACGATCCCCCAGGAGTCAATGTGGACAACACCCCCGTCGTGACCGGCGTCGAGTCGCCTATCGCGAAGTCGGCCATCCGGAAGGTCTCGATGAGACTCGTGCCGTTCGTGGCCCTGATGTTCTTCATCAACTACCTCGACCGCACAGCGATCGGCTTCGCCGCCCCCAACGGGATGAACGATGACCTCGCGCTCAGCGCCGCACAGTTCGGCTTCGCTTCGGGCGTGTTCTTCATCGGCTACATCCTGCTCGAGGTGCCTTCGAACCTCGCGCTGCACAAGTTCGGCGCTCGCCGCTGGCTGTCACGCATCATGGTCAGCTGGGGCATCGTCGCGCTCCTGTTCACGTGGGTGCAGAACTTCGAGCAGCTGGTCGTGCTGCGCTTCCTCCTCGGCGTCGCCGAAGCGGGGTTCTTCCCCGGCGCGATCCTGTTCCTGAGCCTGTGGGTGCCCTCGCAGTACCGCGGCCGCATCCTGATGCTGTTCTACCTGGCCCAGCCGCTCACGACCGTCATCGGGGCCCCCTTCGCCGGCTGGCTCATCCAGCAGGACGAGATCTTCTTCGGCCTCGCAGGCTGGCGCTTCATGTTCTTCGGCGTCGCGATCCCCGCGATCGTCGTCGGAGTCATCGCCTGGTTCTACCTCAAGGACAAGCCCAGCGACGCCAAGTGGCTGACCCCCGAGGAGCAGACCTGGCTCACTGAGGCGAATGCCGCCGAGAGAAAGCTCACCGAGAAGTCCGAGAAGCACGTGTCGGTGCGCTTCGCCTTCGGCAGCGGCAAAGTCTGGATGCTGTCATTCATCTACTTCGGCTTCATCTACGGCCTCTATGCGCTGGCGTTCTTCCTTCCCACGATCATCGAGGGGTTCCAGGCGCAGACCGGTCAGACCTTCGACACGTTCCAGAAGGGCCTCATCACCGCGATCCCCTACTTGCCCGCTGCGATCGTGATGTACTTCTGGTCGCGCGACGCTTCGCGCCGCGGCCTGCGCACCTGGCACATCGCAGCGCCCGCGGTCCTCGGTGCGGTCTCGATCCCGCTCGCGCTGTTCGCCGGGTCGCCTGCCGCGACCATCGCCGTGATCACCCTGACCGCGATCGCGATCTTCTCCGCGCTGCCGAACTTCTGGACCCTCCCCACGAAGTTCCTCACCGGTATCGCGGCTGCCGCCGGTGTGGCGCTCATCAACACGGTCGGAAACCTGGCCGGCTTCAGCGCCCCCTTCATCACGGGAGCGGTGCGGGACTGGACAGGCGGGTATGAGATCCCGATGATGATCGTCGGGGGCGTCATGCTCGTCTCGGCGATCCTGATGATCCTCCTGGCCCGGAGCAACCGGGCTGCAGTCACCGCGGCCGGCCTGGCCGCTGCCGATGAAGAGGCCGCGAAGGCGACACCCTGATGACGAGGCTCTGGAACGACCCGGCGGACTTCGCCGACGAGATGATCGCCGGCTTCGTGGCGGCGAACGAGCGGTACGTGCGGCGTGTATCGGGCGGAGTCGTGCGCAGCACTGTCGTGCCCGACGGTCAGGTCGCCGTCGTCGTGGGCGGCGGCTCGGGTCACTACCCCGCCTTCGGCGGGCTCGTCGGACAGGGACTCGCGCACGGCGCCGCGATGGGCAACCTGTTCGCATCGCCCTCGACGCAGCAGATCCACGCCGTCGCGTCGGCTGCGCACCGCGGCGGGGGCGTCTTCTTCTCGTACGGCAACTACGCCGGCGACGTGCTCAACTTCGACGCCGCGCAGCAGCGGCTGCGCGCCGAGGGCATCGCCTGCGAGACGGTCGCGGTCACCGACGACATCTTCAGCGCCTCCCCCGCCGAGATGCACAAGCGCCGTGGCATCGCGGGCGACCTCACCGTGTTCCGGGCGGCCGCGGCCGCCGCGGAGGCCGGCTACGACCTCGCCGGCGTCACCCGCGTCGCGCGCCTGGCGAATGAGCGCACCCGCTCGTTCGGAGTGGCATTCACGGGCTGCACCCTCCCCGGTGCGGAGCAGCCGCTGTTCTCAGTGCCCGAAGGCCGGATGGCGATCGGCCTCGGCATCCACGGCGAACCCGGGATCGACGAGACCGACATCCCGACCGCGGACGGACTCGCCGAGCTCCTCGTCTCACGCCTGCTCGAAGAGGTGCCCGAGGGCGTCGAGCTCGCCGGGGCGAAGGTCGTGCCGATCCTGAACGGCCTCGGCTCACTCAAGTACGAGGAGATGTTCGTCGTCTACCGCCGCGTCGCGGAGCTGCTGCAGGGCGCCGGCCTCGAGCTGATCGACCCGCATGTCGGCGAGTACTGCACGAGCTTCGACATGGCCGGCACCTCGCTCACCCTGTTCTGGCCGGATGCCGAGCTGGAAGAGCTCTGGGACACCCCGGTCGACACCCCCGCCTACCGGCGAGGCTCCGTCGTGCAGGCGTCGCAGGCGGATGCCGGACACGACGACGCCCTCGAGACCGAGGTCGTCCCGCCCTCGGACGAGACCTCCCGTGCCGTCGCCGGCACCGTGACGGCCGCGATCGAGACGATCGCCGCGACGATCGACACCCACGTGGAAGAACTCGGGCGCCTCGACGCGGTCGCAGGTGACGGCGACCACGGCATCGGCATGCAGCGCGGATCGCACGCCGCCCGCGACGCGGCGATGGCCGCGCGGGATGCCGGCGCCGGCGCTCAGACCGTTCTGGCCCGCGCAGCGGACGCGTGGTCGGACCGCGCGGGCGGAACCTCCGGAGCGCTCTGGGGTCTGATCCTCGCGAGCCTCGCGGACACGCTCGGCGATGAGGGCGCTCCGTCGGCTGCGGATGTCGCCCACGGCGTCGCCGCGGGCGTGCAGAGCGTCATGACCTACGGCAGAGCCGCGGTCGGCGACAAGACCCTCGTGGACGCGCTCGTGCCGTTCAGCGTCGAACTCACCCGCGGCATCGACGCCGGCGCGTCGCTCGCGGTGGCGTGGGCGGCGGGGGCCGATGCGGCCACGCGGGCCGCGGCATCCACCGCCGACCTGCTCCCCCGCATGGGCCGCGCGCGCCCGCACGCCGAGAAGTCGCTCGGCACCCCCGACCCGGGTGCCCACTCGCTCGCCCTCATCGCGACCGCCGTGGCGGCCGTCCTCGAAAGGAACTGACATGACCGAAGCACTCCGACTCGTCATCGGCAGCGACGACGCCGGGTTCGACTACAAGGAGATCCTGAAGAACGACCTCGAAGGGAATCCGGCTGTCGCCTCGCTGGTCGACGTGGGAGTCGACGCCGACGGGCACACCGCCTACCCGCGCGTCGCGATCGCCGCCGCCGAGCTCGTCGCCTCCGGGGAGGCCGATCGTGCGCTGCTGATCTGCGGCACCGGCCTGGGGGTCGCGATCGCCGCGAACAAAGTGTCCGGCATCCGCGCCGTCACGGCGCACGACAGCTACTCCGTCGAGCGCGGCGTGCTCTCCAACGACGCCCAGGTGCTCACGATGGGCCAGCGCGTCGTCGGCATCGAGCTCGCCCGCCGCCTCGTCCGCGAGTGGCTGACGTACCGCTTCGACCCCTCCTCGGCATCGGCAGAGAAGGTCGCGGTGATCGGCGAGTACGAGACGACCGGCAGCTGCTGATGAAAGCGCGCGTGACCGTCGGCGTGAGCCTCAAGATGTACTTCGGTCATCGCGAAGCCCGCGAATGGTTCGCGCGCGTCGCGGAGCTCGCTGCGCGGCATCCTGCTGTGTCGTCGGGAGACGTCGAGTTCTTCGTCATCCCGACCTACCTGCAGATCGCCCGCGCGATCGAGGCGTTCCACGGCACGCCCACGATCATCGGTGCGCAGGATGCTGCCGCCGAGGATACCGGCGCGTTCACCGGCGAGGTCAGTCCCGCCGAGCTCGCCGAGATCGGCGTCCGCGTGGTCGAGATCGGGCACGCGGAGCGACGCCGGCTCTTCGGCGACACCGACGAGGTCGTACGTGCGAAGACCCACGCGGCACTGCGCAACGGCCTGCGGCCCGTGCTGTGCATCGGCGAGACGCAGCGCGATGAGCCCTCCGGTGCCGCCGCGCGGACGGTCGCCCAGCTCGCGGACGCGCTCGAGGGGGCGCCCGCCGGCCCGCTCATCGTCGCGTACGAACCGGTCTGGGCGATCGGAGCAGCCGAGCCCGCACCCGTGGAGCACATCCGCACCGTGGCGCTGGCACTGCGCGACGCGGTGACCGGTCGGCCGGGCACGTCCGTGATCTACGGCGGGTCTGCCGGCCCCGGACTGCTCACCGAGCTCGGCGACGCGGTCGACGGGCTGTTCCTCGGTCGTTTCGCGCACGACCCCGTTTCACTGGAGACCGTCCTCGACGAGGCCGCCGTTCTGGCGATTGAGCGCGTAGAAGGCCTGGACACGTGATCGGCCTGGGCACGTACGCGTTCTTCTGGCAGCACTCCGACCGGATGCGTGATCAAGGCCCCGAGCCGCTGTCGCTCATCGGCGCTCTGGAGGCCACGCGGGAGCTCGAGGTCGACCTGTTCCAGATCTGCGACTACGCCCCCCTCGAGCACATGTCCGACGCGGAGCTGAAGGATGCCGCATCCGCCGCCCGAGATCTGGGCCTGACGATCGAACTCGGCACGAAGGGCATCGAGCCCGCGCACCTCGCGCGCTTCCTGCAGCTCGCCGAGGTCTTCGATGCCAGGCTCGTGCGGGGCATGCTCTACGGTCCCGGCTCACGGCCCACGCTCGCCGAAGCCGAGCAGCAGCTGCGTGAGGCTCTGCCCGCCTACGAGGCGGCCGATGTCACACTGGCGCTCGAGACCTACGAGCAGGTCGCGACCGACGGATCTCGTGGGACTCGTCGACTCGTTCGGCAGTCCGCAGCTGGGCATCTGCCTCGACCCCGGCAACGTCGTCGCCCGCCTCGAGCGGCCGCGCGACGCCGTCGAGCTCGCCGCGCCCCTGGTCGCGAACGTGCACGTGAAGGACTTCGCGTTCGCCCGGCAGGACGGCTGGGTCGGCTTCACCTACTCCGGCGCCCCGATGGGCACCGGGCTGCACGACTACCCGCACCTGCTCGAGACGGTCCGCCCCCGCGAACGCGGCATCAACGAGATCGTCGAGCACTGGCTGCCCTGGCAGGGCGACCCCGAGACCACCATCAGAACCGAGCGGGAATGGACCCGCACAACCCTCGAATACCTCAGGAGCACACTGTGAGCACCACCACCGACCCCTCGACGAGCGCCGGGCAGGACACGTACAAGATCGCCGTCATCGGCGCCGGCGGCAAGATGGGCATGCGCGTCTCGAACAATCTCGCCAAGACCGCCCACGACGTCGCCTACGTCGAGAACTCCCCCGCCGGCGCGCAGCGCACGATCGACGCGGGTCGCGAGCTGACAGATGCCGCCACTGCGGTCGCGGACGCCGACATCGTCGTGTTCGCCGTGCCCGACCTCGCCCTCGCGTCGGTCACGGCCGACCTCGTGCCGCAGATGAAGTCCGGCGCGATCGCGCTCACGCTCGACCCCGCCGCTGCCTACGCCGGTCTGCTCACCGACCGCGACGACGTCGTGCGCGCGGTCGCCCACCCGTGCCACCCGTCGATCTTCCTGCAGCGGACCACGCCTGAGGAGTGGGCCGACACGTTCGGCGGCATCGCCGCCCCGCAGGACGCGATCGCCGCCGTGGAGTCCGACGACCCGGCCAAAGCCGCGACCGTCGAGGCGACGGTGCGGGCGATCTACGCGCCGATCATCGACGTGCACTTCGTCACGATCAAGCAGCTCGCCCAGTTGGAGCCGACCCTCGTCGAGACGGTCGCGTGCATGATCGGGGCGCTGTTGAACGAGGCCCTGGATGAAGCCATCCACACGATGGGCGTTCCCGAGGCGGCGGCTCGGAGCATCCTGTACGGCCACACCCAGGTCGCACTGGCGAACGGCCTGCGCGGAGACAACCCGTTCAGCGACGCGTGCCTGATCGCGATGGACTACGGCCGCGAGAGCATCATCAAGGACGACTGGAAGAAGATCTTCCGCGACGACGAGCTCGACAAGAACCTCGCTCGGATGCTGCACCTCGAGAAGATCGAGCGCACCGGCGAGACCCCGGCATGAGCAGGCTCGCGGGAAAGACCGCCCTCGTCACGGGCGCAGGCACCGGCATCGGACGTGCCGTCGCGGAGCGGTTCGCCCGCGAGGGCGCACGCGTCGTGATCGCCGATCGCGACGCCGCGGCCGCGGCGGATGCGGTCTCGGCGATCGGTGAGACGGCCCGGGCCGCCGTGCTCGACATCTCCGACGAGGGCTCGGTCGAGGCCGCGTTCGCGGAGCTGACCGAGGCGGGCTGGGCGCCGGACGTCGTGGTGGCGAACGCCGGCGTGCAGCTGTTCGGCCACGACGCCCCGGCCGCCGACCTCGATCTCGACGTGTGGAGGCGCACGATCGACATCAACCTCACCGGCACGTTTCTCACCGTCAAGCACGCCGTCCGCACCATGCTCGCCGCCGGAACGGGCGGATCGGTGATCCTCACCGGCAGTCCCACCGGCCTGAACGGCGAGGGCAGGGACTTCACCGCGTACAGCGCCTCGAAGGCCGGCATCCACGGTCTCGCGCGGACGGTGGCGGCGGCATATGCCGATCGCGGCATCCGCGTGAACACCGTCGTCCCGGGATACACCGAGACGTCGCTCGTGACGGCCATCTCATCGGATCCCGAGTCGCGTGCCGCGATCATCGGGCGGATTCCGCTCGGTCGCGCCGGCGCTCCCGCTGACGTCGAAGGCATCATGGTGTTCCTCGCGAGCGAGGACGGCGCCTTCGCGACCGGCGCACTCTTCGCCGTCGACGGCGGCATGACCACCCTCTGAGAGGACGTCGTCTGCCAGACTCCACTGACATGACGTGGTTCACCGAGTCCCCCACCTGGCGGAGCGGGGACTGGTCGTTCGAGCTGCGCGGCGACGAGATCGCCGACATCGCATTCGAGGATCGGCCCGTGCTGCGCTCCATCCGCGCGGTCGTCCGCGATCGCAACTGGGACACCGCGGCTCTCATCGTCGATCGCATGAAGGACTCGGGCTCGACGCTGACGCTGCATGTGCGATCCGAGGGCCTCGGCTCGAGCTTCCGCGGAGTGGTCCGCGTCGAAGCGCGTGGTAGCCGCCTCGTCGTGCTGACCGACCTCGAATCCGAGCACGAGTTCGCGACGAACCGCACGGGCCTGGTCGTGCTGCATCCGCCGCGGCTGGCGGGCGAAGCGCTGCGCGTGACCCATGCCGACGGCTCCACCGAGGAGTCGTCGTTCCCGCAGGCGATCAGCCCGCACCAGCCGGTCCTCGACATCGCCGAACTGGCGTGGCTGCACGCCGGGATGGAGGTGTCGGTCGCCTTCGAGGGAGACGTCTTCGAGATGGAGGACCAGCGCAACTGGTCGGATGCCTCCTACAAGACGTACAGCCGGCCGCTCGAGATCCCGTTCCCGTACGCCATCGCCGCGGGAGAGCGCGTACGGCAGAGCGTGTACATAGACGTGCGCGATGTCGCGGCATCCACGGCGACGACCGACTCCGACCTCATCCGTCTGCGGGTGGGCGGCCCGGTGTTCGAGGCGGCGTCGGGCGCCGCCACTGCGCCGGACCCGGCGCCCCCCACCGCCGGTCCTCGGCCCGCGGCGGTGCTGGTCGAGCTCGACCTGCGGACGCCGAACTGGAGGGCGGCGCTCGCGCGCGCGGCGGCCTCCGGATCACCGCTGGATGTCCGCGTGATCGGGAGGGCCGACACGGCTCTCGGCGAGCTCGGCGCCGAGCTCGCCGAGGCGGCCGAGGCGCCGGGCATCGCGCGCATCGGAGCGTTCGAGGCGGATCTGCACGTGACGGACGCCGCGATGCTCGCGGCGCTGCGCGCAGCGCTGGATGCCGCCGGCGTGCACGTCCCGGTCATCGCGGGCTCGCGCGCGCACTTCACCGAGCTCAATCGGGAGTGGCACATCATTCCCCAGGACGTCGACGGCGTCGCTTTCAGCATGACGCCGCTGTTCCACTCGCTCGGCACCGAGCAGCTCGTCGAGTCGATCTCAGTGCAGCGCACGATCGCCCGGCAGGCGGTCGAGATGGCCGGCGACGTGCCCGTGCACGTCGGACCCGTGACACTGCGGCCGCGCCACAACGACGTGGCCACCACCCCTCAGGGGCTGCCGACGCGCACCGACCTGTCGGAGGGCTACGGTGCCGAGTTCACCGGCGCCGCAGACCCCCGTCAGTCGGCGCCCGAACTCGCGGCGTGGACGATCGCGAGCGCGGCGGCGCTCGCCGTCCCGGGTGTGGCGAGCATCGCCTGGTTCGAGGAGTGGGGCCCGCGCGGCATCCGCTCGGTCGACGGCGAGCCGTACCCGGTCGCGGCCGCCATCGCCGCTCTCACCGATCTCTCCGTGCCCGGCGCGCACCAGCTCTGGGGCGACAGCCCGGACGGGCTGGTCTGGGCGATCGGGGCCCGGCGGCCGGACGGCGATGTCGTGCTTGTCGCAAACCTCGACCGGCGGCCCCGCGCGATCACCCTGACCCTCGACGCCGGGTCGACGATCGTCGCGCTCGCCCCGCAGTCATTCACACGCGCGGACTTCTGAACACGCCCGGCAGGCTGGTGTCACTCCCGTCCCGCGCCGCTCCGCCGCATCCAGCGCCTCGCGCGCCGCCCGGCGGCCCTCCTCGATCAGGTGCGGCACATCCGCCATGGACCACTGCGCCAGGCCCGACATCTCCGGCTGCACCAGGATGACCGTCCCGTCCTCTTCGAGGTCGGCGGCGCTGGCGGCCACGCGCATCATGCGGACGTTCTCCCACTTCGCGTGCAGGCGCACGACGATGACGGTCGACGCTCCGAGCTGCCGGGCTGCGCTGACCGGCACGTTGTCGAGCATTCCGCCGTCCATGAGCACCTGGCGGCCGCGGCGCACGGGAGGCAGCAGCCCGGGCACGGCGATCGTCGCGCGGAGCGCGACATTCAGAGGACCGTGGTCGATCACCACCGACCGCCGGGTCCGCACGTCGGTCGCCACGGCGGCGAATCGCCGCGGAAGCTCCTCGATGAGCGGGTCTTCGCCGAGGGTGCGGTGGATGGCATCGGTGAGGGCGCCGGAGTCCAGCAGCCCGAGCCGCGGGGTGAGCGACATCCGTGCGATCGAGCTCCAGCGGAAGGCGAGCGCCGCGCGCTCGATCGTCTCCTGCGGGACGTCGGCCGCGTAAGCGGCCGCCACGAGCGCGCCCGAACTCGTTCCGGTGACGACGCCGGGACGGATGCCGCGGGCCCTGAGCTCCTGCAGGACTCCCACATGCGCGGCACCGTACGCGCCGCCGCCGCTGAGGGCGAGTCCGAGCGTGCGCTCGTCGCTCCCGATAATGTTCACCTCAGCCCCGCCCTCGCACCCGCCATTCGGCCACTGTGACGCAGGCGGCGCACTCATCGCCACGATAGGTCACTCCAGAGCACGCGCGTCAAGCCCGTTGCCGGGGCCATCGGGGCCAGACATCGTTGATGCACAAGACGCGACCGGAGAGTGAGCACATGAGCGCAACGCCCGATCAGGACCGCCCGCAGGGCGAGCAGACCCCCTCCACGGAAGAGCTGGAGGAGCCCAGCACCGAGAAGTCGCCCGAGGAGGAGCCGAAGGCGCCCGGCGGCGATCAGCCCGAGCCCAGCCACCAGGCGGTCGGCATCGGCGTGATCGGGGGACCGCTCGTCGATCCCGAGGAGCCCACCCGAGACGGCGAGGCTTGATCGGCTCCGCTGATAGGGGGGTCCCACGGCTGGCCGTCAGCGGCTGAAGGTCGCCTCCTCGTCGAATCGGCGCAGCTTGTCGGGGTTCGCGATGGTATGGATGCGGGTCACGCGACCGTCCTCCACCGTCGGGCTCACGACGCCGACGAGCTGACCGTCGAGCTCGACCCGGATTCCGGCCTGCCCGTTGACCCACGTTCTCGTCGCGCGCAGCATCCCCTCGGCCTTCGCCAATCCGCCCACGAGGTAGCGCGCCAGCCGCTCCGCTCCCACGATCGGCCGACGCGCCGCCCCCCGCACCTTCCCGCCGCCGTCGGCGACCGAGACCACGTCCGGCGCCAGCACGTCCATGAGCCCCTGCAGGTCACCGGAGTTCAGGGCGATGAGCAGACGTTCCACCACCTCCTCGTGCTCGGAGCGGACCACCCTCACGCGAGGCCGCCGGGCGGAGACGTGCTCTTTCGCCCGATGTGCGATCTGCCGGACGGCGGCCGGCGTCTTGCCCACGGCATCCGCGATCTCGTCGTACGGCAGGTCGAAGACCTCGCGCAGCACGAAGACGGCCCGCTCAGCGGGGCCGAGCGTCTCCAGCACGGTGAGCATCGCGATCGAGACGCTCTCGGCCAGCTCGACGTCGTCGGCGACATCCGGGCTGGTCAGGAGCGGCTCGGGGAGCCACTCCCCGACGTAGTCCTCTCGTCGCCGCGCCACGGTCCGCACGTTGTTGAGCGCCTGCCGTGTGACGAGGCGGACGAGATACGCGCGCGGCTCGCGGATCTGCGACCGGTCGACCGCCGCCCACCGCAGCCAGGACTCCTGCAGCACGTCCTCTGCGTCCGCGGCCGAGCCGAGGAGCTCGTACGCCACGGTGAAGAGGAGTCGTCGATGCGCGATGAACGAGTCGTCGGCGGGCGCGCGCATGACCGGAGCCTACGCGGCGTCCGCGCCGACGGTCGGGGTCGCGAGCGACGCGAGACCGCACGCGTCGGCGAACTCTTCGGAGCGGATCCCGAGGGCGATGTTCATGCGGGCCGACATGTTCATGAACGCCACGCGGGCGGCGAGCTCGACCAGCGCCGCAGGCCCGAGCTCCGCCAGCAGGACGTCCGACATCTCGTCGGTCACCGCGGGCGGCGTCTGACTCGCTGCCTCCGAGTACGCCATCACCCGTCGCTCGCGCGCCGTGAAGGCGGATGATTCGCGCCAGCGCGGGACCTCCCGCACTTTCGCCTCGTCGAGTCCGCGCGTGTGCGCCATGAAGTAATTGAAGTCCAGACAGAAGCTGCAGCCGATGGTCGCGGCCGATGCCATAGCCGCATACACCGCGAGATCCGGGTCGAGCGCACGCCAGGCGTCGACCTTGCGGCCGAGCCCCATGGCGTCCTTCATGACGGCTTGGTTGTGCCAGAGCACTCCGACCGAATCAGGCACGCGGCCCATCATCTTCCGTGCGGCGAGCTTGATCAGTGCGCCGTAGGCACCGGTGATCTCGGTCGGGGGGATGCGGGCTGCGCTCGTCATGATTGCTCCAATGCGTCGCGGATGATTCCGTTCGACATGAAGACACCGGTCGCCCTGCGCCTGTGACACCCGCGACGAACGTGACGATTCAGCGCCGCGGCGTCCACCCCGGCGGCAGCGGACCTTCGAGCTCGGCCCGCTCGAGATCGGCCTGCGCCGACCAGCCCTGCGCGGCATCCGCCGTATCGAAGCCGCCGCGGGCGACGCGGAACCCCACGTCCTCGTGGTGCATGCGCGGCGCTCCGCCGCGGCGCGTCGAAGCGCGCACGCTCCAGGCGTCGTCGGCGAATCCGCCGCCGCGGAACACCCGGTAGGCGTCGTATCGCGCCGGGTCGAGCAGATCCCAGCACCATTCCCACACGTTGCCGAGGGTGTCGAACAGCCCGTTCAGGTTCGGCAGCCTGCCGCCCACGTCCTGCGGACCGGTGACGCCGTCGGCAGCGGTCCAGGCGACCTCTGCGAGCGGACCGTACTGCGCCGTCGTCGAGCCCGCCCGGCACGCGTACTCCCACTCCGCCTCGGTGGGCAGTCGGTAGCCGTCGGCATCGACGTGCCAGGTCACCTCCTCGCCCTCGAAGCTGTAGGCCGGGTCGAGGCCCTCCCACTCCGAGGCGGCGTTGCAGAAGCGGATCGCCCGCAGCCAGCTCACGTCCGTCGCCGGTCGCCGCGGGTGCGTCGCGGTCTCTCCGATCAGCTCGGCCAGCTGCCCCTGCGTGACGGCGTAGACGCCGATCTCGAACGGCTCGAGCTGCACGCTCCAGCGCCGCTTCGTGCGCGCATCGTGCAGTGCCACCGTCCCGGCCGCGATCCGCGCCATCTCGATGTCGGCCACCGGGCAAGTGTGCCACGCGGCCGCCGAGGGGACGGCTTCGCATCGAAACCACCACTTCTGCGCGCGCCGATGCCGTGCACTCGGCGCGAAGCCGTGCACTCGCGCCGCCGCGCGGGGCGCGCCAAGCTACGCCCGCGGCGCGGTCGAGGCGCGCACCACCAGCTCGGGCTCGAACACCACCTGCTGCGCGACGCTGTCGGGGTCGTCGATCTCCGACAAGAGGATGCGCAGCGCGGTCTCGCCCATCAGCCGGCTGGGCTGGCGCACCGACGACAGCGGCACGACGGCGGCCGAAGCGAAGTCGATGTCGTCGAAGCCGATGATCGCGATCTCCTCGGGCACGCGGATGCCGTGACCGGCCAGTCCCTGCAGCACGCCGATCGCGAGCAGATCGTTGGCGGCGAACACCGCGTCCGGCCGGTCCTCCGGCGCCCGGGCCGCGATCTCCTCACCGGTGGCGCGGCCGTCGGCGACGCTCGCGGCGGGTGTGGGCACGGTCTCGAACGAGACGCCAGCGGCGCTGTCGACCGCGCGCTGCGCCCCGGCACGGCGATCGACGATCTGCCGGATGTCGAAGGGGCCGCCGGTGAAGAGGATGCGGCGCCGGCCGGTCCGGATCAGGTGATCGGCGGCGAGCCACCCGCCGAGCTCGTCGTCGACGCTCACCGAGCTGAAGCGCTCGTCCTCGCTGCGCCGGTCGACGAGGACGGTGGGTGTGCCGCGCTCGCGCAGGCTCCGCAGCTGCGGACCCACCTCCCGATAGGGAGAGATCAGGATGCCGCGCACCCGTTGCTCCTCGAAGAGGTCGAGGTATCCGGCCTCGCGCTCGACGTCCTCGGCGCTGTTGCCGAGGATCACCGAGAGCCCGTGCCGGGCGGCTTCGCTCTCCGCGCCCCGCGCGAGGTCGGTGAAGAACGGGTTCCGCACATCGAGCACGACGAGTCCCACGGTCGAGCTGCGCCCCACGCGCAGCTGTCGGGCGGCGTCGTTGCGCACATAGCCCAGCACCTCGATCGCCTCACGGACGCGGCGGACGGCATCCGGCGACACCTTCTCGCGATGGTTGAGGACGTTCGAGACCGTGCCGACCGAGACTCCGGCCCGCTCGGCGACGTCGCGGATGTTCGCGGTCATCGGGGGACGAACCCGAGTGTGCTGGCACGGGCGACGAGTTCCGGCTTGAAGACGCGGTGCTGCGAGGTGGTCGACTTGTCCTCCATCACGTCGAACAGCAGATCGACCACGGCGACCCCGAAGCCTTCGTGGCGGCCCCGCACGGTGCTCAGCGGGATGATCGACGCCTCCGAGAACTCGGTGTCGTCGTAGCCGACGAGGGCGAGCTGCTCGGGAACGCGGACGCCGCCGGCCACCAGGGTCTGCAGCATCCCGAGTGCGAGCAGGTCGTTCACCGCAAAGACGCCGTCCGGCCGCTGATCGGCGGAGCGCGTGAGGAGCGCTGTGGCGACCTCACGTCCGCCCCGGATGGTGCGGTCGGGCTGGTTGATGACCTCGAGCGTCACCGCCTCTCCCGAGACGCTCACGGCCTCACTCGCACCCGCGAGGCGATCGGCGACCTGCGGGATGCCGAGCGGCCCTCCGACGAACGCGATGCGGCGGCATCCCACGCTGAGCAGGTGATCCATCGCCTGCCGCCCTCCGTCGACGTCGTCGAGCGAGACCGATGCCTGGTCGTGCGACCGCGCGGCCTGGCCGACGAGAACGGACGGAGTGCCGCGGCTGCGCACGGCCGCGAGCCGATCCTCGATCGGCAGGTGCGACGACACGATCAGGCCGCGCACCTGATGCTGCTCGAACACCCGGAGGTAGGCGTCCTCGCGCTCCCTGCTGCGGTGCGAGTTCGCAAGGAACACGCTCACCCCGAAGTCGGACGCGCGCCTCTCGACGCTCTCGGCGATCTCGGCGAAGTAGGGGTTGCTCACGTCGGGCGCGATGTAGCCGATCACAGTGCTGATGCCCAGACGCAGCTGGCGACCCGCGTTGCTGGGCACGAACCCGAGCGTCTCGATGGCGGCACGGATGCGGTCGGCCTTCTCGGCCGAGACCTTGTCGGGATGGTTCAGGTAGTGGGAGACCGTGCCCACGGCGACCCCCGCGTGCGCGGCGACCTCACGAATACCGACCCTGGCCATCCCCAAGCCTCCCCGCGCCGTCGCGTTGCTCACACGGCGTGCGCATTGAACAGAACTGTACAACAGGTCGGGATGCCGCACGGTGGCCTGTCGGAACGTTTCAATGGCAGACTGTCCTCGCCACCCGTCGTACCAGAGGAGCAATGATGCTGGAGCGCTGGAAGCGCCTGCTCGAAGAGGACATCCGCCGGAGCTGCGAGCAGATGATGCGCGAGCCTGCCGGCATCCTCGCCCACCCGTACACCGTGCCGAGCACTCCCGACTCGCCGTACTACTCCTCGGCGCTGTGGGACTGGGACTCCTGGTTCATCAGCGCGGTGCTCGGCCAGGTCGAGGCCGACACCGACAGCAGAGGCCGATTCTTCGCGTACGAGGAGGGATGCATCCTCAACTTCCTCGATCACACGGATGCCGACGGCGTGATGCCGATCCAGCTCAAGCCGGAAGGCCCGCTCACACATCGTGATGCCGGCCGATCGGGCGGCTTCTCCGAGAACATGCACAAGCCGGTGCTCGCTCAGCACGCGGCGATGATCGCCCAGCGGCGCGGCGACGTGGAGTGGCTTCAGGCGCACATCGACACACTCGGGCGCTTCCTAGAGCGCTACCTCGAGAGCCACGTGCACGAGGAGACGGCGCTGGCCTACTGGCAGACCGACTTCGCCATCGGCGTCGACAACGACCCCTCGACCTACTACCGCCCCGAGAAGAGCACCGCGTCGATCTACCTCAACTGCCTGCTGTACCGCGAGCTGCTGGCGTACGGCTATCTGCTCGAGGAATCAGGCCGGCAGGTGGAGGCGAACCGCTGGCGCGGGCGCGCACAGAACCTCGCCGATGCCGTTCACGCCCACTGCTGGGACGAGCGCGACGGCACGTTCTACAGCGTCGATCTCAATCTGCGCCCGATCGACGAGGACGACTGGCTGCACAGCGGTGCGCCGCGGCGCTGGTCGTCCCTCCTGATCCGAGTCGACAACTGGTCGAGCTTCCTTCCGCTGTGGGCGGGGTTCGCCTCGCACGAGCAGGCCGAGCGGATGCGGGAGCGGTACCTCGATCCGCGCACATTCAACGCGACGTACGGCGTTCGGACGCTGTCGAGGCTCGAGAAGATGTACGACCTGCGGGCTTCCAACAATCCCTCGAACTGGCTCGGCCCGATCTGGGGGATCAGCAACTACCTGGTCTTCCGGGGTCTGCTCAAGTACGGCTTCGGCGAGGACGCGCGGGAGCTCGCCGAGAAGACCGTGCGGCTGTTCGGTCAGGACCTCGAGGCCGGCGGCAGCCTGCACGAGTACTACCACCCCGACAGCGGAGAGCCGATCATGACGAAGGGATTCCAGAACTGGAACTACCTCGTGCTGAACATGATCGCCCACCTCGACGGCCGGCCGATGGTCACCGAGTTCTGACGGCGCGTCGGCGACTCGCCCTGCCGGGTGCGGCGTTACCGATTTGTGACGTTTCAAATTGCTTGACAGCGGCGCGCCGTCTGACTTAGCATCCTCATTGAAACGTCTCAACGGGGACGCCACCACTTTCAAGGAGGAAATGTGTCCACAGCAACAGCACGGCGTCTTCGGAAGCCGCTCGTCAGCGCTCTCGCCCTGGCGGGCGTCGGCGTGCTCGTCCTGGCCGGCTGCTCCGGCGGTGGCGGCGACGGCGGCGGATCGTCCGAGAACCCGACGACCCTGGAGTTCCTGAAGAACGCCGAGAACACCACCACCGAGCCCGTCCTGCAGGCCCTCGCCGACGGTGCATGCTCGGCCGAGGAGGAAGCCGCGCCGCTCGAGATCAACTCGATCCCGCAGGCCGAGCTCGACGCACAGGTGCAGCTGCTCGCCACCCAGGAGGGCCTGCCCCCGATGTTCTCCGCCGGCGGCAACCCGGCCGAGGGCGCCAAGCTCTGGGAGGCCGGCTACCTGGTCGACTTCGACGAGGCACTGACCGAGCTCGGTGTGCGCGACAAGATCGCCGAGGGTGCCGTGTCGACGATCGAGAAGCTCTACGGCGGCGCCTTCAACTTCCTGCCCTACCAGTACAACATCGAGGGCATCTTCTACAACAAGGCGATCTTCGAGGAGAACGGCTGGGCCGTCCCCGAGACCTGGGACGACCTTCTCACCGTGGCAGCCGAGGCCAAGGCCGCCGGGCTGACCGCATTCGCGGCATCCGGCGAGCAGGGCTGGCCGCTGACCCGCCTGGTGAGCGGCTACATCTTCCGCACGCTGGGAGCCGACGCGATGCAGGCCGTGGCCGACGGCGACGCGAAGCTGACCGACCCCGAGTACGTCGAGGCGGCGCAGCAGATCGCCGACCTGGGCGCCCAGGGCTACTTCGGCGCCAACGTGGCCTCGCTGGACTACGACGCCGCGTCCAACGAGTTCCTCACCGGCAAGGCCGCGATGATCTACATGGGCAGCTGGCTGCTCGGCAACATCAACAGCGATGCGAACACGATCGGCGCCGAGAACGTCGGCTTCATGCCGTTCCCGGCTGTCGACGGCGGCGCCGGATCGATCGAGGAGTACCCGTCCAACGTCGGACTGCCCGCGACCTTCAACGCCGCGACCTACTCGGCCGACAACAACGTCGGCGCGTGGCTGAAGTGCATCACGGAGAACTACGGCAACGAGGCGCTCAAGCTGGGCCAGATCACCGGCTTCATCGCCGATGAGCCGGCCGACCTGCCTGAGATCTCGCAGACGATCGCCGACGAGATCTCGACCGCGACCGACAGCGTGCTGTGGTTCGAGGCGCTCTTCAACGCGAAGGCGAGCAGCGTCTCATCGACGAATGCCGCGCTCCTGGTGACCGGTCAGCTCTCCGCCGAGGAGTTCATGACCCTGGTCCAGACCGCGCTCGACGAGGGCTGACGCAGCGCTTCCCGGCGCGCCCGCTCGGGCGCGCCGGGAAGCCCCTCCACCGGGATTCGATCCAGCGGGCCCGGCTGCAATCGACGAGTCCGGGTGCCAGTCTTGTACCCGGGCCACTCCCCCATGTCTCGAAAGG
Source organism: uncultured Actinomycetota bacterium (assembly GCA_963750955.1). Lineage (GTDB taxonomy): Bacteria > Actinomycetota > Actinomycetes > Actinomycetales > Microbacteriaceae > Microbacterium. The sequence continues at coordinate 575,308 of CAVVSI010000004.1, forward strand.
CCGCCCCATGAAGTCCGTACTCGGCGACCGCAAGGCGATCACGCTGCTGCTGACCCCCGCGCTGCTGGTCTACACCGTCATCATCCTCGCGCCCGTCCTCTGGTCGTTCGGCCTCACCTTCTTCACCGGCTCCGTGCTCAGCGGCTTCGAGTGGAACGGCATCGAGAACTTCGAGCGGCTGTTCCGCGATCCGTACGTGTGGGACGCCCTGTGGTTCACCCTCAAGTACGCGATCCTCGTGACGATCTTCCAGGTCATCCTCGGCTACGGCCTCGCCCTCCTCTACAACTTCGTGCTCCGCAAGTCGTCGGTGCTCGTGCGCACACTGGTCTTCTTCCCCGTCGTGCTGCCCACCGTCGCGGTCGCCCTGCTCTACCAGAAGCTCTTCCAGTCCGCGCCCAGCGACGGCCTCGTCAACGAGCTGCTCGTCAACGTCGGCCTCCCTGCGGTCGACTGGCTCGGAGCCGGCGGCACCGCGTTCGTCGTGATCGTCCTCATGGACGTCTGGCGCTCGGTCGGCTTCTACGGCGTGCTGATCTTCTCCGGCCTGCTCGACATCCCCGACGACATCATCGAGTCGGCCCGCATCGACGGCGCCCGCAGCTTCAGCCTCTTCCGCTACATCGTCCTGCCGATGTCGTTGCCGATCCTGTTCGCCTCGTTCATCTTCAGCATCAACGGCACGATCAAGGTGTTCGACTCGGTCTTCGCGCTCACCGGCGGCGGGCCGGGCAACTCCACGACGCCTCTCACGCTGTACATGTACCGCACGGCGTTCCAGTTCAGCGACTTCGGCTACGGGTCCACGATCGCCCTGCTGCTGACGGTCTTGTGCCTGCTGGTCACGCTCGTCATCTTCCGCTCGTCGCGACGCGACAACACCGTCTGAAAGAGCGATCATCATGACCTCCACCCTCGACACCGTCGACGTCCACTCGCCGCAGGCGTTCACACCGCACAGCCCCGGCAATCGCGGTCTGCGAATCCTCAAGCGCGTCCCGACGTGGCTCACGATCGCCTTCCTGATCCTCGTGACGGCCTACCCGCTGTTCTGGATGTTCATCAACTCGCTCAAGACGAATGCGGACTTCCTGAACAACCCGTCTTACGCGATGCCCCAGACCTGGGAGTGGGGCAACTACGTCATCGCGTGGGAGACCGGCAATCTCGCGACGACGATCACCAACTCGATCATCGTGACGGTGCCGTCGCTCGTGTTCATCGTGCTGCTGGGCACCGCGGCCGGCTACGCGCTCGAAGTCCTCGTCTTCAGGGGCCGCGGCACGATCCTGCTGCTGTTCCTCGCGGGCATCATGATCCCGGGGCAGATGATCATCCTGCCGCTGTTCACCGCCTTCTTCGATCTCGGGATCACCGGCTCGTACCTGCCGATGATCCTCATCTACACGGCCGGCGGACTTCCGCTGACGGTGTTCATGATGGCGACCTTCTTCCGCGCGATCCCGCGCGAGATCTTCGAGGCCGCCACCCTGGACGGCGCGTCGATGACCCGCTCGTTCTTCGCGATCGGCTTCCCGATGATGCGCAACGCGATCATCACCGTGGCGATCGTGCAGTTCTTCCTGATCTGGAACGACCTGCTGATCGCCCTGATCTTCGGCGGCAAGAAGAGCCTCAACACGATCCAGGTCGGACTTCTCAACTTCTCGGGCGAGTATGGCGCTATCAACTACGGCCCGCTGTTCGCAGCGATCTGCATCACCGTGTTCGGCATCCTGGTGCTGTATCTGTTCCTCAACCAGCGGATCATGAAGGGCCTGGCGGCCGGAGCGGTCAAGGGCTGATGATCATCGGCGTCACCGGCAGTGACGGCAAGCTCGGCCGCGCAACGACCCGTCGCCTGCGCGAGCGAGGCCACACGGTCGTCGGATTCGACCTGCACGGACAGGCCGGCGTCGGGTTCACCCGCGTGGATCTCGCCGACTACGGCCAGACACTCGACGCGCTGCTCGGGGTCACGGCACGGCACGGCGGGCTCGATGCCGTCGTGCACCTCGCGGCGGTGCCGGTGAACGGGCTGATCCCCGACGTGACCACGTTCGAGAACAATGTGATCGCGACGTTCCACGTGCTGTTCGCCGCGCACCGCGCGGGCATCCGGACGATCGTCAGCGCGAGCAGCATCACGGCGATGGGATTCCCCTTCGACGAGGCGCCGCCCTTCCTCCCTCTGGATGAGAGCTGCACCGCCGCGCACAACACCTACGGCCTCGGCAAGGTGGTCGAAGAGGCGATGGCCGCCCAGCTGGTGGCCTGGACGCCCGACGCATCGATCACCGCGCTGCGATTCACCAACGTCGTGGCCGAGGACGAATACGGCACATTCGACCGGGCGAGCGACCCCGCCTACCGGAGAGACCTCCTCGGGTCGTGGCTCGACGCTCGCGACGGCGCCGAGGCCGTTCTGCTCGCGCTCGAGAGCGCGCGGCCCGGGTTCGAGGTCTACAACGTGGCGGCGCCCGATTCAGGAAACACCGCGCCGACCCGCGAGGTCGCCGAACGGTGGTTCCCCGGCACACCGATCGCCCACGATCTCGGTCTGCACGAGTCGCTGATCTCGACGCGCAAGATCCAGGAGCGACTGGGGTTCGCTGCCGGCCACACCTGGCGCTGACCTGCCGACTGCTCGACCGCCGACCCACGTCCGCCCATCGGAGTCCACACTTTGAAACGTCACAATTCGTCCCCAGCGGGCGAGAGAGGAACGACCGTGAGAACCCTCCGGATCGCCGCGCCGAGCATCGAGCACCACCGCAGCCCCCTCGGCATCGGCGAAGCATCCCCACGGATCTCGTGGATCGTGGAGGAGGCGCCCGCGGGCTGGGCGCAGCACGCGTACGAACTCGAGATCCGGCGCGGGAATTCGACCGAGACCGTGGTGGCGACATCCGACCAGCAGATCCTCGTGGACTGGCCCGTCGAACCGCTGGAGTCCCGCGAGAGCGCCACGGTGCGCGTACGGCTCGCAGGCGAGGTCGGCGAATGGTCGGACTGGAGCCCCGCCACCACCGTAGAGGCCGGGCTGCTGAGACCGGACGACTGGACCGCCCGACCGGTCGGCGCCGCGTGGGCCGAGGACCGCGAGTCCGACGACCGCCGCCCCTCGCTGGTTCGCCGCGAGTTCTCGGTCGGCGACGGACTCGTCTCGGCGCGGCTCTACGCGAGTGCGCACGGACTCTACGAAGCCGAGCTCAACGGGTCACGGATCGGCGACGACACGCTGTCGCCCGGGTGGACCGTCTACCCTCAGCGCCTGCGCTACTACACGTACGACGTCACGGACCTCGTGCGGCCGGGCGCCAACGCGATCGGAGCCTGGCTCGGCGACGGCTGGTACCGGGGGCGGCTGGGCTGGCGCGGCGGCTTCCGCAACCTTTTCGGCGACGATCTCTCCTTCCTCGGGCAGCTGGAGCTGACGTATGCGGACGGGCGTCGCGAGACGGTGGCGACGGATGCCGCGTGGAAGGCCGCGCCGTCCCCGATTCTGCGCAGCGGAATCTACGACGGCGAGGACTACGACGCGCGGCAGGAGCTGACCGGCTGGTCGCTGCCGGGCTTCGCCGACGAGGCATGGAGCGCCGTCGCCGTCCGCGACCGAGATCCGTCGACACTCGTCGCACCCACTGCTCCGCCCGTGCGCTGCACCGAGAAGCTCCGCCCCGTGGCGGTGCTGACAGCCCCGTCGGGTGCGCGCATCCTCGACTTCGGCCAGAACCTGGTCGGCCGCATCCGGATTCGCGTCGAGGGACCGGCCGGTGCGACCGTCCGGATCCGCACCGCCGAGGTGCTGCAGGACGGCGAGGTGTACACGCGGCCGCTGCGCGGGGCGCGCTCCACAGACCACTACACGCTCGCCGGACGCGAGGGCGGAGAGGAGTGGGAGCCCCGCTTCACGTTCCACGGGTTCCGCTACGCCGAGGTCGACGGCTGGCCGGGCGACATCGAGGCCTCCGCGGCCGCCGGAGACCTGCTCGCCCGGGTGTATCACACCGACCTCCAGCGCACGGGATGGTTCGTTTCCTCCGACCCGCTCGTGAACCGCCTCCACGAGAACGTCGTCTGGGGCATGCGCGGCAACTTCGTCGACATCCCCACCGACTGCCCGCAGCGCGACGAGCGCGTGGGATGGACGGGCGACATCCAGGTCTTCGCTCCGACCGCGTCGTTCCTGTACGACGCGTCGGGCATGCTCAGCGGCTGGCTGCGGGATGTCGCCGCCGAGCAGCTGCCGGACGGCACCATCCCCTGGTACGTCCCGGTGATCCCGGCCCACACGATGTGGACGCCGATCCGCCCGGGCGCCGCGTGGGGCGACGTCGCGACCCTTACCCCGTGGACCCTCTACGAGCGCTTCGGCGACGCCGGCATCCTGGCCGCACAGTTCGACAGCGCGCGGCGCTGGGTCGACCTCGTGGCCTCGCTCGCGGGTCCCGAGCGCCTGTGGAACACCGGCTTCCAGCTCGGCGACTGGCTCGACCCCGCCGCCCCGCCGCAGGATCCCTCCGATGCGCGCACCGACCGGTACCTGGTCGCCACCGCGTACTTCGCGAAGTCGGCACGGACGGTCGCGCGAACGGCCGGCGTGCTCGGACGGATGGACGACGAAGCCGAGTACATGCGGCTCGCGGACGAGATCGACGCCGCATTCGCCGCCGAGTACGTGCTGCCGGACGGGCGGATGACCAGTGACGCGCAGACCGCGTACGCGCTCGCGATCGCGTTCGACCTGATTCCGGATGCCGCCCGCCGCGAGGCGGCCGGCGAGCGGCTGGCTGAACTCGTGCGCGAAGCAGAGAACCGCATCGCGACCGGCTTCGTCGGCACTCCCCTCGTCTCGGATGCGCTGACGCAGACCGGGCACCTCGACAAGGCGTACGACCTGCTGCTCGAGCAGGGCTGCCCGTCGTGGCTGTATCAGGTCGTCATGGGTGGGACCACGGTCTGGGAGCGCTGGGACTCCCTGCTGCCGGACGGGAACGTGAACCCCGGCACGATGACGTCGTTCAACCACTACGCGCTGGGCGCGGTGGCGGACTGGCTGCACCGCGTGGTCGGCGGGCTGGCCCCCGGCGCCCCCGGCTACCGCGTGGTGCGGTTCGCGCCGCAGCCGGGCGGCGACCTCACCGAGGCATCCGCTCGGCACCGGACGCCGTACGGCGAGGCGTCGATCTCATGGCGGCTCGAGGACGACCGCCTTGTCGTCGACGTGCGCGTTCCGGTCGGAACGACCGGCGTGCTCGAACTTCCGGGCCAGGCCGCCGAGACTCTCGCGCACGGCACACATCACCGAGAAATGGCGGCGGTTACGGCACCGGCCTGAGACGACGGCCCGCACCGACGGAACGCGTCTTGACGGTGCGGGCGTCGTGTTCTACAGTGGATTGAATCGATTCATCGCATCGCCCCTCAACGAAGAGCACCCATGACATCCCCCGCACGCATCTGCTTCCGGCTCCAGGTCAAGCCGGAGCTCCTCTCCGAGTACATCGACCGCCACAGCCCGGTCCGGCCCGAGATGCTCGCCGAGATCGCGGCATCCGGACGACGCAACTACTCGCTGTACCTGGCCGAGGGCGGCACGCTCATCGGCTACTACGAGACCGATGACGACGCGGCCGCACAGGCCTACCTCGCCGCATCGCCCGTCGCCGCGCGATGGGAAGCCGATATGGCGCGCTACTTCGTCGGACTCGAGGGCCGACCCGACCAGGCGGCCACCCCACTGATCGAGGTCTTCCACCTCGAAGACCAACTGGCTGAAGCATCCACCGACGTGGCATCCATCACCGAAGAAAGCGACGCATCGTGAGCATCCTCTCCCCCGACATCCAGCAGACGCTCGAGCAGCAGGCCATCGAGCTGCCCTCGTGGGCGTTCGGCAACTCCGGCACGCGGTTCCGCGTGTGGACGACCGGCGGCACGCCGCGCGATCCGTTCGAGAAGATCGCGGATGCCGCCGAGGTCAATCGCGTCACGGGCCTCGCCCCGAGCGTCGCGCTGCACATCCCGTGGGACAAGGTCGATGACTACAACGTGCTCCGCCGTCACGCGGAAGACCTCGGCGTCGCGCTCGGCACGATCAACTCGAACACGTTCCAGGACGAGGACTACAAGTTCGGTGCGCTCACCCATGAGGACGACCGCATCCGCCGCAAGGCGATCGACCACCACCTCGAGTGCATCGACGTGATGGACGCCACCGGCTCGCGCGACCTGAAGATCTGGCTCGCCGAGGGCTCGAACTACCCCGGTCAGACCGACATGCGCGCCCGCCAGGACCGCCTGAACGACTCGCTCCGTTCGATCTACGAGCGCCTGACCGGTCACCAGCGCCTCGTGCTCGAATACAAGTTCTTCGAGCCGTCGTTCTACCACACCGACGTTCCCGACTGGGGAACCTCGTACGCGCAGGTGGCCACCCTCGGCGACCGTGCCATGGTCTGCCTCGACACCGGCCACCACGCTCCCGGCACGAACATCGAGTTCATCGTCATGCAGCTGCTGCGCCTCGGAAAGCTGGGCTCGTTCGACTTCAACTCCCGCTTCTATGCCGACGACGACCTGATCGTGGGTGCGGCCGACCCGTTCCAGCTTTTCCGCATCATCGTCGAGGTCATCCGGGGCGGCGGGCTTAACAACCCCGACGTCGCGTTCATGCTCGACCAGTGCCACAACATCGAGGCGAAGATCCCCGGTCAGATCCGCTCGGTGCTGAACGTGCAGGAGATGACCGCCCGTGCGCTCCTCATCGACCACGATGCGCTGGCCGCCGCGCAGTCGGCGAACGACGTGCTCGCGGCGCAGGCCGTCTTCATGGACGCCTTCTACACGGATGTCCGGCCTGCGCTGGCCGAGTGGCGCGAGTCGCGCGGACTGCCCGCCGACCCGATGGCCGCGTTCGCGGCATCCGGCTACCAGCAGAAGATCGAGACCGAGCGCGTCGGCGGCGTTCAGGCGGGCTGGGGAGCCTGACTCCGATGGACGAGCCCTACTCCGCCGCCGGCGGGCTCGTGCGGGTCTACCCGCCGACGAGCCCACCCGGCATGCTCCCGAACGGCGCCGGCCTGGTCTGGGCGCACGGCGGCGGCTTCGCCGGCGGCGACCTCGACATGCCCGAGGCAGACGGAGTCGCCCGCGCACTCGCCGCACGCGGAGTCACCGTGGTGTCGGTCGACTATGCGCTGGCGCCGACGCAGCCCGCGCGGGCCGAGGCGATCGGCGTATCGGCCCGGGTCGGTGCGCACTATCCGGCGGCTTCCGACGACGTCATCGCCGCGTTCCGCTGGGCCTTCGAGTCGGAGCTGTGCCCAGGCCCGTGGGCGCTCGGGGGCGCGAGCGCCGGCGCCAACCTGGCCGCGGGCGCCACGCTGCGTCTGCTCCACGACGTCGGCCTGTCGCCGGCACTCGTCGTGCTCGCGTACCCGACGCTGCTGGCCGTGCAGCCCCAACCCGATGCCGCGCTCCGCGCCGCGCTCGATGCCGACCCCGAGGCGGACACGTTCGGACCCGACGCCGTGCTCGGGATGTACGAGAACTACCTCGGACGACCGGTGGACGGAGCACCGCTGCAGGCGATCCCCGGACTCGCGACCGCCGAAGACCTCGCGCACTTCCCGCCCACGCTCATGATCAACGGCGAGGTCGACGAGCTCCGAGTCTCGGGCGAGCACTTCGCCGCCACCCTCGCCGCCGCCGGGCGCGACATCGTCGTGCTCACCGAGCCGGGCACCCGGCACGGTCACCTCAACCGTCCCGAAGAACCCGCGGCCGCGGCATCCATCGATCGCATCGCCGCGCGCCTCGCCGCCCTCCCTGCCGCCCCGACCGCCATCCATCCGTCGTGAACGTACGCATGCACCGCCGGAATCCGTGCACAGGCGACGGACGAAACCGACCCCGAACCCCCATCACCGAAGGATCGACCTCATGACGAACACCGCAGCCGCCGACCTGATCGCGCGCTCGAACCGCCTCGGGGCCGACCCGAAGAACACCAACTACGCCGGCGGCAACACATCGGCCAAGGGCACCGAGACCGACCCGGTCACCGGCGAGCCGGTCGAGCTGCTCTGGGTGAAGGGCTCAGGCGGAGATCTCGGCACCCTCTCCGAGTCGGGCCTGGCGGTGCTGCGCCTGGACCGCATGCGCGCGCTCGTGGACGTCTACCCGGGCCTGGACCGCGAGGACGAGATGGTCGGCGCGTTCGACTACTGCCTGCACGGCAAGGGCGGTGCCGCACCGTCGATCGACACCGCGATGCACGGCCTGGTGGATGCCGCCCACGTCGACCACCTGCATCCCGACTCCGGCATCGCGATCGCGACGTCCAAGGACGGCGCCAAGCTCACGAAGACGATCTTCGGCAGCAAGGTCGTCTGGGTGCCGTGGCGGCGCCCCGGCTTCCAGCTCGGCCTGGACATCGCGGCGATCAAGGCGAAGAACCCGGATGCGATCGGCTGCATCCTCGGCGGGCACGGCATCACCGCGTGGGGTGACACGTCCGACGAGGCCGAGGCGAACTCGCTGTGGATCATCGAGACCGCCCAGGCGTACATCGACGCGAACGGCAAGAAGGAGCCGTTCGGCAAGGAGCGCAAGAAGTTCGCCGCTCTGCCGGAGAACGAGCGCCGCGCGAAGGCCGCGGCCCTGGCTCCGACCATCCGCGGCCTCGCGTCGCACGACAAGCCCATGGTCGGGCACTTCACCGACGACCCCCGGGTGCTGGAGTTCCTCGCGTCGGCGAAGGCGCCGAAGCTCGCCGAGCTCGGCACGAGCTGCCCCGACCACTTCCTGCGCACCAAGGTCAAGCCGATGCTGCTCGACCTCCCCTCGGACGCCCCCGTCGATAAGCAGCTCGCCCGGCTGAAGGAGCTGCACGAGGCGTACCGGGCCGACTACACCGCGTACTACGAGAAGCACGCGACTCCGCAGAGCCCGGCGATCCGCGGCGCCGACCCTCTCATCGTCCTGGTCCCGGGTGTCGGCATGTTCAGCTTCGGCGCGAACAAGCAGACCGCCCGCGTCGCCGGCGAGTTCTACCTCAACGCCATCAACGTGATGCGCGGCGCTGAGGCGCTGTCGACCTACACGCCCATCTCGGATGCCGAGAAGTTCCGCATCGAGTACTGGGCGCTCGAAGAGGCGAAGCTGCAGCGGATGCCGAAGCCGAAGACTCACCAGGGACGCATCGCGTTCGTCACGGGTGCGGCATCCGGAATCGGCAAGGCGATCGCCGTCCGCCTCGCCGCCGAGGGCGCGTGCGTGGTGGTCGCCGACCTCGACCTCGAGAAGGCGCAGGCCGCGGCGGTCGAGCTCGGCGGCACGGATGTCGCGATCGGCGTCGCCGCGAACGTCGCCGACGCCGACGGGGTGCAGGCGGCGATCGACGCCACCGTGCTCGCGTTCGGCGGCATCGACCTGGTCGTGAACAACGCCGGCCTATCGCTCTCGAAGCCGCTGCTGGAGACCACCGAGAAGGACTGGGACCTGCAGCACGACGTCATGGCGAAGGGCTCGTTCCTGGTCTCGAAGGCCGCGGCGAAGGCGCTCATCGAGCAGGGCATGGGCGGAGATGTCATCTACATCTCCTCGAAGAACTCCGTCTTCGCCGGCCCGAACAACATCGCCTACTCGGCGACGAAGGCCGATCAGGCACACCAGGTGCGACTGCTGGCCGTCGAGCTCGGCGAGTACGGCGTGCGCGTCAACGGCATCAACCCCGACGGGGTCGTCCGCGGTTCGGGCATCTTCGCCTCGGGCTGGGGTGCCAACCGCGCCGCGACGTACGGCGTCGACGAGCAGGACCTCGGCAAGTTCTACGCCCAGCGCACCATCCTCAAGCGCGAGGTCGTACCCGAGAACGTCGCCGACGCGGTCTACGTCCTCACCGGCCCCGAGCTGACCCGCACCACCGGCCTGCACATCCCGGTCGACTCCGGCGTCGCCGCCGCGTTCCTGCGATGACCGTGCGCTCTGCGGGGGCCGCGGCATCCCGAGTGCACGACCTGCCGTCGAGTGCACGGGTTGTCCGCGACGCGAACCCGTGCATTCGACGCGAAGCCGTGCACTCGGCGAAGCGAGGCGCGTAGTGAGAACGAACGCCGTCGCTGCGGTCGACCTCGGCGCGACGAGCGGCCGGGTCATGATCGGCCATGTCGGACCCGACACGCTCGAGGCCACCGCGGTCGCGCGCTTCCCCAACGATCCCGTGCAGACCTCCGACGGGCTGCACTGGAACATCCTGGGCCTGTACGGCGCCGCGGTGAACGGGCTCCGCGAGGCGTTCCGCGCCGAGCCGGGCATCCGCAGCATCGGCGTGGACTCGTGGGCCGTCGACTACGGGCTGCTGCGCGGGGTCGCCGAAGGGCACGGCCGCCTTCTCGGCAACCCGTTCCACTACCGTGATGCCCGCACCGAGCGAGGCGTCGAGATCGTCCACGAGAGGATGCCGCACGCCGACCTCTATGCGCGCAACGGGCTGCAGTTCCTCCCGTTCAACACGCTCTACCAGTTCGCCGCTGAGCCGCCGGAGTTCCTCGGCTTCGCCGACACCGCCCTGCTGATCCCCGATCTCTTCGGATTCTGGCTCACCGGCCGGGCCCGCGCTGAGCTGACGAACGCCTCGACGACCGGCCTGCTGCGCGCCGGCGGCGGGTGGGACGACGAGCTCATCGTCGCTCTCGGCTTGCCGCGCGGCATCCTGCCCCCGCTCATCGCACCGGGCGACCGGCTCGGCGCCCTCCGGCCCGAGGTCGCGGCGTCGATCGGCTTCGGCACGGACGTCGCCGTCACCGCGGTCGGCTCGCACGACACCGCCTCGGCCGTCGTCGCGGTGCCCATGCGAGCGGATGCCGCGGCCTACATCTCCTGCGGGACGTGGGGGCTCGTGGGCGTCGAGGTCGAGCGCCCGGTGCTGACCGCGGAGGCGCTCGCCGCGAACTTCACGAACGAGGGTGGCGTCGACGGGCGGGTGCGCCTGCTGCACAACATCATGGGTCTCTGGGTGCTGAGCGAATCGGTGCGCACGTGGGAGCGGGCCGGACACCCGATCGACCTGCCCACACTCCTCGATTCCGCGGAAGAGGTCACCGGACCTGTTCCGGTCTTCGACGTGAACGACCCGCGCTTCCTGCCGCCGGGCGACATGCCGGGCCGCATCGACGCGTGGTGCGCGGAGCACGGCGTCGCGCCGCCGCGCACGCGCGCCGAGTACGCGCGCAGCATCGTCGAGTCGCTCGCGCAGGCGTTCGCGGATGCCGCGCACGAGGCCGGCCGCATCGGCGGAGTCGACGTGCGCACGATCCACATCGTCGGCGGCGGATCGCTGAACGAGCTGCTGTGCCGCCGCACAGCGGACCGTTCCGGTCTGCCCGTCCTGGCGGGGCCGGTCGAGGCCACCGCGCTCGGGAACGTGCTGATCCAGGCGCGAGCCCTCGGCGCCGTCACCGGATCGCTCGAGGCGCTCCGCGACCTGGTGGGTCGCACCCACGCGCCGCGGCGGTTCGAGCCCCGCGGCTGATCGCCGGGCGCGAAACCGCCCGAGCCTCCCGAAACCCCGTCCGTGCACTTGCTCGGAGGGTTCCGGTCGTGTGCGAGGTTCGGCGCAAGTAGGGTGACGCGCATGGGTCTCGAACGACTGGATGCGAACCAGCCTCCGGAGCGGTTCTACCGTGGCGGGGTGAAGATCGATCGCTTCCGCGGGACGGCGAAGGGACCCGACTTCCGGCCCGAGGACTGGGTGGGCTCCACGACGACGCTCGCGGGCGAGAGGCGCCTGGGTCTGAGCCGCCTGCGCGACGGGCGGCTGCTGGCCGATGCGATGGTCGCCGATCCGGTGACGTGGCTGGGCCCGGAGCACGTCGCGGCGTTCGGTTCGTCATCGATGCTGCTGGTCAAGCTGCTGGATGCCGGGCAGCGGCTTCCGGTCCACGCCCACCCCGACGACGCGTTCAGCATCGCGCACCTGCATCGGCCGTTCGGCAAGGCGGAAGCCTGGTACATCATCGACGGCGGCACCGTGCACCTGGGGCTCCGCAACGACGTGGACCGTCATACGCTCGCGCAGCTCGTCGCCTGGCAGGACACGACGGCGCTGATCCGCCTGCTCCACGAGCGCGAAGTCGAGCCGGGCGACGTCGTGTTCGTGCCGCCCGGCGAGCTGCACGCGGTGGGCAGGGGCGTGTTCCTGCTCGAACTGCAGCAGCCCGAGGATCTCTCGATCCTGCTCGAGTGGCACGGGTTCGCCCTCGACGGCGAGCGCGACGGGCACCTGGGCCTCGGCCTCGAGCTGGCCCTGCAGGCTGTGACGACCCGCGGCCGGTCCACCGAGGACGTGGACCGCTGGATCGCGCCCGCGCGTGAAGGCGACAGCATCCTGCCGTCGGAGTCCGAGAAGTTCTTCCGCCTCGAAAGGCATGTCGTCGAGGGTCGGGTCGCCCTCGCTCCGGGCTTCGCCGTCATCGTGGTCGAGGACGGCGACCTGAAGCTGACCACCGCCGATGGGGATACCCTGCGGGCCTCGCGCGGCACGACGCTGGCCGCACCCCACGGTGAGGGCACGATCACCGCAGCGGGTGCCGGCACGATCCTGATCTGCCGACCTCCTCGCCCGTGACGGCAAGAGCCTCGCGGCGATCCTCGACGCCCAGGCTGCGCCGAGGATCACCGCGAGGAATCGATCAGCCCCGGCCGGGAGCGCGCTCGGACGGGTTGCCCGAGGTCTCGAGGCAGTTCGAGGCGCCGCCGGTGCCCGCGTGCGGTCCGGGATTTCCTCCCTCGGCGTGGTCGGCGACCTTCACGTGCACGGTGCCGAAGTACGAGAAGCCCGGCGTCGTCCCTCCGCTGTCGACGCAGTGCGCAGCGGATGCCGCACCCGCCGAGCCGAACATGATCGCCGCCGCGACCGCAGTCACGGCCACTCCGAACGAAAGTGTCTTCTTCATCGAATTGCTCCCATCGTCAGTTCATCCCCTGACTATTCGGAGCGCTCCGCGGATCGGATCGTCACACCGAGGAAGGGACGTCAGAGGTAGCGCGGAGTCGCGGCGCGATAAGCGCGATACTCCTCGCCGAACGCCCGCTCGAGCACGACCTCTTCGCGGAGCACTTCGCGGTGGACGATCACCGAGGCGACGACTGCCCCGAGAAGCAGCCACAGCGACCGCGTGACTGTGGCGACGCCGATCAGCCCTGCCGACCACGCGACGTACATGGGATTTCGGCTCACCCCGAACGCACCGTGACGCACGAGCCCGTCCGTGCGATCGACGGTGACACCGGCCCGGGACGCCGATCCCACCGCCCATGCCCCCAGCGCCAGCGCGACTGCGACGACCGGCCAGCCTGCGGCGGACGCCGTCCGCCTCGCCACCGGGATGCGCAGCGGCGCGATCAACTGGAGCAGGGTGGCCAGACCCGATGCGATCAGATGCGCCTCAGGAAGCGGCACATTCCTCCACCAATGCGGCCGTGGGCCGCGGGGATGCTCATTGTTCACCGCCGTCACCCTTCCGAGCGTGGGCTCACGCTTCGCGCGTGATCGTCACCTTCACGTGGAGCTGGGACTTGAACGGACCCGCGTAGACGCCGCGGAGCGGCGGGATGTCGTTGTAGTCGCGACCGCGCCCGACGAGTACGTGCCGGTCGCCGATGTCGAGGTTGTTCGTGGGGTCGAAACCCTGCCACTCGCCGCCGAACCACTCCACCCACGCGTGCGACTCACCCATCACCGGCACGCCCACGTCCGAATCCGCTCGCGGGTGCAGGTACCCCGACACGTAGCGGGCGGGGATGCCGACCTCGCGGAGGGCGCCGAGCGTGATGTGCGCGATGTCCTGACAGACGCCCTTGCGCTCCTCCCACGCCTCCGCCGCCGTCGAATGGACACCGGTGATCCCGTGCATGTACTCGACGGCGTTGCCGATGGCCATCGAGATCTCGTGCGCGGCGACGCCGGGCCGATCGTGCTGTGCGGCGATGGACCGGGCGATCTCGGCGACCTCGGGATGCGGTCGGGTTCGAGCGCTCTGCCCCATCTGCTCGACCGTCTCGATCGACCGCGCCGTCTCGACGGCCAGCTGGTCCCACGTGATGTCCGTGTGCGCCATCGGCCGAGGGCGCACCTCGACGAGCGAGCGCGCCGAGATCGTCAGCGATGCGTGCGGGGAGAGAACGTCGAAAGCCGCGACGCGCGTGCCGAAGTAGTCGACGTACTGGTTCACCGAGGTCGACGGATCGATGTCGAGCGACGAGCTGAGGACGAACTGGCTGTCGGTGGAGTTCGGCAGCATCCGGGCCTCGTTGTAGGAGGCCGAGACGTCTCCCTGGTACGAGAAGCCGGTCGTGTGCTCGATGCGCAGTCTTTTCATGGTCGCAGCCTCAGCGGTTGGTGAGCGTGCGGTCGGTGAGCCCGTCGAACCACCATCACGAGATCTCTCCGATCCAGCTCGGCTCGGCCTGCGTGGGGAAGAAGCGCGCCTTGATAGCCTCGGATGCCTCTCGGGTGACCTTCTGCACGCGCTCCATGTGCTCGGGCAGCTCGCCGAGGATCTCGCTCACCGGCCGGTACTCGAGATCGTTGCGGATCTGCCCCAGCGCGCGCAGCACCGTGTTGGAGTGACCGACGCGATCGGCGCGCGGGTCGATCGCGCTCATGCAGTCCTCCGCGCGGGAGATCGAGTAGATGATCGAGCGGGGGAACAGCCGGTCCAGCAGCAGGAACTCCGCCGCGTTCTTCGCGCTCGGCATCCCGCGGTACGTGCGCAGGTACGCCTCGTACGCGCCGCACGAGCGGAGGATCGTCGTCCAGGACGGGCCTGACGCCTCCGTGAGCGATCGCGTCGCCAGCAGCCGCGCCGTCATGTCGGCCCGCTCGATGCTGCGGCCGAGCGTGAAGAACTGCCACGCTTCGTCGCGGCTCGTGGACGAGTCGACGATGCCCACCGCGAGCGCCGAGCGCTCCCGCACCCACTGGAAGAAGCCGTGCACCTTGTCGGTCTGCAGCCGGCGGGGCATGCGGGAGTTGGTGGTGTTGAGCGTCTCCCACAGCTCGGTCGAGACGATCTCGCGCGCACGTCGGGCGTTCTCGCGGGCGGCGGTGAGCGCATAGGCGATGGATGCCGGGTTCATCCGGTCCACGGCGAGCTTGGCCAGCACGTCCTCACGGCGGACCGACTCGCCCGGCGCCGGCGGGATCGAGCCCATCACGAGCAGCAGCGACCGGCACGCGGTGTCTTCGTCGATCCACGGATCCTCCAGCAGCAGCTGCAGGTGCACGTCGAGGATGCGGGCTGTGCCGTCGGCGCGCTCGATGTATCGGCCGATCCAGAACAGACTCTCGGCGATGCGGCTCAGCATCCTGCACCGCCCGCGCTCGGTGCGGGAGCCATGGACTGCGATTGCGTCATGCCGCCGAGGGTCTGGCTCTGCATGCCGCCGATCCCACTCTGCTGCTGCTGCTCCTGCTGCTCGTGCCGGTTGCGCGGCCGGTCCTGCGGCGAGTGGGTCGGCGCCGGCTGGCCGTCGTAGATGATCGGGATCGCGGCGGTGACCGTCGCCGCCTGATCGGCGACCAGGCCCGCCAGGCCGCTCCCCTGCCCGTACTCGACGTGCGTGGGCGCCGAGCCGCCCACGATCCAGGTGTCCTTCGACCCGCCGCCCTGGCTCGAGTTGACCACGAGCTGCCCCTCGGGCAGCGCGACCCTGGTGAGCCCGCCGGGAAGCACCCACACGTCCTCGCCGTCGTTCACGGCGAAGGGCCGGAGATCGGCGTGGCGTGGCCGCATCCCGTCTTCGACGAGCGTGGGGATCGTGGAGAGCATGACGACGGGCTGTGCGATCCAGCCGCGGGGATCGGCCTGGAGCCGTCGGCGAAGCTGCTCGAGCTCGGCGGGAGAGGCATCCGGACCCACGACGAGACCCTTGCCGCCCGACCCGTCGACAGGCTTGACGACGAGCTCGTGAAGACGGTCGAGCACCTCCTCGAGCGCGCCCGGATCCTCGAGCCGCCAGGTGTCGACGTTCTTGAGGATGGGCTCCTCGGCGAGGTAGTAGCGGATCAGTTCCGGCACGTACGTGTAGAGCAGCTTGTCGTCGGCGACGCCGTTGCCGACCGCGTTCGCGATCGTGACGTTGCCCAGGCGGGCCGCGAGCATCAAACCGGGAGCGCCGAGCATCGAGTCGGCGCGGAACTGCAGCGGATCCAGGAACTCGTCGTCGACACGGCGGTAGATCACATCGACGCGCTTGGGGCCGCGCGTGGTGCGCATGAACACCTTGCCGCCCACGCACAGCAGGTCGCGCCCCTCCACCAGCTCGACGCCCATGAGGCGCGCGAGCAGCGTGTGCTCGAAGTAGGCGGAGTTGTAGACGCCCGGCGTGAGGACGACGACGTTCGGGTCCTCGATGCCCGCTGGGGCCGAGGCGCGCAGCGCGGCGAGGAGCTTGTTCGGGTAGTCGCCGACCGGTCGCACGCGCATCGAGACGAACAGCTCGGGCAGGGTCTGCGCCATCACCCGTCGGTTCGAGATGACGTAGCTGACGCCCGAGGGCACGCGGACGTTGTCCTCGAGCACCCGCATCTCACCGTTCTCGTCGCGGATCAGGTCGATGCCCGAGACCTGGATGCGCACGCCGTTGGCGCTGTGGATGCCCGCGGCCTGACGGTAGAAGTACTGCGACGAGGCGATCAGGCCCGCGGGCAGCACGCCGTCGCGCACGCAGTGCTGGCGGCCGTACGCGTCGTCGAGGAACGCCTCGAGCGCCTTGACCCGCTGCTTCACTCCGGCCTCGACGCGGGACCACTCGTCGAATGTGATCACCCGGGGCACGGCATCCAGCGGGAAGGGGCGCTCCTCGCCGGCGAAGTCGAACGTGACGCCCTGCGCGAGGTACGAGCTGGCGAGCGATTCGGTGCGCCCGCGCAGCTCCTCCTGGGTCATCTGCGCGAGCGCCTGGTACAGCTCCCGATAGGCGTCGCGGGACTCGGCGGCCTCTCCCGGAGAGGAGGGATTGCCGAACATCTCGTCGAACGCGGGGATGCCGGAAGCGGTCTTGCGAGGCGCCAGCGTGGAGCCGTAGCCGTCGAAGAGATCACCCATGCGACGACTCTAGTCCGGGGCGTGTTGCCCGCATGTTTCGGCCTCGACCTCACTGCAGGAGCGAGCCGTCTCGGTTTCGTCACATCCTCCGACCCGCGCGGCCGAGCGGCGGACGTAGGCTCGAGCCGTGGCGCGCGCGACGAAGGGCCAGCGGAGAGCGGCGGCGGGGGCAGGTGTCGCCGCGGCCGTGCTCGGTGCCGGCCTCGGCGAGCTGACGGCGGCGATCATCGCACCCGGAGCCAGCCCGTTCGCGGTGATCGGAGCGGCTCTGATCGACTTCGCCCCGACGTGGGCGAAGGATGCCGCCATCGCGCTGTTCGGGACGAACGACAAGTTGGCCCTCCTCGTCGGAATCGCCCTCGTGCTCGTGGGGATCGCCGCGATCGCCGGTCTCGTGGAGTTGAAGTGGCCGCCCTTCGGACTCGCGATCATGATCCTGTTCGGCGGCGTCGGCGTCCTGGCCGCGATCACGCGTGCGAACCCCGGACCGATGGACTGGGTTCCGT
Source organism: uncultured Actinomycetota bacterium (assembly GCA_963750955.1). Taxonomy (GTDB): domain Bacteria; phylum Actinomycetota; class Actinomycetes; order Actinomycetales; family Microbacteriaceae; genus Microbacterium. The sequence continues at coordinate 592,931 of CAVVSI010000004.1, forward strand.
CGGTCGTCGCCGGAGTCACCGCGGCGGTCGCGCTCGGTCTGCTGATGGCACGACTGCCGGGCCGGGCTCAGCGCGCGGTCACGTACACGCGGAATCCGGAAGCCCCCGCGGCGCCCGAGTCGCCGGCGACTCCGGTCGAGCGGCGCACCTTTCTGATGTGGGCGGCGGGAACGGCGGCCGTCGGCATCCTCGCCGCGGTCGGCTCGTCGTTCGCACGGGCCGGCACCGCCGCGGTGAACGTGGTGCGCGAGGCCCTGAAGCTGCCCGCGGCGGCGACCCCCGCCGCCGCCATCCCGGCGTCGGCCGAGCTCGGCATCACCGGCCTCGCACCGGTCATCACGCCGAACGCGCAGTTCTACCGCATCGACACTGCCCTGATCGTGCCGCAGGTCGACCCCGCCGACTGGACCCTCCGCATCCACGGGATGGTGGCGAACGAGGTGACCCTCACCTGGGAGGAGCTGCTCGCGCTGCCGCTGGAGGAGAGCGTCACAACGCTGGCATGCGTCTCGAACACCGTGGGCGGCGACCTGATCGGCAATGCCCTGTGGCTCGGCTATCCGATCCGGGAGCTGCTCGCGCGCGCCGCGCCGACCGCCGAGGCGGACATGGTGCTCTCCCGCTCGATCGACGGCTTCACCGCCAGCTCGCCGATCGAGGCCCTGACCGATGACCGCAACGCGATCCTCGCGATCGGCATGAACGGCGAGCCGCTCCCCACCGAGCACGGGTTCCCGGTGCGCATGGTCGTCCCCGGACTCTACGGCTACGTGTCGGCGACCAAGTGGGTCACCGAACTCGAGGTCACCCGGTTCGACAAGACGACCGCCTACTGGACGACCCGCGGCTGGTCGGAGCGCGGACCGATCAAGCTGCAGTCGCGCATCGACGTGCCGCGCCGCGAGCAGGGCCTGAAGGCCGGGGAGACGGTGATCGCCGGCGTGGCCTGGCAGCAGACCGTGGGGATCTCGGGCGTCGAGGTGCAGCTCGACGAGGGAGAGTGGCAAGCGGCCACGCTCGCGACCGCGATCTCGGACGACACGTGGGTGCAGTGGAGCATGCCGTGGACGGCGACGGAGGGCGACCACCTGATCCGGTGCCGCGCGATCAGCTCGTCCGGTGAGGTGCAGACCGAAAAGGTGTCGCGCACCGACCCGGACGGTGCGACCGGCTGGCACGAGCGGTTCATCACCGTGTTCGCCTGACCGCCGGACCTCTCAGCGGCGGACGGAGTCAGTCGGCGAGGACGATCTTCAGCTGCTCGACGGCCCAGTCCAGCTCGGTGGCGCGGATCACGAGCGGCGGGGCGATGCGGATCGTCTGGCCGTGCGTGTCCTTCACCAGCACGCCCCGGCCCAGAAGCCGCTCCGCGACCTGACGGCCGGTGCCCTTCGCCGGGTCGATGTCGATGCCCGCCCAGAGACCGGCGATCCGCACCGCGGTGACGCCGTGGCCCACGAGCTCGCCGAGCTTCGCCTCGAGGTGCTCGCCGAGCGCCGCCGCGCGCCGCTGGAACTCGCCGGTGGAGAGCATCTCCACCACTCGGGTGCCGACCGCGGCCGCCAGTGGGTTGCCGCCGAACGTCGAGCCGTGCTCGCCGGGGCGGATCACCCCGAGCACGTCGCGGTTCGCGACCACCGCCGACACGGGCAGGATGCCGCCGCCCAGCGCCTTGCCGAGGAGGTAGACGTCCGGGACGACATCCTCCCGATCGCACGCGAACGTCTCGCCCACGCGCCCGAGCCCGGACTGGATCTCGTCGGCGATGAAGAGGACGCCGTGCCGCTGCGTGATCTCGCGCACGGCTCGCAGGTAGCCCGCCGGCGGGACCACGACACCGGCCTCGCCCTGGATCGGCTCCAGGAGCACCGCGGCGGTGTTCTCGTCGATCGCGGCCTCGAGGGCCGCGGCATCCCCGAACGGCACCGTGACGAACCCGGGGGCGTACGGGCCGAAGTCGTCGCGGGCCTGCGGATCGTCGCTGAAGCCGACGATGGTCGTGGTGCGCCCGTGGAAGTTGCCGCCGGCGACGATGACGGTCGCGCGGTCCGGCGTGATGCCCTTGACGCGGTAGCCCCACGCCCGCGCCACCTTGATTCCGGTCTCGACCGCTTCGGCGCCGGTGTTCATGGGCAGCACGAGGTCCTTGCCGCACAGCTCGGCCAGCGCCGCGGCGAAGACACCCAGCTGGTCGTTGTGGTACGCGCGGCTCGTGAGCGTCAGGCGGCCGAGCTGCTCGTGTGCGGCGGCGAGGATCGCCGGATGCCCGTGCCCGAAGTTCAGGGCCGAGTACGCGGCGAGCAGGTCGAGGTAGCGCTTGCCCTCGACATCGGTCACCCATGCGCCCTCGCCCTTCGCGATCACGACCGGGAGCGGGTGGTAGTTGTGAGCCACGTGCTGGTCCTCCGCGGCGATGATCGCCGACGTGCCGGCGTCGAGCAGCTGGGGGACGGTCATGATCGGGCCCCGCGCAGCTCGAGCGTGCAGCACTTGATGCCGCCGCCGCCCAGGAGCAGCTCGGACAGATCGACGGTGATCGGGTTGTAGCCGCGCTCGCGCAGCTGCTTCTCGAAGCCCTTCGCGCGCGGCGAGATGAGAACGTTGTAGCCGTCGCTGGCGGAGTTGAGGCCGAAGACCGAGCCGTCCTCGTCGGAGACGTGGATCGCGTCGGGGAAGCGCTCGGCGAGGATCACCTGGCTGCGCGCGTCGAATGCGGAGGGCAGATACGCGATGTTCGCGCGCTCCGGGCCGCCGTTCTCGTAGCCCTCCACCGGATCGAGCACGGCGAGCGCGGTGTCGAGGTGATAGAAGCGCGGGTCGGTCAGCGTGAGCGAGATGACCTCGCGCCCGAAGACCTCGCCGATCTCGCGGTGGCTGTCGCCGGTCGAGCGGAAGCCGGTGCCGGCGAGGATCGTGTCGCCGACGAGCAGGAAGTCGCCCTCGCCCTCGTTCACCTCGACGGGCTCGCGCGTGTCGAACCCGTTCGCGCGGAACCAGTCGATGAAGGGGACCGCCTCGCCGGAGCGCTCGCGGAAGCGGAACTTCGGACCATACGCGATGCCGTCGATCAGGAAGCCTCCGTTGGCCGTGTAGACCATGTCGGGCAGACCCTCGATGGGGTCGATCAGCTCGATCTCGTGGCCGAGCGCGACATAGGTGTCGTACAGGTCCTGCCACTGGCGCAGGGCCACGGCCGTGTCGGTCGGGTTGGCCGGCACCATCCACGGGTTGATCGTGTAGCTGACCGTGAAATGCTCGGGCCGGCACATCAGGTAGCGGCGACGGTGGGCGGTGCGGGTCGGCGCACTCGTGGCTTCGGCGGCCGGGGCAGAGTTGCTCATGGGCACATCCTCCTCAGGAAGGGCGGCGGACGCTGTCCAGGGGCCCGGCGATCCCTCTCTTCGCGGTTCCTGAGTCTGTCGAGGGACGCTCGGGAAACGCGGTGGCGAAGGGTGGAACTCGGGCACGCCGGCATCCATTCTCGCATGTCCGGCGCAGTGGCCCCTCAATCACGCGATGACGACGACTTTGCCCACGGTATGGCCCGCGTCCACATGAGCCAGCGCCTCCCGGGCATCGGCCAGCGGCACCTCGCGTTCGATCACGGGCCGCAGGCGCCCCGCCGCCGCGAGCGCAGCGAGGTCGCGCGTCACCTCCGCCTTCGGGACCGCCGCGAGCGGCTTCACGCGTGCGCCCGGAGTGAGCGAGAGCAGGATGCCGCGCAGGATGCGCCCGATCGGCCCGGCGAACCGGCCGCCCTCACCGCTGACCAGGACGAGCGACCCGGCGGGGCGGACGAGGCGCCGCAGTGCCCGCAGCGGGGCGGTGCCTGCGACGTCGAGCACCGCGTCGAACGACGCGTCCGGCAGGGCCGCGGCGTCGGTCGTGCGGTAGTCGAACGTGCGGGCCGCACCGAGTCCACTCACGAGCGCCTCGTTGCGCGCGCCGCAGAGCGCCCACACCTCGGCGCCTCGCAGCGCCGCCAGCTGCACCGCGTAGTGGCCGACTCCGCCGGACGCGCCGATCACGAGCACGCGGTCGCCCGCGGCGACGCGACCCGACTCGAGCGCCTGCCACGCCGTGCCCGCCGCGAGGGGAAGCGCCGCGGCCTCGGCGTACCCCAAACCGTCGGGGCGGCGCACGAGCCGTGCGACAGGACCCGCGACGTACTCGGCGAGCGCACCTCCAGGCAGCTCGCCCAGCACCTCGTCGCCGACCGCGAGTGCCGTGACGTCCGGGCCCACCCCGACCACCGTGCCGGCCACATCCATCCCGCGGGTCGCCACCCGCGGGCGCCGCAGACCGAACACCGGCCGCACGAGCAGCGGCTCTCCTCGCATGAGCTTGACGTCGCCCGCGTTGACCGATGCCGCCCGCACGCGGACGAGCACCTCCCCCGTGCCCGGCACCGGGATCGCGACCCGGGTGGTCTCGACGACCTCTGGGCCGCCGTAGCGGGTCTGACGCCACGCGTTCATCGTCGCGGGGGTCGCGGCATCCGTCATGATTCCCCCTGCGGATACTGGAAGACGTCGTCCAGCCCCACGCCGAAGACGCGCGCGATCTGGAAGGCGAGCTCGAGCGTGGGCGAGTACCGGCCCTGCTCGATCGCGATGAGCGTCTGCCTCGTCACCCCGATCCGCTTGGCGAGCTCCACCTGCGTGAACCCGGCGCCCTCGCGGAGCGCGCGGATGGAGTTGGTGACCCTCGTGGGCTTGACCATCAGACCATCCCCCGGCGGTACGCGATGACGCTGGCGATTCCGCCGATGACCGCCGCGAGGAAGAAGCCGAAGAACATCGTGTTCGCGATCCAGAACCAGTCGGCCTCGAACGCGCACAGCACGAGCACGCCGATACCGGCGATCACCATGAATGCCTGACCGACCCGGCTGCCCATGCGTGCGATGTCGCGATCTCGCATGTCGGACTTGCCCACTCCGTCGGGGTCGCGCATGCCGGCGAGGATTCCCCACAGGATGCTGATCACGATCGACGCGACGATGCTCCCGATGATCGTCCAGAGCATGATCGGCCACCAGACCACGTCGGTGAGGGGGCCGCCGCCGGCCTGCTGCAACACGACGATCACGTAGACGGCGATGCCGATCACACTGACGATCAGTCCCACCCAGGTGTTGCGCTCTTCGTAGACCATGCCCTGCTCCGATGTCTAGAATCTTTGACATCATCACGCTAGCCGCGCGCACGTTCAATGTCAAACATTCTTTACGCGGTAGTGCGAGTCGCCGGTCGCGGTGTTGGACGCGAGGTTCATCCGTCAGGAACGTACGGGAATCAGGCCCGGAAACGTGCACAGGTGACGGATGAACGGGCGCATGCCGGCTTCACGGTCACTGGGTCGACGCGAAGAGATGCCCTCGTGTGCGGCGCGGCGCCCCCACATCGCGTCAGATGACGCTCTCGCTCCAGGCGTCGGGGTTGCCGAAGCGGTGCGCCGTGATCGTGACCGACTGCTCGTGCAGGAACGGCAGCAGCTCGATGCGGCCCGCGGGCGTCACCTCGTTCGCATAGACCGCCAGATCCGGGTCGCCCGCAACGGCCTCCGCGAGTGCGCGATGCAGCGCGGCGACGGACTCCGCCGGACCGACCAGTCGCGCCCGGGGCGGACGCGCAGCCGCCGCCTCGTCGGACGCGACCATGCGGTCGATCCACTCCTCGTCCGTCTCGACGAAGACGGCGACGCCCTGATCGCTCAGCGCTCGGCGCACCGCCGCAGGCAGGCCGCCGGGGGCGCTGACGGTGAAGTCGGACCCGGAGCGGATGCCGGCCACCACGACCCGCAGCAGCGCGTTCCACGAGGCATCGCCGGTCGCGCGCACGGCGACCTCCACCGGCCGGTAACGGAAGAGGTTGCGCTCCACGCCGAGGTGCGAGACATCGCGCACCTGGCCGAATTCCCGATCCCAGGCCAGCGCGTCCGACAGTGCGCTGCGCCTCAGCCACTCGAACGCGTCGTACTCCAGAGACGGCTGTGCGGCTTCGATCACCCCGCTGATGCGCGAGTCCAATCCGCGCAGGTGCAGGGTCGCCGAGGTCGCCGCGCCGCTCGACGGGCGCCACGAACCGAGCCCGATCAGGTAGTTCGGCCCGCCCGCCTTCGTGCCCGCGCCGACCGACGAGCGCTTCCAGCCGCCGAAGGGCTGCCGCTGCACGATCGCCCCGGTGATGCCGCGGTTGACGTACAGGTTGCCGGCCTCGACGCGGTCCAGCCACACGGCGAGGTCGTCGGGGTTCTGCGTGTACAGACCGGCGGTGAGGCCGTAGGCGACGGCGTTCTGCAGCTCGATCGCATGGGTCAGCGAGTGCGCATGCATCACGCCGAGCACCGGCCCGAAGAACTCCTCGCGGTGGAAGCGCGAGCCCGGCTGCACGCCGGTGCGGATGCCGGGGCTCCAGAACCTGCCCTCGTACTCCACCCCGTGGTCCAGGGGTCTCGGCTCGACGAGCCACTTCTCCCCCTCTTCGAGGGTCGACAGCGCCCATGCCAGCTTGCCCTGGGGCGGCTCGATCACCGGGCCCATTTCGGCCGTCGGATCGCTCGGCGGCCCGACGCGCAGCGAGGTCGCGGCATCCACCAGCTGTCGCGCGAAGCGGGCCGAGCGGCCCACGGGTCCGACGAGGATCGCGAGGGACGCGGCCGAGCACTTCTGCCCGGCGTGGCCGAACGCACTCTTGACGAGGTCGGATGCCGCCAGGTCGAGATCGGCGGACGGCATGACGATCATCGCGTTCTTGCCGCTCGTCTCGGCGAGCAGTGGCAGCTCCGGTCGCCAGGAGCGGAACAGCGCCGCGGTCTCCCACGAGCCGGTGAGGATCACCCGGTCGACGTCGGGATGCGAGACGAGCCGCTGCCCCAGGGAGCCCTCGTCGATGTCGACGAGGGCCAGCACCTCACGGGGCACCCCGGCCTCCCACAGCGCCTCGGCGAGCACCGCCGCGCACCGCCGCGCCTGGGGCGCGGGCTTGAAGATCACTCCGGAGCCGGCGGCGAGCGCGGCCAGGACTCCGCCCGCGGGAATGGCCACCGGGAAGTTCCACGGCGGCGTGACCACGGTGAGCCGCGACGGGACGAACACCGCGCCGCTGACGCGGTCGAGCTCGCGCGCGGTGGCGGCGTAGTAGTTCGCGAAGTCGACGGCCTCGCTCACCTCGACGTCCGCTTCCGAGAAGACCTTGCCGGTCTCGGATGCGGCAACCTCGATGAGCTCTCCGCGCCGCGCCTCGAGCGCGCGCGCGGCGGACTGCAGCACGGCGGCACGATCGTTCGCGGGCAGCGCGCCCCAGGCCTCTGCCGCCGCTCGGACGCGGTCGATGATCGACTCGAGCGCGTCTGAGTCGGTGACCAGGGCGGCGGCGATCGTGGCGTCACCCGCTGTGGACCCCTCGACGCGGGCGAGGATGCCGCGGCTCCACTCGCGGTTCGCCGGCAGCGACGGATCGGTGTCGGCGGCGTTGCGGAATCCCGGGGCGCCGACGGCGCGGTCATCGACCTCCCGCGGAGCGTACACCGCCGTCTCGACGAAGGCGTCTCCGCCGAACATGCGCTCCGCGCCGACGGGTTCGAGCGGGGCGGTGTCGCCCCCGACATCGCCGGCCGCCGCCCCGCGGGCGATCCCGAGCACCGCCTGCGTCAAACCGCCGGGATCGATCGCGTTCGCGGGATCTGCTTCGGCCCCGATGCCCGCATCCGTCCCGGCCCTTTCACCGGATTCGCGCACGAGTCGGCGCGTCGGCGCGCTGTCGGCGGCCGCGACCGGTCGCGCGCGGTCCTGATCCCGGTTCGGCCCGGTCCGCAGAGCCGGATCCCCGGCGCGGGCGATCGACGCGAGGAAGCGGTCGCGCTCGCGGTCGAACATCGCCGGGTCGTCGGCGAGCTCGAACGCCGCGCTGAGGAAGTTCTCACTCGATGCGTTCTCCTCCAGGCGGCGCACCAGGTAGCTGATCGCCACGTCGAACTCGTCGGGGCGGACGACGGGCACGTACAGCAGCACGGGGCCGACCTCGCGCGAGACCGCCTCGACCTGGCCCTGGGCCATGCCGAGCAGCATCTCGAACTCGATGTCGGCCCGCCCGTCAGGCCGGCCCGACATCGCCGGCCCTGGGCTCGCCGAAGGGTCGCGCACGCCGGTGACGCCGGCGAGCAGCCACGCGTACGCGATGTCGAACAGGTTGTGGCCCGCGACGCCGATCCGCACGGCGGCGGTGTTCTCGGGCCGCAGCGCGAAGTCGAGGCAGCGCAGGTAGTTGGCGTCCGAGTCGAGCTTGGTGCCGTACGTCGCGAGCGACCAATCGTGCATGACGGCGTCGACCCGCTCCATTGCGAGGTTCGCCCCCTTCACCAGGCGCACTTTGATGCGCGCACCGCCCGCTTCCACGCGCGCCGCCGCCCAGGCGGTCAGCTGCTGCAGGGCCGGAAGCGCGTCGGGCAGGTACGCCTGCAGGACGATGCCTGCCTCCAGATCATTCAGGCGCGGGTCCTCGAGGATCCGGGTGAAGACCGCGATCGTGAGGTCGAGGTCGCGGTACTCCTCCATGTCGAGGTTGATGAACGTCGCGCCGGTCGCCGACCCGTTTTCCAGCTCAGCACCGGAAGGGTCGGCGGCGGTGAGGTAGAGCGGCATCAGCCGCTCGACGACCTTGTCGACGACGTCGTCGAAGGCCCACATCGAGATGTGGCTCGCGATCGCCGAGACCTTCACCGAGACGTAGTCGACGTCCGGGCGGCGGATGAGCTCGTGGATGCCGTCCAGCCGGCGCAGCGCCTCCTTCTCGCCGAGCACGGCCTCGCCCAAGAGGTTGAGGTTGAGCCTCGCGCCGGTCTCGCGGATCTTCGCGATCGCGGGGCCGAGCTTCTCGGGTCGCGCGTCGACCACGAGGTGGCCGACCATCTCGCGGAGCACCCGCCGCGCGATCGGCACGACGGGCGACGGCAGGACGGGCGCGACGACTCCGCCGACCTGCACCGCACCGCGCAGGTACCAGGGGAGGAATCGCGGCACGAGGGACGCCACGCGGCTGAGGTTGGATGCCGCGGCGTAGAGACTCTCGGGGCGCATCACGCCGTCCACGAACCCGATCGTGAAGGGCAGCCCCTGCGGGTCCTTCAGCACGCCGGCGAGCCGCGCCGCGGCCGGATCGACCTCGGCCCCGGCGCTTTCTTCGACCCATCGACCGGCCAGCTCGACGGCCTGGTCGGCGAGGGTGTCGGCGGGCGCGGTGGGGGGCATCGGTGAGGATGGCATGCCTCCAGCATGCGGCATCCGATCGTTCAGCAAAAGCGACCATCTATGATCGATACCGATCAGACTCTTCGATGAGTCTCTGCGCAGACGGAAGGGGCGCCATGTTCGAACTGCGCCGCCTTCGGCTGCTGCACGAGCTGGCCATGCGTGGAACGCTCGCGGCGGTCGCCGAGGCGCTCTCGTACAGTCCGTCGACGATCTCCCAGCAGCTCGCGCAGCTCGAGAAGGATGCCGGCGTGCCGCTGCTCATCCCGGACGGCCGTCGCGTACGGCTGACGGAGCACGGCGTGGCGCTCGCGGCGCACGCCTCCCGCGCCCTCGAGCTCGAGGAGCAGATCCGCGGCGAACTCGAATCGCTTCAGGCCGGCATCGCCCCGGTGCGCGTGGCCGTGCTCCAGACCGCCGCCCAGGCGATCCTGCCGGGCGCGCTGACCCTGCTCGCCGAGCGGGAGCCGACCCTGCGGGTCGAGATCGCGGAGGTGCCGCCCGAGGAAGGGCTGTTCGAGCTGTCGGCGCGGGGCTTCGACCTGGTGATCGCCGAGCAGTACCCGGGTCACACCCGAGCGCATCGCGCGGGGCTGGAGCGCGAGACGCTCGGCAGCGACCCGATCCGGCTCGCGCTGCCACCCGGCGACCGCGCGCGGGAGCTGTCCGACCTGCGCGGCCGGGCCTGGGTCATGGAGCCGGCGGGCACCGCCGCGCGGCAGTGGGCCGTACAGCAGTGCCGCGCCGCAGGTTTCGAGCCCGACATCCGGTTCGAGATCGCCGACCTGACCGCACAGGTGCGCCTGATCGCCGCGGGCCGCGCGGTGGGCGTGCTGCCGGATCTGGTGTGGGCTGACCTCGATCCGCCCGTGCGGCTGCTCGAACTGCCCGGCGACCCGGTGCGCGAGATCTTCACGGCCGCGCGGACGTCGTCGGTGGCGCGAAGCGGGATCCGGGCAGTGCGTGAGGCACTGCGCGACGCCTTCGCTGCGCGTTCGCGCACACGCACGAGTCGCTGAGGGCGCACCGCCCCGCGGGGGCTCCGGGGCGGTGCGTCGCAGCGTGGGGCACGAGCCGAGGTCGGATGCGTACCGCGATCAGACCCGGTCGTTCGGGGCGGGCCGGACGTCGGTGCGTCCGGTGCCGTCCGCGTTCAGCGGGGTTTCACGATCGTCGCGGATGCCGTCGCCGTCGCGGTCCGCCGGGGTCGCGGCATCCGGGTCGTCGCGCACGATCCGGCGGTCATCGACGGTGTCGGTGCGGGCGCCCGGAGCCGGGGTGTAGCCGTCGGTGGTGCGGTCGTCGCGGACTCCTCGACCGTCGGCGTTGGTCGTGACGGCCGGATCGAGCTCGTCGGCCTTGCGCAGCTTCTCGGCCTGCTCGGCCCGCAGCTTCTCCGCGTCCGACGCGTGGTCGTCGATCGTCGCCGCGGCGCGCTCCGCCTCGATACTCGCCTGCGCGGCGCGGGCCTTGGCCTGCTCGGCCTCTGCGGCGGCGGTGGCCGAGTCCGCGCGTGCCTGCGCTGCCTGCGCCTCGCGCTCGCGCGCCGCCATCTCGGTGCGCCGGGCGTCTTCGCGGATGTCCTGCGCCTTCGCATGCTGGGCCTCGAGTCGCTTCGCCGAGTTGCGGCGCGACAGCATCACGGCGACCACGATGACGATCGCGACGACGATGATGCCGATGATGATCCAGATGAGTGTGGTTGTATCCACGAGCTCACTCCTTCGCTAGTCGGATCGGCCCGGGGGAAGGACGATCACACCTCGAGGCAACCGCACGCCGCGTCGCCCCACAACGCCTTGCGCGAGAACGCCGGGTGAGCTACGCGCACGGAGGGCGATCCTCAGTCCACGCCGGCGGTCACATCCAGACGCTCGGCGCCGGCAGTCTCGTGGAGGGAAGAGCGGATGCCGCGGCCCACTCGGTCACCCAGGGGGCGAGCTCGGGCAGATTGTCGGGTCGATGAAGAGCCTCGAAGAGCTCCTCGTGGGGGACGATGCCGCCGGAGCGCCGCAGGAACCGGGCGCGCACGATCATCTCGGCGTACACCTCGCCGTCCACGACAGCGCGGTGCATCAGATAGGCGGACTTGTCGTCGTGGCCGAGCAGGCGCGATTCGACGGTGAAGAGCTGCCAGAGCTCGAGCGATTTGCGGAACGTGATCGTCTCGTTCGCGACGACGGCGTACCAGCCCTTCTCCCGGAACACATCCCAGATGCCCGTGCGGATGAGCAGATCGAAGCGACCGAGGTCGAACAGCGACCCGTAGCGGCCGTTGTTCATGTGGCCGAGCAGATCGATGTCGGTCGGCAGGGTGCGCACCCGCACGCGCCCCACGGCGGTCGGTTCGAGCGTGCCCTTGCGGCGCAGGTGGGCCTTGGCGCGCCAGATCGTCAGCAGGGTCCGCCAGATCACGTTCACGAGGAGCGATCGTAGCCATTCGCGCCCGATCCGGCGATTCCGTTGTGGTTCGTCCACAGCGACGCGCCGCGGCATCCGTGCCCCTTTCCGACGTCCACGTCAAGGCCCGGCGCCGATTTCCGTCGCCGCGGAGCCGAGCGTAGAGTCGCCCCATGGAAGCCGAACTGCAGACCGACATCGTCGTCCGTCCGGTCCGAGATGTCGACGCCGAGGCGCTCGGCCGCGTGCACGCGACCTGCTGGCACGAGACCTACGACCACCTGATCAGCAAGGCCGCGCTCGAGAAGATCTCCCCGCGCCGCATGGCCGAGCTGTGGACCCACTGGGCGGTGCAGGGCCCGGACTTCAAGATGTTCGCCGCACTCGTCGAGGGCGACATCGTCGGCTTCGCCGGTTCCGGCCCGGCCCGCGACAAGGACGCTCCCCGGTTCCGCGAGCTGTACTTCATCTACCTGCTCGACGCATTCCACGGCACCGGCATCGGCCAGCGCCTCTTCGACGCGGTCATCGGCGATGACGGAGCAGGTGTACCTGTGGGTCGCCGAGGACAACCCCCGCGCCCACCGCTTCTACACGCGCAACGGGTTCGAGCTCGACGGCGCCGCGCACACCGAGCCCTTCCTCGGCGAGACGCTCACCGAGGTGCGGTTCGTCCGCTGAGGCGACCGACCACTGACCTTCTGCCGACCCGAGGTGCTTGAGATCTGGGCCCTCGAGGGCATCCCCGAGGTCGTGTCGGGTGCGGATCTCGTGATGCTGATCGCGGATGCCGCCGGCTCGACGCTGCGGGACGGCGACATCCTGGTGGTGACCTCGAAGATCGTCTCCAAGGCCGAGGGGCGGATGATCGCCGCCGCCGATCGAGAAGACGCCATCACCGCCGAGACCGTCCGCGTGGTCGCCTCACGCACCTCGGACGGCGGTCACACCACCCGCATCGTCGAGAACCGGCTCGGCATCGTCTCAGCCGCAGCCGGCGTCGATGCGTCGAACACACCGCACGGAACCGTGCTGCTGCTCCCGGAGGACCCGGACGCCTCTGCGCGCGCCCTCGCCACGGGGCTGCGCTCGCTCTTGGGCGTGCAGGTCGGCGTGATCGTCTCCGACACGCTCGGCCGCGCGTGGCGCGACGGCCAGACCGACAGCGCGATCGGGGCGGGCGGCGTGCACGTGTTCGAAGACCTTCGCGGACACACGGATGCCGAGGGCCGGCCCCTCATCGTGACGATGCCGTGCGTCGCCGACGAACTCGCAGCGGCCACCGACCTCGTGAAGGGCAAGGCATCCCGCCTGCCCGTCGCCGTCGTGCGCGGACGGGCGGACCTGGTCGGACCGCTCGATCTGCCGGGGGCGCGCTCGATCGTGCGCGATCCGGAGCGCGACATGTTCCGCCTCGGCGCGGACGAGGCCTATGCCGCGGGGTTCGCCGCGGGGGCGGCATCCGTTCACGAGCGCGACGCGCAGGCGTTCGGCTCCGGGCCCTGAACCGGGCGGACCGTCGGGGAGTCAGCGGCCGCTGACGCTGCCGAACAGCCGTGCGATCGGGGCGAGCACGAGCGGTCGGGCCGCGACCCAGCCGGCGCCGATCACGACGAGGGATGCCGCGAAGATCCAGAAGCCGACCCAGTTCACGGCATCCTGCGACGCATACATGTGGTTGAGGTTGCGCAGGGCCCCGGTGGCGAGGACGAGCGCGACGTGCACGAAGATGAACGCCACGAAGTACAGCATCACCGGGAAGTGCACGCGGCGCGCCCATTCCACCGGGTACGCCCTGTTCAGGGCGGCGGCGTTCTTGGGCCAGATTCCGCTCATCCGCACCCCGGTCGCGATCGCCAGAGGCGCGGCGATGAACACCGTCGCGAAGTACGCGAGCTGCTGCAGACTGTTGTAGTTGACCCACCCGTTCTCTGTGGGCCAGTCCAGTGACACGTATTGCAGCGCCGCCGACAGCGCGTTGGGGAACACCTCCCATGAGGTGGGCACGATCTTCATCCACTGCCCGGTGACGAACAGCAGCACGAGGTAGATCAACCCGTTGGTGATCCACAGGATGTCCAGCGACTGGTGGAACCACAGGTTCAGGCTGATCTTGCGTTTGCCGTTGCTGCGCGGCGACCAGAACACGCTCGGGCGCTTCTCGGTGCGCACCTGCAACCCGGAGCGGATGATCAGCACGATCAGGAACGTGTTGAAGAAGTGCTGCCATCCCAGCCACGGCGGGATGCCGACCGGGGCGCCCTCCGGCAGCGGATACTCGCCCGGGTAAGCGACCAGGAACTCCTGCATCGGCTCCAGGCTCAGCAGCCAGCGCACCGCGACGACCGCCATGCCGGCCGCGAACAGGAGGCCGCCGCCGGCGACGATCGCCGCGCCGAGCCACTGGAGGCGGGTGAACGGACCGATCCGCACCGGTTCGGGAGCGGTGATCCGCTGACCCGACAGCCGCTCCTGCTCGAACACGGCGGCTGCGCGACCGGGGAACACCGTCCGCGTGAACGGCAGAGGGACAGCGAGGTCCGCGAGGGCCACCTCGGCCGCGGGCCGCGCGGGTGTCGGTTCCTGCCGGACCGCGGGTTCGGGAGCGGCAGTAGCCGCCACCTCCGTCTCGGCGGGCGCGGGCAGGGGCGCATGGGGCGCGAAGCCCGCGGGCGGCCACGGCTCGCCGCCCGGCGCGCGGGGCAGGCCGCGGCGCAGCGGGCGCGCGGACTCTGCAGTGACGGCTGCCCCCGCCGCGACCGCGGGGGCGGCGCTGACCCGCTCTTCGGTCGGTACCGCCGCGACCACCGGTTCGTCCGTCACCCGTGCACGGGTTTGGGCCGGATCGGCGAGCACAGGTGACGGATGAACGGGAACGGATGCCGCGCGCCGGCCACGGCTCGCCGCCCGGCGCCCGCGGCAGGCCGCGGCGCAGCGGGCGCGCGGGCGCGGCCGCGGCGCCGAGCCGCGGGGCCGCAACGGGTTCATCCGTCACCGGTGCACGGGTTTCGGCCGGATCCGCGAGCACAGGTGACGGATGAACGGGAACGGATGCCGCCGCCGGCCACGGCTCGCCGCCCGGCACCCGCGGCAGGCCGCGGCGGACCGTGCGCGTCCCGTCGGCGGAAACGGCCGCAGGAGACGCGACTTCGACGACCGGAGCGATCCCTGCCGCGAGCTCAGCACTCGTCGCAGCGGGCTCCCCGTCGGGCGCCAAGACGGCTTCCGCGCTCCCGAGACCCGGGTCGGCGAGCGCGACGCCGGCGGGCGGCCAGGGATCACCGCCGGGCAGCCGGGGCAGCCCGCGTCGGATCGTCTGACCGTATGTCGCCATCCCGGCTACGCCTTCCGGGCCTCGAGGGCCGAGATCAGCTGGGGCACGACGGTGAAGATGTCGCCGACGACGCCGAAGTCGGCGATCTCGAAGATCGGAGCGTCGCCGTCCTTGTTGATCGCCACGATCGTCTTGGCCGTCTGCATGCCCGCCTTGTGCTGGATGGCGCCCGAGATGCCGAGCGCGATGTACAGCTGCGGCGCGACGGATACTCCGGTCTGGCCGACCTGATACGACTGCGGCACGTACCCGGCGTCCACGGCAGCGCGCGACGCGCCCACAGCCGCGCCGAGCGCGTCGGCGAGCTGGTCGACCAGAGCGAACTTCTCCGCCGAGCCCAGCCCCCGGCCGCCCGAGACCACCTTGGCGGCTCCGCGCAGCTCCGGCCGAGACGAGGTCGTCACGACCGCGTCGACCGCGCCGACCGTGGCGGCCCGTTTGCCGGATGCGGTCACTTCGAGTCTCTCCACGTCCGGCGAGGACACGGCATCCGCGCGCGCCTCGATCGCGCCCTGGCGCACCGTGATGACCGGAGCACCCCACGTGACGGACGCATCGACGTTGTACGCGCCGCCGTAGACCGAGTGATGCGCGACGACGCCTTCCGGGTCGCGGGAGACGCCCACCGCGTCCACGCACAGTCCCGACCGGGTGCGCGCCGCGTACCGCCCCGCGACGTCACGGCCCTCGATCGAGTTGGAGAGCAGGATCGCATCGGGCCGGACCAGGTCGGCCGCGGCGGCGAGCGCATCGACGACCGGCACGGTCAGTCCCTCACCGGGAGCCGCCACCAGGACGGATGCCGCCCCCAGCGCTCCCGCGGCCTCCGGGAGCCCCGGTGCCTCCGAGACCACCAGCGCCACCGGCGTTCCCACCGTCGCCGCGGCGCCCAGCAGGCCGGCGGAGCTCTTGGCCAGCTCGCCGGCGGGGGTCACATCCAGCAGGACCAGGATCGAATCATCAGCGAACGTCACAGCATCCCTCTCACACGAGCCGGTTCTGGACGAGGAACTCGGCGAGCTTCTCGCCCGCATCGCCCTCGTCGACGATCTTGGTGCCCGCCTCGCGCGGCGGCTTCTCCGACAGCGCCAGCACGATCGAGCGCGATGCGTTCGGGTCCTCCGGCTCGATGCCGAGCTCCTCCAGGGTCACCGTCTCGAACGGCTTCTTCTTGGCCGCCATGATCCCCTTGAAGTTCGGGAACCGCGCATCCGGCAGCGCTTCGGTGATCGAGATCACGGCGGGCAGCTCTGCCGACACCTGCATCGTCGCGCCGTCGCTCGCCCGCTCGCCCGACACCGTGCCCTCGCCGATCTGCACCGAGTTCAGCGCCGTCAGATTCGGCACGTCCAGAAGCTCGGCGACCATCGCCGCCATCACACCGCCCGACCCGTCGGTCGACAGGTTGCCGGCGATCACCAGGTCGAACCGGGTCCGCCGGATCGCCGCCGCCAGCACCTCGGCGGTCAGCCCCAGATCGGCGCCGACCAGACCCTCGTCCGCGACGTGCACCGCAGAGCCGGCGCCCATCGCGAGTCCCTTGCGCACCGTGGTGGCCGCGTCGGCCGGCGCCATCGACAGCACCACGACCTCGGTTCCCGGCGTCTTGTCCGCGTAGCTGAGCGCCACTTCCACGGAACGCTCGCCGATCTCGTCGAGGACGGTCTTGCTCGCGGCGCGATCAGCCAGACCCGTCTCCAGGTTCAGCTTGCGGTCATCCCACGTGTCCGGGACCTCTTTGACCAAGACGACGATCTTCATTGCGCTCCGCTCCTTCGTCGCATCGAGTCTATGGCTCGGGTGCACCCGCGACGGCGCGTGCGATCGCGCCCGTGCGCGCCCGACCGGCTACCGTGGACACCGTCGGAAGGGAGGTGGCCGATGCCGAGGTCAGGACCGCTTCCCGTCGACCCGATCGCCGAGGCGAAGCGCCAGTGGACGGCGCACGGATGGACGGATGCCGCATCCGGCATGTCGGCCGTCACATCGATCATCCGCGCCCAGCAGTTGATGATGGCGCGCATCGACGCCGCCCTCAAGCCCTTCCGGCTGTCGTTCGCGCGGTACGAGATGCTGCGCCTGCTCGGGTTCACCCGAGCGGGACGGATGCCGATGGCCAGCGCGATCGCGCGGCTGCAGGTGCACCCCACGAGCGTGACCAACACGGTCGACCGGCTCGTGCGCGACGGCCTGGTGGAGCGCGAGCCGCACCCGGGCGATGGTCGTGCCGCGATGCTGGTGCTCACGCCCGCAGGACGGGACCTCGTGGAGCGGGCGACGGCGGCGCTGAATGCGGAGGTGTTCGCCGAACCCGGGCTGACCGAGGACGACACCGTGGAGCTCGTGCGGATCCTCGCGCGCTTCCGCAAGGATGCGGGCGACTTCGCCGACCCGCGGCCGTTGCCCGACCCGCTCTGACCGGCGGCCTTCACCGTCGAGACTGCTTCCGTTCGCCGAGACAGCGGGTACTGACCGCTGTCTCGGCCGCCCAGTGCAGTCTCGCGGTCCGAATCCGAGGCGGGCGGGTCAGCGGTTGTGGAAGTCGGGGGTGCGCTTCTCACGGAACGCCGCCATCCCTTCCTTCTGGTCGGCGGTGTCGAACAGCGCCGCGAAGGTGTGCTTCTCGAGCCGGAGCCCCTCGGCGAGCGAGGTCTCGAGCGCGGCATCCAGCACGGCCTTGGCGGCGTACACCGACGGCAGCGACTTCGACGCGATCGCGTCGGCGACATCCGCCGCTTCTTCGAGCAGATCGGCGGCCGGCACCACGCGCGAGACGAGTCCGGCCCGCTCGGCTTCCGCGGCGTCCATGAGTCGTCCGGTCAGCACCAGCTCCGCGGCCTTGTAGTAGCCGACCGCGTGGACGAGCCGTTGCGAGCCGCCCATCCCGGGGATGACGCCGAGGTTGATCTCGGGCTGTCCGAACTTGGCGGTGTCGGCGGCCAGGATGATGTCGCACATCATCGCGAGCTCGCACCCGCCGCCCAGGGCGTATCCCGCCACCGCCGCGATCACCGGCGTGCGGACGGCCGCGAAGCGCGCCCACCCTCCGAAGTGGTCCTCCATGGCCATGTCGAGCCCCGACTTGGACTCCAACTCCTTGATGTCGGCGCCCGCCGCGAATGCGCGCTCCGAGCCGGTCACCACGATCGCGCCGATGCGCGGATCGGCGTCGAAGGCGGATGCCGCGGCGACCATGTCGTGCATCACCTGCGAGTTCAGCGCGTTCAGCGCCTCGGGACGGTTCAGCGTGATCCACCCGACGCGACCTCGCGTCTCGACCAGGATCGTCTCGTACGTGTAGCTCGTCATGCGGGATCTCCTCAGGCTCGGCTCTCGGCGCGGATCGTGTTGATGATCCCCGAGAAATCCTGCCCTGCGCCGGCACCGTCCGCGAACTCCCGGTAGATCTCGCGCGCGAGGAGCCCCATCCGGGCGTCGACCCCGGTGAGGTCGATCGCCTGCTCGGCCAGACCCAGATCCTTCGACATCAGCGCGCCGGCGAATCCGGGCTGGTAGTCCCGATTGGCCGGGCTCGTCGGCACCGGCCCCGGCACGGGGCAGTTCGTCGTGAGCGCCCAGCACTGCCCGGAGGCGTTGGATGCGACATCGAACAGCGCCTGGTGCGACAGCCCCAGCCGCTCCCCCAGGACGAACGCCTCGGCGACAGCGATCTGCGACACCGCGAGGATCATGTTGTTGCACACCTTGGCCGCCTGGCCGAGACCGGCGCCGCCGCAGTGGACGATCCGTCGGCCCATCGCCTCGAGCACCGGTCGCGCCGCCTCGAAGTCCTCGTCCGTCCCGCCGACCATGAACGCGAGCGTCGCGTTCTCTGCGCCGACGACGCCGCCCGACACCGGCGCGTCGAGCGAGCGGTGACCGGATGCCTCGGCCAGCTCGTGTGCGGCACGGGCATCGTCGACCGCGATCGTGGACGAGTCGATGAACAGCGTGCCCGGCGTGGCGACCGCGAGCAGACCGTCGGCGCCGTCGACGCCGCGATAGGCATCCAGCACCTGCGCGCCCGTCTGGAACATCGTGATCACGATGTCGGCGGACGCCGCCGTCACCGCCGCGGTTCCCGACTCGGCGACGGCGAGGCCACCGGCGGCCGCAGCATCCTTCGCGCCCTGGAAGACGTCGAAGCCGACCACGTGGTGGCCCGCGGCCGCCAGGTTGTTCGCCATGGGCAGGCCCATGTGGCCGAGACCCAGGAATGCGATCCTCATCGTTCCGCCCCCAGCAGTTCTCGCCCGATGATGACGCGCATGATCTCGTTCGTGCCCTCGAGGATCTGGTGCACGCGCAGATCGCGCACGACCTTCTCGATGCCGTACTCGTGCAGGTAGCCGTAGCCGCCGTGCAGCTGCAGGGCCTCGTTGGCGATACGGAAGCCGGCGTCGGTGGCGAAGCGCTTGGCCATCGCGCACTGCAGTGCGGCATCCGGCGCCTTCTCGTCGATCGCGCGCGCGGCGTCGCGCACGAGCGCGCGGGCGGCACGCAGCTCGGTCGCCATGTCGGCCAGGGTGAAGACGACCGACTGCTTCTCGGCGAGCGGCTCGCCGAACGTGAAGCGCTCGTGGACGTACTGCACGGCGCGGTCGAGCGCCCACTGGGCACCGCCGAGCGAGCAGGCGGCGATGTTGATGCGTCCGCCGTTCAGTGCCGACATCGCGATCTTGAAGCCCTGACCCAGCGAGCCCAGAACGGCGGATGCCGGAACCGTCACCTCGTCGAGGATGACCTGACGCGTGGGCTGCGCGTTCCAGCCCATCTTCTTCTCGTTCTGACCGAACGACAGACCCGGAGTGTCCGCGGGTACCAGGAAGGCAGTGATGCCACGGGCGCCGGGATCACCCGTGCGGGCCATGACGACGTAGACGGACGCCTCGCCGCCGCCGGAGATGAACTGCTTGACGCCGGTGAGCACGTACTGGTCATCGAGCGCCTGGAACGCGCTGGTCGTGGTGATAGCCGCGGCATCCGACCCCGCGCCCGGCTCGGTGAGGCAGTAACTGCCGAAGTCGGACATCGCCGTCAGGCGCGGGAGCCACGTCTGACGCTGCTCCTCCGAGCCGTACGAGTCGATCATCCACGCCACCATGTTGTGGATGGTGACGTACGCGGCGATCGACGGGTCCGCCTTTGCGAGCTCCTCGACGATGGCGACGGCGTCCGAGCGGGTCAAGGCCGAGCCACCGACGTCATCGCGCACGTAGATGCCGCCCAGACCGAGCTCACCGGCCATGTGCAGCGTCTCGCGAGGGAAGTGCTTGTGCTCGTCCCACTCGAGAGAATGCGGCGCGATCTCGGTCTGGGCGAAGTCGCGCACCGCCTCGAGGATCGCCGCGCGCTCATCGGCGGTCAGCGGGGTCATCGACTCGGTCGGGGCCTGCTTTTCGCCCTCCAGATATGCCGTGCTCTGCGCCATTGTGCGGACTCCTCTCGTGCCGACACTGGCACGATGATCATTTTAGCTGGACTTCCGATTATATGCGAGGAATTCCAAGTCATCGACCGCGCGACTCATCACGGCATCACCCTGGCAGTCCGCCGTTCCAGAAGCGGATCGCCATCGCCGATCGGCGGGCAGAGAGCGGCCCCCACCGGGATCGGGTCCGGTGGGGGCCGCTTCTCGTGCCGCTGCGCGGGTTCTCAGCCGCGGAACACTGCTCCGACCGGCTCCCGGTCCACGAGCACGGCGACCGACCGCGCCGGCACGGTGACCGCACCGGTGACGGCATCCCACGTGGTCGTCTTCACGACCGGGTCGGCGCCGTTCGCCTGTGCCGGGGTGAGCGCGAAGCCGCGACCGGCGAGGGCGTCGACGGTCTGCGTGACCGGCTCGGTGGACGCGTTGAACACGACCAGAGCGCCCTCGAGCTCGGGATCGACGTTCTCGCCGAGCAGGTCGTCGATCACCATCACGATCACACCGGGGGCGGCATCCGTCCCGCCGTTCGGGAACGACACCTTCTGCTCGATCAGCTCGGCCGAGCCGAGACGCAGCAGGTCGACCTCGGAGCGCACCCGCAGCAGGTCGAGCGCGGTCGCCTCGGCCGAGGCGATGTCGGATGCCGCGGGCTTGAGCGCCGGGTTCGCCAGGAGCGGCGCCATGATCGGCCACTTCTCACCGTTGTCGGCCGCCATCGGCAGGCCCGAGCCGAACGTGGACTCCTGCCCCGTCCAGTCGATGCGGTTGAACCAGTCGCCGGAGTTGTAGCTGTTGCGATCGAGCGACTTCGATCGCAGCAGCTCGGTTCCGGCGTGCCAGAACGACACGGACTGCGAGAGGGTCACGGTCGCGAGCGACAGCGTGTTCATGCGCACGCGGTCTGCCATCGAGGTGTCGGTCGGCAGTTTGAAGATCGACAGGTCGAAGAGCGTCTCGTTGTCGTGCGCGTCGACGTAGTTGATGACCTCGTCGGGCTGGTCGGCGTATCCTGCCGGCGATCCGTTGTAGCTCAGCTCGTCGCCGCGCGTGACGGTGCCGTCGGAGGCTTCGAACTCGAAGTCGCGCAGGTTGCCTGCCAAGCCCAGCTTGACCAGGTCGGTCTGCTCGCCGAGCGTGCGATCGGCGGGATCGACCGCCGAGCCGTTCGGGTCGGTTCCCAAGCCCGTTCCGAAGCCCTGCTCGAACGTCGACGAGCCGTCGACCGGGCTGCCGCCGTGCACGCCGTCACGCAGTCGGTCGTTGAACGTGCCGATGCCGGTGCCGCCGAGCTGGCCCTGCGTGGCCTGTTCGAAGAGTGCGTTGTTCGCGACCTCGCCGAAGTTCCAGCCCTCGCCGTAGAGGTAGACGGCCTTGCCGTCCACGCCGTCCTTCTTCAGCGTGAGCGCGTCGAGGGCCGCGCGCACCTCGAGGAGGTTCTCCTTCGAGTGGTGCCCCATCAGGTCGAAGCGGAATCCGTCGACCCGGTAGTCGCGGGCCCACGTGACGACGGAGTCGACCATGAGCTTCTGCGCCGCGGCATGCTCGGTCGCGACGTTCTGGCAGCACGTGGAGGTCTCGACGTTGCCGGCCGCGTTCAGCCGGTGGTAGTAGCCCGGCACGACCTGGTCGAGGACCGAGCGCTCGCCCTGACCCGACGCGGCGGTGTGATTGAAGACCTCGTCGAGGACGACCTGCAACCCGGTCTGGTGCAGCGCACCGACCATCGAGCGGAACTCCGCGACGCGGGCGCCGCCGTTCGCGTCCACCGCGTACGACCCCTCGGGGGCGAAGAAGTGGAACGGGTCGTAGCCCCAGTTGAAGCCGTCGGCATCGCGGATCGCGTTGATGCACGCCTGCTGCTCACTCGAGTCGGGGGCGAACGAGGCCAGGTCGCACGCGGGCACAGCCTGCTCAGCGCGGTTCTCCTCGATCGTGGCGATGTCGAACGAGGGCAGCAGGTGCACCGTGTTGATCCCG
Organism: uncultured Actinomycetota bacterium; assembly: GCA_963750955.1. Lineage (GTDB taxonomy): Bacteria > Actinomycetota > Actinomycetes > Actinomycetales > Microbacteriaceae > Microbacterium. The sequence continues at coordinate 615,326 of CAVVSI010000004.1, forward strand.
GCATCCGCCAGCTGTGAGAGCTGCGTCATGCCCGCGCTGTCCTCGTGCGTGAACGCCTTGTACGTGCCGCGGTCGCTCTCGGGCACCGTCTCGTCGGTGATCGAGAAGTCGCGGATGTGCAGCTCGTAGATCGCCCGGTCGACCGGCTGGTCGATCACCGGCGCCGGCGTCTTCTCCCACGTCTTCGGCGTGTGCGCCTTGTCCGACAGATCTGTCGCGACCGAGCGCTCGGAGTTCGGCGTGAGCGCGACCGAGTACGGGTCCGTCACGGTGTTCGTCTCGATCGCGCCGGTGGTCGGCGCGTACACGACGACCTCCCAGAGGTATTCGTCGTCCTTCAGCGCCTTCGTGCCCGCGACCGACCACGTGCCGGATGCCGCATCCCACGTCGCGTCATGACGCTGGGCCTCGCCGGTGGCGCCCGCGTCCCATGTCAGCAGCGTCGCGCTCTGCGCGGTCGGGGCCCACAGACGGAACGTCGGCTTCTTGCCCTGGAAGGCGACTCCGAGGTCGGTGCCCTCCAGTGCGTCGGCGTACAGGTCGTCGAGAACGCCGGGGATCTGAACGCCGGTGAACCCGGTGAGGGTCTCGCCGCTGCGCTGGGCGACCGCGAGCTGGCCCTTCACAAGTGCGGCGGCATCCGTCCCGTCCGCGACGCGCAGCGCGACGTACGACGACAGCGCCGGGAAGGCGGCCCTCTGCGCGTCGGTGAGGCCGCCCTCGATGACGGTCAGGTCGATGGGGTCGCCACCGGTGACCTCGCCGTCGGCCACCGCGAGCGAGGCGTCAGCCGAGGCGTAGAGCTGCCAGGACGCTTCCGCTGCGGCCTTGCCCAGGTCGGCCGGCCAGGCGATCGTCTCGGCGTCGATCCAGTGCGCGCGCAACTCGCCCGTGCCCGCGAGGGGCGGGTTGCTGGTCTGCACGGTGACGATGTGCGTCGCGCTGTCGTACAGGAACGCGACGACCTCGCCGGCGGTCGCGGTGAAGGCGATGTCGCCGCCCCCCGGCGCGCCGCCGACGCCGTAGTTCTCATCCCAGCTGAGACCGTGGGTGACCTTGACCGCGTACGACCCGGTGGGCAGGTCGTCGGTCGTGAACTGGAAGACGCCGTCGGCGTTGCGGTCGAACATCATCGCCGCCAGGCACGAGGGCGCCCAATCCGCGGCGCACCCGAGCTCGCTCTGGAACGAGCCCGCCAGCGTGACGATCGGCCCATCGGCTGTCGTGCGGATGTTCTTGGTGCGGGGGTCGAAGTAGAACGTGATCGCACCACCGTCGTGGGTGAGCGGGATGTCGCCGCCGTTCGCGACTCCTCCGGCTCCGTAGTTCTCGTCCCACCTCTTCTCGGTCGCGATCTTGAACATGTACGAGCCGGCGGTGAGGTCGGCAAGTGTGAGGCGCCAGATGCCGTCAATGTTCTCCATCTGCACGTTCGCGCAGTCGGGCTGCCAGTCGCCGGGGCAGCCGGCCTCGCTGTTGAAGCTGCCGGGGACGCTGACGTAGGTGTACGGCGTCGCCTCCTGCGGCTCCGGCTCGACCGGAGACGTCGGCTCCTCGGGCTCCTCGGGGATGGTCGTCGTGACGCCGTTGCCGACGGACGCGTACGTGGATGCCGCGGACCGGGTGCCGGCAGCATCCGTCGACACCGCGCGGTACTCGACGAGCGTTCCCGCCGCGAGCGAGGCGACGTCGTGGAAAACCCGAGGCGTCGTGTCTTCGGCCGTGCCGAGAGCTGTCCACTCGTCGCCGCCGACGACGCGCCACGCGAAGCTCGTCTCGGCCCACGCATCGGCGATGTCGGCGCTCACGGGAGCGAGCCCGGCCAGAGCCGCACCTGCCTCGGGAACCGTGACCGCGAGGTCGGCAGCGGATGGCGCGGTGACCTGGCCGTCGGCGGTGAACACCACCGACGAGAGCGCGGGAACCGTGACCGATGCGATGCCGGTCGCGTCGGTGGTGAACGCCTGCCCACCCCCGTAGAGCGGGGTGAAGGCGGCATCCGTCGTCAGCGTCGGGATGGAGACGGTCTTGTCGCTGGTCGCACTGTTGGTCGCCACCAGGTACTCGATCTTCTCGACGCGGTCGACCCGGCTGAACGCGTACACGCCGGCGCCGTCGTCGGCGTAGCGCTCGATCTGCGCGCCGCTCTCGAGAGCCGGGTGGGCCTCGCGCAACTGGGCGAGATCCGCGATGTGCTGGTAGAGCGGCGCCGTGGCGTCGAAGCGGTCCTGGCTGCCGAGCTGCCCGCCCGTCACGAGCGGCTGGTTCGCGTACTCAGCGGTCTGCGTGGCGAACATCGACTGCCGGGCGTCCTTGTCGCCGCCGGTGCCCGCGAAGCCCTGCTCATCGCCGTAGTAGACGACCGGCTGACCGCGGGTAAGGTACATCAGCTCGTGTGCGAGCTCATCGCGCTGCAGCGCGTCGGCGCCGGCCACGAAGTAGCCGATGCGGCCCATGTCGTGGTTGCCGAGGAAGGTCGGCAGTGCCGTGGCAGACGAGTCCGGCGTCGTGTACATGTCGTCGCCGGCGAACAGGGCCTGCAGCTGCGCCGCGGAGCCGCCCTTCGCGTACGACGTCGCGTTCGACTGGAACGTGAAGTCGAGCACCGAGTTCATGTCGGTCTTGCGGACGTACGGCGAGAGCTTGGCCGGGTCTGCGTCGTACACCTCGCCGAACATGAAGAAGTCGGGCTTGCCGGCCGCGTGGGCGTAGTCGAGCACCTCGGTCGACCACTTCTCCCAGAACTCGAAGTTGACGTGCTTGGCGGTGTCGATGCGGAACCCGTCGATGCCGAGGTCGACCCAGTCCTGGTACACGTCCACGAACCCGCCCACGACCGTCGGGTGCTCGGTCATCAGGTCGTCGAGGCCGACGAAGTCACCGAGCGTGACCGACTCCCCCGCCCAGGTCGAGTCACCGCGGTTGTGGTACAGCGTCGGGTCGTTGAGCCAGGCCGGAACCTTGATGTCGGCATCCGCTTCGTCGACCACGGGGGTGTACGGGAAGCTCGTCGCGGCATCAAGCGCGGGGAACGTGTCGGTGCCGGCGTAGTCCGCGGGGTCGAAGGCCGTGCCCGCTGCGTCGAGGTAGGGGCTGGTCGCCTGATCGACGTAGGAGTACTGGTTCTCGGCATAGTCGATGACGTCGGCGGTGTGGTTCGTGATGATGTCGAAGTAGACCTTGATGCCCCGGTCATGCGCATCGGCGATCAGCGCCTCGAGCTCGGCGTTCGTTCCGAGGTGGGGATCGATCTGCGTGAAGTCGGTGATCCAGTAGCCGTGGTAGCCCGCGCTCACGTTCTCGCCCTCGCCCTGCACGGGCCGGTTCTTGAAGCTCGGCGTGAGCCAGATCGCGCTCGTGCCGAGGCCCTCGATGTAGTCGAGCTGCGCCCGCAGACCCGCCAGATCGCCGCCCTGGTAGAAGCCCTTGTCGGCCGGGTCCAGACCCGTGGTCAGCCGGTCGCCGGTGAGCCCTCCGGTGTCGTTGGAGGTGTCGCCGTTGGCGAAGCGGTCGGTCATGACGAAGTAGAACTGCTCGGCGCTGCCGGGCTGGCGGACGGGTGGGGCCACGAGCGCATCGTCGGTCGCGGTGTACGCGCCGGCCAGGCTCTTGGCTTCCACGCCGACCCGCTTGGTGTTGTCGTCGAAGACGAACCGGAGGGTCGTGGGGCCGGCGATCGTGAGCGGGATGTCGGCGCCGCCGCCGTTCAGGCCGTAGGACTCGTCCCAGCCGTCGTTCACGGCGACCTTGTATGCGAACGTTCCGCCCGTGAGCGTGAACTCGGCGGCGTACACACCGGCGATGTCGGTCGCAGCGAGTTCGGTCTGGGTGCAGTCAGGCAGCCATTCGCCGGCGCATCCGAGCTCATCCTGGAGGGTGCCGACGAGCGCGAAAGTGCGCTCCTCTGCGGCGGCGGCCGGCGCCGAGGTGACGGCTATCGCGCCTGTCAGCACGAGTGCCGAGGAAACGAGGCTGGCGATGACGCGGCGTGCGCGTGCAGAGGTCGACTTCGACACTGGGGCTCCTGGGGGGTGGAGGACACGGCGACGTGCCCGGCGCGATTCAGCGACCGTAACAGCGAAGGATCGGGATTGCAAGCGCTTACATTTGCTTTCTTTGGTCGGCTAGAGTGCGAGCGGGAGGGCGGCTTGGCGTGCGATCTTGTGCGTAGTTCTCCGTCTTTTCGCGGTAGGCAAGCGCTTGCATTCGCCCTTTCGGAGCTGGGCGCTGCAATTTCCTGCGACTGCGGCGTCGGGCTGTAGAGCACTGGCAGGAAGGTGGCGCGGATGCATCGGACGGGATAGCGCGGGGGGTCCGACTAGGCTGCCCGCTGGAGTCCGCGGTGAGGCACTCCGTCCGCTGACGACTGGACGCGGGTTCGGTGCAGGAAGAACCCGAAGGTGGTCTGCGTGAAATGGCTCTCTCGCCGACCTGATCCGACCGTGTCGCACGCCCGGACGCCGATGAAGCGACCGCGACGCTCAGATCCTGGGTCGTCCGTCCTTCCGTGCTTCGGTGGTCCATCCCTCAAGACGGACCAGCGCTCCGCAGGCTGCGATCAGCGCGCCACTATCCACAGGTGCCGTGCCGCCCGGTCTCGATGTCGGAGGTGCTTAGTACATTTGTTCTATGACCAGAGCGCTCGATCTCCTTCCCGCGGAGGTCGACGCCGTGCGGGCGGTGTGGGCGGGTGCGGATGCCGGTGCGTTGAGTGACATGGACCTGATCGCGGTTCACGAGCGGTACTGCCGGATGCGGCGGATGCTGGACGCGGACCAGACCGCTTTGGCGGCGGAGATCGCCCGCCGGTCCCGTCCGGAGCTCGGCCCGGAGAGCCTCGCGAAGACGCAGGGATACCGGAACCCGACCGCGCTGATCGCCGCGACCGGCGGGACCAGCACCGGTGATGCGGCACGACTGGTGAAGGTGGGGGAGGCGACCGCGCCGCGGCAGCTGCTGTCCGGTGAGAAGGCCCCGGCGCGGCACCCGCATGTCGCGGACGCGCTGGCTGCTGCGGCGCTCACGGAGCGGGCGGCGGGGGCGATCATCGCCCTGCTGGACCGGGTCGCGTTCCGCGCCGGACCCGACGCGATCGTTGTCGCGGAGCGGACGCTGGTCGAGCAGGCGCCCGGGCTGACCATGGACCAGCTGAACCGGGTGCTGGCCCGGGCCGAAGCGTGGCTGGACCCGGACGGGGTCGCACCCCGCGAGGACGAGGCCCACGCGGACAGGTCGCTGACCATCCGGGAAGACCGCGGCCGGGTCATCATCCACGCCGAACTGGACCCCGCCAGCGCCGCACCCATCAAGACCACCATCGAAGCCCTCGTCTCCGCCGAAATGCGCGCCACCCGCGACGCGCAGCGGGACGGCACCGCCGACCCGGATGTTCCGCGCCGGTCGGTGGTCCAGATGCAGGCCGACGCGCTCGTCCGGCTCTGCGAACACGCCCTCGGCTGCGACCGCACGGACCTGCCCCTGCACGGGGCGACCGTGGTGGTGCGGATCGACCACGCCGACCTCGTCAACGCGACCGGGTTCGCGACGATCGACGGGATCACCGCCCCGGTCTCCGTCGCCGCCGCCCGTCGGATGGCCGCCGGCGGGCGGATCATCTCCTGCGTCCTCGGCGGCGACTCCCAGATCCTGGACTGGGGACGCACCAAACGCCTGTTCACCCCCACCCAGCGGCTGGCCCTCGTCGAGCGCGACGGCGGCTGCGCGATGTGTGGAGCGCCACCCGGGCATACCAAGGTCCACCACATCAGGTGGTGGGCAAGAGACGCCGGACCCACCGACCTGAACAACGGCGTCCTGCTCTGCGAATCCTGCCACCACCGCATCCACGACAACGGATGGGAGATCCGCATCGACGGGATCGGCATCCGCGCCAAAGTCTGGTTCATCCCCCCACCCCACGTCGACCCCGCACGCACACCCCGCCTCGGTGGGAGAGCCCGCTACGACTACGCCGCGTGAAGAGCTGCCACTGCGCCGTCCGAGAAGGATTCGAGCCGTGCCGGTGTGGGCGGGCGGCGTTGTGTGGCCGGGCCCGGGCTCACCAGGCGCTTCGGGCGACACGCCTCAGCAACCGCTCCCTCAGAGGCGCTCGATAATGGTCGCGTTCGCCATGCCGCCGCCTTCGCACATCGTCTGCAGCCCGTAGCGACCGCCCGTGGCCTCGAGCGTCGCGAGCAGAGTGCCGAGCAGTCGGGTCCCCGACGAGCCTACGGCGTGGCCGAGCGCGATCGCGCCTCCCCACGCGTTCAGCTTCGCGGGATCGGCGCGCAGGTCGTGCGCCCACGCGAGCGGCACGGATGCGAACGCCTCGTTCACCTCGTACGCGTCGAGGTCGTCGATCGTGAGGCCGCTCCGATCGAGGATGCGGCGCGTCGCCGGGATCGGCCCCGTGAGCATGAAGAGCGGGTGGTCGCCCACCACCGCGAACGCGTGGAAACGGGCGCGGGGGGTGAGGCCCAGCTCGTTCGCCCTCTCCTCGCTCATGATGAGGGCCGCCGATGCGGCGTCGGTCAGCGGCGACGAGTTGCCGGCGGTGATCCGCCAGTCCAGCTCCGGGAACCTCGCAGCGAGGTCCTCGGTGCGGAACGCGGGATTCAGTCCGCCGAGCCCCGCGATCGTCGTGCCCGCGCGAACCGTCTCGTCGGCCGTGACCGAGGCGCCGTCGACTTCGACGGCGACGACCTGCGAGTCGAAGGAACCTCGGGATGCCGCATCCGCCGCTCGCAGGTGCGACTCGGCGGAGTACGCGTCGAGAACCTCGCGCGAAAGCGCCCACTTGTGCGCGATCAACTCGGCCGAAACACCCTGATTGACCAGCCCCTCCGGGTAGCGCTCATCGAGCCGCGGCGAACGCGATCCACCCGTGCGTGAAGATCCGAGGGGTACGCGGCTCATCGACTCCACGCCGCCCGCGATCACGATGTCGTAGGCGCCTGCCATGACGCCCTGTGCGGCGAAGTGCGCCGCCTGCTGGCTCGACCCGCACTGCCGGTCGATCGTCGTGGCGGGCACCGACTCGTCGAAGCCCGCGGCCAGCACCGCCTGCCGGGCGATGTTCATGGCCTGATCGGCGACCTGGCTGACGCAGCCGAGCAGCACGTCGTCGATCTGGCGGGACTCGAGACCGTTCCGCTGGAGCAGCGCCTGCAGCACACCGGCGGCGAGGTCGACCGGATGCACGCCCGACAGGGCTCCCCCGGGCTTGCCGCGGCCCGATGCAGTGCGGACGACGTCGACGATGACAGCGGTGGGCATGTCAGCTCCTGGAAGGTTCGGTGGCGGCGCCGGGCAAAGGGCTGCTCGGCCGGCGGATCTCGATCGCCGGCGGATGCCGGAGCGATTGGCCGACGACGCAGTACCGCTCCGTCGAGGCCGCGAGGCGGGCCAGAGCGGCGTCGTCCGCGTCGGTGTCGACGGTCGCCACGACGCGGACCCGCTGCACGCCGACATCGACGGACCGGTCGATCCCGAGCGTCCCGCGGGCGTCGAACATCCCCTCCGCGACGATGTCGACGGCTCGCACCTCGAGCGCCATCGCGGTCGCGACGCTGCGCAGCGTCACCCCCGCGCACGCGACGAGCGCCTGCATGAGCAGATCCGCCGAGCACGCGTCGGATCCGTCCCCGCCGGTCGCGGGATGCAGCCCGGAGCGCACGGGACCGTTCCAGCCCGCGACAGTGGCGGTGATTCCCGGGTCGGAGCACTCGGCCTCCGCCCGGACGGGAGTGATCGCCGCGTCCGGGTCCTGCCGGTACCGTTCCTTGAACGCTGCCTGCGCGGCGCGGAGCTCGTCCCTCGAGGTGATGCGCATGGCTCTCAGCCGGCCGCTTCCTCCGGCCGGTCCACGGTGGTGTCCACATCGGCGGCGTAGCCCTCGATGTGCCGCTCGTCCGGTCCGTTGTAGGCCGACAGCGGGCGGATCAGCGCGTTGGAAGCGGCCTGCTCCATGATGTGCGCCGTCCACCCCGTGATCCGCGCCGCCACGAACAGCGGCGTGAAAGTCAGCGTGTCGAAGCCCATCAGGTTGTAGGCCGGGCCGGACGGATAGTCGAGGTTCGGGTAGATGCCCTTGCGGGAGACGAACTCCGACTCGAGCGTGTCGTACAGCGCCGCGAGGTCGCGAGCCGAGTCGCCCTCGGCCGAATAGTGCTCCACGAGGGTGTCGAGGGCGGCCTTCATGGTGGGAACGCGCGAGTCGCCGTGCTTGTAGACCCGGTGGCCGAAGCCCATGATCTTGCGCTTCTCAGCGAGGGCGGTGTCGAGCCACGGACCGACGTCCTCAGCCGAGCCGATCTCGTCGAAGATGTGCATGACCGCTTCGTTCGCGCCGCCGTGCAGCGGACCCTTGAGCGCCCCGATCGCGCCCACGACGGCGGAGTACAGGTCCGCCATCGTGCTCGTGATGACGCGTGCGGTGAAGGTCGACGCGTTGAAGGAGTGCTCGGCGTACAGGATCATCGACACGTTGAACGCGCGTGCGACGACCTGGTCGGGCACTTCGCCGAACGTCATCCAGAGGAAGTTCTGCGCGTAGTCGAGGTCGTCGCGCGGATCGATGGGCGCCTGACCGTGACGGCGTCGCTGATCGTACGCGACCATCGCGGGGATCTTCGCGAACAGGCGGCGGGACTTGGCGAGATCGGACTCGTGCGAGGTGTCGTACGCGGCGGGGTCGGATGCCCCGACCAGCGAGATGGCCGTGCGGATCACGTCCATGGGGTGCGCGTCCAGCGGCACGAGGTCGATGGCCTCCCGCACGTTCTCGTCGAGCGTGCGGTTCGCGCGCTCCTCGGAGACGAACTGCGCCAGCTGCTCGTCGGTGGGCAGTTCGCCGTACCAGAGCAGGTATGCCACAGCCTCGAACGGCTGCGTCGCCGCCAGCTCCTGCACCGGATAGCCGCGGTAGAGCAGGCTGTTCGTCTCCGGGTTGACCTTCGAGACGGCCGTGTAGTCGACGATGACCCCCGCGAGCCCCTTCTTGATCTCGATCTCTGTCATTTCTCTCCTGAAACCGCTAGCGGGTGATCTGGAAGTTGAACACCGAAGTGTCGAAGTGGTTGTAGTCCTCGTAGTCGATCAGGTCGTACAGGTCCGCGCGATGCTGCATCTCGCCCAGTCTGCCCGTGAGGTGGCCCTCATCGATCAGCGTATCCAGCGCACGGCCCGCCGCACCCATCGCGATCCGCAGCAGCGACACCGGCCAGATCACGATATTGATCCCCACGTCCCTCAGCTGGTCGACCGAGAACAGGTCGCTCTTGCCGAACTCGGTCATGTTCGCGAGGATCGGCACGTCCAGCGCCGCCCGCATCGCCGCGAACTCGCCGAGGTCGCGCATCGCCTCGGGGAAGATCGCGTCGGCCCCGGCATCCACCAGCGCCTTGGCCCGGTCGATCGCAGCGTCCAGGCCGTCGACCGCGCGGATGTCAGTGCGCGCCATGATCAGGAAGTTCGGGTCTCGGCGGGCGTCGACCGCCGCGCGGATGCGCTTGATCGCCGTGCTCTCGTCGACGACGGACTTGCCGTCCAGGTGCCCGCAGCGCTTGGGGTTGATCTGGTCCTCGATGTGAGTGCCGGCGAGCCCGGCGTCCTCGAGCGTCTGGATCGTTCGTGCGACGTTCATCGGCTCGCCGAAGCCGGTGTCGGCGTCTATGATCGCCGGCAGCTCCGTCATCCGCGCCATCTGCTGGCCGCGGCCCGCCACCTCGGTGAGGGTGGTGAGGCCGATGTCGGGCAGACCGAGGTCGGCGGCGAGCACGGCCCCCGAGATGTAGACGCCCTCGAAGCCCTTCTGCGCGATGAGCTTGGCGCTCAGCGGGTTGAACGCGCCGGGGAACCGCAGCAGCTCGCCGGAGGCGAGCCGTTCGCGCAGCATCCGCCTCTTCTCGGCGGCCGGCGTCTGCGAGTAGAGCATCAGAACAGCCCCTTCGGCGCGGGCGCCGTGGCCAGCACGCCCGCTTTGGCGACGATCGTGAGCCGGCCGACCTCGTCGGCGGTGAGCTCGGGCAGGCGCTGGGCGAGCTCGAGGAAGCGCTCGATCTCCTCGGGCGCGAGCACCGGCTCGGCGAGGATCCGGAACTTGCGGATGTAGTCCTCGCGGGCGAACGGGCGGGCGCCCAGCGGGTGGGCGTCGGCGACGGCGATCTCGTCCGTGAGCTCGGTGCCATCGGCGAAGCGGATCACGACCCGGCCGCCGAAGGCCTTCTCGTTCGGGTCGTCCGAGTGGTAGCGACGCGTCCACTCGTCGTCCTCGGCGGTGGTGACCTTGTGCCACAGCGCGACGGTGTCTTCGCGGGCCGCCCGCTCGGGGGCGTACGAATCCCCGTGGTGCCACGCGCCGTCCTGCAGCGCGACCGTGAAGATGTACGGGATCGAGTGATCGAGCGTCTCACGGGATGCCGCGGGGTCGTACTTCTGCGGGTCGTTGGCCCCCGAGCCGATCACGTAGTGCGTGTGGTGGCTCGTGTGCAGCACGATCGACTCGATGTCCTGCCCGTCCGGCCCCTTCCCCTCGCGCAGCGCCGGGTTCTCGGTGCCGAGCTTGCGCGCCAGGTCGATCCACGCCTGCGCCTGGTACTCGGCGGAGTGCTCCTTCGTGTACGAATCGAGGATGCCGCGCTTGGGCTCGCCGGCAGCGGGAAGCGGCACCTCGTACGCCGCGTCCGGGCCGTCCAGCATCCATGCGATCACGCCGTCCTCGCCCTCATAGATGGGGGACGGGGAGGTCTCGCCGCGCATCGCACGGTCGACGGCCTCGACGGCCATCTTGCCCGCGAACGCCGGGGCGTGCGCTTTCCAGGTCGAGATCTCGCCCTTGCGCGACTGCCGGGTGGCGGTCGTCGTGTGCAGCGCCTGGCCGACGGCCTGGTAGATCGTCTCGGTGTCGAGCCCGAGCAGCGTGCCGATGCCGGCCGCGGCCGAAGGGCCGAGGTGGGCGACGTGGTCGATCTTGTGCTTGTGGAGGCAGATCGCGCGCACGAGATCGATCTGGATCTCGTAGCCGGTCGCGATGCCGCGCACGAGCGCGCGGCCGTCGGAGCCGACATGCTGAGCGACCGCGAGGATCGGCGGGATGTTGTCGCCGGGGTGCGAGTAGTCGGCGGCCAGGAACGTGTCGTGATAGTCCAGCTCGCGCACGGCCACGCCGTTCGCCCACGCGGCCCACTCCGGGCTCGTCCGGCGCTCGATGCTGCAGCCGAACACCGTCGCCCCCTTGCCGCTGACCGATACGGCGTGATCCAGCGCCTGCTGCCGGGCGGCGCTCACAGGTGCGCGGGTGAGGGATGCCGCGGCTACGGCGGCGTTGTCGATGACCCGGTTGATGATCATGTCGACGACCTCGGGCTCGACCTCGACCGGGTCGGTCGCGATCTCGGCGATTCGCCAGGCGAGCTGCCCCTCGCGGGCGAGGTGCTCGTCGCTGCGGTGGACGCGGAGGTGATGGTTCACAGTCATGCTGCTCCCTGTTCGGTGTGGGGTTCTGGGGGTGCGGCCGAGCCTGTCGAGGACTCGACCGACGCGAGGATCGTGGCCAGCGCGTTGTGCAGGTGCACGTGCGTCGCATGGGCGGCGAGGTCGGCATCCCGTTCCGCGATCGCCGCGGCGATCAGCCGGTGCTCGGCCACGGAGGCGGTGAGCCGCTCGGGGATGTCGCGGGCGAGGCGACGCACCCGGACAAGGTGCGTGCGGACGGTCCGCAGCGCCGACGTGAGGTAGTCGTTGCCCACGGAGGCGTCGACCTGGGCGTCGAACCGGGCGATGAGGGCGTAGTACGCGTCGCGGCCTTCATCACCGCGCAGGCTCGAGCGGGCGAAGTCCTCGGCGAGCTCTGCGAAGGCGGTGGAGTCTCCGCGCACAGCCGCGAGACGGGCAGCGGTCTCTTCGAGCGCCCGGCGCAGTTCGAACAGCGCACGGATGTCGTCGATGTCGACATCGCTCACGACCGTCACCCGCGGTGACTGCTGGAGGACGAGCCCGTCGGCGGCCAGCCGTCCGAGTGCTTCGCGCAGCGGAGTGCGACTCACCCCGAGGCGGGTCGCCTGCTCGACCTCGCCGAGCACCGTGCCCGGGGCCAGTGCACCGGACTGGATCTGCTCAAGGAGCGTCGCGTAGGCGCGATCGCTTGCTCGCATGGCAGCCTCCTCGTCTGGCGTGCTCCCATTGTATACACACAAGCCATCCTGAGGTCACTTACACCCGGATTATCGGCTCTAGGTATACAGCACTGCTGATGATACGCGCAGCACAGTATTCACAAATTCCTGAATCAGGCGTACGGTGTGGCCATGAGCACTGTCATCCACACGAACGGTCTGACGAAGCACTACGGCCATGTCCACGCTCTCGACGGCCTCGACCTGACGGTGGAGTCCGGTCAGGTGCACGGTGTCCTCGGCCCGAATGGTGCCGGAAAGTCGACGACGATCCGCATCCTGCTCGGCTTGGCGCGGGCAACCGGCGGCGAGGCGACGGTCTTCGGTGATGATCCCTGGCGCTCCGCCGTCCCGCTGCACCGGCGCATCGCCTACGTCCCGGGCGATGTGAGCATCTGGCCGAACCTTTCGGGCGGCGAATCGATCGACGTCCTCGCCCGTCTGCGGGGCGCATCGAAGCACGACGGCCGCTACCGCGACGAGAAGCAGCGGCTGATGCAGGAGTTCCAGTTCGATCCGCGGACGAAGGGCCGCGCGTACTCGAAGGGCAACCGCCAGAAGGTCGCCCTGATCGCGGCGCTCGCCGTGCCCGCCGACCTGTACATCTTCGACGAGCCGACGAGCGGGCTCGACCCTCTCATGGAGGTCGTGTTCCGTCGCGAGATGGCACGGATGAAGGAGGCCGGCGCCACCGTGCTGCTCTCGAGCCACATCCTCTCCGAGGTCGAGCTGCTGTGCGATCGGGTCAGCATCATCCGCGCCGGCAGAGTCGTCGAGACCGGCACCCTGGCCGAGCTGCGGCACCTCACCCGCACCGAGGTCTCCTTCGAGGCGGATGATGCCGCCGCTGCAGCCGGCATCCCCGGCGCGCATGAGCCCCGCATCGCCGAAGGCCGCGCGTGGTTCACGATCGACAGCGACGAGGTGGCCTCGGCGCTTCCCGAGCTCTCGCGTCGCCAGGTGACGGGTCTCCGGGTCGAGCCGCCCTCCCTCGAGGAGCTGTTCCTCCGCCACTACGGTGACGACCTTCAAACGATCACGGCCGGTGCCGAGCCACACCCTGACGGCGAGACCGGGTCGCGCCGCGATCGCCGGGCAACGGCGGGGCGATGAGGGTCTTCACGACGCTGCTGCGGGAGCGGTTTCGCCGCGACCGCTGGCAGCTGCTGCTGTGGATCGTCGGCACAGCCCTCCTGGCGTACGTCACCTACATCGGAGTGAGCCAGTCCTACGGCACGCAGCAGGACCGTCAGGCTCTGCTGGCGACCGCGATCGCGAACCCGGTCATCATGCTCTTCCGGGGCCTGCCCTCGGGGGCGGACGAGGGCGCCTTCATGCTGTTCCTGATCTTCCCCTTCCTCGCGATGAATGCCGCCTTCATGAGTTCGTTCCTCGCGGTGCGCCACACCCGGATGGACGAGGAACTGGGCCGCGCCGAACTGGTCGCCGCGACTCCCGCCGGGCGGATTCTGCCCCTCTTCGCGACGCTCACCCACGGCATCCTGGCTGATCTGGCACTCGGACTGCTCACCGCGCTCGCGTTGATCACCACGGGCCTGGCGCCCCGCGGATCGTTCGTGGCGGGGCTGGGGGCGGCGGCGGTCGGCGTCTCGTTCCTCGGCGTCGGACTGCTCGCAGGCCAGCTGATGCGCACGTCCCGCGGCGCGAACTCGCTCGCCGTCTGGGTGCTGCTGCTGACGTTCCTCATCGGCGGGCTCGGCAACGCGCTCGGTACGCCGGCGGCGGACCTGCAGCGCATCGAGAGTTCATGGCTGACCTGGCTGTCTCCCTTCGGCTGGGGTGAGAACTCCCGGCCCTTCGCCGACGACAACGCGTGGCCGCTCCTGCTGTGCGTCGGATTCGGCCTCGCTCTGGCGGCCGCGTCGCTGGCACTGCAGTCTTCCCGCGACCTCGGTGCGAGCCTCGTTCCCGAACGCGGGGGGCGGCGGGACGCACCAGCGGCGCTGGCGGGGCCCACGACGCTCGTCTGGCGGATGAGCCGCGGCTCCATCATCGGCTGGTGCGCCGGCGGGCTGATCACCGGTCTGCTGGCGACGAGCCTAGCCGGGGTGCTCAGCGACGTCGTGACCCGACTGCCGTCGGTGGAGGCGATCCTCAGCGTCATCAGCGCGAACGGCAGCATCGAGCAGGGCGCGATCGTGATCTTCTTCGAGATGCTCGGCATCCTCGCCGCATGCGCAGCCGTGCAGACCGTGTGCCGGGCGCGTCAGGATGAGGCGAATGGCACGGCCGAAGCAGTGCTCGCCACCCCGGTCGACCGAGTGCGCTGGCTGGCCGGCTACGTGGCCGTCGGATTCGCCGCCATCGTGCTGGTCGCCGCGTCCGCCGCGGTCGGGGCCGCTCTCGGAATCGCCGGGCGCAACGGCGACTGGTCGCTCATGGGCGACGTGTCGGTCGTGGCTGCGGGCCAGGTGGTTGCGGCATCCGTCTTCCTCGTCGTGACCGCTCTGATCTTCGTCCTCGCGCCCCGGCTGACCATCCCCCTGGGGTGGACTCTCGTGGTGCTCGCCATGGTGTTGGGACTCTTCGGCCCGCTGTTCGGCTTCCCCGACTGGCTCGTCCACATCGCGCCCATCGCGATCGCCCCGACCGTGACCGGCGACGGCGTGGACCTGCAGGGCTTCTGGTGGCTGATCCTCGCCGTCGCGACCATCGGCGGTGCGGCGACGGCGCTCATGCGCCGCCGCGAACTGGCTCCGGCGGGATGACCGGCGTGCAGCACCCGGGGACGGAGCCGGCCGAACAGGCGGCGGCGATGATGACGGCCGCGGGGATGCCCCGCATGCCCGCTCGCGTGATGATGGCGCTCGTCGGCTCGCCCGATGAGGGCTACACCGCGGCCGAGCTCGCCGAGCGACTCGGCGTCTCGGCGGCGGCCGTCTCGGGCGCCGTCCGCTATCTGCAGGCGATCCACATCATCCACCGGCTGCCGCATCGCGGCGACCGGCGGGACCGCTACGACATCGCAGACGACGGCTGGCACGTGGTGCTGACCGCGAACATGCCGCTCTACGAGCGGCTCGCCGACTTCGTCGACCGGGTCGCCGACGAGAACACCGCTGCGCCGCTGTCGGTCGCACGCGCACGCGACATGTCGGAGTTCTTCCGGTTCCTCTCCCGCCGCATGCCGCAGCTCCTCGAGGAGTGGGACACCGAGCGCTCGTCGGAGTGACGACGTCCGCCCGCCCGCGGGGCCGCGGCCGGTCGTACGCTGGAACCGTGGGAGACGAGCCATCGGGCGACGTCGCGCACGCCGAGATGACCGAGCTCGACGCGCTGCGCCGGCGCGCCTATGGGCCGGATGCCGACATCTTCGGCGATGCCGATGCCCTCGTCCGGTTGAGCGCGCTCGAAGAGCGGGTGCGACGCGCGCGCTCGCCTTCCCCGGCGGCAGCGCCGCCCCCTCCCCCCGCGGTAGCGCGGAGCGCCGAACCGGACGCCGGATCCCCCGCCGAACCGGATGCCGGATCCCCCGCCGGCCCGCCCGAGCCCGTGGCTGCGGCGGCATCGCCGCCCCTCGTGCCGAGTCGCCGCGCCCCGCGCTGGCACGGCGCGCTCGTCGCCGCCACGGCAGCGGTCGCCCTGCTGCTCGGCGGAGCCGGGTGGAGTGCGGCCCGGCTCTCCGCCGCCGAAGCCCTCGCCGCCGACAATGCGCGCATCGCCGCAACGGTCAACGCGCAGCGTGAGGCGTCGTATCGCGCCAGCTACCGGCTCTACATCGACGGACTTCGCGAGGACGTGCTGAGCCTCGCCGGGACGGAGCGGATCGCCGACCGGATGGTCCGCGACCAGCTCCGCCCGCACGGGCTCCTCTACGGTCGGACGGTGGGCGTCGGCCCGACACTCGACCACAGGTTCTGCATGATCATCGCGGACCTGCCCGAGGCATCCATCACCTGCATCCCGGTCGAGAACGCCTACGCGAACCCGGTGACCGTGCTGCTTCCCGCATGGTACGCCGACGCGGACAGCGATGTGTTCACGGGACTCGGCGAGCTCGTGGCCTACACCCTGATGCCCGGCGGCATCGTGATCGCGGAGCCGGCGGATTCTGCGAGCTAGCCGCTCGCCTCCTCGAGGTGCCGTTCCAGCGCGTCGAGCGCCGCTCGCTGGCCCTTCACCAGGCGCTCGCGAGCGGCATCCAGCGTCGTCCAGTCCGCCCGGTCTACCTCGGGGAACGACTGCATCCTGCCCGAGCGCGGCGGCCACTCCAGCTCGAACTCGCCGAACTCCAGCTCGTCGAGCGAGAACCCGGCACCGTCCGCGACGAACACGGTGACGCGCTTGCCCGACGAGTACGGGAAGGTGCCGAGCTCGGCGTACGGCACGTCGGGCGCCGGGACTCCGAGCTCCTCTGCGAACTCGCGGAGGGCGGCATCCAGAGCCGACTCGGCGTCCGGGTCGTACTCGCCCTTCGGGATCGACCAGGCCGCGTCGTCCTTCGCAGCCCAGTACGGGCCGCCCATGTGCGCTATGAGCACCTCCGGCACCTCCCCTCCCAGCCGGTAGAGGAGGATGCCGGAGCTCGTCACCGCCATGCGTCGACGCGACCGCTCAGGGCCGCGACTTCGGCGAGACCGAGTAGGTCTCCTCCGGGTCGGTGACCGCGACGCCGCCCACGGCCTCGTCGATGGCCGCCATCGTCGCGGCGTCGAGCGTCACACCAGATGCGGCGACGTTCGACGCGATCTGCTCGGGCCGGGAGGCGCCCACGAGTGCTGCGGCGACGTTCGGGTTCTGCAGCACCCACGCGATCGAGAGCTGGGGCATCGTGAGCCCCGCCTCGTCGGCGATCGGCTTGAGGCGCTGCACGGCTGTGAGCACGTCCTCGTCCATGAAGCGCTTGATGAAGCCCGCGCCGCTCTTCTCGTCGGTCGCGCGGGAGCCCTCCGGGGCGGGCTGTCCGGGGAGGTACTTGCCGCTCAGCACGCCCTGCGCCATCGGCGACCAGACGATCTGCGAGATGCCGAGCTCCTCCGAAGCCGGGACGACCTTGCCCTCGATCACTCGCCAGAGCATCGAGTACTGCGGCTGGTTGGAGATGAGCTGGATGCCGAGCTGCTTCGCGAGCGCGTGCCCCTCGCGCAGCTGCTCGGCGGTCCACTCGGACACGCCGATGTAGAGCGCTTTGCCCTGTCGCACGACGTCGGCGAACGCCTGGAACGTCTCCTCGATCGGCGTCTCGTAGTCGTAGCGGTGGGCCTGGTACAGCTCGACGTAGTCGGTGCCCAGCCGCTTCAGCGACCCGTTGATGGACTCCATGATGTGCTTGCGGCTCAGGCCGCTGTCGTTCGGACCCTTGGGGCCGGTCGGCCAGTACACCTTGGTGAAGATCTCCAGCGACTCGCGGCGCTGGCCGTCGATCGCCTTGCCGAGCACCGTCTCGGCCGCGGTGTTGGCGTAGACGTCGGCGGTGTCGAACGTGGTGATACCGGCATCAAGTGCGGCGTGGACGGTGGCGATCGCCGCCGCATCGTCCACCTGCGACCCGTGCGTCACCCAGTTGCCGTAGGTGATCTCCGAGACCTTGAGACCGCTGTTGCCGAGATATCGATAATTGACCATCCGACAACGCTACCGGCGGTGACGGACCCGGGCGCCGGGCTTGACGCGCGCCTCGTCACTGCTCTGGTGCTCGCCGGCGGAAGGCGCCGCTGAGGCTGCGCAGGAGCAGCAGCATCCCGCCGAGCCCCAGCACGCTGCCCAGGAACGAGAACGTGCGCACGCCTTCGGCGAGCTCCGGCCCGACGTCCGAGACGGCCAGGAAGAAGCCCGTCGCCACCAGCGCGACGCCGACCACCGTCGCGGTCACCTCGCCCAGGATCGAGTCCAGCCAGCGGCGGTCGTCCGCGCTCTCCAGCGCCCGCACCCGCACCTGGAACGTGCCGTCCTGCAGCGCCTGCGTGATGCCCTCGATCCGGCGCGGGAGGCGCCGCATCTGCTCCGACAGGATCGCCGACTGCGCCTGGAGACCAAGCATCACCGTCCTCGGCGAGGCGAGCTGCAGCGCGATGTGCGGGGCGCGTGAGAGCCCGCGGCCGACCATGTCGTAGCCGGGGACCAGGCGGCGCAGCGAGCCCTCGAGGGAGATGAGGGTGCGGAACACGAGCAGCAGCGACGGCGGCATCGCGAGGCGGTGCCGGCGCAGCACGTCGATCAGCGCGGTGAAGACGTTCTCGCCCACCTGCGCGTTCGCGACTCGGGTGAGGATCGCGCCGATGTCGTGCTGCAGAACGGCCTGCTCCACACTGCCCCCCGAAATCGGCGCGCACAGCAGCAGCACGATGTCGGTGGCCGACACGTCGTCATCGTTCGCGATCGCGACCAGGAGCGGGGCGAGCAGTCGGCGGACGCTGCGCTCGAGTATGCCGATCGCGCCGAAGTCGATCAGCGTGACCGTCCCGTTCTGCGCGAGGATCAGGTTGCCCGCGTGCAGGTCGGCGTGGAACACTCCCCGGACGGCGATCTGCTCGAAGACCGAATCGACCACCCCGTCGACGACTCTCCGCGCGGCATCCGGCGGCAGGGCATCCGGCGTGAGACGGCTGAACGGAATGCCGTCCGCGCGCTCGAGCACCAGCATTCGCGACGTCGAGATGTCGTGGTGGACGGTCGGGATGTTGAGCGCCGGCGACTGCGACCGCTCGATCGCACCGCGGAGCATCTCGGTGTTGGCGGCCTCGACGCGGTAGTCGAGCTCCTCGCGCAGGGTCCGCGCGAACTCGGCGGCCAGTGCCCGCGCCCCGTAGTCGCGCGCCCATTCGGTGCGCCGCTCGGCGTCCGCGGCGAGCCGCTCGAGGATGTCGAGGTCGGTCGTCACCTGCGCGCGGGCCCGCGGCCGCTGGATCTTCACCACGACCCGCTCGCCGTTCTTCAGCGTTGCGGCGTGGACCTGGGCGACGGATGCCGCAGCCAACGGGGTCTGGTCGACGGAGGCGAACACCTCGTCGAGGGGGCGACGCAGCTCGTGGCGGATCGCCGCTTCGGCCTCGGCCCACGGGATCGGGGTGGAGTCCATCTGGAGCGTGGACAGCGCATTGACAAGTTGAGGGGGCAGGACATCCGCGCGGGAGGAAAGCACCTGACCCAGCTTGACGAACGTCACGCCCGCCTCGTTGAGCGCGCCGACGAGCGCCTCCGGCAGTTCGTCGCTGTAGCCCCGTGCGCGGTTCTGGTAGAGCCCGATGCCGTGGCGCGAGGCGATGACGACGATCTGCGCGTAGCGACGTGCACGGTCGCGACGCCGGATCGCATTGCGGATCACGACGATCGGATTGCGGAGCGGCCGTGTGGGCACGAGGAACTCGCTCACCACGATCACGACCACGACCACTGCGAACACCCAGCCGAGGATGAGGGCCAGGATGGTCGTGGCGATCGGCCAGGCGACGAGGAATTGCCCGTCCGCGTAGACGTTCGACTGTTCGAGCATCCAGAGCACCAGCGGGATGCTCAGCGAGAACACGACGATCGAGAAGATCAGCGAGCGCAGCCAGCCGACCGGGGTGTCGAGCAGCCGGCGCGAGACCCAGGTCGCGACCGCGGCGAACGCGAGGGTGACGAGCGCAAAGGCGAGCCAGTTCGGCATGTGCCGATTCTGTCAGGCCGACGGCGCGTCCGCGGGAATCAGTTCTCGAGCGGGGTGACGGCTGCGACCGCCTCGTCTTCGGCCGTGGCGACCAGCTGGCCGCACGCGCCGTCGATCTCTTTGCCGCGGGTATCGCGCAGAGTCGTCGGGATGCCGGCGTCATTGAGCCTGCGGACGAACTCGTTCTGCACCGACACCTCGGATGCGGTCCAGATCGAGCCCGGCGTGGGGTTGAGCGGGATGGGGTTCACGTGCACCCAGCCGCGACCGCGGGCGTTGAGCTTCTCGGCGAGCAGGTCGGCGCGCCACGCGTGGTCGTTCATGTCCTTGATCAGGGCGTACTCGATCGAGACCCGGCGTCCGGTCTTGTCGAAGTAGTTCCGCGCGGCATCCAGCGCCTCGTCGACCTTCCACCGCGAGTTCACCGGGATGAGCTCGTCGCGCAGCCGATCATCGGGCGCGTGCAGCGACAGCGCGAAGGTGACCGGGATGTCCTCGTTCGCGAGCTTCGTGATCGCGGGCACGAGCCCGACCGTCGAGACCGTGATGCCGCGGGCGCTCATGCCCAGTCCGTGCTGCTTGTCGGTCATCACGCGTACCGCCTGCATGACCCGCGAGTAGTTGGCGAGCGGCTCGCCCATGCCCATGAACACGATGTTGCCCACCCGCTCGGGATTCCGCACCGGTTCCCGAGCCTGTCGAGGGGCGCCCAATCCGCCCTCGGCGATCAGGCGGTTGGCCCGGACGATCTGCTCGACGATCTCGGCGGCCGACATGTTGCGCGTGAGTCCCGCCTGGCCGGTCGCGCAGAACGGGCAGTTCATCCCGCACCCGGCCTGGGAGGACACGCACAGCGTGATCCGGCCGGGATACCGCATCAGCACGGACTCGACCAGCGCGCCGTCGTGCAGCTTCCACAGGAACTTGATGGTGTCGCCACGGTCGGTCTGGAGTCGTCGCACCTCGGTCAGCAGCGGAGGCAGCATCCCGTGGACGAATTCGCTCCGACCGTCGGCGGGCAGGTCGGTCATCGCTTCCGGATCGTGCGTCCAATGCGTGAAGTAGTGCTTCTCGAGCTGCTTCGCGCGGAAGCCCGGCATACCGAGCTCCCTCACCCTCGCGACGCGCTCATCCGGCGTCAGATCCGCGAGGTGCACGGGCGGCTTCCCGCGCTTCGGGCTGGCGAACTGAAGGAGCGGCCTGCCCTCGGCATCCTTCTTCTGCTGCCAGCCTTCGGTCTTCGGGCGCACCTGTCGCACGGGCGTTCCCTCGGGCCTGGTCGTCATGCCCTCAGGGTAGGGGACGCACCTGCGCAAAGGCTGGCCCGCACGAGCGCCGGCCCCGCAGCCGCTCGGCGGGGGTACCGTGAGGACCGTGGGGGACGCAGTGACGCGGTCTTCTCCTCCCGGGCGCTCGGGCGGGGGTCGGTGACCGTGGACGCCGAGGAACGCGCCGAGCTGAACGCGCTGCGCATCCGCGCGTACGGGCCGTCAGCCGACATCGCCGATGACGCCGCCGCTCTGGAACGGCTCGTCCAGCTCGAAGAGCTCGCCCTGCCGACGGCGGGCGCACTCGCAGACGAGGCGGGTTCGGAGGCCGGCAGCCCGCTCGAGGGCAGCGTGCCGGCCATCGAGCTCGCGGCGGATGAGCCGCAGCCGGTGCCGCCCTCCTCTCGGGAGCCGCTCACCGAGCGAGGTCCCCGGCGTCACTGGCACGTCGGCTCGATTGCCGCGGCGGCCGTGCTGGCGATCGCCCTGGGCGCGGTCGGCGGCGCGCAGGCCGCGCGGCAGACGGAGATCGCCGCCGCGCTGGAGGACCCTCCGGGCATGGAGTCCGCGGGCGGAGTCGCGTCCGACCCGGACGGCGAGATCGTCATCCGCGTATTCATCGACGCCACGACCGGCGGGTACGTCGACCTCTCCTCGGACGCCGATGTGCCCGCGTTCCCGGTCAGCGGCGACATGACGTGGGCGCAGCCCCTCGGCGAGTACTACGGCTGGGCGCTGTGGATCGGCGCAGCACCGAGCAGGCGCGGCGATGAGCACTGCCTCCTGATCGCGGCCGAGTCGGGCACCCGATCGCGCTGCGTCGCACGGGAGTGGAGGGCCGACGGAGACCTGCTCGTGTCGGTGCCCTACACGCAGATCGCCCCCGCCGAGCGGCCGGCGGGAATGACGCCCGAGCAGAGCATCAGCTTCCTTTGGGGTCCAGGCGGTTTCGTGACGATCCTGATCACTCCGGACGCGGGCGACTGAGCGATCGCCTGCGGCGGACGCCGCGGCATCCGCCACTATCGTGTGGATGTGGTCCCGCCGCAGAACCTCCTCGCCTTCACCGTGGCCGCGCTCGTACTCATCGTCATTCCCGGGCCGAGCGTGCTGTTCACGATCGGCCGCGCGCTCGCGCTGGGCCGCCTCGGGGGACTGCTGAGCGTGCTCGGCAACGCGCTGGGACTGCTGCCGGTCATCGGCCTCGTCGCGATCGGTGTGGGCGGGATCGTCGCGCGATCGGTCGTGCTCTTCACGATCGTGAAAGTCGCCGGCGCCCTGTACCTCATGTTCCTCGGCGTGCAGGCGATCCGGCATCGCAACCGCGCCGCCGAGGCCGCGACCTCCGGGGCGCTGCCCCGCTCGCACCTGCGGCAGCTCGCGGAAGGCTTCGTCGTGGGCCTCACCAACCCGAAGACGATCGCGTTCTTCGTCGCCGTCCTGCCCCAGTTCGTCGATCTGGACGCCGGCGCGGTGCCGCTGCAGATGATCCAGCTGGGGCTGATCTTCTTCGTGATCGCGCTGCTGTCCGACGGCGCATGGGCGCTCGCGGCGGCCGGCGCCCGCAGTTGGTTCGGCAAGTCGCCGAAGCGCATCGCCGCGCTGTCGGCGACCGGAGGCGGGCTGATGATCGGGCTCGGCGGCATCCTGCTCTTCAGCGGCAACAAGCACTGACGCGAGACCTACGGCTCCGCACCGAGGTTCACGAGGTTGCCGTCGGGATCGCGCACCTGCGCGACCCGCTCACCCCAGGGCATGTCGGCCGGCGGCTGGACCGTTTCGCCGCCGAGCCGCATCCACGCCGCGAACACGGCATCCACATCGTCGACGTAGAACCAGAGCGCCACTCGGTCGCCGGATGTCGGCGCATCGGGCACGCGCCCGATGCCGAGCGCCTCGGTGCCGAGGCGCAGCGACACGTAGTCGTCCTCGTCGCCGCTCGCGAACCGGTACTCGACCGTCGCCCCGAGCGCGTCCTCGTAGAAGCTCACGAGTCTCGGCAGATCGCGCGAGTTCAGGATCGGGAACAGGCTCCGCACGCCCATGCCGACACCCTACGACGCCGCGACGACCCGCGCACCCGGGTCTCGCGGGCGGGCGCCAGGCCGCCGGGCTAGAGGAAGATGTCGGGGAACAGCCGGTCGTCGGGAGTGCCGGGCACCGCGGCGTAGCGCGAGAAGTCGGTGACACCGGCATCCGTCAGCACGTCCTCGACGATCAGCGTCTGCCCGGTGTACTCGCGCGACGGACGCGTGAGCACCGCGTACGCGGCGTCGGCGTAGATCTCGGGAGTGCGGCTGGCGGCCATCACCAGGTCTCCGCCGAGCAGGTTCTGCACCGCAGCGGTCGCGATCGTCGTCCGCGGCCAGAGCGTGTTGGCGGCGATCCCGTCCTTCGCGAACTCCGCTGCGAAGCCGAGCGTGACCATCGTCATGCCGTACTTGGCGAGCGTGTAGCCGGTGTGCGCGCCGAGCCACTTCGGATCGAGGTTGAGCGGCGGCGACAGCGAGAGGATGTGCGGGTTGCCGGACCCGCGCAGGATCGGCACGGCCGCCTGCGAGAGCATGAACGTGCCGCGCACGTTGACGTCCTGCATGAGGTCGTACTTCTTCGCGGTGAGGTCCAGGGACGGCGACAGGTCGATCACGCTCGCGTTGTTGACCACGATGTCGATGCCGCCGAACTCGCCCTGGGTCTTCAGCACGGCCTCGGTGATGTCATCGTCGTTGCGCACGTCGCCGACGATCGGCAGCGCGTTGCCGCCCGCCGCGCGGATCTGCTCGGCGGCGGAGTGCACCGTGCCCTCGAGCCTCGGATGCGGCGAGTCGGTCTTGGCGAGAAGCGCGACGTTCGCGCCGTCGGCGGCCGCTCGCAGCGCGATCGCGAGGCCGATGCCGCGGCTGCCGCCCGACATCAGGATGGTCTTGCCTGCAAGGCCGTGCGCCGAGGCTGTCGAGGTGCTCAAGAGTTCTCCTTCGAGGTGGACTGCTTGCGGGATGCCGCGGCGAAGGCCGCGACGCGGAGCTTGGACTCGTCGGTGTCGAAGCGCGCGCCGATCGTGGCGGCCTCATCGGCCAGGTTCTCCTCGAACGTGCGGTGGGCGCCGACGCGGACGAGGCGCTTGGCCTGGCCGAAGGCTACCGTGGCGTTCTCGAGCCAGAAGCGGGCGATCTGCTCGGCCCGGCCGGCGACCTCGGCGACCGGCACGACCTCGGCGACCAGGCCCCAGTCCAGCGCCTCGGCGGCATCCAGCGTGCGGTCCTGCAGCAGGAGCTGCAGCGCGCGGCGCTGACCGACCGCCGCCGGCAGCAGGGTCGACACCCCGAGATCGGGCGTCAGGCCGATGTTGGCGTACTTGCTCACGAACTTCGCCGAGTCGGCCGCGACGATGTAGTCGGCCGACAGCATCAGACCCAGCCCGCCGCCGGCGACCGCGCCCTGCACGGCGGCGACGATCGGCTTGTCCGAGAGGGCCCAGGTGCGGATGCCGTCATGGATGACGTGCGCGGTCGCGGTGACGGCGTCGCCGCCCGCACCGGAGGTCGCCATCGCGACGACGTCGCCGCCCGCGCAGAAAGCCGGGCCTGCGGCATCCAGGATCACGGCCCCCACCGACGAGTCGGACGTCACCTCGTGGGCGATGTCACGCCACAGGGTGCCCATGTCGAAGTCCATCGCGTTCAGATACGCAGGGCGATTGAAGGTCACTCGGGCGAGCGCGCCGTCGCGCGTGAGCAGGATCGATTCGGTCATGAGTCTCCTTGATCGGGTGTCGGCGCGTCGGCGTCGATCACTTCGGGGCCATCCGGATCGCACCGTCCAGGCGGATCGTCTCGCCGTTGAGGTAGCCGTTGTCGACGATCGACATCACCAGTCGCGCGTACTCGTCCGGGCGGCCGAGCCGGGCGGGGTACGGCACCTGCTCGCCGAGCGAGTCCTGCGCGGCCTGCGGCAGACCGGCGAGCATCGGCGTCTCCATGATCCCGGGGGCGATCGTGACGACGCGGATGCCGTAGCGCGCCAGCTCGCGGGCGATCGGCAGGGTCATCGCGTGCACGCCGCCCTTGCTGGCCGAGTACGCGGGCTGCCCGATCTGGCCGTCGAACGCCGCGACGCTCGCCGTGCTGACGATCACGCCGCGATCTCCGCTCTCGGGGTCGGGGTCGGTGCGCGACATCACGGCGGATGCCTGGGCGATCACGTTGTAGGTGCCGATGAGGTTCACACGGATGATGCGCTCGAACGCGTCGAGCGGCGAGGGGTTGCCGTCACGATCGAGCACTTTCGCCGGCGGGGCGATGCCGGCGCAGTTGACGACGACGCGAAGAGGCCCGGATGCCGCGGCGGTGCGCACGGCGGCTGCGACCTGTTCCGGGTCCGTGACGTCCGCTGGGGCGAAGGTCCCACCGAGCTCCGCGGCGACGTCGGACCCGGCAGAAGCGGGCAGGTCGATGACGGTGACCGCGGCACCGGCCGCTGCGAGTCGGCGCGCGGTGGCGAGGCCGAGCCCGCTCGCACCGCCGGTCACGAGGGCGGAGGCGCCCGTGATGTCCATGTGCTCTCCTTCGAACTGTGCGACTGCATCCCACTCTAGGCGGGACTCAGTGTCACTGCACTCGGCGCCGGGCGGCGGACTCGTGCGGTTGCCGGGGCGGCGGCCTCGACGGGCGGTGACGCACGCCACGCGGCATCCGCTCGTCGGCAAGCGTAGCGGTGACGAGAATGGAGGTCATGTGGATCCCCTCCGAGCCGGTCGCCGTCCCCGACGTGGTGCTCTCGCTCGCAGGCGACGCGGCGCTCGAGCCCGTGTGGGTGAACGAGCTCGGCGGCACCACCTTTCGCACGGACGACGGACGGTTCATCAAGCACGGTCCACGCAACGCGGAGACGACCTTCGCCGGCGAAGCGGAGCGGCTCGCCTGGGCGGGCCGGTTCGCGGCGGTGCCCCGCGTTCTCACGCACGGGGCAGATGCGAGCGAGGAGTGGCTCGTGAGCGCTGCGATCCCCGGCGAGAGCGCCGTCGTTCCGAGGTGGGTCGCGCAGCCGGCGATCGCGGTGCAGGCGATCGGCGAGGGACTCCGTGCCCTACACGAAGCACTGCCGGTGGACGAGTGCCCGTTCGAGTGGAGCGTCCCTTCGCGGCGGGCCAACGCCGAGCGCCGCGGCATCCGCGTGCCCGACGATCTGCGCGAGCCTCCCGCGATCGACCGGCTCGTGGTCTGCCACGGCGACGCGTGCTCGCCGAACATGCTCATCGGCGACGACGGAAGGTGGAGCGGACACGTCGACTTCGGCGCACTGGGCACCGGCGACCGATGGGCCGACATCGCGGTGGCGGCCATGAGCACCGAGTGGAACTATGGACCGGGGTGGGATGAGGCCCTCATCCATGCCTACGGCGTCGAGCCGGATCACCTGCGCCTCGCCTACTACCGGGATCTCTGGAACGCGACATGACGACCATCACCGGCACCGTGACCACGATCGACGGACGACCGAACCTCGTGCTCACACGCACGTTCGCGGCATCCGCATCTCAGCTCTGGCGTGAGCTCACCGAGAGCTCACAGCTCGAACGGTGGATCGGTCGCTGGGAGGGCGACCCGGCGACCGGACACGTGGACTTCTTCATGACCGCCGAGAGCGAGGATGCCCAAGCCGAGCGGTACACGATCCTCGAATGCGATCCGCCCCGCCGGTTCGCGGGCGACACGTCGCAGGGCACCGGGGCGTGGCACCTGTGGTTCGAACTCGATCAGCGAAGCGGCGCCACGACGCTCACGTTCGGCCAGCGCCTCAACCCCGAAGACGACATCGGATCGATCGGACCCGGCTGGGAGTACTACCTCGACCGCCTGGTGGCGGTGCACGAGGGTCGGGATGCCGCCACCGTCGCGTGGGACGACTACTTCCCGGCCCTGCAGCCCGCGTACGAACGGCTCGTCGCGGCCGGCTGAATCCGCCCGACGCGGTCAGGCGGTCGCGCCGAGGATGAAGTTCCACGAGCCGGTGAGCACGGCCACGGTCACGGCGATCGCCGAGATCGCCGCCCCGGCCAGGAGCAGCATCCACTCGCGCCATCCGAAGCGCGACTCGCGCGCCCAGGTGCGCGGCCCGCTGCCGCCGAATCCGCGCGCTTCCATCGCGGTCGCGAGCGTGGATCCGCGCCGGATCGACAGCACCAGGAGCGCGAACGCCATGCCGAGCACCCGCCGCACACGACCGGTGTCGGCGACGCCGCGCGCGCGTCGGGCGAGGGCCAGCGCCCGCCAGTCATCGGTCAGCAGGCCCAGCAGCCGCATCCCGGCGAGAGCACCCAGGACGAAGCGCGCGGGCAGCCTGAGCAGCTGCGCGAGACCATCGGCGAGGTCGGTCGGGTCGACGGTGACGAACAGCACGACCGCCGGCAGCCCGATCGCGAGCACGCGGAAGAACGTGGCGAGCGCGAGGGTGAGGGACCCCTCGCTGATGCGCACCACGAACCATTCGACGTACACCTCGCCGCTCGTGGCGCCGTAGAGCGCGATCGTGAGGCCGGCCAGCGGCGCCGCGAGCCAGATCGGGAGGGTGCGCACCCAGAATTCGCGCCAGCCGAGTCCGGCGGCGGCGAGCAGCGGAAGCTCGAGCAGCAGCGCGACAGCGGCCGACACGGGATCGATCGTGAGCACGAGCGGCAGCGCGATCAGCAGCGCGGCGCCGAGCTTCGCGACCGGGTTCAGGTTCGCGATCGGCCCGCGACGCACGGGTGGGGCCGGCCCCGCGCTCACGTTCCGGCTCCCACGGCGAATCGGCGCGCACGGAGCGCCTCGAGCACCGTCTCGTCGTGGGTGATCGCCACGATCGCGGCCCCGTCGTCGCGGAGGCGCGCGATGATCGCCACGAGCTCGGCCCAGGTGGCGGCATCCTGCCCGAATGTGGGCTCATCGAGCACCATCACGCGCGGTCCCGTCGCGAGCATCGCCGCGACGGTCAGCCGCCGCTTCTCGCCGCCCGACAGCGTGTAGGGGTTCGCCTCGGCGAGGGGGGCCAGGCGCAGGCGATCGAGAAGCTCGTCGACCCGCTCGGCGATCTCGGCGGTGTGCAGTCCGAGCGCGCGAGGCCCCACCTCCAGCTCGGCGCGCACGCTCGTCGTGAGCAGCTGGTGCTCCGGATCCTGGAAGACGGTGCCGATGCGCGTCAGCAGCGCCCGCGACGGCCACGCGATCGGCGCCGACGTCGCGCCCGCCGAAAGCGAAGCGGATGCCGCGACCCGGCCGGATGCGGGCGGGATGAGCCCCGCCAGGGTGAGGCCGAGGGTCGATTTGCCGGCGCCGTTCGGCCCGACGATCCCGAGCGCCTCCCCTGCTCTCACTTCCAGGTCGAGCGGGCCGGCGACGGGGATGCCGGGCACACGCGACACGGTGAGGGACTCGGCGCTCAGCAGCGCCTCCCCGGGAAGCGACCCCGGCGCAGGAGGGAACGCGGGCGGGATGCCGGGAACCCACACGCCGCCGGCGGCGAGCTCCCTGCCCCGGTCCCGCAGCACGGCGTCGGGCGTTCCGTCGGCGATCACTCCCGACCCGTCGGCGCCGTTCCCGAGCACGAGCACCCGGTCGACGAGCGGCAGCCAGGCATCGAGCCGGTGCTCGACCACGACGAGCGTCGCACCGGTGGCATCGAGCACCCGGCCCACGGCATCCCGCACCTCCGTGACACCGGCGGGGTCGAGGTTCGCGGTCGGCTCATCGAGCAGGATGACGCCCGGGCGCATCGCGATGACCCCGGCCAGCGCGAGCCGCTGCTTCTGCCCGCCCGACAGCGCCGAGGTCGGCCGGTCGAGCGCGACCTCGAGCCCGACCGCGTCGAGCGCGTGTCGCACCCTCTGCCAGATCTCGTCGCGGGGCACGCCGAGGTTCTCGCAGCCGAACGCGACGTCGTCGCCCACACGCGCGAGGATCGCCTGACTGTCGGGATCCTGGAGCACCATGCCCGCACGACCGCGCACACGCGCAGCCGGCTCGCCGCCGACCGTCAGCTCACCGATCTGCTCGCCCTCGTCGTCTCCGCCGAGGACGCCGGCGAGCCCGTGCAGCAGCGTCGACTTCCCCGATCCGGACGCGCCGAGCAGAAGCACGCGCTCGCCCGGCGCGATCCGGAAGGAGGCATCTCGAACAGCCCACTTGCGGCGCGTCGCATAGCGCCAGCCCCAGCCGCGGGCCTCGACGGCCGCGGGCACGACACCACCCCGCGCGGACGTCACGGCGCGAACGGCACGCTAGATGCGCCGCGCTGCTTCGCGACCCGAGGCGAACCTGTTCAGCGCGCCGGTCGCCGCAAGCCCGCGCGCGATGAACCACGACCCGGCTCCGGCGATCACCGCGCCCGAGATCGTCGTGCAGACGATGTAGACGATCGTGAAGGTCGTGTCCGCGCCGGCGTACCAGAGGATGCGGTCGTTGATGCCGCAGGCCAGTCCCGCGCCGGCACCGGCGAGGATCGCCACCGGCAGGCGCCAGACCGCGTAGGCGAAGACCAGGAATACCAGTTCGGCGCCCAGGCCCTGCACGAGGCCCGACACGATGGTCAGCGGCCCCCACTGATTGCCGATCAGCGCGGAGATGATCGCAGCGACGAGCTCGGTGTACAGCGCGGCACCCGGCTTGCGGATGATGAGCCCGCCCAGCACGCCCGCAACGAGCCACGGCCCCGCCAGGAGCCCCTGGAGTCCGGGCAGGAGCGGCTTGAGGACGGCGCTCGGCGCCTCGTAGCCGACATTCCACACCAGGAATACGACGGCGCAGGCCACGGCGATGACGCTGGCTACGACGATGTCGACGACGCGCCACCGCCAGACGATGTCAGCGAATCCTCGACGAGAAGCGCGACGGGTGGACGTGGAAGTGCTCATTGCAGATCTCCTTCCTGCGCTGGCATGACCCAGATCAGGTTCGACGGTCGAAGCGTTTTTCGCTTCCTCTCAGCCCGGCACACCGGACTCCCGTGTTGACAGAATGATTATAGCCCCGGCGGGAGGGGGTAATTTGGGCACGTGACTCCGGACGAGACCGCCGCGCCCCCGCCTGCGTCCCCGCGACGCGGACGGATGCCGGGCGCGTCCCGCACGGTGTCGACCGATCCGTTCGCCTCCGACGACATCCCCAGCAGCGTGCCGAGCGGTCCCACGGCGACTTTCGACGCCACCGGCGCACTGGCGCAGGCCGCGACCACCGGTCCCATCGCCTCGCGCACCCCCGCCCCGACCGCGGCGGCCTCCAGTGCCGGCGTGGTGGGCGCCGTCGCCTCAGCGCCGCCGGTCGCGCCGACCACGACCCTGCCGTCGACCCGGCCCGCTGCCTCACCCGGCCGCGTGGCGATCGGGTGGGTGGATGAGGAGGCGATCGCGCACTCCGCACCCGCCGTGCTCACGCTCGACGGCGCGGCATCCCCCTATCTGCCTGTCGGCGCCGAGCTGCTCGCCGATCCGCCGCGCCGTTCGCTCCTGCGTGCCGCCGTCGTCGTCCCGTTCGTCATCGTCGTCCTGCTGATCGCCGCGTACGCCACCACGACCCTGCTCTGGCCCCTGCACGCCGTGCCCCCGACGGTCGAGGGCGTGCAGGTCGACCCGATCGCAGCGGCCCCGGCGGCGCTCACGTGGCCTGCCGCCGGAAGCGCCTCCGTCTCGGTCGCGGGGATCGACGGAGTGGTGGCATCGGCGGCCGAGCCGCTGCAGATCGCGAGCATCACGAAAGTCGTCACGGCACTGCTCGTGCTCGATCAGATGCCGCTCGCGGTCGGCGAGGCGGGGCCGGAGTTCCGCTTCACCGCCCGAGATGAGGCGGCTTACTGGAGCTACCTCAGCAACAACGAGTCGGCGCTCGACGTGCCGGTCGGGGGCTCGCTGAGCCAGTACCAGCTGCTCCAGGGAATGCTCATCGGCTCGGCGAACAACTACGCCGACCGGCTGGCGGGCAACCTCTGGCCGACCGACGCCGTGTTCGCGGACGCCGCGAACACCTGGCTCACCGCCCACGGCGTCCCGGGTGTGACCGTCGTCGAGCCCACCGGTCTGGACACGCGCAACGCCGCATCCCCTGAAGCCCTCATCGCGCTCGCCAAGACGGCGATGGCGCACCCGGTGATCGCCGAGATCGTCGCGACGACCGCCGTCGAGCTGCCCGGCGCGGGTCTCGTGACGAACACGAACGGGCTGCTCGCCGACCCGGGAGTGGTCGGCATCAAGACGGGGTCGCTCGACGCGTACACCCTGCTCTCCGCGAAGGACATCCTCGTCGGTGAGACCACCGTACGGGTCTACGGTTCGATCCTCGGGCAGCCCGACGACGAAACCCGCCTCGCGGCATCCCGCACCCTCTACGCAGAGGTCGAAGCCGGCCTCCAGCCGGTGCCGTCCGTGCCGGCGGGCACCGTCGCGGGGCGCGTGACGACGGAATGGGGCGAAGACGTCGCCATCCTCACCGACGGCGACGCGAGCGTCATCCTGTGGAACGGCGGATCGGGGACGGTCACGACGGATTTCTCACTCGGGCAGGCGCGTGAAGAGGGTGCGGATGTCGGCACGCTGGCGGTTCAGGGGCCGCTCGACGACACCAGCACGACCCTCTCCCTCGCCGCCGACATCGAGCCGCCGAGCGCCTGGTGGCGCCTCACGCACCCCCTCGATCTGTTCGGGCTGAACTGAATCACGCCGTGCGGCGCCGCCGGTAGTTCTGAACCAGGATCAGGATGCTGACACCGAGCACCCACGCCGGGAAGATCAGCGTGACCCAGAGGCTGAGAGTCGTCACCACGAGCAGCACCAGCGCGACCGCGTAGGTCACGAACGCCAGCCACCGCGGCATCACCCCCGTGCGCAGCCACATCGTCGCCAGCGAGATCAGCAGGACGCCCGCCATGCGCAGCGCGTAGACGTTGCTGACCTGGAGCATGACGGAGCGACCGAACGTCGTGATCTCCGATCGGGACTGCTCGTCGGCGATCAGCGGCGCCGTCGCGACGATCCCGCCCGCGATCGCCGCCGACACGAACACCATCGCGAGGAAGAGCAGACCGCTGCCGATGAAGACCGACGAGAACAGCTGGTCCTCGGCATCCTTGAAGCGGTCCCGCACAACGCCCATGAACCAGAGGAACGCGATCCCGGCGAAGGGCACCATCCCCAGACCGATGGTGATCCGCGTGGCCGCGGCATCCGTGAGCCAGTCCGCGTCTGCGGAGAGCGTGTCCGGCAGCGCCGAGCGCATGAGCGCCAGCGCGGTGGTGAACAGCACCGCGAACAGCACCCCCGCGAGCGCCGCGGCGCGGGGTGAATTCAGCGGTCGGCCGATGGCCGCGCGAGCCTCTGACATGCGACGCCTCCTTGTGGCCGCGGACGGCCGTGAAACCGACAGTATTCCCCCGCGCATCGCGGTGACAGACTGTGGAAGGCAGCCACGCGCCACCTCTCACGCGCGTGGACGACGATCAGGAGGCAGCTCATGACCGATGAAGGTCAGACCGCGACGATGGCACCGCCGGCTCCGAACGACTTCGATGGGCGCCGCGCATACGGCCGGGCTGCGCGTGTCCGCACGCCCCGTTCGAGCCATGCAGCATGGTCGCCGCCCGAGGATCGCACCGACCCCGTGTCTCTGCTCGAGGAACAGGCGACGACGCGCGTGGCCGATCTGATCCCGGTGCGTCACGGCCGCATGATGGTCTCGCCGTTCACGTTCTACCGCGGAGCGGCACTGCTGATGGCCGCCGATCTCGCACGCACCCCCAGCAGCGGCCTGATCGTCCAGCTGTGCGGAGACGCGCACCTGTCGAACTTCGGGCTCTTCGCGAGCGCCGAGCGGCACCTGGTCTTCGACATCAACGATTTCGACGAGACGCACCCGGGCCCGTTCGAGTGGGACGTCAAGCGGCTGGTGGCCAGCTTCGAGATCGCCGCGCGCTATCGCGGGTTCAGCGACAAGCAGCGCCGCGAGATCGCGCTCGCCGCCGGACGCGCGTACCGCGAGCGGATGCTGCACGCCGCCGAGTCAGGGGTCCTCGAGTCGTGGTACGACCACCTCGACGTCGACAAGGTGCAGAGCTGGCTGCACGACGAGCGGGCGCAGGAGCACGCGGCGAAGCGGCAGATCAAGGCCTTCGATGCCATCGTGGCCAAGGCGCGCACCCGCGACAGCATGCAGGCCTTCTCGAAGCTCGTCTCGACGGACGGCGGGCAGATGCGCATCGTGGCCGACCCCCCGCTGATCGTGCCGGTCGAAGACCTTTTCCCCGACCGTGTCGATGCGGAGGGCACCGTGAAGGGCATCCGCGATCTCCTCGCCGCGTACCGGCAGACGCTCGTCGCCAGAAACCATCCGCTCACCGAGTTCACCTACGTGCACATGGCGAGGAAGGTCGTGGGGGTGGGCAGCGTCGGCACCCGGGCGTGGATTCTGCTTCTGCGTGGGCGCGACGACGCGGACCCGCTGTTCCTGCAGGCGAAGGAAGCCCAGGCGTCCGTGCTCGAGCGATTCCTCGAGCCGTGCGAGTTCGAGAACCAGGGCGAACGGGTGGTGCGCGGTCAGCGCATCATGCAGGGCTCCAGTGACGTCTTCCTCGGCTGGCAGCGCGTCCGGGGCGAGGGCGATGTCGAGCGGGACTTCTACATGAGGCAGCTTCGGGACTGGAAGGGGTCATTCGACGCCGAGAGCGCCGTACCGCGCGGAACCCTGCTGTATGCGCGACTCTGCGGCGAGACGCTCGCGCGCGCACATGCGCGTTCGGGCGATCGCGTGGCGATCGCCGCGTACCTCGGCCGGTCCGACACCTTCGAGGAGTCGAT
Organism: uncultured Actinomycetota bacterium; assembly: GCA_963750955.1. GTDB lineage: Bacteria > Actinomycetota > Actinomycetes > Actinomycetales > Microbacteriaceae > Microbacterium. The sequence continues at coordinate 649,190 of CAVVSI010000004.1, forward strand.
CGCAGACTTCGCCGCGGCGTACGCAGACCAGAACGACGCGGATTACGCGGCCTTCACCCGGGCGATCGAGTCCGGGCGTCTCGAAGCGGTGCAGGGGCTCTGACCGCACGCCGCGTTCCCGCAGGCGGCCGGACGACCGATCAGAGGCGGATCGGAAACGTGAACAGCACGACGAGTCCGGTCAGCGCGAGCACCCCGGCCAGCCCCAGCACGATCCGCGAAGCGAGCAGCGAGATGCCCCGCTGGGCGATCGCGGCGAGGAACAGCACGAGCGCGAAGAGCACCGTCATCAGCGAGTAGTTGTCGCCCTTCTCGTTGAAGTCGAGGGCGTCGGCCTGGAGCGCGTTCGCGCGCTCGGTCGACGCCTGGCCCTCGACGGTGCCGGGAGGAACGTACTCCTCCATGGCGAACGGCCCCTGCTCCTGCATCCCGTCCGCCTCCCACGCGTCGAACGCGACCGCGAACTCGGGTGAGAACCGCTCCTCGATGTAGTCGGCGAGCTGCACGTTCTGATTCGCGCCCGCCAGGACCCACTGGGTGTATACGGCAAGGTCGACGCTCCGGGCGTCCCGGGCCTGGCTCTCGAAGTCCGACGCCTCGATGCGGGCGGCGGATGCCTCGCTGAAGGCGACCGACGAGTCGCCGCCCCACTTCGCCGACTCGAAACCGCACCACGCCGTCAGCACCGCGACGAGCGACAGCAGGATCACGGCTACCAGCTCGTGCGCCTCGCTGTGACGCCGCGACGCCGGAGCCGATTCATCCATGGTGGCAAGAGTATGCGCCCAGCCGCCCCCGGCAGCGGATCCTCTTGCCGAGATCCGGCTCCGGTGTCACGATCGGCAGTGCGGGCTCACGACCGGATCGGCTTCGTGCTGATCGGCAAGGCAATCGCAAGCTTCTGAGGAGAAGGACACCCGATGGCAGAATTCGCGTTCGGACCCGTCGAGCTGCATCTGGTGGGCTTCGAAGGGGAGCGCCCTTCGCCGGGGGTCATGCGCGCCCTGATCGACCTGGTCGGCGCGGGCATCGTCCGCATCCTCGACTTCGTGATCGTGGCGAAATCCGCCGACGGTGACATCACGGTCACAGAGATCGAGGCCGAAGCGGAGGCCTACGGTCTCGTCGACGTCGCGATCCTCGCGGCCGGCATCGCCGGAAACGAGGACATCGACGAGTTCGCCGAGCACATCGCGCCCGGAGGGTCGGCTGCCCTGGTCGTGCTCGAACTCGTCTACGCCCGCCGACTCGCCGAGCAGGTCGCGCAGTCGGGAGGTGTCGTGCTGCGCACTGAGCGCATTCCGGCGCCCGTCGTCAACGCGGTGCTCGAAGCCGCCGAGCAGATCTAGCGGAAGCACGCGCACGGACCGCCACGCTGCTACGAGGCGGGAACGTCCTCCGTCTCGACGGCGTCGGCGTCGGCGTCGAGACCGGTCGCTGCCTGCTCGAACTGGGACTGGTAGAGCCGCCAGTAGGCGCCCTGCGCGGCGATGAGCTGCTCATGGGTGCCCTTCTCGACGATGTCGCCGTGCTCCATCACCAGGATCAGGTCGGCATCCCGGATCGTCGACAGACGGTGGGCGATCACGAACGACGTGCGGCCTTCGCGCAGCGCGGCCATCGCATGCTGCAGCAGCAGCTCGGTGCGGGTGTCGACCGACGACGTGGCTTCGTCGAGGATCAGCACGGAGGGCTGCGAGACGAACGCGCGGGCGATCGTGATGAGCTGCTTCTCACCCGCCGAGACGTTCGAGGCCTCCTCATCGAGCACCGTGTCGTAGCCCTCGGGCAGCGAGTGCACGAACCGGTCCACGCGCGTCGCGGTTGCGGCATCCACGATCTCCTGATCGGTCGCGGACTCGCGGCCGTAGCGGATGTTCTCGCGGATGGTGCCGGCGAAGAGCCAGGGATCCTGGAGCACCATGCCGGTGCGCGAGCGGACGTCGTCGCGGGTGAGCTCGGCGATGTCCTGCCCGTCGAGCAGGATGCGTCCGCCGTCGAGCTCGTAGAAGCGCATGATCAGGTTGACCAGCGTCGTCTTGCCGGCCCCGGTGGGCCCCACGATCGCGACGGTCTGGCCGGGCTCCACGCGGAACGACAGGTCGGTGATGAGCGGGTGGTCCGGAGAATACGAGAACTTGACGTTCTCGAACTCGATGACGCCCTCGCCGTCCACGGGCTCCGGCGCGTCGACGGCGTCGGGCTCCTGCTCTTCGGCGTCCAGCAGTTCGAACACGCGCTCCGCCGAGGCGGTGCCGGACTGGATCACGGCCGCCATGCCGCCCAGCTGCGAGAGCGGCTGGGTGAACTGCTGCGAGTACTGGATGAACGCCTGCACGTCGCCCAGACGCAGCTGGCCGTTGGCGACCATGAGTCCGCCGAGGACGGCGATGCCGACGTAGGTGAGGTTTCCGACGAACATCATGCCGGGCATGATGATGCCGGAGAGGAACTGGGCTCTGAAGCTGGCTTCGTAGAGCTCCTCGTTCTCGATCTGGAACTTCTCGCGCGAATCCTGCTCGCGCCCGTAGACCTTGACCAGCGCGTGGCCCGAGAACGACTCCTCGACGCGCGCGTTGAGCCGCCCGACCTTGCGCCACTGGGTGCCGAACGCCTTCTGCGAGCGTGGTCCGATCACTCCGAAGATGATCGCCATGAGAGGCAGCGACACGAGGGCGACCAGAGCCAGCTGCCACGAGATCGAGAACATCATGATCAGCACGCCGATCACGGTGAGCACCGAGGTGACCACGCTCGACAGCGACTGCTGCATCGTCTGGGTGATGTTGTCGATGTCGTTCGTCACGCGCGAGATGAGCTCGCCGCGCTGCACCTTGTCGAAGTACGACAGTGGCAGGCGGTTGATCTTGATCTCCACCGATTCGCGCAGGCGCCACATCGTGCGCACCATGATCACGTTGATGACGTAGCCCTGGATCCAGCTGAGGAACGACGAGGCCACATAGATCGCGAGGACCAGGACGATGACGGCGCGGAGCGCTTCGAAGTCGACGCCGGCGCCGACCGTGAAGTCGTTCATCGCGCCGATCATGTTCGCGAGGTCGGTCTGTCCGGCGGCGTTCAGCGCGTCGACGACCACCGACTGCGGCGTGCCGGCGGGGAACTGCTCGGCGAGCGCGTTCGAGGCGACGCCTTCGAAGATGATGTTCGTGGCGTCGCCGAGGATCTTCGGGGCGATGACGGCGAGGAACACGCCGATCGCGCCGAGGATCGACACGAAGACGAACGCGACGGCGTGCGGCTTCAGCAGCCCCACCATCCGCGCGAAGCTCTTGCCGAAGTTGTCGGCCTTGCCCGGCTTGACGCTGTCCCAGTCGCCCGAGGTCTGCCGCGCCTGCTCGGCGAGCTCGAGTTCGAGGCGTTCCTCCTCGGTCAGGGTGTCGGGAGTGCTCATGCCTCCACCCCCAGCTGCGACTCGACGATCTCGCGGTAGGTCTCGCTGGATTCCAGAAGCTCCTCATGGTTTCCGACGCCCACCATGCGCCCGTCTTCGAGCACCACGATGCGGTCCGCGTCCGTGATCGTCGACACCCGCTGGGCGACGACGATCTTCGTCACGTCCGGCAGCTCCCGCCACAGCGCCTGCCTGAGCCTCGCGTCGGTGGACAGGTCCAGCGCGGAGAACGAGTCGTCGAACACCAGGATGTCCGGCTGATGCACGATCGCCCGCGCGATCGCGAGCCGCTGCCGCTGACCGCCGGACACGTTCGTGCCGCCCTGCGCGATGCGCGCGTTCAGCTGACCGTCCATCTCCTCGACGAAGTCGCGCCCCTGCGCGATCTCGAGCGCTCTCCAGAGCTCGGCGTCGGTCGCCTCCTCGCGGCCGAAGCGGAGGTTCGATGCCACCGTGCCGGAGAACAGGAACGGGCGCTGCGGCACGAGGCCGATGCCCTTCCAGAGGTAGTCCAGATCCGCCTTGCGCACGTCGACCCCGCCGACGCGCACGGCGCCGCCGGTGGTGTCGAACAGACGCGGGATCAGCGAGATCAGCGTCGTCTTGCCGGCACCGGTCGATCCGACGATCGCGACGGTCTCGCCGCGCGCGGCCCCGAACGTGATGCCCTGCAGCACCGGCGCCTCCGCACCGGGGTACGTGAACTCGACGTCGTCGAACTCCACGCTGCCCGGAGTGGGGAACGCGCCCACCGGATCGGTCGCGCGCGTGAGGGTGGACTCGCTGGCGAGCACCTCGCCGATGCGCTCCGCCGACACGGCGGCGCGCGGGATCATGATCGTCATGAAGCTCGCCATCAGCACGCCCATGAGGATCTGACCCACGTACTGCATGAAGGCGAACAGCGTCCCGATCTCGACGGTGCCGGCATCCACCTGGATGCCGCCGAACCAGATCACGCCGACCACAGTCACGTTGAGCACGAGCATCGCGACCGGGAAGAGCAGGACGAACAGCGAGCCGACCTTGCGGCCGACCACCATGATGTCGGTGTTCGCGACCGCGAACCGCTCCTCCTCGATGTCTTCGCGCACGAACGCGCGGACCACCCGAACGCCGGTGAGCTGCTCGCGCATGACGCGGTTGACGGCGTCGAGCTTCTTCTGGAAGCTGCGGAACAAGGGCACCATGCGGCTGATGATGAGACCGACGAACGCCAGCAGGAGCGGCACCGACACGGCGATGAGCCAGCTCAGCCCGACGTCCTGCTGGAGAGCCATGAACACTCCGCCGATCGCGAGCAGCGGCGCGGTGACGAGCATCGTGGCGCCCATCATCGCGAGCATCTGCACCTGCTGCACGTCGTTCGTGTTGCGGGTGATGAGCGATCCCGGGCCGAACTTCGACACCTCGCGCTCGGAGAAGCCGCTCACCTTCTCGTACACGTCGAAGCGGATGTCGCGCCCGGCCGCCATCGCGGCGCGCGCGGCGAAGTACGTGGCGATGATCGACGCGGTGATCTGCCCGAGCGAGATCGTGAGCATCACCATGCCGGTCGACCAGATGTAGGCGGTGTCGCCGCGAGCGACGCCCTGGTCGATGATGTCGGCGTTCAGGCGCGGCAGATACAGCGAGGCGATCGCGGCGATGAACTGGAAGACCAAGACCCCCAGCAGGAGCCACCGGTACTTTTTCAGATAGCGGAAGAGGAGTTTGCCGAGCACGGGGTCTCCGAAGAAGGTCGAGCGAGAGGGCGCGGCGGCGCCACCGCTCCACACTGCCACGTGCCGCCGACATGCTCACCCGCGGGACTGCTCTGTACGCTCAGGGCGGAACGGCGCTGCTGTGGATCATGAGACGACCCGAAGTGTCCCTGGGTGCCGTGCTGACAGCATCCTGTGTCGTCTCGACGGATCAATCGGGACACCAGCCGCGCGCCACGAGCGCTGCCCTCACCCGCTCGATCCGTTCGAGCCGAGCGCCGTTGCGGTGCCGCCTGGTGAAGCGGACCGTGCGCCATCCGAGGCGAGCAAGATCGTCGAGGCGATCGACATCGCGGCTGTATTGGGCCGAGTCCGTGCGGTGTTGCTCACCGTCGTACTCCGCCAGCACCTTGTAGGAGCGGAACACCAGGTCTCCGTACGCGACGAGAGCACCGCCCGCGGTGCGGATCTCACCGTTCACTTCGGGTTCGGGCAGACCCGCGGCTGCGAGATCGAGCCGCAGCATCGACTCCTCCCATGAGTCCGTTCGGGACCGGACGCGCGCGACCGCTCTCGCAAGAGCGATGCACCCGCGCCGACCCCGCCACCGGGCGACGGCATCCGCCAGTTCGCCGAGTGTCGCCAGCGGATGCCGGCGTCGCACGAGCGCGTCCCCGACCGCGACCAGCTCCGGCAAGGTCAGAGCTGTCGCAAGTTCGCACCACGCCTCTACGGGATGCGACACACGAAGTCCCCGAACGGACACCACGCGGGCAAGCGCCGGGGCGATCGAGTGCCCGCGTACTCCATGGCCCCGCGGGCGACCCGCCGGAAGCACGGCCGTCACGTGCAGCGGCTCGTCGTCGAAGCGCCACGGGAGCGGGAGGCCGTGCACGCATGCTGCGGACGCGTGGCTGAAGTGTTCGGCCGGCCGCATCTGGGCGGCGTAGGCGTGGCACCCGTCCAGATGGGTGACCGGTGCAGTGAGCGCACGAACACCACGGAAGGGACGCGCGAGGTCGTTGCCGCGAAGCCGGCCCGGCGTCAGCCCGTGTGCTCGCGCTTCAGAGACGGCGAAGGGCCTGTCGCTCAGGACGGCCGGAAGCGGCTGTGGGCGGGGCATCCTCCCACCGCATCGCGTCGCGGAGCCGCCCGCTTACTCGCTTCCCGAACCGGTGGACACCTTCACCCCGGGCATGCTTGGGGAGGATGCCGCGCCACTCGCCGTCGAGACGACGCAGAGTGCTGGACGAGCGCGCGGAGCGAAGCACTTTCCGTCGTCTCACCGGAACGCGGGCGCCAACAGGCCGAGGCTGCTCAGACGAAGCGGACCGCCTGCTGGAGGCGGGTGCGGACGTCGAAGATCTCGTTGCCGCCGATCGAGCGCGCCCCCGGCACGCCCTGACGCAGCAGGTTCGCGAGGGCGCCGCGCGCGACGAGCACGACCGGGATGCCGCGCACCCTGCCCAGCTCCGTGACCGGCTGCAGCAGGTCCTCGTCCGGCAGCACGATGATCGCTCCGCCGAAGCGCACGCCGGCCGCCCGGGAGACGAGCCGCGTGCGCGCCAGCAGCTCTGCCACCGGGGCGCCGGGCACGGCATCCCCGGTGAGCTCGCCGCGCCGGACGCCGACCGGCCCGCCGAAGTCCTCCGAGAGGACCACGTAGAGGCCCGAGGGGCTCAGCACGATGTGGTCGAGCTTGTCGTCGCCGGTGCCGCCGCGCACGGGGGCGGCGACGTCGTGCCATACGGTGTAGCCCATCCCGAGGTCGGAGACGACACGCGCCGTCGCCTCCTCGGCGAGCGCGTCGGCCAGCATCCTGCGCAGGTGACGGGGGGCTGAGCGCACGAGTGCGGGGTCGTACGGGTCCTCGACCGTCACGCCGCGCCCGACCCACTCGCGGATCAGGTCCAGGTACCGCTCGCGCCGCCAACCCCCGGGCTGCCCGAAGGACCGTGCGCGCGGACGCGTGTCCGCCGGCCGCGACCTCGCCCGCCAGCCCGACCATTCGGCCGCGGGCGCGTCCGCGAAACCGTGCCCGCGGTCGTAGGCGGCGCGGGCGTCGACCGTGCCCACGAGCTCCCAAGCACGCTGCACCTGGATGAACACGGCGGCGTCGCCACCGGTGTCGGGGTGGCTCTGGCGCAGCCGCAGCCGGTAGGCCCTGCGAAGCGACTCCTCGTCGGCCGACGGCTCGACGCCCAGCACTTCATAGGCGGACGCGGAGAGCGGACTGTCGAACACTCGGCCACCTTCCCCACTCCGCCGCGAGCGCGGCGGCATCCAGGCTAATCGCTGCGCGGGTCAGCGGCGCTCGTTGCGGCGCGCGTAGGCGGCGGCGCTGCGGCTGGACAGGGCGAGGAGGATCAGGATGTCCAGGCCCAGGGTCAGGAGGGAGCCGCTGATCGTGATCTCCTGCCCTTCTGACCACCACTGGACGAAGGCCCCGGCGATCGAGATCGCCGAGAACGTCATCACCGTCACGCGCGCCCAGTTGTGGCCGGTGAGGATGAACAGGGCAAGGGCCGCATCCACGAGCAGCACGACGCCGAGTAAGATCACGACCCCCACCAGCGCCGCCTGTGCCATGTCCGGGGTGGTCTCCATCCCCTCGACGGTGAGGTCGACCTCGGTCAGCGCCTTGCGCCAGTCCAGCACGATCGTCAGGAGCACGATCAGCCCGGATGCGACGCGCAGGAAGACCAGCATCACTCCGGCGACCGTCGACACCGGGCGCTTCATCGCGGGGTCGTAGCTGACCGGCTTGAGCAGTTCGGACGCCGGCTCGTACGCGGGGCGCTTGCTCGGCGGGGGCATCATGCCGTCACCGCCGTCACCGCGCGCACGTCGACGATCGGCAGGTCGCCGTCGGTGCGGATGCTGTCTCCCCCGCCGTTGCGGGCGTGATAGCCGGTGGAGAAGTCCTCGAGGACCGTGACCGCCACCCGCGGGTCTGCGGACGTCACGGTGCGGACGATGTGATCGCGCTCGATGTCGGTGTCGGCATCGATGCGGTGCGTGACCTGCAGCGTGAACAGCGAGAGGCCGACCGCGGTGTCGAAGGTGCCCGCCGCGAGCCAGTCCACCCGCGATCCGCCCGGCAGAAGCCACCCGTCGGGCGACTTCCAGAACCGCACGTGGTGACGCTGGGCGGGGTTGCCGTCGACCTCCTGCTGATACGCGAAGTCCTGCTGGTGGCCGAAGAGGAACAGGGGGCTGACCGGGGCTTCGCCGTAGCTGCGGCGCGAGAGCGTCGAGGTGATGATGCGCCAGGACGATCCGAGGGTCACCGGATCGGCCCGCGTCCACCCGGCCGCGCGCATCGCCGCGTGGATCTGGTCGGCTTCGCCGAGCACGGCGAGGTTGACCGGGTCGCCCAGCAGGCCGTCGCTCGTGCGGGCACGCCCGATGAAGTAGTCGGGCACGTACACCGTGGTGAGGATGCGGTGAAGTCGCGGCAGGACGAGATAGGCCAGCAGCACCCAGAACGCGATGGCGAGGGCGATCCCCACCACCCCACGTTGAACGTCTCGGTGAAGCTCAGGTACGCGAGCCAGACGGCGGCCAGGCCCGCGAAGACGAAGAAGAACCAGTCGACCGCCACCCCGATCGAGTATCGCCTGCGCCGCGGCTCGTCCGTCATCGTCCCCGCCCGTCACAGCCCAGAGCGCCGTCGCCGGACGGTACGCGAAGGCGGATGCCGCGGCATCCGGTGCCAGCTCGGCGATCGTCGCGGGCTGCCAGCGCGGCATGCGGTCCTTGTCGACGAGCTGTGCGCGGATGCCCTCCATCAAATCCGGCTGCGTCGTGGCGAACCACATGACGAGCGAGTACTCCTGCTCCAGCGTCGCCCGCAGACCGGGCAGGTGGCGCGCCCGGCGCACGGCGTCGAGGGTCACGGCGAGTCCGGTGGGCGAGAGTTCGGCGAGCACGTCGGCGGTGACGGATGCCGCGGGTTCCGGTCGCGCGCGCAGCCGCTCGACGATCCCGGCGACCGTGTCTGCCGCGAACGCGTCGTCGATCCAAGCGCGGTGCGCGGCGAGCGACGGCGGCTCGGGTGCCTGGTCGCCCTTCGACAGGCTCAGGGACCGGGTCATGCCGTCGGTCGGGCCCGAAGGGTCGTCGCCCGTCGCCAGCGCGTCACGCAGGCCGTCGAGGTTCGCGGAGGGGACGAAGTGGTCGGCGAGACCCACGTAGAGCGCGTCCGAGGCATCGATCGAGGCTCCGGTGAGCGCGAGGTACTCGCCGAGTCGCCCGGGCGCGCGGCCGAGGAGCCACGTGCCGCCGACATCCGGCGTGAAGCCGATCCGCGTCTCGGGCATCGCGAGCTTCGACCGCTCGGTCACGATGCGGACCGCGGCGTGGCCCGCCAAGCCGATGCCGCCGCCCATCGTGATGCCGTCGGCGAAGACGACGACCGGCTTCGGGTACTCCGCGATCCGCGCGTTCAGCGCGTACTCCGCGCGGAAGAACGTGCCGGTCTCCTCGGGGTCTCCGGCCTTGATGTGCTCGTAGAGGCCCCGGACGTCGCCGCCCGCGCAGAATCCGCGGTCGCCCGCGCCGTCGAGCAGGACGATGTCGATCTCGGGGTCCTGCTCCCACCCGTCCAGTGCGGCGGCGAGGTCGTCGATCATGCCCAGGTCCAGCGCGTTCAGCGCGCGCGGGCGGTTCAGCGTCAGCCTGCCGAGCCTGCCGGCCGTGCGCGCGAGGACGCTGGGTTCGGCCGTCGGGGCAGGTGCGCTCACGGTCGCAACGTTACCGCGCGCCCGGCCGCCCGCCGCAGCGAGTCGCGCGCCGAACGCGCCCGTCCTGCACAAAGGGGCGCAGTTTCCGCCAGGATGGGGAGAACGCCCACGACGACGAGAGGTTCGGCATGCCCGAAGGACAGGTGCTGGAGTTCTCCGGAATCACGAAGCGCTTCGGTGCCGTGTCTGCGGTCGCGGACCTCACCGCCACCGTCGAGCCGGGCAGGGTGACGGGATTCCTCGGACCCAACGGGGCCGGCAAGACGACGAGCCTCCGCATCCTGCTCGGACTCGTGCGACCCACGACCGGCACCACGACCATCGGCGGAACGCCGTACGCGTCGCTGAGCCACCCGCTCCAGACCGTGGGCGCGGTGCTCGAGGCATCGAGCTTCCACCCGGGGCGCACCGCCGCCAATCATCTGAAGGTCTATGCGCAGGCAGCCGCGATTCCGGTCGGTCGCGTGGAGGAGACCCTGGGACTCGTCGGCCTCGCCGACGTCGCCGGGCGCAAAGTCGGCGGTTTCTCGCTCGGCATGCGCCAGCGGCTGGGGCTCGCCTACGCCCTCCTCGGCGACCCGGGGGTGCTCGTGCTCGACGAGCCGGCGAACGGTCTTGACCCCGAGGGCATCAAGTGGATGCGCGGGTTCCTGCGCCAGCTCGCCCGCGAGGGGCGCACGGTGTTCGTCTCATCGCACCTGCTGGCAGAGGTGCAGCAGACCGTCGACTCGGTGCTGATCATCTCGCAGGGCCGCCTGGTCTATGAGGGCACGCTGGAAGATCTCGCCGATCCGTCGGAGTTCGCCACCGTCGTCGACTCTCCGGATCGAGCAGCGCTCGCCGCGGCACTCCGGTCGGCGGACGCGCCGTTCGAGCTGCTCCGATCGGGGCTCACCGTTCGGGGGCTCGACCCCGCTGCGGTCGGGGCGGTCGCGGCATCCGCGGGCGTCGCCCTCTCGTCGCTGCAGCGGCGCGGACCGGCGCTGGAGGAGGTCTTCCTCGACCTGGTCAGCGGGGCGCGCGTGCACCCGACCGCCGGAGGCGGCGGACTCGGCGCCGCGTCCGGTGCGGCCGGGCTCGGCGCCGCGTCCGGTGCGGCCGGGCTCGGCGCCGTCGAAGCGCAGGATGCCGGGATCCAGGGGTCCGGTGCGGATGCAGCGCCGGACGAGGGAGCGGATGCCCACTCGATTCACGAAGACCGGTCGGCGGACGAAGCCACGGCCATCTCCGCCGGTGTGGGTGCCGAGGGGGCGAGCGCGCCCGGCGCCGCGGTCGCCACCGGGGCCGCCGCACTCGCGTGGGCGGACGGTGAGCGAGGCCCGGACTCGGACGCCGAGCCGCCGGTGGAGGCCGCGATCGATCCATCGCCGTCCGCCACGTTCGCCGTCGCCAGCACCGGCGTGATCGACATCGTGCCGTTCACGGCCGGCGACCCCCAGACCGACGCCTACCAGGACGACCTGCCGCTCGACGGAGATCCCGATGTCGAAGCGCTCGGCGCGATCGACGAGGAGCTCTCGACGCCGGATCTGCCCGCGGACCCGCAGGATCCGGTGGCCGGCGACCGGCCATGGGAGACCTACGTGAAGACCGACGCGGACGTCGAGGCCGACGCGTTCTTCGCATCCTTCACGGCGAAAGAGGCCGCAGAGGCTGAGGCCGCTGAGGCTGCGGCTGCCGAGGCTGCGGATGCTGAGGCCGAGTCCACGCCTGAGCCCGAGCCGGATTCGGCACCCCGACCCGACACCACGCAGGAGCCCGAGGTGACGACTGCGGACGACGCCGGGCATCCATCGGCAGCAGAGGACCAACCGGCAGCAGCGGACGAGTCCGAGGGGACCGGCGAGTCCGAACCCGAGGACGAACCCACCTCTGAGCCGAACGACGACACGAGCGAACTCGGCACCCTCGCCGACCTGTCCCCCGACTGGGTCGAGCACGGTGTCGATGCTCCCGCGAGGACGAAGGGGGTGAGCAGCGATGAGCCTGGCCGACGTGACCCGCTCCGAGGCGACCAAGCAGTTCACGACGTCGATGTGGTGGATCCTCGCCATCGTCCTCCTCGCGTACATCGGCTTCACCGCCGCCGTGCTGGGTTCGTCTTCACCGCCGCAGCGAGCGGCTCGCTGCCCGGCAACGCTCCCCCGCTGCCCGCCGAGGGTCTCTCGGCGACGCTGTACAGCACCGCCACCGCCGTCGGATACGTCTTCCCGCTCCTGATCGGCACCCTGATGGTGACCACGGAGTTCCGTCACAAGACGCTGACCCCGACGTTCCTGGCGACCCCGAAGCGCGGCATCGTGCTGTGGGGCAAGATCCTGGTCGGCATCTGCTGGGCGTGATCTTCGGTGTCGTCGGCGTCCTGTCGTCCGTGCTTCCGTCGGCCGCCTTCCTCGCCGGCTACGGACTGGAGACCGACCTCGGATCCAGCGACACGTGGGCGCTGATCGGCCGCATGATCCTCGCGTTCATCCTCTGGGTGCTCGTCGGCATCGGAGTGGGCGCGCTCGTGCGCAACCAGGTCGGAGCGATCGTCGGCGTGCTGGTGTTCACCCAGTTCCTCGAGCCGGTCGGTCGCACGGCGGCCGGTTTCGTCGAGGGTCTGACCGATTTCACCCGGTTCCTTCCCGGAGCGGCGAGCGACGCGCTCGTCGGTGCGAGCCTGTTCAGCACCGCCGCGCCCGGCCTTCCGGCGGAGGACCCGCTCGCCTGGTGGGTGGGCGGTCTGGTGCTGCTCGGCTACGCGCTGCTGTTCCTGCTGCTCGGGCACTTCCTGAGCTGGCGCCGCGACGTCACCTGACGGGATCGCCGCGGTTCAGATCGCGGTGGCGGGCCTCGGCTTGCGGGTGCGCGCCTTCTTGACGGGCGGAGCATCCGCGACGGGATCGTCCCGGTGGCGATGTCCACGACGTCCGCGGGCATCTCCGCGGCATCCACATCGAGGTTCAGCGACTGCACGAGCGCCAGGCCGTGGCGGGTCGTCAGGATGACGCGCTGATACTGCGGGTGACCTTCCAGATCGATCACGACGCTGGGGCGGTGGCGACGGATGATCGCGAAGTCCTCGCCGCCGGCCGAGCGCCAGGTGCCCATCGCGACGACGCCACGGAGGTGCGTGCCGGGGCTCGGGACGCCGCGCAGCCAGGTCCAGGCGTCGTCGGTCAGTTGCACCTTGGTGATCGTCGACCGCTCGATCGCGACATTCCCCTTGTGGAATGCAAGCGCGCGCTCGGCGCCCGACAGCACGATCTCGAGCTGTGTCGAGTCCAGGAGCAGCGTGACCATTTCCCCAGTCTGCCAGCGCCCCTCCCCGCCTACCTGGTGTTTTGCTTACGGACGGACAACGATCGCGGCGCCGCCGCGGGCCTCTCGGTGCGAGACTGGAACGATGACCCTGCTCGAACCCACGCGAGCCGTCGACGTGTCAGCCGTCGCCGACGCTCTCGCGCGGGCATCGGCCGGCGAGCGGCTGGACGTCGACGACGCCGAAGCACTGCTCGGCGCTGCGGGCGATGAGTTCGAACGAATGCTGCAGGTCGCGGGCGCCCTGCGCGACGCGGGGCTCGCCGCATCCGGCCGTTCCGGCATCGTCACCTACTCGCGCAAGGTGTTCATCCCGCTGACCACGCTGTGCCGCGATCGCTGCCATTACTGCATCTTCGTCGACACTCCGGCCCAGCTGCTCAAGCTGCACAAGCCGACCTACATGTCGCCCGAGCAGGTGCTGACGGTCGCGCGGCAGGGCGCGGCGCTCGGATGCAGAGAGGCGCTGCTGACCCTCGGCGACCGGCCCGAGGAACGCTGGCCCGAAGCCCGCGCGTGGCTCGACGAGCACGGCTACACCTCGACGCTGGACTACGTCGGCGCGATGGCTCGCCTCATCACCGCCGAGACCGGCCTGCTCGCCCACCTGAACCCCGGGGTCATGACGGCGCAAGAGCTGCGGATGCTGCGTCCCACCGCGCCGTCGATGGGGATGATGCTCGAGACGACGTCCCGGCGGCTGTTCGAGGAGCCGGGCCACGTGCACTTCGGCTCGCCCGACAAGGACCCCGACCTGCGTCTCGCGGTCATCGAGGACGCCGGCCGTGAGCGTGTGCCCTTCACCACCGGCATCCTGGTCGGCATCGGCGAGACGCTGCGCGACCGGGCCGAGTCGATCGTCGCGATCCGCGCCGCCCACGAACGGTATGCCGTTGACGGACTCGGCCACGTGCAGGAGGTGATCGTGCAGAACTTCCGCGCGAAGCCGCGCACCGCGATGCACGATGCGCCGGATGCGTCGGTCCTGGAGTACGTGGCCGCGGTCGCCGTCGCCCGGCTCGTCCTCGGCCCCCGGATGCGCGTGCAGGTGCCGCCGAACCTGTCGGATCCTGCCGAGTTCGAGCTGCTGCTGCGCGCGGGAGCCGACGACTGGGGCGGGGTGTCGCCCCTGACCGCTGATCACGTCAACCCCGAGCGACCCTGGCCGCACCTCGCCGATCTCGAGGCGCGCACCGCCGAACTCGGCTTCGCGCTGCGCGAGCGGCTCACCGCCCACCCGGAGTACATCCGGGAGGCCGCGACCTGGATCGATCCGGCCCTGCGGCCCGCCGTCGACGGCGCTGGCCGACGCTGGTTCGGGGCTGGCAGCGGTCGGCGCCGTCAAAGCACCGGGAGATACCGACGGTCAGAGGCCCGAGGCCACGGCTGGGGGTCGATTCGTCCCGGCGCTTTCACACCGAAGCTCCGGCTCCGGTCTCGCCGCGCGCGCCGCGGCCGACCCACTGAGCCTCGACGACACCGAATGGGCGCGGCTGCTGCGCGCCATCGGGCCCGAGCTCGACGCCCTCGCGGCGACGGCCGACGACGTCCGCCGCTACACCGTGGGCGAAGCGGTGAGCCTGGTGGTGAACCGCAACCTCACCTCCACCGGTTTCCGCTCCACCGCGACAGGTGAGCCCGGGACCTTCACGCTCGAGGACGCCGCGGCGATCGCGACGGACGCCGCGGACCTCGGCGCGACCGAGCTCTGCGTGCAGGGGCTGTTCATCCGCGAGGAGGACCCGCGCGCGTACCTCGACATCGCCCGCACGATCAGGAGCGCGACCCCCGCGATGCACCTGCACGCCTACCGGCCGCAGGACATCTGGGACCTCGCCGAGCGTGGCGGGCTCGGGCTCGACGGCGCGCTCGAGGCGCTTCGCGGGGCGGGCGTCGACACCGTGCCCGGCACCGGAGTGAAGATCCTGAGCGAGCGCGTCCGACAGATCGTCGCTCCCGGCGACATCGAGATCGACCGCTGGGTCGACGCCGTCACGTCGGCGCACCGGGCCGGCCTCCGGTCGACGAGCGTCCTGTTCTACGGGCACGTCGAGACGGCCGAGGAGCGCATCGCGCACCTCCGCCGGCTCCGCAGCATCCAGGACGAGACCCGCGGATTCACCGAGTTCGTCCCCATCCCGCTGCCCGGTCCTGCCGGCGGAGTCCCGCTCGTCGCCGGCCGGGCCGCGATCGACGAGCACCGGGCGATGGTCGCGGTCTCGCGCCTGCTGCTGAGCGGCAGCATCCCGCACATCCAGATCCCCTGGACCCGCGTCGGCCGCGACGCCGCAGCCATACTCCTGCAGGCCGGCGGCGACGACCTGGGCGGCACCCTGCTCGACGGCCGCGTGCTGCCCGAGGCGGGGATCGAGTACGGGCTGGAGCTGCCGCTTCCGGTTGCCGCGCGGATCGCCGCCGGCCTGTTCCGGCCGTTCCGCCAGCGCACGACCGACTACCGGGAGCCGTCACGATGAGGCGGGTGGAGGTCGCGATCGTCGGCGCCGGCTTCGCGGGCCTCGGCATGGCCATCGCGCTGCGCCGCGCCGGACGCCACGATTTCGTCGTGCTCGAGCGCGCGGCATCCGTCGGTGGCACCTGGCGCGACAACACCTACCCGGGCGTTGCGTGCGACGTCCCCAGCCACCTGTACGGCTTCGCGGCGCACCCGAACCCGTCGTGGTCGGGCACCTATGCCCGCGGGGACGAGATCCGCTCGTACCTCGAGCGCGTGGTCGAGGCCGAGGAACTCGGCGACCGGCTGCGTCTGTGCAGGGCGATGCGAGGGGCGGACTGGGATGCCGCGGACGGGGTATGGCGCATCGGCACGGGCACTACGGGTGCCGCGGCCCACGGCGGCAGCGACGACGTCATCGTCGCCGACGTGCTCGTCCTCGCGTGCGGCCGGCTCACCGAGCCGACCATTCCCCGGATCGCCGGACTCGACAGCTTTCCCGGACCGCTGTTCCACTCGGCCCGCTGGGATCACGCCGCCGACCTCGCGGGTGCGCGCGTGGGGATCGTCGGCACGGGGGCCAGCGCGATCCAGATCGTGCCCGAACTGGCGCGAACGGCGGCTCACATCACCCTGTTCCAGCGCACACCTGCCTGGATCGTCCCGCGTGGCGGCGACTCTTACTCCGACGCCGAACGCGCCCGGTTCGCGGCGACGCCACAGGCCCTCGAGGCACTGCGCGCCGACCTCTACGCCGAGGGCGAGGCGCGCTTCGCGTCGCGCGCGGGCGACTCGGACGCTGCGGCCGACGCGGAAGCCGTGGCGCGCGCACACCTCGAACGGCAGGTTCCCGACCCGGAACTGCGCGCGGCTCTCACGCCGGACTACGCCTTCGGCTGCAAGCGCGTGCTGCTGTCCGATGACTTCTACCCCACCGTGGCCTCCGACGCGGTGACCGTCGTCCGCGGTGCACTCACTGCCGTCGAGGGCTCGACACTCATCGGCTCCGACGGCTCTCGCCACGAGGCCGACGCTCTGGTGCTGGCGACCGGATTCGCCTCGACGCGTCAGCCCTACGCCGACCTCGTCTCCGGCGAGGACGGCGTGACCCTCGCCAGGCACTGGTCGAGCGGGATGACGGCGTTCGCTTCAACGGTCGTCGCGGGGTTCCCGAACCTCTTCGTGCTCAACGGCCCGAACGCGTCGCTCGGCCACTCCTCATCGGTGCTCATGATCGAAGAGCAGGCGGCGTACGTCACACGCGTCCTTGACGGTCGCATCGAACGCGTCCTGCGCGTCGACCCTGAGGCCGAACGCTCCTACACCGACGAGATCGGGCGGGCCGCGGCATCCACCCGATGGATGACCGGCGGCTGCCGCAACTGGTATGTCGACGAGCGCTCGGGGCGGCTCACCCTGTTGTGGCCGGGCACAGTCGACGCGTTCCGCGCGCGGCTCGCCCGTGCCGACGGCTCGGAGTTCCTTCCGGCCGGGCAGTCGAGCAGCACCGAGACGAAGGGCGCGCCCGTGCAGGGCGCCCCGAGAGGAGCATCATGACCTTCCCCCTCCGATTCGGCTACAAGGCCTCGGCCGAGCAGTTCGGACCCAACGAGCTGTGCGAGTTCGGCGTGCTCGCCGAGGAGATGGGCTTCGACTCGGTGTTCGTCTCCGACCACCTGCAGCCGTGGCTGCACGAGGGCGGTCACGCCCCGGCATCCATCCCCTGGCTCGGCGCCCTCGGCGCGCGCACGTCGCGGATCGTGTTCGGAACGTCGGTGCTCACGCCGACGTTCCGCTACAACCCGACTGTGATCGCCCAGGATTTCGCGACGCTCGGCGTCATGTACCCCGGGCGCGTGATCCTCGGGGTGGGAACCGGCGAAGCGCTCAACGAGGCCAACCTCGGCTTCCCGTGGCCGGATCCGCCCGAGCGGTTCCAGCGCCTCAAGGAGGCGATCACGCTCATCCAGCGCCTCTGGTCCGAGGAGCGGGTCAACCACGAGGGCACGTACTACACGACCCGCAACATCACGATCTACGACAAGCTCGACCAGCCCGTGCCGATCTACATCGGCGCCGCAGGCCCGGCCGCCACGCGGCTGGCCGGCCGCATCGCCGACGGCTTCATCACGACTTCGGGCAAGGCGCCGAGCCTGTACACCGACACGCTCCTGCCCGCGCTGCACGAAGGTCTCGAAAAGGCGGGACGCCCGGCCGACGGCATCGACACGCTCATGGAGGTCAAGGTCTCGTACCACCCCGACCCGGCCGTCGCCCTCGAGAAGACGCGCTTCTGGGCGCCGCTCGCCCTGAGCGCCGACGAGAAGATGGGCATCGACGATCCGATCGAGATGCAGCGCCTCGGCGAGCAGCTGCCGATCGAGCGAGCGGCCTCCCGCTTCATCGTCTCGAGCGACCCCGACGAGCACGTCGAGCGGATCTCGCGGTACGTCGACATGGGCTTCCGCCACCTCGTCTTCCACGATCCCGGGCACGACCAGGAGGAGTTCCTCCGCGCGTACGGCGCCGAGATCCTGCCGCGACTGCGCGCGCGGTTCGGAGCGTGACGGCGCCCGGGATCGCGGGCTCCGAGGCGGGCTGGGCGCTGATCATCCCGGTCAAGCCCGCGGCCATCGGCAAATCGAGGCTCGCACTGCCCTCGGTCGACCGGGTGACCCTCGCCCGGGCGATCGCGCTGGACACCATCGCGGCGGCAGTGGCGTGCGACGCGGTCGCCCAAGTGCACGTGGTGACCGACGACGGCGCGCTGATCGCGCTCGCCTTCGACATACCCGGGCTCCGCTTCGTTCCCGAGGGCGACGCCCGCGGGATCGACGCCGCGGTCGCAGAGGGCGCGCAGGCGGCGGGCGAGCGGATGCCGCGCGCCGCGCTGCTCGGAGACCTTCCGGCACTGCGACCCGAGGACCTCCAGGCGGCCCTGACCGCCGCCCGGCCTATGCACCGCGCGGTGGTCGCCGACGCGGAAGGCACCGGCACCACGCTCGTGACGGCGGGTGCCGGCATCCCGCTGGCAACGTCGTTCGGCGACGGCTCGTTCGCACGCCATCTGGAACTGGGCTGCGTGCCCCTCGACGTCGCGGCGACCTCGACGCTGCGGCGGGACGTCGATACGCCCGATCAGCTCGATGAGGCCGCAGCGCTCGGCGTGGGCCCGCGCACGGCCGCCGTGCTCGCGGCTCAGATCAGCAGGTAGACCGCGCCGATCACGGTGAACACGATCACCAGCCGCTCGAACAACCGCTGATTGAGGCGTCCGGCGAGCCAGCGGCCGAACAGCGCGCCGCCCACGACGAGCGGCACGAGCACGAGGTCCACGAGCAGGCCGGGAACCGTGATGAGCCCCAGCCCGATCGAGAACGGAACCTTGCTGATGTTCACGATCGCGAAGAACCACGCCGCCGTGCCCAGGAACTCCTTGACCGGGAAGCGCATCGCCAGGAAGTACATCGACATCACCGGCCCGGCCGCGTTGGCGACCATCGTGGTGAACCCGCCCAGCGTGCCGTAGGTCGCCGCCGCGAGCCGATGCGGGCCGGCGTCGTCGACCGGAGCGGCCATGCGCCGGCGGAACAGCGTTATCGCGATCACTGCGAGCAGGATCACGCCGATCGTCCGCTTCACCCACGCGTCGTCGGCGAGGAAGAGGAACACGACGCCCACGAGGATGCCGGCGATCACCGCGGGCGCGAGCCGCAGCAGCGTCCCCCAGTTCGTGAACCGCCGGTATGTCACGACCGCGAAGAGATCAGCGACGATCAGCAGCAGCAGGATCGTACCGGTCGACTGCCGCGCCGGCAGCACAGCGGCGAAGATCGCGACGGCGACGGTTCCCGCTCCCGGCACGGCCGTCTTCGAGAGGCCGACGATGAGCGCGGCGACGCCGAGCAGCGCCCAGCCGAACCACATCAGCTCGGGCACGTCACCCCTCGGTGCCCGCTGCGCCGGCGGCGAGCGCCGCCTCGGCGAGGGCCGCGGAGGTGCCGGCATCCCGCATCCAGAGCGGCGCGACGACCGGCCGGATGCCGAGGGTCTCGATTGCGGCTGCCGACGCGGCGTCCTCTTCGGCGATGAGCCAGGCATCCAGCAGCCCGTCGGACGCGCGCGCGCCGTAGTGGCCGGCGACCCCGGCTGCGGAGGTGTGCACGCCGATCGCGGCCAGGCACACGTCGGCCATGCCGCGCACCACGCGCCCGCCGATGATCGGCGAGACGCCGACGACCCGGCCGGGGGCGGCGCGCAGCGCCTCGCGGATGCCGGGCACCGCGAGGATCGGGCCGATCGAGACCACCGGATTCGAGGGGGCGATCAGGATGACGTCCGCCTCGGCGATCGCCTCGAGCACGCCCGGGGCGGGCACGGCCGCGTCGATGCCGGGATTCTCGAAGCGCACCGGAGCCAGGGTCGCCCGGTGCCGCGTCCACCACTCCTGGAAGTGCATCGACCGCCCGTCGTCCGCCACCGTGACGATCGTGTCGACCTCGGCATCCGTCATCGGCAGGAGCCGCGCCCCGAGGGGCCAGCGCTCCGACAGGCGCGCGATGACCTGCGTGACCGAGAGCCCGTCGCGGAGCCACCCGGTGCGCGCGAGGTGCGTGCCGAGATCGAGGTCGCCCAGCGTGAACCACGGCCAGCCGGCGCCCCACGCCTGCAGTTCCGCGTTCACCCGTTCGCTGTCGCCCGCGCGACCCCAGCCACGCTCAGAGTCGTTCACTCCGGCGAGCGCGTAGACGATCGAGTCGACGTCGGGCTGCAGGCGCACCCCTGAGAGCCACAGGTCATCGCCCGTGTTGACCACGATCGTGAACGGCTCGCGGGATGCCGGGGCCGCGGCATCCGCCGACGGTGCGAGCGCTGCGCGCACGCCGAGCGAGAACCTCGAGCCGCCCACGCCTCCGGCGAGCACGACGACGCGGGTCGGCGCGGCGCCGCCGGTGCGAGTGCCGTGCGTCAAGGCGCGAATTCGTCCGCGGCGTGCGGGAGGGTGAAGCGGGCGACGGCGTCGATGAGGGCGTCGACGGTCTGCGAAGCGGCGATCACGTCGACAGAGAGGCCGGCACGGCGCGCGTCCTTGGCCGTGCGGGGCCCGATCGCGGCGATGACCGTCGAGGGCGGGATGTCGGAGAACTGCTGCTGCACCTGCTCGGCGACCGACCCGCTCGTGACCAGGATCGCGTTGATGCGGCCGCTGCGGACGTCTTCGGCGATGCGCTCGGTCACCGGTACCCCGACCGTGCGGTATGCGACGACGCTGCGCACACGGTGACCCGCCTCGGCGAGCAGGCGGGTGAGGACGGGCTTGGCGATCTCGCTGCGCAGGGTGAGGATGTCGCGCGGCTGGGGCTCGAGCGCGATCATCTGCTCCGCCATGCCGGCCGCCGAGTTGTCGCGCTCGGGGACCAGATCGACCCGGTAGCCCACGGCCTGCAGCGCGGCGGCCGTGGTCTCGCCCACGGCGGCGACCTTGGTCGCCGCGGGGATCGTCGCACGGTGCGCGAACAGCACGTCGACCGTGGTGGCGCTGGTGACGGTGAGCCAGTCGAACGCGCCGGCCTCGAGATCGGCCAGCGCCTCGTCGAGCGTCGCCTGGTCGTTCGTGGGCGCGAAATTGATCAGCGGAGCCACGACCGGGATGGCACCCTGGTGACGCAGATTCGCCGCGACGCCGTCGCCCCATGGCCCGCCCCGGGGCACGAGCACGCGCCAGCCCTGGAGAGGCTTCGGCGACTGCTGTGGGGCGTGGTTCATGGGGTTGACTCTCGTGATACCTCGGTCAGCCGCCCCAACGTTCGAGCAGCCGACAGGCGGCTTCGACCCTCTCGCGCAGGGTTCGGTTCGCACCGTCGGCAGCATTCGCACCATCGCACTGCCTGACAATCGAGCATACCCCCGGGCCAGGCGCTCGCGCGCCCGAACCACGCGGACGCGGGGCCGACGAGACTCAGCGCGTGTAGAGCCGGACGGCCGCCCACACGATCAGTCCGACCGCGGCAGCGCCTGCCACGACGACGGCGCTCGCCGCCGACGGATTCTTGCGCGTGAAGGAGCGCGCCTTGGTGATCGCCTCATCGGTGACGCGGGCGACGCGCCGTGGCACGTTGGCCTTCTCCTCGATCGCGGCCAGCGCCGCCTTCAGCTCCGCACGGGCCTGCTCGACCGGATCGGCGATGCCGATGGGCACCGCGGTGCGCGGCACCGGAACGGGGGTTCGCGACACGGGAACGGGCGAGTCAGAGCTCATCACGCACCTCCTTGACATCCTGGACGATCGATTGGACGGGGTTCTGCGCGCGGGCCACCTTGCGGAACCGGTAGATGCCGAGCAGCGCGAAGACCACCGCGACCAGCAGCAGCACGATCAGAACCACCAGCGAGGCCACCCAGGCGGGCCACCACGACGACAGTCCGATGATCGCGAACGCCAGCAGGGCGCCGACGGACCAGAACAGGAAGAACAGCGCCACCGCGATCCAGCCCGCGCCGAACCCGGCATCCTTCGAGGTGCGGCGCACCCAGGCCTTGCCCGCGTCGATCTCGGCGATCACGAGGTTGCGGATGAGCTCCGGGATCTCGCCGACGAGCGTGAAGAGGCTGTCGTCGTTCCGATCGCGGAAGCCGCGAGGAGTGGTCACGTCAGGCTCCGTTGCGGTTCTCGTCCGCGGCCCTCGCGATGTCGTCGAACGCGTCGTCGGCGGCATCCTTCACCGCGCGGGCCGACGTCTCGGCCGCCGTGCTCACCTCGTCGGCCTGGCTCTTGCCGGTCCGGATCGCGGCGTCCAGCTTCTGCCCGGGCGTGCCCTTGGATGTCGCAGACTTGGTGACCTTGACCGCGCTGTCCCAGAGTGTGCTCGGCAGGGCCATCGCCGTGGACTTCGCGAACTCCTTCGCTTTGCCCACCTGCTCCTGGACCGGCTCGAGGTTCCACACCTTGTCGACCTGCGCCTTGATCTGCTCATAGCGCTCGCGGCCCGCGCGCGCACCGAGCACGTAGCCTGCCGCGAGTCCGATGACGAGTCCTACTTTGCCCCTCATGGCGTCTCCTCACGATCGATGTGCCGTCAACCTGCTCGAGCGGAGCTCGAGTCAGGCGGGCTTGCTGTCTGAACCCAGGGTAGTCCCGTATGCCGATTCCGTTATCCGCTGGTCTCCCACACGACCCTGTGCTACGCCCCTGACGTCGGTCCGCGCGCCTCCGCGCGGCTACGGTCGCTCCTGCGCACTCCCCCACAGCACGATGCGGCGCACGCGCTCTGCCTCTTGGAGCGCGTCGGGCACGACCTGGGCCATGCCCGTTCCGGCGACCCAGGCGCCGGCTGCCGCGAGCCCGGGTACGGAGTGGATCGCCGCCCGCGCGACAGCGGCGGCCTCCCGCTGGCCGATCGCCGACACGGGGTGCGGCTGAAGGTAGCGGGCGCGGTGCGCGGCGCGCACGTCGGCGGCCTCCAGCGGCACTCCCAGCAGGGCGGACGCCTGGGCGACGGCCAGGTCTGCCGCCGTCGCATCGTCCAGCGCCGCCGTGGCGGGCACCTCGCCGGGCGCGCCGAATGTCACCTTCAGCACGCTCACCTCTGCGCCGCCGGCGCGGCGCAGCCACGGCCACCGGGCGGTCGAGTCGGTGACGGATGCCGCAGCTCCGCGTCCCGGAACGGCGTAGACGGCCGTGCGGGGCGCGGCGGCGGCGAGCGGGGGCGAGGAGATCACGAGCGTGACGACCTCGAGCGCGGTGACCGGCGTCGGCTCGAGCCCGGGCACGACGCCGTCCAGCAGCCGGTGCGCATCGACGGCTCCGGTGGCGACGATCACGTGTTCCGCCGCGTCGAAGGCGCCGGCGTCCGCGACCGCGGTCCAGCGTCCGCCGGGGCTCGGCTCGAGCGCGGCGACAGGAGTATCCACGACGATCTCGGCGCCCAGGGCGCGGAGCCGTTCGGCAAGAGCATCGACCAGGAGCAGCATCCCGCCGTCGAGCCCTTCGAGTCCCTCCGCCGCCGACCGCGGAGCGTCGCGGCGGGCTGCGCGCAGCTGAGAGACGGCACCCGCGAGCGACCCGGTTCGTGTGAGGGCGGCGCTGAGCCCCGGCGCGACCGCCTCGACATCGACGTCGTCGGGATGGATCGCGAAGGCGCCCAGGCTGAGCGGAGCGACGACGCGGTGGAGCACGAGTTCACCCATGCGGGTGCGCACGAGCCGGCCCAGGCTGCGCTCCTGCCCGATCGTGAGCGGGGGGCGCAGCCGGTCGAGATACGCGCGCCATGCGCCGCGCCACCCGATCAGGCGGCGAACCCGCTCGTCCCACGGATTCTCGGGGATGCCGCGCACGGTCTCCTCCGGCAGCGGCACCGGCCCGCCGGGCAGGCCGCCGATCCAGTCCGCACGCGGCGCGGTCGCAGTCACCGCGGCGGCGAGCCCGAGCTCGTCGACGAGGGCGCGAACGGCGCCGCCGCGCGTCGCGTAGCCCTCGGCACCCAGGTCGACGGGCAGGCCGTCGAGGTCTTCGGTCCGAAGCGCACCGCCCAGGCGGTCCGAGGCCTCGATCAGCGTCACCCGGATGCCGATCTTGGCGCACGCGAAGGCCGCGACGAGACCGCCGATCCCACCGCCGACGACCACGACGTGCGTCTCAGAGGCCTGGGCGGCGAGGTCGTCGAGAGGGGCGCTGTCCACGCACCCATCCTCGCACCGGGCGGCGCCGGCTCAGCGGACGTCGCGCTGGCGCCTTCAAGCCAACGACACCCTCCGCACGCCACCGCGGCGCCTGGCCGTGCGCGCCCGGGCGGTGCGAGACTGGCGGCATGACGCTGCACATCACCGGTGACGCCGCTGCCGACCGCCTGCTGACCGAAGACCCCCTGGCACTCCTGATCGGGATGCTGCTGGACCAGCAGGTCGCGATGGAGACGGCTTTCAGCGGTCCGCTCAAGATCAAGGAGCGCGTCGGGTCGGTGGATGCCGCGACGCTCGCTGGATACGACCCCGAGGCGTTCGTCGACGTGTTCAAGAAGACGCCCGCCGTCCACCGCTTCCCCGGGTCGATGGCAGCACGCGTGCAATCGCTGTGCGCGGCCATCGAGCAGGAATGGCAGGGGGATGCATCCGCGATCTGGACGCGCGACGAGCCCGACGGCGCGACGGTCCTGAAGCGGCTGAGATCGCTGCCGGGATTCGGCGAGCAGAAGGCGAAGATCTTCCTCGCGCTGCTCGGCAAGCAGTACGGCTTCACCGGCGCCGGGTGGCGCGAAGCCGCGGGCACCTACGGCGAGGACGGCTCGTACCGTTCGGTCGCCGACATCGTCTCGGCCGAATCGCTGACGCGGGTGCGCGAGCACAAGCGTGCGATGAAGGCGGCAGCCAAGGAGGCGTAGCCCTTGAGCGCGCCGTAGATCGATGTCGGGGACGCGCAGCGGCGCGGGCTTCCCCAGAGCCCGCGCCGCCCGTCCGGTCTATCTGCGAGCCGCGAGCGGCTTGCGCGCGAACACCGCGGCGAGCGTGCCGAGTGCGATCAGACCGAACGCTCCGAAGGGCAGCAGCAGGCCCGAGTCACCGCCGCCGGTCGCCGCGAGGACGACAGCCGCGGGCGTGGCGGATGCGGTCGGCGCCGGGGTGGGAGTGGGCGTCGGCGTGGTGCAGGGCTCGTCATCGAATTGAACAGTGGCCGTGACCGAGCCGTCTTCGTTCATCACCCACTCGGTCGGGTCACCGAGGACGATCACGTAGCCCTCCTCGGGTGAGGCGGTCACCGTGATCGCGCCGAGTTCGTCGGGGAGGTACTCGGAGTAGAGCGCGCCCTCGAATTCGACCGACGGGCCTTCGGGGCTGTAGACGATTCCCGGAGTGACGAGCAGGAGGAGTCCGTCGTGTTCGGTGCCGCATTCCTCGAACACCCAGCCCGACGGCGACACCTCGATCGGAGGCTGAGGGCTCGGGTCCTCTGCCTCGGGATCGGGCTCGACGACCTCGGGCTCGGCCACCTCGGGCTCGGCCACCTCGGATCCGAGCACCTCGGGTTCGACCGCCTTTTCTGACTCGGGCTCGACCACGTCGGACAGCGCGGCCTCCTCATCGGCCGGCAGCAAGGTCTCCTCGGCAGGGGGTGCGACCACCTCGGTCCCGCCGTCATCGCCCGCCGCGTGAGCCGCTGTGCCTGCCGCCAGAGGAGCCACGATCATGCCCACCACGATGGCCAGCGCGGCCAGTGTCCTGCTCTTCATCGATCACCTTTCGTTCGCCGAGAACCAGCGTGAGCGAGCCACGCCACCGTCGGCAGCTCGTTGGAGAGAGTTCAGCCCAGACGGACGTGCGGACAGTACGTAGTCGACTACCTGTTTCCCGCGACCCATCGGTCGACCGGCCTGCCGACGACGTTGACGAGGGCGGCCCGACTGGACACACCGGACTTCGCGATGGCGCGCAGGATGTGACCCTCGACGGTGCGGACGGAGATACCGAGAAGTTCGGCGATGGCACGGTTGGACAGGCCCCCTGCCGCCAGACGGGCGATCTCGTACTCGCGTGTCGAGAGCGAGGGCGGGTGCTCCAGCCGTCGGATCGCGAAGGTGCGCGCGCCCTGCGCACGCTCCGCAAGAGCCGATGCGCGGTGACTCGTCCGAAGCGCATCACGTGTGCGCGCGGCCGCATGCAGTTCGAAGGCCGCCTGCGCCATCGCATCTGCGGCGGCAACCACGTCCCCCATCTCCTCGTATGCGGCGCTCGCATTCTCGAGCCCCGAGGAGTCCGCGCGCTGCAACGCCTCCGCATGCGAGAGGGCGATTCGCACTCGCGGACCCTGCACGCGCTCCGCGAGTTCGCGCAATCGCTGAACGCCCTCGGAGTCGCCGAGTTGGGTGGCTACGGCGAGCGCGAGCGCTTCGTAGCCGTCCGCTCCGGATTGCCGGGCACGCAGGGCAGCGGCGCGGGCCGCGTCGACCGCGGGGCCGATCCGGCCCTCGGCGGCCAGTACGAGCGACTCCGCGATGTCGACTTCGGGAAACAGGAAGCCGAATGCCGGGTGCATGTCCTCTTGAGCGGCATCGAGTGCCCGCCGGGCACGGATCGCATCCCCCCGCAGAGCATGGGCCTGGGCCAGGTCCACGGAGGAGCTGAACAGCAGCCCGTTGGGCGCAAGCCGAACGAGGTCGTCGTGGAGATCTTCGAAGAGGTCCACAGCGTCCTGCAGCCGAGACTCAATGAGCGCCGCCCGTCCGCGCAGGCGCCGCTCGAGCACTGCGCCCATTCCGCCGCTCCACGCCGCCTCAGCGGCGAAGCGCCTGATGATGGCCACCGCGCTCGGGGCGCGCCCGTCGATCCGCACGCTCGTGAGATGCATCTCGGCGACACCGAACCCGAGATTCGCGGGTACGCGGCCGCTGCCCTCGTACCCCACCACTGCGGCATCGGCTGCATCCTCTCCCCGGCCCAGCAACGCGAACGCGGCGGTCCTCGTCCAGGCCACGAGGATCCTCCCGAAGTCATCGGCCTCGGCCCCGACCGTGGACGCGATGCGAAGCCCTCTCGTCGGGTCACCGACCAGCACCTCGAACAGTGCGCGCATCGCGATCAGACCCGCGCCGACGGTCGGCTCGGCGGCGGAGCCGGCCGCCGATTCGACGGCGATGATGGCCTCTCCCGGTTGGCGAAGCGGCCAGAACAGCGTGCCGCTGCGAGCGACCGCGACATGCTGGTCTCCGCCCGGAACCATCTGCGCGTAGCGCTCGAGCACTTGGCTGGCCTCTGCTCCCTGGGCCTGTCCGGTCAGGGCCATGCCCAGTGCGAACAATGCCTCGGGGTGCTCGGCCACGACCAGCGCCGCACGCGACAACCGCTCCGCCAACTCGAGATCGGTGAAGCTCAACGCGAGCGTGGCCGCAGCGGCGAGATCATGCGGTGGAGTGTCGAGCTCCGAATCGAGACGAAGCTGCGCAACCCTCAACACATCTTGGACTGTCGGGGTGCGGCCCTCCGCCAGATCCGCTGCCGCCCACTCCGTCGCGAGACGACCGCTCAGCCGCTTCCTCCTCCGCACGCCCATTCGCATGCGGGCGATTTCGAGGAAGAGCGGATGGGCTGCCTCCAATTCGATCGCGGAATTCGAGCGCGAAGTGCGGACGAGACCGTCGCACTCGGCGCGCTCGACGACCGTCGGGCCCACAATCCGCTCGTACACCGAGCATCTCAACGATGAGGCGACTGCGAGCAGGTCGAGGAGGTCGGTGAGACCGGGATCGAGCGCGTCGAGCCTGCCGGCGATCACACTCGTCAGACCCTGCGGCAGGGTGGCATCTCGTTGCCACGTCCATTGGTCACCCTGGCGCGCGAAACGGGATGCGTCGACCTCTCCCCTCAAGAGTTCGCGGAGATACAGGAAGTTTCCGCGGGTGAGCGCGTGCACCTGGTCGACGCTGCTGGGGCGGATCCTGTGGCCGAGCACAGCGGCGAGCATGTCAGCAACAGCGTTCCGATCGAGTTCGCCCACCCGGATGACCAGCGTGTTCTCCGCTTCGATGAGCACGCGGATCGCGTCGGGCACCTTCATGTCGTCACGGACCGTCAGCAGGATGGATGCTGATCCCCGGCGCGCGACTTCTGCGACCACGGCGGCCGATCGCTCGTCCAAGTGCTGGGCGTCGTCGCAGATCAGGAGCGGCATCAGCGACTCCCCTGATGCACGACCGATGCGATCGCTGAGGTCCCTCAAGACGGCGATCGGCTCGCCGCCGAAGCCGACGAGTGCGACGAAGGCTCCCCACGGGATCGTCTGCAACGAGCCGTTGGCACCGACCCAGGTCACCCGCCGACCGCGACGCTGATGCCATGCGGCGCATTCGCGTGCGATCCGGCTCTTGCCGGCACCGGCGGCGCCACGCAGCACGATCACCGTCGGCCCGTGCGCAACGAGAGGCTCGCGCAGCTGCGCGAAGATCTCGTCGCGCATGCGGAAGGGCCAATCGCCCCAGCCCGGGATCCCTTCGCTTCCGGATCCGTGCTTGCCACCCATTCTGCTGTTTCTCCCTGACCGGTCCTGTCGCAACGCTCGTTGCCTCGACGGGGTCGATCAGGGACGAGTCGACCGTATCGCTGTTTCATTGGAGTTTTATGTGAGCGCTATTCGGTCTCTATCTCACTCGCGTTTTCCCGTTCTGATACCCTTCGTCGCATGCCACGCCCCTATGGAGACCCGGTCGAGATCGTCACCGCACCGATTCCAGGCCAATCGCCGTTCATCCCGGCGGATGCGAAGATCGCGGTGGGCGTTGTCGCGCCGGCCTCGCCCGACCCCATCCCGATCGTGCTGCTTCCCGGGTTCGAATACCGGATGCAGGAGTGGCGTCACCCCACCACGTATGAGATCCACTGGCGGCTCGAGCGGAGGAAGTCGGCTCAGCCGCACGAGAGCGCCGATTAGCTCGCTCTTCGCTGGAGCGGCGGAGCATTCGAGCCTTGGCGGTTGCTGGGAACTTCCGCCCAAACACCCGCGGGCGGCCGGAACCGCACTCGTCATAACGCACACTGAAGCCATGTGGTGGAGATTCCTCAAGGCGGTCAAGGATCGGCAGCACCGTGTCGCGCCGACGACATGGGTCGCCGCCATCGCCGCCGTCGTCTACACGTTCGCGCCGATCGATCTGATCCCCGAACTCGTGCTCGGTCCTCTGGGTTTCGTGGACGACATCGGTCTGTGGGGCATCTTCGCCGTGCTCTTCGCGCGCGAGCAGCGCCGGTGGCTGACGAGCCTCGCCCCTCGAAGCTGACGCAGCGGCTCCGGGCCCGTCCGCCGGTACTGCGGCCTGTTGTCGTGATCGCGCTGTCGGGGCATTGACAACCGTTGGGTTGATCAACACACTGGTTGTCATGTACGGATCGAGCAGGGTCAGCGCGCAATTCTCCATGTCTCTGGACGGGTTCATCGGCGGCTCCGACGGGTCGGTCGGGCCGCTGTTCGACTGGTACGAGGCCGGCGCGGTCGAGATGTGGATGCCGGGGCACCCGCGGCCGTTCCACCTCAGTGAGACGGATGCCGCGTACTGGAGGTCGCTCCCGAAGGAGGGTGCCTTCATCACGGGCCGCAACCTCTTCGACGTGACGAAGGGATGGGCTGGTCATCCCCCGAACGAAGCCCCGACCGTGGTCCTCACCCACCGTGAGCCCCCCGAGGACTGGCCGCCGACTCGCCGCGACGAGCAGCATGCCCCCTTCGAGTTCGTCAGCGACCTCGACACCGCACTGGAGCGCGCGGCCGAATTGGCAGAAGGCGGCGAGATCGGTGTGGCCGGACCCGACGTCGTGCAGCAGTGCCTGCGCCGCGGCGTTCTGGATGAGTTGCGCGTGGACCTCGTTCCGGTGCTGCTCGGCAGCGGCATCCGCTGGTTCGACAACCTCGACCGGATGACCGTGCTGGACGATCCCGACATCGTCGCCGGCGCCCGCGTCACTCACCTGACATACCGGGTGAGCCGGTGAGCGCGGACGCGGAAGCCCTGGACCGAGCGTTCCTCGCCCTCTCCGATCCGGTGCGCCGCGCGATCATCGCCCGACTGTCGCGCGGCCCCGCGACGGTCGGTGAGCTCGCTCGGCCGTTCACGATCACGCAGCAGGCGGTGTCCAAGCACATCGCGGCACTCGAAGCCGCCGGACTGGTCACCCGCACGAAAGACGCACAGCGGCGGCCCGTTCACCTCGACCCCGCGGCGCTGGAACTGCTCACCGCATGGATCGACCGATATCGCCTCGAGGCCGAACGAAGCTATCGACGTCTCGACGGCCTCCTATCCGATGGCACGTGAGGCCACCTCCACGCGGCCGAAGTGACAGGACCGGTCAGCGCGGGCGAGGTTCTGCCGTCCGGCGGGAGATGAGCCGGATCGCGATGGCGATCACCCACGCCCAGAAGATGAAGTAGGGGACGGTCCAGGCGAAGCTCTCCCACACGAAGCGGACGGCGATGAGGCCCGCGCCGGCGACGATCGCCCACCAGCCCCACCAGGCGGCGAGCGCACGCCCGGTGAGCAGCGCCCATCCGGTCGCGATCGCGAAGCTGCCGAGCGCGATCCAGGCATTCGCGAATCCCAGGTTGCCGACGTCGAACGCGAACACCGCGACCTCCACGCCCAGTTCGCCGCCTCGGTTGAAAGCGGCGTCCCAGCTCGCATCGATCACACCGTAGGCGGCGACGAGCACGCCCGAGACCAGAGCAACCGTCGAGCGCCACGCAGGCTCACCCTCGGTGCGGCGGAGCAGTGTCGTCAGCCCCGCGACGAACCAGAGGAAGGACAGCATGCCGATCGCGGCGGTGGCTTCCGCGACCGTCACCCACGCGGTATCGCCTGCCCGGAAGAACTCGGCGGCATCCTGGGCGGTCGCGTCGAACCCGGGCTCGCCCAGCGTGGAGATCGCGATGATCGGCGCGAAGAGGAGGACGGTGGCGAGGATTCCGGCGATGCCGGTCACCCTCTCGAGCTCGCGCCAGCGGTCGCGCGGGCGGGGACTCGCGTGTTCGGTCATAACCGACCTCCCTTCGATCCTCGGGCGCGGCGCATCTGAACGACCATCGATCAACCTTCGAGCGGGATGACGCCGAGCTGGCGGTAGAGTCCGAGCCGGTCGTATTCGACCCAGTCCTCCGCGAGTCTGCCGTCGGAGAACCTGCCGATGATGACCGCGGTCCATTCCGCCGTCCTTCCGGATGCGGCGATCCCGGCCCAGTCGCCGTTCTGCGTGCCGCGCCAGTGGCCACGCCAGACGCCGCGGTCGCCGTCGAAGAACAGGTCATCGAGGACGTAGGTGATATCGGGGAATGCGGTGAAGAAGTCCTTCATCGCCTCACGCCATTCGCTGAGTCCGCGCACCGTCTGCTGCCCCATCCAATGCGAGGAGAGGTCGTCGATCCAATACGACTCCAGGTGGTCGAGCTCGTGCCGATTGAACACGGCCTCCACGTAGTCGCGGATCAACGTCTCGTGTGGCGATGCGGACACGGCAGGGCTCCTCCCGCTGGGGTGACGGCGGACGTGACGCCGCCCTGCCCACCAGGCTGGCCCTGCCCGGACGACCTCGTCAACCAGGTCGCTGCGATCGAATCGGACGGGCTCTGCGCCGATGGTCCCTCAGCCCGCGTCGGCTACCGGGGTATCGCTTCGTCATCGATGAGTCGTTGCAGGGTGATTCGGCCGAGCGTGCTCATCGGAGGATTCGTCGTCTGGTAGTACCAGACCAGCCCCAGCGCTTGCACGAAGGCCCACGCGGCACCGCGCAACCACTCCTCGACGGAGCAGCGGAGGCGTGTCCGCACGTGGTTCCGCCGGTCGGCATCCAGCAGGTTCCATCCTGCGACCAGGTCGAGCGCGGGATCGGCAGGACCGAAACCCCCGGCATCCAGAACGCCGACCATGCGTTCCCCCTCGACGAGGATGTTCGCCGGGATCAGATCCCCGTGGCTCATCACTTCGGGCCTGTCCGTCGCGAGGTCACGCAGCTCACGCCACATCGAGCTCAGCACTCGCACGTCGAGCAGATCGCCGCTCTCGTCGAAGCATGTCTGCATCCACGGTTCGTGATCCGCGATCCGGCCGCCGCGTCCTCTCCCGTCGAATGTCCGTCCGCGCGTGTCCGCGTTCCTCGAGGCCTCAAGGAGGGTCACGAGATCGTCGGCGAACGCTTCTGATGCGGCGAGGCCGGTCGGCGTGGCGATCTCGCCGGGCACCCAGGTCTGCATCGTCCACGGCATGGGAAAGGATCGCGTCGGCGGCGCGAGTCCGATCGGGCGCGGTGTCGCGACCGGGCAGCATTCGGCGAACTCGATCGCCGCGGCCGCCTCGCGCCGCAGCATCCCCTCGACGGTGTCGGCATCTTCTGCGCGCAGCGGAAATCGGGCGGCTGCGTCCTTGCCCACTCGGTAGATGGCGTTCACCGTTCCCTGCGACTGCACCCGTTGGACCGGTTCGGAGCGGAACTGAGGGAAGTGGTCGCGAATCAGCCGCCGCGCCGTCGCCACGTCGATGTTCACCTGATCGTGGTGCATCGCCATGCGACCACTCAACACCACTGGAACCGCTCCGCTCGTGTCACTAGCGTGCAACGCATGGCCATCAAACTGGAAAACGTCGGCATCGCCGTTCGCGACCTCGACGCGACGATCGCCTTCTTCACCGATCTCGGTCTCAGCGTCGTCGGCCGTGACACGGTCAGCGGCGAGTGGACCGACACGGCCGTCGGTCTCGACGGCAATCACGCCGCCATCGCGATGCTCGAAACACCGGACGGCACCGGTCGCCTCGAGCTCTTCGAGTACATCCACCCCGAAGCGATCGAGACCGAGCCCACCCGTCCCAACGAGATCGGGATGCACCGCGTCGCCTTCTCCGTCGACGACATCGACGAAGCACTCGAGATCGCCGCCAGACACGGCTGCCGGCCGTTGCGCGGCGTGGCCACCTACCAGGACGTCTACAAGCTCACATACGTCCGCGGACCGAGCGGCATTCTGGTGATGCTCGCGGAGGAGCTGAAGAAGGGCTGACGGCCGCCCCGGCCGACGGAGGATCGCAGGCGGATACGCACTCACCTGGTCGCCGCGCCTACGCTTCTGGTGTGCTCACCGACCGTGACATCGCCCGGTGGCGGCTGCACTCGCAGGGGCTCGCGGCTCCCGTCGAGGGAGCCGAGGATGCCGTGCGGTCTCTTCTGGCGGTGCAGGCCGAGAATCCGTCCCAGTCGGCATGGGCTGTCGCCACCCGCACGCGTGATCCGCGTTCGGGTGATCTCGCCGGGCGGCTGGCGAGTGGACGTGTGCTGCGGACCCACGTCCTCCGCCCGACGTGGCACTACGTGCACGCCGACGACGCACTGTGGCTGATCGAGCTCACCCGCGACCGCGTGCTTCCCATTGTGGATCAGCAGCTCGCCCCGCTTGGCGACCGCATGCCCGCGCTCATCGATGTCGTGATCGAGACCCTCGCCGAGACACCCGAGAGGACGCGCGCCGAACTCGCGGACGCGCTCGCGCAGCGCGGCCACGAGCTCACCGGGATGCAGCTGATGCTCCTCGCCGGGCATCTCGAACTGCACGCGATGATCTGCAGCGGTGCGCCTCGGGGGACCGACCACACGTACGCGCTGTTCGCCGACCGGGTCGGCTCACCGCGCCGGCTGGAGCGCGCGGAGGCGCTCACGGAACTCGCTGTGCGCTACTTCACCTCGCACGGGCCGGCGACCGCGCGCGACCTCGCCTACTGGGCGACTCTCACGCTCACCGACGTGCGAACCGGACTCGACGGTCGCGCCGGCCGGCTCGAGTCGTTCGAGCACGACGACCGCACCTACTGGCACGCGCCGGGCGCGCCCCCGAAGCGCGCGTTCCCGCCCGGCCACCTGCTGCAGGTGCTGGACGAGACGTACCGCGGCTACCAGGACTCTCGATGGGTGCTGGATGCGGACGGTCTGGCCGCTCGGGGCCGCGAGAGCGCGATCGGCATGGCTCTCGTCGATGGACAGATGGTCGGTGGGATGAGGCGGGTGATGGCCGCGAGTACCGTCACGTTTGAGATTCGCCCGCTGCGGCCGCTCGGCTCCGAGGAGATGACCGCAATCCGGGACGCCGCGGCCCGCTACGCCGCGTACCTCGATCTCGAGCCGCGCATCGTGTGGCAAACCTCCTACGACTGAATCGCTCTGCGAGCCACCGGCCGGATTTTCGTCCAGCACGTCAGCAAATGCAAGGGGTATGCGGTACCGACTCCGCCTGCTTACGGTTCCGGCGAGTGCGCAGACGCGCGCAACCACCACGCAGGAGAGATAGGAGACGCCATGAGCACGAAGGTCGAGAAGAGCATCCTCGTCAACGTCCCGCTGAGCATCGCGTACAACCAGTGGACTCAGTTCGAAGAGTTCCCTCAGTTCATGGGCGGCATCAAGTCCGTCACCCAGCTCGACGATGAGCACTTGGAATGGGTCGCGGAGATCGCCGGTGTCCGTCGGCAGTGGAAGGCGAAGATCCTGGAGCAAGTGCCGGACCAGAAGGTGTCGTGGGCGGCGACAGAGGGCGCGACGAACGCAGGGTCCGTCACGTTCGAAGACGTCGGAGGCGGACAGACTCAAGTGCGTCTCGTCCTCGAGTACGAGCCCGAAGGTCTGGTCGAGAAGGTGGGCGACAAGCTGAACGTCGTCGAGAACCAGGCCGAACGCGACCTGGACCGCTTCAAGGCCTTCATCGAGTCCGAGGGCTATGCGACCGGCGCGTGGCGCGGATCAGTGGGAGCTCGTACCGGTTCAGACGAGCCGGGGATCGAGGCCGCCGCCGCTTCACGGGGTGACAGCGGGAAGGCCGGGATTTCGGGCAAGGTCGCGGCAGGCGTCGGAGTCGCCGCTGCAGCCGCCGTTGCAGCCGGTGTCGCCGCCGGCAAGAAGGGCCACGATGACACGACGGATGCGGAAGCCGACGTCACGCTGACGCCGCCGGTGGAGACTCTGCGCCCCGTGGAAGGAGACGCGCTGCCTCCGGTGGACGAGATCGACCCGGCCTTCACCGCTCGAGCCGCTGAATCGGACATCGCGGCTGAAGATGACCCCCTGACGTACAGGAACCGTCCCGCGGGCTGACCTCTGTCGTTCGGCGGGCTGTGACCGCGTCCTCACAGGCATCACCGGGGGGCGGCGTCAAGGGTGGCATGCGCCATCAGTCGCCAGGCGGTCGACGCAGCCGCTTGATGTCGGTGCGCCGCTGCTTGGCCTTGAGACGCCGCTCCTTCGCACCCCGGCTCGGAGTCGTCGGTCTGCGCAGGCGCGGGGGTGGCCGAAGGGCCTCGGCGACAACGGCGGCCAGTCGAGCTCGGGCCGCATCTCTGTTCCGCAGCTGAGCGCGGTGCTCGGACGCGGTGATCGTGAGCACCCCGCCGACGAGGCGACCCTGCAGTCGACCCAGAAGGCGCTCGCGCTGGAGCGGCGAGAGGACACTCGAACGGGCCGCATCCCAGATGAGTTCCGCACGGGAGTCGGCAGTGTTCACGCCTTGCCCGCCGGGGCCGGATGATCGGGAAAACCGCCAGGACAGCTCGGACTCCGGGATCGTGAGTCCCGTGGTCACTCGCAGACCTGAACGGTGGGGAGCAGTCACGCCACCATCATCGCTCAGCAGGAAGCTGCTGCAAGGCTGAGAACGTCGCCGGACTGGCATAATCGGGACGGGGATGGGAAGGCCGATGTGGGAGAGATGATGCCGTTCCGGAACATGGACACACTGGAGTCCTGGCTGGAGGAGTTCCGCGGCTTGGGCTATACGGTCATCGGCTCGGTGGGAGTGATCCCGCAGGACGGTGACGACGGTGCCAACACCGGCTTGGTCACCTTCCATTTCACCAATGCCTCCACGCCGACTTCCATCCAGCCGGGCATGGATGACCCCACACGATGGGTCGCAACCATGGAGCCGCGCGATGGGTCGGTGGTATTGGATGCGCCGAAGCTGCTCGAGCTGTCCGGGGAGCTGGCGATGCTGTCGGCGCTGTGTGCGTTCCTGCAGGCGAAATCCGAGGCTTATTCGGCGACGGATGAGCCCTGACCGGATCGGCTAGTGGCCTCGGGCGTTCACGGTGGCGGTCGTGAACGTGGCGAGCAGCACAGCCAGTTCATCGGTGAGCGCGCGGTCGGCCTCGACTGTGGCGAGCTCGAAGTCATCATCGAAGCGGCGAAGCTCCGACCAGGGTTCGGCTGCGACGTCGATGATCGCAGTTATCCGGTTCACGCGCCGGTCCACCGCATCCACCTCGCGCCGTAGGACGCCTCGGCTGACGAGTCGGTCGATCAGCGTCGTCACCCCTGCGCCGGTGATCCCGAGGTAGTCCCGCAGCGCCGTGGCACGTGTGCCGGGATTGCCGGCCACGAAGAGCAGTGCTTTGGCGTCCGTTTCGCTGATGCTCAAGCTGCGGCGGGCGGCGACCATGGCGGCATCGCGGGCTTCGACATAGGCCCGCAAGGCCTCGGTCAAAGTCAGGGGGGAAGACGGGTCCGGCATGTGCCCATCCTCTCGCATCCGCTTGCAACCCAAGAGCTTAGCGCACTTAACTAACCTTGTTGATGGTTAGTTGATTTATTTAAGAGAACTAACTTTCCTGGTAGCCTCTGGGGACGCGGTGGTCGACCCCCGGACCGCCGTCCACCTACGAGAGGCGCCATGAACCGCATCTTCCGGGCATGGTTTTCTGCTCGACCGGCGCGCCGGTCCACATTCATCCCGCTCACCGATTCCGACACCCGCCCGTCAGGGCTCTTCGCGAACCGGCGCAAGCTCCTCACCTGAAAGAGAGTCATCATGGGACAGCTCTACTACGGCAACGCCGTCGACCCGATCATGATCCCGGACCACCAGCTGGCGTACCTGAAAGTCGTCGCCACAGTGAAGCTGCGACGGAGCGAGAGTTTCACCCTCAGCTGGCGGCACGTCGATGACACCCCCGGGTCGCGCAGCACCGTCTGGCTCCAACCGGCCATCCCGCTCCGCTTCGTCTTCGACGGCGACGAGACCCGACCGCTGGACCGCGCGCGCCTGCGTGAGCTGGCCGATCAGGCCAACTCGTCCGCGGGCCTGACTCTCGACCTCGCCGCCGATCTCCAAGCAGACCTCGACAGCCTCGCCTCCCTCGAACCCACCCACGCCGCCTAGATCAGCGGCCGCGAAGCCCGTTCCGACCAGCCGGACTGGAGACCCGATGACCAATACCCCCACGCGCCTACCGAGGTTCACGCCGACCGGCCGCGAGACACCGACTGACACGCGGACACACGAGCCGCATCGTGCGCAACCCGCTCACCCGACCCTGCCCGCCGCGGAACGGCCGGAAGAGGGCGAGATCTCCCCCCGCCTCGACCAGCTGATTCATCCGACTTGGGCCGAGTTGGCGGAGGCACGGGAGCAGCACAGCCGTGAAGCCGAGCGCCTCCGCCTCTGGCGATGGTTGTTCGTCGGGATGTTCACGTTCTATGCGACGCTGGTAGGCGTCCTGCTGGCAAAGCTCCTCCTGGGGACGTGACGACCGTCATCGCGTCGCTCGCGGCGGTGATGTCAGCGCAGGAAGGCCTCGGCCAAGCCCGTGGGTCCACCGTGCCGGCGCCAGGATGCAGCGATCACGCGATAGGCCCTTTCGCCCGCATCCTTGCAGACCTCACGCACTTCGGGGTCTCGGACGACGTCGCCGCACGCCTTGCGCACGGCCGGCCTGCGAAGCATCACTGCTGCTGAGACCGCCGCGGCGCCGAGAGGCACCAGCATCAGCCAGGGACTGTTGCCGTTACGTGTGCGCGGGTCGTGCTGAGGGTCACT
The DNA here is from genome assembly GCA_963750955.1 of uncultured Actinomycetota bacterium. Lineage (GTDB taxonomy): Bacteria > Actinomycetota > Actinomycetes > Actinomycetales > Microbacteriaceae > Microbacterium. The sequence goes on from CAVVSI010000004.1 coordinate 687,126, forward strand.
CGCGGTGGCGCCGGCAGACGGTGCATCTTGCTCGGACCTGTCCGACCACGTCGGCAATGCACTCATGCTCATGATGATCTCCCTATATAGTGAGCTGATGCGGATGCTAAGTTAGCCCCGCGTTAGCCCGAGTATAGACATAAGGTTAGGGTGACTGTCAACTGTGGCAACTGAACGTGCGAGCTCTCAGCCGCGCCTCGCGGCCCAGGCTTCTGTGCTGAAGGCATGGGGGCAGGAGTGGCGACGCGCGAACGGCAAGGGTCAGCAGGAGCTGGGTCGTCTCGCCGGGTACGGCAGCGACGAGAGTCCGAAGAGCGCCGCGGTGGCGATCTCGCGCATCGAGTCCGGCAAGACAGATCCGGCAGGCCGATATCGATTCCGTCTGCTGGAGGCGCTCGGACACACGGAGGCGGAACTCGCGGAGGAGACGGAGCGAGCGCTCGCCGTGATGGCGCGCCCCGGCGCCTTCACCCGAGCCATGGCGGGGCCGATCCATGTGGAGAACGAAGCGAGACGAGCGCAGATCATCGCCTCGTCCAACCTGCTCACCGAGCGGGTCACCTTCCAGATCCGCAACTCGGAGCGCACGCTTGAGCGGGCACGGGATGCGTTCATCCTGCCCTTCCTCGAGACCGCCGCGACGATCGATTGGCAAGCGCTGCTCGATGAACAGGATGCCCGGGTCGCCGCAGGCGCGGCAGGCTCGCTCGAAGGTCAGATCAGGGGACTTCGAGGGCAGACCGAGATCAGCATTCTGAGGTCGGTGACCCAGAGTTCGGCCGGTGCAGCCACAGGGACTGGGGCGAGCAGAGGAACGGCGGCCGGCGTGTTCGTCGCCGTCTCGGCCGCGGGGACGGCATCGACCGGGGCCGCGATCGCCTCCCTGTCGGGCGCGGCCGCCTCCAGCACCACGCTCGCTTGGCTCGGAGGCGGTTCACTCGCGGCGGGCGGCATCGGGGTACGCGGGGGGACGGCGGTACTCACGAGCGTCGTCGCCCTGCCTGCGCTCCTCGCCATCGGCGGAGTGCTCGTCTGGAAAGGGCGGAAGCTCCGCAAGGAAGCGGAAGCAGAAGCCGAGAAGCTCGATGCTGCACAGCAGGCGCTGGAAGACATGCAGGACGCCCTCCCCCGAGCGGAACGGTGGAACGAAGCCCAGCAGGCGATCATCCAGCGGGCCGAACTGCTGGGTCGCACCATTCAGTCCCGGTACGCAGAGTCCCCGCCGTTCGCGCCGGCACTCGGGCACGAAGGGAGTCGCCGAATCTCTTGGGACACGCTCTCGCCCGACGCTCAACGGGCGCTCGACATCCAGCTCAAGTTGCTGAGCATCATCCTCGACACACAGGCACTGCCGGTCTGGCTCGGCGTGACGACCGTGAGTCAGCCCGATCTCACGGCGGCCCAGGAGAAGACAGCAATGGTCTCCGAAGAGTGGATCGACGAGAGCCTGACATTCGCTCAGTTCGACCTCGATGACCACGAGGAATGGGTGCGGGGCCTCCTGGCCAGAGAGCTCTGAACCGATCTCACGTTGCGCCGTCGGGCGCGGCGTCCAAGTCGGCGGTCGGCTCCGGAAGCGTGGGGAACTGCGTGGGATACAGCGCGACGGTCAGGCCGAACACGTCGTCGCCCTGCCGCGCGAGCGTGGAGAAGTCCGCGATGAGATCGCTCGACACGCGACCAGAATGCACTCGCCTGATCCCGGCTGATCCTCACGTGCCGCGTGTTCGCCCACATGGTGTCAGCCCGATAGGCGTCATCCGACTCGCGCATCGCATCCCGGAGAGGATGCGCCCACGGCGGTGGGTCGACATCGGCCGGATCCACCTCCCCGACGAAGAAGAGCCGCGCCGTCCGACCGTAGAACCGCTCCTCTATCGCCCGTACGCGACGCGTGCGCACCACCTTCAGCATGTCCGCTTCGACAAGCACCGCAATGTGGTGCGCGATCGTACTCTTCGGTCGCTTCAGCGCCGCGGCCAATTCGGTCACGGTCGCCGCGCGTTCGAGTACGAGGTCGAGGATGATGCTGCGCAGCGGATGCGCCATCGCCTTGAGCTCACGTGGCGCGACGACGATCCGTCTATCCGCGAGGGGATAGTCGGGAAGTTCGGGATCGCTATTGACCATCATTTTGGAACATTCTATATTCTTGGATCATTAGAGACGATGATTTCGGAGGCTCAACATGGCGACCGTCTTGATGTTCCATCACATCCAGGGCCTGACACCGGGAATGGTGAGACTGGCCGACACGATTCGAGCAGCCGGGCACACGGTCCACACGCCCGACCTCTACGAGGGTCGAGTCTTCGACACCGTCCAAGACGGTGCCGCTTTCCAGCGGGCCGGCACCATAGACCCGGCTGCCCTCGCGGACGAAGAAGCCGCGAAGCTGCCGCACGACCTGGTCTACCTGGGGGTCTCGTCCGGGGTGATGCAAGCGCAGCGCCTTGCTCAGCGAAGAAGCGGCGCGCGCGGCGCCGTGCTCCTCGAGTCGGCCGTCCCGATCACCGGTGAATGGTCGTTCGGCGACTGGCCTGAGGGTGTGCCGGTACAGATCCACGGCGCGGATGCCGACGAGTTCTTCGCCGGCGAGGGTGACATCGATGCGGCTCGCGAGATCGTCGAGACGGTCCCCGACGCGGAGCTCTTCGTCTATCCCGGGAACCAGCATCTCTTCGAAGACGACTCCCTGCCCTCGTACGACGCGGAGGCGACTGCACTGCTGATCGAGCGCGTACTCGCGTTCCTGGCCCGCCTGGACGCCCGCCGCGGATCTGCGCGGTAGTGTCCCGCCATGGGCGAACTCCCGGAACATGTCGCTGTCAATCGTGAGTACTGGGACGGCATGGCTCACGAATGGGTCGAGAGCGGTGAACGCGCGTGGAAGCGAGCGGAGCCCACTTGGGGCGAATGGGGCATCCCTGAGAGCGAGCTCCGGCTGCTTCCCGACGACATGACCGGGATGCGGGCCATCGAACTGGGGTGCGGGACGGCCTATGTGTCCGCGTGGATGGCACGGCGGGGGGCGTCGGTCACCGGCATCGACAACTCCGCCGAGCAGCTCCGCACTGCGGAGCGCCTCGCTGAGCATCACGGCGTCGCCCTCGAGCTCATCCATGGCAATGCCGAGGCGGTTCCCAGACCCGGTGACATCTTCGACTTCGCGATCAGCGAGTACGGTGCAGCCATCTGGGCCGACCCGTACAAGTGGATACCTGAAGCGCACCGCCTGCTGCGGCCTGGAGGGACATTGGTGTTCCTGGGAAATCACATTCTGGTGAGCAGGTGCTCGCCGGTCGATGGGTCCTTCCCGATCACCCGCCGACTCGAACGGCCGTACTTCGGTGCCCATCGCCTCGACTGGCGAGACGCAGTCGATGACCCTGGCGGAATCGAGTTCACGTTGACGTTCTCCGAGTGGATCAAGCTCTTCCGCGCAACCGGGTTCGAGATCCTCGATCTGACCGAGATCCAGGCGCCGGCCGACGCGGTCGGGTCCCGATCCGGAATCTCCGCAGACTGGGCACGGGATTTCCCCAGCGAGCACGTCTGGACAGTGCGAAAGGAGCTCTGACCCATCCCTCACGCATCGGTCGCGGACCGGGCCACGCTGCGATTGCGCCGCATCACGAGGAGCTGCGAGCCGTCGCAATCTCAGGGCCGAGCGCGATCTCCAGCACGGCCCGCCGCGGCATCCGGCGTCCGACCACGCGCGCTGCCTCGAACTCGGCGGCGCGGTCGGTGGCGAGGACCTTGTCGACGATGAGCTGGTAAGTCACGTACGAGCGCTGCTCGTGCAGACCTGTGCGCGCCCGCAGGGCTTCGGATGCGCCGAGGAGGAGTCCGGCCCGTTCGACATCGCCCGCGACAGCAGCTGAGCCGGCGAGTCCTTCCAGTGCGTACGCATCGCCATCCTCGTTGCGCAGGCGCAACGAGAGCTCCAGCGCTCGTGTGAACAACTCGGGTTGCGGCTCGCCGGCCGCAATGCGCGACCATCCGATCTGGTTGAGCGCGATGCGCTCCGCGAACTCGTCGCCTGCCCGCGCGGCGATGTCTTGCGCGCGCTCGTAGCGTTCGACGGCTCGCTCGGTATCTCCACGGAAATGCAGGATGCGCCCGAGCACGCTTTCGAACAGCGAGTGGAAAGTCGCGTCGTCTCGCGCGGCGTCCAGAGCGAGCGCCGATCGCTGCCGCTCCTCGGCGAGTGCGAGGTCGGCGGGAGTGGCGGACATGTACGAGAGTGACGCGATGGCGAGAGCCAATGCCACGCTGAACTCGTCGCCGTCCGCGCGGAAGAGTGCGACGGCCTCCTCCATGCGCTCGGTGCTGATCTCCGAGTCGGGCTGCCAGAGCGCGACCCACGATGAGAACGCAAGCGCGATCGCGCGGCCACGGGGAGAGAGCTGTCGGCCGGAATCGAGGACTGCCTCCATCCAGGCCTTCACCTCCGGCAGGAGACTCCGGATCCACCAGTAGAGGAACAGGCGCCACACCACGTCGGCGACGACGTCGACCTCACCGACGGCGATCAGGTGACGGCATCCCGCGCGGAGGTCGTCGCGTTCCGCCTCGAGCCGGTCGAGGGCGGCCGACTGCGTGACTCCTCGCAGCTGCAACTCGGTTTCGGCCGCGAGGCGGACGTAATAGTCGGCGTGCGCACGTCGCACCGCGGCGGCATCCGGGTCGAGCTCGAAGCGCGCGGTGGCGATCTCGCGCACCGGCACGAGCATCGAGAAGAGCGGGAGGGCATGCTCGTCGTGCTGCCGAAGAAGGCTGCCGTCGACGAGCTCCAGAAGAGTGCCGAGCACATCGGCGGCCCACGGTTCGCCCGCGGTGACGGCCTCGACCGCATCGAGGCTGAAGTTACCGGCGAATACCCCGAGTCGTGCGAAGAGGGCGCGTGCATCGGACCCGAGCAGGTCGATGCTCCACTCGACCGTCGCCTGGATCGTACGCTGACGCTCGGGAACGTCCCTCGCCGCGGTGACGAGCAACGGCAGCACTCGGTCGAGCCGTGCGAGCATGGCCGCGGGAGTGAGTGCGCGGACGCGGGCGGCCGCCAGCTCGATCGCGAGTGGGACACCTTCGAGCGCCCGGCAGATGCGCGCGACATCCTCGGCGTTGTCATCGGTCACGTCGAACCGGGGGTCTGCGGACCGCGCGCGATCGCGGAACAACTGCACCGACGGCGCCTCGAGGATGGTCCGGATCGACACCTGCGAAGGCTCCGGCGGCAGGCCGAGCGGTTCCACATCGAAGACCTGCTCGCCGCGCACGCGGAGCCTGACCCGGCTTGTCACGAGGAAGGTCGCGCCAGGCAGGTCGGTGAGAAGCGATGCGACATCAGGAGCGGCGTCCACGATCTGCTCGAAATTGTCGAGGACGATCAGGTCTCGCCGGCCCGCGCGCGCGATTCCCAGCTGCTCGCTCAACGGAGTATCGCCCGTGTCGCGGACCCCCAGTTCTCGTGCGATGGCGCCCAGCAGCTCGCCGGGATGGCCTATCTGAGCCAGAGACACGAAGGTCACCCGGTCGAAGCGCTCGCCGGCGTTGCGGGCCACCTCGATCGCGAGGCGGCTCTTGCCGATCCCGCCGGGTCCTACGAGCGTGACGAGCCGTTTGGCGTCCTCGCCGAGCCACGCGAGCAGCGTCTCGAGGTCGCGCTCGCGACCGACGGCGTCCGAGAATGGCACCGGAATCCGGCCACCCGGAGCCACCGCGACGGAGGGCGCGGTGGCAGCGCGTGACGCGTCGAACCGTTCGGCGAGCAGCGTCGCGAGGTCTGCGGTCACGAGCTCGGCAAGTTCATCCGGCGTCGAGAAGGGCGTGTACGATGCCGTGTCGTCGCTGCGCACGCGCGCGATCAGCTCGACGAGCCGCTCCTCGCGCGCCCCCGGCTGCTTCACGTAGATGAGCTTCGGCATCTCACGCGGCGCGAGGCGGTACTCGTCCTCGAGTCCCGAGATCTCCTCACCGGGTGCGATCCACCCATACTGCTGCCAGTAGACGCCGACGAACACGTCGCTCTGCTCGAGGTAGGCGCGATACAGCTGTCGCGGCGGATGCGGGCGCGCACCGAGCTCGAACATCACCGGCGCGAGCCGCAGTCGCTCGATCGCCTCGCGCGCGGCGCGGCGCTCGTGTTCCAACTCCTTCAGCGTGGAGCTGACGAAGATCCGAAGCCGCTGATCCGGCGTGCGGATCGCGCGGTCGATGGCGCGTTCCTTCACGGCGACCTCATCGGCGCCACCGGGATGCTTTCGCATCGACCCCCCATGCTGCCATTGTCCGGCTCACGGCGACCGCAGTCCATCACCGGAATCGACGACGGGCCCTGAAGCATTACCTCAAGTCGCGGATCAACGGAAGCGGAAGCCGAACGGGGGGCGGAGGTCGCATACTGACGGTATGTATCGGCTTCACTACGCGGGCGATTCGATCGTCACCGGCACAGAGATCGCGCGTGCCCTGTTGGATTACGCTCAGGCGCTCGCGCAGGTGGGGACCTCGAGCACCGTCGATGTGCCTACTGTGAACGAGGACGGGTCGCCCGGTCGCTCCGAAATCCTGATCGGTCCTGCAAGTCAGCTCATCGCGGATGTCGAGACCTCGGAATTCGACGAAGTCGTCGATGAAGCGCTGGTCGCCTACATGCGCGAAGAGGCCGCACGTCTCCGCAACTTCGGGTCGCGTGCTCCGCGCGCCGAAGCCACGCCGTCACAGACTTCCCCGGGTTTCGACGATTACGAGTTGTAGCGAAACGAGCGCGGAAGGCTCGCGCAACTATCGATGCACAATGCACCGGTCGAACAGTGACAGCTCGACCTCATCAGGTACTCTGGAGTCGCGACGAGGATTCGCGCAGCAGTTCCTTGGTTATCGGCACCGTTCCATAGGCCGGATTGACATTGCGGATGTGAAGCCGTCGCCAAAGCTCATCCAACGCGATGTCGAAGTAATGCATCTCCGTCGTGGCGTCGAGCATCTTCGCAACCCGGCGGAGCTCATCACGTTCTTCTCGTCTCCAGGTTCCGTCCTCCAGGATGACACTCTGCCCATGTCGGAGCAGATCTCTCCAGAGACTGTTCAGCCGTGTCTGTACACGGTCGCGCATCTCGTCGAAGTAGTCGACGCCGAGATCTGCCATCCATTCATCGGTACTGAAACGGATGGCATCCGTCTCTCGTTCCCGCTCGCGCGCCACGGTCGTCTTGCCGGATCCCGGTAAACCGCACAGGAGTATCAACGCCGGTCGCTGACCAGTGCTCACTCCAGAGTTCATGTCTCTTCCTATCGGGAGCCGAGGGCAACGGCCTTCTATTCACGGGAATGTTCTTCATGGACCGACGGTTGCCTACCAGCGTGGCGTCCACTCTCGGTCGCTGCACCCTACGCAGGATCCCTGCAAACTGGCACCGAAGGAACTTCATGAAGGCCATCTGGAACGGCGCGGTACTCGCGGAGTCACATGACACAGTCCTCGTAGAGGGCAACCATTACTTCCCGAAGGACTCGATCGACGATCGTCACTTCGTCGGGAGCGAGAACCGCAGCGTTTGCCACTGGAAAGGAACCGCGAGCTACTTCCACGTGGAGGTCGAGGGCAAGCGCAACTCCAACGCCGCCTGGTATTACGCGACTCCTTCGGATGCCGCGTCGGAGATCGCCGGGCACGTGGCCTTCTGGCACGGCGTCGAGGTCGTGGACGCGTAGCTCGCGCCTAGATCAAGGCCCGAAGCTCGTAGCCTCAGCGCGTCACGTTTCGATCGCGCGGACCCGGTTGTTCCGAGCGTTGTGTTCGAGTTCGACGAGACCGAGCGCCTCGAGGACGGGCGGCACGTACATGCCGAATCGGCCGCGCAGCCCCTTCTTCTGGCCGTACCAGCCGCCGACGGGGTTGTCGGGGGCGCGCCCCCAGGCCTCCACTGTCCCGGGAGCGGCATCCTTGCTCTCATCTGCCGCACCGAGCGGCACCCAATCACCCCTCGCGATGAGCATGGAGTGCAGATCGTCGATCGCCCGGGCGAGGTAGGTCAGTCTCGTGCCGCCGACCTGGCACACGAGGACCGACGGGTCCGCCGCGTCGTCGCGATAGATCGTGTACTCCGACGAGAGCGGTGGCGTCTTCAGCTTCCACGGGTCGTCACGAGTTCCTGCACCGGACCAGTTCTCGGCCATGCTTCACCTCCGAGTGAGTGAGCGAACGGGGACAGTCTCAGGCCTGGAGCGGATCAGCGTCTTGTACGAACACGACGACGTTGGGCGCGAAGTCAGCGGGACCCTCTTGTGGGTAGTAACCGCGGTACCCCCGTGGAACGCCCCCGCTGAACTGGCGGAACTCTCTGATGAAGTGGGCCTGATCGTAATACCCGGCATCCGCAGCGACCTCCCCGAGCGAAACCCGCGGGTCGCTCATGAGCTGACGCAATGCGTGCTGGAAGCGGAGGACCCTGGCGACAGTTCTGGGGGGGAAACCCAGCCCTCGAGCGAAGAGCCGCTCCACCTGGCGCGGCGAACACAGCGCCTCCTTTGCGAGCTCACTCACCGGTGCGCGCCCGGCGCTCACGGCGAGCGCCGTCAGCGCGCGTCTGAAGCTCGCGGAGGTCGCATCGAGCCGCAACTGCCCGAGGAAGAACTCGTCGAGCAGTCGCGTGCTCCCCTCATCGTCACGGGCCGACCGAAGAGCCGACTCCAGCTCCCGCGCCGGGTCGCCGAAGACGACCTGAGGCGGCGGGGTCTGCCCGCTGAAATCCGCGAGGCGTACGGACGTGAACGGCGCCACTCCTCCCAGCTGAAATCGAACTCCGACGATCCGGACCGCGCCGCGCTGGAGTATCCGGATCGGCACGAGGCGTTGCGCGTCGAAATTGGACCGAGTGTGCTCGGAACTGACGCCGCCGATCACCAGCCGTCGATAGGGAGCGCCGAAGTTGAAGATCAGGTCGGCGCGAGCATCCGCGAACACCTCGACTCGCAGGTCGACGTCCTCACCGGGCGCGTCCCACACGAACCAGTAGTTGTCGATGAACGACCGGAGGGGCTCGGCAGGCTGATGCAGCCGGTACATGGGCTCAGAATGGCATGACCGCGACGTCAATGTCGGTCCACGACGCGATGTCCACGCCGTGGTTGTCGGGCTATGCGAGCGACCACCAAGCGGGAGCGTGCGAATCGTCAGCGAGTCTCCCTCCAGCGACGAGTGCGGCATCCACACGCGCCCGACCCGTCAGACCTGGCGCTCGTGCGCCGGAAAGCTCGCCGTCACTCGCGCTTTGTGGAGTCGGTCAGTTCAGCGCCGAGTTCGCCCGCTCGTCGACGGACCTTGAGGCGTCGGCCGGTCTCTGCGACGGTGGAGGCATGACGGATACGACATCCTCCGTTCCTGTCGTCGAAACCGGCTTCGTCGCGCTCGGCGATCTGCGCATGTACTACGAGGTTCACGGGGATGCCGCCGACACGGCTCCGCTGGTGCTGCTGCACGGCGGACTGTTCGACATCGACCAGCAGTTCGGCGCTCTGATCCCGGCCCTTGCGTCCGGGAGGAAGGTTGTCGCGGTCGACTTCCAGGGGCACGGGCGCACGAATGACGTCGATCGACCGTTCTCGGCTGCGGCCTTCGCAGCGGATGTGCTGGGCGTGTTGGATCACCTGAGTGTGGCGCGTGCCGACATCTTCGGCTTCAGCGTCGGCGGCGCCGTCGCGCTCGAGCTCGCCATCGATCACCCGGAGCGCGTTCGCAAGGCCATCATCTCGTCCACGTCATTCGCCGCATCCGGCATGCGCGGCTCTGAGAACGCGGATGCAGTCGGTGCCATGACCGTCGACATGATCGCCGGCTCGCCCATGGAAGCCGCGTACCTCGCGAAGTCGCCGCATCCGGATCGGGAACACCTGCAAGGTCTGCTGGACAAGCTCGGCGCGACCTATGAGGGCGGATTTCCCGATCGCACGGAAGCGGAGATCCGCGGGATGGAAGCGCCGACGCTGATCACGGTGGGCGACGCCGACATGGTGTCTCTCGATCACGCCATCGAGTTTCTGCGCCTCCGCGGTGGAGATGTGAACGGCGACTTCGAGGGCGTCCCGGCATCCCACCTCGCGGTCTTTCCCGGCACGACACACTTCTTCGGGCTGGCGCGGACGGACCTGGTCCGCGATGTGGTGATCGGCTTCCTGGACGACGAGCCTCGGACGTAGCCATACTCAAGGGAGCCTGAAGATGCGGTCGGCGGACGCCGGTTTCTCGGGTTCCGCAACGGATCTTCAGCGCTCGATCCGCACCACATCGTCGTCGGTACCGGGCATCGGCTGCGAGCCGAACCGAGCGTTCGGGAGGAACAGGCTGGACCCGTAAGCGGCGACCGTCGTCGGCACGTCGAATTCGTCGCTGGTCAGGGTGTCGACAAGCGAGCCCGTGGTACCGCTCGCATCCAATCGGATCACAGCGACCTGGTTGAGCCGGTTCTGCACGACGTAGAGGGTCCGCCCGAGAACGAGCAGCCCGTCACCGAACTGGAGGGTGGTTCCGCCGAGGTCGACAGCGGTCGACTCACCGGTGTCCGGGTCGACGCGGAAGAGCGTCCCGGTCGCGCTCTGGATCACGAGGAGCGCCTTGTGGTCGGTCGTCTCGGCGATGCCGTTGGCGTTGAACCCGGGCTGCTGCATCCAATCGCCCGTCAGCGGCAGTGTCACGATGTCGTCGGATGAGCCGGGCAACTCGCCCGACGGACTCACCGGCAGAAAGTACAGCTCGGCGGCCTGACTGTTGGTGAACCAGGCGCCATCGCGTGTGAGGACGACGTCGTTGATGAACGCGGGGTCGTCCGTCAACTGGTAGGTCGCGAGCACGTCACCGGTCGCCGTGTCGACTACGCGAGCGCTGCCCGATGGTCCTCCTGAGACGAACAAGCGGCCGAACTGGTCGACTTTCAGGCCCACGGACGGACTGCCGGGACCCTCGCTGATGACCTCTCCCGTCCCCGTGCGGAGATCAGCGGCGTAGATGTCGCCGTCGGTCAGCGAACCGAGGTAGGCGATTCCGCGCCGATCGATGGCGATTCCCTCGGGTTGGAAGCCGTCAGGGAGGTCGATGAGGTCTTCGACCTCGCCGCCACCCGGCGCAGAAGGCGCAGCAGAGGCGGCGCTGGATGCCGATACGACGAGCAAGCCGGTCAGTATGGCGGCAGCAACAGCACGTGTGACGATTCGATCAGACATGGCCACATGCTAAGTCGGCTGGACATAGGCGCGGCCCGTTCGGGGCAATTCCGCCACACCCGATGGAGCGCAGAACGCGGCCGCCGGCGCTCTTCGAGAGTCAATCGACGACCAGGTCCACCAGGTAGCCGGTGAAGTGCGGCACGCGATCCTTCGGCGCCACGACGGCCTCGTTCTCGCGCGGAGGCCATGGCACACGAGGGATCTGGTGAAGCTGAGCGGTGCCCGCGACTGGTTCGCTGGTCGTCACAAAGCCCGGGTCGGCGCCGGACCGGGCGATCCACCCGCCAGGCGAACGGTACTCGCGGGGTAGGTCACGATCAGACCGGCCGCGGTGGTCCCGGGGAACACGCCGCTCGACATGCTCGATCGACACGCCAGTGATCGACTCGACTGATCCGGTCAGCCGGATCGCCCCGCCGTCCTCGTGATGTGATTCGGTTGCGTCCACCGACTCGGCGAGGCCTGGCCCGAGCAGCTCAGCGAGCAGAGCGTTGATCGGACGGTTCACCAGGAGGGTGATGGTGTCACCCTGGCGAAAGGGCTCACCACAGCAACTCCACTCCCAGCTCTCAAGCCAAACCTTCTGCCTCGCCATGAACGCACCCTACCGAGCAGGAAGCTCGCCCGCCGCGAGCTCTCACGCCACCGCAGCCGGATTCCTGCTCGGGACGCATCGTCACTGCGTCCCTCCTTCCGCCGCTTGCGTACGCGCCTGCGACGCCCGGCGGTGAATCTCGCGCATCTGGGCGTCGAACGGCGCGACCGGCGCGATCACAGTCACTTCTGGCGCGATGTCCGCGATGGGCATCGACGTCACCGGGCCGGCCGGCAATCCCCACGACGCCCGCCACTCGGCGAGCTGAGCGGCCGACGCGGCAGCGACGATCCGTCCCAGTCCCGCCCACCCGTGGGCGGCTGCACACATCGGGCAGTGCTCACCCGATGTGTAGACCGTCGATGTCGCGCGCTGGTCGGCGGTGAGGTGCGCGATCGCCCATCGCACCAGCGCCAGTTCAGGATGCGCGGTCGGGTCGCCATCGGATCTCTCGCGGTTCATCGCCTCGGCGAGCACTGCTCCGTCGGCGCCGACGAGGACGGACCCGAACGGATCGTCACCGTGCTCGAGCGCCTGGGTCGCGAGGACGATGCATCGCCGCAGGTGACCCTCGTCGATGGTGGAGATCTTGCCTCGATCGGTGGGTGCGATGACGTCGTCTCCGGGCTTGAACGGGGTATCGGTCATACGTCGAATGTAAGACGGCGGGCCTGCGCGTAGTCTCGCCGTATGGCCGAGGTCATCGTCGAGGGAGTGCGCATCGCGTACCGGCGTGGCGGGAGCGGGGCTCCGCTTGTGCTGTTCCACGGCGCTTTCGAAGACTCCCGGGCATGGATCGAAACGATCCAGCACCTCAGTCCGCACCTCGACGTGATCGCGTGGGACGCACCCGGATGCGGGGCCTCCGACGACGTGCCGCAGCAATGGGGTGACCGCGACTGGGCCGATGCGGCAGCGGGATTCGTCGCAGCCTTGGAATTGAGCGCTCCAGCCGTCGCGGGCTTCTCGCTGGGGTCGGTGATGGCTTTGCTGCTCGCCCGCGAGCATCCCGGATCCGTCGGCCGACTGGTGCTGGTCGGCGCGTACGCAGGGTGGGGAGGGTCTCTGGACTCTGATGCCCTCGCACAGCGTGTGGCTGCGGTCCGGTTCACCGTGGACCACCCGCCCGAGGTGTGGGCGGATGACTTCCTCGATTCAGTCTTCGCTCCGGATGCCCAGCCCGAGCGTCGCGCGCTCGCCCGCACACTCCTCGAGGACTGGCGACCCGCCACGACGGCTGCCCTGCTGGACGTGATGGTCGAGGATCTGCGTCCGGGCTTGGCGAACATCCGAACTCCGACCGTCGTCGTGCGCGGGACCGCCGACGCACGCAGCCCGCGGCACGCAGCCGTGGAGCTGTGCGAGCTCCTGCCTCGCGCGCGTCTCGTGGAGATCGTCGGGGCCGGACACGACTGCACGGGTCCGGAGCTCGAGTCCCTACTGGTTGCTGTTTCGCAGGATGCGCGCGCTGACGCTGAGCCGCCGGCCGACTAATCAACAGCCGCCGCACTGCTCGTCGTCTCGGCGAGGATGCGGTACCGGAGGTGGACCTCGCCTGCGAACGCCGACGTTTCGACCCGTTCCAGCCTGATGAGCTCGCGCAGTCCACCGAACAGAGAGATTCCTTCTCCGAGGATGATCGGCACGACGTGCAGCTGGATCTCATCGACGAGTCCGAGCTCGAGGCACTGTCTCGAGATGCTGCCTCCGAGGAGGCTGACCCACTTCTCGCCGGCCGCCCGCTTGGCGGATTCCACGGCCTGTCTGATGTCGTCGACCACGAAGGTGTACGTGATGCCGTCCTTCTCGATCGGCTCGTGAGCGCTGTGGGTCATCAGGTACATCGGCACGCCGAGCGTTCCGCCATAGGGAACTTCCCCGGGTTCTATCGTCTGCGTCTTGTTGGCTCCGCAGACCACGGCACCGAGTTCCTGAACGACCCCGCCGACGACATCTTCGTCCTCAGGCGCCACCGGGAATCCGTCCATCCAGTCGACGCTCCCGTCGACGTCAGCCATGAATCCGTCCACGCTGACGGTCGCGTGGATGATCACCTTTGCCATTGCTCCTCCTCGTGCACGGACACTTCCAAACCCCGAAGGTGAGTCGATCGACTCACCTTCAACGTATCGGCCGACGGGTCATGAGTCAACCGACTCACCTCTGCGTCATACTGGGTGCATGCCACGCGAACTCTCTTCGTACCACCGGCAAGTCGCCGCCAAGAATCGGACGGCGATCCTCGGGGCGGCCACCGACCTGTTCCTCGAACTCGGCTACGACCGGACGTCGTTGGCCCGTGTCGCGGACCGCGCACGCGTCTCGAAGGCGACGCTGTTCAAGCAGTTCCCCACCAAGGCGGAGCTCTTCGAGGCAACGGTGCTCGCGGCGGGCGACACCTCGGATACCGAGCCGTTGGAGCCGCCGTCCCGAGACTTCCAGGCAGGCCTGGTCAGCCTTGGCATGGCATATGCCGAGCTGTTGTCCCGACCCCGAATGGCAGAACTGATCCGGGCTGTCATCTCGGAATCCGCGAGGTTCCCCGAGCTGCGCGAGCGGACTTTCGATTTCGGCACTCTGCCCGTGCTCAGTGCCCTCAGGCGCTACCTGCGGCAGGCGAACGCGCGGGGCATCGCGGAGGTGAATGACCTGGACGTCGCAGCGGCGCAGTTCCTCGGCATGATCGCCACTGTCGTGTTCTGGCCGCGCCTCGTTCACGGCAATTGGTCGCTCACGGACGACGAGAAGGTGCGCACCGTCGACGAGGCCGCTCGTACGATCGTCGCGCGCTACGCCACCAGACAGATCGACTCAGACCTGCGGTGAGCCGAGACTGATGTCAAGCGTTGAGCGCTTCAGTTCCGGCTGACGATCAGGTACCTCTCGTCTGCCGTGGCACCTCCCCAGTACGACGGGTCATCCAGCATGCGGAGCTGCACATCTGATCGTCGCTCACTGACCAGCTGGAAGCATTCGTCAGCGGTCAGCCCGACTCCTGTGTGCCAATGACCTTCGACGAGGATCAGGATGCCGGTCGGCGTGAGCAGGCTGATCCATTTCGCCAGAGCTGCGGCAGGATCCGGCATGGCCCAGAGAACGTGGCGCGAGATGACGACATCAGCGGAGCCGGCGTCGAGAGGCGGGTCGGCGGCATCTGCCACAGTGAACACCGGACGCGGGATCGCCTGCTGGGCCTTCCGGTGCGCTCGGCGGATCATCTCGGGTGAGAAGTCGACACCGCTCACGAAGTGTCCGCCTTCAACGGCGAGGAGAATCGACAGGGATCCTGTCCCGCACCCGAGGTCTGCCACCTTGAGCCCTCGGCGGCCGATCAGCGGAAGCAGCAGGTCTGCCCATGCACGACGGACCTCGGGATCCCGAAGACCGTGGTCGGGCGCATCGTCGAAGACCTCGGCTTCGGCATCCCACAGAGATCTGGTGTCGTCCGTCATTCGCCAATACTTCCACCCGACACCGGCCCAGCGGCGATCAGACTCAGGCGAGCACGCGCCCGCTGATCGACAGTGCGAGGCGGCGCGGCATGAAGCCGACGAGCTTCGCAGTGACCGCGTTGGCCCGGCCCGAAACCACGCTCGGCGGAGTGTCTCCGCGATCGAGCTCACGGAACGCGAGCGAGACCACCTGCTCGGGCGTCTGGTAGCGGCCGACCGCGGCATCGGCAGTGCCGACGACGTCGAAGAACTCGGTGCGGGTCGCTCCCGGGCTCAGGGCGAGCACGCTGAGGCCGGAAGCCTTCGTCTCGTACGCGAGCGCCTCGGTGAAGCTGAGCACGAACGCCTTCGTCGCCCCGTACACGGCCATGTTCGGGCACGGCTGGTACGCGCCGGTGCTCGCGATGTTGACCAGCACTCCGCGACCGTCGGCGACCAATTCGGGCAGGAACTCTCGCGAGATGGCGACGAGCGCGGACACGTTGAGCTGCACCATCTCGGCGACGCGTGCGGCATCCGCTTCGGCGAAGCCGCCCTTCATGCCGAAGCCGGCATTGTTGACCAGGCTGTGCACGCGGATGCCGCGATCATCGAGTTCGCGACGCAGTCGGGCGGCGGCATCCGGCGAAGCAAGGTCGAGTCCGATCACCGTCGCGGTGACGCCGTGCGCACGCGCGAGGTCGTCGGCGAGAGCGTGCAGGCGGTCTTCGCGGCGCGCGACGAGCACGACGTCGGCTCCGCGCTGGGCGAACTGGGTGGCGAACTCGGTGCCCAGGCCGGCGCTGGCGCCGGTGATGAGTGCGGTGGTGCCGCGATACGTTCGTGTCATGACATCCAATGTAGACACTGACAGCATTGTTGTCAATGCCAACACGTGCGCTAGCCTGGAGCCGTGATCGAACGGGCGTACCACCACGGCAACCTGCGCTCGGAGCTTCTCACCCGCGCGTGGCAGGTGGTCGATGCGGAGGGCGTCGACGCGCTCTCGCTGCGGCAGCTCGCCCGCGACATCGGCGTCAGCCACGGGGCGTCGGCGAGGCACTTCCGCGACAAGCAGGCGCTGCTCGACGCCCTGGCGGTCGAGGGCTTCCATCGGCTGAATGCCTCACTGGCGGATGCCGCCGACTCGGTCGGCCCGTTCGCGGAGCGCTTCCGCGCCGCCGGCGACGCGTACGTCTCGTTCGCGGTTGCGCACCCCGCGATCCTGAGCGTGATGTACACGGCCAAGCACCACCCGGAGGCGTCCCCCGCCCTGCTCGAGCTCAGCCACCTGGGGATGCGCGCCCTGGTCGCGCTGCTCGAGGGCGGTCAGGCCTCCGGCGAGGTCGGCCCCGGTGCGGCGGAGGAGCACGCGCTCGTCGCGTTCGCCGCGATCCACGGCGTCGCGACGCTCGCCACCGACGATCTGCTGAACGGCGTGCCCTGGCAGGAGGCCGCGGACGTGACAATCTCGTTCGTCTGGCGGGGGCTGTCCACCTGACCCCGGATGCGGCGACGTGAACGCACCCGGCCCGCGCCGAGCTAAGCGCCGCGCAGCCGCTCCGCGAGGTACCCGCGCAGGTTCTCGAGCGGCACACGCTCCTGCGCCATCGTGTCGCGGTCGCGCACGGTGACGGCGCGGTCCTCGAGCGAGTCGAAGTCGATCGTGACGCAGAACGGCGTGCCGATCTCGTCCTGACGGCGGTAGCGGCGGCCGATCGCACCGGCATCGTCGAAGTCGACGTTCCACTCACCGCGCAGAACGCCTGCGACCTCGCGGGCGATCGGCGAGAGCTGCTCGTTGCGCGACAGAGGCAGCACCGCGACCTTGACCGGCGCGAGCCGCGGGTCGAGCTTCAGCACCGTGCGGGTGTCGGTGCCGCCCTTCGCGTTCGGCACCTCCTCTTCGCGGTACGCGTCGACGAGGAACGCCATCATCGCGCGGGTGAGGCCGAACGACGGCTCGATCACATACGGCGTGTAGCGCTCGCCGCTGGCCTGATCGAAGTACGACAGGGTCTGGCCCGACACCTCGGAGTGGCTGGAGAGGTCGTAGTCGGTGCGGTTCGCGATGCCCATGAGCTCGCCCCACTGCTTGCCCGGGAAGCCGAACTCGTACTCGACGTCGATCGTGCCGGCCGAGTAGTGCGCGCGGTCTTCCTTCGGCACGTCGTAGCGCCGCATGTGCGCGGGGTCGACGCCGAGGTCGACGAACCAGTTCCAGCACTCCTCGACCCAGTGCTCGAACCACTCCTGCGCGTCGGCGGGCGGCACGAAGAACTCGATCTCCATCTGCTCGAACTCGCGCGTGCGGAAGATGAAGTTGCCCGGCGTGATCTCGTTGCGGAACGCCTTTCCGACCTGTCCGATGCCGAAGGGCGGCTTCTTTCGCGAGGCGGTGAGCACGTTCGTGAAGTTGACGAAGATGCCCTGCGCGGTCTCGGGGCGCAGGAAGTGCAGGCCCGACTCGTCGTCGACCACGCCGAGGTAGGTCTTGACCAGTCCCGAGAACGCCTTGGGCTCGGTGTACTGGCCCTTCGTGCCGCAGTTCGGACATGGGATGTCGGCGAGGCCGTTCTCCGCGGGGCGCCCCTTGCGCGCCTCGAAGTCCTCGATCAGGTTGTCGGCGCGGAAGCGCTTGTGGCAGTGGAGGCACTCCACGAGCGGGTCGGTGAAGGTCGCGACGTGGCCGGATGCCTCCCAGACCCGCTTGGGCAGGATGATCGAGGAGTCCAGGCCCACCATGTCGCCGCGGCCGCGCACGAACGTCTGCCACCACTGGCGGCGGATGTTCTCCTTGAGCTCGGTGCCCAGTGGACCGTAGTCCCATGCCGACCGGGATCCGCCATAGATCTCCCCCGCCTGGAAGACGAAGCCGCGGTGGCGGGCGAGGGCGATGACTTTGTCGAGGCGGGACTGCTCGGCCACGGTGGCTCCAATGGTCGGGTGGGGGCGCGGGATTCCGCAGGATGCCGCGGATCGCGGCATCCCCCGATTCTAGGTCAGCGGATGCTGCGACCTCACGCCGAGCCCGACCGCCTCAGCGCAGGAACGGGATCGTCAGCGGGTAGGTGTACCACTCGCCCCTGTTCGCTTTCACAGCGGCGATGATGCAGAACACGATGTTGAGCACGTACGCGGCGAACAGGATCAGGAAGCCGATGAACACGATGGTGAGGATGCCGCCGACCACGTACGCGATCAGCAGCGTCAGCTGGAAGTTCAGCGCAGTGGCCGTGTGGGCGCGGACGAACGGTCCGCGATCCTTGAGCACCAGATAGCCGACGAGCGGTGCGAGGAAGCCGAAGAACAGCCCGCCGAGGTGCACGAGCGTCGACCAGAGCTTCTCATCGGAGGGGCTCATGGCGGCCGGAACGGAGGCGCCGCCGTATGGCGGCGGGGAAGGAGGAGGGGTGGTCATGCGCCCCAGCATAGAACGACCGCGGAGGCGCCCACCCGGGGGTTATCCCCCGGACTCCGGGGAGATCTCACACCTCCCGGAGTGCGTCGCGGCCGACATCGGCGATCGCGGTGTGACCGGACAGACCCAGCGTGATGTCGAGCTCGGCGAGCAGGTTGCGGAGGACCTCGCGCACGCCCGCCTCGCCGGCGATACCCAGGCCGTATGCGTAGGGACGCCCGATGGCGACGGCCGTCGCGCCGAGCGCCAGCGCGATGAACGCGTCGGCTCCACCGCGGACGCCCGAGTCGAACACGATCGGCGCCCGGCCCTGCACGCGCTCGACGATGTCGGGCAGGGCGGCGAGCGTCGGCACGGACTGGTCGATCTGCCGTCCGCCGTGGTTGGAGACCCAGACGCCGTCCATTCCGGCATCCATCGCCCTTTCGGCGTCGTCGGGGTGCACGATCCCCTTGAGGATGATGGGCAGGCTCGTCCACTCGCGCGCCTTCGCGAGGTCGTCCCATGTGAGTGCGGGCGTCGAGAACACGTCGAGGAACGTCTCGACCGCGGCGCGCGGCAGCGGCGAGCGCAGGCTGTCGCGCAGGCCGGTGCCGGTGAGGGCCGCGCCCTTCCGCGCGATCTGCACACCGGCGGCGATCGTCTTCGGGGTGATCTTCACCTTGTCGACGGGGAGCGCGTCGCGGGCAGTCGTGCCGGTCGCACGAGCCCGCTCGCGCACGAGCTGCTGGAACACCGGGTCGCTCGTGTACTGCGCGATGCCCATCCCCCGCGTGAACGGCAGGTACGCGAGGTCGAGGTCGCGCGTGCGCCACCCGAGCAGGTGGGTGTCGAGCGTAACGACGATCGCCTCGCAGCCGGATGCCGCGGCGCGCCGCAGCAGCGACGCGTTGAGGTCGTCCGACGCCGACCAGTACAGCTGGAAGAGTCTGGCACCGAGGGGCGCGGCCGCCGCGACCTCTTCCATCGGGAAGGACGCCTGGTTGCTGAGCACGTACGGAACGCCGAGGGATGCCGCGGCCCGCGCGACGGCGAGGTCGGCGTCGGCGTGCGCCATCTCCATCACTCCGAGCGGGGCCAGAAGGAACGGCGTCGGGCGGCGCACGCCCAGGAACTCGATCGACAGGTCGCGCGTCGACACGTCGCGCAGTGGCCGCGGCCAGACCTGCCACCGGCCGAACGCGGCGCGATTGGCCGCGACGGTGCGCTCGGCTCCGGCGCCGCCGGCGATGTAGGCGAACGCCTCGGCGCTCAGCGCCTTGCGCGCCGCCGACTCGAGCGCATCGGCATCGATCGGCACGCGGGGCTTCGTGCCGCTGATGCCGGCGCGATAGATCTCGGACTGGGCGCGACGCGAGATTCCACGGGCGGCGGCGGGGTCGTCGGGAGCGACGGTGCTCATCGCTCCAGCCTAGGGCGGGGCTCGCCGCCGGCGTGGGGTGGGCCGTGGCTGACTTGCGCTAATCGGTCACCGGCGGGCCGAAGCCGCACCAGTCGGCGACCCATGTCAGGATGCGGCCGCGGAGTTCGTCGCCGACGAACAGCTCGATCTCGCCGGGTTCGCCGTCAAGTTCGACGCGCACGTCGAAGATCGTTCCGCGCTTGTCCTCCTGGACGGCGTGCGGATCGCACCGGAAGGGCAGGATCGGCACGTCGAGGACGATCGGCTCCGTGCGGGCGCCCCGCTCGAGGTCGAGCTCGATGGGGAAGGCGCCGTCCACGGTCGCAGGACCGAAGTCCAGCAGGTTCGTGGCCTGCACCGCGACGATCGTCGCCGGGCGTCCGCCGCGGGGCGTGACCGTCAACTCGAGGGTCGCCGCCTCGCCCGCCGCCGACGGCTCGAACCCCGTGAAGGCGATGGCTGCGGCATCCGACAAGGCCTGAGCACGGCACTCGCGTTCGTGGAGCGGCGCGATGAAGCCGAGGGGATCCTCCATCACCGCGCGCACAGGCGCAGCCGACTCACCCTCGCCGAGTTCGAGCACGACCTCGGGCACCGCACCGGCCGGTGCGGGGCATGACACCGCAGGAAGCTGCACCTTGATGTCGACGCGTCCGCCGGCCGGCACGGTGCTGACCCGATCGATGACTCTCCCGGCGGGTCCGTCGAATCGCGGATCCTCGACGCGGACGTCCCCGACCACCACCGCGTCGCCCGATCCGTTCGTCAGCTGCACCTGCGCCTGTCGGGCGGCGACATCGCCGCGCAGCTGCACGATCGCCACCGTCACCCCGTCGGGCAGTGTCGGAGTCGCGACGGGGGCGGCGCATGCCGCGACCGGCAGGACGGCCAATGCGACCAGCAGACCGGCGCCCCGTCGATGTGCGCGGGGCCGTTTCGGGGCAAGTCGTCGCATTGCGGTGCTATCGCCGCACGATCTCGCGGGCGACCGTGAAGTCATCGAGCGCGACCGGGTCGATCTCGACGCCGAGACCGTGACCCGTCGGCACCCGCACGTGTCCGTCCTCGAGCACCGCGGGCTCGGTCACGATGTCGCGCGCATAGAACCGGTTGGACGCCGAGATGTCACCGGGCAGCAGGAAGCCCGGCAGAGCTGCGAGGGCCGCATTCGCGGCTCGGCCGATGCCGGTCTCGAGCATGCCGCCGCACCAGACGAGGACTTCGGCCTCGCGACAGAGGTCGTGGATCCGCACCGCCTCGAGGTAACCCCCGATCCGGCCCGCCTTGATGTTGATGACGGATGCCGCCTCCAGTGCGAGCGCATCACGCGCGGACTTCTCCGACACGATCGACTCGTCCAGGCACACGGGCGTGCGCAGCCGCCGGGCCAGGGTCGCGTGGTCGACGAGATCGTCCTCCTGCAGGGGCTGCTCGATCAGCAGCAGATCGAACCTGTCGAGCTCGGCGAGGGTGTCGGCATCCGCCAGCGTGTACGCCGAGTTCGCGTCGACCTGCAGCGGGATGTCGCCGAACGCGTCACGCACCGCGGCGGTCTCGGCGATGTCGCGACCGGGCTTGATCTTGATCTTGATGCGCACGTAGCCCTCGTCGAGGTAGCCGCGGACCGCCTCGACGAGTGCCGCGGTGTCGCGCTGGATGCCGACGCTCACGCCGCTCGGAACCCGGTCGTGCACCGCACCCAGGTACTCGCCGAACGGCCGCCCTTCGGCGCGGAGTGCCGCATCGAGCACCGCCAGCTCGAGCCCGGCCTTGGCCATGCGGTGCCCGACGAACGGCCTCAGCGTGTCGGCGACCTCCTCCGGCGCGAGCGTCTGCCGATCCAGGAGCGCCGGCACGAGCCAACGCAGCGCGACGTCCCACGCGCTCTGCGTGTATTCGCTCGAGTACAGCGGGGCCGCGCCGGTGACGATCTCGCCCCATCCCTCGCCGTCGGCCGTGAGCGCCCGGGCGATGATGACCTCGCGCACGGTCTCGGTGCCGAAGGACGTGGTGAACGGCGCGACGAGCGGGATCTGCAGCACGCGGAACTCGAAACCCTCGAGGGTCACGGCTGCCGCGGGACGGTCGATGGGCATGCGTCCAGGCTACGCCCGGGGTCGCAGCGCTCGACATGTTCGTCGAGCGGGGGTCGGGGATCAGTACGCGAGGGCGGCGCGCCGGTCGACCGCGACGAACGTGGTGCGGGCGCGGCGCGGGCGTCCCGAACGCGGGGCGAGCCGCACCCGGCGGTCCCGGCTGATCGCGGCGACGAACCGGTCGATGTGCGTGCGCATGGTCACTCCCTCGCTCTGGCACGGCGCTCATCCTGCGCCGTCAGAGTGCAGGAGCGCGACCCGCGCCCGCTGATACATGTGGTCAGCCGAACGGTGACACGCCGGACTCGCCGGTGCGGCGCGGGCGCAGCGTCTCGGGCGCCGGCCACGGCAGCTCGATGCGCTCGACCGGTACGTCGATCGCGCCGAAGTCGTCGGTCTGCACCACGACTCGACCCGCTTCGCCGACCCGACCGGGGGTTACCTCGACCAGCTTGACGCGGAGCGGGTCGGATCCGTCGCGCTCCAGCATCCAGATCTCGGCCAGCCACGACAGACCGCGCGAGTCGAGCGCGTCCTCGGCGTCCAGCCAATCCACCGGGGCGGATGCCGCACGCCCGAGCACGTCCACCGCGACCCATTCCGCGCCCTCCGGGCGGATCCAGCCGAGCAGCTCTCCATCCTCGCGGCGGTGCGGGGTCCAGTCGGGCGGGATCACGACGCTCAGGCTAGGACAGTTCAGCGAACGCGCGCACCGGGAACGTGCCGAAGCCCTCCACCGCGGGAGGTGCCGCGGTGAAGCGGGCGCCGCGCGGCGGCAGCTCGCCGAGGTGCGTGAGGTGCTCGACGACGTGCACTCCGGCCTGAAGCAGCAGCGAGTGCGCCGGGCGCTCCCCACCTCCTGAGCCTGTCGAAGGGTCGGCGTCGTCGATGTTGACCGAGTCGATGCCCACGAGCACCGCCCCGGCGTCGATGAGCCACTGCGCCCCCTCGCCGGTGAGGAAGGGCGCGCCGATGCCGTACTCGGGCTCACCGAACCATCGGTCCCATCCCGTGTGGAGCAGGACGGCGGCACCCCGCACGTCACGGTCGGCGAGGACGTCGGGGCGGATGCCGCGGTCCGACGCGCTCCACGCGTCTTCGAGATGGAAGACCTCGGCCCGCAGCCCGACCAGGGTCGACAGGTCGAGGCCCGCCAGGTCAGGTCCCTCGGCGTACCGGTGGTACGGGCTGTCGAGGTACGTGCCGGTATTGCCGATCATCGTGATGACGTCCATCGCGAACTCGGTGCCCGGCGCGTACCGCGCTCGGGAGTCCTCGCGAGTCAGGTGCGGCGTGATCGTCGGCGCGGGCAGGCCCGGGTAGGTGACGAGCCCGGCGCGGATCGGGTGGCTCAGGTCGACGACGCGGCGCGTTTCGGCCCGCTGGGGAGCGGCATCCACTCCCCTGCTTCCGCGGTGCGGCTCTGCGAGGATCTCGAGCCCGGTGATCGCGACCGAGCGGACGAGCGTGAGCCCGAGGTGCGACACGAGCAGCAGCTCGAGGTCGCGCGGCGAGATGTCGGCGGACGGCACGTCGAGGCGGAAGGCCTCTCCGGCGAGGCCACCGCCGTTGGCGAAGCGGATGTCGAAGTCGAAGTGGGCGCGGTAGTCGGGCATGCGGGTCAGCATAGAAGCCGACGGATGCCGCGCATCGCGGACCGGCGGAGATCGGCAGTTCCGCGCAGGCGGGTGGCAGTGCTGGCAGGTGTCGGTGCGGACGGGTGGCAGGGGACGGGTGGCAGTGCGCGCTACGGGCGGACGAAGAGGTAGCCGCGCTCATCGTCGAAGCCGCCGGCGACCAGCCCGGCGGCGACGTGACCGAGGAACTCGTCGCGCACGCGGAGGCGCCAGGCCGCGGCATCCGTCGGTGCCGTGCGACGAATCGCCTCGATGTCGCGCGGCACCACGACCGACGCGACCACCTGATCGGCGGCCGGAGTGGGGGCGGGCGGCGCGGCCAGGGCCCACGACACCATCACCCGGTCGGTCTCGTCTCCGCGATTGACGCCGTCGTCCATCGGTCCGTAGTGGTCCACGAGGTATTCGGTGACCCGGGCGCCGAGGACGCGCAGGTTGAAGTGCGCATTGCGCGCGACGAGCGGGTCGAAGGTCCACGTGATGTGGCCGACCTCGCGGGCGAACGCCCATTCGCGCTGGTGCTGCTTGAGCAGGCGGCCGAGGCCCTTGCTCTGGAGTCCGGGCAGAACGCCGGTGATGTGCGAGTGCATGGAGCGGGCGGCGGGAGGGGCGAAGAACGCGATCGAGGCTCCGACCATGCGGTCGCCGTCGTACATGCCCACGACGTAGTTGCCCGAATGCGCGAGCGCTCGCATGAGGTTGGGCGGCATCGCGTCGCGGTCGCCCACCCATACTTCGCGGAGGACGTCGGCCGCCTCGTGGATCTGCGCGATCGTCTCGAGCGGGCGGATCTCGATGCGGGTCTCGGAGACGGGCTCGGCCATGGCACCACGCTACTCGCGAGCGTCGGGCGACGGGGGTTCTGCCAGGGCCACCCGACCGGCCACCGGGCGCCGATAGCCTGAAGCGATGGGATCACGGGACGAGGACGCACGAAGACGCCTCACCCGGATGCCAAGCCAGGGCGCCATCATCGCCGTGCTGGCGACCGCAGGCCTGTGCTCGTCCTTCATGTTCACCCTGATGGTGCCGATCCAGTCGAAGCTGCCGGAGCTGCTGAACGCGAGCCGCGAGGACACCGCTTGGGTGGTGACATCGACGCTGCTCGCGGCCGCGGTGATCACTCCGATCTCGGGGCGTCTGGGCGACATGTACGGCAAGCGGCGGATCGTGCTGATCCTCGTCGCCGTGATGGTCGTAGGGTCGGTCATCGCGGCGCTGTCTCCCGGGATCATCGGAATCATCGTCGGACGCACGCTGCAGGGCGCGATCGTCGGCGTCGTGCCGCTGGGCATCTCGATCATGCGCGACGTGCTGCACGAGGACCGCGTCGACTCCGCGATCGCGTTCATGAGCGCGACGCTCGGGGTGGGCGGCGCGCTCGGGCTGCCCATCAGCGCCCTGGTGACCGAGCGCAGCGACTGGCACGTGCTGTTCTGGATGGCCGCGGGCCTGGGCGTGGTGGTCTTCGTTCTCGTCATCTGGATCGTGCCGGTCAGCGTGCTGCGCACGGCGGGCCGCTTCGATTTCATCGGCGCGGCCGGGCTCGCCGTCGGCCTGATCGGCATCCTGCTCGCGATCTCGCGCGGCAACGAATGGGGATGGGGTTCGCCCGCCGTGCTCGGCCTCGGACTGGGCGGCCTGGCCGTGCTGCTGCTGTGGGGCTGGTTCGAGCTGCGCATCGCCGAACCGCTGCTCGACCTGCGGGTCGCCGCGCGCCCTGCCGTACTGCTGACGAACCTCGCGTCGGTCGCGATGGGGTTCTCGCTGTTCGCCTCGAACGTGGTGTACCCGCAGCTGCTGGAACTGCCGGTCGCGACCGGCGCCGGGTTCGGGCTGTCGCTGCTGGTCGCCAGCCTGATCGTCATGCCTTCGGGGCTCGTCATGATGGTGCTGTCGCCGATCGCGGGACGCATCGCCACGCGCACCGGACCGAAGCTCCTGCTGCTCCTCGGTGCGATCTCGCTGATCGCCGCGTACGGCTTCACGCTGCTGTTCTCGTCCGAGGTCTGGCACATCCTCGTGGCGAACATCCTGATCGGCGCCGGCATCGGCTTCGGCTACGCGTCGATGCCGATGCTCATCATGCGCTCGGTGCCCCAGAGCGAGACGGGTGCCTCGAACGGCCTGAACGCGCTGTTCCGCTCGCTCGGCACATCGACCGCGGCGGCGGTCATCGGCGCCGTGCTCGCCTCCTACTCGGTGGACTTCGAGGGGATCCCCGTCCCGACGACCGCGGGCTTCACGCTCTCGCTGATCCTCGGCGGCGCAGCGGCTCTCGTCGCACTCATCGTGGGGCTGTTCATCCCGGCGAAGCGGGCGCCGGAGGAGCGGCATCCGTCGCTGCGGAAGTGAGTTCGCGCGGGCTGCTCTGCAGAACTCCACGGATCCGTGCGCGATTTGGGAGTCGGACAGGCTGCTGGACCCGCTCGCGGTGCGGATCGGTGGAGTTCTGCAGCGCAAACCGTGCCGGTGGGAGCTCAGCGCCCGCGGCGGTGAACGGACTGCGTCGTCAGGTACGCCGACAGCCCCTCGATGCCGTACTCGACGCCGAGGCCCGAGTCGTGGCGGCCGCCGAACGGGGCGAGGTGATTCGACGCGAAGAAGTTGATCCCGATCGAGCCGGTGTCGACACGACGCGCGACGCGCTCAGCGGCATCCTCGTCCGCCCCGAACACGATGCCGCCTAGGCCGAAGTCGGTGCCGTTGGCGATCGCGACCGCGTCGTCGACGTCCCGAGCGCGCAGGAGCGTGACGACGGGCCCGAAGATCTCCTCCTGCGCGATGCGCATGCCGGGGTTCACGTCGGCGAAGACGGTGGGCGCGACGAAGCTGCCGATCTCGAACGGCGGGGGCACGTCACCGCCGAGGGTGGGCCGCGCGCCCTCGTCGACGCCGGCGCGGATGAGCGCCCGCACACTGTCGCGCTGCGCCGCCGTCGCGACGGGACCGAACACGGTCGCGGGATCCAGCGGATCGCCGACGACGGCGGCGCCGACGGTCGCGGTCACCATGTCGACCAGCGCGTCGTACCGCTCGGGCGTCGCTATCAGCCGGGTGGAGATGTAGCAGGTCTGCCCGGTGTTGCGCATGCAGCTGCGCAGGAGCACCGCCGACATCGAGTCGAGGTCGGCATCCGGCAGCACGATCGCCGCCGACTTGCCGCCGAGTTCGAGCGTGACGGGGCGCAGCAGCTCACCGCAAGCGGCGGCGATCCGCCGGCCGACCGGTGTCGATCCGGTGAACGCGACCTTGTCGACGTCGGGATGCCGCACGAGCGCATCGCCGATCGCTCCGCTGCCGGTCACCAGGTTGACCACGCCGGACGGGACACCCGCCTCGTCGGCGGCGTCGAGCAGGAAGCGCACCGACAGGGGCGTCGGGCTCGCCGGCTTGATCACGACGGTGCAGCCGGCCAGGAGCGCCGGGGCGAGCTTGATCACCACGAGGTTGATCGGGAAGTTCCACGGCGCGATGAGTGCGCACACACCGATCGGATCGCGCGCGACCAGGGTCTCGTTGACGACCGTCGGGGAACGGGCGGACGTCGGGCTCCTCGAGGAAGCCCGACAGGCCCGCGAAGACGCGGAGGATGGATGCCGCGTTCGCGGCGGCGCCGGACGTCTCGGCGATCGGCGACCCGTTCTCGAGCGTGTTCGTGCGTGCGAGCGGAACAGCGCGGCGCTCGATCGCGTCGGCCATGCGCCGCAGGGCATCTGCGCGCTCGGCGGGGGTGCGCGCGGCCCACGCCGGGAACGCCGCACGCGCGGCGCGCACGGCGGCATCGACCTCCGTCGGGGTCGCCTCGGGAACCGAGCCCCACTGCTCCCCGGTCGCGGGGTCGACCACCGGCACCGCCGGGCCGGTGGAGGTCACCTCGACGCCGCCGATCCGCAGCGTGGCGACGTGGGCGTACGGCACCGATGCGGCGACCGCGGAGTGCTCCTCCCGCATCCGGGCGATCGGGTCGGGATCCGATCCGGTCCGGGCGCGCGCGTCGGCGGTGGTGCTCACGAGAGCTGATCCGTCTTCAGCAGCACCTCGGAGCGCATGAGCTCGGCATCCGCCATCTGCACCGCCGCCTCGGTGAGCAGTTCGGGGACGATCTCCGCGCGGAGCCGGCGACAGTACTCCGCCGGGGTGAGACCGAACCAGCCCGAGGCGAGAGCGATTCCCGCGGGGGTGAAGCGCCACAGGCGGTCGGCGTCGCGGACGAGGCTGTCCTCGATCGAGTGCGACTGCGGGCGGGTGTCGTGCCCGTCGATGATGTCGGTGACGCGCGTGATGAACGCGTCGTCGTACCCGAGCGGGGGAAGCACCTCGCGGGCGATGTCGCAGCCGTGCCGTTCGTGCTCGTAGCGCACGTCGGCCTGACGCCAGTCGCCGGTGAAGCCCTCGCTCAGGATGCGGGTCTGATCCACCCGCGCCCAGCCGGTGTCGTGCAGCAGGATGGCCACGCGCACCACGAGCGAGTCCGCCTCGGGATACGCATCGCACAGGCGCTCGGCGAATGCGAACGAGATCGGCAGGTGGATGTCGTTCGACCGTGCGCGGGACTCCACGACGACCGAACGCCAGACGGAGTCGAGGTCGTCGCCGGACTCCCATGCCGAGATCGGCGAGGTGTCGACGGGCACTGCGGTGGGGAGTGTCATCGCGATCTCCGGGTTCAGGCGAGGACCGCGGCAGCGGGCTCGACGATCAGTTTCTTGAGCGGGACGCCGGCGTCGGCGGCTGCGTCGGGCGGAACGGTCGCGCCCCGGCCGAGCGCGTGGCGGACCGCCATGAACTCCACGGGGTGGTTGACGCAGTCGGCCGCGATGAGCTGCCCCTCGCGGTAGTAGAGGATGGAGAACTTCTCGCTCGCGGGCTCGCCGCGTACGACGACGGAGTCGTAGCCCGTGGACAGCCCGGCGATCTGCAGCTTGAGGTCGGCCTGGTCGGACCAGAACCACGGCACAGAGGAATAGGCGGCATCCCGACCGAGAAGCGTCGCGGCAGCGACCTTCGCCTGCTCGAACGCGTTGTTCACGCTCTCGAGACGGATGCGGCCGCCCACGCCGAGTGCATACGGATTGGGCATCAGAGCACAGTCGCCCGCAGCGACCGTGCGCCCGTCGGATGCCCGGCACGCTTCGTCCACCACGATGCCGCCGTCGACGTCGAGGCCGAGCTGGTCGGCGAGTTCGACGCGAGGCACCACGCCGATGCCGATCACGACCAGGTCGGCGGGAACGACCGAGCCGTCCTCCATCTCCACCCCGGTCACGGCACCTCTTCCGCCGGCCACCGATCCGTCGTCGCCGACGATCCGCGCGATGCGCGCGTTCAGGACGACCTCGGTGCCGCGCCGGCGATGTGCGCCCAGGTAGAACGCGCTGGTCTCTTCGGCCACGACGCGGCCGACCAGTCGGGGAGCGGCCTCGAGGACGGTCACGGTCTTGCCGAGTCCGCGGGCGACCGCCGCGGTCTCCAGCCCGATGAACCCGCCGCCGATCACCACGACCCGACGGGTGCCCGGCTCGCGCATCGCTGCTTCGAGGCTGATGGCGTCGTCGGCGTCGCGCAGGTAATGCACGCCGCGGTAGTCGGTGCCCGCGATGGGGAGCCGTCGAACGGCCGCGCCCGTGGTGAGGGCGAGCCGCGTGAACGCGATCGTGCGACCGCCCTCCGTGCTCGCCGTTCCGGCTCCATCCTGACCACGGTGGATCGTGACGACGCGATCGCCCGTCACGAGCTCGATGCCGCGGCCCTGGAACCATTCGCGGGTGCGGAGGATCACGTCATCCGGTTCGAGCTCGCCCTTGAGCCACCCCTTCGACAGCGGTGGACGCTGGTAAGGGCGGTGATTCTCTTCTCCCACGAGGATGATCGGCTCTGTGTCGCCGAGTTCGCGCATGACGGAGGCGAGCTGCACTCCCGCCTGGCAGGCTCCGACGATCAGTGTGGCGCCCATCACAGCTGCTCCCGCGGAGTGGTGACGTGGTAATCGCAGCCGCCCTGCAACTTGATCTGGCACGACAGTCGCGAGTTCTCTTCGCGATCGACCGCGGTGCCGTCGAGCATCTCGTCTTCGAGATCGCCGGGACCGCCGACGAGGTCGAGGGTGTCCTGCGCGACGAAGACGTGGCAGGTGGCGCACGAGAGGCTGCCACCGCATTCGCCGACGATGCCGGGAACGCCGTTGCGCACGGCCGTCTCCATGACGGAGTCGCCGGGTCGCCCCGAGATCGTCGTGATGCCGCCATCGTCGGCGGTATAGATGACGAGGCTGCGCGTGCTGTCGATCTGGGGTGCGGCACCGGGGTCGCGCAGCGGCGTCTCGATGATGCTCATGTCTTCTCCTGATGGGTCTAGAGGAACTGCCGGCCGCCGTCGACCACGAGGGTCTGACCGGTCACGAACGCCGCGTCGGCGCTCGCGAGGAACAGGACGGCGCCGACGATGTCGTCGGGCTGGATGGGCCGCTTGATCGACCCGCGCTCGATGCCGTAGGACTCGGCATCGGCGATGAGGCTGTGGCTCGCCTCCGTGAGGGTGAAGCCGGGGGCGACGGCGTTCACGGTGATGCCGCGCGTGCCGAGCTCCTTCGCGAGCACGCGGGTCAGCCCGATCACGCCGGCCTTGCTGGCGACGTAGTGCGCCCATTGCGCCGACCCGCTCATGACGGTGGCCGACGAGATGTTGACGATCCGCGCGCCCTCGTTCAGCAGCGGCGAGCAGGCGCGCGCCACGAGCCACGGGCCCTTGAGGTTGACCGCCATCACGCGGTCCCACTCGGCCTCGTCGATGTCCTCGAAGCGCCGACCGGGTGAGCGTCGCGTAGATCGCGGCGTTGTTGACGACGACGTCGATCCCACCCCCGCCCGCCCCGCCGGTGAACGTCGCGACCGCAGCCGTGGATGCGGCATCCGTCACGTCCACGCCGGTGCCCGTGACCGACAGGCCGTTCGCCGTCAGCTCCGCGGCCGCGCGCTCCGCTCCCTCGCGGTCGATGTCGGCGATCACCACGACGTCGCCGCGGCGCGCGAACGCCTCCGCGAAGGCTCGTCCGAGCCCACCCGCCGCGCCCGTCACGAGGACGGTGCGGGGGCTGGTCGTGGTGTCGCCGGTCATCGGTTCGCCTCAGTCCAGGATGGTGACGGTGCCGGAGTTGCCGTCGACCCGGAGCATCTGCCCTGTGGTGATCTCGGACGACGCCGTGCCGGTGCCGGTGACGGCCGGCATGCCGTATTCACGGCAGACGATCGCGGCGTGGCTCATCATGCCGCCGATGTCGGTGACGGTCGCGCGGATCTTGCCGAAGATCGGCCCCCAGCTGGGCGCGGTGACCGGCGCGACGAGGATCTCGCCGTCGCGCACGTCGGAGAGCTGATCGGCGCTCGAGATCACCCGGGCGGGGCCCTCGGCGATGCCGGGCGAAGCCGCCATGCCCTTGAGCGTGCCCTCGGGCGCGTCGCCGGCGCCGAGCCAGTTCTGGATCTGGTCATCGGTGATACCCCACAGCATGAGCGTGAACGGCTCGGTGATGACGGCGGGCGGGGTGTTCAACGCGGGTTGCGGGCGGGCGGTCGAGAGGGCGTCGACGATGCCGCGCCGGCGCTCGACCTCGGCGGGCCAGTAGTCCGGCCCGATCGCGGGGGCGCCGACCATCCAGCCGTTGACGTAGTCGAAGAGCGCCTCGCGCACCTCGTCGCGGCGCAGGTAGAACATGTCGTTCGCCTGCGGCCAGAAGCCCTGCGCGTGCAGCACCGCCGACAGCTGCCGGGCCTTGCGCCAGAAGACTCCCATCGTCCAGTGCTCGATGTAGAAGTTGTGGTTCTCCACGTAGGGGTACACCGTGCGCGGCAAGCCGAGCTTGCCGTGGAACGTCTCGAGCACGTCGCCGCTCAGCAGCTCGGCGTACTCACCGGTGATGCGGTCGCGCTCGGCGACGAGCGCCTCGACGTGCCGGTCGATGTCGGCACCGTTCTGCAGGCGCTCGATGTAGCCCTTGATGAACGCGAGGGGTGTCTCGGGCACGTCGCGCCAGTACTCGTCGTGCGCGTAGAACCCGTTACCGGTGGTGAAGTTGAACCAGGGGTCCTGGGCGTCCGCGCCACGTCTGCACCCAGTCGGCGCCCGCGGGGTTCGCCGCGATCGCCGCCAGCAGGGCTGCGGCATCCGAGGTGTCGGCGAAGTGGGCGACGAGGCCGTCGCGCACGGCGATCTTCGCGAGCTTCTTGAGCTCGTCGTCGGGGCGGAACAGCTCCATGTCGACGCCCTGCACCATCGTGGCGATCGCCTGGTCGGGGATGCGGGGGAAGACGTCCTTGCAGAACATGAAGAGGTCGAGGTACGCGACGTAACCGAGGTTGAGGAACTCGAAGTGGTACTGCCACGCACGGTAGGCCAGCGCGATCAGGCGGTCGTAGTCGGCGAGCAGTTCGGTCGCGGGGCCTGTGCCCTTGCCGCTCAGCACGTCCTCGAGGGCGATCGCGTCGGGGAGCGCGGTGAACTCGATCGACTCGAGCTCGTCGATCGTCGCCTTGAGCTTGGTGTGCCAGTTGGCCAGCAGGCTCTCCCAGTTCTGGAAGTAGTGCCCGGCGCGCTCCATGAACTGCGGCACGCGGGCTTCGATGTGCTGCGGGTCGACGGCGACCGGCGACATGAAGACGTACCCGTTGTGGATGCGGTACTCGATGCCGTTCGCGGTGGGGATCAGCAGCTGGCGGGAGTTGTACTGACCGAGGCAGCCGACCGCGAACTCGAAGCCGATCGTCTCGAAGGGCTTCGTGACCGTCGGCCAGTGCTGGCTGTCGCAGAACCAGAACTTCGCCTCCTCGGTGGCGCGGCGGTTGTCCTGGAAGACCAGGTTGTACGCGTAGAGGTCCTTCCAGCCCTCGGCGCCGGCCGGTGCCGGCTGCTCGTAGGGGCTGGGGAAGGAGTTCTTCACCGGTGCGATGACAGCTGTCGCCTGTGACATTGTCGGGTCCTTTCGGGAGTGCTGGTTCGGGTGACGTGCGTTCGGGTGACGTGCGTTCGAATGCGAGGTGTCCCAGGCTGGGACAGGGATCATCGCCCGATCTGGGCCATGAGCGACTGGGTGATGCTGGCGATGCCGAAGCCCGAGGTGGTCGGGGCCTTCTCGTCGGCCCTCGAGGCCCACACGGTCTCGGGCCTTGACTGCAGGAGGAGAAGGTTCTCGCCCTCCGGCAGGCCGCGGTCGATCGCCCACTCGATGTCCTGCGGACTGCCGAAGTGCTTCTCGGCGCGCTTGGCCATTGCCGCCACCACGGTGACCTCGGCATCGGTGAGCGAACGGATGCTGCGCCGCTCGGGCTCGACTTCGCGCTCGCGGATGCCCTTGGCGTCGGCATCCGGTACGAGCTCGATGTGCTTGTCGCCCAGGTGCTCGGCCGAGATCGTCAGCATGACCTTGTCGACGTGCAGGTTGTCGGGAGTGACCAGGCCCGACACGACGAGCTCGCCCAGGCCCCAGGCGGCGTCGATCACGATCGTCGACCGATCGCCGTTGGACGGGTCCACCGTCATCGCGACGCCGGCGGTCCGGGCGTCGACCATCTTCTGCACGGCGACGGCCATCGACAGGCCTTCGTTCGGGATGCCGGCGCGCAGGCGGTAGACGATGGCGCGCGACGTGTAGAGCGAGGCCCAGCAGCGGCGCACGTGCTCGGCGACCTCGTCGCGGCCCACGAGCCAGAGGTAGGTGTCCTGCTGGCCGGCGAAGCTCGCATCGGGCAGGTCTTCGGCCGTCGCGGAGGAGCGCACGGCGACCGGCGTCTCTTCCGCGAACCGCGACTGCAGCTCGGCGTACGCGTCGGAGAACTCGTCGTGGATCGCGGGCGGAACCGGTCGCTTCAGGATCTCGTCGCGGATCTGCGCCGAGACGGCGTCGATGCTGTCGACGTCGTCGGGGTCGATCGACGCGAGGAGCGCGTGGATGTCGTCGGCGATGCCGGAGGACTCGATGAACGCGGTGTAGGCATCGGTCGTGATCGCGAATCCCGGAGGCACCGGCATCCCGGCCGTGGTCAGCGCAACGAGCGAGGCGCACTTGCCGCCGAGCAGCTCGATCGGCGCGGGGCCGGTCTCGTCGAAGAAGCGGATGAACAGGCGCTCTGCGCGCATCGGTTCTGACACGTCAGACCTCCCAGGTCACGGGCACGGAAGTGGGAACGCGGAACGAGAGGTTCTCGCCGAACTCGATCGGGGCGCCGGTCAGACGCAGGCTCGGGACTGCCGCGACGGTCTCTTCAAGCACGATGCGGTCCTGGAGCTTGGCGAGCATGTTGCCGAGGCAGTAATGGATGCCGTAGCCGAACGACAGGTGATTGCGCGCGTCCGTGCGGTCGATGTCGAACACATCGGGGTGCGCGAAGACCTCTTCGTCTCGATTGGCCGACCCCATCACGAGCAGGATGCCGGCGCCCTCGGGGATCGCGACCCCGCCGATCTCGGTGTCGCGCAGGGCCTTGCGCCGCCAGGCGACGATCGAGCCGCTGTAGCGCAGCACCTCGTCGATGGCCGAGGGGATGCGGGCCGGATCGGCGACGATCGTCTCCCACGCCTCACGGTGTCCGAGCAGCACGCGCAGCGAGTTGGCGATGAGCGTGGTGGTGGTTTCGTGGCCGGCGAACAGCAGGCTGTAGCAGAGCGACGCGATCTCGTGATCGGTGATCTCCGCCCCGGCACCCTGAGCTTCGACGAGGTCGGCGATCAGGCTGTCGCCACCCTCCTGGTGTGCCTCGACGACGAGGCGCTGGCACTCCTGCCAGTACTCGACGAGGTTGTGCGCATGCGGGATCTGCTGCTTGTCGTCGAGGTCGCCCCAGGTCATCGCGCCGCGGGAGTCCGACCAGCGCTTGTAGGTCGGCACCATCGCGGGGTCGACGCCGAGGAGCGTGAGGATCGTGATCGTCGGGATGTCGAAGGCGATGTCCGTCAGGAAGTCGCCGTGCTTGTCGGGGTGCGACAGCATCTGCTGGAGCGCCGCGCGCGTGTTCGCACGGATCGTCGGCTCGAGGGCCTTGAAGCGGCGCGGGGTGAAGGCTCGTTGCGCGATGGCTCGGATGCGGGTGTGGTCCGGCGGGACGCGGGCCGACAGTCCGGAGTACGCGGTGAACCCGCCCTCCTCCATGATGCGGGATGCCTCCGCTCCGCGTTCCCGCACGGGAGCCTGGGCGTTCTCGCTCGAGAAGGTCTCCCAGTCGTCGAACACGGCACGCACGTCGGCCCACCGCGTCACGACCCACAGGCCGATGCGCTCGTCGAACATCACGGGCTCATCGCGGCGGAGGCGCTCGTACGCGGGGAACGGATCGTTCATGGCGAACGGCTCGTAGCCGTGGTGTGACGAGGAACCGCCGCCGGTGAAGGCGCTGTGGTCGACGGGGCAGGTCGCCGCAGTCGCGGCATCCGTGGACGCGTCGGTCGCGGCATGGGTCACGGCATCGGCGCCTGCGTCGTGCAGGTCGGTGCGGGATGCTGCCATGACGACTCCTTCGTTGTCTGAGCTGTGACGTGCGTGCCGCTCGGGGGCGGCAGTCACATCTAACGTCCGCGCCTCGCGGGAGCGGTAACGACCTTCCGCTCAGTGGAAGCGAGTTTCGTCGGAGCGCCGGCTGTGGGACGGCATCAGCGTGCGCAGCGGGAAGGGCCCGACACTGTTCTCGATGCGGTGCGCAATGCCCCGCAGCGCGGGCAGGTGCCGTTCCAGCCCGTCGGCGGTGTCGGCGGAGGTCACGAGCCCGAGCGCTGCGCCGATGCTGCCATCGCGCTGAAACACCGGCACGGCGATGGATGCCGATCCGAGTCGAACCTCGTCGGCGGTGAGCGCGTAGCCGCGCGCCCGGATGACGTCGAGCTCGACCCGCAGGGCGTCGGGATCGACATGAGTCTTGGGTGTGCGACTCTCCAGTGGCTGGGCCAGGACGGCTTCACGCAGCCACGACTCCTCGTGCGCGAGCAGCACCTTGCCGACCGCGGTCGCGTGCAGCGGAAGTCGCCCGCCCACACGTGAGGACTGAGGCACGCGCCGCGACCCGTACACACGATCGATGTAGAGAGCGTCGGTGTGCTCGCGCACCGCGATGTGGACGGTCTCCTGGGTGAGGCTGTAGAGGTCCTGCAGCAGCGGCCGCGCGATGTCTCGAACCTGGCGGCCTGCGTGCTGCCCGAGCTCCCACAGCCGAAGGCCGATCTGGTAGCGGCCGTTGTCGTCGCGCTGCAGGGCGCCCCAGTCGGACAGCTCGGCGAGCATGCGATGCGTCGTGCTGAGCGGGAGACCGGTCTCGTCGCTGATCTCCGTCAGGCTGCGCGGCGCCAAGCTCTTCTCGAAGACGGCCAGGATCGACAGCATCCGCCCGGTGACCGATTGTCCGGGACTGCTCACTCCGCCCGCCATGGCTCCGCCTCTCGCGTGGTCGCGTCGGCCCGAAAACGAACGGGCTTCCGATGAGTGGAAGCGTAGTGGTCGCCGGCGAGCTCGGGCTGAGAAGGTTGGCGCATGAGCTCACCGACGAGCACGCGCCTCGGGCGCGACATCCGCGCCCACATCCCTGCCGCGTCCGACGTCCTCGGGTTCATCAGCCTGCGTCCCCAGGACCGAGACGTCTGGCGGCGGGCCGCACCCTTCCTCGCAGTCCGCAACAACGACAGCCACACGCTTTACGCGTACGGCCTTGCTCGCGCGCTCCTGGCGTCGATGCCCGATGCCGACCCCGATGTCGTGCTGCCGGCGATCCTGCTGCACGACACGGGGTGGTCGACGGTCGACGACGATCTCATCCTCGAGGCGATCGCTCCGGGCGGAGGGCGTCCCGACCTGATCCTGCAGCACGAGAAGGAGGGTGCACGGATCACGACGGAGGTGCTGACGTCGCTCGGACGTGACGAAGACCTCGTGCGGCGGGTCGTGGAGATCATCGACGGGCACGATTCCCGGCTCGTGTCGCTGTCACTCGAAGACTCGGTAGTGAAAGACGCCGACAAGCTCTGGCGCGTGACGCCGCACGGCATCGAGATCGTGTGCGGGTGGTTCGGGCTCTCGCGGGAGGAGTCGCTGCGGATCACATCGGCGCGCGTGCAGAACAGCTTGTTCACCGAGCCTGCCCGGGCTATGGCTCGAGGGTTCGCGGCGGTGGGTTCGATCGATGTGGCGCCGGAGCGGCAAGGGCTGGTCTGATCACTGCCGCAGGGCTCCGAGCAGTGCGATGGTCTACGTGCGTGCCGTGATGGTGTCCGTCATATCCGCTGGGCGATCGCCTCGCGTCTTCGCGTGGACGACTTCGTCGCGGGTCGCCACTTCGTCCGGGCATCCCACCAATACGGACCTCGCACGTGGGGCACTCCGTCGACCATCCTGATGCGCCACCCACCCGAGTCGATGGTGCGGTGGTGGAACCAGCAGAGCAGAACCCCGTTGTCCGTATGCGTCGGTCCGCCGCGGGAGTGCTCCTCGACGTGGTGGATCTCGCACCACTGCGGGGAACATCGCACCCGGGGATGAGGCACCCACCGTCGCGGAGCGTGATCGCACGGCGCTGGTGATGGTTGAAGACACGGTCGAGGGTCTCGATCGACACGACACGGCCCTTCGAGTCGCTCACGACCCGCTGCACTGCGCCGGCGCACGCGATGCGCCGCGCCGCTGCCATCGAGATCGGCTCATCGTCACCGGGCAGGTGCGCGAAGCCCCGGCCGTTCGCGAGATCTTCCTCACGGACCGACACGACCAGGGTGGGCGCCGCTCCGCCGAGCGTCGGCAGACCTCCGGACGCCGCCGCCGCGCTGAGCAGCACGGCGAGCGCGTCGTGCTGCTTTTGGGCCTGCGTGCGCTGGTCTGCGACACTCTCGAACGGCTCGAAGCGATCATCGGGGCCGCTCTCGATGAAGCAGGGTCGGGGCACATCATCGGCTCGGGGGTTCAGGAGGCTGTCGAACCCGAGCTGAAGCTGGGCGGCGACCTCGGGCAGCAGGTGGGCGCGCACCGGGACGAGCCCGTCCTCTCCGCGTCGCCCCAGCGTCACCCCGCGCTTGCGCAGCGCCCGGGATTCGGTCGGCTCCGCTCCGTCCTGGTCGAGGTATGCAGCCCACACCTGCGCGAATGCACGCAGCTCATCCGTCGAGGCGGGCGGCGCCCCGTCTGCACCCTCGCCGCACGCCGCGGCCGCGAGCTCGTCGTCGGCAGCGAGCAATCCTGCGCGGCCGGCAGCGCAGCCGCGGAACGCGCCGGTAACCGCGATCACTCCGTCGATGCCGACCTCCGCCGCCCTCAATGCCTCGCGCATGCGGGGGAACTCGGCCGGCAGCAGCTCACCCGTCGAGGGAGCGATGTCTTCGCCGATGGCATTCGCCGCGGCGATCACGCTCGACGCGGTCCGCGCCGAGACGCGCGTCGCCCGCTGGATCAGTTCGGCGACGTTCCGGCATCCGTAGCGCGTCGTCAGGCGATCAGGGTGCGCGCGAAGATTCTGGCGTTCGATCACCTGCGCGACGGCCTCCGCCATGACGGCTTCGGCCTGCGGGTGCAGGCGGCCGGCCGCGGCCAGCGCCGCCAGCAGCTCCTCATCGCCGCTCTGCCTCACTCCGTCGCCCGCGAAAGCCGAACGGACGACCTCCGCCAACGCACCGCCGAGACCTCGAAGGGCGTCGGCGGTGTTCGTCATGCGTCCATTCTCGCCAGGGCCTCCGACATCGATAAGCCCAGATCACGGGCATGTTCCTGGCCTGTTCACACTGCACCCCCAGGCACCTCTGTGGAGGAATCGACGAGACATACCCGTCGGTCCGAAGCATGTCCGATGCCTGATCTACGGTGCCCGCATGACCAGTTCGATCGCGACAGCCCCGGATCACCCGAGCGTCAGCTCGTGGGTGCTCCGCCCCGCCGGCAGCGGCACGGAGCCGCCCGGCCACACCAGCTCGGCCGCCACCCCGTGCGGCACCTCGATCATGACCGATGCCGCATCGCCGGCCCTGGTCCAGTCCACGGCCAGTCGCCCGTAGGGCGTTCTGACGTGTGCGGCGACGTGGTCGACGCCGATCGCGAAGTCCGGCTCGATCACGACCGTGCGGTATCCGGGCGAGGTGGATCGGATACCGGCCACCCGGCGGTACAGCCAGTCGTCGACGCTGCCGGGAGCGTAATGGTTGAACGACATGGGACGGATCTGACCGTCGGGCGCGATCGCATCCCAGGCCTCCCAGATCGTCGTCGCCCCGTGGTCGACCTGGTAGAGCCACGAGGGCAGCTCGGACTGCCAGAGCAGCGCGCGAGCGACCTCGCGGTAGCCGTGATCGCAGAGCACGTCCAGCAGGTACGGCGTCGAGAGGAACCCGGTGTCGAGTCGATCGCCGCGCTCGTGCACGAGTTCGACGAGCCGCGCCGCAGTCCGGGCACGGAGGGACGGCGGCACCATGTCGAAGGCGAGCGCCAGCACGTACAGACCCTGCAGCCTCACCGGCAGATCGCCGAAGGCGTCGACGTATTCGGCGATGAAGGCCTCGCGCACCTCGGCGGCGCGGCGGGCGAAAGCCGCGGCATCCGCTTCCTTGCCCAGCACGGCGGCGATGCGCGCGGCGAGCGTGAGCGTCTGAGCTTGGAACATCGGGGCGAGGTACTCGCTGGTGAGCGCCGGGGCGACCATGATCGCCTCGTGCATCGGCTTGCCCTCCATCGTGCTCGGAGTCAGCCAGTCGCCGAAGTGCATGCCGGTGTTGTACAGCAGCGCTTGCGCGTGCCGGCGCTGCTCCGACAGCTTCATCCCGACGAGTGCGGGAGGCAGTTCCGCAGCCGCCGTGACCCGCTGATAGTCGATCCAGCGCAGCAGTGCGTCGTAGTTGTCCTCGAGCACGCGGCGGTCCCTGAAGCGCTCGTAGAGCACCCACGGCACCGTGGCGATCGCGTCGCTCCAGCCGGCGGCCGAGACGATCGAGCCGATGCCTTGGGCCGTCGCGGCCGCCTCAGCGTCGAAGGGCGAGCGCGGCGAGAAGATCGGGATCCGCCCGTCGGGCAGCTGGTCGGCGCGCAGGTTGTCGAGCCACCGCGAGAGGAACGGCACGACGTGCGCGTTGTTGCTCGCCGCTCCCACGAACGCCTGGATGTCGCCGGTCCACCCGGCGCGCTCGCGCTGCGGACAGTCTGTCGGCACCGAGAGGAAGTTGCCGCGCTGACTCCACACGACGTTCCGGTGCAGCCGGTCCAGACGCGCATCGGATGCCGCGAATGAGCCGGTCTGCTCGAGATCGCTCGCGATCACCACCGCGACGAAGTCGTCGGCGCGCAGCGGCCCCGAGAGCCCCGCGACCCGCGCGTACCGGAAGCCGTGGAATGTGAACTCCGGCTCCCATTCGTCATCGCCGCCGGCCGCGACGAACACGTCGGTCTGCTCCTTGTTGATGCCGACGATGTTGGCGAACCATGACCCGTCGGCCGCGAGCGTCTCGGTGTGCTCGATCACGATGCGCTGGCCGGGCGTCGCATCGCGCAGGCGTAGGCGGACGCGCCCGACGAGCACCTGGCCGAAGTCGGCGATGACGCCGTCGGCGCTCTCGTCGACCGAGACCGCAGGCAGCTCGAGCACCCGCCGGATCGGCTCACCGGTGAACGGGCGCAGCGCGTCGTGGTCGCGGCTGATCTCGGCGACCGGCGTCCAGCCGCGGTCGTCGAATCCGGCGCGGTCCCAGCCCACGGGCACGGCGCGGCGGTCGAACCGCTCACCTACGAACAGGTCCGCGTAGGCCCAGGGTCCGGACGAGCTGCGCGCGTCGGCACCAGAGGCGACGACCTCGGTCGTTCCGTCGGCGTACTCGAGGTGGAGCTGCCAGATCGCAGACGTGCGGGTGCCGAACTGGGCGCTCGAGCCGGTCAGTCCGAGCCGCCCGGACCACCAGCCGTCGGCGAGTGCCATGCCGAGCACATTCTCGCCCGGAACGAGCGCATCGGTGACGTCGTAGCACTGCACCGAGATGCGGTGCTCGTACGCGTCGGATCCTGGCGCGAGCACCTGATCGCCGGCACGCTTCCCGTTCACGAACGGCGAGTACACGCCGTGTGCGGTCGCATGCAGCCGTGCGCGCACGAGCCCTGCACGCACGATGAACGACTGGCGCAGAAGCTTCGGCGGGCGCAGGCGCTCCTCGGGTGGAGTGTCGGGCCCGAGGCCTCGGATCCAGTCGAGGATGCTCCACCGCTCCACGACGGCGTCCTCCTGCGGGGGCTCGACCCACGCGGCGACCCAGTCATCGGCATCCAGCAGGGCGGTGTCGAACGCGGATGCCGCCCACTCGGTCCATACGTCGCCGGAGCGGCTGCGCGCGCGCCACCGGTAAGCCGTGTTCGAGGTCAGCGGCTCGCCGGCGTACTCGACGAGCGACGTCTCGATGCTGTCGGCAACGCCACTCGCCCACACGAGTCGATCACCCGCCGTCACCTCGAGTTCGTACGCATCCTGGGCGTGGTCGGCGATCCACGAGAACCGAGGCGCGCGCGTGCCGATGCCGATAGGGGCGTGCAGGTGCTCGACCCGCAAGTCACTGACCGCGGTCATCCCTGCTCGTCGGGTTCACGGTCGTGCAGCCGCAGCTTCGCGAGGAAGTCGCCCCACAGCAGCCGAAGGTCGATGTCGTCGACCACGCGACCGCCGGCATCCGCGCGGAAGCTCGGGTCGAGGCCGACGATCGAGGCGAGCGCGCTGTCGCCGAGCGTCAGCACGCCATGCAGGGTGACGAACGCCGGGAGATCGAGGAGGCGCTCGGCAAGCCAACCGCCCGGGTAGGACACGTGCGCGAGGTCGGCCCTGATCTCCGCGACCGACACGCGAAGGCGCTCGTACGTCTCGAGCGGAACCTGCACCACCGGTATGCCCGACGCAAGGACGGATGCCGCGGCCGCGGCATCTGTGTCCCTGTTGTATTCGGGGGCATCGTGGCGGCTGCCGCCGATCCACACCAGGGTCGCGCGCTCGCGGATGCTCGGCTCGAGGGCGAGCGCCGCCGCCACATTCGTGAGCGGTCCGCCGCACAGGATCGCGAGCGGCACGTCGGATTCGGCCAGGCAGGTCGCGACGATCGCGCGCGCGGCGTGCGACGGCTCACCGACGGTGGCGAAGTCCTCGGCGCCGGCCACGACATCGAGATGAGTGGAGCCCAGCACCTCGAGCAGTGCGTATGCGGTGCGCGCCCCCAAGGACGCCGTCGCCGAGGCGTCTACGCCCGCCAGGTGCGCCAGCCCCGGATCGACAGGAGTGCACGTGATGAGCTCGACCCGCACGTCGTCGGTGAGCAGCACGTGCGCGAGCGACACCAACCCGTCGGGGTCGCCGGCGAAATCGTTGTCGACGATCGCTCGCCATCGCGGCGTTGTCATCGCGCCTCCTGATGTTCCGACATTTCGACAGGCTCAGCGACCGGGTTGCACTCTTCAGCCGCCGGCGGTGAACCGGGTGGTGAGCGTGCCGATGCCCTCGATCTCGCTCACCAGCACGTCGCCCGGACCGATGAACCGCGGCGGCGTGCGGCGGTTGCCGATGCCGGACGGTGTGCCCGAGAAGATGATGTCACCGGGCAGCAGCGGGCACACCGCCGACAGCCGCACGAGCAGCTCGGGCACGTCGTAGAGCATCATCGAGGTCCGCGAGGATTGCATCCCCTCGCCCGACAGGCTGCACGAGATCGCGAGGTCGTCGCGGTCGGCGAACTCGTCGGGCGTGACGAGCCACGGCCCAGTCGGACCGAATCCGGGGAACGACTTGCCGAGGCTGAACTGCGGCGCCGCACCCTGCAGCTGGGTGATTCGCTCGGAGAGGTCCTGCCCGATCGTGAGGCCGGCGACGTGGTCCCACGCGCTCTCGCGATCGACCTTGTACGCCTCGCGGCCGATCACGACGACGAGCTCGACCTCCCAGTCGACGTGCCCGTCGGGCAGCTCGACGATGGTGTCAGGACCGACGATCGATGACGGGAACTTCGTGAACGTGACGGGCATCGAGTCCGGCGGGTAGCCGGCCTCGGCGGCGTGCTCGGCGTAGTTCAGGCCGATCGCGAACACCTGGCGCGGGCGCGGAACGGGAGCGCCGAGCGCCTCGACATCGAACGGATTCGGATGCTGCGGCACCCGCGTTCTGGAGCGCCGCGGCCCAGTCCGCGAACGCCGCCCAGTCGTGGAACAGCGACTGCGGATCGGGACCGAAGCGGCCGTCGGAAGCTCCCGCGATGTCGATCCCACCGCTGTCGCCGACGACCAGGACCGCGCGTCCGGCCAGGTTGGCGATCCTCACCAGTCGACCCGCTGAGGCGCCGGCTCGCCGTAGCGGTCCTCCCACGAGATCACCCGGTTGCGGAGCGTGCCGATGCCGGTGATCTCGGCTTCGATCTCGTCGCCGGGGTTGAGGTAGAAGTCGAACGGGTTCGGCTGCACCGCGGCGACGCCCGAGATGGTCCCCGTCGTGATGAGGTCGCCGGCGCTGTAGATCTGCGGCGAGTGGTACGCGACCAGGTGCGGGAAGGTGATGCGCGTCTGGTTGGTGTTGCCCTGCTGGCGCACCTCGCCGTTCACGCGCAGCTGCATCGGCAGCTCGTGCATGTCGGGAACCTCGTCGCGCGTCACGATCCAGGGGCCGATCGGGCAGAAGGTGTCGATGCCCTTGGAGAACGAGAACACACCCGACTCCATCTCCTTGCGCTGGATGTCGCGCGCCGTGATGTCGTTGAACACCGTGAAGCCGGCGATGTAGTCGTCGGCCTCGTCAGGCCCGAAGAACTTGCCGGACTTGCCGATCACGATCGCGAGCTCCAGCTCGTAGTCGAGCTCCTTGGTGAGGCCTTCGGGGTAGACGATGTCGTCGTCGGGGCCGATGATCGCGTCCACGTTCTGGAAGAACACGATGCCCTTGTGCACGGGATGCGACCAGTCGACGGCGGTCAGCTCGTTGTGGTGATCGGCGAAGTTGCCGGCGGTGTGGAAGAACTTCTTGGGGCGGATGGGCGCTTCGAGTTTCACATCGGCGTACGCGAGGCGCTCACCGGTCTCGGTGACCTGACCGCCACGCTCGAAGTACTCGCGGGTCGAGGGCACGTCGAGTTCGATGACGGTCCCCTCCTCGAGTTCCAGCCGGCCGACGCGGCCGCCGTCGAAGGTGATGAGCTTCATGGGTGTTC
>CAVVSI010000005.1:0-275790 GCA_963750955.1 uncultured Actinomycetota bacterium
AACTGTCCAGCGCACAGACTCACCGAGCATCCCCTATGCCCCGCGTTCCCAGTCCTTCAGCGAATTTGGGGGCGGTCGCATTGTCGTCTGCAGCATCCGTCAACGGCACAATGCGGCACGCGTGGCACATCCGGCGGCACATCGTCAACTCCCAACGGACGGCCTCAGCGATGCCCAGTCCGATTCGCTCGATCGGCCGCTACGGATTCTCACAGGTGCCCATGGGCCGGACGTCCCTTCAGAACCGCATGCTGGTCGTACGCGTCAGCATCACTTAGGCCAGCGATGAAGTCGGTAAGTCCGCGATAGACACAAGCCTGGAGGTCGTATCGGACAGGATCGTGGGAGTTCTCCATCTGATGAATTGCCACGTCTACGGCGCGCGTCAAGGCCGCCGGCAACTTGCGCAGCTTTCTTGGATCGGGTGTAGTTCCGGCTCTCACCTCGTAGGCGTCGAGTGCTGGCTTGGCTAGTGACTTGAAAATCTCGCGGAGTACTCGCCTCTGACCCGTCTGAATATTGGTGAGCGCTGGTCCTTCGATCACGTGAAACCACGTCAGTTGCTTGAGCGCCGAGTTGAGCGTCTGCTGCACGTCGTCGATGACGAGACTTCCGTCGACGATTGTCGTGCCGTTGATGAACTCAGTCAGCAGTCGTCCGCGCATCTTCTCCAGCTCGGTGTGGTTCTCGACTGTTCCTTCAAATTCACGCTTCGGGAAGAACGTCGTCATTAGGTCTCTGAGCGCGGTCTTCAATTCTTCCGTCAGCGGGACACGCTGCGCCGCGTAGTCCACGAATCGAGCCACGGTGTCGGAGTTTCGCGTGTAGTTGTCCAAGGGAATGTGGCGCGTGCGAAAAAAGTCCTCGATGTCGTGGACGGCGTAGGAGATGTCGTCTGCCCAATCCATGATCTGTGCAGCCAAGGACT
Organism: uncultured Actinomycetota bacterium; assembly: GCA_963750955.1. GTDB lineage: Bacteria > Actinomycetota > Actinomycetes > Actinomycetales > Microbacteriaceae > Microbacterium. Next base: position 929 of record CAVVSI010000005.1, read on the forward strand.
GCCCTATACCCTGCCCGCCCCAGGGCGATCCGCCGTCCTGACCTGTGGTCTCCCAGAGCGCGCTAGCGTCGCAGTCGTAAGCCCCCCACTTGCCCTGCTTGTCGGCGTTCTCCCCTCGCAACCATGGGTATTTGGTCACTGCGCTCAACGTGGCGTGTGTCAGATCCAGGCCGACGAACTCCTTGGGATCTTTGTGCGTTGCCAACGCTGTCAGGATGCGGAACGACTGCGCATTGCCCTCAAAGCCGTCCTCGAGCTTGCAGTGCCCGCATCGAGCGGCTCTGCGCTGTCCGTAGGACCGTGCAGCGCGCCGATGATCCCTACATGTGAGTAGCGAGTTCAATTCCTCTTCGCCAGCATGCCCAAACGGGGGGTGTCCGAGATCGTGGGCGAGACACGCGGCCGCTATCGCGAACTCCTCGGCTGCGCCGCCGAGCGCGCTCTTGCCGCCGAGCTTACTGAACAACGAGAGCCCGACCTGTTCGACCTTTAAGCTGTGCGTCAGTCGGTTGTGCAGGATCATTTCCGGTCGCCCTAGGGCGACCTGGGTGACTCCGCCAAGGCGCCTAAATGCCTCGCTGTATATGACGCGGTCACGATCGCGTTGCGCGCCCGGACGCCCGGACGGGTCTACATCGACCTTTCCGGATCGTCGATCGTCAGCCGCGCGTGCTGTCGGCGTCACCCCAGGTGGAGCTTGTAGTAGCGCGTCAAGCCGAGGGTATGGTCGTCGAGCAGCCGATAGAGGACATCACGAGCTGTCTCGAAGGTGATGGAATACCGTTCGATGAGTTGGTCCAGGTAATCGTTCGTCGAGACCTCGTCGGAGTCGCCGCTTATCTGAGCGAACAGCTCGCGTGCATCGAGAGTTTCCATCACTTCAGCCACATCAACCCCATCCGTTGACTTGAGCATCACGGTGCCGCTCATACGAGATTCCCCAATCCGCGTGTCTGATCTGGATATCGCCTTGCGCGTTCTATAATCCTCAGCTTCGCAGGCCTTGCCCCCTGTGACTGAGTGTAATCACACCGTACGACCCCGCCTAGTGCCAAGATCGCGCCTTCAACGAACTCCTGTTCACACGGCTATTCTCTCGCATGCCAATCGCTAAACCTAGTAATAGCTTTTACGAACTTCTACAGTGTTGTCTGTGTCCGATCGTCAGAACCGTGCCCCCGGCCTGAGCACTCCGGAGGTTGTGAGGCTCTGCCACGTCCCGTTGTCAACCCTCAACAACTGGACGCAGACAGGGCTGTGCGGCCCATCTCTGCTCGACAGCGACGGGCGACGCGCGACGAGATATTGGAGCGTGGAAGATGTTGTCGCGGTGCGGACGATTCGATCGCTTCGTGAGGCGGGCTGTCCACTGACGACGCTGCGGCGCGCGGTGGTCGTCCTACGGGAGGCCTGGGGCAGTGGTCTGGCAGATGCCGTCCTCGTGTGGGACGGCAGAGACGTGCTCACGGTCAACTCCGCGGGCGAAGTCGTGAGCCTGTTGCGGCGCACGGGGCAGACACTCATCCGCGAGACCGTGACCCAGTTGACGACTTTTCCTGTCGGACAGTGGGCGAAGGACATCGCCCTGGAAGCCACCCCTATCGACGTAGAAGCGATTATCGAGGGCCGGGCGCGGCGGCGCGGCAGAGCACAGGGGTAGGTTGCACATTTCAGTGCGCGTCCACGTCAGGTTTGTTCGCACGTAGCCGGCCTCAACGTCACGCAGCACGGTCCCGCACTCGGGGCACTTCGGCTGCTCGAGCACGTCGAGGTCGTCATTCATCGGATGAGTTTCGCAGGCGCGCACAAAACCCATGCCCCTGGGCTGTGGATAAGTCGCGGCCCGTCCAATACGGTGTGGCCATGACTGAGACTCATCCTGTGCCGCGCAGTGACGAGGACGTGGCGCAAGGCGCTGAGCGGGTGTCTACGAAACGCGGGTGGTGGAGTGTCGGCCTGGCCTTGCTCTCGTCAGCGTTCCAATGGCCTGTCGCCCTGATCGTCCTTATCGCCTTTGGATACATGTTCGGGCCAATGGGCGACCCTGACTTCCAAGCGGCATTCGGTATCGCAGGGATGGTGATTCAGGGGCTGGTCGTTGCGATGGTGGTCGCCTCCGTGGTCTTGGGGGTCGCATCAATCGTCGGCGCGTGGCCAAAGCATGGCCGGCCAGGGAGAACGGCAGCCATCGTGCTTGGATGCATCGGCATCGTGCTCAGCGCTTTCATGGCCTGGTACCTCATGCTTGTCCTGCCTTCCTATCTGATGCAGGTCGTAGGTCAGTAGTGTGATTCATCTCGGCCGGGGAAGGGGAACCCGGCCAGGTGACGAGGAACCGCCGCTACGAAGCCACCTACGACGCACTGAACGATCAGCGCATCCTGCAGGCAACCGCGCAGCTTGCGCCGTGCACGCTGCCCCAGCAGGCATACGGGCCAGAACCGGTGCAGTGGGCGAAGGGGCGCAAGCCGGAAGTGTGGGCGTGGATCACCTGGCGGGATGCGCCGGCGACGAAGATTCCCGCGGTCGCGGCTGGCTGGAACGACCGCATCGTGATCGTGGAATGGGAGGCGTCAGGCGGTCGGCGCAGCGTTGTGGTCTGGCGAAACGCGGTCACGCGTCGGCAGGCGGGACGTCACTCGCGGCAGTCGTAGTCGTGCGCAGCTACAACAATCGCGGTGGGGCCGTGTCTATGGCTGGCGAATGGCGCGAGTGAAGCCTGCGGCGAACAATGCGGTCAGCGCCCAGCCCGAGAAGGTCAAGAACACGCTTGCCCACGCGACGAATTGCCCTCCTGGGGTATCGGTGACGTGGCAGGGGCTATCGGTGCTGGTGGATACGAGCGGGATCGCCATGTCGACGGCGATCTGGAAGGTCTCGGCCGGGCTGCAGTCCGCGCCGCCCTTGTGGGCGAGCGCGTCAGGAATTGTGAACGCGATGATCACGGCAGCCAAGAGGACCAGGGCGATGCCAATTAGTGCGCGCCATGGCTGGTACCCGTACCCGAGTGTGAGCTTCGTGAATCTGGCCCACGCCTCCGCGGTGGGTGTCAGATCGCCGCGTTCGACCTGATCGTCCCGTTGAGCCATCAGCGCTCGCCGTGCGTCATCGTCATGGCCCGCTGCACGGGCGGCCTCGGCCAATTGCCGGTAAGGCTGCGGTCGGTATTCCGGTGTCCCGAACTGCAGCAATGCCAGCCATTTGGCGAACCCCACGCTCGGGTAGCCGTCGTATGTCAAGCCATCGACGACCCACGTCGCCCCGGCCAGCGCGCGGTCTACGCTCGTATCGTTCACCCCCAACTGCTGGGAGATGTGCGCGCCCCGGAGGCGCACGGCACCGCGTTTGCCGTACCCGCGCGCGAGGAACGAGCCGTCCAAGAAAGTGGAGCCCTCGACTGTCAATCCGTCGGCGATCAGGGCGGGGCCGGCCTCGTTGGTCAGCGTCGCGTCGGACATGGCCAGTTGCCCGGAGATGTGGGCCCCCAGGAGGCGCACGGCACCGTCTTCGCCATGCCCGCGCGCGTTGAAAGTGCCGGCGAGGCTCGCGCCTCGGTCGACGGTCACGCTGTCGGCGATTAGGGCGGGGCCGGCCTCGTTGGTCAGCGTCGCGTCGGACATGGCCAGTTGCCCGGAGATGTGGGCCCCCAGGAGGCGCACGGCACCGTGTTTGCCGTGCCCGCGCGCGGTGAAAGTGCCGGCGAGGATTGCGCTGCCGTCGACGGTCAAGCCGTCGGCGGCCAGGGCGGGGCCAGCCTCGTTGGTCAGCGTCGCGTGAAGCATGGCCAGTTGCCCGGCGATGTGGGCCCCCAGGAGGCGCACGGCACCGTGTTCGCTATGCCCGCGCGCGAGGAACGTGCCGTCCAAGAAAGTGGCGCCGTCGACGGTCAAGCCGTCGGCGATCAGGGCGGGGCCGGCCTCGTTGGTCAGCGTCGTGCCCCCCATGAGCAGTTGCCCAGTGATGCGCGCTCCCAGGAGGCGCACGGCACCCTGTTTGCCGTGCCCGTTGGAAACGGCAATGACTGACCTGTCGAGCCTGAGACGGGGGATGACGCATTCGCGGCCATCCAACCCGTCCGGCAAGTAACACGACGACAACTCGAGTCGGATCGCGGTGTCGATGCCGTCCAGGTCGATCCGGCCGACAATCCAAGCGCCTCGCAGCCGCAGCGCGCGCGGGTCGGGCCCATTGTTCGGCAGGTAACGGCCGCGCAGAATGTCGCGCACAACCTCCGCCCGAATCTGGTGCGGCTCGCGCCAGGCGCGCATCACGTTCTCATCGATATCGTCGTCGGACAATTCCGGGGCGAGGTCCACCACCGAGCCGTCCACAACGGCGTCAATCAGGCGTTGCTCCACATCGGTGAGGTCCACGGTCATGAGCGTTGCACACTCCGTTATCGCACGTCCGCGGCGACCCGCGAGAAGACGACACCGAACCCGCGCGGCTGCCCGACTACCGCGGACATGGCGAGTAACCCCACCCGGAAGTGTGAACAGATCCCGCGGTCGCAGCTGGGGGAAGTGACAGCATCGTCGGGTCGAAGCGTCAGGCGGGCGGCGCAGCGTCGTTGTCTGGCGTAACGCGGTCACGCGGCGACAGGCGGGACGCCCATCGCAGTTGTCCTAGTCGGTACGAGTTGGCTGCGGAGGGATAGATAACGGCCGCAGGGCAAGTCGGCTTCGCTAGCAAGGAAGCGTTGAGCCGGAGCGCAGGTCGTGGTACCGAGCTGCGCTCAGACGACTCAACGCAGCGAAGAGTTCGCGAAAGCTCCGTTTCAAAGTTGCGATGACGCCAACGTACCGGATGATGGGTCGGGGGCGACTCCCCAACTAGTCGCGGTGCAAATGTATCCAACCTAATTCGAACGGGATTGGAAGGGTCATGGTCCGGTCGGTCCGAGAACGAGTAGAGGCCGCTTTTCCCCAAGATAATCTGGACGATACGGGACGCAAGGAGGCATTGGAATACCTCAAAGATCTGCGGAGCGCCTCACAGGAGTTATCCACAAGTCTCAACAGAACTGCGCTATTCACGCTGGCGATGGTGGCGATTTTCGAATTACTGACCGCTGGTAGCGCAAAGCAAGTCAACGTTGCGGGATTTGTGCTAGAGGATCTAAGCCTTGTATACAAGGTCCTTCCGGTGATAGCCAGTTACTTCTTCCTCGAATTCGTTATCAGTACTACTAGGCTTCGCGAGGCTCTCGATATTCACAGGGTGGCTTTCCGTCGTCTGCAAAATCCACTCTATAGAAGCGATCTCGACCGGCCCTTGATTCCCACTTCTCGTGCATTCTTTGCGATAGGTCACGGACACAGCGAGGAGAACCAAGGGGTATCGTCGCGCATTATGACCAATTTGTTTGTGTGGTTAGGAGTGTTTGTTCTTCTCTTGCCTTTGGCATTCGTCATCCAGGCTGCGATTGTTCTAACGGGACGGTACGGCTGGCTCGACCTCGCCGTTTGGATTTCCATGGTGCTAAGCGTTGTCCTTGTGCTTGCCGCCTATATTATTTTCTTTACTTTTATACTTGAGCGCGAATGAAGAGTGAAGCACACCGCCCGCCAAAGGGCAGTTTGCGAATCCCTAGAATGTCTTCCACAAAAGGCGCGATCAGCGCCCAAAATCCAAAGAGAGAAGAGTTACAGCGAGGCGGAGTGTGAATGGCGGCTCTCAAAAAGGGCATGACTAAGCGCCCGTCAGAGCCGGTGTGCTCTGGCGGGCGCTTAGTTTGCGCGCTAGTCGTCGCTCACTGCATCGCCGCGAGTGCGCCCGTCCGCCAGACGGTGAACGCTCCAGTTGGTGAGCATCTGCGCGCGCTTCACCGAGTAGCAGCCGACGCAAGAGCGGAACGGATGACGCGCTCGAGGTCCTGTCTCGCCCATGAGGTCGCGTGTATCGACGAAGCCGTTAGCGTCCACGTCGTATCGCTGACACCGCGGGCACGTCTGCTCAGCGATCATCCGCGCGCTGTTCTCGGCGCTGCGGTCGTGCTTCTGCTTCGCGATCGCGGCTGATTCCATGCGCAGCTGGTGAACAGTGCGCGCGTGCAGTTGGTCGTAGTCGGCTTCCTTGATTGCGTCCGCCCTTGTGCGCAGCTCGCTCCGGTAGGCCTCTCCGCGCGGGTAGTTGTATGTTGGTCGCCCGTCTCTGTCGGTTCCCTCATACCGGGCTTTGGCCTCTCGCGCCGCTTGCTCCCATGCGTACACGTCCATGCGCGCGTCGATGTCGGCTCGGCTCGGGCGCGGTGTTGCGGCGTAGAGCTCTCGCCACAGTTCGGGGATGTGTAGCGGCGATTCGGGATCGTCGTAGCCCTCGGGCAGATCGGCGGCCGGCTCGGGGGGCCTGGTCTTACTGAACATGCTCATTGCTTTCCTTTCGGTGCGCGGGTGCGCGGTCGGGCTGGTTATCGGGATGGTCAAGATCGGAAGGCCGTATGTCGCAGTTGAGGCACGTTCGGTCCCGGGCCCATTTATGGGGCCTGGGCGCGCACCGTGATCCAGGCTGGACGGTCTGGATATAGACGGACGACTCCCGACGCTTCCGCCCTACTAGCTCGAGCTGCTCGCGAACCTTGCCGCATCCCCGGCAGTTTTCGTCGTTCGGGTTCCCGTTCGGGTGTCGAGGGCACACCCAGGGATCGCCTACCGGCTCTCGCCCCTTCCCGGTGGCCATGCTGGGAGGGTGAGACTCCTGGGAACTCTGTTCGGCTGTGACTCCTGTCCCAGCGTTGTTTGAGCCGACCCCCTTTGGAACGTTCCTGGCGGCGCCAACGCCGCGCCTGTCCTGGTCTGGCCGATCGCTCTGGGTGGGGCGGGTGTGCGCGAAGCGCGCCCCCTGCCCCTCCTGTCCCCTATGCCCCTCTGCCCCCACCTGAGCCGTGGGTGTTTCAACGCTCACCTGTGGGTGTTTCGACGCTGACCTGTGGGTGTTGTCATTTGCTTCACGTTCAACACCCCCACCTGAGCCGTGGGTCTTGTCGAGCGGCCTGAGCGCGTGGCCTGTCGCGTCCAGGAGCGCATAGCGTGCATTTCGGTTAGGCGCCCCGCGCACTACTACCTCGATCAAACCGTGATGCTTGAGCACGGACATGGCATCCTCAACGGCTCGGAAACCGCCCACGCTCGAGGGTTTCCCCAGGGCAAGCGCGAGCCGATCCCTTCCCCCGAAGTAGACGGGGCGCGCATCCCTGTCGAGTGCGCAATGAGCAGCGTGTGCGAACACCCTGGCGGGCGCGTGTGGCAGTCCGACATCGCGGGCGACGAGCAGTGCGGCGTTGTAGAGTCCGACGCCCATCACCCTCCCCCTCGAGCTGAGACGCCTTCGATAGACTGGGCCTTGCTTGTCGTTGTCGCCCCGTCCCGCTCGGTCCTCCCCGAGTGGGCGGGGCGATTCACTCCCCGGTCCTCGCTCGCAGAGCGCTGTTGACTAGGGCGAGGTCGTCGTCACTCGCCTTCTCGAGCAGCGCCGCGAAGATCGCCCCGATCAAGGCCGGCCCATCGTTCGCAGCGTCGCGCGCCTTCTGCTCTGGCTCCGTGTGCGCGACGGCATCCCTGCCGGTGAGCCAGAGCATGAAGCTCTCACGCGGGATCACGATGCGGCGCCCCACGCGCAGCGCCGGGATGGTCCCGCCGTTCACGCTCAGCTCGCCAGTGACCGTGCGTGGATCGGTGCCGAGTAGGTCTGCAGCCTCTCGGACGGTAAGTGTGATCCCCTCAGACATTGCGTCCCTCCTGCTTTGTCGTACGCTCCGCGGCGTATGTGAATCACGATACAGCATATTTAGGATGCGGCGCGGTACTTGCGAATACTGCGCGTTCTACGGCACAATCAAGACATGGACAACGACAAGTGGGTGGACGGGAACCGGTCCGGTAAACCGGCAACGCTCGCGCCCGGGCTCTTGGATGCAGTCACCTTCTGTGCATCACGCGAGGATCACCGGCGCGACTGTGACCCTGACCATCGATCGCACAGCGAATGGCGTGGGCGTCACGCGCCTCGAGCTCGAGCCCGAAAGCGGACGGCGGGTGGACACTGACATGTTGCGATCGATCAATCTGGCGCCGCTGAGCGAGGGCGCGGTAATGAACGCGATCCACTGGTCAGCCGATGGAACCTTCGGGCTCAACCCGATCGCCCTAGTCCTGCATGAGCTGCGAGCGTTTATCCAGCCGTCCGAGACGGGGCGCTACAAGCTCCCGCAGGGGCAGGCGTGGGAGGCGGTGGCAGCGGTCGTCACTGCGGCGCGTATGGCGGGCGTCGGCCCTCAGGCACTGCTCATGGAGCAACTCGGCATCCCGCGCACCGTGGCGAACTACTGGGCGTCCAAGGTCGCTGACGATGACATGCCGCGTGCGCTCACCGAGGCGCTCGAGTCCCTCGGGCATGAGGCGCCCACGCCTTCCGAGGTCGTGAAGTCATGACCAGGCGCAGGGGCGCCGGTTCGATAGTCGCGTACAAGACAGGGCAAGGCATCCGCTACCGCTGGATGCTCCCCGTCCCCCTTGACCCGGAGAACCCCGATGCCGGCGTCAGGAAGGCCTCACGCGGCGGCAACGCGACCGTGAAGGAAGCCGACGCGGGTCTACGCGCGGCAGTCACTGAGCGCGACCAGGCGCGGCGCGTGAGCGCTCGTAATCAGGTCACCGTCGCCGAGTATGCAGAGCTGTGGGTCTCGGGCCTGACGCTCGAGGCGTCCACTATCCACGGCTACCGGAAGATCATCCGCAACCATGTCGCGCCGCGACTCGGTTCGCTCCCGCTCAACAGGCTCACCGCGACGAGACTGGCGCAGCATTACCGGGCGCTCGAGTCGAACGGGCGCCGTGACAACAAGGCGCCTGGTGCGGGCCTCTCAGCGAGCACGATTCAGAAGGTTCACGTGCTGCTCGGCGCTATGCTCGACGCCGCTGTAGACGATGGGCTTGTGCTGATCAATCAGGCGAAGCAACGCCGCACCGTGAAGGCGCCGACAGGCAAGCAAGTTCGCGCTCAGCGAGGCGAGATTCACACCTGGACGGCTCAGCAGCTCGGCGCCTTCCTGGCATGGGATCGTGACGTGTACCAGGACGATCAGCATCCCCTCTGGCACACCGTCTCTCATACCGGCCTAAGGCGCTCCGAAGCACTCGCGCTGCGCTGGTCCGATATCGACTTGGTGGGCGCTCGGCTGAGCCTCAGGCGCGCCGTTGACACGACACAGCGAGACACGGTGAAGTCTCCGAAGACTGGTCACGCGCGGGTCGTGGATATTGACTCCGAGACGGTGAGCGTTCTCCGCGCATGGAAGGCAACTCGAGGCAGCATCGCACTCCAGCTCGCTCGCGCCGACGCCTACGTGTTCGGGGACAAGGACGGGCGCCTACGCAATCCCGACGACATCGGGCGCCGCTGGGATCATCGCGTGAAGCTCGCTCAGCAGGCGCTCGGCGCGGACACACTCCCCCGGCTCACACTCCATGGTCTGCGGCACACTCACGCGACTCTCCTGCTCGAGCTGGGCATTCATCCGAAGGTCGTACAGGAGCGGCTCGGGCACTCCAACATCAGCACGACGATGAACATCTACAGCCACGTCACGCCGACGATGCAGCGGGAAGCCGTGGAGCGCCTCGCAAGCCTCATGAACGGCACGCCCTAGAGGCTGGAGCACATTGCGCGGCACATCAGCTCGAACAGAGAACCGGCCCCTCCCAGGTTTTCCCTGGTCGGGGCCGGTTTCTTCGCTGTGCGCGAGGGGGGAGTTGAACCCCCACGTCCTTTCGGACACTGGCACCTGAAGCCAGCGCGTCTGCCTATTCCGCCACTCGCGCGAGATGCGGCGTCCGAAGACGCGGTGCAACTCAACTTCCCGAGGATATCACGCAGCATCCCGCCTCCCGAATCCGCGCGGGCCGACCGCCCCGCGTCCGCGGTGCACCGGGGATCCACGGGCAACACAGACTATGCAATTAGCATGTACCGACCGGCACCACCTGCCTGAGGAGTCGTGTGGGACTACTAGACAGCTTCGAGAAGGGTCTCGAGCGCGCCGTCAACAGCGCGTTCGCGAAGACCTTCCGCAGCGGCATCCAGCCCGTCGAGATCGCATCCGCGCTGCGCAGCGAGCTCGACAAGAAGGCCGCCATCGTGAGCCGGGATCGCATCCTCGCGCCGAACACGCTCACGGTGCATCTGTCGACGGCCGACGACGAGCGCATGCGCACGCTCGGCGGTGCGCTCGGCCACGAGCTGGACACGCTGGTGCACAAGCACGCCAAGTCGCAGGGCTACACGTTCGCGGGGCCCGTCTCGATCACGCTCGAGCGCGACGACAGCTCGCCACGGGCACGCTCCGCGTCGAGTCGGCCACCGCCGAGGGCCGCGTCGCCTGGCGCGGAGTGCTCGACATCGAGGGCAAGCGGCATCCGATCGTCAAGTCGCGCACGGTCATCGGGCGCGGCAGCGACGCCGACATCACGATCTCCGACGCGGGCACGAGCCGCAAGCACGTCGAGATCCTGTGGGACGGCGAGCGCGCGATGGTGCGCGATCTGCAGTCGACCAACGGCACGCTCCTGAACGGTCAGAAGGTCACCGAAGCCGGCCTCGCACCCGACTCGACCGTGACGATCGGCCGCACCGACATCGTCTTCCGCGTCGTCGCGCAGGCGGCTCCGCCCCGGCCGCCCGCCCCGGCCGAGGACGCGACGCGTGCCTTCGACGTGCGCGACGGTGATGTCAGGAACGGCGGACCGCTCCGGTGAGTGAACTGACCCTCCTCCTGCTGCGCGTCGGCTTCCTCGTACTGCTGTGGTTCTTCGTCTTCGCGGTCGTCTACTCGCTGCGCGCCGACCTGTTCGGCGTGAAGGTGCGCCGGATGCCGGACGCCGCGGCCGCCGCGGCACCGGCGCCCTCACCCTCGCCTCGGCGCCTCGGCGACCGCCCCGGTGGCGTCGTCGAAGCCCGCGGCGTCCGGCGCCAAGGGAGGCGACGCGACGACCGGCTCCGTCTCGCGCATCGTCATCACGAGCGGACCCAAGGCGGGCCTCGAGCTGCCGCTCGGCTCCGAGCCGCTCACGATCGGCCGCTCGAGCGAGTCGGGCCTCGTGATCCGCGACGACTACACGTCGAGCCACCACGCCCGCCTCGTGCTGTGGGGCGACCAGTGGATGATCCAGGACCTCGACTCGACGAACGGCACCTGGCACGACGGCACCCGCGTCGAGCGCACCCGTCCCCGTCACGGTCGGCGCGCCGATCAAGGTCGGCGCGACGACGTTCGAGCTGCGGAAGTAGAGGAGCCTCCACACATGGTCTTCGAGGGCTCGAGCGCCGCCATCTCGCACACCGGCAAGGTGCGCTCCAACAATCAGGACTCGGGCTACGCCGGCTCCAACCTGTTCGCCGTGGCCGACGGCATGGGCGGCCATGCGGGCGGAGATGTCGCCTCGAGCCTCGCGATCGCGCGGCTGGAGGCCCTGGATCACCCTTACGAGTCCACCTCCGAGGCCGAGCGCGAGCTGCGGAACGCGATCGCGGATGCCGCGGTCGAACTGATCGACACGGTGCGCGTCAAGCCCGAGCTCGCCGGCATGGGCACCACCGTCAGCGCGCTCGTGATGGTCGACGACTACGCCGTCATCGCCCACATCGGCGATTCGCGCATCTACCTCTACCGCGACGATGCGCTGACGCAGATCACCACCGACCACACCTTCGTGCAGCGGCTGGTCGACTCCGGGCGCATCACACCGGAGGAGGCCCGCTACCACCCGCGGCGCTCGGTGCTGATGCGGGTGCTCGGCGACATGGACGCCGACCCCGAGCTCGACACGTTCATCATGCCGACCCAGCCCGGCGACCGCTGGCTGCTGTGCTCGGACGGACTCTCGGGCGTCGTCGACGACGCGCACACCGCGAAGGCCCTCGGCCTCGGTCTGGCACCCGGGCGCACGGCCGACAACCTGCTCAAGCAGGCGCTCGACGGCGGCGCGCCCGACAACGTCACGATCGTCCTCGTCGACGTCGGCGGCCAGCATCCCATCTTCTCCGGCACCCCCACGATCGTCGGCTCCGCGTCCAACCCGACGGGCATCGAGGTGCCGGCGGCGCGCTCCGGGCGCGGCGGATGGCTGCACCCGAACCGGCAGGCGGCGAACGAGCCGAGCCACTTCGAGCCGGCGGCCGAGTTCCTCGAGGAGCTCATCGAGGAGGACCGCCGCCGCGCCAAGCGTCGGCGCATCGGCTGGATCGTCGGCCTCGTGGTCGTGCTCTCGCTCATCGCCGCCGGTCTGATCGTCGCCTACAACTGGACGCAGACGCGCTACTTCGTGGGCGCCGACGAAGACACCGTCGTGATCTTCCAGGGGATCCAGCAGAACATCGGACCGATCGCCCTGTCGACGCCGTACGAGGACACCGAGATCCTGCTCGCCGACCTGCCCTCCTTCAGCCGCGCGACCGTGGAGCGCACGATCTCGGCCCGATCGCTCGCCGACGCCGAGGCGATCGTCGACCGCCTGCGCGATACCGCGGAGGCCACGCGATGAGCGCGCCCCGCAGCACCGAGGCGATCGCCGCCGACACCGCGGTCATCCGCGCCCTGCGCCGCATCCGCGTCCCGCAGACGCAGCGCAACCGCGAGCTGTTCCTCCTCGTCTTCGCGTTCGTGATCAACGCGGCATGCATCGCCCTCGTGCAGCTGGGCGCGCTCGGCGCGATCGATGCGACCTTCCTCTTCTACTGCGGCGGGCTGACCGCGCTCGTCTTCGCCCTGCACATCGTGCTGAGACTGCGGGCGCGGGATGCCGATCCCTTCGTCCTGCCGATCGCCACGGTGCTGACCGGCCTCGGCATCGCGATGATCTATCGCATCGACATCGCCGTCGAGCTGAACGGGCTGGGACGCGTACTCGACCAAGCAGCTCGCCTGGACCGGCATCGCCATCGTCGGAGCGATCGGCGTCGTGGTGCTGCTGCGCAACTACCGCCTCCTGTTCCGCTACACGTACATCGCCGGCTTCGCCGGTGTGCTGCTGCTGATCCTGCCGATCGTTCCCGGACTCGGCACCGATGCGAACGCGGACGTCTGGGTGTCGCTCGGCTTCTTCTCCTTCCAGCCGGGCGAGCTCGCCAAGATCGCGCTGGCGATCTTCTTCGCCGGCTACCTGGTGCGAACGCGCGAGAGCCTCACGTCGGTGGGCACCCGGTTCCTCGGGATGACCTGGCCGCGCGCCCGCGAGCTCGGGCCGCTCCTGGTCATCTGGCTGATCTCGCTCGGGATCATCGTGCTGCAGCGAGATCTCGGCACGGGCCTGCTGATCTTCGGCATGTTCGTGGCGATGCTCTACGTCGCCACGGGCAAGACGAGCTGGGTCATCATCGGCGTCACGCTGGCCGCGGCGGGTGCGTTCCTTGCCTCGCGGGTGCTGCCGTACGTCGGGGGTCGCTTCGCGAATTGGCTGGACGCCTTCAACCCCGAGGTCATCGAGCGCGACGGCGGCAGCTACCAGCTCGTGCAGGGCATCTTCGGGCTCGCCCAGGGCGGGCTGGTCGGCACCGGACTCGGTCAGGGACGGCCGTACATCACGCCTCTCTCGCAGAGCGACTACATCCTCCCGAGCCTGGGTGAGGAGCTCGGGCTGGTCGGGGTCTTCGCGATCCTCTGCCTGTACATGGTCTTCGCCAGCCGCGGCATCCGCATCGGGCTCGCCGGGCAGGACGACTTCGGAAAGCTGCTCGCGACGGGCCTGTCGTTCACGATCGCGCTGCAGGTCTTCATCATGGTCGGCGGGGTGACCCGCATCATCCCGCTCACCGGACTGACCACGCCGTTCCTCGCCGCGGGCGGCTCGTCGCTCGTGGCGAACTGGCTGATCGTGGCACTGCTGCTGCGCATCTCCGACGGCGTTCGCAGTCGACCCCGGGTGGTGATCGGGTGACGAAAGAACTGCGGCGCCTCAGCATCCTCATGCTGCTGATGTTCCTCGCGCTGTTCGCCTCGACCAGCGTGATTCAGGTCGTTCAGGCCGAAGCCCTGGCGGAGAACTCCCGCAACACCCGCGCACTGTACGACTCGTACGAGGTGCAGCGCGGCTCGATCATCGCCAGCGGTGCCGCCATCGCGAGCTCGGTGCCCTCGAACGACGTGTACACCTGGCAGCGGGTCTACGTCGACGGCGACATGTGGGCCCCGGTCACCGGGTACATCAACCCCGTGCTCGGTGCCGCGACGGGTATGGAGCAGGCGATGAACCAAGAGCTCAGCGGCACGGCCGGATCCCAGTTCCTGGATCGCATCGAGCGGATCTTCACCGGTCAGCCGCCGCGCGGGTCGAACGTGGAGCTGACGCTGGATGCCGCGGTGCAGCGCGCCGCCTACGACGCGCTCGGCGACCTCCAGGGCGCCGTCATCGCGATCGAGCCGTCGACCGGGCGCGTGCTCGCGATGGTGACGAGCCCGAGCTACGACACGAATCTGCTCGCCTCGCACGACACCGACGAAGTGAACACGCTCTACGAGGCGCTCGACGCCGACCCCGCGCATCCGCTGTTCAACCGCGCGATCGGCGGCGACCTGAATCCGCCCGGCTCGACGTTCAAGCTGGTCGTGGCCTCGGCCGCCCTCGCCTCCGGCCGCTACACCCCCGATTCGACCCTGCCCAACCCGGGCTCGTACCAGCTTCCCCAGTCGAGCACCGTCATCTTCAACGCCAGCGGCGGCGCGTGCGGGTCGGGAGACACCGTGACCATCGCCGACGCCCTGCGCCTGAGCTGCAACATCCCGTTCGCCGAGCTCGCCGTCGAACTGGGCGACACGGCCATCCGCGAAGAGGCCGAGAAGTACGGCTTCAACGCCTCGCTCTCGATGCCCCTCGAGTCCACCCCGTCCAGCTACCCCCGCGCGCTCGACGAACCGCAGACCGCTCTCACGGGCTTCGGACAGGGACAGGTGACCGCCACGCCGCTGCAGATGGCGATGGTGTCGGCCGGCATCGCGAACGAAGGAGTCGTCATGAACCCCCGCATGGTCGATCAGGTCATCGGTGCCGATCTCTCGGTGCAGCAGACCGTCGAGGACACGGAATACGGAAGCGCCCTGAGCGCCGAGCTCGCCGCGCAGATGGTCAGCATGATGGTCGCCAATGTCAGTGATGGCGCGGCGTCGGGTGCAACAATAGACGGAGTCGACGTGGGTGGTAAGACAGGCACCGCAGAGAACGGCGCCGATCGTCCGTACACACTGTGGTTCACCGGCTTCGCTCCCGCAGCAAACCCGGAGGTTGCGGTTGCGGTCGTCGTCGAGGACGGCGGCGGTGAGGGACAGTCGGGCAGCGGCAACACGATCGCGGCACCGATCGCGAAGAAGGTCATGGAGGCGGTGCTGGGACGATGAGACCGACGCAGGGAGTGACCTTCGGCGGCCGCTACGAGCTGGACTCGCGGATCGCGATCGGCGGTATGGGCGAGGTGTGGGAGGCGACCGACCACGTCATCGGGCGGACCGTCGCCATCAAGATCCTCAAAGACGAGTACATGGGCGACCCCGGCTTCCTCGAGCGGTTTCGCGCCGAGGCACGCCACGCCGCCCTGGTGAACCACGAGGGCATCGCCAGCGTCTTCGACTACGGCGAGGAGAACGGCAGCGCGTTCCTCGTGATGGAGCTCGTGCCCGGCGAGGCACTGTCGACCATCCTCGAGCGCGACGGCTCGCTGTCCACCGACAAGACCCTCGACATCGTCGCGCAGACCTCCGCAGCCTTGCAGGCCGCACACGCGGCGGGCCTGGTGCACCGAGACATCAAGCCGGGAAACCTCCTGATCACCCCGGACGGCCGCGTCAAGATCACCGACTTCGGCATCGCACGCATCGCCGACCAGGTGCCGCTCACCGCGACCGGCCAGGTCATGGGCACCGTGCAGTACCTCTCACCCGAGCAGGCGTCGGGACACCCGGCATCCCCCGCCACCGACATCTACTCGCTGGGAATCGTCGCCTACGAGTCGCTCGCGGGCAAGCGCCCCTTCACGGGCGAGTCGCAGGTCGCGATAGCGATGGCGCAGATCAACGAGCAGCCGCCGCCGCTCCCGCCGACGGTGGCGGTACCGGTGCAGAACCTCGTGATGGCGATGATCGCCAAGAAGCCCGAGGAGCGCCCCGCGTCGGCCGCCGCGGTCGCGCGCGCGGCCACGGCGCTGCGCCGGGGCGACGTCGCTGCCGCCGCGGCGGCGGTCCCCGCGGTCGCCACCGGCACCTCCGTCGGCGACGACATGACTCAGCTGCTCGTTCCCCCCGGCGACACGATGGCTGCGACGAGCCTGCTGCCGGCCACGGAGATCGTCGACGGCGAGGACGAGCCGAAGAAGCGCAGCCCCTGGACCTGGCCGCTCATCGCGCTGATCGTGCTGCTGCTGCTCGTGCTGGGCGGGACGATCTGGGCCTTCCTGGCCAATCGGCAGCCGGAGCCGGAGCCGACCACGACGTCTGCGACGCCGACCCCGACGCCCACACCGACCCCCACCCCGACCACGGTCACCATCTCGGTCGACTCGCTGGGCCTTCAGGGTCTGGACTGCACGGAGGCGTCCGCGAGGGCGCGCGAGGCCGGCGTTGAAGCCGTCGACTGCGTCGGCGGCGACCCGGCTCCGACGGGCGACGACGTCAACAAGGTCTACCGCGTGAGCCCGACGGGCAACATCCCGCCCTCGCAGCTGCTGACGCTGACGTTCTACGTCGATCAGGTCGCGATGCCGGCCCCGGCCGCGCCCACGATGGGGGGCACCGTGGTGGCGGGCGAGGAGACGCAGGTCTCCTGGGGCGGCTACACCTGCCCGTCCGGAACCGGCTCGGTCAGCGCGTACAACTTCACCGCGACGAACGGGACGTTCTCGGCCACCGGCCAGTCCACGGCCGCGTTCGGACCGAACGACCGCAGCGGACAGATCCTCGCGAACGAGAGCCCCGGGCAGACGATCATCGTCACGTACTCGGTCACCTGCTCTGGCGGCACCGCCGGTCAGCGGGAGTCCGGGCCATCCGGTGAAGCGACCTCGCAGATCCAGCAACCGGCCCAGACAGAACCCACCCCGACGCCGACGCCCTAGCACGGTTCGCCTGTGCGAGGTTCGTGCACCCGCGTCGGTTAGGCTGACTCTGTTCCACCCAGGGAGTGACCGTGACAGCTGAGCCGCGCGTGCTTTCCGGGCGCTACCGCGTCGACGAGCTGATCGGCCGCGGCGGCATGGCCACCGTCTTCCGCGGGTACGATCTGACGCTCGGGCGCGCGGTCGCGATCAAGCTCCTGAACCGCGACCTCGCGAACGACAACGCCTTCCGCACGCGGTTCCGGCTGGAGGCTCAGGCCGCCTCGCGAATGGCTCATCCCACGATCGTGCGGGTCTTCGACGCCGGTGAGGACACCGATACGGCACCGGACGGCACCGTGCGTCCGGTGCCCTACATCGTGATGGAGCTCGTCCACGGCGCACTCCTGAAGGACGTGATCGCCGCCGGGCCCGTACCCGTCGCAGACGCGGTGCGGTACGTCGACGGCATCCTCGAGGCGCTCGAGTACTCCCACCGCGCGGGTGTCGTGCACCGCGACATCAAGCCGGGCAACGTCATGGTGACGGATGCCGGCCAGGTGAAGGTGATGGACTTCGGCATCGCCCGCGCCGTGTCGGATTCGTCCTCGACGGTCGCCGAGACGACCGCGATCATCGGGACCGCCGCCTACTTCTCGCCCGAGCAGGCCAAGGGCGAGCCGGTCGATGCCCGCGCCGACGTCTACTCGTCCGGCGTCGTGCTGTACGAGCTGCTGGCCGGCCGTCCGCCGTTCCGGGGCGAGTCGCCGGTGGCCGTCGCCTACCAGCACGTCAGCGAGGCACCCCTCGCTCCCTCCGAGGTCAACGACACCGTGCCCCGCTCGCTCGACACCGTCGTGCTGCGCGCCCTGGCGAAGGATCCCTTCCAGCGCTACCAGGACGCCGCGGCATTCCGCGAGGCGCTCGACGCGACGGTCGGCGGCAAGGTGCCCTCCAAGCGCGCGGTCGGCGCCCTCACGAGCGAGCTGTACGGCCCGAACCCCAAGCAGGCGGCCGAGACCGCGCGATCGCTGCGCCAGCTCAGCACCGACACCACGATGAAGCGCACGCAGGCCGGGCCCCCGGTGGCGTGGATCTGGGCCGGCGTGGCGATCCTCGCCGTGCTGCTCATCTCGGTGCTGTTCTGGGTCTTGTCGATCCGTCCGGGCGGCGACGTGCCCGCCAACGCCCGACTCGTGCCCGACGTCACCGGGATGACCTACGAGCGCGCGAACACCGAGATCGGCGGGGCGGATCTGATCTCGTTCCGCGTCGACGAGCCGAACGCCGAGGTGGCGGTCGGCAATGTGATCCGCACCGACCCCCAGGCAGGAGCGTCGGTCAGTCCGGGTCAGGAGGTGCGGGTCTACGTCTCCTCGGGACAGGAGACGACGACCGTGCCCGCCCTGGAGGGACTGGGACAGGACGCCGCCACGGCGGCGCTGCAGAGTGCTGGGCTGGTTCTCGGCGCCGTGACGCCGCGCAATGATCCGGCGCTTGCTGCGGGGACCGTCATCTCGGCCGACCAGCCGGCCGGTGCGACACTGCCGATCGGAGCGACCGTGAACGTCGTCGCGGCGACCGGGCGGGTCGTGATCAACGACGTCACCGGCTACACGATCGAGGCGGCGACCCGCGAGCTCGAGGGTCCCGAGTCGCAGCTCGTGGTGATCAGCCAGGGGGACCCCGCCTGTGTGGCCACCGATCCCGCGGTGGTGACGACACAGTCGATTCCGCCGGGCGAGGCGCCGATCTTCTCCGAGGTGGTCCTCACCTTCTGTTCCGGCGCCTGATCGGCCGGGTTCTCGAGCCGGCCGATCCTGGAGCGCGTCGAACCCTGAGCTCGTCGATCCCTGAGCTCGTCGAAGGGTCAGCGCCGCGGGTGCAGCGCTGCGCCGCGGGCCGCGGCATCCGTGAAACCGACCGACTCCAGCCAGTTGCCCAGCAGGCGGTGGCCCCCCTCGGTCAGCACCGCTTCGGGGTGGAACTGGACGCCCAGGATCGGTGCCGTCCGGTGGGCGATCCCCATGATCACGCCGCCCTCCGTCGCGCTGGTGACCACGAGGTCGGCGGGCACAGTCTCGGGCACGATCGCGAGCGAGTGATAGCGCGTGGCGGTGAAGGGGCTCGGCAGTCCGGCATACAGCGCGCTGCCGTCGTGCTCGACCTCGGAGGTCATGCCATGCATGAGCTCGGGGGCATGCGACACCGTCGCCCCGTACGCCTCGCCGATCGCCTGGTGCCCGAGGCACACGCCCAGCAGCGGGATGCCCGACGCAGCCGCGGCGCGCACGATCGCGATCGAAGCCCCGGCGCCGGCCGGAGTGCCCGGGCCCGGTGAGATCAGCACACCTCGGTAGGGCGCGATGACGGATGCCGCGGCATCCGCGTCGATCGCGTCGGCCTCGACGAGGTCGGTGTCGGCGCCCAGCTCGTGGAGGTAGCCCACGAGCGTGTGGACGAAGCTGTCGTGGTTGTCGACCACGAGGATCGACGCGGGATCGCTGCTCATCGCGCGCTCCGCGACCTCGGCTCACCCAACGGTGACTTCCTGAGGGTTCACGAGCTGGCTGATGATCGGGAAGACGTAGGAGAACAGTCCGTAGAGCACCGCCGCCGCGAGGACGAGGAGGATCAGCACCCGCAGCCACCACGGACCGGGGAGCACCCGCCAGAGCGCTCCGTACATCAGGCCCTCACCCCTTCCTTCAGAGCGGCCGGCGGCCCCGAGGCGCGCGGAGTGAAGGACTCGAACACGCCGTACGCGACGATGCGCTCGGTCATCGCGTACATCGGGCTGCAGCTGGTGAGCGTGATGTACCGCGACCCCGCCGGAGCGTTCTCGACCTGCGGCACCGGCAGCAGCACCTCGACCTCGTCGGGCGTCACGTACTCGAGGGTGCGGAAGCGATAGGTGTACCACCCATCGGCCGTCTCGATGACGATGGCGTCGTTGACGCGGAGCTCGGCGATCCGGTTGAACGGAGCGCCGTACGATGTCCGATGCGCGGCGACCGCGAAGTTGCCGACCTCGCCGGGCATCGGCGTGCCCGGGTAGTGCCCGATCCCGATGGGGTCGAGGGTGCGCGAGCGGGACACCCCGCCGGCCATCTCCCAGACGTAGTCGGCACCGAAGCGGGGGATGCGCATGACCGCGAACCGCTCGCCATCGGCGGGCTCGGGGAGGATGACCGGTTCGACCGTCCCAGGTGTCGCCGGATCCGCAGGCTGCTCGCCCGTCGACTCGCGCGGAGAGTCGCTCGGGGTCGGTGGGGTGTGCTGCTGCTCCCACTCCTGCGCGAGCTCCTGCCCGGCAGCATTGCGCTGCGCGCCGTAGATCAGATCGCCGACCCACAGCTGCCAGCCGACGTAGAGGAGGGTGATCACGCCGACGGTGATGAGAACTTCACCCACGATGGCGATGACCGAGGCCCGTCGACGCCGGTGAGGGGTGGTGGGTGCACCGACCACGTCCGCACTCTCACTCGTCGCCGCCCCCACACGTGGATTCTAACCAGCGCGCGCTCGTGCACCCTGACAGTCCACAGCCGCAGAAGCGGCGGCATGCCCGGAGGGTAGGATGTCGGGTATGGCGCGACCCGGCAAAGACGACGACTCCCTCGTGGAGCGCAGCGAAGGCGAAGCTGCACCCAACCCTGTGTGGTTCAAGCCGATCATGATCGGCCTCATGCTGGTCGGACTCGTGTGGGTGCTCGTGTTCTACCTCAGCGGAAGCAGATACCCGATCCCCGGCATCGACGCCTGGAACCTGGTGATCGGCTTCGGCATCGCCTTCATCGGCTTCCTGATGACCACCCGCTGGCGTTAGCGTTTCCATCCCTCGATGAGCCCCGGCCTGACCGGGGCTTTTCGCTGAGCGCAAGTTCTCAACAGACCCGCTGACAGGTGTGAATTACACTCGTGTCATTCATCCCCAGGTGTGGATGAACCTGTGGATAACTCTGACGCGACCCACGGCCTCTCACTCGTCAGAAGTAGACGATGGGCGGGATCAGGAGCAGGGCGAGAAGACCCAGCGACAGGGTGACGAGCAGTCCGATCTGGAGTCCGCGCCGACGCGCCGAGCGGGTGCGCGCGTAGATGAGCCCGACGAGCGCGCCGACCACGAGTCCGCCCACGTGCGCCTGCCACGAGATGTTGAACCCGGGGATGAAGCCGATCGCGAGGTTGATCGCCAGGATGATGGCTATGCCGCCGATGTTCGCGCCGATGTGGCGGCCGATGACGATGAGAGCGCCGAACAGCCCGAAGATCGCTCCGGACGCACCGACCACCGGCGTCGTGAATGACAGCAGCGCTACCGCCACTGCCCCGCCGAGCGCGCTCAGCAGATAGAGGGTCAGGAAACGCCATCGCCCGAGCAGGGGCTCGAGACTTCGACCCATCATCCACAGCGCGAGCATGTTCAGACCGATGTGCCAGAACCCGGAATGCACCAGTGACGCGGTCACCAGGCGCCATGGCTCGAAGGTGCCGGTGAGCTCGGGGTACAGGGCCGGACCCCAGAAGAGCAGCGCGTTCTGGACGGTCTCGCCCACACCGGGGATGAGTGCGACCAGCCACGCCAGCGTCGTGACGGCGATGATCCCGTAGGTCACCAGCGGGCGCGAGTCAGAGGCGGTGACCGCGCGCGGGCGCGCCCACCGCCTCTCGGCCTTTCGCTGCGCCGGCGTCTGCGTCTTCGCCTGCTGGCCGAGGCACTCGGGGCAGATCACGCCGACAGCGGCCTGAGTCTGGCACTCCGGGCAGATCGTCCGCATGCAGCGCTGGCACAGCACGAAGCTCTGCCGGTCGGGATGCCGGTAGCAGAAGTTGTCGCTGTTGCGCGCGAACTCAGGTGCGCTCACGGACGAACGGGCGTCCTAGACGGACGCGACGTCGATCGAGGCGATCACGACGGGCTCGACCGGGCGGTCGCCCGCGGCAGTCGGCAGCTCGCTGATGGTGTCGACGACGGCCTTGGACGCATCGTCGGCCACCTCGCCGAAGATCGTGTGCTTGCCCTGCAGCCACTCCGGACCGCGACCACCCTGACCGGGAACCGTGATGAAGAACTGCGAGCCGTTGGTCCCCTCAGGGCGGCCCGTGATCGAGTTGCGACGAAGGCCCGCGTTGGCCATGGCCAGCTTGTACGGCTCGGTGAAGGTCAGTTCGCCGTTGATCTCGTCGTTGAAGTTGTAGCCGGGTCCGCCGGTGCCGACCCCGAGCGGGTCGCCGCCCTGGATCATGAAGCCCGAGATGATGCGGTGGAAGACGACGTCCGTATACAGCGGACCCTCACCCGCCTTGCCGGTGGAGGGGTGCGTCCAGTCCTTGGTGCCGTCGGAGAGTCCGATGAAATTCTCGACGGTCTGGGGGGCGTGATCGCCGAAGAGGTTCACGACGATGTCCCCGTAGTTGGTGTGCAAGGTCGCTACTGCAGTGTGGTGAGGCATGTCAACCATTCTCTCAGAGTTCGGTGGGAGTCCTCCCGTCCGGGGTGGTGTCTGGCAAGATGGGACGACTACTACCCCCGGCCTTAGGGAGGGCAACGTGAGCCTCAACCGCAAGCGCAAGAAGGAACTCCGCAGACTCCAGGTGCAGGCGAACAACCTGTGGGAGTCGCAGCAGGTGCTGGTCGGCGAAGCGGCCAACGTCGCTCGCGAGGCGACCAGGCAGCTGGGCCACCTGAACCGCGAGTACGTGCTCCCGGGTGTGCAGGCGAGCTACGGCAAGTACGCCGCGCCGTACGTCGACAAGAGCAAGCAGTTCTCCAAGCATGTGCTCGCCGACAAGGTGGTCCCCACCGCGGGGGCCGTGGTCGGATCCGCGCTGTCCGTGTGGGATGCCGCCAACGACACGCGTTCGCGTCTCGCGGCCGGAAAGGGGTTCTCCCTGCCCGACCCGGCGAAGTACGCGAAGAAGGCCGACAAGTACGGCGCCCAGTACTCGAAGAGGCTCGCGGACAAGCTCGTGCTCCTCGACCCGCCGAAGAGGGGGATCGGCGCGGGTGGTGTGATCGCGATCATCCTCGGCGTGGCCGCGGCGGCCGGCGTGCTCTACGCGGCATGGCAGACGCTGCGTGCCGACGACGAGCTCTGGGTCGCGGACGACCCGCTGCGCGCGCCCGACGCCTGATGGAGTAGGCGCCCCAGCGCTGGATCGAGCCCTGAGACCATCGAGGAGCCCCGCTGCCCGCGGGGCTCCTCGTCGTGGGTAGCCTGGACGGATGACCGAGCCTGATCCGACCTCCCGCGTGCGGGATGCGGCATCCGCTCGCGGCCTCGCCATCGAGATCCGTGAGCGTCCTGCGGCGAACAGCCTCAATGAGGCGGCCGGTCTGCTCGGCATCCGCCCCGCGGGCATCGTGAAGTCGCTCGTCGTCAAGCGCAGCGACGACACCTACCTGTTCGCGCTGATCCCGGGTGATCGCGCGATCTCGTGGCCGAAGCTGCGGGCCGTCGTGGGCGTCAACAAGCTGCAGCTGCCCGACCCGGTTCGCGCTCTCGCCGCCACCGGCTACGAACGCGGCACGATCGTCCCGGTCGGCAGCACGCACGACTGGCCCGTCTTCGCGGACGAGCGCATCGTCGGCGAGCGGATCGCGATGGGCGCCGGCGCGCACGGCTTCAGCATGTTCCTCGAGGCCGACGACCTCATCTCTGCCTACGGGGCGACCGTCGCCGACATCTCTCAGACGATCGACTGACCCCGGTCTCGCCCGGCCATCTTCAGCGCGATGTCGACCAGCTTGACCCGCTGCAGACCCGAGACGCTCTCGAGCGGAAACCACTCCGCGCGATCGGTCGACCCTCCGGTCTCGTGGCGCAGCCTGCCACCCGTCACGCGCGCGCGGTACACGATGCGCAGAGCGTGCAGCGGTCCGGTGGCCTCCGCAGCGAGCCGCCGACCCGCGGGGATCACGCGCGAGTGGATGCCGAGCAGAGCTCCGACGTTGACCCGGTAGCCGGTCTCTTCGCGCACTTCCCGGCGCGCGGCATGCTCGGGATCCTCGCCGGCTTCGAGCCCGCCGCCGGGAAGCGTCCACGCGGCTCGGCGCCCCTCGTTCCAATGGGCGAGGAGGATGCGGTCGTCGGCGTCGATGATGACGGCGTACGCCGCGACCCTCGTATCCATGTCAGCGACTCTACCCATGACAGAAGCGCCGACCCTCGGTCGGCGCTTCTGGGATGTGGAGCCTAGGAGATTCGAACTCCTGACATCCTGCTTGCAAAGCAGGCGCTCTACCAACTGAGCTAAGGCCCCCGGGGCTGTGGTGGGGCTACCAGGACTTGAACCTGGGACCTCTTCATTATCAGTGAAGCGCTCTAACCGCCTGAGCTATAGCCCCGTTTCGTACGGCGCGAGCGCCGTCAACCTCCAAGACTTTACCTGACGCGCAGGGAATTCACGAATCCGCACCGCTCCGTCTGCGCGGCGCGCCGCGGGGCGTCCGGGTGCGCCGATTGGTTGACTGGCGAGGTGTCGACCGGTGACCCTGCACACCCTGGCGAAGCCCACGCGGGCGGCGTCGGGCAGCGGCTCAACTGGCTGCGGGCCGGTGTGCTCGGTGCCAACGACGGCATCGTCTCGGTCGCGTCGCTGGTGGTCGGCGTGGCCGGTGTGACCACCGCCACCCCCGCCCTCCTCACCGCCGGAATCGCGGGCCTCGTGGGCGGCTCGATCTCGATGGCACTCGGCGAATACGTCTCCGTCAGCAGCCAGCGCGACAGTGAACGTGCGCTGATCGCGAAGGAGCGCCGAGAGCTGAGGGAGATGCCGGAAGAGGAGCTCGAAGAGCTCACCGCCCTGTATCGCGAGCGGGGCCTGTCGGAGGCGACCGCGCGTCAGGTCGCGAAGGAGCTCACCGCGCACGATGCCCTCGCGGCGCATCTCGAGGTGGAGCTGCACATCGACCAGGAGGATCTCGTCAGCCCATGGCAGGCGGCGCTGTCATCCGCGATCGCTTTCACGGTCGGCGCGCTGCTCCCGTTGCTGACCATCCTGCTGCTGCCCGCGGCGCTGAAGATCCCCGTGACGTTCGCCGCCGTCGTGGTGGCACTCGCGATCACGGGAACGGTGTCGGCTCACCTGGGCGGCAGCGGAAAGATCCGCGCAACCGTCCGCCTGGTGGTCGGCGGCGCGCTCGCCCTCATCGCCACATGGGCGATCGGCTCCCTGCTGGGAACCACGGGCGTGGTGTGACCGAGCGCGGCTAGTTGGAGGTGAACCCGACCAGCAGTCCGCCGGTCACCTTGACGGCGAGGTTGTAGATGCCGGCGATCACCGCGCCGAGGACGGTGACGACGACGAGGTTCAGGATCGCGACGATGGCCGCGAACGCCATGACCTGCGGAAGGCCGACGAAGGCGGTGATCGAGACCCCGCCGTCCGAGAAGCTCTGGAAGAACTCGTCCACCGTGCCGATGAGGCCCGTCGTCTGGACGATCATGAAGGTGAGGAAGAAGGCGACCACCGTCACGATGGCCATTGCGACTGCGGCGAGGAACGACAGCTTCACGGCCGACCAGAAGTCGATGTAGACCAGGCGCAGGCGCACCTGCTTCGCGCTTGTCTTGTGGCTGGATTTCTTTGCGAGCTTGTCGGCTACGGTACTCATGCGTCAGTACTCTCTTCGGGGATCTCGGACGAGGCCTCGGGTGTGCCCGACACAGCATCTTCCCGCTCGGCGTCGGCTGCCTCTGATGTCTCTGCGAGGCCGCGCTCTCCGTTGCGTGCGATCGCGATGATGCGATCGTCGTCGTCGGCGCGGGCGAAAACGACACCCATGGTGTCGCGGCCCTTGGCGGGGACCTCGGCCACGGCAGAGCGTACCACCTTGCCGCTGGCAAGAACCACCAAGACCTCGTCGTCCTCGGCGACCATCAGACCGCCTGCCAGAACGCCGCGCCCATCGCTGAGACGGGCGACCTTGATGCCCAGACCGCCGCGACTCTGTCCGCGGTATTGCTCGATCGCGGTGCGCTTGGCGTACCCGCCATCGGTCACGACGAACACGAACGCGCCCGCCTGGGCGACGGATGCCGACAGCAGGCTGTCGCCGTCGCGGAAGGACATGCCCTTGACGCCTTCGGTGGAGCGGCCCATCGGACGCAGGGCGTCGTCGGTCGCTGTGAAGCGCAGCGACATCCCGAGCCGGCTGATCAGGAGGATGTCGTCGCCCTCGTCGACCAGCAGCGCGCTCACGACCTCGTCGCCGAACTCCTCCTCCTGACCGCGCAGCTTGATCGCGATCACCCCGCCCTGGCGGTTGGTGTCGTACTCGGTCAGGCGCGTCTTCTTGACGAGCCCGCTGCGGGTGGCCAGCACGAGGTAGGTCGCGACGGAGTAGTCGCGGATGTCGAGGATCTGGGCGATCTCCTCGCCCGGCTGGAGCGCCAGCAGGTTCGCGACGTGCTGTCCCTTCGCATCGCGGCCGGCCTCCGGCACCTCGTAGGCTTTCGCGCGATAGACGCGGCCCTTCGTGGTGAAGAACAGCAGCCAGTGGTGCGTCGTCGTGACGAAGAAGTGCTCGACGACGTCGTCGGCGCGCAGCTGCGCGCCCTTGACGCCCCGGCCGCCGCGGTGCTGCTGACGGTAGTTGTCGCTGCGGGTCCGCTTGATGTAGCCGTCGCGGGTGACGGTGACGACCATCTCCTCCTCGGGGATGAGATCCTCGATCGACATGTCACCGTCGTAGCCCGGGAGGATCTCGGTGCGGCGATCGTCGCCGAATCGGTCGACGATCGACGTGAGCTCTTCGCGGATGATGGAGCGCTGCCGGGCGGGGTCGGCGAGGATCGCCTTGAAGTCGGCGATCTGGGCCTCGAGGTCCGTCGCCTCGTCGATGATCTTCTGGCGCTCGAGCGCGGCCAGGCGGCGCAGCTGCATCGCGAGGATCGCGTCGGCCTGGATGTCGTCGATCTCCAGCAGCGTCTTGAGCCCGTCGCGCGCGTCGTCCACCGTCGGCGAGCGGCGGATCAGCGCGATGACCTCGTCGAGCGCATCGAGCGCCTTGAGGTAGCCGCGCAGGATGTGCATGCGTTCTTCCGCCTTGCGCAGCCGGTACTTCGTGCGGCGCACGATGACGTTGATCTGGTGGTCGATCCAGTGCGTGATGAACCCGTCGAGCGGAAGGGTTCGAGGCACGCCGTCGACGATCGCCAGCATGTTGGCGCCGAAGTTCTCCTGCAGCTGGGTGTGCTTGTAGAGGTTGTTCAGCACGACCTTTGCGACGGCATCCCTCTTCAGCACGATCACGAGCCGCTGTCCGGTGCGGTCCGAGGTCTCGTCGCGGATGTCGGCGATCCCGGTGATCTTGCCCTCGCGGGCGAGGTCGCTGATCTTGACGGCGACGTTGTCGGGGTTCACCTGGTAGGGCAGCTCCGTGATCACGAGGCACGTGCGGCCCTGGATCTCCTCGACGTTGATCACGGCGCGCATCGTGATGGAGCCCCGGCCGGTGCGGTAGGCGTCCTTGATCCCGCGCGTCCCGAGGATCTGCGCATGTGTCGGGAAGTCGGGACCGGGGATCCGCTCCAAGAGCGCTTCGAGAAGCTCTTCGCGCGTGGCGTCCGGGTTCTCCAGCGCCCAGAGCGCGCCGTTCGAGACCTCGCGCAGGTTGTGCGGCGGGATGTTCGTCGCCATGCCGACCGCGATGCCGACCGAGCCGTTGACCAGCAGGTTCGGGAAGCGTGCAGGGAGCACGACCGGCTCCTGCGTCTGGCCGTCGTAGTTGTCCTGGAAGTCGACGGTGTCTTCCTCGATGTCTCGCACCATCTCGAGCGCGAGCGGGGCCATCTTCGTCTCGGTGTACCTCGGCGCGGCGGCGCCCTGGTTTCCCGGCGACCCGAAGTTGCCCTGCCCCTGTGCGAGCGGGTAGCGCAGCGACCAGGGCTGCACGAGACGCACGAGGGCGTCGTAGATGGGGGCGTCACCGTGCGGGTGGTAGTGCCCCATGACCTCGCCGACCACGCGCGCGCACTTGGAGAACGACTTGTCGGGGCGGAATCCACCGTCGTACATGCCGTAGATCACACGGCGGTGGACGGGCTTGAGACCGTCCTCGACGCGGGGCAGCGCGCGACCGACGATCACGCTCATCGCGTAGTCGAGATAGCTGCGCTGCATCTCCGACTGCAGGTCCACCTGGTCGATCTGACCGTGGTTGTGCACGGGTGCGGGGCGTTCTTCGTCAGTCATCGGTGTCGTTTCGTTTCGTCGCAGCCGGAATCACAGGGCATCGGATCGGTGGATCAGATGTCGAGGAACCGGACGTCCTTCGCGTTGCGCTGAATGAACCCTCGGCGGGACTCGACGTCCTCGCCCATCAGGATCGTGAAGATCTCGTCGGCCGCGGCCGCGTCGTCGATCGTGACCTGCCGGAGCGTGCGCGTCTCGGGATCCATGGTCGTCTCCCACAGCTCCTTGGCGTTCATCTCGCCGAGACCCTTGTAGCGCTGGATGCTGTTGTCCTTCGGGATCCGCTTGCCGCCCGCCAGCCCCTCGGTCAGCAGGGCGTCGCGCTCGCGGTCGCTGTAGACGTACTCATGCGGGGCGTTGGACCACTTGAGCCGGTACAGCGGCGGCTGGGCGAGGTACACGAACCCGGCCTCGATCAGTCCGCGCATGTAGCGGAAGAGCAGGGTCAGCAGCAGCGTCGTGATGTGCTGGCCGTCGACATCGGCATCCGCCATCAGCACGATCTTGTGGTACCGGGCCTTCTCGATGTCGAAGTCCTCGCCGATGCCCGTGCCGAAGGCCTGGATCATCGCCTGCACCTCGCGGTTGCCGAGAGCCCGATCGAGACGCGCCCGCTCGACGTTGAGGATCTTGCCGCGGAGGGCCAGGATCGCCTGCGTGTGGGGGTCGCGGCCCTGCACCGCCGAGCCGCCGGCCGAATCGCCTTCCACGAGGAAGATCTCGCTGATCGACGGATCCTTCGAGGTGCAGTCCTTGAGCTTGTCGGGCATCGCGGCGCTCTCGAACACGCTCTTGCGGCGCGCGGTCTCGCGCGCCTTGCGCGCGGCGAGGCGAGCCGTCGCGGCGTCGATCGCCTTGCGGATGATGTTCTTCGCCTGAACGGGGTTGCGGTCGAACCAGTCCCCGAGCCGGTCGCCCACGACCTTCTGCACGAATGCCTTCGCCTCGGTGTTGCCGAGCTTGGTCTTGGTCTGGCCCTCGAACTGCGGCTCAGAGAGCTTGACCGAGATCACGGCGGTGAGGCCCTCGCGCACGTCGTCGCCGGAGAGGTTCTCGTCCTTCTCCTTGAGCAGGCTGTTCGCCCGCGCGTACTTGTTCACGAGCGTCGTAAGCGCGGCGCGGAAACCCTCTTCGTGGGTGCCGCCCTCGTGCGTGTTGATCGTGTTCGCGTACGTGAAGACGTTCTCGGTATAGCTCGTGGTCCACTGCATCGCGACTTCGAGGGCGATCTTGCGGTCGGTGTCTTCGGACTCGAAGTCGATGACCTCGTCGTTGACGTGCTCGGCCTTGCGGACGCGGTTGAGGTACTCGACGTAGTCGACCAGGCCGCGTTCGTAGAGGAAGCTGTCGTTGCGCTGCTGCAGCACGACCTGCCCGGGTTCGGTCTCCTCTTCGTATGCGGATGCCGCCCGCTCGTCCCGGAGGTCGATCCGGAGCCCCTTGTTGAGGAACGCCATCTGCTGGAAGCGGGTGCGGAGCGTCTCGTACTCGAAGTCGACGGTCTCGAAGATCGAGTCATCCGGCCAGAACGTGATCGTCGTACCCGTCTCCGTGCTCGGCTCGGCCCGCTCGAGCGGTGCCTGAGGCACTCCACCGTCGCGGTAGGACTGCCGCCAGACGTAGCCCTGACGACGCACCTCCACCTCGAGTCGGCTGGACAGCGCGTTCACGACCGACGATCCGACGCCGTGGAGTCCTCCCGAGACGGCGTAGCCGCCGCCGCCGAACTTGCCGCCGGCGTGCAGGACGGTGAGCACGACCTCGACGGTCGATTTGCCTTCGGTCTTGTGCATGTCGACCGGGATGCCGCGGCCGTTGTCGACGACCTGGACGGCGCCGTCGGGCAGGATCGTGACCGCGATCGTGTCGCAGTAGCCGGCGAGCGCCTCGTCGACGGAGTTGTCGACGATCTCGGACACGAGGTGATGCAGTCCGCGCGGTCCGGTCGATCCGATGTACATTCCGGGGCGCTTGCGGACGGCTTCGAGGCCCTCGAGAACCTGGATCTCGTCGGCACCGTACTCGACGTGCGTCCGTTCTGCCGGCGCCGGGTCCGTCGATCGCTGTTCGGGTCGTTGGGGCGGGCTGTCGGCGGTCTCGGACGTCATATTCTCGGTGCGCTCCACATCGTCACTCAGGGCGCCTCCAGTCTACCAAGGAACCGCTCTCGGGCCTGCCATGTGCGGCCCTGTGGCGCCCTGGATTCCTTCGGGATAGCCCAGGAGGTATCTCAGCCGTAGGTATCGCGCGGACCACGCCCTGGAGTCGTTCTGGGACCCCATTTCCAGGAGGGGACGTCCGGTCCGATGAAGCGGATGCCGTCGACCCCCGCTTCAGGGAACCTCTGCACGATCTCGGAGAGGATCTGCGAGCGCATGAGCTGCAGCTGCTTCGCCCACGCCGTGGAGTCGGCCTGCACGGTCAGCGTCCCCTCCGTGAAGGCCACCGGAGTGGTGTGGCGCGCGGTGTCGTCGCCGGCCACTTCCGCCCATGTGCGCACGACGTCTTCGCGCGCGAGCTGCGAGTCCCACCCGGCACTCCGGGTGAGATCGGCCAGCACATCGGCGACTCCCTTCGGGTCCCGTCCGGGGGTGAACGGGGCGTTCTCGTCGTCGGGTCCGCGCCGCCGACGCTTGCGGTACGTGCGAGCGGAGGGCTCCAGCCCGCGAAGCCGCAGGTAGGTCGCGACGGTCTCGGGAACGGGCTCGGCACCGTCGGATGCGTCGGGCTCAGGCATCCGTCTCCTCCATGATCCGGCCGCCGTCGACGCGCACGACGCGGGCGCGGAGGCCCAGTGGCACGTCCTCTTCCACCGCCGCCGTGACGATCACCTGCTCGTAGGCCATCGTCAGCTCGGCCAGGCGGGCGCGACGGTCGGCGTCCAGCTCGGCGAACACGTCGTCGAGAATGAGCACCGGATCGCCGAGTCGCGAATCGGCGCGCAGCAGCTCGGCAGAGGCCAGTCGCAGCCCGAGAGCGACCGACCAGGACTCTCCATGGGACGCGTAGCCCTTCACCGGCAGGCCACGTACGCGCAGCAGGAGGTCGTCGCGGTGCGGCCCGACCAGCGTGATCCCTCGATCGAGCTCGGCCGTGCGACGCGCAGCGAGCGCCTGGCGGAACTGGTCCGCGATGCGGCTCACCGACGCATCGGATGACGTCGGCGGCGTATCCTCCTCCGGATCGCCGCCGGTCACCGACAGGGCCCAGTCCAGCTGCGGCCGATGGTCGGCGCCGGCGATCGCCGTGTAGGCGCCGGTCAGCGGAGCCGTCAGGTCGGCGGCCAGAGCGATACGCGCTTCGATCAACTCGGTGCCGAGCGCGACGAGCTTGTCGTCCCAGACGTCGAGCGTCGAGAGCTGATCGCCGCGGATGCCCCGGGCCCTGGCGGACTTCAGCAGCGCTGTGCGCTGCTTCAGCACGCGATCGTAGTCGGACAGGACGCCCGCGAAGCGGGGAGACCGCTGCACCAGCAGCTGATCCATGAAGCGCCGGCGGGCGGACGGGTCGCCTCGGACGATCTGCAGGTCTTCCGGAGCGAACAGCACGACCTGGGCGTAGCGCGGCAGCTCGGCGGGTTTGGCCGGCGCACCATTGACCCGCGCCTTGTTGGCACCCTGCCGGTTCAGCTGGGCCTCGAGCAGCACGCGGCGGTCGCCGTGGGACAGGCGGGCACGGATGATCGCGGCATCCGCCCCATGGCGCACCATCGGCGCATCGGTGGACACGCGATGGGAGCCGAGCGTCGCGAGGAAGGCGATCGCTTCAGCGAGGTTCGTCTTGCCCTGGCCGTTGCGCCCGACGAACACGTTCGGACCGGGGCCCAGCGAGACCTCGGCGACCGCATAATTGCGGAAGTCGACGAGGCTCAGGTGCTCAACGATCACTGTGCAACACTAATCGGCCGGGATCAGGCCAACGCGGCCTCGACGACGTCGTCGACATCGGCTTCGCGCCCGACCCGCCGTGCCTCGTCGAAACGCGACGCGTCGGGCCCGGAGAGCACACGTTCGAGGATCGGCGCGAAGAACGACAGCGGCGACCGGGTCGGCAGGCCCTTGCGCTCGCGGATGTCTTCCGCAGCGCCGAGCATCCGCCCCGCGCGGTCGATGTCTCCCGAAGACGAGGCGACGGCGAACATCCCCTCCAAGGCGTCCGCGATCCCCTCCTCATGCCCGATGGTGGACGCGAGGAGCAGCTGCTCGCCGAAGCATTCGCGGGCCCGATCCGGCTCGCCGCCCACCATGCGCGCCCACCCGAGGTGGCTGAGTGCGATCGCCTGCCCCAGCGTGTCGCCGGTGCGGCGCGCCACCGACAGACTCTTCTCGAACTGCGCGACCGCCTCGTCGACCCGCCCCTGCGCGAGCCACATCCGACCCAGCATCACCCCGACCACCGCGCCCGCGAAGTCGACGTCGAACGACTCGGCGAGGGCGAGCGCCTTGCGCGCGTTATCCTCTGCCGCGTCGAGGTCGGGCGGCAGCTGCTCGTACCCCGACACCGCCAGTGCCGCGCGCACGAACGCCTCACCGCGCACATCCTTCACCCGGTGGAAGTACTCGAGGCAGCGCGAGAGGGCCGGGACGACCGATTCCTCAGCAGTGCGCCAGTAGCGGATGGCGTTGAGGCAGTACTCGGCGATCGCTCGGGATCGCTCGCTGAGCACCACTCCGGGCTCGAGGAGACGGGTCATCCAGATCCGAATCTCCCCGGCGCGGCCGCCACCCCACCAGAACGAGTAGAGCGGCCACGCCAGTTCGGCGACGGCGTCGAAGTTCCCCGTCGCGAGCAGATGGTCCGCGGCGGCCCGGAGCTCGTCCTGCTCGTCGAGGAGCCTCGTCACGCGCTCGACCTGTGCCTGCCAGGTCGAAGACGAGCCGGCCTCGACGGCGAGGCCGACATAGAAATCGGCGTGCCAATCCTGCGACTCGCTGAGCAGTCCGCGGTCGGCGAGCCGGTCCCGGCTGTACTCGCGCACCGTGGCGAGCATCGTGAACCACGGACGACTTCCCCGGTCCTGCTCGCGCACCAGGCTGCCGTCGACGAGCGCGGCGAGCGCCCCCACGGCGTCCGCGTGACCGAGGCGGTCGGACACCCACTCGACAGCATCGAGCGAGAAACCCGTGCGAAAGACACCCAGGCGCAGAAGCAGCTCTCGTTCCGGGTCGGAGAGCAGCTGCGCGCTCCACTCGATCGTCGCGCGGAGGGTTCGCTGACGTTCGGGGAGGTCACGCGCCCCGCCCACCAGCAGGGGGAGGGAATGGTCGAGCCTCTCGACGAGCGCAGCAGGGCTCAGCACCCTCAATCGGGCGGCGGCGAGCTCGATGGCGAGGGGAACGTTGTCGAGCGCTCGGCAGATGGCAGCGACCTCGGCGGTGTTGGCGTCGGTGAGCTCGAAGTCCGGTTTGACGGCGCGCGCGCGGTCCGCGAAGAGCTCGACGGCCTCCGATGATGGCAGCGGCCCGAGCGGGACACTCTGTTCTCCGCGCACGCGAAGGAGGATCCTGCTCGTGCACAGCACGGACACCGAGGACGCGGCCAGCAGCGCTGCGATGTCAGGCCCTGACCCCACGACCTGCTCCACGTTGTCGAGCACGAGCAGCAGCCGGCGGCGGCCGAGCGCCCCGACGACCTTCTGCGCGAGGGGCCGATCGCCCGTCTCACGGATGCCGAGCGCGTTCGCGATCGCCGTGAGTACGAGGTCTGCGTCCAGTACGGGTGCAAGATCCACGAACACCACGCCGTCCGGGAACGTGCCCTCCGATTCCCGGGCCGCCGCCACCGCGAGCCTGCTCTTGCCGATGCCGCCAGGACCGGTGATGGTCACGAGCCGCTGTCCCTCGTCGGCCAAGAGCCTCGTGACGAGCGCGAGTTCGCGCTCACGTCCGACGAGCCTGGTGAGCGGCGACGGCGGGCGCACCGGCTCCGTCGAGAAGAACTCGGTGACCGGCTCGCCCAGGGGTGCGTGCCTGCCGCCGGCCGCATCGAACCGCTCCGCCAGCAGCGTCGCGAGGTCACCGGTGACCAGGTCGGCGAGCTCTCCGGCCTCGGTGAACGAGACGTACGAGGCGTCGTCGTCGTCGCGGATTCTCTGCAGGAGCTCGTCGAGGCGATCCTGACGATGGTCGCTGCGCTTGATGTAGATGAGCTTCGGGATCTCAGGCGCGAGATTCCACTCGTCCTCGAGGCCGGACACCTCCTCACCCGGGGCGACCCACCCGTACTGCTCCCAGTAGACGCCGAGGAAGATGTCGCTCTGATCGAGATATGCGCGGTAGAGGTCCCGTGGCGGATGCGGCCGCGCGCCGAGCTCGAACATGACCGGCGCGAGGGCCAGTCGTTCGATCGAGGCGCGGATGGCGCGGCGCTCGGCGGCCAGCTCCTTCAGGGTCGAGCTCACGAAAACGCGCAGTCGCTGGTCCGGGGTCCGGATGCCGCCGGCGGCGACCGTGTGCATGGGTCACAGTCTGGTGGCAGGCCCCCGGGGTGTCCAGCATCCGCTCACCGCATCCCGCCCCGAGTTCGCGGAACAGGGGCGAGCGATCGCCCTGTCAGCGCAGAAGCAGGTTCGGTTGCAGCAGGTACTTGAAGGACTCGGCGCCGGCCTTGTCGACCGAGGTCTGGGGTGTGATCAGCACCGGGCTCAGCTTGTTCGCGTTGTCGCTCGACGTGAAGGTGATCCGCACGAACTCGCTTCTGACCGCACCGAGCGATTCGAGCAGATACTGCGGGTTCAGGCCGAGGGTGACATCCTCGCCGACGAGATTCGCGTCGACGGACTCGGTGGCGCGGGCCTGCTCGGTGCCCGACGCGTCCATCGAGACGCTGTCGGTCGTGAAGGTGAACCTCAGTGGCGCTGATCGGTCGAGCACGAGCGAGACGCGGCGCACCGCTTCGGCGAGCTCGGCGGTGTTCAGAACCGCGTGGTGCTCGGTCTGCTCCGGGAACAAGCGCCGGACCGGCGGGAAGTTGCCCTTGATCAGCAGCGAGGTGACGGTCTTGTTGCCGGCGGTGAACGCGATGATCTCGCGATCACCCGAGCCGGAGAACGCGATCGAGATGTCTCCACCGTGCGCGAACGTCTTGCCGACCTCGGTGAGCGTGCGGGCCGGAACCAGTGCCGTGGTTGCCTCGTCGGACGCGGTGCCGCCGCCGTCCCACGGGATCTCGCGCAGCGCGACACGGTAGCGGTCGGTCGCCACAAGACTCAGCTGAGTACCGGAGACCTCGAGCTGCACGCCGGTGAGCACGGGTGTCACATCGTCGCGCGATGCGGCGAAGGCCACCTGGGCGATCGCCGTCGCGAAGTCCTCGGACGGCACGAGTCCGGTGTCGCCGGAGACCTCGGGGATCGCGGGATACTCCTGCACCGGCATCGACGCGAGGGTGAAACGTGCGGATCCGCAGGTGAGGACGATGCCGCCGTCATCGTCCACCTGCACCTGGATGGGCGCGTTCGGAAGACGGCTGGCGATCTCCGAGAGCAGACGGCCGTGCACGAGGATCGTGCCCGGCTCATCCACCGTGGCCTCGATCGTGGTGCGCGCGGATGCCTCGTAGTCGAACGCGGCGAGCGAGAGTCCTGCATCGGAGGCCTCGATCAGCACGCCGGCGAGGATCGGCTGCGGGTTGCGCTGCGGAAGGAGCTTGACGACGAACGACACGGCTTCGCTGAACACATCGCGATTGACGTGGAACTTCACTGGTGCTCCCTCGACATCCTGTTGGGCTCTCCCATGCTAGTGCCCAGTGTCAGTCGCACCGGAAGACCGTCGCAGCCGGTCCCCGGTCCCCGTCAAGGTGATCGAATGGGTTTCATAGAGATGGTTATCCGTCTTCTTCTTAACGCCTGTGGGAACTGTGGATAAGTCGGCCGTCGCGTTCCGGGACACGGAAACTACAACCGTGTGAGATGTGGAACGGCTGCGGAGGAAGTTATCCACAGACCGCGGACACCGCGACCGCGGCACCCCTCATCCACAGGCTCAGCGCCGTCGCCCACAGAGTTTCCGCAGGGATTCGGAGTTATCCACAGGTTTTCCACATGTGAAGAACCGGAATGATGGCGCGACGATGAGGGACTGTCAAGAACCGCTTGCGGCATATTGCGTCGCACGACGGGGAGAGCCGGAATATGACCGCAGCGCCCCGCTCGGGTGCACGCAGGGATGCGTCAGCGCGAGTTGCGGCCGAGCTGCGCGGTGATCTCGGAGACCTGGTTGTAGATGGACCGGCGCTCCTTCATCAGATCGCTGATCTTCTTGTAGGCGTACATGACCGTGGTGTGATCGCGATTGCCGAACAGCTGGCCGATCTTCGGCAGCGACAGACTGGTGCGCTCGCGGCACAGGTACATGGCGATCTGACGAGCGGTCGCGACCGCCTGCGAACGGCTCGAACCGTACAGGTCGTCGACGGTGAGCTTGAAGTAGGCCGCGGTCGCGGTGATGATGTCGGTCGGCGAGATGACGTTCGCGTCGTCCTGGTCGACGATGTCGCGCAGCACCGTCTGCGCGAGCGACATGTCGAGGGTGGACCGGTTCAGGCTCGCGAAGGCCGACACGCGGATCAGCGCGCCCTCGAGCTCGCGGATGTTCGAGGACACGACCGTGGCGATGTACTCCAGCACCTCGTCGGGGATGTGCAGCCGCTCGGACTGCGCCTTCTTGCGCAGGATCGCGATGCGGGTCTCCAGGTCGGGCGCCTGGACGTCGGTGATGAGACCCCACTCGAAGCGGCTGCGCATGCGGTCCTCGAAGCCGGTGAGGTGCTTGGGCGGCACATCGCTGGTGATCACGACCTGTTTGTCGTGGTCGTGCAGCGTGTTGAACGTGTGGAAGAACGCCTCCTGGGTCTCGGCACGACCCTGCAGGAACTGGATGTCGTCGATGAGGAGGATGTCGACATCCCGGTAGCGCGCCTGGAACGCCGAGCCGCGGTTGTTCGCGATCGAGTTGATGAAGTCGTTCGTGAACTCTTCGCTGGAGACGTATCGCACGCGGATGCCGGCATACAGGCTCAGCGCGTAATCGCCGATGGCGTGCAGGAGGTGCGTCTTGCCGAGCCCCGAGTCGCCGTAGATGAAGAGCGGGTTGTAAGCCTTGGCCGGTGCCTCTGCCACCGCGACGGCCGCGGCGTGGGCGAACCGGTTGGACTGGCCGATGACGAAGTTGTCGAACGTGTACTTCGGGTTGAGCCGCGTATCGCTGCGCGAGGCGGCGGATGCGGCGTCGATCGTCTCCTCGATCGGCTGGCGTGCGGGAGCGGAGGGGGACTGCACCGGAATCGGCGCCGTCATCCGGCTGTCGGCCAGTTCGGGATTGACGACGACCCGGAATGCGGTGGCCGAAGGGTCGTGCTGCTGATCCTGGTCGACCCGCGTCAGCGCTTCCATGATCGGCGCTCGCATGCGCTTGTTGATCTGTGCGGCGGTGAGGTCGTTGGGCACGTCGAGATACAGGGTCCCGCCCATCACGCCCTGGGGGACGGCGAGGCTGAGGAAACCCTGCAGCTGCGGGGTGACCCGGTCGTCCTCGGCGAGCTCGTCGAGCACGGCTGACCAGACAGGAACATCTGGAATCTCGTGCGATGACATGGCCCCCCCGGGAAATCGATGAACCCCAGGCCTTCCGACGGAGGTCGTCACGTCGTACCTGTGGATAAGTGCCCGAGCCACGCTAGTCAGCGGGCGTCACGCGAGCAAACTCCACTGTAAGTCCGCACCGCGTGTCATTGCCAGGAGTCTGTGAATCTCTCCCGGATAATGTGGGTCCGACTGTGCTCGGTTTGAGTTATCCCTCGCGGGAACGTAACCTTAATCGGTTGACTTATGCCTTGACGGCAGTCCCGTTCCCACGTCCCCGGTCTGAGCGTTCCGGCGACACCCTGATCCGGAAGTGATCTCATGACCAAGCGCACGTACCAGCCCAACAACCGTCGCCGCGCCAAGAAGCACGGTTTCCGCGCCCGCATGCGCACCCGCGCCGGCCGCAGCATCCTCTCCGCTCGTCGCTCCAAGGGGCGCACCGAGCTCTCGGCCTGACCCTCCGGCGGTGCTCGCGAGGCCGAACCGACTCACCCGCGGAGCGGATTACAAGGCCGTCGTCCGCCGGGGTCGCCGTTGCGCGGGCCCGAACACCGTCACCTATGCGACGGCATCCGGCGAAGACCGCTCGGCGCGCTTCGGTTTCATCGTGAGCAAGCAGGTCGGCTCGGCCGTCGTCCGCAACACCGTCCGCCGCCGGCTCAAGGCCGTCTGCGCTGAGGCCCTTCCCACCGTGCAGCCGGGAGCCGACATCGTGATACGCGCCCTGCCCCACGCGGCAACCGCGCCGTTCGCGGATCTCCGTGCCGAGGTCGCCCGCTGCCTCACCAGGAGCGCGGCATGAGCACGTCGACTCTTCCGATGGCATCGGTGGGTCAAGGTCGCTTCGAAGCCGCTTCGACTGCTCGCTCGATCCCGCTCCTCCCACGCAACACCGTGTTGAGCTTGCTCCATGGTTACCGTGCGACGATCTCTCATACGTACGGCGACGTCTGCAAGTACTACCCCTCGTGCTCGGCCTATGCGGTCGGCGCGGTTCAGCAGCACGGCGCCGTCAAAGGCTCTGTGATGGCGGCGGCCCGTATCGCACGCTGCCATCCCTGGGCGAAGGGCGGCGTGGACGACGTCCCCTTGCACACGAACTTCCGGTACGAACTGACCCCCCGGGGCTTCGTCGTACCCGTCTCCCTGAGAAAGGACTGATCCGTGCCGGATCTCATCGGAATCATCCTCTGGCCACTGAAGTGGCTGGTCGAGCTCGTGCTCGTGTCGTGGCACTGGCTGTTCACTGCGATGGGCTTGCCGGCAGCAGCGGGCATCACCTGGGTTCTCGCGATCGTGGGGCTCGTGCTGGTGGTGCGATCCGCGCTCATCCCGCTGTTCGTCAAGCAGATCAAGAGCCAGCGGAAGATGATGGAAATCGCCCCTGAACTGCGGAAAGTTCAGGAGAAGTACAAGGGCAAGAAGGACCAGCTCTCCCGCGAGGCGATGAGCAAAGAGACGATGGGCCTGTACAAGAAGCACGGTACGAACCCAGCCTCGTCGTGCCTTCCGCTGCTGGTGCAGATGCCGATCTTCTTCGCCCTTTTCAGCGTGCTGAACGACGTGACCCGTCACGCTCAGGCAGGAACCGGCGGCGTCGGGCTGCTCACCCCCGAACTCACGCAGGAGTTCTACAACGCGAAGCTCTTCGGCGTCGCATCGCTGCACGACACGCTCATCGGCGCGTGGGAGTCACAGGCTCCCGGCTGGCAGGTGACCGTCGGCATCCTGCTCGTGCTCGTCGTCCTCATGATCGTGTCCCAGTTCTTCACCCAGCTGCAGATCATCTCCAAGAACCTGTCGCCCGAGGCCAAGACCGGCCAGGCGTACCAGATGCAGAAGATCATGCTCTACGTGCTGCCGCTGGCATTCATCTTCTCGGGTGTGTTCTTCCCGCTCGGCGTCGTCATCTACTGGTTCACCAGCAACGTGTGGACCATGGTGCAGCAGTTCGTGGTCATCCGGAACCTGCCCACGCCGGGCTCGGAGGCCGCGAAGATGCGCGAAGAGCGCCTGGCGCGCAAGGGCAAAGCACTCGATGCCTCGGGCAAGATCATCCCGCTCGAGAAGTACCAGGCCGAGCAGCAGCGTCTCTACGAAGAGGCAGAGCGTGCGAAGGCCGTCGCCCCCAAGCGGCAGCAGCCGGTCGGCAAGCAGCGCGCCAAGAAGCAGGCTCAGAAGCGGCCCGGTGACGGTGGTCCGAAGCCGGGCGGCACCGCTGACCCCGCCCCCGGTACCGCCGGCGCGGCATCCTGACTCTCCGACCTGAACGACGATCGAGTTCGAGGAACCGATGACCACACCTGACGCCTCCCCCGCCTCCGGCGCACCCGTCGAGCGCGCCACCGCCACCGTCGAGCAGCTCGAGCAGGAGGGCGACATCGCCGCCGACTTCCTCGAGGAACTGCTGGACATCGCCGATATCGACGGCGATCTCGCCCTCGATGTGAAGTCGGGTCGGGCATACGTCTCGCTCGAGTCGGACGAGCCCGGCTCGCTGGCGCTGCTGTCGGACCCCGACACGGTGCAGGCTCTGCAGGAGCTCACGCGGATCGCGGTCCAGAACCGCACCGGGCGGTTCTCCCGGCTCATCCTCGACATCGGCGGGTCGCGCGACACACGACAGCGTGAGCTCGAGACCCTCGTGGACCGTGCGATCGCGCGGCTGACCGAGGGCGCCA
Source organism: uncultured Actinomycetota bacterium (assembly GCA_963750955.1). Classification (GTDB taxonomy): domain Bacteria; phylum Actinomycetota; class Actinomycetes; order Actinomycetales; family Microbacteriaceae; genus Microbacterium. Next base: position 41,468 of record CAVVSI010000005.1, read on the forward strand.
CGCAGGCCTCGCTTCCCCCGATGTCGAGCTACGAGCGCAAGCTCGTCCACGACATCGTGGCCGACAAGGGCTTCGTGTCGGAGTCGTACGGCGAAGGCGCTGACCGCCACACGGTCATCAGCCGAGGCTGATGTTTCACGTGAAACATCGATGAGCGAGGTCGAGCGCGAGCCGGCGGCGGCGGCGGAGATCTTCGGCGACCGGATCGAGTTGGCGCGGCAGTTCACGCAGGCGCTCGCGGAACACGGCGAAGAACGGGGACTGATCGGACCCCTGGAACCGCCGCGGCTCTGGACTCGGCACATTCTGAACAGTGCCGTGATCGCACCGTTGTTCTCGGGGCGCGTCGGCGACGTCGGAACCGGTGCCGGGCTGCCCGGGTTGGTCCTTGCGATCGCGCGCCCGGACGTGGAGTGGATCTTGATCGAGCCGATGGAGCGCCGCGTCGCCTGGCTGGCCGAGCAGAAGGACGCGCTGGGGCTCGACAATGTCGAGGTGCTGCGCGCGCGCGCCGAGGACTGGCGTCGCGGACCGGTTCTGGACGCCGCCACCGCGCGTGCGGTCAGCGCGATGCGCACGCTCGTCCCGCTGACCGCGCCGCTTGTGCGCGACGGCGGGGAGCTCATCCTCATGAAGGGCGCCAACGCCTCGGCGGAGATCGAGACCGCCGACAAGCAGCTGCGCAGATACAAGCTGAGCAATGTGCGCCTCGAGATAGTCGGTGAAGGGCTTCTGGACGAGCCGACGCGCGTCGTTCGCGCGACCGTGCGTTGACCTCGGTGGTCTCGGGTACCGCCCGCACCCACCGCTGCACCTGCTTCTCGCGCAGGAGGGCGCTCTTAGGTCCGGAAGTACAGCGGGTCTCACCGACAGCCGATGACCCGTGTACTCCGCACCTCCCCTTCATCTGCTGGGAGATCCGACGGTCGAGATGCCAGGTGATGTCGACGTAGCGCGACCTCTTTCGCTGCATTCGAGGAGGAACCGATGTTTCACGTGAAACACACACGTCGACGGTAATAGGCCGTCGGATCGGCGGACTGCGCACGCGTCGGTCGGGGCGCGACGGAGCGCGCGACTAGAGTGGATTGTGATGTCCGTCGGTGCGCGAAAGGGAGGCCGTTTCACGTGAAACATCCCGAGAACACCGAGGCTCCGGCCCCCTTCTCGATCGACGACAGCCCCATCGCACGCGAACTCGCGGATCTCACCGCTCGCCGCCGGGTACTCGAAGCGGTCACCGTCCGCCTCAGCGGCCGCACACGCGTCATCACGATCTCGAACCAGAAGGGCGGCGTGGGAAAGACCACGACGACGGTCAACATCGCCGCATCACTGGCATCCGTCGGCGCGCGCGTGCTGGTGATCGACCTCGACCCCCAGGGCAACGCATCGACCGCGCTCGGCGTGCCGCATACCGCCGACATTCCGAGCATCTACGACGTGCTCATCGATGACTTTCCCATCGCCGACATCGTCCAAGCCAGCCCGGAGTCACCGAATCTCTTCTGCGCGCCGAGCACGATCCACCTCGCCGGAGCCGAGATCGAGCTCGTCTCACAGGTCGCCCGCGAGCACCGCCTGCGTACCGCCCTGGACGAGTACCTCGGGGCGCTGCAGGAGCGCCTGGATTTCGTCCTGATCGACTGCCCGCCGTCGCTGGGTCTGCTCACCATCAACGCCTTCGCTGCGGCGCACGAGCTGCTCATCCCCATCCAGTGCGAGTACTACGCCCTGGAGGGGCTGAGCCAGCTGCTCGGCACGGTCCGCATGATCCAGAAGCACCTCAACCCACGGCTGCGCCTCTCCACGATCCTGCTCACGATGTACGACGGGCGTACGCGCCTCGCGCAGCAGGTTGCCGAAGAGGTGCGCAATCACTTCCCGGATGAAGTGCTCGCGACGGTCATCCCGCGGTCGGTGCGCGTCTCCGAGGCGCCGAGCTTCGGGCAGACGGTGATCGCCTACGATGGGCAGTCGGCCGGCGCCGTCGCGTACCGCGAGGCGGCCGTCGAGATGATTCGCCGCGATAACGCGGATGCCGAAGCGAACGACCACGGGAATGCCAGCGCACCCGCGAACGAAGGGGGCTCCTGATGGCCAAACGAACCGGCCTGGGACGGGGGATCGGAGCGCTGATCCCCACGAGTGAGGGGTCGCTTGCGCGCCCGGTGGACGTGTTCTTCCCGGGAGCTGCGGTCGAGGACTTCGAGGAGGCCGAGGACCTGGTCGAGGTGCCGGGCGCGCGGCTCGCGCAGATCGACCCGCACGCGATCGTCCCGAACCCGCGACAACCGCGCACGCACTTCGACGCCGACGACCTCGCCGAGCTGGTGCACAGCGTCCGCGAGTTCGGTGTGCTGCAGCCCGTCGTCGTGCGGGAGGTCGGCGATGGCACCTACGAGCTCATCATGGGCGAGCGCCGCACGCGCGCCGCCCGCGACGCCGGCCTCACCTCCATCCCCGCGGTCATCCGCGACACCGCCGACGAGCACCTGCTCCGCGACGCGCTCCTGGAGAACCTGCACCGCTCGGAGCTGAACCCGCTCGAGGAGGCCTCGGCCTACCAGCAGCTCCTCTCGGATTTCGGCATCACCCAGGAGGAGCTGGCGAGCCGCATCGGCCGCTCACGGCCGCAGATCAGCAACACGATCCGCCTGCTCAAGCTGCCGCTTCCGGTGCAGCAGCGGGTCGCAGCAGGGGTGCTGACCGCCGGACACGCCCGGGCGATCCTTTCGCTCGAGGATCCCGAGGCGATGCAGCGCCTCGCCGACAAGATCGTCAACGAGGATCTGTCGGTGCGCGCGGCAGAGGCGGCCGCGAAGGCGCCGGATGCCGGCCGAGCGCGTCCCGCGAAGCCCCAGGCCGGTGCACGAAGGGCGCACCTCGATGAGGTCGCCGAGCGCCTCGGAGACCGTCTCAGCACCCGCGTGAAGATTGCGCTCGGAGCACGAAAAGGCCAGATCAGCATAGATTTCGCGAGTATTCAGGATCTCAATCGGATCCTCGATGAAATCGGCGAGTCCGGCTACAGCTCAGTCTGAGTCCGGTGCGACCCCCAGCGCACGGGCGCGACGTCGCAACACCTCTGCCTCCGCCTCATTGCCCGGCAGCGCGGCCGCGGCCAGGAACTCGGCGGCCGCGGCATCCGTCTGATCGAGCTGCTCGAGAAGCTCCGCGCGCACGGCGTGCAGCGGCCGGAACCGGCCGAGTTCCGCCTGCAGCCGGTCGACCTCGCCCAGAGCGGCGTCGGGACCTTCCACCATGCTGACGGCGACCGCGCGGTTCAGCCGCACGACCGGGGACGGCGAGAGCGAGTCGAGCGCGTCGTAGAGCCGGACGATGCGTCGCCAGTCGGTCTCGCCCGCGCTCGGCGCCACGGCGTGGCACTGCGCGACCGACGCCTGCAGCCCGTAATAGCCGAGACCGCGCCCGAAGGACTCCGCTCCGGCGAGGGCTTCGCGCCCTCTGGCGATCGCCGAGCGATCCCAGCGCCGGCGGTCCTGATCGGCGAGCGTGACCGGCAGGCCCTCCGCGTCGACCCGGGCGGCGAAACGCGAGGACTGGAACTCCATGAGGGCGATGAGAGCGGGTACTTCGGGCTCGCTCGGCACAAGGGCCGCGAGGCGGCGGCCGAGTCGCACCGCCTCACGCGCGACGTCGGGACGGATCGGATGCCGCCCGTCGCCCGCCGCGTACCCCTCGGTGAACAGAAGGTAGATCACCTGCAGCACGCTCGCCAGACGTGCCGGTCGATCCGCGCGATCCGGGACTTCGAAGGGCACGGCGGCATCCGCGAGGGTGCGCTTCGCCCGCACGATCCGCTGCTGCACGGCCGGCACCGTCATCAGCAGCATCCGCGCGATCTGGTCCGTGGTCAGACCGGCGACGGTCCGCAGAGTGAGGGCGAGCCGAGCCTCCGCCGACAGCACGGGATGGCAGGCGACGAACACGAGCCGCAGGACGTCGTCATCGATGCGATCCGGGTCGCCCAGCTCCGGAACGGCATCCCACTCCTCGAGGATGCGCAGGTCACCCGCCATCTGCGTCTCTCGCTCGGTCAGCCGCTCGCGGCGGCGCCAGCCGTCGATCGCACGGCGCTTCGCGACGGCGAGCAGCCAGGCGCCCGGATTGTCCGGGATGCCCGAGGTCGGCCAACCGGCCACGGCCTCCACCAGTGCGTCCTGGGCGAGGTCCTCCGCCCACCCGAAATCGCCGGTGTGCCGGGTCAGGGCCGCCACGATCCTCGCCGACTCACCCCGCCAGACCGCCTCGACGGCGCGGCGGGCACTCACGTCGGTCATCGTGCCAGAGTAGGCGCGGGACGAGCCTCGCGGTGCCCCGCTCGTCGTACGCTGGATGAATGGCGACGCACGACGAGGCCCCGAGAAGGCGGGCGAGTCTCGAGCTTCTCCGGGCGGAGGCGGCCGACGAGCTCTCGGTGCTCGTGCACGAGCGTCTGCGCGCCGGCGAGGATCCGTGGGAGTTCATGGAAGACCTGCCCACCGTCGACGAACTGGTGGTTCTGATCCTCCGGGCCGAGAGCATCGCCGCAAACGGCGGGTCCCGGCCGAACGCCGCGCGGCACTATCGGGTGCTGCGCCAGATCGCTCTGGAGTATCCGCCGCTGACGAAGGCGGTGTGGCGCCTGATCGGCGAGGAGAGCCCGCACCGCCGCTGGAACGCGACGGTACGGGCCGATGCCACCTGAGCTCACGACTGGGCGGCGCGGTACTCCTGTGCCTTCTGCAGCCACTCGTTGTCGTCCGGCAGATCGACGTCGGCGAACTCGTTGACCCGGCGCACTTCCAGACCGACTCCCGGGCCGAGCGGGCACTTCTTCGCCCAGTGCTCGGCCTCCTCGCGGTTCGCCACCTCGAGGATCCAGAATCCCGTGAACACCTCGCGGGCTTCGGCATAGGGCCCGTCGGTGACGACCGGCGGCGTCGATGAGAAGTCGATGCGGAAGCCCTCACTCGCGTCGCTCAATCCTTCCGCGGTGAGGAAGACGCCGGCCTTCTGCAGCTCTTCGTTGTAGGCGCCCATCACGGCGACCACCTGTTCCATGTCGAGGTCCTCCTCCGCCCGGGCGGCGGCTTCGGGCTCGACCTGCATGATCATCATGTAGCGCATGGTCCTGCTCCTTCGCGTGTACGAGCCTGGGCTCGGAGCGGCTCGTTCGCCTGCCTCACCCCATACGTCGAACGACCGCCGCCCAGATCGACAGTCTGCGTCAGATCTCTTCAGAAGTCGATCGATGCGGATGACGGCATATAACGAGAAATCCCCGGTGAGCCTGGGAAAGGCCCACCGGGGATCGAGAGAATTCGGCTGTGATCAGACGAGGTATGCCGCGAGGTCCTGCTCGATCGCATACTTCGGCTTCGCACCGATGATCGTCGTCTCGACCTGACCGTTGTTGAACACCTTCATGGCCGGAATCGAGGTGATCTGGTACTTCATCGCAAGGTCGGGGTTCTCGTCGACGTTGAGCTTCAGCACCGTGATCTTGTCGGGATTGTCAGCCTGGATCTGATCGAGAACGGGCGCGACCATGCGACACGGTCCGCACCACGCGGCCCAGAAGTCCACGAGCACGGGGCCCTCAGCCTGCAGGACGTCCTGCTCCCAGGTCGCGGATGTCGTCGCCTTGGCGGTCATGTGCATTTTCTCCTTGTTGTTCGAAGTCGTCAGTGGTTCCAACATCACCCGCTGCCTGGTTGTTCCAGGCGCTCGGAGGACTCTCAGGCTGCGGCGGTGGCGGTCTCTGGCTCGTCGGTCGCGGGGTCGGGCGTCTCGGTCGCCACCTCGAGGTCTTCGGCCAACTGCGCGTCGCCCGCGGACTGCTCGATCGCGGCGAGGAAGTGCTCGGCATCCAATGACGCGACAGTTCCGCTGCCCGCCGCGGTCACGGCCTGACGGTACGTCGGGTCGATGACGTCGCCGGCGGCGAACACGCCCGGCTCCGACGTGCGGGACGAGCGGCCGTCCACCCAGATCGTGCCCTCCGGGGTGAGCTCGAGCTTGCCGTGCACGAGGTGCGTGCGCGGGTCATTGCCGATCGCCACGAACAGCCCCTCGAGCGGCAGTTCGCGCGTCGATCCGTCGACCGTGGAGCGCAGCAGCGCGCCCGTGACCGCATCCTCGCCCAGGATGTCGACGACCTCCGTGTTCCACACGAACTCGATCTTCTCGTTCGCGAACGCCCGGTCCTGCATGATCTTCGACGCCCGGAGCGAGTCCTTGCGGTGGATGACGTAGACCTTCGACGCGAAGCGGGTGAGGAACGTCGCCTCCTCCATCGCGGAGTCGCCGCCGCCGACGACGGCGATCGTGCGCTCGCGGAAGAAGAAGCCGTCGCAGGTGGCGCACCAGGAGACGCCGCGGCCGGACAGGCGCTCCTCACCCGGCAGCCCGAGCTTGCGGTACGCGGAGCCGGTCGCGAAGATCACCGTCGACGCCTCGTGCACCGCGCCGCTGCCGAGCTTCACCGTCTTCACCGGACCGGCGAGGTCGAGCTCGACGACGTCGTCGTACAGGATCTCGGCACCGAAGCGCTCAGCCTGCTTCTGCATCTTGTCCATGAGCTCGGGGCCCTGGATGCCGTCGGGGAAGCCCGGAAAGTTCTCCACGTCGGTCGTGTTCATGAGCTCGCCGCCCACCTCGACCGAGCTGGCGACGACCAGCGGCTCGAGGTTCGCGCGCGCCGCATAGATGGCTGCGGTGAAGCCTGCCGGACCCGATCCGATGATGATGACCTGACGCACGTGCGCCCCCTCTTTCGTAGCTCCGGATGCTTCAACACATGGTAGCCGCGGGGCATTCCGCCCGGGTGAACGGTTGCCGGGTGTCAGCGCCCGCCCGGCAGAACCCGTCGCGCGAGCTCGAGCGCGGGACCCAGCTCGGGGGCTCGCAGGAGCGCGAGGAATCCTGCGTACACCGCGACGGAGACCAGCCCGATGACCGCGGCACCGACCGCGCCGAGCAGTTTGTCGGAGACGGTCCAGCCGTCCACACCGCCCAGCAGCAGGAACGTGAGCCATCCGGCGCCGGCGGCGGGAACGGCGGCCAGGACGAACCGGCCGAGCGACAGCATCCACGATCCGACCCGGAGTCCGCCCAGCCGCCGGTGCAGGAGCCACGTCGCGAGGACCACCTGGACGATGCTCGCGAACGACTGGCCGAGCGCGATGCCGGCGGCGAGATACTCCAGCGGCAGCAGTGAGGCGGCCAGCGAGGTGACCACCACGAGCGCGCACTGCACGAGGGTGAAGTAGAAGGGCGTGCGGGTGTCGTTGTAGGCGTAGAACGTGCGCTGGATCACGAACAGCACCGCGAGGGGCACGAGGCTCACCAGGAAGCAGAGCAGGACGATCGCGGCGTCGACGGCCTCGCTGCGGCTGTCGGTGAAGATGCGCGACGCGGGAACGGATGCCGCAGCGAGGGCCGCGGTCGCGATCACGATGAACAGTCCGAGGGTGCGGATGCTGCGCCCGACGTCGCCGCGCACCTCGTCGTCGCGGCCCGCCGCAGCGTGCTCGCTCAGCTGCGTGAAATACGGGGTCCCGATCGACAGGACGATGATCGAGTACGGGAGCATGAACAGCAGCCATGCATTCTGTGCGACCAGCACGCCCGGATAGTCCTGGGCGGCGTCGGACAGCACTCGCGACTGCACTAGTCCCGCGAGCTGGCCGGCCACGACCATGAGGAACGTCCACCCGGCCAGCCGTCCGAGATGGTTGAGCCCCACCCCACGCCAGCGGAAGTCCGGGCGCACGTGCAGCCCGGTGCGCGGCCAGAACATGAGCAGGATGACCGCCTGCACGACGATGCCGAGCGTCGCGGTTCCCGCCAGCGTCGCGATCATCGCCGGCGTCCACTCGTCCACTGCCTCGCCCGAGCCGAACAGCAGGATGAACACCAGGAATCCGGCGATCGAGATGACGTTGTTGACGATCGGCGCCCACGTGAACGGGCCGTACACGCGGCGCGCGTTGAGCGCTTCGCCGACGAGCGCATACAGGCCGTAGAAGAGGATCTGCGGCATGCACCAGTAGGCGAAGGCGGTCGCGAGCGCCTGCTGCTCGGGCGGGAACCCGGGCGCGTACAGCTGCACGAGCCAGGGTGAGGCGACGGTCGCGAGCGCCGTGACGACCAGCAGCACCACGGTGCCGAGCGTGAACAGCTTGGAAACGAACGCGCGCCCGCCGTCGTCGTGCTGGGCCGCTTTCACGATCTGCGGCACGATGACGGCGGTCAGCAGGCCGGTCGAGATGATCGTGTAGATGTTGTTGGGGAGCTGGTTCGCGATCGCGAACGCGTTGCCGGCGCTGGTGGTCGCGCCGACCGCGGAGACCAGGACGACGGCGCGCAGGAATCCGGTGAGGCGCGAGACGATCGTGCCCGCACCGATCAGGATGCTGGCCCGTCCGATGCCGCTCACGGCGCGTCCTCGTAGGGCACGTCGGAGTGGGCCGGATCCGGAGCGTCGGCGACGTTCCTCGCCCGGTCCGCGCCGTCCGCGTCCGGGTCGGTCCGGCCGCGCTCGGCCCGGCGGGCGCGAAGCCGCAGCACGGTGCGGATCACCCCGAGCACCAGGAAGCCCCCCACAAGAACGGACATCACCACGATGCCGATGCCCTCCCAGTCGGCGCGGACGTTCACGTCGACGACCTGCGGTGCACCGATCGGCTCGAGAGTGCGGCTGCGCAGCTGAAGCTGCACCGACACCTCGCCGTTGCCCACGCGCGCCTGCACCGGCACCTGCACCCGCGTGTTGCTCTGGGGTCCGGCGCTCGCCTCGGTCGCCTGAGCGACGTCGAGGCGCAGGTCGTCCGGCGTCGCGTACAGCACGACGTTCACGGGATAGGGCAGATCGTTGCGCACCCAGATCGGAATCGGGGCGCCCGCGCTGAACAGGTTGATCGGGCTCGGAGGAAGGATGCCGACGCTGTCGAGCGTGACGGCCGTCTCCGCCCGGTGAGCGGTGACGGCCTCCTGCCACGCCTCCTGATCCGGCATCCATGCCAGACCGAGAAGCTGGAGGATCTCGGCGCGCTCCGGCCCGGTGAGCAGGGTCACGTCGTCGAGGATCGTCGCGAACCGCGTGAGCGACGTCTCCTCGGCCGTCATGGCGGTCACGGCGTCCACGCGCGTCTGGTCGACCGGGGCGTCCGCGATCTCGACCGGCACGGCGATCCGCTGGGTGACACCCCCGAGTGGGAGTGGAGTGACGCCGGGCGCCTGGGCGGCCGCCGTGATCGCCGTGCGCAGCGCCACCCGGGATCGTTCGACGCCGCGGTCGACGCTCACCACCACCGGCCCACCGCCGGCCTCGGCGGCGGCGAACGCGAGATAGGCCGCAGCAGCTGTCAGAGGCGCCCCGCGGACGGACGTATCCTCCGTGACGGAGGCGTCGTGCAGCTCGCGCGTGACGTCGGCGTCGTAGACGATCAGATCGGCGTCGCCGGCGGCGGCGCGTCCGGGGACGGTGCCGCCGGATGCGCCGGCGCGCGTCGAGGTGGACGGCACGAGCGTCACCGATTCGCGGTCGTCCACCGCGAGCCCGCCGAGCGTCGCAACGACATCCGCGGTGGCGGTGCCGGTGCCCGGCCAGAAGACGTTCGCGCGTGCACCGCCGATCTCGGTGAGCTGCGAGACGGTCGGGAAGATCGGCTGATCGGTGGTCGGCGTGGAACTCGGAGACGGGGAAGGGTCGGTGGGCGGCGGGAAGTCGGCGGGGTCCATGTACGCCTGCAGCGAGGTGGGGCGGAGGGGCCGTGCCAGACCGGCCTGCAGCTGGGGAGCGAGGTCGGCGTCGCCGAACTGCAGCGCGAAGCGGGAGTTCGGCAGTGACTCGAGCCGGGCCAGCCACTCGGTGGCCGATAGCGGGGCCGCCGTTCCCAGCACGCGGATCGCTGCGGGAATGGCCGGATCGATGCCGAGGATCGATCCGGTGCCCTCGACCGCATCCAGCTGGTTGGTGAGCGAGCCCGCGGGAGAGGTGAGCGCCGCCAGTTCGAGGGAGGTGAGCAGGCCCTCGGCGGTGGGTCCGGCGGTGATCGGCACGATCACGCCGATTCCGACGTCGGCGACTCCCTCACTCGGGACGATCATCGCGCTCGTCGACACGATCGGCCCGTCGGCGGACTCGTAGGTGGCCGACAGCGGATACACGCCGGGCACGCGTCCGGCCAGGATGGGATCGCCCGGCGGGATGACGATGCCGTTGACCTGCTGGGATCGAGGCGCCATCGCCTCGAGCGTCGTGGAGCCTATCTGGCTCATGTCGGTTCCGGCGGACTCGCCATCGAGCCAGGACGTCAGCTCCGCGCGGTCACGCAGCGGCGAATTGCCGAGCGAGAGCGTGACCGCCGCGGGGGCCGTCGTGGCGAGCGTGCCGTTCTGCAGCGTGACCGAGACGGCGAGCCCCTCCCCGGCCCGCACCGTGCCGTTCGCGACGGGAGAGAGCGTGAAGACCGTCTCCCCGATCGGAACGTCGGGCGTCGGGGTGGGGGTCGGGCTGGGCTGCGTCGATCCGCCCGCTGCGGGCGTGGTCGCTGCGGCGGACGCCGGAGCAGCGGAGAGAGGCGCGGCCAGCACGAGCATCGCGCTGATGGCGAGCGCGCTGCGCGCACGCCTGCCGAGGCTGCGTCGAAAGACGCTCGGTCGGGGCGCGCTCTTTCCCGGTGTCGGGGAGGTGACGGTCATGTGGGATTTCGCTCCTGTGCGATTCATGACCGCACGATCTGGTGCGATTCTACGGTCCCACCCTCCGAGCACCCCGTGCCGCGCCTGTGTGCGCGACGGAGCGGCCGTGGCGAGGGGGTTGAATGGACCGATGCTCCCCGAACCGGACCCCCGGCTGTGCACTGCGCTCGCGGCCGACCTGAGAGATGCAGGATTCGCCTCCGAAGCCCTGCGAGCGGCCTGGGGCGGGACGGCCGACACCGCGATCGCACGCGGACTCCGCGGACCCGCGGTGCGCGCGCTGGGGGATCGGATGGACGCGCTCGCCGTGCTCGGACGCCTCTTCGTGCTCGGGATGCCGCAGCCGGCGTCCGCGGTCGACGCCGCGCTGCCCCGCACCGGCGGCGCGGGACTGGTGCATCTCGGCCTGGCCGCGATCGACGGGCTCGCCGTCGCTCCGTCCGCGATCATCCGGCCGCAGTCCTTCGCGGATGACCGAGGGACGGGGCAGTGGTGGATCGCGAGCGACCTCGACGAGGCGGCGCTGGGCGGCGCCCTGCCCGAGGACCACGTGCTCGGCGTCGGCGGCGCTTCACTGACCCTCGCCGGCCTGCAGCTGCCCACCCCCGCCGCCCGTGCCCTCGATGTGGGCACGGGGTGCGGCATCCAGTCGCTGCGCGCGCGTCGCAGCGTGGGCGTGGTGGTGGCGACCGACGTGTCGGAAGGGGCACTGCGATTCACGCGGCTGAACGCTCTGCTCAACGGCGTTCCCGCGATCACCACGCGACGCGGTTCGCTGTTCGAGCCGGTGCAGGGCGAGGAGTTCGAGCGCGTCGTCTCCAATCCGCCTTTCGTCATCACCCCGCGAGCCGAAGGGGTGCCCGCCTACGAGTACCGCGACGGAGGGATGCAGGGCGACGATCTGGTGGCCGCGTTCGTCGCGGGCGTCGGGCCGCACCTGGCTCCCGGTGGGGTGGCGCAGCTCCTCGGCAACTGGGAGAGCCGGGACGGAAGGTCCGGGCTGGATCGCGCCCGTGCCTGGGTGGAGGCCGCTCCGGTGCCGCTGGATGCGTGGGTGATCGAGCGGGAGTCGCTCGACCCGCTCTCATACGCCGAGCTGTGGATCCGAGATGCCGGGACCCTGCCCGGTACGCCGCAGTTCGCCACGCTCGTCGACGCATGGCTGGACGACTTCGCAGCGCGCGGCGTCGACGCGATCGGATTCGGCTACGTGCTCCTGCGGCGGCCGGCGACGGGCGAGCCCACCCTCGCGCGCTACGAGCGCGTTACGCACGCGCTCGACCCGCGGACCGTCCTCGGGGCGCACTGCGCTGACGCGCTGGCCGCGCACGACCGGCTCACCGCGCTCGATGACGGCGCGCTCGCGGCATCCGTCCTCGTGGTCGCGGGCGACGTGACGGAGGCACGTCACCACCTCCCCGGCGTCGAGTCGCCGAGCGTGATCGAGCTGCGGCAGGGCGGCGGATTCGGGCGGACAGTGACTGCAGATCCCGGGCTCGCGGCGCTGGTGGGCTCGTGCGACGGCGACCTGCCGGTCGGCGTGCTGATCGATGCGATCGCGTCGCTGCTCGAGGTGGACGCGGGCGATCTGCGCGCCGAGCTCCTCCCCACCGTGCGGGAGCTCGTGTTCACGGGATTCCTCGGCTTCGCCGACTGATCGGAGGCGGGTGGCTTCCCGTTCTCGAGCAGCGAGCGCCGGCGAGGGTAGCGACACGCCGTCTCGGCTCTAGGCTCGTCTCCATGCTCAACATGGCCGAGGGTGTCGCGCGCCTCGGCGCGCTCGCCGAGTCGCCGATCGTCGCGACCCTCGCCGCCGCGTTCGACGACGCGGGGCACGAGCTGGCGATCGTCGGCGGCCCGGTGCGCGACGCCTTGCTCGATCGCACCACGAACGACCTCGACTTCACCACGGATGCCCACGCCGACGACATCCTGCGGATCGTGAAGCCCATCAGCACTGCGCACTGGGACGTCGGCCGCGAGTTCGGCACGATCGGCGCCCGCGTGCGCGACTCGCGCAGCGGCGACGTCGAGCAGGTCGAGATCACGACCTATCGCGCCGACAGCTACGACGGACTCACCCGCAAGCCCACCGTGGAGTTCGGCGACACGCTCGAGGGAGACCTCGCCCGCCGCGACTTCACGGTCAACGCCATGGCGCTTCGCGTCCCCGCACGCACCCTCGTCGACCCGACCGGCGGAGTCGAGGACCTCGTCGCCCGCCGGCTGCGGACACCCGCCGACCCCCGCGTGAGCTTCGGCGACGATCCGCTGCGGATGCTGCGCGCGGCGCGGTTCTCGGCGCAGCTCGGCTTCGACGTCGATCCCGGGACGGTGGAGGCGATGGCAGAGCTGCGTGAGACCCTGTCGATCGTCAGCCCCGAGCGCATCCAGGGCGAGCTCGTCCGCCTGCTGCAGACGGACGACCCGGTGCGCGGCATCCGACTGCTGGTCGAGACCGGCCTGATGGAGCAGTTCCTGCCCGAGGTGCCCGCACTGCGCCTCGAGGTCGACGAGCACCACCACCACAAGGACGTCTACGAGCATTCGCTGACGGTCCTTCGTCAGGCGATCGAGCTCGAAAGGGCGCGCAATCCGGTCCCCACGTCCCCTCCACCCGCCGCCGGCGCGTCGAGCGGAGCCTCCGGGCGCGTGGGCCCGGCCGCGCCCGACGTCCCCCTGCGGCTCGCCGCCCTGCTGCACGACATCGGGAAGCCGGCGACCCGGCGCCTCGAGCCCGGCGGCGGCGTGACGTTCCACCACCACGACATAAAGGGCGCGCGCCTGGCCCGCAAGCGCCTCCAGGCGCTGCGCTTCGATTCGGACACCGTCGCCACGGTGTCGCAGCTGATCGAGCTGCACCTGCGGTTCTTCGGCTATGCCGAGGGCGCGTGGACCGACTCCGCCGTGCGCCGGTACGTGCGCGACGCCGGGCCGGAGCTCGGCCGTCTGCACATCCTCACGCGGGCCGACGTGACCACGCGCAACAAGCGCAAGGCCGCCCGGCTCGCGGGTGCGTACGACGACATCGAACGGCGGATCGATGAGCTTGCGGCGGCTGAGGAGCTCGGCGCCATGCGGCCGGCGCTCGATGGCAACCGCATCCAGGAGGTGCTCGGCATCCGCCCCGGCCCCGACGTGGGCAAGGCCTACCGCTACCTGCTCGAGCTGCGCCTGGATGAGGGCGTCCTCGACGAAGCGGAGGCCGAGACGCGCCTGCGCGCGTGGTGGGCCGAGCACGGCTGACCCGGCGGATGCCGGTCGCGCCTCCCGGACTACGGGACGATGACCGCCCGCCCGCGCACCGTGCCGGAGTGCAGCTTTCCGTAGGCCTTGACGGCATCGGCGATGCCGTAGACCTCGGTGTGCACCGTGACGTCGCCGACGCGGGCGAGCTCGAGCACCTCGCGCAGCTCGCTGCGGCTGCCCCAGTACGGGGCGCGCACCGAGACACCGAACGGTGTCGAGAAGAACCCGGTCGGCATCAGACCGCCGCCGATGCCGATGATGCTCACGAAGCCGTCCAGGGCGACGACGGCGCTCGCGGTGTCGATCGTCGACTGGGCGCCGACGAAGTCGAACACCGCCTCCGCACCACGGCCCCCCGTCAGCCGACGGATCTCGTCCGCGGTGTCGTCGCCCGACATCAGCGTGTGATGCGCCCCGACTTCGTCTGCGAGCGCGAGCTTCTCCTCGCTCTGGTCGACCGCGATGACCGTGGCCGCCGAGATCGCCCGCAGGATCTGGATGCCGACGTGCCCCAGACCGCCGGCGCCGATCACGACCGCTGTCGCGCCCGGGAACAGCTTGTGCTGCGCCGCACGGATCGCGTGGTACGGCGTGAGGCCGGCATCCGTCAGCGAGACGGTCTGGACCGGGTCGAGGTCGCCGAGCGGCACGAGGTGGCGAGCGTCGTCGACGATCATGTACTCGGCCATCGCGCCCGGAGCGCCCAGGCCCGGAGGGGCGATGCCGAGCTCGGCCGCACGGGTGCAGTAGTTCTCGCGCCCCTGCGAGCAGGCGTGACACTGCCCGCATCCCCACGGGCCGTACACCGCATACGACCCGCCCATCTCGATGCCCTCGACGCCGTCGCCGAGCTTGTCGACGACGCCCGCGCCCTCGTGGCCCAGGGTCAGCGGCAGGCCGTAGATGTACTGCTCTTCGGGGAGATCCATGATGAACCAGTCCGAGTGGCAGAGCCCCGCGGCGGTGACCTTGAGGCGGATCTGCCCGGGACCGGGCTCGGGCACGTCGATCTCGACGACCTCGGGACCCTTGCCGATCTCGCGGTACTGGACGGCTCTCATGACTTCCTCCTGACTGCATCGCGTCGCGATGGCACTGCCCACTCTCGTCGGATCCCCCACGGCCGGGAAGGGGCGAAGGTCCCGCTGCGCGACCCCCACCAGCAGAACCGAGAACTTGAGGGCTCACGAACGCATCTCGGTGACATCCGCGGCATCCCTCGTCGGAGACCTGAGGAGGCGCACGGTCCGCTCATGTTCACCGGTCCGCAAGGTGCTGCGACGGCAGCGCCCCGATATGCCCCCCGGCCCCACAGGCGTGATCTCGGCCCGGTTCCGTCGAGACTCCGGGACGGATCGCCCCGACACCGCCTCCGCGCCGGACAGCGGGTCGGATTCTCCCGGCGGTTTGACCGCGCGGCGGCGGGAGGGGCCACGATAGGAGGGTTCGACGAGGAGGGCGACATGCCGGCACGGGATCCCGAAGACATCGCGGCGCTGCGCGCGGCCTCCGACGTCCTGGGCCTCGACGGCCTGCTCAGCGGCGATGAGCGGGCCGCGCGCGACCGGGTCCGGGCGTTCGTCGAGGCCGAGATCCGCCCGCACATCGCGGACTGGTTCGATCGGGGACGCTTCCCCGTCGAGCTCGCCCCGGCCTTCGGCGAACTCGGCGTGCTGGGCATGAATCTAGACGGATACGGATGCCCCGGCCGCAGCGCCGTGGAGTACGGCCTCGCCGCCCTCGAGCTGGAGGCCGGGGACTCGGGACTGCGCACGTTCGTCTCCGTGCAGGGCTCGCTCGCGATGGGCTCCATCCATCGGTGGGGCAGCGAGGAGCAGAAGCAGGAGTGGCTGCCTCGGATGGCGGCCGGTGAAGTGATCGGCAGCTTCGGTCTCACGGAGCCGAGCGCGGGATCCGACCCCGCCAGCATGAAGACCTTCGCCCGGCGCGACGGCGACGACTGGGTCATCGCCGGCTCCAAGCGCTGGATCGGCCTCGCTCCGATCGCTCAGCTGACGATCGTGTGGGCCTGGACCGATGACGGCGTGCGCGGCTTCATCGTGCCGACCGACGCGCCCGGCTTCGACATCGCCGTCCTCGAGCCGAAGCTGTCGATGCGGGCATCGGTCCAGGCGGAGCTGCACTTCGATGACGTGCGGGTGCCGGCATCCGCTCTGCTCCCCGGCGCGCGCGGCCTCCGCGGTCCGTTCTCGGCACTGAACGAAGCCCGCTACGGCATCATCTGGGGCGCGCTCGGCGCCGGCCGCGACAGCTACGAGGCGGCGCTGAGGTACGCGCTCGCCCGCGAGCAGTTCGACCGGCCGATCGCCGGCTTCCAGCTCACGCAGCAGAAGCTCGTGAACATGGTGATCGAACTGCAGAAGGGCGCGCTGCTGGCGCTGCACCTCGGGCGGCTGAAGGATGCCGATGAGATCACGCCGGCGCAGATCTCGCTCGGCAAGCTCAACAACGTGCGCGAGGCGATCGCGATCGCGCGCGAAGCCCGGACGATCCTGGGCGGCAACGGGGTGCTGGCCGAGCACTCGCCCCTGCGGCACGCCGCCAACCTCGAGTCGGTGCGCACGTACGAGGGCACCGACGAGGTGCACACGCTGATCCTCGGCGAGCACCTCACCGGCATCGCGGCGTTCCGATAAGCGCCGGTCGACCGCCGGCGATCGGAGAAATCATCGCCGCGAGCACTCGCGGGGGCTAATATCCGGAATGGGGGAGATCATACCCCGTGCCCGACGAGGTGGTCCTTGAACCGTTCGCTGCTTGCGTTCATCACAGTCATGCTCCTGGTGGCGCCCGTCACCACGGTGCTCTCTTCGGCCGAGTCGGCGATGGCGGTCGGCAGCTGCCCGCAGGGCGTCAGCTGCGCGACCATCTTCGACGACACGACCGTAGGGACGGAGCAGCCCGACGCGAGAGCGGTTGAGCTGGGCGTGAAGTTCCGTTCTGACGCGCCCGGTGAAGTCGTCGGCATTCGCTTCTTCAAGACGGCCGGCAACTCGGGTCCGCACACCGGCACGCTCTGGTCGGCATCCGGTCAGCGCCTCGCGAACGTGATCTTCGGGGCCGAGACTGCGAGCGGATGGCAGGAGGCGGCCTTCTCGACACCGGTGGACATCCAGCCGAACGTCACTTACATCGCCTCCTATCACACCGCGAGCGGCCGGTACGCGACAGGTACGTCGTTCGCGACCGCCGGTGTCGACCGGCCGCCGCTGCACGCTCTCCGCGAGGGCGTCGACGGGTCCAACGGCGTCTATCGATACGGCTCCGGGGGCGTGGCGCCCGAGTCTTCCTGGGCGTCAGCCAACTATCTCGTGGATGTGCTCTTCGCGCCCGTCGCGCCTGTCGACGGGACTGCACCTGCGGTGACCGCCACCAAGCCGCAAGCGAATGCGATCGATGCCGACCCGGCGTCGCAGATCACGGCTGCGTTCAGCGAGGCGATGGACGCCGCCTCCATCACCGCATCGACAGTGGAACTCCGCGACCCGGCCGGCAACATCGTTCCAGCGACGGTCGCCTACGACGTCGCCTCCGGCGCGGTGCTCGATCCCACCACCGACCTCACGGGTGGCACGCGCTATGTCGCCACAGTGAAGGGTGGCCCAGCAGGCGTGCTGGACATCGCCGGCAACCCGTTACCCGCCGACTTCACGTGGGCGTTCAGGACCACGGGTCTGAACGCGACGGCACCGATCGTCACCGCCACGACGCCAACGGCCGGGTCGACCGGCGCGTCGGTCGACGCCAACCTGACAGTCGTCTTCAGCGAAGGCATGGATCCGACGTCGATCAATTCGTCCAGCCTTGAACTTCGCGACATCGCCGGGCGCTCCGTCGTGACCGCCGTGACCTACGACGCCGTCACCAGTTCCGCGATCGTCGATCCGGCGGGGCCGCTGGCAGCGTCAGTTCAGTACAGATTGACCGTCAGAGGCGGCTCTGCCGGCGTCCGCGACAGCACAGGAGTTCCGCTCGAGACGGATATGTCATTCGTGTTCACAACGGCCGGCGCCGATGCCGCCCCGCCCTCCGTACTGGGCACATGGCCGCTCCGGGACGCCGCGGACTTCGGTGTCGACGCAGAGATCACCGCCATCTTCACGGAGCCGATGGCCCCCGGGTCGATCAGCGGCACAACCGTGCAACTGCGTGACTCGAACGGGAATGTCGTCGCCGCAGCCGTCAGCTATGACCCTGGTACCAACGCTGCGGTGATCAACCCCACGACGCCGCTTGCGAACAGCCGTGAATACACGGCGACGATTCACGGCGGCGCCGGGGGCGTGACCGACGTCGCCGGCAATCCGATGGTCGGCAACTACTCGTGGACGTTCGCGACCATCCCCGCAGCCGACGAGCGACCCAGTCCCGATATCGGCCCGGGCGGACCATTGCTCATCGTCAAAGGAACGAGTCCGTTCGGAGGCTACCTCCCCGAGATGATGCGGGGCGAGGGCCTCAACCTGTTCACCGTGCGGACGACGTCGACGCTCACCGCGTCGGCACTGGCTCCGTACGAGACCCTGGTGCTGGGTGAAACAACGCTTTCCGCAACTCAGGTCGACGTGCTCACGGCTTGGGTCAATGCCGGCGGAAACCTCATCGCCATGCGGCCGCCGGCATCGCTGGCCGGACTTCTCGGCCTGACCGCCGCCGGCGGGACGCTCGCCGAAGGCTACGTCGGCTTGGACACGTCAACCGCACCCGGCAAGGGCATCGAGTCCGCCACGATGCAGTTCCACGGTTCAGCAGACTTGTATCGACCCCGGGACGAGGGGACCCGGATGATCGCCCAGTTGTATCGAAACGCCACCGAAGCGACGGGGTTCGCGGCGGCGACCACTCGCAGCGTCGGCTTGGCCGGAGGCTCGGCGACCGCATTCACTTATGATCTGGCACGATCGGTCGTCTATACGCGACAGGGCAATCCGGACTGGAGCGGTGTGGAGCGGGATGGGATCTCTCCCATCCGCTCGAACGATCTGTTCTACCCCGACTACATCGACCGTGCGAAAGTCGCGGTCCCCCAAGCGGACGAGCAGCAGCGGTTCCTGGCGAACATCATCACCCACACAACCCGCGACGACATACCGGTACCTCGCTTCTGGTACCTCCCCCGCGGCGAGGTCGCCGCAATCGTGATGACGGCCGACGAGCACAACGGCGGCAGCGTCCCTCAACGATTCGGCGCCGAACTCGCGCGAAGTTCGCCGGGATGTGTCTTCAACGACTGGGACTGCATCCGCTCGACGTCATACCAGTTCGTCGACTATTCGCTCATAACCGATGCGCAGGCTGCCACATATGAGCAGCAGGGGTTCGAGTTGGCGCTGCACCCCGACAGCGGATGCGCGGTTCCCAGTCGAGCCGGATACGCCGCGATGATGTCGGAGCAGCTGATTGCCCTGTCGAGGAGCTACCCGAGCATCACACCTCCGACGACCAGCCGCAACCACTGCGTGTTCTGGATGGACTACACCACCGTTGCCGAGGAAGAAGAGAAGCTCGGCATCCACCTGGACACCAACTATTACTACTGGCCGCCATCGTGGGCCGGGACGCTTCCGGGGATGTTCACCGGTTCGGCGATGGCACAGAGGTTCCTCACTGTGGACGGCAGACTTCTGGACGTCTACCAAGCGGCTACGCAGCTGACCGACGAGTCAGGACAGGCATACCCGTCGACGGCGATCGCACTCATGGACGGCGCTATCAACAAGGGCTACTTCGGGGCCTTCGTGGCAAACCTGCACACTGACGGAAACGATGCCGGAACGTATCACAGTGCTGTCATCGCCGCCGCGGAGCAGCGAAGCATCCCCATCATCACAGGCGAGCAGCTGCTGGAGTGGACGGACGGACGGAACGCCTCGTCGTTCGCCAACCTCAGCCGAACGGGCGGCGACGTGACGTTCACGCTCAGGGCCGGCGAGGGGGCGAACGGACTCCAGGCGATGCTGCCGATCGACGGCAGCACCGGCACGCTTCGGTCGATCTCGCGGGGCGGCGTCGCCGTTTCGTTCCAGACCAAGCAGGTGAAGGGAGTGGACTACGCCGTCTTCACGGCGGTCGGTGGTGAGTACATCGCGCGGTACCAAGTGGACACGGCGCCGCCGACGATCAGCCAGACGACTGCCGTCGCGACCGGCACGACTTCTGCCGAGATCACCTGGACGACGAACGAAGCGTCCACCACACGAGTCGAGTACGGGAAGACGGCGGGTGCGCTCGGATCGCCGATGCAGCTCGAGGGCCTCAGCACCTCGCACCGCATTCGGCTCTCCGACCTCGCAGCCGGGACGACCTACCACTACCGGGTCTCGTCCGCGGACGCCGCCGGCAACGTCACGGTGTGGCCTGCGGCCGGCTCATCTCCCGCCACATTCCAGACGCCCGTTGCAGCGCTGACCGACACTTCGGTGGCTGATTTCGGTGCGGGGGTGCCGGGGTCGGCGACGTATGTGGCGAATTCGGCCGGGGGTGAGGTGATTCTGGCGCCGTCGGTGGGTGCGGAGTTCGAGGGTTCGGGTGTGCCGGCGGAATGGATGAGCGGGAGCTGGACCGGTGGTGCCGCGTCGTTCTCGGGGGGCGCTGCGTCGGTTGATGGATCGTGGTTGCGTTCGGCGACGTCGGTCGGGTCGGGGCGTGCGGTGGAGTTCGCCGGCACGTTCAGCGGTGCCGCGTTCCAGAGTGCAGGGTTCGCGGTCACGCTGGCCGCCGCCGGCGAGTCGTGGGCGATGTTCGGCACGAACGCGGTGTCGGGGGTGCTGCAGGCGCGCACCCGTGACGGGGGCGGGGCGGTGGTCGATGTCGCGTTGGGGTCGCAGTTCATCGGTTCGGAGCACGTGTTCCGGATCGAGTGGGACTCGACGGTGCGGTTCTTCGTGGACGGCACGCTGGTGCATACGGCCGCGACCGTCAGTGGGACGATGCGTCCGCTGGCCAGCGATTACGCCACCGGCGGCGGAGCACTCACACTCAAATGGATGAGATTGACCCCGCATGCCTCGAGCGGCTCCTTCCTGTCGCGCATCCACGATGCAGGGTCGGTGGCCGACTGGGGAGCGGTGAGCTGGAGTTCGACGGTGCCGACAGGCTCCGGGCTGGCCATCGATGTGCGAACGGGGAATACGCCTACCCCGGACGCCGGCTGGACAGCATTCTCTGCGGTCGGGGCGGGCCAGGACGTGGCGAGTGCAAGCCGCTACCTCCAGTACCGCGCTCGGCTGAGCGCCGGCAACGGGAACGTCACGCCGACACTGTCCGATGTGCTTGTGCCGTACACGATCGTCCCGCCGTCTCCCGACACGACGCCGCCGGTGATCACGGGCCGAAGCCCTGCGGCGAATGCCACGAACACGCCTGTCGGGGCCGACGTCTCCGTCACCTTCGACGAGGCGATCAACCCGGCGACCTTCACGGCATCGACGTTCACACTCCGCGCCGACGGTGCGTCCGGCAATGTGCCGGCCGCGGTCACGGCATCGGGCAAGACCTCCACGTTGAACCCGAACGCGAACCTCGCCCCCGGTACGCGCTACACAGTGACGGTGGCCGGTTCGGTGGCGGATGCCGCGGGCAATCCCCTGGGCGCCGCTCAGACCTGGTCGTTCACGACCGGGACATCGGTGACTGTCTCGCTCGAGGACACTTCGGTGGCTGATTTCGGTGCGGGGGTGCCGGGGTCGGCGACGTATGTGGCGAATTCGGCCGGGGGTGAGGTGATTCTGGCGCCGTCGGTGGGTGCGGAGTTCGAGGGTTCGGGTGTGCCGGCGGAATGGATGAGCGGGAGCTGGACCGGTGGTGCCGCGTCGTTCTCGGGGGGCGCTGCGTCGGTTGATGGATCGTGGTTGCGTTCGGCGACGTCGGTCGGGTCGGGGCGTGCGGTGGAGTTCGCCGGCACGTTCAGCGGTGCCGCGTTCCAGAGTGCAGGGTTCGCGGTCACGCTGGCCGCCGCCGGCGAGTCGTGGGCGATGTTCGGCACGAACGCGGTGTCGGGGGTGCTGCAGGCGCGCACCCGTGACGGGGGCGGGGCGGTGGTCGATGTCGCGTTGGGGTCGCAGTTCATCGGTTCGGAGCACGTGTTCCGGATCGAGTGGGACTCGACGGTGCGGTTCTTCGTGGACGGCACGCTGGTGCATACGGCCGCGACCGTCAGTGGGACGATGCGTCCGCTGGCCAGCGATTACGCCACCGGCGGCGGAGCACTCACACTCAAATGGATGAGGGTCACGGCATCCGTGCCGACCGTCACCGAGAAGTTCGACGGCGGCAGCCTCCCGGCCGGATGGACGAGTGCAGCCTGGAACGCCGGCGGCGGGTCCACTGTCGCGGGCGGAAACGTCGCCGTGAACGGAGCGCTGCTGCGCAGCACGTCTCTCGCCGGTCACGGCTCCTCGATCGAGTTCGTGGCGACATTCGGCGGCGTGGCATTCCAGCACGGTGGATTCGGTGTTGACCTCGCCGGGACTCCCCGGTGGGCGATCTTCAGCACGGCCGGCACCACCGACACCCTCTACGCCCGCACGAACAACAACGGCACCTCCACCGATACCGCGCTCGGCACCGGGTTCATCGGCTCACCGCACACATACCGCATCGACTGGTTGGCCGACCGGATCGTGTTCTCCATCGACGGGAGGGTCGTGCACACGCAGAACGCGGCGATCACGGGGGGCATGGGGCCCGTCGTGAGCGATTACGCCGCTGCAGGTCCCGAGGTCCTGGTCGCATCGATGCTGATGACGGCCACCGCCCGAACCGGCGTCTTCACGTCGCGGGTGCTGGATGCGGGCTCGACCGCGGACTGGCAGAAGCTGGACGTCGGGTCGCAGGGCGCCGCGGGCACGGGCGTCGTCATCGAAATCCGGACCGGCCCCACGCCGAGTCCCGACTCCTCGTGGACGGCATACACGGCTGTCAGCGCAGGCGCCGACATCCCGAACTCCGGGCGGTACCTCCAGTACCGCGCGACGCTTTCCGGCACCACTGCGGCATCGCCCGTCCTCGAGCGGATCGTGGTGGGCGCCTCCCCGGCACAGTGATGCGCGTCGAACCGGTCCGCGCAGCCGGGCCGCTGGTGGCCGACTTCGCCCGGATCCTCGCGGGCCCCTCCTGCACGATGGCCGGCTCGAGCGCCTTCTGCACAGCGACGGCCCGGGTGATCGCTCACCCGGGCCCCCGACATGCTGCTGACTACTTCTTCTTGCTGACGGTCAGCTCGTAGCCTGCGTCGAGGAAGGTCAGGTCACCTGCGGGCAGGTTCGAGACCAGAGTCACGAAGTCGCCCTTGGTGCCGTTCGCGCACTTGGTGTCGAACCCGTCCTGCGTGATGGCGTCGCCCGTCAGCCGGTAGACGAAGTTGCCCGCGTCATCCGTGAGCTCGAACGACGAGGTGACGCCGGGAGTGAGGTCGCAGCTCGAGATGACCTGCAGCGTCCAGTTGTTGTCCTGGATGCCGTTCGTCTCGATCCATTCGCCCTCGGTCGAAGACACGGTCGCAGCCGAGCCGTCGACCATCACGTCGTCGACGAACCAGCCGGTGTCGAGGTAAGCCGCGTCGGTCGAGTAGCGGAACCGCACGTCGGTCGTCCCTTCGGGAAGATCGGCCGTGAGGTGCACGTACACCGGCTCGTCGACGAAGTAGGCGCCACCCGAAGTTCCGGTCAGGCCGTTGCCGTCGGTGTTGTTGCCGTGGGGGTCCTCGTCCGACGTCACCACCGTGCCGGCGTCATCGGTGAGCGGCACGGTCACCCATTCGCCGCCGACCTCGGCCTCGACGAACCCGTAGTCCCAGCCCTCCTCGATGAAGTGCCAGGTCCAGAAGTCGAGCGACTCGGCCTCGCCCGTCACGTCGACATCGAGGATGTTGTCGGACTGGCTCTCGTATCCGCCGTACCAGTGCGTCTCACCGGTGTGCGGGGCGACCTGGCTGCTGTCCTCGCCGTCGAGCGAGACGCTGACGACCGGACCGGGGTTGCGGAACCGCTCCACCTGGATGCCGTACGGCACCGCGACCGAGTCCTGCCCGCTCACGCGGCGGTCCCACTTGGCCGACGGCTGGGCGCCCTGGTTGCTGCCGCGCCCGTCCCAGAAGAGGTCGTCGGCGATGTCGATCGTCCATCCGTCCGAGTCCGCGGCGCCGAAGTCGGCGGCCTTGATGTCCCACAGCTCGGATTCCTCGTCGTCGAGGTACACCGCGACAGCCCAGTCCTGGTAGAGCGTGGTGACGTCGCGGAGCGCGCCGCCGGTGGCCGCGTTGAACTCGTCGATCGCGGCCTGGACGCCGTCCATGCCGTCAGCCTGGTTCTCGAAGATGAGCTTGATCAGAAGATCTCCGGCCACGGCGTCGTACTGGAGGTCGGGCGTGTACGTGCCGTCCCCGTTGCCGCCGGCCTGCTCCCAGAGGTACTGGAAGAAGGTGTAGGCCGCGCCGTAGTTCTGCAGCCCGCCCGCCCATCGCGTGAGGGAGGTGTCGGCGTAGAAGACCTGGTGGTAGGTCAGGTGCGAGCCGCCGACGTCGTAGCCGTTGAGGAACACCGCGAAGTCGGCCAGGCCCTCGTCGACCCACGACAGCTCGCCCGGGTCGCTGTAGTTGTGCAGCAGGTGCTCGAGCTCGTGCGCGATGACACCCTCGTAGAGCGTCGGCTGGTCGTTGGCGGGATCGTCGTCGTTCCAATCCGAATCGGCGGGGCCCACACGGTTCGCCCAGTCGAACGCGTCGATCACGATCACATTCATGTCGGAGGACTCGATGTAGTCAGGGGCGAAATAGCCCGCCGTGTAGCTGTCTTCGCCGCAGGAGTAGTAGCTGGTGTCCTGCACGTTGTAGACGACCATCACCAGGGAGTCGCTGGACTCCTCTGTTCCGGCCGCATCCATGAGCCCGAAGTGCTCCTCGTCGACCGCGACGATCTGGTTCGCGAGCTGGTCGCCCATGTAGTCGATCTGCGCCTGGGTGAGCGCGTAGTCGGAGGCGTCCGCGTCGGCGCACGGAACGAAGTCGTCACCGGGCGTCGGATCGTATGCGGGGTCGAGACTCGCGACCCCGGTGGGATCGGAGCCGTTCAGCGGGGTGCCCTCGGGGACGTAGATGTAGACGGGCGTGCCGTCCGGCGTGGTGTTCGAGTAGACCTTGGTGAAGTTCTGCTCGTACGTGCCGCCCGCTTCGCTGTCGTTGATGGGCAGCGTGATGGTCTCATCGCCGGGAGCCGCGAGGGCGGGCACCACGGACGTCAGGGTCATCGCCAGGGCGGTCATGCCGCCGAGGGTCATCGCGCCGATTGTCCGGCGTCGAGGTCGTTGCACAGGAATACCTCCAGAGTCATGCCCCTCCGGGTGACTCGTGGTCTCCTGGGGGAACCGTTCGATCGCGCCGAACGGTTCCGGCCGGCGCCCGGGGCAGTCCATCACGGGGAAAATCCGGTGGCCACCCCTCGACATTCGCGTCCGTTGGGCCTAGTCTCGGCGCCTCGATTCAGCGCGGGCCGCGGCATCCGCTAGACTGACGAGGTTGTCCGCGACGCACCCCTGCGTGCGCAAGCCGGACGACGTGCACACACCCTCCTGCTGTCGAGAGATGCTCGGCAGCCGTTCTAGTCCGAAGGAGGTGGGTTAGTGACGCACCAGTACGAACTCATGGTCATTCTGAACCCCGAGATCGACGAGCGACAGGTCCCGGCGACCCTCGACAGGTTCCTGAAGGTCATCACGGCCGACGGTGGCTCGATCGACAACGTCGACATCTGGGGCAAGCGCCGTCTCGCGTACGAGATCCAGAAGAAGACCGAGGGCCTCTACGCCGTCGTCGCCTTCACCGCGACCAGCGCCGCCACTCAGGAGCTCGACCGCCAGCTGAAGCTCAACGAGCAGGTCATGCGCACCAAGGTCCTGCGCGCCGAGGAGGCGATCGCTCTGATCGAGTCCGAGCGCGTGCGCGCCGAGGAGAAGGCCGCTCGCAAGGCAGCCCGTCCCGCCAAGCTCGTCAAGCAGGACGCGTAACGACGATGGCCGGCGAGACGATCATCACCGTCGTGGGCAACCTCACGGCCGATCCCGAACTCCGCTACACGCAGAACGGACTCCCCGTCGCGAACTTCACGATCGCGTCGACGCCGCGCAACTTCGACCGTCAGGCCAACGAGTGGAAGGACGGCGAAGCGCTGTTCCTCCGCGCGAGCGTGTGGCGCGAGTTCGCCGAGCACGTGGCCGGATCGCTGACGAAGGGCTCCCGTGTCGTCGCGACCGGTCGCCTGAAGCAGCGCTCGTACGAGACCCGTGAGGGCGAGAAGCGCACCGCCATCGAGCTCGAGATCGACGAGATCGGTCCCTCGCTCCGTTACGCCACCGCTCAGGTGACGCGTGCGGCCGGCGGCGGACAGTCCCGCGGCCAGGTCTCGGACGAGCCGTGGTCGACGCCCGGCACGCAGGCGGCTCCCGCAGCCGGCGGCAACTCCGGCGGCGACTCGTGGGCAGCCCCCGGCGCCTACGGCGACGACACCCCGTTCTGAACATCACACTCCGGATGCTGCGCGCCGAGCGCTCGCGCTGAACCGCGGCATCCGTCATTCACACGTAAGGAAAACACATGGCTGGAAAGTCAAGCGGCGACCGCCGCAAGCCGCGGAAGGGCGCGAAGAACGCCGCTCCCGCGAAGCCGACCCGCGTCGGCGTGATCGACTACAAGGACGTCGCCACGCTCCGCAAGTTCATCTCGGAGCGCGGGAAGATCCGCGCCCGTCGTATCACCGGTGTCTCCGTGCAGGAGCAGCGCCTCATCGCCCGCGCGATCAAGAACGCGCGCGAGATGGCGCTCCTGCCCTACGCCGGCGCCGGCAGGTAGGGACTGATATGTCGAAGCTGATTCTCACGAACGAGGTCGCCGGGCTCGGCAGTGCCGGTGACGTGGTCGAGGTCAAGAACGGGTATGCCCGCAACTACCTCATCCCCCAGGGGTTCGCCGTGGCGTGGAGCCGCGGCGGCGAGAAGCAGGTCGCGTCGATTCGCGCCGGCCGCGACGCCCGCGCGATCCACGACCAAGAAGAGGCCGTTGCGCTGAAGGACGCCCTCGAGTCCAACAAGGTCAAGCTCGCCGTCAAGGCGGGCGCCGAGGGACGCCTGTTCGGCTCCGTCAAGACGGAGCACATCGCCGACGCCGTCAAGGCCGCCGGTCTGGGCGACCTCGACAAGCGCAAGATCCACATCACCTCGCCGATCAAGTCGGTGGGCGAGCACGAGGCGACCGTTCGCCTGCGTGACGACCTCACCGCCGTGATCACCCTCCAGGTGGTCGCTGCCAAGTAGCAGCGGCCGCGATGATCGAGTAGGCGCAGCGCCCGTCTCGAGATCGAGGCACGACGGATGCCGCAGCCCGGCCCTCTTCCGAGGGTTCGGTCTGCGGCATCCGCCTTTTGCGGTTCGCGCTGCGGGGCGGACCGGGCCAGGCACCCGATCCGCCTCCGCTTCACGCGAGCCGGCGCCGCGCCACGACGGCACCGCCGGCGACGATGAGCGCGAGGCCCATCAGAAGCGCGGCGAGTCCGCCCGTTCCTCCCGTGGCGGCAAGCTTGGTGGAGCTGACCGCAGCGGCTGCGCCGGCGGGCTCCATGGTGTGACCCGTCGTTCCCGCTGTGCCCGGGGTGCCGGATGTTCCCGGGGTGCCGGGCGTTCCCGGAGTGCCGGAGGTTCCCGGCGTGATGACGGTGCTGTCACCGATCACCGACACGGCGTTTCCGCCGATCGTGATCGGCAGGTTGACCACGGGGATGATCTGGTTTCCGCTGAGGATCCCGTCTTCACCCGATGTGATCGGCGCCACCCAGGTGCTGCCGCCGTTGCCGGTGGTTCCGGTGTGGCTGCTGCCGATGACGGTGCTGTCTCCGATGCCGGAGACCGCATTGCCTGAGACCGTGATGGGAGCGGTCACCGAGGCGAGGACCTGGTTTCCGCTGAGGATCCCGTCCTCTCCCGAGGTGGCCGGACCCTCGCTCGGGGCGACCGTCGTCTCTGCCGCCGGAGCCGGAGCCGGAGCCGCGTTCACGACGGTGCTGTCGCCGACGACCGACACGGCGTTGTCCGTGACGGTGATCGGGATGTCGACGCTCACGATGGCCTGGTTGCCGGACGCGATGCCCTCTTCCCCGCTCGTGGTGGGCGCCTCGGACGCCGCATCCGTGGTGGATGCCGGTGTCGTGACCGGTGCGGCCGGGACGGTGACAGCCGTGCTGTCGCCGATGACCGACACCGCGTTGCCTGTGACGCTGATGGGCGCCGACAGATCGATGAGGGCTTGGTTGCCGGACAGCAGCCCGTCCTCCCCCGTTGTCTCGGCCGCGTTGGCGACCGTCGCGCCGAACAGCGTTATGCCGCCGGCGAGGAGCGTGCCCACGAGGGCGCGCTTGATGATGGTGTGCATGATCTCTCCTTGAGATGTGCTGACTTGATCGGATGCGCAGGGATGCGCGTGGAGGCTCAGCCGTCGCGAGGACGGCGAGGATCCGATCAGTCGGGAGAGACGTCGGTGGAAAGGACGGGCGCGGCAGGCGCCACGTCGTTCTCGAGTCCCGAACGGCGCACCCAGGCACGGTGTGCGACGACGAACCCGAGGGCGACCAGCACCCACGCGCCAGGACCCGCACCGCCGGGTCCGATGAGAACGGAGTCCGCCTGCATGACAGCGCGGAGGAGGGTCAGCAAGCCCTCAGCTGCTCCACTGCCGACGAACGAGCCGTCGGAGGAGCTCCATGCCGCCGGCGCATCAGCGAGCGACACGAGCGCCAGGGAGCCGGTGAGGTACGCGGCTCGGGCAAGGATCGAGAGCGGGTCGGCGACGGGATGCACCGGAGCAGCTGCCCCCGTGCCGGCCAGCACATCGTCGACGCCTGGAAAAGCCGGGGTGATGCCGATACCGCCGGGGGTGTCGATCACATCGGCGACGGTGCCCCCCACCGCCCCCGCTGCGCCCTGCAGAACCCCGTCGACACTCGCGCCGATCGACGATGCCGCGGTGTCGACGCGGAGCGCGGAGACCACGCCTCCGACGACGGGAACCGCGCCGACGACGCCGACCGCGGGGTCGACGATCGGCGCGACCACGCCGCGGTCGGCGACCCCTGTGACCGTCGTGACGACGGGAGTGACAGTGGCCTCGACCGCGTCGACGACGGGAGCCACCGGGACGATGGGAGCGACGGACTCCACCACGGGGGACGCTGCCTGGACCACTGGGGTCACTGCTTCGACGACCGGGGCGGCCGTGTCCTCGACGGCCACCGTGTCCTGCACGACGCCGGTCACGCCGGTGGCGGTGTCTTCGACGACTCCGGCGACGGAGCCGAGGAGCCCCGGGTCTTCGTCCGCATGCGCCGGCGCGGTCGACAGGCCGAGAACGACGGAGAGGATCACCCAGGCGAACGCGACCCCGACGGCTGCGAGCAGCATCTTGGAGATTCTCGACAAGTGCTGCGAGCATGCGGTGTCCACGGTTCACCTCCTATGCGACGACGGACGTCAATCGGTTCTCGAGCGAAAATCGATCGTACTAGGGGTGCCTGGAGTACCGAACGTAGCCCACCCTCGGGGCCCGTGTCTACCACTGCACTGTCGGAGGCCACGATTTCCTGCGCGATCTGTACACAGGCAGCCGCTCGTAGAGGCAACCTTCAACCGGGACTTCAAACACATCTGTACTCACAGGAGGTGAGACGCTGAAACCCTGGTCAGAGGCGTGAAATGCGCGAAGATTCATCCAGGGTTCGGACTTCTCCACAGACGTTGTGCACAGGGTTGTCGGCGTTTCGCGCAGGCTCTCCACAGACTTATCCACAGCCGCTGTTGCAGGGCGGGTCACCCCTCTCTAGCGTGGGGTGCGGCCCACGGGGGATTGGCGGACAGCGCGTCGATGCGGACGCATGTCGGTGGTTCGTGTTCTGCTCACCAGCAGGACGGGAGTGATGCTGCGGCATCCGTTCCCGTTCGTCTGGGGGTTGTTTGCGTGCCCAGCCGAGCCGCGAGACACGTGTCTTCGGCGTGGCCGGATGAGAGTGAGGAAGTGCACATGTCGATCGCCGAGATCTCGGACGAACGCCTGGGGGGGCAGCGTCGAGAGCACGAGCGGACGCCTCCGCACGACCTCCTTGCCGAGCAGAGCGCCCTGGGCGGCATGCTGCTGTCGAAGGATGCCGTGGCCGATGTCATCGAGACGCTGCGGGGCACGGACTTCTACGTTCCCAAGCACGAGCTGATCTTCGAAGCGGTCCTCACCCTCTACTCGCACGGCGAGCCGACCGATGTCGTCGCGGTCACGGACGAACTGATCAAGACCGGTGAGCTGCAACGCGCCGGCGGTGCCGACTACCTGCACACGCTCACCTCCATCGTGCCGACCGCAGCGAACGCGGGCTACTACGCCTCGATCGTCTCGGAGCGCGCCCTTCTGCGGCGACTCGTGGATGCCGGCACCCGCATCGTCCAGATGGGCTACTCCGGCCAGGGCGAGGCGCTCGACCTGGTCAACAATGCGCAGGCCGAGATCTACGGCGTGACCGGTGCGGACGCGGCGGAGGACTACGTGCCGCTCGAGGTGGCGGTCAGCGCCGCCGTCGACGAGATCGAGGCAGCCCGCGGGCGCGACGGCCAGATGACCGGCATCCCGACGGGGTTCTCCGGCCTGGACCAGCTGACGAACGGACTGCACGCCGGGCAGATGATCATCATCGCCGCTCGACCCGCGATGGGTAAGTCGACGCTCGCGCTCGACTTCGCCCGGTCCTCCGCGATCAAGCACGGCTTCCCCACGATCCTCTTCTCGCTCGAGATGGGTCGCAGCGAGATCGCGATGCGCCTGATGAGCGCCGAGGGCGCCGTGCCGCTGCAGAACATGCGCAAGGGCACCCTCGACTCCCGAGACTGGACAACGATCGCCTCGACCCGGGGTCGCATCAACGACGCACCTCTCTTCATCGACGACAGTCCGAACATGACGCTCGTCGAGATCCGCGCCAAGTGCCGCCGCCTCAAGCAGCGCCAGGGGCTGAAGATGGTGATCATCGACTATCTGCAGCTGATGACCAGCGGCAAGCGCGTCGAGTCGCGTCAGCAGGAGGTCAGCGAGTTCTCTCGCGCGCTCAAGCTGCTCGCCAAGGAACTCCAGGTTCCGGTCATCGCGCTGTCGCAGCTCAACCGCGGTCCCGAGCAGCGGGCCGACAAGAAGCCGGCGCTCTCGGACCTGCGTGAGTCGGGCTCGATCGAGCAGGATGCCGACATGGTCGTGCTCCTGCACCGCGAGTCGGCATATGAGAAGGACAGCCCCCGTGCGGGCGAGGCCGACCTCATCGTCGCCAAGCACCGCAACGGCCCGACCGACACGATCACGGTCGCCTTCCAGGGTCACTTCTCGCGCTTCACCGACATGGCCGTCGGGCTCTAGGCACGCTCAGCGCGCCTCATCCCACCAATCGAGCACCCGCGTGCCGATCAGCGTAAGCCAGCGCGACGGCTCGCCATCCGGGGCGTCGACGTCGAACCACGTCCGCCCGGCAAGCGGCGTCGTCTGCAGCCACGTGCCGTCCGGCTGCCGCGCGGCGCGCACCACGTCGACCGCGTCGGCGAGCCGTGAATCAGGAAGCGTGCCGTCGGACAGCGAGGCGTCGCGGAAGTGGTCGAGGGCAGCGAGCGCGCTGTACCGGTGGCGATTCGGATAGACGAAACGCACGACGAAATCGCCGACCAGCTCGCCTGTCGTCGCCCGGTACAGCAGCCGGCGGCTGAGCAGGTACTCCTCGCCGCCACGGCGGGCGTCGCGCAGTGAGGTGTCGCCGCTGATGCGCTCGTAGGCGAGGATGCCGCGCACCGCGTT
This sequence comes from uncultured Actinomycetota bacterium, assembly GCA_963750955.1. Lineage (GTDB taxonomy): Bacteria > Actinomycetota > Actinomycetes > Actinomycetales > Microbacteriaceae > Microbacterium. The sequence goes on from CAVVSI010000005.1 coordinate 73,305, forward strand.
GAGGGTGGAGTGGAACGACGAGCGCGTCGAGTCGCCCTCCTCGGCCTCGCAGTTCCAGCCTCCGTCGGCGAGCCGGTGGGCCGGGAACCATGCCGCCAACGCGGAGACGTCGGCGCCGAGCCACGCCCCGGAGGCGAGCGTGTAGGAGTTGATGCAGACGTCGACCTCGCCGCCCCAGTAGGGCAGGTCGTCGTACTCCCAGCGACTGTGAGCGGCCAGCTTGTCGGCGGTCCCGTCGAGCGCGCCGGCGTCCAGACCCCATTCGCGCAGATCCTTGAGCGCCCATGTCGTGGCCGTCCACGGCTGACCCGGCTCATCGGCCTCGGCGCTGCCGAAGAAACCCGCCGGAAAGAACGCGCCGCCCGCCCACTGCCCGTCGGCATCCTGCTTCGACAGCAGCGCGGCGCCGTAGCCCTCGGTCGCCACCCGGGCGCGCGTCTGCTCCCACACCTCGGGCGGGGCGCCCGCGAGATCGCGCTGGACCTGCCAGCGCAGGGCGGGATCGGAGTCGAGCAGCCAGTCGAGCACGCGCGCGTCCACGGTCATGCCCGCACGTTACCGACCTCCGCCGACGCGCCGGTCAGCGCTCTCGATGATGCGGGGCCCCGGCGCTCGCGACCGAGCACCTCGCCACGACCGAATCTCGCGTCGACGCCGGGACTGAACAGGACCGAGTCCGGCGCACGGCGCACCACCCCCGGCATCCCGGCCGCCGCGACGAGGTCGTCGCGGAGCGACGTGACCCGTGCCGGATGCAGCACCCACGGCTCGTGCTCGTTCGGCAGCCACCGCGTGCGCCCGAAGCGGTTCTGGAAGAGACCCCATCGCGCGGTGAGGAAGCGCGAGAGGTCGTCGTCCGCGGTCCGTGTGCGGTCGACCGCCACCCGCAGCCCGAACCCGGGTCCGGGGCTCGACGGCCGGGCGGTGATCCGGCGCGAGGCGTACTCCCAGCCGTCCGGCCAGGCCCGCTGGGCCGTTCTCGCCCAGACGTAGGGCAGCGAGAACAGCGCCCGGGCCGCGACCACGGCGGGCAGGCTGGACGCCTCCAGCGAACGGAACACGACGCCGCGGCGACCGTGCTCATCCACCCCGTACAGCCGGACGTTCACTTCGGTGAACGAACCCCAGCGGGCCGTCGGCGGGAAGGGACCGACCCGCGCGGCGCCCAGACGGAAGGCGATCAGCCCGACCCACGAGGACCCGTCCGCGAGGTCGGGCTGGATTCCGGGCGGGAGGAGCGGAGCCGCCCGCTCGGGCGCGACCCGCCAGTGGACGAACGCGACGTGCCGCCATTCCTGCGCGGCGACGACACGACCGCTCAGCGACGGCGCCGTCCGCGAGATGTCCACGTCACCTGCCCCTACCCGCGGCCGCGCCGCCCTCGACGGTGACGATTCGGTGGTCCTCGCCATGGGTCAGCTCGGTGCGCAGGAACTGCTCGTCCGTGGGCAGGCGCAGGTCGAAGCGCGCGTACGCCGCAAGCCGCATCTCCGCTCGGCCGACGGTCACATCCAGCACGTGTCCGCCGACGCTGCGATCGTCCGCGATGAAGTGCACGTGCAGGCCCGCGACGGTGATGCCCTGGTAGATCGCCGGTGCCCAGAAACCGACGAGCGTGCCGCGGATGTCCGACAGGACGGTCTCGATCTGCCCGCTCGTGACCTCCGCGAGCGGGCGGAACGGGTGCGCCTGACGCGGCGTCACCCGGACGCGCATGGTCGCGAACACCCCGTCCACGCGCACGGCGTGGAACAGGTTGCGGCTCACCAGCCGGCCTTCCACCTCCGTGGTGAACGCGGTCAGGTCGGCCCCCGCGATGTCGTGCGCGGACCCCGGGGCGAACCGGCAGACGTCCACGAACGGGAGGATCTGGGCGTCGCGCATCGGATCGGGAGGCTCGCCGACCGTGCACTCGAACACCTCACCGTCGAGGATGATGACCTCGCCGCCCAGGTGGTCGCAGCAGCCGATGCCGAAGTCGCCGAGCCCGCGCGCGTCCGCGACCGAGATGCCCGACTCGTAGGCCCCCACCAGGAGCGCATCGAGCACCGCGAACTGCGTCACCGCGTCATCGGAGAGGTTCGTCGTCGTCACACTCGCGAGGCTATCCGGCCACGAGCGCCGCGCGGTCAGTCGTCGCGGATGCCGCGGTCGGTGAGCACCGCCCTCGCGGCCCGTTCTCCCGACACGAGTGCGCCCTGGATCGAGGCGCTGTCGCGGTGGTCGCCGGCGACGTACAGACCCTCGCGGATTCGCGCGGGACTCGTGACACGCAGAGGCGGTGGCTGAACGGGCAGGGCGTCGAAGATGTCGTCGCGCCGGAGCAGAGACCAGGTCTGCGCGTCCGCACTCCAGATCTCGGCGAGCTGCCGTCGCACATCCGATTCCCCCGCGCCGGCGCTCGGATCCGATCGAGCGGATGCCGCCAGCAGGCACGTCGCCTCGATCAGGTGCCGGCCCGGGGGCGCGTACGACGGCGCCGCGTTCGACATCACGACAGTGTTGACCACCGGCCCGCGCCGGCGACCGTCGACGGCGAGCAGAGCGGATGCCGAGGGAGCGGCATCCGCGGCGAACCACCAGGTCTGCAGTCCCTTCGTCGCCGGCCGGGGCACATCGAGCAGGTCGGTCACGGCTCCGGGCCCCACGGCGACGACCACCGCGCGCGCGCTCAACGCCGGAGCGCCGGCGACGTCGACTTCGGTGACGCCGTCACGGCTGCGGAGGCGCGCCACCCGCATGCCGAGCCGGACGTCGGCGCCCGCCGCCTGCGCGGAGCCTGCCAGCTGCGCGGGCAGCGCGCCGATGCCCCGCTCGGGCACCCCGGGCGCACCGAGAGCGAACATGCGGACGAGCAGCCGTGCGAAGGCGTCCGAGGTCGAGCCGGCATCCTCCGCGAGCACCCCCGCCAGGAACGGCTCCATCACCTCGCGCCGCAGCGGCCCGCGCAGCCCCACCCGCCTCCACCCGTCCGCCAGTGAGCGATCGACTCCTCGGATGACCGACTTCGGACGCAGCAGGGCGGGCGTGATCCAGCGCGCGAGGGCGACGGCATCCCGTGGGGTGATGAGGCCGCTGCCCAGCGTCGTCGGTACGCCCGAGGGACGCCGCAGCGGATGCATCAGCTCGACCGTGCGATCCTCCCTCCGTACCCGCACGCCGACCGGGAACGACTGCATGCGCAGCGCCTCGAGATCGACCCAGCGCCGGACCGCCGGGTACGCCGGGTTGAGCACCTGGAATCCGCGGTCGAGCAGGAAGCCGTCGACCGCGTCGGTCCGCTGGCGGCCGCCGACCGCGTCCTGCGCCTCGAGCAGCACGACATCCTGCCCGGCCTGCGCGAGGCGCAGCGCGCAGCGGAGGCCGGCCAGCCCTGCCCCGATGACCACCGCGTCATGCGACTCCACGCTCCTCACGATAGGTGCGCGGCAACCGCGCCGGACCGCCGGGCCGGGAATGGCACCATGGGACGGTGCAACAGCCGGATGCCGTGAGGGCGATCGTGGATGCCGCGCGCGCGGGCACCGCGACCGGCGTGCGCCTGATCGGGATCGACGGGCCTTCCGGAGCGGGCAAGTCGACGATCGCCCGACGGGTCGCCGACGCTCTGTCGGCGCCGATCGTCGAGATCGACGACTTCGTCTCATGGGTCGACTTCGCCGGATGGTGGCCGCGCTTCGAGGAGCAGGTCGTCACGCCCCTGCTCGCCGGCCGGGACGCCCGCTACCAGGTGCGCGACTGGCAGCACGACGAGTTCGGCGACGCACTCGCAGGCTGGAAGACCGTGGCGCGGCATCCGTTCGTCGTCTTCGAGGGGGTCACCTGCACGCGCCGCGCGGTCGCCGACCGGCTCGCGGTGCGGGTGTGGGTCGATGCCCCCGCGGACGAGCGGCTGCGCCGCGGGCTGGCCCGTGACGGCGAGGACCATCGGCACCTGTGGGAGCGATGGATGCGGGAGGAGGCGGAGTTCTTCGAGCGCGACGGCTCCCGGCATCGGGCGGACGTCGTCGTGGACGGCACCGCGCCGGTGTGATCGGCCCACCGCGCCGTCGGCGTCCGGGGGCCGCCGGAGGCTTCGCAGACGCGAAGTAGACTGGGAGGATCCCCTCCTGTTCTGCAGGAACCGCTCCGCGCCAGGAACCACCGTGACCACAGCCCCCGCCACCCGCAGCTTCGAAGTGCGGCACGTGCAGCTCGCCCGCGCGGCGTTCGCGGCGATCGCGGCGATCATGGTCACCTTCTCGCCCGATCACTCCGCCGCCGTCGGACTGTCGATCTTCAGCGGCTTCGCCTTGGCATCCGGTCTCGTGCTGCTGGCCGCCGGGTGGCTCGTGTACACGGTCGACACCCGCTGGCCGAGCGTCGTGCTCGGCACTCTCTCGGTGATCGCCGGGCTCGCCGGCGGCATCGCCCAGCTGCGATCGGTCACGATGTTCTTCGTCATCGTGCTCGTCTGGGCCCTTCTGACGGGGCTCGTCGAGACGATCACCGGGGCTCGCGGCCTGCGCGCCGCGCGCGGCCTGCCGAGAACGGATGCGGCCCGCACCGAGTCCCGCGACGCCCTGACCGTCGGCATCCTGACGATCGCGCTCGGGCTCGGCCTGCTGCTGGTGCCCACGCAGTATGCGCTGCAGTACACGATCGAAGACGCGGACGCGACCTTCACGCTCACCGGCATCATCATCGGCGTCGGCATCTTCGGCGCCTACGCCGCGATCATCGCGGTGTACCTCGCGATCGCCGGATTCTCACCGCGCCGGTCGGCGGCGGCAGGGGCGGACGAGCAGACAACCGAGGCGCCGGACGGGCCGGTCACCGAGGCGCCGGCGGGCGCCGCCGCGACGCGGCGATCCGCCTTCGACGACAGAGGCAAGGCATGACCGACGACAAGCCCACCCGCCGCGACCTGATGAAGCCCGTTCAGCTGGTCGGGCTCGCTTTCGGCTCCGCGGTGTTCGCGGGCGTCGTGACGCTCGTCTCGATGGGATTCTTCCAGCAGCGCAGTCCGGAGCAGGCTCCGGCCGCCCTGCAGCTCGCGCTCATCGTCGCCGGCATCACGTTCATCGTCGTACTCGTGATGCTGGCTCTGCTGCTGCTCGCGGTCGACCCTGCTCAGGTCAAGAAGCAGGTCGACCGGCCCGTGCTGCTCCCGGACGAGAAGCCCGAGGATCCCGGCACCGACGCCGCGGCATCCGCCGATCCCAAGGTCTGACGGCGCCCGAGCACGACCGCAGGGATGTGCTCAGCAGGCGCCGACCGCGCTGGCGAGGCCCGTGTCGGTTCCGGCGAGCTCGTCCACGACGGCGACCGCCGTCGGCCAGTACCGCGCGTAGTGAGTGGGGTGCTTGTTGACCTGGGTGCGGTGCGCCACAAGCGTGGGTGCCAGGGCGGTCCGCTCGGGCTCGGGCACCTCGCCGACCATCGCCCGGTAGAAGACCGTCGCGGCGGTGTAGGGGTCGAGTCGCGACTCGCGACTGCCCCACTCGTCCTGCTGTTGGAAGAGCCCGAGTGACGTGGTCGGACTTCCGTCGGGGTTGCGCACGCCGCTGGTCTCCCAGTCGCCGTGATCGAGATTGCGAAGCGATGACTCGCCCATCGCCGTCATCACGCCGATCGCCTGGTCGCGCACCGACAGGCCGAGGTCCTGCCCCGCCCGCATGATGATCGCGGCATTGGCGCGCTGCTCGGAGTCCAGCTGTGCGACGCTCCCCGAACGACACTGCGTCGCCCCGCCGGTCACCGAGACGAGGACGACCCCGCCCACCACCGCCGCGACCACGAGCGTCACAAGACTCGCGAATGCCGTCTGCCATCGGTTCCGCACGAGGGTCATCGTTCCATCCGCGGCTGTGAGCGTGGTCAGCGACCGCTGCAGCGGAGGGGCCGGCGTGCCTAAAGCTCGTCGACCAGCCGCGACGCGAGTCCGGTGTACGTCGCGGGCGTCAGCGCGAGCAGCCGCTGCTTCGCAGCGTCGCCGATGTCGAGACCCTGCACGAACTCCGCCAGCTCGGGGCCGCCGACGCGGCGCCCGCGTGTGAGGTCCTTCAGCAGCGCGTACGGATCGGAGATCTGCGAGCGACCTGCCGCGATCTCGGCGCGGACGACGGTCTGGATCGCCTCGGCGAGCACTTCCCAGTTCGCGTCGAGATCGGCATCCAGCACGGACTGCGCGAGCGAGATCTCGCCGAGCCCACGCGTGAGGTTGTCGAGCGCGAGCAGCGAGTGACCGAGGGCGACGCCGATGTTGCGCTGCGTCGTCGAGTCCGTCAGGTCGCGCTGCAGGCGGGAGGTGACCAGGGTCGAGGCGAGCGTCGCGAGCAGTCCGCCCGAGACCTCGAGGTTCGCCTCGGCGTTCTCGAAGCGGATGGGGTTGATCTTGTGCGGCATCGTCGACGATCCCGTCGCACCGGACACCGGGATCTGCGAGAAGTATCCGAGCGAGATGTAGGTCCACACGTCGGTGGCCAGGTTGTGCAGGATGCCGCCGGCATGACGAATGCGGTCGTAGAGCTCGACCTGCCAGTCGTGCGACTCGATCTGCGTCGTGAGCACGTTGAACCCGATGCCGAGACCTTCGATGAAGGTGCGGGACAGCTCGAGCCAGTCGACGTCGGGCTCGGCCGCGAGGTGGGCTGACCAGGTGCCGGTCGCACCGGAGAACTTCGCCAGGTACTCGGATGCCGCCACCTGGGTCGCGACGCGCTCGAGGCGCCACACGAAGACGGCGAGCTCCTTGCCCATCGTCGTCGGGGTGGCCGGCTGGCCGTGCGTGCGCGAGAGCATGGCCGCGTCGCGGTGCTCGTAGGCGAGCCCGCGCAGCGCCGAGATCACGCCTCGGAGCTTCGGCAGCCAGACGGTCGTGACCGCGCGCTGGACGGTGAGCGCATAGGAGGCGGAGTTGATGTCCTCGCTCGTGCACGCGAAGTGCGTGAGCTCGGCGATCGCGTCGAGGCCGAGCGTCGACAGCCGGTCGCGCACGAGATACTCCACGGCCTTCACGTCGTGCCGTGTGACCGCCTCCTTCTCGGCGAGCCAGTCGATCTCCGCCTGACCGAAGTCGCGGTAGAGCGCGCGCAGTCGCTCCTTGTCGGCATCCGTCAGGGGGGACGAGCCGAACAGCGATCGGTCGGTGAGCGCGATGAGCCACTCCACCTCGACCTCGACCCGGGCCCGATTGAGGCCCGCCTCGGACAGGAAGTCGGCGAGCGGACCGACCGCCGCGAAGTACCGCCCGTCGAGCGGGCTGAGCGGCTGGGGAGGAAGAGAGGTCACGGGACTCGATCATACCGAGCGCCCCCGCGCGACCATCGGCCGGTGCGCGAGCGCCAGTGAGACCTAATTAACCGAATCGACATCCGTCAAGGGGTTACGCCGGGCGCATCCGACACATAACCTGAGCGGACGTCCGATGTCCCCCCGCTCGATCGGAGTTCTCCGTGCGCCGTTCCCTCCGCCGTCCCATCGCGGCCGTCGCTTCCCTCGCCCTTGCGGCCGCCGGCGTCGTGGCGCTCGCGCCACCCGCTTCGGCGGCATCCGGCGATCTGCTCTTCAGCGAATACATCGAAGGGTCGTCCAACAACAAGGCCCTCGAGATCTACAATCCGACGACCGCGCCGGTGGACCTCTCCGCGGCGAAGTACTCGGTCCAGCTCTACTTCAACGGCGGAACGGCAGCCGGTCTCACCGTGCCGCTCAGCGGCACAATCGCACCGGACGACGTCTTCGTTCTCGCTCACTCATCGGCCAACGCCGCGATCCTCGCTGCGGCCGATCAGACCAACGGGGCGGGTTTCTTCAACGGCGACGACGCGATCGTGCTGGTGAAGGGCGATGCCGTCGTCGATGCCATCGGACAGGTCGGCGTCGACCCCGGCACGGAGTGGGGAACCGGCCTCACTTCGACGGCGGACAACACGCTGCGTCGCGCCGCCGACACCTGCGTCGGCGACTCTGACCCGGCGAACGCTTTCGACCCGGCCGTCGGCTGGAGCGGCTTCGCGACGGACACGTCCGACGGCCTCGGCGTCCATGACGCGGATTGTGCGCTCGAGCCCGCAACTGATCCCGCCCCGGATCCCGATCCTGTGGCGGACTGCACCCTCGACGTGGTGACGATCGGCTCTGTGCAGGGCTCCGCCGCCGCCTCCCCGGCCGCCGGAACAACCGTGCACATCGAGGGCACGGTCGTGGGCGACTTCCAGGGCGCCGATGGCCTCGAGGGATACTTCGTGCAGGATGCCGGAGACGGTGACACCGCCACATCCGACGGGATATTCGTGTACGCACCCGGGGACGCCCCCGTCGAGGTGTCGATCGGAGACATCGTCAACGTCGCGGGAGTCGTGAGCGAATACGCGTCTCAGGGCGGCACCCTCACCGAGATCACAGCGGGGGACGCGGAGGTGTGCGAGATCGGAGCAGCCCTGCCCGCGCCCGTCCCGCTGACGCTGCCTGCTACGCCGGAGCAGCGCGAGGCCCTCGAGGGCATGTACGTGACCCTTCCGCAGCCGCTCACGATCCTCGAGCACTTCGAGTTCGGCCGCTACGGGACCGTGGAAGTGGGGCTCACGCGCCAGCTGACGCCCACTGCGATCGTCGAGCCGGGCGCGGAGGCGATCGCGCTCGCACAGCAGCAGGCGTTGGAGCGGATCACCGTCGACGACGCGAGTTCGGTCCAGAACCCCGACCCGCTGCTCCACCCGAACGGTGGCAGCTTCAGCCTGGCGAACGATCTTCGGGCAGGAGATCAGCTGACGAACGTCACAGGCGTCCTCGACTATCACTTCGGGACGTGGGCGGTGCAGCCCACGGGGGCGGCGGACTACACCGCCGCGAACCCCCGCCCCGAGGTTCCCGAGGTCGGCGGCGACCTCACTGTCGCGAGCTTCAACGTCCTGAACTACTTCACCACCATCGGCTCGCGCGGCGCCGAGAGCGACTTCGAGTTCGAGCGACAGGAGGCGAAGATCGTGAGCGCCATCGCGGCGATAGACGCGGATGTCGTGGGCCTGATCGAGATCGAGAACAGCGCTACCGACGCGGCCGTGGCGAAGCTCGTGAGTGCGCTGAACGACGCAGTGGGTGCCGGCACCTACGCCTACATCCCGACCGGTCTTCTCGGAACCGACGTGATCACCAATGCGTTGATCTATCAGCCCGCGTCGGTCCGGCCGCTGGGAGTGGAGAAGGTGCTGGACAGCACGGTGGATCCGACCTTCCGCAGCAATAACCGCCCGGCCCTCGCGCAGACCTTCGCGCCGGTCGGCACCGGCGAGCCGGTGACGGTCGTCGTGAACCACCTCAAGTCGAAGGGCTCCGCGTGCGCAGGGGACCCCGACACCGGTGACGGTGCAGGCAACTGCAACCTCACGCGCACGGCCGCGGCCGAGGCGCTCGTGAAGTGGCTCGCCACCGACCCCACCGGTCAGGACACCATCGGGCGCGAGCTCATCATCGGAGACCTCAACTCCTACGACAAGGAAGACCCGATCGATGCGCTGATCGCCGGCGGATACACCGACCTGCTCCTTCGTGATCAGGGCGAAGAGGCCTATTCGTACGTTTTCGACGGGCTGGTCGGCTACCTGGACTACGCACTCGCCGGGAAGGAGCTCGCCGCAGACGTGACGGGCGCCGACGTGTGGAGCATCAACGCCGATGAGGCGCCGATCCTCGATTACAACGTCAACTTCAAGTCGGCGGCGCAGATCGATGCGTGGTTCGCGCCGGACGCCTACCGGTCGAGCGACCATGACCCGGTGATCGTCGGGATCGACCTCGACACGGTGGCACCGACCATCACCGTGTCGGCGAGTCCGGCATCCCTCTTCCCGCCGAACGGGAAGGCGCGGACGGTCACGATCGAGATCGAGGCGGCCGACGACTCGGGCGAGGTCGAGGTCGAATTCGTCTCGGCAACGGCGACCGGCAACAAGAAGGCCGCTGTCACGAAGCTGACCGATACGACGTTCTCGGTCACGGCGGTCGTCGGGGCGGTGTACACGTTCACATACGAGGCAACGGATGCCGCGGGCAATGCGACCGAGGCGACGACCGAGGTGCGGATCATGCGCTAGTCCGGCCGCCCCGATCCGCCCCGCGTCACGCAGACGTGGGGCGGATCGCCGGTTCCAGCTGTCGGAACAGCGAGCGACTGCCGGTCTCGATCATGACCAGGACCTCGTCGAACATCGCCGGCCCGGCGTAATACGGATCGGGCACATCGAGCGAGCGCGCGGCGTGGTCGAACGACATCAGCAGAGCGATCTTGTCGGCATCCGCCTCGTTGCGGGCCCACCCCCGCAGGATGCGCTCGTGACTGCGGTCCAGAGCAATGATCAGGTCGTTGCGGGCGAAGTCGGCGTGCGTGAACTGGCGCGCCCGATGCCGGGTCCCGTCGTACCCGTGCCGGTCGAGCGCGTCGATCGTGCGCTGATCGGCCCGCTCGCCCACGTGCCAGTCCCCCGTGCCCGCGCTCGTCGAGGCCACACGGTCGCCGAGGCCGGCAGCATCCGCGAACCACCGGAAGACGACATCCGCCATCGGGGAGCGGCAGATGTTGCCGGTGCACACGAACACGACGTGGAAGGCATCCACGGGGCTCGCAGTCATGGGTACATTCTGCGACTCCCTCCCGGTTCCTGCACAGCGCTCGCCACAGCGGACTTCTCCCCGGGGTCTCCGACGCGGGTGCCGAGTGAGCCGTCTGACGACGAGTGTGGACGGCATGTCCCTCCCGTGCGGGCCCGACGCCGCGCAGACCCGTGAGATCCTCGCGTCCGTGCAACGGCAGCTCACCGACGCGGTCGTCCGCCTCACGGAGGTCGCCGCTCGCGCCGCAGGGGTCGCCGCCGGCACCGACTGGCGAACGGATGCCGCGGCCCTGTTCCATGCGAACGCCGAGGCATGGCGACGCGATGTCGCGGAGCTCGCGGACGAAGTCGCGGGCGCCGCGGATCACCTCGGACGGGACTGCGCCCGAGTCGACGCGCAGGTCTGGTGGTGGGGCCCGTGAGCGATGACCTCGAGATCCGCAGCGGGGGCGCGGTCGCCGTCGACACCGGAAGTCTGCGCACCGCGGCCGGTGGTTTTCGCAGACTCGCCGCCGAGCTCGACGAGATCGCGCACCTCGTCGGCTCAGCTGCGACCCGCCTCATCGACGTGTCGCACTCGGACTTCGGCGCGCCGTACGCGATCGAGGGCGCGCGGCGGCGCATCGTCTCGGCGAGCGAGATCGCGATCGACATCGTGGGGGCCCTGCTCGGCGCCGCGGCCGTGTACGAGATCGTCGAGCTGCACGCCGAACGCGCCGCCGCCGAGGCGGCCGGCGATACGACGGCGATGGGGGCCATCGATTCGCGTCTGGCCGCGCTCGGGCGCGCGTACCCCGGCGCGGAGGACCGGGCGATGCTCGGAATGCTCGGGCACGAGATGAGCTGGGCGGGCGGTCTGGCCCGACAGGCGCCCGGAGTCCTCTGGTGGCTGGCGCCCGGGTTCCACGCCGCCGCGATTCCGCTCGCCTGGTCGCTTCAGCGCGTGATCGGCGTGACCGGCGCCGGCACGGTTCCCGCAGAGGCGCGCCTCCGCGGAAACCCGAGCGACGTGATCGTCACACCGGTGGCGAGCAGCGGACCGTCGACTGCACCTCGTTCGCTGGCGGATGCCGCCGCCCGAGTGCCCGGCGGGGGCGAAGCCCGCATCCGCGTCGAGCGCTACACGATGCGTGACGGCTCCCGGCAGTTCGCGGTCTATGTCGCGGGCACGCAGACGGCCGCCTCCAACACCCGCGAGACATTCGACATGGCATCCAATGTCGAGCTCTACTCCGGCGAGCGGTCGGCCTCGTACGACGCGACGCTCGCGGCGCTCGAGCAGGCGGGCGCACGGCCGGGCGACGCCGTTCACGCGTTCGGACACTCCCAGGGAGCGATGGTGGCCACGCACGTGGCGATCGAGGGCGGATACGACACGCGCACGCTCGTGACGTTCGGCTCGCCCGTGGAGGGTCAGGTCGGCGACGGCACACTGAGCGTCGCCCTCCGGCACGGCGACGATCCCGTGGTGGCGCTCGCGGGGGGCGGCCACGCCACGTCGGTCGGAGCCCCGGGCAGCTTCGTCGCCGAACGCACGGGCGATCCGCTGCCGGGCCCGCACGACATCCGCATGCCCGCCCACGGCATCGACTCCTACACCGACACCGCGCGGCTGCTCGACGACTCGACCGACGCCCGCATGCATGCGGTGCGGCAGGTCTTCGAGGGGCTCGGGGGCGCGGCATCCGTCGACGTCATGGAGTTCTCCGCAGAGCGCTCCACCGTGCCGCAGCCGCAGCCGCAGCCGCAGCCGCGACCCGGCCCGGTGCCGGTCAGTCCTCTTTCCGGGGCCGGAGGATGATGCCGAAGATCCAGTTGATGAGCGAGATGATGATCGCCGCCACCAGTCCCCACCAGAAGTCCTCGACCCGCAGGCCCCAGCTCCAGAAGCTCGTGATCCAGGCGGTGAGCCACAGCAGGAACGCGTTGATGACCAGGCCGATCAGACCGAGCGTGAGGATGTAGATCGGGAACGCGAGGATCTTGATCACGGTCCCGATGAAGGTGTTCACGAGAGCGAAGATCGCCGCGACGACCAGCAGCGTGATGATCAGCTGCAGCGTCTCGCCGGGTGGGAACGGGACGATCGTGACCATGAGCGCCGGAATCAGGGTGACGACCCAGATGGCGAAGGCGTTGACGACGACTCGAATGAGGAACCCCATAGTTCGCCAGTCTGCCACGGGGGACGCGGCGGCAGAGGCAGCGCGCGCGATCCCCGCCGCGACGGGCAGAGCGGAGGTCGAAACCATAGACTCTGCAGGGTGACCGACGCTCCTCAGATCCCCGTGCGGGTCCGCCCCGAGATCGCCGCGCTCCCGGCCTACCAGCAGGGCAAGCAGGCCGGCACGGACGCCTACAAGCTCTCGAGCAACGAGAACCCGTTCGACCCGCTGCCGGGCGTGCTCGAGGCGGTGCACGCGGCGACGGCCCTCAACCGCTACCCGGATGCCACCGCCGGGCGACTCCGCCGGCGCCTCGCCGAGCGGTTCGGAGTCGACGACCGATCCGTGCACGTCGCGGCGGGCAGTGTGTCGATCCTCGCCCAGCTCGCACTGGCCACGTCGGGCCCGGGCGACGAGATCATCTTCGCGTGGCGCTCGTTCGAGGCGTACCCGTGGCTGGCGGTCGTCGCCGGTGCGACGCCGATCCAGGTGCCGCTCACCGAGGACTCACGCCACGACCTTCCGGCGATGGCAGCGGCGGTCACGCCGCGCACGCGGGCGATCCTCGTCTGCAGCCCGAACAACCCCACCGGGCCGATCGTCACGCAGGCGGAATTCGACGCCTTCGCCGACGCTGTGCCCGCCGACGTCCTCATCATTCTCGACGAGGCATATGCCGAGTTCGTCACCGACCCCGAGTCGGTCGACGGCCTCCGCGTGCTCGGTGCGGAGGGGCGTGCGAACGTCGTCGTGCTGCGCACCTTCTCCAAGGCGTTCGGACTGGCGGGGCTCCGCATCGGCTACGCCATCGGGCATCCGCGCATCCTCGACGCCGCTCGCAGCACCAGCATCCCTCTCTCGGTGACGGCCCTCGCTGAGGAAGCGGCTCTCGCGAGCCTCGACGCCGAGGAAGCCCTGCTCGAACGCGTGCGCACGATCGCCGAACGGCGCGATCGCCTCGCGGCGGCCCTCCGGGAGGCGGGATGGCGCATCCCCGCCGCTCAGGGCAACTTCGTGTGGCTGCCGGCGGGCCGCGAATCGCTCGACGTGGCGGGAGCATTCGATGCCGCAGGGCTGATCGTGCGCCCCTTCGCGGGAGACGGGCTCCGGATCAGCGTGGGCGAGGAGGACTCTGTCGAGAAGGTCCTACGGATCGCGGCATCCGTTGTGAAGGACCTCCCAGAAGGCCATTCAGGGCGCGGGCTAGCGTAGAACGGTGACTTCGCCTCCCCACGTGGTGCCTTCCGCGGTCGCGCCGGCCGCTTCGCCGGGCGTGCCGGACGATGCGCCCGAACTCGTCCGTGTCCTCGCGGCCGACGGGACCCTCGCGCCGACCCCCGCCGCCGAGCCGTACCTCGCTCTCATCGACGCGCTGACGGATGCCGAGCTCGAGGGCTTCTATCGCGACATGTCGATCAGCCGGGCCTTCGACCAGCAGGCCACGAACCTGCAGCGCCAGGGCCAGCTCGCGCTCTGGCCGCCGAGCTTCGGCCAGGAGGCCGCTCAGGTCGGCTCCGCGCGCGCCGCCCGCGCGCAGGATCACCTGTTCCCGTCGTACCGCGAGCACGTGGTCTGCACGATCCGCGGCGTCGATCCGGTCGACATCATCCGCGTCATGCGGGGCCTGACCCACGGCGGGTGGGATCCGTTCGATCCGAAGAACGGCAACACGCACATCTACACCCTCGTGCTCGGTTCGCAGACGCTGCACGCGACCGGCCTGGCCATGGGGCTCGTGTTCGACGGGAAGCACGGCTCGGGTGCACCGGAGCGCGACGAGGCCGTGATGGTCTACTACGGCGACGGCGCTTCCAGCCAGGGCGACGTGCACGAGGCGATGGTCTTCGCCGCGAGCTACCGGACGCCGCAGGTCTTCTTCCTGCAGAACAACCAATGGGCCATCTCCGTGCCCGTCGCCACGCAGTCGCGGGCGCCCCTTTATCGGCGCGGCCCGGGCTACGGCATCCCGAGCGTCCCCGTCGACGGCAACGACGTGCTGGCCAGCTACGCCGTGACCCGGGTCGCGCTCGACGAAGCGCGCGCGGGCGGCGGTCCGCGCGCGATCGAGGCGATGACCTACCGCATGGGCGCGCACACGACCAGCGACGATCCCACGAAGTACCGCACGTCCGACGAGGAGGCCTCTTGGGCCCGACGCGATCCGATCGCGCGCATGGCGGCTTACCTCCGCGGCCGTGGCGCCTCGGATGTCTTCTTCGCGGAAGTCGAGGCGGAAGGCGCCGCCTTCGCGGAGGACTCGCGCGTGCGCACGACCGCGCTCGGCGGCATCCCCACCGATCTCATGTTCGACCACGTCTACAGCGAGCAGCATCCGCTCATCGACGCGCAGCGCGCGTGGCTGGGCGACTACGAGGCCTCCTTCGAGGAGGGTGCGTCGTGAGCGACACCCGTCAGGCCGCCGCCGCCGAGACCATGCCCTTCAGCCGCGCGCTGAACGCGGGCCTGCGGCGGGCGATGGCCGAGAGCGAACGCGTCCTGCTCATGGGCGAGGACATCGGGCGGCTCGGCGGGGTGTTCCGCGTCACGGAAGGCCTGCAGGCCGAGTTCGGCGAGCAGCGCGTGCTCGACACCCCGCTGGCAGAATCCGGCATCGTCGGCACGGCGATCGGACTCGCGATGGGCGGGTTCCGGCCGGTGTGCGAGATCCAGTTCGACGGGTTCGTGTTCCCCGCGTTCGACCAGATCACCTCGCAGCTCGCGAAGATCACGAACCGGCACGAGGGCGCGCTCAGCATGCCCGTCGTCATCCGCATCCCTTACGGCGGGCACATCGGCGCGGTCGAGCACCACCAGGAGAGCCCGGAGGTGTACTTCACGCACACGCCCGGACTTCGGGTGGTGAGCCCCTCGACCCCGAACGACGCGTACTGGATGATCCAGGACGCGATCACCTCGACCGATCCGGTGATCTTCCTCGAGCCGAAGAGCCGCTACTGGCAGAAGGGCGAAGTGGATGCGTCCGCCCGCGCTCTGCCGCTGCATGCGAGCCGGCTCGTGCGTCGCGGCACCGACGTCACGCTGGTCGGCCACGGCGCGATGGTGGCGACGCTGCTGCAGGCCGCCGCGCTCGCCGAGTCGGAGGGGACCTCGTGCGAGGTCGTCGACCTCCGGTCGCTCTCCCCCGTCGACTACGGGCCGATCCTCGATTCGGTGCGCCGCACCGGGCGCATGGTCTACGCCCAGGAGGCGCCCGGATTCTCCTCCCTGGGCTCGGAGATCGCCGCGACGGTGATGGAGAAGGCGTTCTACGCGCTCGAGGCGCCGGTCCTTCGCGTGTCGGGCTTCGACGCGCCGTTCCCCCCGGCCAAGCTCGAGGGCACCTACCTCCCGGATGCCGACCGCATCCTCGAGGCCGTCGACCGCACTCTGGCGTATTGACCTGACGCTGTTCCGAAAGGACACCGGATGAGCACCCAGACGTTCCTCCTCCCCGACGTCGGCGAGGGCCTGACCGAGGCGGAGATCGTGTCGTGGCGGGTCGCACCCGGCGATGCGGTGTCGGTCAACGACGTGCTCGTCGAGATCGAGACCGCCAAGTCGCTCGTCGAACTGCCGTCGCCGTTCGCCGGCGTGGTCGGCGACCTGCTGGCCGCCGAGGGCGCGACGGTGGCCGTCGGCGCGGCGATCATCACGATCGCGAGCGCGGACGCATCGGCTCCCGCCGCGACGGCCGGGCAGAGCGAGCACGGCGAGCCGCACGAGCCGGATGCCGGTGGTTCGGTGCTCGTGGGATACGGCAGTGCCGGCCATGTGCAGTCGCGCCGGCGCAAGCCCGCGGAGCGGCCGGTTGCGGCATCCGTCGGCGTGATCGCGAAGCCGCCGATCCGCAAGCTCGCCCGTGACCTCGGCGTGGACCTCACCGATGTCGTGCCCAGCGGACCCGCGGGTGAAGTGACCCGCGAGGACGTCCTGAAGCGCGCGTCGCAGGCGAGCGTCTTCCGCAACATCGAGACACCCGAGTGGGGTGACGTGCGGGAGGAGACCTTCCCGGTCACCGCCCCGATCGTGACTGCGCCCTCCACCCCCCCTCGTTCCGTGCCCGAGCCGGTCGAGGGGCGCGAGGAGTCGATCCCGGTGCGCGGCATCCGCAAGGCGACTGCCAGCGCCATGACCAGCAGCGCATACACCGCGCCGCACGTGTCGGTGTGGGTCGATGTGGACGCCTCGCGCACGATGGAGCTCGTCAAGAGGCTGAAGACCTCGCCGGACTTCGCCGACGTGAGGGTCTCGCCACTGCTCATCATGGCGCGCGCCGTGATCTGGGCCGTCCGCCGCACGCCCATGGTCAACGCCGCGTGGGTGGACTCGGACGAGGGCGCGCAGATCCGCGTGCGGCACTACGTGAACCTGGGGATCGCGGCAGCGACGCCGCGGGGGCTGCTCGTGCCGAACATCAAGGACGCGCAGGATCTCAACACCCGCGAACTCGCGAGGGCACTCGAGAAGCTCACCCTGACCGCCCGCGAGGGCAAGACGACACCGGCCGACCAGCAGGGCGGCACCATCACGATCACGAACATCGGGGTCTTCGGCGTCGATGCCGGCACGCCGATCATCAACCCGGGTGAGGCCGGCATCGTCGCGCTCGGTGCGATCCGGCAGAAGCCCTGGGTCGTCGACGGCGAGGTCCGTCCGCGGTGGGTGACGACGGTCTCGGGCTCGTTCGATCACCGCGTGGTCGACGGTGACGGCGTCTCGCGGTTCATCGCCGACATCGCCTCGGTGCTCGAAGAGCCCGCCCTGCTCCTGGACTGAGTCGGTCATGGCTTTCGGGGGCTTTCATCGTGATGCACCGGCGTTCTTCCGGGAGCTCGCGGCGAACAACACCAAGGCGTGGTGGACGGCCAACCAGGAGCGCTACGCCGCTCACGTCCGCGGTCCGTTCGAAGCGCTGGCCTCCGAGCTCGAACCGGAGTTCGGCGACGTGAAGATCTTCCGCCCGCACCGCGATGTGCGATTCAGCGCCGACAAGACGCCTTACAAGCTGCACATCGGAATGGTGACCCGCACGCCCGTCGCCCACTACCTCCAGTTGAGCGCATCCGGCCTGCTCGCCGGCGGCGGGGTCTACGACGTGCCGCCTGCAGCGCTTGCCCGCTTCCGCGAGATCGTCGACGACCCTCGACTCTCCCGCGAGCTGGAGGCGGTGCTCAAAGATGTGCGTGCGCACGGGTTCGACCTCATGAGCGACGACGCCCTGCGCACCGCTCCCCGCGGCTACCCGATCGACCACCCCCGTATCGACCTGCTGCGACTGAAGCGCCTCGCGATCGGACGGGAGGATGAGCTCGAGGACTGGCTGTGGACGCCGGACGCCTTCGACATCGTGAGCGATGCCTGGCGCACCGTGTCGACGTGGCGCACGTGGGTGTCGGAGAACCTGGGCGATCTCGTGATGCACCCGCAGCGCTCCGCGCGGCCCTGACCTCCCGCCCGGAGCAGGCCGACGGATTTGAGAACGATTATCAATAGCCTTAGGCTGAGATCGTGACCACCCGACGCCTCGCCGCACACGTCGCGCTCGCCGCGGCATCCGCTCTCGTTCTCAGTGGCTGCGCGACGACCTCGGGCGATATGGATGCCGCGGCATCCGACGAGCGGATCGTCGTCGTCGCCTCCACCAACGTGTACGCCCAGATCGCCGAGGAGATCGGCGGGGAGTTCGTCGACGTCACCGCGATCGTTTCATCGGCCGGTCAGGACCCGCACTCCTTCGAGCCGAGCGCCCGCGATCAGCTCACGATCCAGCGCGCCGACCTGATCGTCGAGAACGGCGGAGGATACGACGCCTTCGTCGACGCGCTGATCGAGGCGAGCGGATCGACCGCCCCCGTCGTGACGGCCGTCGAGTTCTCGCACGACTGGCCCGAGAACGCCGGCCACGAGGCCGAAGCCGAAGGCGAATCCGAGGCCGAGGCCGAAGCCGAAGAGGCGCACGACGACCACGCCCACGAGCACGTCGAGGGCTTCAACGAGCACGTCTGGTACGACCCGCACACGATGGAGCACCTCGCCGAGCAGCTCGCGCAGGAGCTCGGCGAGCTGCTCCCGACGCAGGCCGAGACCTTCGAGGCGAACGCGACCACCTTCGCCGACGGCATCGCGGGACTCGAGTCCGCCCTCGCCGGAATCGAGAGGTCGGATGCCGGTTCGGAGGTCTTCGTGACCGAGCCCGTGCCGCTGTACCTCGTGGTGGCGGCGGGGCTCCTGAACGTGACCCCTGATGCCTTCACGGAGGCCGTCGAGGAGGGACAGGACGTCTCCCCCTCCACGCTCCTGGAATCGCTCGAGCTGCTGCGCTCCGGCGAGGTCCGCGCGGTGATCGCCAACACGCAGACGGGCGGGGCCGAAACGGCCGAGGTGCTCTCCGAGGCGGAATCGCGGGAGATCCCGACCGTCGAATTCTCAGAGACGCTCCCCGACGGCCAGACCTACCTCTCGTGGATGCAGGCGAACATCGAGGCACTGACGGGGGCGCTCGCACAGTGACCGCTCCGCTCGAGATCACAGGAGCGGCGCTGCGCCGCGGCGACCGCGAGCTGTGGAGCGGGCTCGACCTGACGGTGCAGCCGGGCGAGCTGATCGCGGTTCTCGGACCGAGCGGCTCGGGCAAGACCACGCTCCTGCGCGCGATCCTGGGGCTCGAGCGGCTGAGCGCGGGCCGCATCGTGGCTCTGGGGGAACAGGTGCGCGGCCGCGGCAACCGTCGCATCGGCTACATCCCGCAGCAGCGGCCCCTTCCGCGCGACACGTCCCTGCGCGGCCGCGACCTCGTCGCGCTCGGCGTGGACGGCCACCGCTTCGGACTGCCGCTCCCCCGGCGCAGCGACCACGGCCGCGTGGACCGGCTCATCGATGCGGTCGGGGCCAGCGAGTTCGCCGATCGTCCGGTCGGGCTGCTCTCGGGCGGTGAGCAGCAGCGGCTGCGCGTCGGGCAGGCGCTTGCCGATGACCCGAAGCTGCTGCTGTGCGACGAGCCGCTCACGAGCCTCGACCTGGCGAACCAGCATGCCGTCGTCGAGCTCATCGACCGCCATCGCAAGAGCACCGGCGCCGCCGTCATGCTGGTGACCCACGACATCAACCCGCTGCTGGGCAAGGTCGACCGCATCCTGTACATCGCGAACGGCCGCTTCACGCTGGGCAAGCCCGGCGAGGTGCTCCGCTCCGACGTCCTGACCGACCTGTACGGCGCACACGTGTTCGTGCTGCGGGCCGGTGACCGGCTCGTCGTTGTCGGGGCACCCGACGCCGAGGAATCCCACCACCACCACGAGACGGCGCACGAATGAGCGGTGGCTCGTGAACTGGCCCGACATCCAGGACGCGATGTTCGGCGGCCTCGCCGACTACGGCGAGATCCTGCTGCTGGTGTCGAACTCGGTGATCGCCGGCGCCGTGCTCGGCCTGGTCGGCGGTCTCGTCGGGGTGTTCGTCATGCAGCGTGACATGGCATTCGCAGTTCACGGCATCAGCGAACTCTCATTCGCCGGGGCGGCCTTCGCGCTGCTGGTGGGCTTCGACGTCGTCACCGGGTCGATCGTCGGGTCGCTCATCGCCGCGGCGATCATCGGCGTCCTGGGCGCGAACGCGCGCGACCGCAACTCCATCATCGGCGTGCTGATGCCGTTCGGTCTGGGCCTGGGCATCCTGTTCCTCTCCCTCTACGACGGTCGCAGCGCCAACCGGTTCAGCCTGCTCACCGGGCAGATCGTGTCGGTGCAGACCGGACAGCTCGGCTGGCTCATCGCGATCAGCGCCTTCGTGCTGATCGGGATGCTGCTCATCTGGCGGCCCCTGCGGTTCGACTCGCTCGACCCGCAGTCCGCCGCGGCGCGGGGGGTGCCCACCACCGCGGTCTCGCTCACGTTCATGCTGCTGCTCGGACTGATCGTCGCGGTGAGTGTCCACATCATCGGCGCGCTGCTCGTGATGGCGCTCCTGGTGACACCGGCGGCGGCGGCGATGCGCATCGCCACCGGCCCCAGGGCCGTGCCCCTCCTCGCGGCGCTCTTCGGGTTCGTGTCGGCCGTGGGCGGCATCCTGCTCGCAATCGCGGGGACCCTGCCGGTGAGCCCCTACATCACGACCATCTCGTTCGTGATCTACCTCGTGTGCCGCGGAATCGGCGCGCGCCGCGACCGGGTCACGAGGCTCGCGTGAAGAACCCGGGACGAATCGACTCCGATCAGGAGGGCGACGGGCGATGAGCACGAATTCTCCCGGCCGTTTGACGTCCGCGAACCCCGCCCACCTGTTCGCCGACCGCTCCCGGCGGCCGTTCAGAGCCGCTCGGTAGAATCGCGCATATGGTCCAGCGCAACACGTGGCAGCGCGACCGGGTGCGCGAAGCGCTCGGCGACGCGAACGGCTTCGTCAGCGCGCAGAGCCTGCACGCGACCCTTCGCGATGAGAACACCGGCATCGGGCTGGCGACCGTGTACCGCGCCCTGGCCGGACTCGCCGCGCAGGGCGAAGCCGACTCGCTGCAGAGCCCCGAGGGCGAGAGCCTGTACCGCGCCTGTACCTCGCCCGGTCACCACCACCACCTCATCTGTCGCTCCTGCGGACTGACCGTGGAGATCGAGGCGACCGACGTCGAGCAGTGGGCTCACCAGACCGCCGCCCAGCACGGCTTCAGCGAAGCCGAGCACATCGTCGACATCTTCGGGCTGTGCGCGGCGTGCGCACAGGCCCGAGCGAGCGAGCGTGTCCCGGACTGACAGTCGTCCCGTCGCCGCGCCGCCGCGTTCGGGCTCATTCCTCGTCGCGCTCCTGGTCGGTGCGGCGGTGATCGGCGCGCTGTTCGCCATCGACGCCTTCGCCCCGAGCTTCTTCCCCGCCACTCTGCCGACCCGCGCTCAGGACGGCCTGACGCTCGCGGTCAGCGTGCTGATCGAGTCGCTCCCCTTCGTCGTCCTCGGCGTCGTGCTCTCGATCGTGGTGCAGGTCTGGGTGCCGCCTGGTGTGATCGAACGATGGATGCCGCGACGGGCATGGGCGCGACGGGCCGTGCTCTCGCTGCTGGGCATGGTGGTGCCGGTGTGCGAATGCGGCAACGTGCCGTTCGCCCGCGGACTGCTCATGCGGGGGTTCACCGTCCCCGAGACGCTCACCTTCCTGATCGCGGCGCCGATCGTCAACCCGATCGTGATCATCACGACCCATCAGGCGTTCGGCTTCGACGACGGCATCCTGATCGCACGCCTGCTCGGCGGGTACGCCATCGCCAACCTGATCGGGTGGCTGTACAGCCGGCATCCCGACCCCGACGGCCTGCTCACCGACCGGTTCCGCGACACGTGCGCCCTGGTGATAGACGAGCCGGGCGGCCGTGGCCGGCGCAGCCTGGCGCAGTTCGTGATCGAGCTGCGTGCCGTCATGCCCGCGCTCGTGATCGGCTCGGCGCTGGCCGGGGCCGTGCAGGTGCTCATCCCGCGCGAGGCGCTCCTGGCGATCGGCTCGAATCCGGCCCTGTCCATCGTGGCGATGATCGCATTGGCCATGGTCGTGTCGATCTGCTCGAACGTCGACGCGTTCTTCGCGCTGTCCTTCGCCTCGACCTTCACCCCGGGCTCGATCGTCGCGTTCCTGCTCGTCGGTCCGCTCGTCGACATCAAGATGCTCGCGCTCATGCGCACCACATTCACCACGCGGACGCTCGCCGGCATCGTGATCGTCGTGATCCTGTCGGCCTTCGCTATCGGAACGGCGGTGAATCTCCTTGCGTGAGGCGGGGTTCGTCGCCACGCGGTGGCTCGGGGTCGGGCTGGCCGCGGTTCTCGCCGTCGTCACTCTCGGTCTGGCATTCACCGGGCGCCTCGGCCTCTACATCAATCCCGAGTCGTCGTGGTTCGCGGTCGGCATGGCGGTGCTCGTGCTCGTCGGCGCCGCGCTGAGTTTCACCCTCCCCCTCGGCGCCGAGGCCGACCACGGGCACGACCATGGCCTTCACGACGACCCGGTCACGGTGTCCGTCGAGGCGCCGACCCTTCGACAGGCTCAGGGTCGGACGGGAGCGGCTCAGGGTCCGACGGAACACGATCACGGCCCGAGAGCGGCCCACGGACCGACCACCCATCCGGCGGCGCTCGCCGCGACGGCCATCGGCGGGGTGGCGGCATCCGGCGTCGTCCTGCTGACCTTGGTGCTGCCGCCCGCATCGCTCTCGGCCGAACTCGCGATGTCCCGCGATGTCGGGGCGCCGCCTCTGTTCGCGGGATCGGATGCCGTGACCCTCGCGGCGACCGGTGACACGGCCTCGTTCGGGGTCGGCGAGTGGGCGACGGTGTTCGCCACGGCGACGAATCCCGACGCGTTCGACGGGGATGCCGTGACCCTGACCGGCTTCGTCACCCCGGGGGACGGCTCTGCGAGCGGGTTCGACCTCACCCGGCTGGTCATCACGCACTGCGTGATCGACGCGCAGCCAGCGAGTATTCCGATCGCGGCATCCGATTCCGCTCTCGAGACGGGGCAGTGGGTCACGATCACGGGAACCGTGGCCTCGACGGCCGACGGCCGCCTGAGCATCGACGCCGTCTCGGTCGAGCCGATCGACGAGCCCACGGACCCGTATGAGTACTGACGCGTCCACCCGCTCGGGTCGCGCTCGGAAGCGCCGCAGCCGAGCCTTCCTGGCCGCTTTCGCGATCGTCGTCGGCGTTCTGGCCGCGATGGGTCTCGCCGGCGCCGCTGCCAACGTGGCTCAGGGACCCCGGGTGACGGACGTGCAGGTCGATCCGGCGGCCGCGGCCGCGGCATCCGGGTCCCGCCTCATCGTCACGACCTCGCAGTCCCTCGAGGACGTCGACGCGAGCCAGATCACGGTCACGCCGGCGACCCCGTTCTCGGTCGACACGTCGGGGCGCAGCGTCGGCGTCCGCTTCACTCTGCCGCTGTTCGACGACACCGAGTACACCGTGACCTTCTCGGACGTGCAGGGGCTCGGCGGCGGTCCGCCCGCGGCCTTCACCGAGACGTTCCGCACACCGCCGGCCGACCTGTTCCTCCTGCAGCGCACCTCCAGCGGCGACACGATCTTCCGCACCGACCTCGTCGGCGAGGAGGCCGTTCCGGTCTTCAGCGACGATCACATCGAGGACTTCCGGGCGACGGCGAGCCACCTGGTCGTCTCCGTGCGCTCCGATGAGGAAGCGCAGCTGATCGTGACCGACCTGGACGGCGGGTCGCAGCGCTCTCTGCCGCTGCCCGGCGAAGGGTACGTCACGAACCTGCAGAGCGCCGATCGCGGCGAGCTCATCGGCTACACGTTCTCCGATGCCGACCTGGGCGAGTCGGGCGGACTCGAGAGCGCGCTGTTCACCGCGTCGCTCAAGGAGAGCGAAGCGGGTGCCGAGCCGACCCCCGTCACCGTGTCGGGCGCCGAGCCGCGCGTGGCCGAATGGCGCTTCGTGCCCGACACCGACAGCATTCTGCTTCTCTCGTTCGACGGCTCTCTGCTGCTGACCGGTTCGTCAGGCGAGCAGGCGACGGCGCTCGGCTCGGCGCTGTCGATCGAAGGCATCGCTCGGGGATCGGCCGAGGCGATCGTCGAGCGGGGCGACGGTCCGGTCGTGATCGACCTCTCCGATGCCGCTGAGTCCAGTCTGGTGGCGCCGGACAGCGCGCTCGGCCGGCCCGGTCCGATCACCGCGGTGCCGGGTGGCGGAACGGTGCGGCTGGCGGCCCCCGCCGACGAGTCGGGGCGGCCGACCGGCACCACTCGTCGCGTTCGTCTCCGACAGCGGCGCGACCGACGTGCTGCTCGAGGTGCCTTCGACCGACGCGGTGCTGCAGACCTGCGTCTCGCCGAGCGGCCGGTACGTCGCCGTGCTGGTCGCGCCGGATGCCGTCGCCAATCCGTACGACCGGTATCAGCTGCCGATGCCCGAGAACCTGGAGTCGCGCGTCGTCGAGATCGCGACGGGAACCGAGATCGTCGCCCTCTCGGGGTTCGACCTCTCGTGGTGCCAGGTGCCGCCGCGATGAGCACCCCCGCCGGCGCCGGACTGCGGGCCGCGACGCGCGCAGACCTGCTCGGACTCCCGGTGGAGGTCGCCCCCCGCCTGCTGGGCGGCACCCTGACGACCGTCGTGGACGGCGAGACCGTCCGCGTGCGCCTGACCGAGGTGGAGGCGTATCACGGCGCCGGAACCGGGGAGATCGCCGACCCCGGCTCCCATGCGCGCATGGGCCGGACCCTGCGCAACTCCACGATGTGGGGCGAACCGGGTCACCTGTACGTGTACCTCAGCCACGGCATCCACTCGTGCGTGAACGTCGTCTGCGGGCCGGAGGGTGTCGCCGGCGGAATCCTGCTGCGAGCGGGCGAGGTCGTCGAAGGACGGGATGCCGCCACGCGGCGTCGCGGCGAGCGCGGGGTGGTGCGCACCGAGCGGCAGCTCGCGAGCGGACCCGGACGGCTCGGGGATGCGGTCGGGCTGCGGCATCCCCACCACGACGGGATCGACGCGATCAGCGGTGCCGTCCGAGCCGGTGCGGTCGCCCGGCTGCACCTGCTCTCACGGCCGTCGGATGCCGTCGCGAGCGGACCACGCGTCGGTGTCGCGGGCACCGCGGGGACCGGCGTCTTCCCCTGGCGGTTCTGGATCGCCGAGGACCCCACGGTGTCGGCTTTCCGCTGGGGGCGGGGCGCGGGACCGTCAGCGCAGTGACGTCACCGCGGTGAACGAGGTGCGCAGCGCACGCATGTTGCTCTCGTAGCGCGCCGCCAGGAAGATCAGCAGCGCACCGCCGATGCCCAGCCACAGCCACCACGGCACGTACTCGTACGCGGTCGAGATCCACGGCCAGAGCTGAGCCCCGCCGTGCAGCAGCAGCACGACCGATCCGAGCACCAGCGGCGCCTGCAGTTTCCAGACCGCACCGACCACGACGAGCGCCAACGCCGCGACGCCGAGCGCCACCACGCGCCACAGCTCGTTGTCACCGAGGTCGTAGACGAGCGACGGGACGGTCAGCAGGGCCAGGCCCGGACCGAGCGTGGGCCACGTGCGCGCCTGCGGGTTGCGCAGCAGTGCGCGTACGCCCAGGGCGACGAGCCCGAGGGCGGGGGGCGCGGTGACCAGTTCGAGCGGGGTCACGTCGTGCAGGGTGAGTGCGACGAGGCCGAAGACCGCAGCGGCCGACGCGGCAACGATGGGCGGCGTCAGTCCGAGCGTCGAACGCCAGAGCCAGCCCGCGACGCCGACGAGCGTCAGCACGCTCATCGTGAAGAGCGTGCGCAGCTCGTCGTCGCCCGTGGACCCGAGGAACACCAGTTCGGCG
This sequence comes from uncultured Actinomycetota bacterium, assembly GCA_963750955.1. Taxonomy (GTDB): domain Bacteria; phylum Actinomycetota; class Actinomycetes; order Actinomycetales; family Microbacteriaceae; genus Microbacterium. The sequence continues at coordinate 99,373 of CAVVSI010000005.1, forward strand.
GCGGTGAAGAACAGCAGCGCCGCGGAGATCGCCGCGCCGACGGTCATCGCGACGATCCGCGCGATCGACGATCCCGCCGTGGAGCGCAGGGCCATCACGCTGATCGCGGCAGTGATGCCGAGGGCGATCATCGCCCAGAAGTCGGGTTCGATCGACGCGCTGTCCGCGCGCTGCAGGATGATGAGCCGGGCGCCGATCGCGACCAGCGCCCCGAGAAGGCCGGCGATGGCGAGCACACTGCCGAGGCCGCGCCACCGGGGAAGGCCGAGCAGGGCCGCACCGCCCACGGCCGCGACCGCGGCGATGGTGGCCGTCAGGGTGGTGCGGGCCACTTCGCCGTCGCTCTCGACGACGGTCATCGCGATCAGGAGGGCTGCGCCGGCGCCGCCGACCACCGTCGGGATGTGCGGCGCAGCCGGTTCGTCGGGTCGGGATGCCGCGCTCCAGACCATCGCTGCGGCGACGAGGATCGCACCGGCACCGGCGGCGGTCACGGCGAGATCTGCACCCTCGAAAGCGGCCTGGGCGAGTGTGCGCGCGCCCATCGCGAGCGCTCCCACGGTCAGCACGACGGCCGATGAGATGCGCAGCGACCGAGCAGCGGGAATCGGCGCGAGGACGGCGATGAGCGCCGCTCCGAGAGCGAGCAGGATCGTGAGCCAGACCCGCAGCGTCTCGATCGGCGCGATGACGCTCGGCGCCACGGCGAGAGCGAGACCGACCAGCCACACGACGCGCTCCACGCCGATCGCGTCGCCGCCCTCGCGATGGAGCCGCCACTGAGCGAACGCGGACCCGGCCAGCACCACGAGCGCGACCGGAATGCTTGCGAGCTCGACGACCCGAACGCCGTCGATCGTCGTCGCGCCGCCCACGAAGCCCACGACCGCGAAGGCGACCGCACCCGCGAGGGCGGTCCAGCGCGTCGCTGAGCCCAGCGGGGCGCGGCCCACGAACGCTGCCACCAGATGGAGCGCACCCAGGACGACGAGCGCGACGACCAGCACGATCGGACGCTCGGCATCGACCAGTCCGCCGCAGACGGCCGCAGCGAGCGCGAGCGGCGGCACGACCCAGGCGTACCAGGCGGACCGCCCATCGGTGGATCCGCGCCGCGTGGTGCCCAGCGCAGAGGCATAGGCGACGGCGACCAGCAGCAGCAGCCATGCGGAGCCGGCCGGGGGCGCGTCGACGGCGCGGTCGACGGCGACGAGGGCGAGGGCGAACACGGCAGCGGTCGCCCCTGCCAGCGCGGGAACCCGTGCACGCAGCGCCGGGGTCCACGTCAGCGCGAGGGCGAGGGCCGCGGCCACCGCGGCGACGACCGTGCCGCGCACCGGGGAGCCGCTCCAGCCGTCGACGGCGGGAACGGCCAGCCCCAGGAGTACCGAGGCGCTGAGCGCGACAGCCGACTCGCCGTGGCGGCGCAGCCACACGAGCAGCACCGCGAATGCGAGCAGGCCCACCGCCGGCGCGATGACGTACGCCTCGATCGGCAGGGCGGCGGCATCCGCGCGTGTCGACAGAGCGGACCAGAGTGCGGCGGTCGCGAAGGCGAAGGCCGGCCAGGCCAGCAGGCGGCGTGGCGCGCCCGCCGTCGGTACACCGGCGATGCGGGTTGATGGAACTCCGGCGGTGCGTTCGGATGCCGGGGCTGCCCAGCCCCGCGAGACCGATGCGCCCGCGAAGCCCGCGGCGATCACCGCGAGCATCGCGCCGCGCAGATCGGCCGGCACGCCCCACGCCAGCACGAGCGTCGTGACGAGAGCACCGAGATCGACGAGGGCACGGGTCCCCGGCCGGGCAGCCGTCGTCTGCGGGGTTCGCAGCATCGACCATGTCGCGGCGATCCAGACCACGACGACGGCGGCGCCGACGGTCGCGAGCGCCCGGGCCTCGTGCTGCTCGAGCCCGGTCGTCTGCAGCACCGTGAACGTCGCCGTGGCGGCAACGGGTGCGACGAGCACCGCAGCGCCGAGCGCAGGCACCGGCGCGACACGCGAGCGACCGAGGGCGATCACCGTGACGAGCGCGAGCAGCGCCCAGCGTCCTGACGACCGCGAGTCCCGGCTCGGCCAGGAGCACCGGGGGCGGCGTGGTGGACCGGGCCGCAGGGCGTCCATCATCCGGAACGCCGCCTGCGCATACGGGGCCAGCGACATCGCGAACAGCGCATACCCCGAGACGGCCAGTGTGCTGCGGCTCGCGGCCGGACCGGGGAGAACGACGGCGCACAGCAGGCAGGCCAGCGCGATCCACTGCAGGAAGACGAAGGCGACGGCGGACTCCGGCGCCTGTCCCACAGCCACGCCGAGCGCCGCGGGGGCCAGGAAGGCCGACACCGTGAGGAGACCGATCGGAGCGACGGAGAGCCATGCGGCGGCCGCTCCCGCGGGCCGCACGATGATCTGCGCGGCGATCGGGACGGCCACGGCGACGGCGAGACCGATCAGCCACAGCCACGGTGTCGCCGTGCTCGCACCGAACGCAGTGAGCGCGCCGAGGATCGCGGCGGCGCCCGCACCCGGCCGCAGGGTGGGACGTGCGAGCAGGAACGCCGCCGTCGCTGCGACGACCGCCGCCACCCCGACGAGGAGCGCCGGCACCGCGACGACGGCCGCACCGCTCAGCAGGATCACGCCCGCGGCGATGAGGCGCACGTTCCGCCGCGCCGTCGTGTCGAGCGAGGGCGACAGGAAGAGCAGTGCGGCGACGAGGAGCCCGGCCACGGCGGCGTACCACGCCCCGTCTGCCTGACCGGGAAGCGCCGTCACGGCATCCGTCCGCCAGGGGACCCAGTCGAACGCGACGGCGACCACCGCCAGGGCCACCCACCATCCGACGGCGACCACGATGCTGACTGCGCCCAGGACGGCCGCGGTGATCCGCGCGGCACTCAGTCCGGGCACCCGCGCGTGCACGCGGTCGAGCACGACGGGCACCGCCACGGCGATCACCGGTGCGACCAGAAGCGTGTAGACCGGAAGATCTGCGCGCAGGGCCAGCTGCCAGCCGAGCAGCGTCGCCACAGCGGCCGACGTGCCCGACGCCGTGGCGGCCAGCGCGGTCGCCGCCGGCAGCGGCTCGAGACCGGGTCTCGGCCGCAGCAGGAGAGCGTGCGCGGCTCCCAGCCCGATGACCGCCGCTCCGCTCCAGAGCGGCACGGCGATGCTGTCGAGCGACACCGGTGCGGCCACGATCGCCGCCGCGACGAGGGCGGCGATCCCGATGACGACCAGCGTGATCCGTTCTGGAACCGCGTCCTCCCGCGCCCGCGCAGACGACCACGGCGCAGGAAGCGCATGGGCCAGGCCGCCCAGCGCGGCCGCGAGGAGTCCCGCGACGATCGCCTCGCCGGTGGGCAGCGACACGACACCGGCAACCACCAGTCCGAGACCGATCGGCAGGGCGAGCACGGCGGCGATGTCGGGACTGCGCAGGCGAGAGAGCTTCGCCCAAGCGCGGCAGAGCACGCCGATCGCGAGGATGCTGACCCCCGCGTACAGTGCGGGCTCCACCGAGGCGGTCCCGAAGAAGTCATTCGCCCGCACGGCCCAGGCGTCGAGGGCGAGCAGCACGACGCCCAGCACCGAGATCGCCTCGGCGGTGGCGGTGAGCGTGCGGCGACGCAGCAGCGAGGCGATCGCGATCGTTGCGATCGTGATCGCACCGATGATGAGCGCCCGCACGGCGATGCCCCACGTGAACCACGCGTAGACCATGAAGAAGATCGCCGCGATGCCGACGAGCGACACTCCGACGATCAGCAGCAGGACCGGGACGCTCAGGCGGCGCCGCGGCGGGCGCGGTTCGCGCTGGGGCGCCGGAGCTGGGGCGGCCGGTCCCCTCTGCGACGGCGCGAGAGGCGGGGGAACGGGAACGCCGATGGGAGCGAGCGGCATCGCTGCTTCTTCGGCTGCCGGGAGGGGCGCCGGCTGCGAGACGGGCTCGGGCGGGGGCGCCGGCTGCGAGACGATCCCAGGCTCCAGATCAGGACCCGGGCGCGACACGGTCACCGGCACTGACGTCGGCATCGACAGGGGCAGAGCGGCGGCCGCAGCCGCCAGCGCGGTCGCGGCGGCGCTCGCGCGGACCTCACTGATCAAGCTCTGACGCTCCAGCTCGGCCCTCAGGATGCTGCGCCCGAGGCGGAGCACCTGGATCGCGCGGGGATCGGTCAGCGCGAAGCCGCAGACCGAACAGACCGTAGCCGACACCGGCGTGAAGCATCCGGGACATCTGTGTACATCTGCGAGAGCGTCAGGCGTGGTCGGCCACGCGCGGATGCCGTCGGGTGAATCTGCCATAGGTTCCCCCTGCGAGGTGAGGTGACTCATCGTCCCACCCCGATGATGCGCAGACCGGCATATTCGCGCTCGATGTGGAGGAAGTTTCGCGACGAGTCGACCTGTGGATGCCGAGGTCGTCGGCCCCGGCATCCGTTCGGCTCGAGCAGCCGCGCGTGCTAAACTGACTCTTTGTCTGCGCGCACTCCAGCGCTCAGTACGTACCCTCCTCCGAATCCAGGCCTTCGCGGGCCGCTTTCCGGGCGGGTGCAGACAAGGGATCTTGGGTGGAACCGTCCGGTTCCACGGTATTCAGGAGGAAGAAACCATGGCAGCAGTGTGCCAGGTGACAGGAGCCGTTCCCGGCTTCGGTCACAACATCTCGCACTCGCACCGCCGGACGAAGCGCCGCTTCGACCCGAACGTGCAGAAGAAGACCTACTACGTGCCGTCGCTGGGCCGCAACATCCGGCTCAACGTCTCGGCCAAGGGCATCAAGGTCATCGACGCCCGAGGCATCGAGGCCGTCGTCCGTGACATCCAGGCGAGGGGTGTGAAGCTCTGATGGCCAAGAAGGCTCAGGACGTACGTCCGATCATCAAGCTGCGTTCCACCGCCGGCACGGGGTACACCTACGTGACGCGCAAGAACCGCCGCAACAACCCCGACCGCATCGTGCTCAAGAAGTACGACCCGGTCATCCGCAAGCACGTCGACTTCCGAGAGGAGCGCTGATCACATGGCCAAGAAGAGCAAGATCGCGCGCAATGAGCAGCGCAAGGTGGTCGTCGACCGCTACGCCGCGAAGCGCGCCGAACTGAAGAAGGCCCTCGTCGACCCGACGAGCACCGACGAGCAGCGCGAAGCCGCTCGCATCGGCCTGCAGAAGCTGCCCAAGAACGCCTCGCCCGTGCGCGTGCGTTCGCGCGACGTCATCGACGGCCGCCCCCGCGGAGTCCTGACGAAGTTCGGCATCTCGCGTGTCCGCTTCCGCGACATGGCGCACCGCGGCGAGCTGCCCGGCGTGACCAAGTCGAGCTGGTAAGCACAGCACCGTCGAAGGCCCGGAGTTCCTCGGAGCTCCGGGCCTTCGGCATTCCCGTTCGACCGTGAGACTGCATCGGGACGCCGAACCGGCTGAGCCTGCCCGCCGTATGGGTCTCGCCGTCGAGATCCGCACCTCTCGCGTCACACCAGCCACATTTGTCACACGGGCATCAGGGACACGCCGATCGATTACGTCAAGGGGCGCCGAAATCCGCGGGATTCCGCGGATTGTGGGTATTGTCGGGGACGGTCGATCCGACCAGCCGGGGGCAATGCGCCATCCGGTCCGAGCAATGAAAGGCGGCGCCCGCGCCGCCTTGGAGGACAACCACATGGCTGACAAGTCCATCACCAAGACCGAACTCGTTGCGAGCATCGCGAGCGCGACGGGCCAGAGCCAGTCCGCCGTCTCGGGCGTGCTCGACTCCCTCTTCTCCACCATCTCCGAGGCCGTCGCCAAGGGCAGCAAGGTGACGATCCCCGGGTGGCTCGCTGTCGAGCGTGTCCAGACGTCGGCTCGCACGGGTCGCAACCCGCAGACCGGCGCCGAGATCAAGATCCCGGCCGGCCAGCGCGTCAAGGTCACCGCTGGTTCGAAGCTGAAGGCCGCCGTCAAGTAGACCTTCGCACGCAGAAGGGGGATGCCGCAGTCGCGGCATCCCCCTTCTGCGTCCCGCCTAGGCTGGAAAGGTGATCCCTGCCTCCCCGCCGCTCCGTGACGCCCCGGCGTCGCGCGACGTGTCGGGGGGCGGCGTCTCGCCCCGCGCGCTGCGGACCGCCGGGCCCGCGATCCTGGTCGTCGTCGCGCTCGGTGCGCTGGTCTGGGGACTCGTCATCGGCGGCGGCGCCGCACCGTTCGCGATCGGCGATCCCGGTCCGCTGGTGCGCTGGGGACTGCCCACTGCCACGCTCTTCGTCAACCTGTCGGCGGCCGGCATGGTCGGCGCGCTGGTGACCGCGCTGTTCACCCTGAAGGCGGGCGAGCGGGAGTTCGACGCTGCGCTGGACACGGCGTCGATCTCCGCGGCGATCTTCACCGTCGCCGCGGCGACGACCGGGTTCCTCACGTTCGTCAATACGTTCAATCCCGCGATCGGACTCGGTCCGGAGTTCGGCGCCCAGCTGGGCCGCTTCCTCGTCGAGACCGAGGGAGGTCGCACCTGGCTGATCACCGCGATCGCCGGGGCGGCGATCACCGTGCTCGCGTTCGCAGTGCGCTCGTGGACGCCGACGCTGTTCATCGCGATCCTCGCGATCGCCGCGCTCGTGCCCATGGCCACACAGGGCCACTCCGGCGAAGAGGCGAATCACGATTCCGCCGTCATGGCCCTCGTCCTGCACATCATCGCCGCCGCCGTCTGGCTCGGCGGGCTCCTGCTCATGGTCGTCGTGCGCCCACTGATCGATCGTTCCGCGCTCGCGGTCGCGATGTCGCGCTACTCGAGCATCGCGCTCGCGGCCTTCGTCGTCGTCGCGATCTCGGGGACTGTCCGCGGGACGATCGCCGTCGGCGCCTGGGCGAATCTCGCGTCACCGTACGGCGCGATCCTGCTCGTGAAGGTCGGGGCGCTCATCGCCCTGGGCCTCCTGGGGGCCTGGTACCGCAAGCGCCTGATCGGGCGCATGGAAGAGGATGCCGCCTCCCGGCGCTTCTGGGGACTGGTGGCGCTGGAACTCGCGTTCATGGGTCTCGCGAGCGGGGCCGCGGCCGCCCTGGCCCGCACCGCCCCGCCGACCACGACCGACCTGCCGTCCGTGCGGACGCCCGCCGAGCTGCTCACCGGGTCGCCGCTGCCGCCCGAGCTGACGCTCGATCGGTGGCTGACGTCGTGGAATCTCGACCTGCTGTGGGCGTTCGCGGCCGGGTTCGGCATCTTCCTCTACCTCGCCGGCGTGTGGCGGCTGAGCCGCCGCGGCGATCAGTGGCCGCTCTACCGCACGCTGCTCTGGGTCGCGGGCCTGCTGCTGCTGTTCTGGGTCACCTGCGGCCCGGTCAACGCCTACCAGGACTACCTCTTCAGCATCCACATGATGGGCCACATGCTGCTCACGATGGCGATCCCGCTGCTGCTCGTCGCCGGGGCGCCGGTCACGCTGGCCGCGCGAGCGATCCGAAGGCGTGACGACGGCACGCGCGGGGGCCGGGAGTGGATCCTCTGGGCCGTGCACTCCCCGGTGGCACGCCTGGTCACGAATCCGTTCGTCGCCGCCGGGCTGTTCGTCGGGTCGCTCTGGATCTTCTACTTCACGGATCTGTTCCGATGGTCGCTGTACGACCACCTCGGGCACGAATGGATGACGGCGCACTTCCTGGTCACCGGCTACCTGTTCGTGCTGACCCTGATCGGCATCGACCCGGTGGAGTACCGCCTGCCCTACGCCGGCCGCCTGGTGCTGCTGATCGCCGTCATGGCGATCCATGCGTTCTTCGGCATCGCGATCATGAGCCAGTCGGGCCTCATGGTTGCGGAGTGGTTCGGGGCGATGGGGCGCACATGGGGGCCGACGCCACTCGAGGACCAGTACATCGGCGGCGGCGTCGCCTGGTCGATCGGCGAGCTGCCGACGCTGATCCTCGCGATCACGGTGGCGATCCAGTGGAGCCGCAGCGACGAGCGGGCTCAGAAGCGCGCGGACCGTCACGCCGACCGTACCGGCGACGCCGAGCTCGACGCATACAACGCCCAGCTCGCGGCGCTAGCGAAGCGGGACGCGCAGCGTCGAGTAGACACCGGAAGCGGGACGCGCAGCGTCAATAGACACCGGAAGCGGGACGCCGCGGTCGCTGAACGCGGTCACCGAGCCGGTGGCGGCTCGTCCGCGGAGCCCGGCTCGCTCTCCGAGCCCGGCTCGCCCTCCCACTTCGTGCCGCCGAGATCACTGCGCAGCGTTCCGGTCAGCTCGTCGACCGCGGCACCGACCGTCGAAGCGAAACGGTCGGGGGTGAACCGCTCGGTGAGCCCGTATCGCCGCAGCACGTCGATGACGGGATCCTTCATCTCTGCCAGGATGAGGCGGATGCCGTTCTTGGCGAGATAGTCGTCCAGCTCGACCAGCTCGTCCATCGCGGTCGTGTCGATGTCGGTGATCGGCTCTGCGGCGAGGATGACCGTCTCGACGCCCGGCCCCGCGGCGTCCACGCGGGAGCGCACGTAGTCGTCGAAGACCGCGCCGTTCGCGAAGAACAGCGGGGCATCGAAGCGCACGATGACGATGCCCGGGATCCGTTCTCCCTCGGGATAGCGCGACAGGTCGTGGTAGCCCCGCACCCCTGTCACCCGGCCCAGCTCGGCCTTGTACGGCCGCCAGGACTGGCGGACGAAGGCGAGCAGCGACAGTCCGATCGTGATGACGATGCCCTCGAGCACCCCGAAGACGAGCACGCCGACGAACGCCGCGAGCGAGAGCGCCGCATCCACCAGATTCAAGCGCAGGAGCCGCCGGAACCCGCGCACGTCGATCAGGCTGACCGCCGCCCCGATCACGACGGCGGCGAGAGTGGCCGACGGGAGGAAGGCCGTGAGTCCTGGCGCCAGCAGGATGAACGCCACCAGCAGTGCGGCTCCGACGACGCCGGTCAGCTGCGTGCGCGAGCCGGCCTGCTCGGCGACCGGAGTGCGCGACGATGACGCCGAGACGGGAAATCCGCCGAGCAGACCGCCGGCGATGTTGGCCAGACCGATGCCCGACATCTCCTGGCTGCCCGAGACGCTCTCGCCCCGGCGCGCGGCGAGCGCGCGTGAGAGCACGGCGCTGTCTGTGAACGCGACGAGCGCGATGCCGGCCGCGGGCAGGATCAGCGATCCCACGTCGGCCCACGTCAGGCCGCCGAGTGCAGGCGCAGGAAGACCCTGGGGGAGCGCCCCGACGACGGGCAGCGCGCCGGACAGCCCGAGGATCGCCGTGAGGGCGGTCGCGACCACGACGACGACGAGGACGCCCGGGATCGGCGATCGCAGCCAGCGCAGCGCGAAGATGACGACGAGCGACCCCACGCCGAATGCCGTCGCGAGCGGCAGCACTTCGCCCGCGGCGACGCCCTCAGCGATCGCGAGGATGTCCTGAAGCGGCGAGACCGAGTCGATCGAGAAGCCGAGCAGCCTCGGCACCTGCGAGATGATGACCAGCAGTGCGACCGCGTTCAGGTACCCCACCCGGATGGGCTTGGACAGCAGGTCGGTCACGAAGCCCAGGCGCAGGATGCCGCCCAGCAGGAGCAGAGCGCCGACCATGATCGCCAGCAGGCCTGCGAGGGCGACCGCGCGGCTGTCGTTCCCCAGCGCGAGCGGAAGGATCGCGGCGGCGATGATCGGCGCGAGCGCGGAGTCGGGACCCAGGACGAGGATGCGAGAGGGACCGAACACGGCATAGGCCAGCAGCGGCACGATCGTGGCGTACAGCCCGGTCTCGGGCGGGAGTCCGGCTGCCACCGCGTAGCCCATGCCGGCGGGGATCAGGAGCGCCGTCACCACGATGCCGGCGCGGACGTCCGGCCACAGCCACGCGCGTCGGTACCCGCGCAGCGTGGCGATCCCGGGCACCCACCGGGCGACTCCCTGGGGCTTCATCCGCTTCCTCCGCTCCACATCATCGCGGATCGGCGGGCGGGACGGACGGATGCCGGTGCGCGCGGCGCCCGCCCGAGGGCGCTGGCCGCGGCATCCGTCAGGGGGAGTCGGGGCTGCTCACCGTGATGGATGCCGTGCCGTCGGGCAGCACCGAGATCGAGCCGGCGACGGAGAAGGGCACATCGGCCGCCACCTCGTAGACCGAGCCGTCGAACAGCGACCGGATGTCGACCTCGATGTGCGCCACCGCATCTGCCGGCGGGATCCGCCAGCCGGCGCCGTCGGGCACGACCGAGACGGTGGGCTGGGCCGTGACCGACCATTTCGGCGGCGAGACGATGCGGTCCTGCACGACGAAGCCGAAGGGGCATGCCGTGGGCTGGAGCACCGCCTGCGTGGCGCACGCGTCGAGGAATTCCTCGACGCGCTGCTGGACGAGGCCGACGAACTCGGGCGTCGCGAAGGCCTGGATCTCGACAGGCACCTCCGCGAGCGGGCTGTCGGAGAGCACCGCGACTCCGCGGGATGCCGAGATGCGGGTGTCGACCGACACCGAGTAGATGCCGGGCGAGAACACCAGCAGAGAGACCGGCGCGAGCGGATCGGCGTCGGCACCGTCCGGTGAGACCTGTCGCTTGTCGATCGCGAAGCCGTTGACGTCGAAGGTCATCGAGCCCTTCACCGACAGGTCCATGAGAGCCAGCGGGCTCTTCGCGAAACGCCACGTCGGAGCCACCCCCACCCAGCCGCTGGGTTGGATCTCGAAGGTCGTCGTGCCCGGAAACGCGCCGGCGTGGTAGCTCACGGTCACCAGGACGTTGCCGTTCTCGGCCGTCTCCTCGGGGCCGATCCGGATGTCGGTGAGGGTCGCCAGCGCGTCGGGACGCAGCAGCGCGTCCGACGCGGTCGCGGGCAGACCGGCGCTCTCGAGCTGCGCCGAGTCCACCGTCACACCGGGCACGGCGAGGGCATCCGCCGCCCGCCCTTCGGCGAGCAGACCGAGGTAGCGCTCGACGAAGGCGGTCGGACTGTAGAACTCCCGGTGGATCGCCGCGGCGCCCGCGGCGACGGCGGCGATCAGCAGCACTCCCACGATCACGAGGAGAGTCAGATCCAGACCCAGGCGGCCGCGTCGGCGGGATCCCGGGGGCGCGGCGACCGGAGGTGCGGGCGCGCGCTCCGCCACCGTGTCCATCGCCGGCTGGTCCACGCCCTCAGTCTAGGAACCCTCCCCTGGGAGAAGGCGGATGCCGTCCATCGGCGTGACGCGACCATCTGTCCACCGTCCGCGTCGCCGCGGGTCGGGCACGGCATCCAGTCGTTAACATGAGTCGGTGAACACACCTCCGCTCTCACCCGAGCAGGAGGCGCTCTTCCGCCTGATCGAGGACACCCGTGAGCACGTCTTCGTGACCGGCCGCGCGGGCACCGGCAAGTCGACGCTCCTGCAGCACCTCGCCTGGAACACCTCCAAGCAGATCGCCGTGTGCGCCCCGACCGGAGTGGCCGCTCTGAACGTCGAGGGCCAGACGATCCACTCGCTGTTCCGGCTGCCGATCGGGCTCATCGCAAGCGGGCAGATCGACCAGTCAGACGCGACCCGCAAGATCCTCAACGCGATCGACACGCTCGTGATCGACGAGATCTCGATGGTCAACGCCGACCTCATGGATGCGATCGACCGGTCGCTCCGCCAGGCGCGCGGCAGGCGTGCCGAGCCGTTCGGCGGCGTGCAGATCGTGATGTTCGGCGACCCCTACCAGCTGGCGCCGGTGCCGCCGCGGGGGGACGAGGCGCACTACATCCGCGACCACTACCGCTCGTTCTGGTTCTTCGACGCGAAGGTGTGGGTCGGCAGCGTCGCCGCCGACGGGCTGATGGACATCGGAGCGTACGGTGCCGATCTGAGCATCCGCGAGCTGGTCGACATCCACCGCCAGGCCGACCCCGCGTTCAAGGCGATGCTCAACGCGGTGCGCTACGGGCGGGTCACCGCAGACATCGCGCAGGTGCTCAACGACACCGGCGCACGCACTCCGCCCGACCCGGCGGACGGCGAGCACCCGATCATCACGCTCGCCACGCGCAACGACATCGTCAACAGCATCAACCGGCGGCACCTGACCGAGCTCATCGGGCGCGAGCAGACGGCGACCGCCGAGATCAGCGGAGACTTCGGGCGCGGTGAGGCCGCGTACCCGGCCGATGTCGACCTCAAGCTGAAGGTCGGCGCGCAGGTGATGTTCCTGCGCAATGACACCGGGTCGTTCGGCGAGCCGCCGCGGTGGGTGAACGGAACGATCGGCACCGTGACGCGGATCGCGGGCGGGACCGTTCGGGTCGAGGTCGAAGGCCAGGAGTTCGACGTCGAGCCGGCCGTCTGGGAGAGGTTCCGCTATGCCTACGACCCCGGGTCCAAGTCGCTGACCCGGGAGATCGTCGCCGAGTTCACCCAGTTCCCCCTGCGCCTCGCGTGGGCGGTGACGATTCACAAGAGCCAGGGCAAGACGTACGATCGCGCGATCGTCGACCTCGGCTCGGGGGCGTTCGCCCCGGGCCAGACCTACGTCGCGCTCAGCCGGCTGACCTCGCTCGACGGTCTGTATCTGTCTCGGCCGCTGCGGCCGAGCGACATCCGCGTCGATCCCGACGTGCAGAGGTTCATGGCGGGGGTCCGGGCCGCGGCATCCTGACGCGACGCCTCGGCTCAGGCGACCCGCGAGGCCGCCTTCGCGGCGGCGAGGTCGTCGAAGACCTCGGTGTTCATCCGGTAGGCCAGCAGCACCTCCTCGATGACGCGCTGCTGCTCGGCGGCGTCCCACGGAGCGGCATCCAGCTGCTCGCGGTAGACGGCCTTGAAGGCCTTCGGGTCGGCGATGTCGTCGAAGATGTAGAAGCCGATGCCGTTCGTCTCGAAGCCGAAGCGGCGTGCCATCAGCCGGCCGATGAACTGGCCGCCGGACAGATCGCCGAGGTAGCGCGTGTAGTGGTGCGCGACGAATCCGCCGGGCCAGGTCCGCCCACGTGCTCGATCCGGTCCACGTAGCGCTTCGTGGTCGGCAGCGGCGAGATGCGGTCACGCCAGTCGGAGCCGACGAGGAACTCGAGGTCCGCCTCCAGGGCGGGCAGGCGCGTGAGCTTGTCGCTGATGAAGACGGATGCCACCGGATCGCGGCGCATGCGCTCCGCCGCCTGCTCGAGCGCCGCGTACATGAACCAGTGCTGGGCGACCAGCGCGATGTAGTCCTCGCGCGTCCCCTCGCCCTTCATCAGGTCGGACATGAATCCGGCGCCCTCGCTGCTCGAGTGGGCGGCGCTCGAGCGCTCGCGGAGGGCGGTGGAGAACGGGACGAGGTCGCTCATGATCCACAGTGTAGAGGTACTTAGGCTGACCTAACTCGACGAGTTCTACGCGTGCGGCCGCGGTGGGACGCCGAGCCTGCGACACGCCTCGTCGTACAGCGCGACGATCTCGCGCCGCACCTGCGGCCGCTCGCTGATCGGGCCCGACGGCCACGGCACCCGGACGGCGATCTCGTCCCCGTCGGCCAGCCGGGCGTTCCAGTCGCCGCCGTCGCCGTCGAATCCGACCATCGTCGCTGCGACGACATCCGCTGCGGGGCCGAACGCCCGCGCGATCAGCAGACTGTCGTCCTGGTGGTCGTCGTTCATGTGGGAGAGCACGCCAGCGAGCACGTTGTCGTCGAAAACCTGAGTCATCCCTTTACACTACGGACGGCCGTGGTGGGTACGCGGCCGCAGTGTGTTTGAATTCAATGCAGATACGGGGGGTGTAAGAATGCGGGCTCGACCCACACGACGGCGTGTCGCCCTCGTCCTGGCCTCCGTGATCGCGGCGTCCCTCGTCATCACCGGATGCGCGCCCGATGAGCACGTCGAGATCGACGTGCCGCCGCAGGCGGAAGCGGCCTTGCCCGAGGCGACCGCGCAGCAGCTGCAGGACGCCGTGACGCACGCCATGACCGCATCCGGCTCGTCGGGGGCCATCGTCGGCGTGTGGGCGCCCTGGAGCGGGAGCCTGGTCACCGGGGTCGGCGTGAAGTCGCCCACCAGCACCGAGGCGGTCACCGACGACATGGAGTTCCGCATCGGCCAGGTCACCCGCGCGATGACGTGCGACGTGCTGTACGCGGTCGCCGAGGAGGGCACGCTGCGTGTCAACGATCCCGTGTCGAAGTGGGTGCCCGGAGTCCCGGATCTCTCCGGCGTGACCCTCGGCCAGCTGTGCGAGAGCACATCGGGCATCGGGTCGTACAGCGGTCAGCTCTTCAACATGTTCCTCAAGAATCCGACTCGCGAGTGGAATCCGCGCGAGCTCGCCAGCTACGGCCTCGGCCAGCCGCGCACCACCGAGCCCGGTGCCGCCTACCGCGATTCGGATGCCGGGTACCTCCTGCTCGGCGCCGCCCTCGAGCGCGCGACCGGACGCAGCGCCGCGGATCTGCTGAACGACTACGTGTTCGACCCGCTCGATCTCGTAGCGACGCAGCTGCCTTCGAGCGCCGCCGCCGAGCCGTCCACGTCGGGTCCGGTCCTGAACGGGCACCACTCCCTGCGGAATGCCGAAGGAGCGATGAACTGCGCCGAGCCGCTCGATGTCACCGAGCTCTCGGCCAGCACCGGCTTCACAGACTCGGGCGTCGTCTCCGATATACGCGATCTCGGCCGCTACGCGCAGGGCCTGGCCGCCGGAGCGATCCTTCCGGAGGGTGTCGACCGGTTCGACGAGCCGGTCTCGGTCTACGAGGGCGCACCGTCCTGGTACACCGCGAGTGGCGGCGCCCTCCAGGCCGGCTCGCTCATCGGCCAGTTCGGCTCGGTGCCCGGTTACGCGACCGCCGCGTTCTCAGACCCCACCTCGGGTCTGACGGTCGCGGTCGTGCTCAACAACTCGGCGGGAGGCGGCGGATTCGCGCAGAGCCTCGCGTGGGAGCTCGCCGCGATCGCATCGAAGGCTCCCGCGACGGACGGCGCGACGGCTCCGGATGCCGGGCTCCCGTGGACCGCGCAGCAGTACCACGACCAGATCGCCGCGTCGGCGATCTGCTCGGCACCGCCCGCGTGATGCCGGGGTGGTGAGCTCCCGGGCGGGCGCGGGTCCCGCCGTCCTGCTCGTGGTCGTCGGGCTCGCATGCCAGGAGGTCGGCGCCGCCCTCGCGGTGACGCTGTTCCCGCAGGTCGGGCCGCTCGGCATGGTCATGCTGCGGCTCGTGTTCTCTGCGATCCTGCTCCTCCTCATCGCCCGCCCCGGCCTCCGCGGTCACTCGCGCAGCGGGTGGTCGGCAGTGCTGGGCTTCGGTGTCGTACTGGCCCTGATGAACGGCCTCTTCTACCTCGCACTGGCCAGGCTGCCGCTCGGCGTGACGGTGACGATCGAGGTCCTCGGGCCGCTGGTGCTGTCGATCGTGGCGAGCAGGCGCCGCTCGGCCTGGTTGTGGGCCCTGCTCGCGCTCGCCGGTGTCGTCGCCCTCGCGGGAGGCGGGTGGGACCGGCTCGACCCGATCGGGGTGCTGTTCGCCCTGGGTGCGGCGGCGAGCTGGGCGTTCTACATCCTGGCGTCAGCACGGGTCGGCCGCGAGTTCCCCCGGCTCGACGGACTCGCGCTCGCGATGACGGCCGGCGCCCTCATCGCCCTCCCGTTCGGCATCGTCTCGGCCGGGGCGGCGCTCCTGCGCCCCGACCTGCTGGCGCTCGGCGCCGCGGTCGCGATCCTCTCGTCGACGATCCCGTACGCGCTCGAGCTCATCGCCCTGCGACGGCTCCCGGCGGCGGCATTCGCGATCCTCATGAGCCTTGCGCCGGCCACCGCGGCCTTCGCCGGGTGGCTCCTGCTCGGGCAGGAGCTTCTCTGGATGGAGATCGTCGGCATCGCGCTGGTGATCCTCGCCAGCATCGGCGCGGTGCGATCGGCGAGCAGGGCCGCCGCCGAGCCCGTGGCCTGATGCAAAGCCCGAGTGACGGGTGGCAGGACAATGGGGCGGGCAGGTCATAGCCTGATGCTCGGATGCACCGGCGCGGCCGCGGGCGGTGCACACCTCGCGAAGGGAGATGCATCATGTGTCGCTGGCTCGCCTACCGGGGGGAACCGCTTCAGCCGTCGCTGCTGATCCTCGACGCCCAGCATTCGCTCGTCGCCCAGTCGCTGAACTCCCCGCTCGGCGCGGAGACGGTCAACGGCGACGGGTTCGGGTTCGGCTGGTATCCGCCGGATGCCGGGGCCGGCGGCATCCCCGCCATGTTCCACAGCATCGAGCCGGCGTGGCACGATCAGAACCTGCGTGAGATCACTGCGGCGGTGCGCAGTCCGCTGTTCTTCGCTCACGTGCGAGCGGCGGGCGGGCCCCCGATCCAGCAGACGAACTGCCATCCGTTCCGATACGAGAACTGGCTGTTCATGCACAACGGGTTCCTCGGGGACTTCGCGCTGGTCAAGCGCGACCTCACGTTCGCGATCGATTCGTCGCTGTATCCGCACGTACGCGGAACGACCGACTCGGAGGTGCTGTTCCACCTCGCGCTCACGTTCGGGCTGCGCGAGGACCCGGTGGCGGCGATGACCGAGGCGGTGCGGAAGGTCGAGGCGGTCGGGCGGGACCACGGTGTCAGGTTTCCGATGCAGGGGACCATCGCGGTCTCGGACGGCGCGACCCTCTGGGCGTTCCGCTACTCGACGCAGGGACGCTCGCGCTCGCTGTTCCACTCGGTCGACATCCCGGCGATCCGCGAGCTGTATCCGGACGCCGAGCGGCTCGCCCTCTTCGGAGACGATGCACACGTCGTCGTTTCCGAGCCCTTGAACGACCTGCCCGGCACCTTCGTCGAGGTGCCCGAGGCCACCGTCGCCATCCTCGACCCGGAGGGGTACCGGCACCAGCCGTTCCTCGCCTGAGCGCGGCGGCTGCGTGTCTCGGGAACGACCGCGCGCCTCGGCGAGCTCCGCGGACGCGGCCGGCCGGCGCCGTGCAAGAGTGAAGCCGTGAAACTGTACTCGGACTTCAGGCCCCGGAGAACACGCCAGATCCTCGCCGATGCCATCGCGCTGGCGTTCATCGCGGCGTGGGTGTGGTTCGGGGCGACGATCTACGGCCTCATCACCGAGCTCTCGACCTTCGGCAGGCAGATGGAGGATGCGGGCGCGGGGTTCCGCGAGACCATGACCGAGGTCGGAGACACCCTCGGCGGCATCCCGCTCATCGGATCCGGCATCCGGATGCCGTTCTCTGCGGCGAGCGATGCGGGCGGTGCGCTCGCGGATGCCGGCCAGAGCCAGCAGGAGCTGGTCCAGCAGCTGGCGCTCACGCTGGGCATCGGCGTGGCCGTCCTGCCGATCCTCATGATCCTCGTGCTGTGGCTCGTGCCGCGGATCCGTTTCGCACGCCGGGCCGGGCGTGCGAAAGACATGGTGCGTGCGGGTGTCGGCGTCGATCTGCTCGCGCTGCGTGCCCTCGCCAACCAGAAGCTCACGACCATCGCCGAGATCGACGTCGACGCCATGGGCGCGTGGCGTCGGGGCGACGACGCCGTCATGCGCCGACTGGCCGCCCTCGAGCTCGAGGCCTCCGGGATCCGGCTGCGGGCGTAGGTGCCGGGGCCGATGACCGGGGTCATCCCTTGCCCTCTCCGCTCGTCGACTCCCTCGGTTCTGCCGAAGGGCCGGATCTCGATGCTCCGCAAGCCGGTGAAATGGTCGCCGGAGCTTCCTCGCAAGCACCCGGAGGTACGACTATGGGTGAATGGCCGACGCGCAGCAGGCCCGTGGGCTGTCACCGCTTGCGGAGATGACGTCGTACGACCTGCGACATGTGCCGCTCCACCTGGCGGCGGCGGGACTGCACAGCGATCTGCACCGCCTGCTCAGTCTGGAGCAGGAGACGTCGCGGACCGACACAGCTCTGAGGCCCGCGGTGGGCTCGAAGAATGCGTGGTATGCCGCGGTCATGGTGCACGGCGACCTGCAGCTGTATCTGGACCATCTGGACATCGGTGCTTCCACAGCTCGAGAGCAGACGCGTCAGGAGTTGAAACGCGGACGAGCCGCGACGGCTCTGGGCTACGCGACGCGCTACGCGCTCAGCATGGCCGCTGTGCGCAATGTCGCAGCGAACATGTCTGTGCGGTTGCTCATCTCCATGGTCCGCCGGGGCGACCTCGTCGTTGCGGAAGCTCTCGCCTACATCCGTCAGATTCCCGATCCCAGGGACAGGGCCGAGGGCCTCACTGCCGCCCTTGAGGTGCTGAGCCATGCGAAGGGCGATGTCGATGTGCCGAGCGACGTCGCCGCCGAGGCGCTCGGAGCAGTGTCTGCGATACCGGATGAGTTCTGGCGAGTCGGGGAGCTGGGGCGCTTGGCCGAGCATCTTCCGGAGGATATGGCGCGTCGGGCGGCAGCGATCGCTCGGACCGTCACCGATGCGTACTTGCGCGCCGTTGCGTTCTCGATGGTGGGCGAGCCCATCGATCCCGCGTTGGAGAAGAGCGTGCAGGCTCTTCCCTATCACCGGAAGATCGCGGCTACCGAATTGGAATCGTCCGACGGAGCACAGGCTTTCCGCGCGGAATTCAATCAACGGCGATCTCATGCGGTGGCGAATCTCACACCGTTCGTGAGGGAGGGAGGCGCCCGACACATCACCTCCGCGTATTGGCTGGCTGAGAGCCTGGCAGCACTGGCGGACGACTCCGAGCAGTATCGTGACGCAGCCATCGCCGCTGCCGGAAGAGTCGGCGGCAAGGCGGCGCATGCGGCGCTGCTGCGGGCGGCAGCTGTCTGGTTGACGGAGAGTGGCCAGTTCAGCGCGGCCATGGAACTCGCCGCCGTCGAAGTGCATGATCCGTCCCAGCGTCTGATCTTGGAGTGTGAGCTGGCTGCCGCCGGGGGCATGCCCGTCACTGTCGCACGAGTCGAGGCGCTGCCCGATCCCGACGCCCAGCTCGGTGCACTGCGAACACTTCTTCCCCGGCTCAGCGGGTCGCAGCGGCACCGCGCTGTCGCTGTCCTGCTTGCGTTGACGGGGGATCGGTCTCCGGCCGACGGCTTGACTCAGGCGGCTCCGTACTTGGATACCCAGGGTTGGCGGACTGCGGTCGAGGCCGCACGTGCTCTAGCCGACCGTGAGGAGCGAATGCGAGTCTTGGGGGTGCTCGCCGGGCGGGCGATCGCCCTTGGCCTCGACGAACTGCCGGACGTTCTGTCCAGCCTGCTCGCCTCCATCGAAGATCGGTTCTGGTACGGCCAGGCTGTCGAAGGCCTGGTTTCTCCGCTCATGGATGCGGGTTTCGATGGGGAGGCGCTGAGACTGGCCAAGACATCGCCGTATCCGCACCGACGGGCGGTGCTGATCGCGCAGTGCGCGAATGGCCTTCAAGGAATCGCCCGTGATGCTGCCGCAGCCTCGGCTCGGCGTCTGACCGATGAACCGGCCACGTCCAGCGGCCAGGTCCGGGCGAAGACGCTCGTCGCCGATGCTCTTCCGGATGATCCCGATTGCCCGCTCCTCGATCAGGCGGCATCGATCGCCATCGGTATGGAGAAAGGGCTCGAACCCGTGCGTTCAGGCGCCTTGGCCTCTGTGGCGGCCTCATTCGCCTTCCGCCTGCGGCTGGAGCGGGCTTTGACGATTGCCGCCGAGATCGTCGACGAGTATTGGTGTGCCACGGCGTTGGAGCGCGTTGCGGCGCACGGCGACGCGTACGTCCTCGAGATCGTGCTCGCGCGTGGACGCTCGCTCAGGTCCCGCGGAGAGCGATTCCGCGTGCTCAGCGCGGTTGCGCGACGTCACGCGGCGTTGGGTGGCGACGAATTCAGGCTCAATGATGTGTGGGAGGAGGTACTGGCGAACCTGGCTTCCGGAAGTCGCGAAGACTGCGTGCATGGACTGACGACCCTCCTGCCGGTCGTCGCTGCGCTGGGGGGGCCCGAGGCGCTTACGTGGGTTGCAGCAGAGAGCCGGCGGACGATGAGGTGGTGGGAGTGATCCGAGTAGGCCAGCTCATCTATTCAGACGACGTGATCCGAGGCGCAGACATTCTCATCATCGGAGTCGTCGGCGCGCAGTTGAGGGTGGGGGAGGTGCAGCCGCTCATCATCGCCCCGGCGTCGACCGAGTACGCAGAAATCCTCGAAGAATCCCAGGTGCCTGTCCGCTCGCTGCCGTACGTCGGTCGGCACCGGCTCGACGGACATCTGCGTGTGTTCCTCGCGCTGTTACGCGACCCCCCCGATATCGACGTCGTCCACGCGCACGGGCCCCGAGCCCTCTACCTGGCCCATGCGCTCAGACGAGTCAGCCGGGTGTGGGCACAACGGCCGATCGTGTATACGCTGCACGACCAGTGGCGTAGCTCGCCGCCGCGCGCCCGTGCGAGGGCGATGATCGAGCAGTGGCATTGCCGGCGCACCGACGCCGTTGTGGTGTGCAGCGCCGCCATGATGTCGCGGGCCCGCAGAGTGCTCGGCGCGGACCGGGTGACCCTCGTCGTGAACGGTGTTCCCACGCAGACTGAACGGTGCGATCCCGCGATCCTGGAGTTCGCACCGGGAACGCCTGTGGTCGGCATCGTCGGCCGCCTCGACCCCGAGAAGCGCGTTGATGTGTTTCTCGCTGTTGCAGCGTCGCTCTGTGCGACTCGCGGCGATGTGGGGTTCGCCGTGGTGGGCGACGGCCCAGCCCGAACCCAGCTGGAGAGCCTGGCGCGGCGGCTGGGGATCGCGTCCCGAGTGCGCTTCCTGGGTCAAGTCACCAACATGCGCCCCATCTATTCGGCGTTGACGGTGCTGCTGCACACGTCGGACTACGAGGGCACTCCGCTCGCCCTCCTCGAGGCGATGGCCGCCGGCGTTCCCGTCGTCTCAACGAACGTCGGTGGCATCCCCGATATCGTCCGGTCGGGAACGGATGGGCTGCTGGCGAACGCGGGGGACGTTGCCACCCTCGCCACGCATGTCTCAACGATGCTCGACGAGCCGGGCAGACGCCAGGCCTTCGCCACTCGTGCCCGGGAGCACGTCCTCGCGGACTGCGCCATCGAAGTCATGGCTGAACGGCTGGAGACGGTCTACTTCACGGCCGCCGCAAAGGAGAGCCCGCATGGAACTCGCTCTTGATCTGCGGCAGGGCGATGCGGGTCCCCTGGACGCGTCCGGCCACCGCAACGCGATCCGGGCGGTCCACATCCGGCGGGCGGAGGGTCCTTACAGGCGCGGACGCGCCATGGCCTTCGACGGTCGCCACAGCCGCATCGCCGTTCTGCCATCCGCATCGTGGGCGCAAATGGACGGCGTCCGCGTGACAACGAGAATCTGGATCGACGCGCTGGCGGGCCGTCAGACCGTGATCGAGGCTTACTTGTCCTTCGCGCTGTTCATAGACGCAGATGGGAGCCTCGGCGCCACGGTCTACAGCGGTTCCGATTGGGGCGGAGTTCGCAGCACGCCAGGAGTCGTGCCGGTTCGGCGTTGGGTGGAGATCCGATACAACTATGACGGAATCGACACGTCCGAGATTGCAGTCGATGGAGCGGTCAGAGCTCAGGAGTTTTCGAGCTTCGGGCCAGTGCGGGGTGTGCAATGGCCCTACGGGGTGAGTGTCGGCGCGTGGCCCGACGCGGAGAAACGCCTGTTCCACGGACGCATGGATGCGCTTCGGGTGTGGAGGGGTTCCAGATGATGATCGCGATGGCGCCCCAAGCTGGAGGGGTGCCACACGGTAGACGGGGCGAGGCGCGCCGGGCCTCTCAGTATCGGTCTGCTGGAGTGACGGCTTTCCGGCGAGTGATTCCTACTCGGTCGGACTTCGAGCAGTGGTGGACAGAAATCCCGGTATCTTGCGCAAGGCCGTCTCGGCGATTCGCTGGTGGTAGGGCTTGAGGCCAACGCCCTCTTCGGCGAGGAACTCTTGAAAGCTGGCGTGGTAGACGCGGTATAGGGGTCCGTCCGCAGCTGAGCCGAGTTCGTTCAAGAACGGCCGCCAATCGCGTACGACGTCCCTGATTCTGGCGGGCTCGACCTGCGTCCACTCTTGGATGGACTCCAGGGCGACCGGCTCACGCACAGTAGCCAGAATGCGCAGGACCGGCTCGTAGATGCGCTCGAAGCGATCCTGATCCTGCTCACGCATCAGTCGCCAATGCCTTTGGTAGTAAGCGCGCAAGCCTTTGGGTAGGTCCTGGACGCTGTCGACGTTCTCGAGCGAGAGTGAGCCGCCGCGAATGTCCTCCAGGATGTGAACCAGATACATGAAGTTGCCCTGGCTCTTGCCGGTCAGTTCCGTGATGAATGCGTCGACGTCCACATCCCACGCCGCGATTCGACTCTTCATCTCATCCTCATGCTGCTCGATGAAACCCTGCACGTAGGCGCGGACATCGGCGAGATTCTGTGGATCATCGTCGCGCAGGTAGAGGTCCTCGCGCCGGTCGACGTCGAGGCGGTAGTCAACCTGCTCCCGCGAAGTCATGACGAAGAACACCCCACGAGGCAGCACTTGCGGCAGGTAGAGCCGGTTCGCGTTGGCGGCGACTCCGAGATCCTCGGCCTCGTCCAGAGCGTCGACCAGAACCACGACGGGCTCATCGCCGCTCTTCTGAACCGCGTCGGTGAGCAGTTGGCTGAGGAAGGCGCTGTCTTGGGATGCTTCGGGTGGCAGGACAGAGTGGCCGAGTTCGTACCGCACGATCAATTGGGCGCAGACGTTCTCGAGAAACGCGCGCGCCGAGCGAATATTCTGTGGCGCGATGTTGAAGTGGTGTACGTACCCGCGCGTCTTCACGAGTTGACTCAGCAGTGCGGTTTTGCCGATACCCGGCTCCCCGCGGATGAGAACATAGCCCGACGGGAAGTCCGGGTTCACCAGCAGGTCGTCGATTGCACGAAAGAGAAAGTCGCGCCCTATGAAGTTTCGCGTGCGTTCCTCGACGAGCTTCTCGAAATCGAGCACCTTCAAGTGCGGTGACAGCGCCCCAGGCGCTTCACCGAGCAACCGATAGATGTTGGTCATCGATGCTCCCGGGAGTGCCTCCAGCGGGTACGGTTCGATGCGCCAGCCGTAGTGGGCGACGGCGATGTCGATGGCGAACTGCAACGGTCGATCAGCGCGGTCGAGCTGCAGTCTGCCGGCCTGAACCGCCTGTTCGAAGCCCAGGAAGCCACCCACTCGACCTAGGCCTTCGGGCTTGTCATCGATCTGGCCGAGCTGCTCACTGTGCGCGAAACCGGTGCATTCCACCGCTAGGAAGGATCCCGCGTCGATCAGGTCCCGGAGTTTCTGCGGGTCGGTGAGCGGGCCGGTCTCGAAGAGCTCTCGCCCCGGCCGGTACCGGTTCCAGTCCCGCACCCCATGCGTGAGCGACACCGCCGCCAGGGCGTGACCATCGACGACGATCAGGATGGGGATCAGTTCGTTGGCGAGGCTCAACCCGCAGAAGAGCGCCGCCAGGTCCAGGCATGTCCCTTCGCGCGGAGCCGTGAGGATCTCCGGCGGTGTCCGGATCACCTGTTGCGCCTCCGATGGCAGATATTCCTCGAGTGCATAGCGGATTCCACGTTCCTTGAGCGCCTCATAAACGGCTCGCGCGACGGTGCGCTGTCGGTCGGGTTGGCCGGCGAGATCGAAGCGGCTTACGGAGAGCGATGCCCAGCGGCTGGCCTGTTGAGTGACGTACCGTGCCAGGCCCTTGTCATCGACCCGCGACCATGGCGGCCATGAGAGCAGCTTCTCGTTCCTCACGATCAGACCGCCCCGGCAACCTCGATCAGATCGTGGACGGGGGGAGGCGCCGACGGCCCGGCCTTCTCAGTGCGGACCTCGACGCGGTAGAGACCGGGGGGCAGGTCCTCCAGCAAGCACATCCAGCCGTTCGCGCTCTCAGAGAAGTCGACAGATCGGGGGGCGAACGACGCCGGAGCGTCGATGGGTTCCACATGCCCGCGCAAACCGCCTGCCGATTGCTCGCTGTTCACCAGGCGTGCGCTCAAGACAACGGGTTCGTCCTCCAGGTACAAGTCCTCGACGTCCAGTGCGAGTGCGGGACGCTCTCCAGCAGCGGAGCTTTCGCTCGGCCCCCGAATCTCCCGCAGCCCGCGAACCTGCATCTGCTCCAACCGGCCACGGATATCTTCGAGAACCGTTCGGTTGCAGTGCAACGAGCTGTGCTTCTCGGCTGCATAGCTGTCCCTGTACGCATCCGACATCTCGATCGGGATGGCGGACGCTCGCGGAACCGTGCCGTCCCCGTCGGCCAGCGACGGATCCATCCAACCGGGGAGATCCTCGGTCACGGTGAGACTCTTGTCGGTCAGCACGGCTGACTGCAGTGTGGGCTGCCGGGTGCCGACAACGGGAATGATCGCGTAACCCCCGTCGAGGTACTCCGCGTCGGTCCGGTGGTCTTGGACCTTTCGTTCTATTTCGCGATGGAAGGCCAACGCGTCTTGTGCGCGCGCCTGGTCGATGCCGGGGATCCCCTTCGTCTCCGCCACGCGCACATAGTCCTGGCCGGTTCGGAGCGCCCGATAGATCGGCAGAAGTTGATACATCGAAGGAAAGGTGCGCATGACCTCCGTCAAGTCGACGAACAGCTTCTTGTAACCGTTCGCGAGGAAGTTCACCGCATTCAATGAGCCTCGATGAGGGGTTCCGAACGTGACGAGCGCTCGGCAGTCACGCCAGCCCTCCAGTGCCTCGAGGTGGTAGCGAGCAATCAGTCCGCCCATGCTGTGAGCCAGGAAGATGGTCTTGGCGCCTGGGTTATGGCTGTACTCGCGCCAGCGCGCCAGACGATCCGAAACCAGTTCGGCGAGCCTTCGGGCGTTCACCCGATTGTCCAGCCGCCAGTCGTAGGGGAACTCGATGAAGTTGGCGGGTTTGTCGTCATCGACCGACCCCCGCACGATGTCGAATGTGTCGGCGACCATCGCCACTGTGGCTGAGTAGCCGTCGATCTTGACCAGCCCCGGAACGACGTGCGCGTCGGGCATCAGTCGCGTCGCGACGATCCCGCTGGGATCGTCGCCGTCAAGGGCCAATTCCTGAAGGGAGTCCCCCAATGTCCGGAGCGCCCGCCAGGCTGCCTGCCCCGATATGGCCCAGAGGTCTTTGCCGTCCTTCTCGAGCACGCTGCCGGTGATCCCGGGCAACACCACCACCATGTCGTATAGAGGCTTGCCGGCCATCTCCACCTCCGTTCACCTCTGGACCTGTCCCCTCGCACGCCCAGCGTCCTGCATGGGGCTCGCGCACGCAATGGGTGCCTCATCCTGGAGACTCCGGTGGCCGGAGCAGCAGCGGGCGACCACGACCGGTTCCTACGGCATTGGAGGGGATGACGGGAATCGTCCCTCCGCCCACTCCACTCGCCGACTGCGTCGGCGGGCGGAGCCTCGGGGCGGTGGGGCCCGCCCGAAGCGGGTCGGTTCCGACGGCATGCGCACGAAAGGCCCGACGCGGCACCTGTGGTGCCGCATCGGGCCTTTGGAGGGGATGACGGGAATCGAACCCGCGCTATCAGCTTGGGAAGCTGAAGTTCTGCCATTGAACTACATCCCCGCGCGCCTTTGCGGCGCCCGGCAAGCATAACAAGAACCCGACCTCCGGCCGCTCCGGATCCGGTCCGCGGGAGCGGCCATACACTGGCCGGGTGAGCGTATCGCCCGGTGGGAGTGCCCCGGTGACGGGTGCGCGCCGCATCTCGATCCCCGCGCCGAGCATCGGAGAAGGCACCAGCCGGGTGACGACGTTCGAGCTGTTCTTCGACCTCGTGTACGTGTTCGCGTTCACTCAGGTGTCGAGACTCATGGCGGAGTCGCACAGCGCGATCGGGGTCATGCAGGCGCTGATCGTGCTGTCGCTGATGTGGTGGACCTGGGCCGGGTTCAGCTGGATCTCCAACCAGGCGTCCGCGGATCAGCCCTTCCTGCGCACTGTGATGACGGGCGCGATGATCGCGGTGTTCATCGCAGCGCTCACGATTCCCGAGGCGTATGACGACCTCGAGGGCGGGTGGGATGGCCCCGTCGTCTTCGCGTGCGCATACGCCGCGGTACGGCTCATTCACATCACGCTGTACGCGATCGTCGCACGAGGCGACAAGGCGCTCGCCCGTCAGCTCATGATCTTCGCGGTGGCGCTGGTGCCGGCGGTCGTCCTGATCTTCGTGGGCGCCCTCCTCGGCGGCCAGGCCCAGCTGTGGCTGTGGCTCATCGCGATGATCTACGACTTGGGCGGCACGTGGGTCGGCTCCCTGCTCGGCCGCGGGTGGCGACTGCCGTCAGCAGAACACTGGGCGGAGCGGCACGGGCTGGTCGTGATCCTCGCCCTCGGCGAGTCGATCGTGGCGATCGGGGTCGGCGTGGCTCGCGAGCCGA
Organism: uncultured Actinomycetota bacterium; assembly: GCA_963750955.1. Lineage (GTDB taxonomy): Bacteria > Actinomycetota > Actinomycetes > Actinomycetales > Microbacteriaceae > Microbacterium. The sequence goes on from CAVVSI010000005.1 coordinate 125,655, forward strand.
TCGACCTTCCGATCATCATGGGCGCGGCAGCATCGGTCGTCCTCTCGGTGCTGCTGTGGTGGTCGTACTTCGCGCGCCTCGCCGCGTTCGGCGAGCACGCGCTCGAGCGGCGCGACGAGCGCAGTCGAGCCAGGCTCGGCGCGGACGCCTACTCCTATGCCCACTTCGTGATCATCGCCGGGATCATCCTCACGGCGCTCGGCATCGAAGACGCGATGAAGCACGTCGCGGATGCCGAACCCTTCGGTTGGTTCGGCGCGATCGCGCTCGGCGCCGGAATCGCCACCTTCGCCTTCGGCACCGTGGTCTTCGCCCTCCTCGTCGGAGTGCGCCGCCCTATCATGCGTGCCGCGGAAGCGGTTCTCCTGGTCGCCGCGATCCCGGTGCTGGCGGCTGTGCGGCCTCTCGCGGCGCTCGCGATCGCCGTGGGCGTCATGGGAATCGTCGCGACCCTCGAGAGCATGATGCATCGTCGGGCGGATGCGGGCCAGCGCCACCTCGAGCCGCAGTCGGGCGAGTCCGCCCCCTAGGCTGGTCGCGTGCTGCTCTCAGACCGTGACATCCGCCTCGAGATCGACGCGAACCGGATCGGCCTCGATCCGTGGGACCCCGAGATGGTGCAGCCCTCGAGCGTCGACGTGCGCCTCGACCGCTACTTCCGGCTGTTCGACAATCACAAGTACCCGTTCATCGATCCGGCCGAAGACCAGCCCGAGCTCACCCACCTCATCGAGACGCCCGCATATGAGCCCTTCATCCTGCATCCGGGCGAGTTCGTGCTCGGCAGCACCTTCGAGCTCGTCAGCCTGCCCGACGACATCGCCGCGCGCCTCGAGGGCAAGTCGTCCCTCGGCCGGCTCGGACTGCTCACGCACTCGACCGCAGGTTTCATCGACCCCGGCTTCTCGGGGCACGTCACGCTCGAGCTCTCGAACGTCGCGACACTGCCGATCAAGCTGTGGGCCGGCATGAAGATCGGCCAGCTCTGCTTCTTCCGCCTGTCGTCTCCGACCGAGAACCCGTACGGCTCCGCCGCGTACGGCAACAGGTACCAGAATCAGCGGGGGCCGACCGCGTCCAGGTCGTTCCAGAATTTCCACCGGACCGATGTGGGGACCACGGATGCCGGGGCCGGGGGGAGTCGATGAAGCGGGCGTCTACGGGGCGCTCGTGACCGATGCCGGGTGGTCACCCGCTCGCTTCGAAGGCTGGCTGGCCGACACGCTGGTGTTCCAGCTGCTGCGTGGGTGACCGCGGGGGTCAGTGGGCGGTGCGCACGCCCACCGCGTCGTGGATCAGCACGGCCGCAGCGCGCGCGCCCTGGCCGGCGGCCACGATGAGCTGCTGCGGACCCGGAGCCGCGGCATCCCCCGCCCCGTAGAGCCCGGGGATCGATGTGCGGCCCGACCGGTCGACGAGCAGGTGACCCTCGGCGTCGCGGTCCGCGGCCACGCCGGCGAGGAAATCCAGGGCCGGGTCCCATTGCGGGCGGATGAACCCTCCCTCGATGCGGATGCGCGAGCCGTCCGACAGCCGCACGGCCGAGACGATGCCGCGGTCGCCTTCGAGGTCGTCGATGCGCCGGCGTTCGACGATGATGCCGGATGCCGCCAGCTCGGCCTCTTCGACGGTGTCGACGACGTCGGCGCCGTTCGTGAAGACCGTGAGGTCATCCGTCCAGCGGGCGATGAGGCGTGCACGGGCGGGGAGGTCCGGGGTCTCGCCGATCAGCGCCAGCGGACGGTCCTGCAGCTCCCAGGCGTCGCACGCCGCACAGCTGAAGAGTGTCATGCCGTAGAAGCCGCGCAGGCTCGGGATCACCGGGAGCGTCTCGCGCAGGCCCGTCGCGATCAGCACCGACCTGGCCGAGACGACGGTCGGGCCGCCCGACCTGTGACCCCGGAGCTCCGCGCAAAAGCGTATGCCGTCTGCGGCATCGACCTCCGACAGTGTCGTCACGTTCGTGCGGTCCAGCACGCGGACGGTGGGGTATACGGCGATCTCCGCACGCGCCAGCTTGCGCAGCTCGAGCGGTGAGATGCCGTCGCGGGTGAGGAAGCCGTGCGAGCGCAGCGTCGCCGCATTGCGCGGCCGACCGGCGTCGACCACCAGCACGGTGGCGCGCGCCCGGGCGAGATTGAGCGCCGCCGAGAGGCCGGCGGGTCCTCCGCCGAGGATCAGCGCATCGACGACAACGGCCGATGCGTCAGTCATGGCCGGCTCCCTGCGGCGGCAGCACCGCGATCAGGGGGTGGTCCTTCGCGTAGACGCCCACCTTCGCCGCGCCGCCGGGCGAGCCGATGTCGTCGAAGAACTCGACGTTCGCCGCGTAGTAGTCCTGCCACTCGTCGGGAACGTCGTCCTCGTAGTAGATGGCCTCGACGGGGCAGACCGGCTCGCACGCCCCGCAGTCGACGCATTCCTCGGGATGTATGTACAGCGAGCGCTCGCCCTCGTAGATGCAGTCGACCGGGCACTCGTCGATGCACGCCCGGTCCTTCACATCGACGCAGGGCAGTGCGATGACGTACGTCACGACAGCGCGAGGCTGTCAGCGCGTGAGATGTCGACCTGCTCCTCGCGCGGGACGACCTTGACGCGCTCGCGGGTGTGCATGTGCGCCGCACCGAGCGCGCGTTCGTGGGCGTCGAGCGCCAGCCAGCCGTCCCACGTCGTGTACGCGACCTGGCGCTCCTCGAGCAGGTCGAGCACGTCACCGTCGACGACCGGCGCCGCGAGCAGCCCGGCCTCCACGTCGGCGACGAGGTGCGCGATCGTCTCCATCGCGTCCGACTTGGTATGGCCGATGAGCCCCACCGGTCCGCGCTTGATCCAGCCGGTCGCGTACAGCCCCGGGACGGGTGCCGTGCCGGATGCCGGGACGACGCGGCCCTCGACGTTCGGGATCACGCCGCGCACGGAGTCGAAGGGCGCGTCCACAACCGGCGTGCCGTAGTAGCCGACCGCGCGGTAGACCGCCTGCACCGGGATGTCGCGCAGCTCGCCCGTGCCGCGGACGACCCCGTCCCCGCCGATCGCGGAGCGCTCGAACCGCAGGCCCTCGACCCGCTCGTCGCCGAGGACGGCGACCGGCGCGTGCCAGAAGTGCAGGTGCAGGCGCCGGCTCGCGCCGGTCGTGCCGCGCGCGCGCCACGCCTGGAATGTGCGCAGGATCACCTTGAGCTGGTTGCTCGACCCCGCAGCGAGTTCGAGCCCGGCGAAGTCCTCATCGGCGAGCACGATGTCGACGTCGGGCACTTCGCCGAGCTCGCGCAGCTCGATCGGCGTGAACTTGACATCGAGCGGTCCGCGCCGCCCGAAGACGTGCACGTCGGTGACCGCGGAGGCTTCGAGCCCCGCCAGCACGTTGTCGGGCACCTCGGTGGAGCGCAGGTCGACGGCGTGCTTGGCCAGCACCCGCGCGACGTCGAGGGCGACGTTGCCGTTGCCGATCACCGCCACCTCGGCGGCATCCAGCGGCCACTCGCGCGGGACGTCGGGGTGGCCGTCGAACCAGGCGACGAAGTCCGCCGCACCGTACGATCCGGGCAGGCCGATGCCCGGGATGTCCAGCGCGGCATCCCGGATCGCACCGGTGGCGAGGACCACGGCGTCGTAGCGCTCCTGCAGGTCGTCGATCGCGATGTCGCGGCCGACCTCGACGTTGCCGATGAAGCGGATGGAGCCGGCATCCAGCATCTCGTGGAGCGAGTTCACGATGCCCTTGATGCGCGGGTGGTCGGGTGCGACGCCGTAGCGGATGAGGCCGTACGGTGCCGGAAGCGAGTCGAACAGGTCGATCTCGACGGTACCGCCGCGCTCGCGGACGGACCCGGCGAGGATGTTGCCCGCGTAGATTCCGGCGGGACCGGCGCCGACGATCGCGACGCGCAGGTTCAGAGAGGTCACGGAGGGCCTTTCGTTGTTGGGGAGGGTCGGATTCAGTCGGCGTCGCTTCTCCGGGCGTGCTCGGCGGCCAGCCGCGCGGAGAGCTCTTCCGAGACGCCGAGCGCGCTGACGGCCAGCTCGGCGGGGCAGTAGGGGCTGATCCGCACGACGTCGCCCACGACGACGACGGCGGGCGAGCGGATGCCGCGCTCGGCGGCCTGCGCGGCGATCGTGCCGAGCGTGCCCACGGTGACGCGCTGACGCGCGCCGAAGCCGTCCTCGACGATCGCGACCGGACAGTCGTCGCCGCGTTCGCCGCGGGCGAGTGTGATCGCCGAGTGGGCGAGAGTTCCGACGCCCATCAGCAGCACGACGGTGTGGTCGCGCCCGCCGCCCAGCGCCTCGATCTGGTCGTGCCCCGTGACGACGGTGAAGGCGGTCGCCAGCCCGCGGTGGGTGAGCGGGATGCCGGCGATCGCGGGCACAGAGATGGCGCTCGTGATCCCGGGGACGACCTCGACCTCGACACCGGCCTCGTGGCAGAACGCGAGCTCCTCGCCGCCGCGGCCGAACACGTAGGGATCGCCGCCCTTCAGGCGCACGACCCTCTTGCCCTCGCGAGCCAGGTGCACGAGCAGCGCGTTGATGCCGTCCTGCGGCACGGCGTGATGGCCGGGTCGCTTGCCGACGTCGACGACCTCGGCGCTCAGCTCGACGCCCTCGGCGGCGAGCCCGTCGAGCACCGCACGGGCGCCGAGCCTGTCGGCGACGATCACGTCCGCTCGTTCGAGCGCGCGGAGGCCGCGGATCGTCAGCAGGCCGGCATCGCCGGGCCCGGCGCCGACGAGTGTCACACGTCCGGCGGTGTCCTGAGCCTGTCGAAGGGTCATCGCGCACCTCCGGAGAGCAGGAGACCCCGGCGCTGCAGCATCCGCCGCTCGAGGGGTCCGAAGAAGAGCAGCTCGATCAGGATGCCGATGAACAGGATCACGAGGATCGTGCCGAGCACGCCTGCGAGGTCGGCCAGCTCACGGGACTGCTGCAGCATGGAGCCGAGGCCGAAGCCGATCGTGCCTCCCACGGCGATGATCTCGGCGGCCATGAGGGAGCGCCAGGAGAACGCCCAGCCCTGCTTGAGCCCGGCGAGGTAACCGGGGAGCGCGGCCGGGAGGATCACCGCGGTCGCCAGCTGCACCTTCGTGGCGCCGAGCACGGTGCCCACGCGCCGCAGCTGCGGAGGCACCTGGTCCACCCCCGCGATGAGTCCGTTCACGATCGACGGGATGGCACCCATCAGGATGACGAAGTACACCGTGGCGTCCGACAGGCCGAACCAGATGATGGCCGCGGGCACCCATGCGACGGAGGGGAGTACCTGGAGTCCCGAGATGATCGGCCCGACCGCACGGCGGAGCGGGCGCACTTCGGCCAGCAGCAGGCCGATCGGCGTGCCCACGACGATCGCGATGAGAAACCCGACGATGCCGCGTTCGAGGCTCGTGAGCACGGCCTCCTGCAGGCGACCGCTCTCCCACGCGGCGCCGAGCGCGCCGAGCACGTCGAGCGGACCCGGCACGATGTCGGGTCGCGGCTGGGCGATCACGACGTAGAGCTGCCAGATCGCGATCAGGACGAGGACGAAGATCACGGGAGGCAGGACGCTCGCCGTGATCCGCCGCCAGCGGCTGGACGGGCGATCCGTCGTCATCTGCAGTCGATCGAGCCCGGCTTCCAGGCTGCGGAGATCCTCGGAGTGCGGGGCGGCGGCATCCGATCCTGCGGCGGCCGTGATGGTCGTGTCATGCGGCATTTCGGCGGATCTCCTTCCGCAGCTGGTCGGTGATCTCGATCGAGAGCGCGGCGACTTCGGGCGATTCGATGCGGCGGCCGTTCGTCTGGGCGATGCGCCACTCCCCGCCGACCCGACCCGGGCGGCTCGTGAGGAGGATGACGCGCTGCCCGAGCCGGGCGGCCTCGCGCACGTTGTGGGTGACGAAGACGATCGTGCGTCCGGTCGCGCGCCACACGCGCTCGAGCTCCTCGTGCAGCAGATCCCGGGTGATGGCATCCAGTGAGGCGAAGGGCTCGTCCATGAGCAGCACCGGACGGTCCTGCGCCAGGGCCCGCGCGAGCGCGACACGCTGGCGCATTCCGCCGGACAGCTCATGGGGGCGCTTGTCGGCGGCATCCGCGAGATTCACGGTGTCCAGCAGTGCGAGCGCCTTCTCGCGGCGTTCCGCGCGCGGAACGCCGCGCAGGCGCAGCGCGAGCTCGACGTTCCGCCGCGCCGTGAGCCACGGCATGAGCGCGGACTCCTGGAACATCACCGCCGCGCCCTCGACCGGGGTCTCGATCCGGCCGGATGTCGGCCGGTCGAGTCCGGCGATGAGGTTCAGCAGGGTCGACTTGCCGCAGCCGGATGCGCCGAGGAGGCAGACGAACTCTCCGGGAGCGATGTCGAGCGTGATGTCGTCGAGCACGACCGGACCGTCGCCGAACCGCTTGCCGACCCGGTCGATGCGCACGGCCGGCTGAGGCGCGACCGTCGGCGGCCGCACCGGCATGACGCCGTCGAAGCTGGGGAACAGCGGCGGCGTCGCGGGCGCACCACCCGCCGCATCTCCCGGTGAGGAAGATGCGGCGGGCGTCGCGTGCGGCGCGGGCGCGGTCATGGTCAGTCCTCGCCGAGTCCCGCGGCCGAGACCGGCTCGGCGTCGGCATCGGCCAGGATCGCGTTCAGCAGCTGCAGGTCGAACAGCCCCTCGATCGAGCCGTCCTTCTGCGTGCCGGCCTCCAGTCCGTTCGCCACCAGCGTCTCGAACGTGTCGGCGTGCGGATCGACCGAGAAGGTCACGTACTCGAGCGCGCGCGAGATGACCGCGTCGTCGAGCCGCTTGCCGGTCTCGGCCTCGAGGGCGTCGTTGATGACCGTGGGGGTCTCCTCGGGGTTGTCTGCGATCCACTGGACCGCGGCGACGTGACCTTCCAGCAGGTCTTCGACGACGTCCGGATGCTGCTGGAGGAACTCCGCCCGCACGAGGAGCACCGTCGTCGGGAACTCGCCGTCCTCCCAGAGGTCGGCTTCGTCCACCAGCACGTGGGCGCCGGCGTCGAGGATCAGACGCGAGACCCACGGCTCCGGCAGCCACGCGCCGTCGAGCTCGCCCTGCTGGAACAGGGTGAGCGTCTGCGCATTCTCAGTGGGGGTGATGTTCACATCACCGCCGCCCGAGGTGTCGGTGGCGTAGCCTTCGCCTGCCAGCCAGCTGCGCAGAGCCACGTCCTGGGTGTTGCCGAGCTGAGGCGTGGCGATCGTCGTGCCGGCCAGGTCGGCGGCGGTGTCGATGCCCTCGCGGACGACGAGCGCGGCGCCGCCGGTGGCCGCGCCGGCGATGATGCGCGCGGACTCGCCCCCGGACTGGATGAACGTGTTGATCGACGGGTTGGGGCCGATGTAGGTCGCGTCGATCGCGCCGGCGGAGAGCGCTTCGATCGCGGCCGGCCCGGCGTTGAAGACCTGCGTCGTCACCTCGACATCGCCGAGGGCGTCGTCGAAGATGCCCTCCTCCAGTCCGACGAGCGCCGGGGCGTGCGTCACGTTCGCGAAGTACCCCAGGCGCAGCTCGGTCGCCGCTTCGGGGGTGCTGCCCGCCGCGGAGGCGCATCCGGCCAGCATCATGGCCACGAGTCCCAGAGTGGTGATCGTCGTCGCAGTGCGGATGTTGTTCACGGTGTCGCCTCCTTCAGCGGGTGGTGCGGTGGTGGATACGCAACAGTCAGTCGCGCGTGATGCCGGCGGCGAGTGTCGCGCCGTCGGACGGGTGGATGACCAGGAACGAGCCGCCCGCGCGGTTCGCGCGGTAGGGCTCGAGCGGAAGGTCGGCGGCCAGGCGCAGTCGTGCGCGGCCGATGTCGTTCGCGGCGAGGGTGTCGGCCGGCTCGTGGGTGAGTGCGTCGAGGTCATACCGCGAGTCGATCTGCGCGAGGACGGCCTGCACGGTCGTGGTGCCGTGCTTGACGAGAACGCGCGCGCCCGCGACGAGCGGCCGGGCATCGAGCTGGAAGAGCTCGGCGTCGATCTGCCGGCGGCCGGCGGGCAGGGTTCCGTCCGCGACGATGACAGCTCCGCGCGCGGCGTCGACGTCGTCGGCCAGCTGCAGCGAGACCGACTGCGGCGCGGTCGCCCGCTCGACCGGAACACCGGCGACGGCGATCCCCGAGACGGTCGTGCGGATGCCGGAGGGGAAGATCTGCACCGGATCGCCGATCTGCACGGCGCCCGACGAGATGCGCCCCGCGGACGCCCGGTAGTCGCGGAGCGACTCCGCCTCATCCGCGCCGACCGCGGGAGAAACGCCTCCCTGCGGGCGGAGCACGAGTTGCACGGGCAGGCGGAACGCGTCCAGAGCGGACTCGAGCTCGTCCTGACCCGGCAGCGCTTCGAGCAGCTCGAGCAGCGCCGGACCGTCGTACCAGGGCGTGTGCGGGGAGCGCTCGACGATGTTGTCGCCCTCGAGGGCGGAGACGGGCAGAACGTGGACGTCCTCGATGCCGAGCTCCGTCGTGATGGCCTCGACCTGTGCCGCGACCGCCGTGAAGGCATCCTGTGCGTAGCCCAGCAGGTCGATCTTGTTGACCGCGACGATCACGTGCGGCACGCGCAGCAGCGCGATCACCGCCAGATGACGGCGGGTCTGCTCGAGAACGCCCTTGCGGCCGTCGATCAGCACGATCACCGCGTCTGCCGTGGTGGCTCCGGTGACCATGTTGCGCGTGTACTGAACGTGGCCGGGGCAGTCCGCGAGGATGAAGCTGCGGCTGCCGGTCGAGAAGTAGCGGTACGCGACATCGATCGTGATGCCCTGCTCGCGCTCGGCGCGCAGTCCGTCGGTCAGCAGTGCGAAGTCGAACGCGCCGTGCGCGAAGCCGCGCTCGGCCGACGTGCGGGCGACCTGTTCGAGCTGGTCGGCGAGGATCGCCTTCGAGTCGTGCAGCAGGCGCCCGACGAGCGTCGACTTGCCGTCGTCGACCGAGCCGGCGGTGGCGAAGCGGAACAGGCTTCCCGAGATCGGACCCTGAACCTGTCGAACGGCGGCGACCGGTCCCTGTGCCGTTGCTTCAACGGTCATCAGAAGTACCCGTCCTTCTTGCGATCTTCCATCGCCGCTTCCGAGATCCGGTCGTCGGCACGCGTCGCGCCGCGCTCGGTGAGCGTGGACCGGGCGATCTCGGCGACGATCGAGGAAAGGTCGGCGGCGTCCGATTCGACCGCTCCGGTGCAGCTCATGTCGCCGACCGTGCGGTAGCGGACGACCCGCCGCTCGACGGTCTCGTCGGTGCGGGGCGGCGAGTACTCTCCCACCGCGCGCCACATTCCGTCGCGGGCATACACCTCGCGCTCATGAGCGAAGTAGAGCGGCGGCAGGGGGATCTCCTCGCGTGCGAGGTAGCGCCAGACGTCGAGCTCCGTCCAGTTCGAGATGGGGAAGGCGCGCACGTGCTGACCCGGCGTGTGTCGGCCGTTGTACAGGCTCCACAGCTCGGGGCGCTGGTTGCGCGGATCCCACTGGCCGAACTCGTCGCGCAGCGAGATGATCCGCTCCTTCGCGCGCGCCTTGTCCTCATCGCGGCGGGCGCCGCCGAAGACGGCGTCGTGCCTGCCGACGGCGATGGCCTCCAGCAGGGGCAGGGTCTGCAGCGGGTTGCGGGTGCCGTCGGCACGCTCGTGGAGGCGCCCGTCGTCGATGTAGTCCTGCACGCGTGCGACCTCGAGGCGTACGCCGAGGCGCGCGACGGTCTGGTCGCGGAAGGCGAGAACCTCGGGGAAGTTGTGGCCGGTGTCGACGTGCAGCACGGGGAACGGCACGCGACCGGGGAAGAACGCCTTCGCCGCCAGGTGCAGCACGACCACGGAGTCCTTGCCGCCGGAGAAGAGGAGCACGGGTCGCTCGAACTCGGCGACGACCTCGCGGATGATGTGGATCGCTTCGGCCTCGAGCAGATCGAGCGTGTCGAGGCGCGTCGCGGCACTCGGTCTGTTGCAGCGTCATAGGTGCAGCCCGCATTCGGTCTTGGACAGCCCCGCCCAGCGGCCCGAGCGGGGATCGGCGCCCGGCTCGACGCGAGCCGTGCACGGCTCGCACCCGATAGACGGGTAGCCGTTGCCGACGAGGAGGTTCACCGGGACCTGGTGCAGGCCGGCGTAGTCCAGCAGGTCGTCGAACGTCCACGCCGCCACGGGGTTGACCTTGACGAGCCCGTTCCGCTCGTCCCAGGCGACCAGCGGCGTGTTCGCGCGGGTGAGGGCCTCTTCGCGTCGGACGCCGGTGAACCAGACCTCGTATCCGCCCAGGGCGTCCTGCAGGGGCGCCACCTTGCGACGTGCGCAGCAGAGCCCCGGGTCCCGTGAGTACAGCGCCGCACCGAACTCGGCGTCCTGTTCGGCGACGGTCTGCTCGGGCAGCACGTCGACGATCCGCACGTCGAGCGAGCGGCCGACCTCGTCGCGCGTGAACCGCGTCTCGGCGAAGTGGTAGCCCGTGTCGAGGAAGAGCACGTCGACTCCGGGAAGCTGCTCGGCGACGAGGTGCGGCAGTGCCGCGTCGGCCATCGAGCACGCGACGGCCGCGGCATCCGCCCCGAAGCTGCGGGCCACCCACGCGACGACCTCGGCGGGCGACGCTTCGTGATCGGTCAGGCTGCCCAGCTCGAGGTTGCCTGCTTCGGCGAGGGCGCGCAGCTCGTCGTGGCTGCGGCGGATCGTGGCGCGGGGGGCGAGCGAGACGGTCATACGAGAGCCTCCTCGTCGGCGCGGTGCGCCCACTGGGCGAAGGTCTCGTCGGCGGCGGCATCCCGATCCTGAAGGAAGCGGCGCACGATGCGCTCGGTGTAGTCGGCGATGCCGTCGGCGCTCACCTTGAGCCCCCGCACGGTTCGGCCGAGGCCCGCCTCGTCGCGACCGACGCTCGCGAGGCCGCCGCCCAGATGCACCTGATAGCCGGGCACCTGCTCCCCGTCGATCGTGACCAGCTGACCCTTGAGGCCGATGTCGGCGGTCTGGATGCGGGCGCACGAGTTGGGGCAGCCGTTCACGTGCAGCGAGATCGGATGCGGCAGGTCGATGCCGGCGAGGCGCTCCTCGAGCGCGAGCACCGCGTCCGTCGCGTACGCCTTGGTCTCGACGATGGCCAGCTTGCAGAACTCGATGCCCGTGCAGGCGATCGTGCCGCGGCGGATGAGGCTCGGCCGCGCGGACAGGCCGAGCTCGTCCAGCCCCGCGATGAGCGATTCGACGCGGTCCTCGGGGATGTCCAGGATCACGAGCTTCTGGTGCGGCGTCGTGCGCAGGCGCGTAGAGCCGTGCTCCTCGACGAGATCCGCGAGCTTGGCGAGGTTCGGGCCGGAGACGCGGCCGACGATCGGCGTGGCGCCGACGTAGAAGCGCCCGTCCTTCTGCCGGTGCACACCGACGTGATCGCCCTGCGCGAGCGGCTTCGGGGCGGCGGGTCCGTCCGGAAGGGCATAGCCGAGGTACTCGTCCTGCAGCACCTGCCGGAACTTCTCGGCGCCCCACTCGGCGAGGAGGAACTTCAGGCGCGCCTTGTTGCGCAGCCGGCGGTATCCGTAGTCGCGGAAGATCTGCGCCACCCCGTGCCACGCATCGGCAACGTGCTCGGGAGCGACGAAGGCGCCCAGGCGCTCGCCCAGGCGCGGGGCGGTCGACAGGCCCCCGCCGACCCACAGGTCGTAGCCGATGCCGAGTTCGGGATGATCCACTGCGACGAAGGCGACGTCGTTGATCTCATGCACGACGTCCTGGCTGGGGTGCCCGGTGATCGCCGACTTGAACTTGCGGGGCAGGTTCGCCAGCGATGCGTCGCCGATGAAGCGCGAGGTGATCTCGTCGATCTGCGGGGTCGGGTCGATGAGCTCGTCAGCGGCGATGCCGGCGACCGGCGAGCCCAGCACGACGCGCGGCACGTCGCCGCATGCCTCGGTCGTGCCGAGACCCACAGCCTCGAGTCGGCGCCAGATCTCGGGCATCGACTCGACCTCGATCCAGTGCAGCTGGATGTTCTGGCGGTCGGTCAGGTCGGCGGTGTCGCGCCCGAACTCCGTCGAGATGCCCGCGATCACCCGAAGCTGCTCGGTGGTGAGCTGCCCGCCGTCGATTCGGACGCGCAGCATGAAGTACTCGTCCTCGAGCTCGTGCGGCTCGAGGCTCGCGGTGCGACCCCCGTCGATCCCGGGCTTGCGCTGGGTGTACAGGCCCCACACACGGAAGCGTCCGTGCAGGTCGGTCGGGTCGATCGAGGCGAACCCGCCCTGGGCGTAGATGTTCTCGATGCGCCCGCGGACGGCCAGTCCGTCGTCGGCCTGCTTCCACTCCTCGTTGCCGTTGAGCGGGGCCTTGCCGTCGATCTTCCACTGGCCGTTCGGCTTGGACGAAGGCCGCGGTGCGCGTGCGCGCGCGCCCTCTGCCGCGATGCGGGCGGCGCGCTCTGCGGCGCTGTCCTGCCCGATGTCGCTGATGGTCACGATGGCCTCCCGGAATCCCCGGGCGTCCCCGGGGTGGGCGCGATGCTGCCCACCCTGCGAAGCTAGGGGCCGATCGACCGTCGGTGAAATGGAACGTCAAGCGCCGTTAACGGGCGTCACACGGCGTCACGGAGTTGACGCGGAGGCCTCCGCGGCACTCGACCGATAGCGGTCGACGACGAGCTCGACGAGCGGCGGCGCGGGTGGATCGTCGTCCAGCAGCGGACGGGCGACCGGGCAGCCGTCCGCCAGGCGCACGGCGAGGTCGTGGAAGTATCCGGGCGCCAGCAGGTAATTCGCGACGACGACGCGACGATCGCCTGTGCGTGCCGCCTCGACCGCAGGTGCGAGCCGCGGCTCGGCGGCGGCGAGGAACCCGATCGACACCGCGCGCCCCAGCTGCTCCGCCAGCATCCGCGCCGTCACGCGGCAGTCCTCGTTCGCGCGGTCGTCGCTCGAGCCGGCCACCGCCAGCACGATCGCGTCCTCCGGCGCGGGATCGAGCGCGGCCAGCCGCGCGGCGAGCACATCGACCAACCGCTCGTCCGGGCCGAGGGCCGTGGAGATCGCCACACCGGCGTGGCCTGCGGACTGCTCGCGCAGGTCGACCCGCACGTGGTAGCCGGCCGACAGCAGCAGCGGGACGATCACGGCGGGCTCGTCCGGGGCGAGAGCGCCGAGGGATGCCGCCACATCGGGCTGCTGCACGTCGACGTGACCGAGCCGCACATGCACGTCCGGCAGTGCGACCGCGACGGCATCGACGAGGGCGGCGACGGCGGCCTGTCCGGCGGGTGAGGCGGTGCCGTGGGAGATCGCGATCAGGGCGGGATCCGGCATCCCCCCATCATGCCCGCCCCGCCGCACGGATCTTGCGGAGATCGACGGTTCCGAGGGCGGATGCCGCGCCCGAGCCCTCAGGATTCTCCATGGCCTCACGTCCGGAACGCCGAGAGGGGCACGATCCGCCGCCGGATCGTGCCCCTCTGCCCGAGACGAGTCAGGCGACGTCGGCCGAGCGCCCGCGCGCAAACCCCGCGTCGAAGCCGCGCTCGTATGCGCGCTCCGCCGACCGGCGCTCGCCGCGACGGTGGTGTCCGCCGGAGCGGTGGCCGTGGTGCTCGTGGTGCTCATGGTGCGCGCCGTCGTGGTCCCCGTGGTGCGAGCCGTGGTGATCGGGGTGCCAAGGGTGTGCGCCCGGTCCGTGACCCGAGCCGAAGCCCGGGCCGAAACCCCGCCCGAAACCGGGACCGAAGCCGTGCTCGAACCCGGGACCGAAGCCTGGGCCGAACCCGCGGCCGAACCCGCGCCCCGGACCGAAGCCGCCGCGCGGCATCCGCTGTCCCTCTTCCCACCCGAGTTCGCGGGCCATCGCCTCGAGCGAGGCGACCGTGGTGGCGTAGTCCTCGGGCGAGACGGCGCCGGCGATGCGCGCGCGGATGCCGTCCACGGCCGTGCCGAGCCGCTCGCGGGCCGCGCGGCCCTCGTCGGTCAGAGTCCAGGTGCCGTCGCCCTGCTCCTCGACCCAGCCGCGCTGGGCAAGGCCGCGGAGGCGCTTGCCCTTGCGGGCGAAGCGCTCGGCGAAGGCCGGCAGCTCGACCTCGCCCGAGAGCGCACGCAGCAGCATCCAGTCGCGCCGGTCGATTCCCGCGCCGGCGAAGGCGTCGGCGAATTCTCGGCTGATGAGCCGGTCGACGGCGCGCAGCCAGTAGCCGATCGGCCGATCGCCGTCGGAGGGGCTGCCGTGGTCTCCCTCATCGGAGGGCGGGTTGTAGTCGGTGTCTTCGTTGTTCATGAGAAGTCCTTTCCGAGGCGGCTCGAGACGGCCGCCGAATTTGCATGTAGAAGAACATGTATATGTAGTGTGACATGCGATTGGGAAAGTTGTCAAGTTGCATGTAAATTCGATGTATGGCCGACGCATCGTCAGATCCCGCCGACGCCATCGCGGCAGCCCTCGCACGTCTTCGCGGGCGACGGATGCCGCGACCTCCGTGGGAGGGCGGCCACGGGCACCCGCATCATCACGGAGAGCCGGGGTGGATGCGCGGAGGTCCTCATGGCGGCATGGGAGGACCACCGCCGTGGGGCGGCGGACCGCGGATCGGCGGCCCGGCGCGCCTGCGGCTGCTCGAAGCCCTGGCGGCGGCATCCGGACCGCTGTCGGTGAGCGAGATCGGCGACGCGGTCGGGGTGGATCAGCCGCGCGCGTCGCGCCTCGTGCAGCAGGCGGCTCAGATGGGACTCGTGCGCCGCGAGGCGGATGCGGAGGACGCCCGCCGCACGCGGGTCGCGCTCACCGACAACGGGCTTGCGATCGTCCGCGGGTTCCGCGGTGAGCGGCGCACCGCGATCGACTCGGCGCTGGCCGCCTTCACCGACGAGGAGCGGGCGGAGCTCGCGCGGCTGCTGACGAAGCTCGCGGACTCCTGGCCGGGCTGAGCGCTCGGGCCGGCGCTCGCCGAGCTAGAAGCTCGTGACCAGGTCTCCGAGTACCGCCTTGACCTTGGTCGGGTCGGTGGCGTCGTAATAGTGCGCACCCGTCGCGCTCGATATGGACTGCAGGGTCGCGACGTCGGCGTCGGCGCCGTAGGCCAGCGTGAACACCAGCACCGGGGTGCCGCCGTGGTGGAGGTGCCCGAGGTTCGCGAGCATCTGGTCGGAGCCGATCGTCGGCGTGGGGGTGTCGTTCTCGCCATCGCTGAGCACGACCACCGCGGTGATGCGGTCGGACGACCATGCTTGCGCCTGCTGGGCGGTGAACGTGTCGACGGCCTGGTAGAGCGGCGTGTCGCCCATCGACTGCAGTCCGCCCAACGCGCGCAGGAAGGCATCCCGCGAGGTGCCGATGTCGGAGATCGGCGACACCGCACCGGGCACGAGCGCTCCGCCTTCAGCCTGCGCGAAAGCTGCCAGACCGACGCTGTCGCCGGGGGTGAAGTGGTCCAGAGCGAGCGCGATCGCGTCTTTGGCGGCAGTGAGCTTGGTCTGAGTGGCCGAGATCGGTTCGTCCATCGATCCCGACACGTCGACCAGGAAGAGCACCTGCGCGCGCTTGCGCACCTCGGGGAAGGTCGTGTTGACGGCCGCGACCACCTCCTGCGGGGGCAGGGGAAGCGCGCCCTTCGGGGCGTCGGCGAGGTTGGCCGTGGCGGCGACGCCCGGATCGAGCTCGCCGTTCAGGTCGCGGTAGCCGAAGTCGCGGACGATCTCCTGACCCTGGGACGTGCCCGCGAAGCGGATGAAGTCCGAAGCCGCAGCTGCTTCCCTCTCATCCACCCATTCGCCGGTCAGCACGGCCGCGGGATTGTCGGCGACGTAGAACCCGTCGGACGGATAGATCGGCACCAGCTTCTCCGCCGGCGGTTCGCCGGCGGCCCGCGTCACGCCGTCGCGGCTCGTGATGCCTCGGTTGTAGTCCCACACCGACTTCTCGTCGACGATGACGGCCGAGAGGAAATCCGCCGCCGAACCGGTCTGCTCGGCCTGACGAGCGTGCCAGAGGAAGTGCTCCGGAGTGGCCATGTAGTGGCTCGTGGCCAATTCGTGCTCGCGGACGATGTCCTTGACAGAGGTGTCGGTGACCGCCGATGCGGTGATCGCGTCGAGTGAACCCGCCGCAGTGCCGAATGACGCGAACATCGCCGCTTCCCCCGAGGTGGCGACGACGGGGCTGGTCTTGCCGAGCTTGAAGCCGCCCCACTCGGGATGGCCGAGGTCGCCCCACAGGTCCGGGTCGCCGGCGGCCTCGAAGACGTCCTGCCATCCCGGGGCTTCCTCGTCCCAGCCGATCGCCTGGGCGAGCGGCTGAGGCATCGCCAGCACGATGTCGGATTGCGCGACGCTCGTGTTCTCAGACGGAACGATGTCCTCGCCTCCATCGGCCCTGGCCAGCGCCAGCCACGTGCTCGCGTCGGGGAGCCACACCGTCGGCTTCTGCTCCTCGGCGAGATCGGAGAATCCCGACGCGGCCGCTGCGGCGGCGATCCCCGACTTGTCCTTGATCGGGGTCACCGTGACGCACGAACCGCCGATGTCGCGGGGCTGTGCGTTGTAGCCGCTCGCGAGGTTCTCGACCATCTCGGCGTTCTCGAACGACGACAGCACAGTGACGGCTGTGCAGGGTCCCGCCCCGGCGGCCGCAGCGGGCTCGTCGTCGCGGAAGGCGATCAGCTCCGCCGGCTCGGGGCTCGATGCTGTCGCGGCACCGTCCTGGGAGGACGACGACAGCGACGTCACGATCAACGTCGAGACCGTGCCGATCGCCGCGACGAGCACGACGATGCCGACCACGCTCGTCCACATCAGAAGCCGCTGCCGACGAGCACGCCGTTCCCGGCGACGCTGTTCGGTCGCGCTCTCGCCGTACGTGCTCACGAGGCGAGTCCGAAGGCGTCGGCGACCAGCGCGGCGTCCTTGCGCGCGCGGGGGACCTGCGAAGGTGACTGGAGCATGGGAGGGGTTGCCCGGGCGGGGGAACCTGAGCAGGGAGTCGGGGGCGAGGACGGCGGGGATGCCGCCAGAGCCCGAGCCTAACGCGAGGGCGACTGTACATCCACTGAGAGATCAGCCCGACGCCGTGTTCAGCATCCCGATGATCACGGCGGTCCACCAGCACACCTGCGAGACGGCCGCACTCCACACGCACCACAGCTTCAAGTCGCGCGGAAGCGCGGCGAAGCGCACGCGAGGAGGGAGGCGGCGCAGTTCGTTCGTCAGGCGGGTCATCGCCACCCCGTTCATCGCGACGATCAGAACGGCGGTCATCTTCACGACGGTCAGAGGGTCATCGAGGTTCGGCTGCAGGAGGGCGCCGCTGCCGATCAGGCCGATGATCCCGGCCCATGCCACGAACGACACCAGACTCTCACTGCGTATGAGCTCATCCAGCGAGCGCCGATCGGTCACCCACAGCAGACCGGTGAACTCGAGAACCACAGCAGCACCGAGACCGACGATGACCGATCCGAGATGCGTGAAGAGCGCAGTCATGTGCAACCAGGGCGCCGGCGACAGGCTCGCTCCGAGCCACAGCGACAGGTACAGGGCGAGGATGACGGCCCAGTACGCCGCGGCGCGTCGATGGCGTGCGGTTCGTCGACGCGCGGCAAGGGGCATCATCGTCACGTTCGGGTGGGCTCTCTCGCTCGATCGGGTTTGGCAAAGACCCCCGGTGCGAGAGTAGTGGAGAAACGGCGAGCCGTCCGAGCCCTCAGTCGCGCAGGCGCTCCTGCACGGCCTTGACCGGGATCAGCAGGACCAGGCCCAGCACCAGCACCAGCACGATGCCCAGGATGCCGTAGTAGGCCGCGCCGCCGATCGTCACGAAGAGGGCGAACATCGTCGGCGCGAGGAAGGACACGGCCCTGCCGGTTGTGGCGTACAGGCCGAAGACCTCGCCCTCGCGACCCGGGGGGATGATCCGGGCCAGGAACGTGCGCGAGGCCGACTGAGCCGGTCCGACGAACAGCGTCAGCGCGAGCCCCGCCGTCCAGAACACGATCTGGCCGCCGTCGTGCAGCAGGAACACGAGCAGTCCCGACACGATCAGGCCGCAGAGGGCGACGATGATCACCGGCTTCGCACCGAGCCTGTCATCGAGTGCTCCGACCGCGATGGTCGAGATGCCCGCGACGACGTTGGCGGCGATCGCGAAGATGATCACCTCCCCGGCGGAGAAGCCGAAGACGGATGCCGCGAGCACGCCGCCGAAGGTGAACACGCCGGCCAGCCCATCGCGGAAGACGGCGCTGGCCAACAGGAACCAGACCGTGTGCCGCGACTCGCGCCAGAGCTTCGCGATGTCGCGGCCGAGCCGCCGATAGGACGCGAAGAAGCTGACCCGCTCGCGCTTGGCGCCGGTGCCGCGGTACTCCGGGACGGCGAACAGCACCGGCAGGGCGAACAGCCCGAACCAGACGGCCGACACGATCATCGCGACCCGGATCGGAAGGCCGTCCTCTTCAGGCACGCCGAACAGTCCCTGCACGAAGCCGAAGTACACGATCAGCAGCAGGACGATGCCGCCGATGTAGCCCATGCCCCACCCGAAGCCGCTCACCCGTCCGATCGACCGGGGCGTCGAGACCTGCGAGAGCATCGCGTTGTAGTTGACCCCGGCGAACTCGAAGAACACGTTGCCCGCGGCCACGAGGATGAGCCCGAGGAGCAGGAACGCGGGGTCGGGCTGGACGAAGAACATCGCGGCGGTCAGTGCGACGACGATGTAGGTGTTGACGGCGAGCCAGAACTTGCGGCGCCCCGAGGTGTCGGACCGCTGGCCCGTCACCGGGGCGAGCACGGCGATCAGCAGACCGGCGGCGGCCAGGGCCCAGCCGAGCTGGGCCTCGACGGTGCCCTCCGGGCCGAAGCTCGAGCTCGTGAGGTACACCGTGAAGACGAAGGTGGTCACGACCGCGTTGAACGCCGCCGAGCCCCAATCCCACAGTCCCCATGCCAGGACGACGCGCTTCCGGGTGCTGGAGGGGCCCTCTGCGCCGACCGCGGTCGCGAGCGCGTCGGTGGGCGTGATCCCCGCGAACTGCGGCAGATCGGGCTTCATGCGGGGAACCTCGGGATCGCTCATGTGGGTCACGCTGGAGCCTTTCCGTGAACGGCGGGTGGAGCCGTCGCGCGCCGCCTCGTCGCGGCTCGTGGTCAGGCTACATCCCCGCGTTTCCGCAGAGGTGGCGTGTACGGCGGTGCCCGGTGCGATGATGTACGCATGCCCGCCCACGTTGAGCGCGCCGAACTCCCCGGCATCGGTGTCCGCCACGACATCGTGACGGACGAGGGTCGTCGCCTGTCCGTTCTCAATCGGCGCGACGGCGGGCGCGAGCTCGCGCTCGCGGACGAGGACGACCCCGACCGCGCCAGCGAGACGATCGCGCTGACCGACGATGAGGCCACGGCGCTCGCCGAGGTCCTCGGCGGGTCGCTGATCCTCACGCAGCTCGCCGGTCTGCGCGAGCAGGCCGCGGGTCTGTCCATCGAGCAGATTCCGCTCCGGGCGGATTCGCCGTACGTCGGGCATCCCCTGGGCGACACGAAGGCCCGCACCCGCACGCGGTGCTCGATCGTCGCCATTCTGCGCGAGAGCGACATCCTCCCCGCGCCCGGGCCGGCCGACCAGCTCCTCAGCGGCGACACGATCGTCGCCGTCGGAACCCGTGACGGCCTCGATCACCTCGTCCGCATCATCTCCGGAAGCTGATCCCCGGGGATGGACCACGGCGCGCTCGTCCTGATCGAGATCGGCGCCCTGATCCTGGGGATCGGCCTGCTGAGCCGGCTCGCTGCGTGGCTCGAGATCTCACCCATACCGCTGATCCTCATCGGCGGTCTCGCCTTCGGTCAGGGCGGCTTCCTGCCTTTCACCCAGGGCGAGGAGTTCATCGAGATCGGCGCCGAGATCGGCGTGATCCTGCTGCTGCTGATGCTCGGGCTCGAGTACACGGCGCAGGAGCTCGTGGGCAACCTGCGTTCGTCGAAAGCCGCCGGGCTGATCGACATGCTCCTCAACGCGACGCCGGGCGCACTCCTGGCGCTCCTGCTCGGCTGGGGTCCGGTGGCGGCGGTCGTGATGGCCGGCATCACGTGGGTCTCCTCCTCGGGCGTGATCGCGAAGATGCTCGAGGATCTGGGGCGCCTCACCAACCGCGAGACGCCCGTCGTCCTGTCGATCCTCGTGATCGAGGACTTCGCGATGGCCTTCTACCTGCCTGTGCTGACCGCTCTCCTCATCGGGATGAACCTGGGAGCCGCCACGATCTCGGTCGTCATCGCACTGGCCGCGGTCATCCTGATCCTGTATGTCGCCCTTCGCCACGGCCGTCTGGTGTCCAAGCTCGTCTGGTCGAAGGAAGCGGACGTACTGCTGCTGTCGGTGCTCGGCCTCACGCTCCTGGTGGCCGGGCTCGCGGCGGGCGCGAACATCTCTTCGGCGGTGGGGGCGTTCCTCGTCGGAATCGCGATCTCCGGGCCGGCCGCCAAGCACGCCCAACGTGTCCTGACCCCGCTGCGGGATCTGTTCGCCGCGGTGTTCTTCCTGTTCTTCGGACTCTCGACCGACCCCGCCGACCTCGTCCCCATGCTCGTGCCGGCGATCGTGCTGGCGATCGTCACGATCGGCACGAAGGTGCTCACCGGCTACCTGGCCGCGCGCCGTGCGGGCATCGCCGAACCGGGCCGATGGCGCGCGGGCTTCGCGCTGACCCCGCGCGGGGAGTTCTCGATCGTGATCGCCGGGCTCGCGGTCGCCGCAGGAATGGACCGGTCGCTGGCCGCACTCGCGACCGCCTACGTGCTGATCACGATGATCGCCGGTCCGCTCCTGGCCCGCATCCCGGACTCTCAGCGGTTCAAGGCCAGGACCCGGAGAATCCAGGCCGATCGACGGGCCCGGCTGGCCGCGCCCTAGCGACGCCTACGGCAGAGTCCAGGTCGCCGGCGGCTTGACCGGGTCGCGCAGCCAGATCTGGAAGAACGCATCCAGATCCTGCTCCGACACCTCCTCATAGACGGCCTGGAAGTCCTCGCTCGTACCCGTCGAGTCGTTGTACCTCTCCAGCCAGAGCCGAGCGCCCTCGAAGAACGCCTCGTCGCCGACCTCGACGCGCAGCGCCTGCAGTGTCGCCGCTCCGCGGTTGTAGACCTGCGACGCGAAGAGGCCCAGCGGCCCAGGATCGCCGATGGGCAGCGCCCAGTACGCCGGGGTGCGGGCCGGCGCGTACCAGTTGTTGTAGGCCTGCTGCGTCGAGATGCCGCCGTTCTCCTGCGTCCACATCCACGTCGCGTAGGTGGCCCAGCCCTCGTTCAGCCAGATGTCCTGCCACCGCTGGGGGCTCACCGCGTTGCCGAACCACTGGTGCGACAGTTCGTGCGCGACGGTACCCTGGCTTGCCTGTCCCGAGTACACGGGGCGAGTCTGCGTCTCCAGCGCATAGCCGACGCTGTCGTTGTCGACGATCGCCCCGAAGGAGTTGAACGGGTACGGCCCGAACTTCGACTCGAAGAAGTCGATCATGCGCGGCTGCAGAGCGAGACTGGCGTTCGTCGTGTCGCGCTGGCTCTGGGTCAGCTTCGTGTCGACGGCGTCGATGATCGGCACGCCGCTGGTCGAGGTGTACGGATCGCGCAGGTCGAAATCGCCGACGGATGCCGTGGTCAGATAGCTCGCCTGCTGGTCAGGAGCGTCCCAGAACCACGTCGTCCAGCCCGCGTCGGTCTCCGCCGGCTTGGCCTGGACGCCGTTGGCGACGGCGACCTTGCCCTCCGGCACGGTGATCGCGAAGCTGTAGGTCGCCTTGTCGGTCGGGTGATCGCTCACCGGGTACCAGGTCATCGAGCCCTCGGGTTCGCTCACGACCATCGCACCGTCGCGGGTCGTGACCCAGCCGTAGAGCGCCTCCTCGATGTCCAGCGGCTGGGTGGTCGTACCGCCGTACTGGATCACCAGACGCACGCTCTGGCCCGCCTTCATCTTCGGACGCGGCTGGATCGTGAGCTCCCAGATGCGTGCGCCGTCGTCCTGCACGTGCCAGTACGCTGCGCCTTCGACCGTGACGCCGACCGCGGGCGGGGCGACCGCGGTCGCGCTCTTGCCGTCGATCGTGATCGACTGCACGTCCATGCCGCGCAGGTCGAGGTTGAACCGGTCGAGATCCTGGACGGCGACGAGGTCGATCGTGGCGACGCCGGTGAGCTCGCCCTCGAGCGGAGCCGGCGCAGGCGCCGGCGGCGAGTAGGTGACCGCGAGGTCGTAGTGCAGAACGTCGTAGCCGCCGTTGCCGGCGTAGGGGAAGTAGGCGTCTCCCTCGCCCTCCGCCCCCGCGGTGTACCGCGGTCCGCCGGGGTTGTCGGGCGCGGCGGTCGCACTCGACGCGCCTCCGACGGCCAGCACGGCGGCGGTGACGACCGCGGCGACTCTCGTTCGCATTCCGACCATCGCTTCAGGTCCTCTCAGCTCGACGCACGCATTGCAAGGGACCTTACTCCGGGGGCGTGCCGGCGGAAAGGCCGCGCCACTCGTGCTCGAGGATCGCGTAGATGCCCGTGTCGGCCCAATCGCCCTTGAACCACATGTGCTCGCGGAAGTGCGCCTCGTGCCGCAACCCGAGCCGCAGGCAGAGCGCGACGGATGCCGCATTCCGGGGATCGAGCTCGGCGTAGACGCGGTGCAGCTCGAGCTCGCCGAAGGCGAGATCGAGCAGCACGGCTGAGGCCTCGGCCGCATACCCGTGACCCTGGAAGCGCGGGTCGAGGAGCCAGCCGATCTCGGCGGTCTTGTCGTCCAGGCTCGCGAGCTTGAAGTACATCGTGCCGATCATCCGCCCGGACTCATCGCGGATCGCCGGCTGCACGTAGTCGTCGGGCTCCGCCAGGCGCGTGGCCGCGGCATCCCGCTCGAGCACTTCCTTCACCCGCTCCGGTGAGCGCGGCTCGTACAGGAGGTACCGGCACACCTCGGGGTCGGACTGCATCGCGTACAGGGCGTCGAAGTCGTCGGGTCGCAGGAGGTCCAGTCTCACCCGCGGCCCCTCGAGCGGGCGGAAGTCCCAGGGAAGTCCCATGCTTCCCATACTCGCAGTCCCGGCTCCCCGGGTCTCACTCGCGGATTCGCACGGGCACTTGTTGCCGCGAGAACAGGCGTGGTTGGGTGAACCATGAACTCAGACCCCCTCGCCGGCGAGAAGTTCAACGGCACGCTCGCCCTCCTCCTCGCCATGGCGATGTTCGTCCTCGTCTTCGACACGTCGCTGATGAACGTGTCGATCTCCGCCGTGGTGCGCGACCTCGACACGACCGCGAGTGGAGTGCAGGGCGCGATCGCGCTCGAGGCGCTCGTCTCAGCGGCTTTCATCCTCATCGGCGGCAAGACGGGCGACCTCATCGGCCGCAAGCTCGCATACGTCCTGGGGCTTCTCGGCTACGCCGTCGGCGCGATCGCGATGACCGTCGCCCAGGACCTGAACACCATCATCATCTTCTGGGCCGTCATCGGCGGGCTCGGCGCATCGCTGCTGCTGCCGTCGATGCAGTCCCTGATCCACGGCAACTTCCAGGGAGCCCACCAGAAGCGCGTCTACGCGCTCGTCGGCGCGTCGGCGGCGATCGCGGCGGCCGTCGGACCGCTGCTCGGCGGGTTCATCACGACGTTCCTGTCGTGGCGTGTCGGCTTCCTGCTCGAGGCCGTGATCATCGCGATCGTCCTGGCCGGCATCAAGCTCGTCAAGGACGTCCCCTTCACCGGCGAACGGTCGATCGACCTGGTCGGTTCCGCTCTGTCGGTCATCGGGATGGGCGGCGTGGTCCTCGGCATCCTGGTGTGGCAGGAGGGCGGCGGCTATGTCGCACTCATCATCGGACTGGGCGTCGTCGCCCTCGGCGGGCTGGTGTTCTGGCTCAACTCGCGCAAGAAGCGGGGCAAGCCGACGTTGATCGATCCCGCGCTGTTCGCGTTGAAGCCGTTCCGTGCGGGCGTGAGCGGACAGCTCCTCCAGCAGATCACGCTCGGCGGAACCATGATCGTGCTCCCGCTGTACCTGCAGATGGTGCTCGAGTACAACGCGCTGCAGGCCGGCCTGTCGATCGCCCCGCTGTCGCTCAGCATGTTCGCGGTCGCGCTGATCGCCGGTCGTGTCGCCAAGGGCCGCCCGGCGAACCTGGTGCTGTGGGGCTTCGTGCTCACCGTGATCGGGCTCGTGGTCATCGTGCCGCTGGTGCCGCGGGCCGACTCGGGCTGGTACCTCACGATCCCGCTGCTGATCAGCGGATCGGGGCTCGGGCTGCTGGTCTCGCAGCTGAACAACTACACGCTCTCACCGATCACCGATGAGCGGGTGAGTGAGGCGGCAGGGGTCAACTCCGCGGCCGGATCGTTCGGCCTCTCGTTCGGACTGGCCTTCGCCGGAGCGATCATGCTCGCGGCGCTGGCGGCGGGCTTCACCGCGCTGGCGGACTCGTCGGACGTGCTGACGGCGGAGCAGCAGCAGCAGGTGTCGACGGTGCTCGAGGAGGACGCGGAGCTGATGTCGAACACCGGACTCGAGGAGCTGCTCGCCGACGAATCAGCCGAGGTCTCGGCGGAGATGATCCGGATCAACACCGAGGCGCGTCATCTCGCTCTTCAAGTCGCGCTGCTGATCCCGATCCTCGCGGGCATCGCCGGCATCCTGAACGGGTTCCGCATGCGGCGGCTGCCCGACCCGGTGGCGGCGGGATCCGGCGAGACACTGCTCGGCTGACCTGGATTCCCCGATCCCCAGGCTCGGCGAAGAGTTGAGTCGGGTCGTATCAAGTTCATTTGACATGCTCGCGCGGAGTCGATTAGGGTTGAGTCATCGCGGCTCAACCTCGGTTGCGGTCGCCCATAGACATCAGTGAAACCCCGGGGTCCGGCATCCGTCCGCCCCTGAACAAGGAGAGAGAAACACATGGCCCGTGCTGTTGGAATCGACCTCGGAACCACGAACTCCGTCGTGAGCGTGCTCGAGGGCGGCGAGCCCAAGGTCATCGCGAACGCCGAAGGCTTCCGCACGACCCCGTCGGTGGTCGCCTTCACCAAGGACGGCGAGGTGCTCGTCGGCGAGACCGCCAAGCGCCAGGCCGTCACCAACGTCGAGCGGACGATCTCGTCGGTCAAGCGCCACATGGGCACCGACTGGAAGTTCGACGTCGACGGCAAGAAGTGGACGCCGCAGGAGATCTCGGCGCGCATCCTCGGAAAGCTCAAGCGCGACGCCGAGGAGTACCTCGGCGACACCGTGACGGATGCCGTCATCACCGTGCCGGCGTACTTCAACGACGCCGAGCGCCAGGCGACGAAGGAAGCCGGCGAGATCGCGGGTCTGAACGTCCTGCGCATCATCAACGAGCCCACCGCGGCGGCGCTCGCCTACGGCCTGGACAAGGGCAAGGAGGACGAGCTCATCCTCGTCTTCGACCTCGGTGGCGGAACCTTCGACGTGTCGCTGCTCGAAGTGGGCAAGGACGACGACTTCTCGACGATCCAGGTGCGCTCCACGGCCGGCGACAACCGCCTCGGCGGTGACGACTGGGACCAGCGCCTCGTGGACTACTTCATCAAGCAGTTCAAGGACACGACCGGCGTCGACGTCTCGGGCGACAAGATCGCCCTGCAGCGCCTCAAGGAGGCCGCCGAGCAGGCGAAGAAGGAGCTCTCCAGCTCCATGTCGACCAGCGTCAACCTGCCGTACCTGTCGCTGACCGACAGCGGCCCGGTGTCGCTGTCCGAGACGATCACGCGCGCCAAGTTCGAGGACCTCACCAAGGACCTGCTCGACCGCACCAAGAAGCCGTTCGAGGACGTCATCCGCGAGGCCGGCATCAAGGTCGCCGACATCGACCACGTCGTGCTCGTCGGCGGCTCCACCCGTATGCCGGCGGTGGCTGAACTCGTCAAGCAGGAAGCCAGCAAGGAGCCCAACAAGGGCGTCAACCCGGACGAGGTCGTCGCCGTCGGCGCCGCCCTCCAGGCCGGCGTGCTGCGCGGGGAGCGCAAGGACGTGCTGCTGATCGATGTCACCCCCCTGAGCCTCGGCATCGAGACCAAGGGCGGCATCATGACCAAGCTCATCGAGCGCAACACGGCCATCCCGACCAAGCGCAGCGAGACCTTCACCACCGCCGACGACAACCAGCCGTCGGTTGCGATCCAGGTCTTCCAGGGCGAGCGCGACTTCACGCGCGACAACAAGCCGCTCGGAACCTTCGAGCTCACCGGCATCGCTCCCGCCCCGCGCGGCATCCCGCAGGTCGAGGTCACGTTCGACATCGACGCGAACGGCATCGTGCACGTGTCGGCGAAGGACAAGGGCACCGGCAAGGAGCAGTCCATGACGATCACAGGCGGTTCGTCGCTGCCGAAGGACGACATCGAGCGCATGGTCCGCGAGGCCGAGGAGCACGCAGCTGAGGACAAGAAGCGCCGCGAGTCCGCCGAGACCCGCAACCAGGCGGAGACGCTTGCCTACTCGATCGACAAGCTCATCAAGGAGAACGACGACAAGCTGCCGACCGACGTGAAGACCGAGGTCCAGGGCGACGTCGACGCGCTCAAGGCGGCGCTGGCCGGCGACGACGACGACGCGGTGAAGACCGCATTCGACAAGCTGAACGCGAGCCAGGGCAAGCTGGGCGAGGCGATCTACGCCTCGAGCCAGGCCCCGCAGGCCGACGCGTCGACCAGCTCGGGGACGGAGTCCGAAGCCGGCGCCGAGGGCGGGGCGGCGGCATCCGATGAGGATGTCATCGACGCCGAGGTCGTCGACGACGAAGACGACAAGAAGTAGGACCACCATGTCGAAAAAGGACCACGACGAGCCCTTCGACGGGGCTCAGGAACCGCCGCAGGGCTACGACGGACCCGACAACGCGCAGGAGCCGGCGGAGGAATCCGCCGGCTCCGCCGCGGAGGACGAGCTGACCGTCGACGACATCCTCGGCGCGGAGCAGAACGTGGATGCCGCGGCAGAGGACGCGGTGCTTGCCGACCTGGAGTCGGCTCTGCTGAACGACCTCAAGCGGCTGCAGGCGGAGTACGCCAACTATCGCCGCCGCACCGAGGACCAGCGCGAGCGCGAGATCGAGCGGGCGAAGGGCGAGGCCGTCAAGGGTCTCCTGCCGGTGCTGGACGACCTCGACCGCGCCACGAAGCACGGCGACCTCGTCGAGGGCACGGCGTTCGCCGCGATCGGCGAGAAGGTGCGCTCGGTGGCCGAGAAGCTCGGTGTCGTCTCCTACGGCGACGTCGGCGAGGCGTTCGATCCCCAGCAGCACGAGGCGATCTTCCAGGCGCCGACGCCGGGCGTGACCGAGCCGACGATCCTCGAGGTCGTCGAGGTCGGGTACCGCCTGGGCTCGGTGGAACTGCGACCGGCCAAGGTGGTCGTCGCCGTGCCGGCCGACCCCGCGACGGGCGCAGGAGCCTAAAGGAGGGGCATGGCCAGTCAGGACTGGTTCGACAAGGACTTCTACAAGGTCCTGGGCGTCGACAAGAACGTCAGCGCCGCCGACCTCAAGAAGACCTATCGCAAGCTCGCCCGCAAGTATCACCCCGACTCCAACCAGGGCGATGCGAAGGCGGAAGCGACCTTCAAGGAGGTCAGCGAGGCGTATTCGGTGCTGTCCGACCCCGAGCAGCGCAAGGAGTACGACCAGATCCGGGCGATGGGCTCTGGCGCGCGCTTCACGGCCGGTGACCAGCCCGGCGGCTTCGAGGACGTGTTCAGCATGTTCGGGCAGGGAAGGGGCGGCCGCCAGTCGCCCCAGGACTTCGACGACATCTTCAGCATGTTCAACCAGCAGCAGCCCGGCGGCTTCGGCTCGGGGCGGTTCGGCCAGCCGACCGGCGGGTTCCGCGGCTACGGGGGGCCCCAGCGCGGCGCCGACGTCACCGCGCGCACGACGATCGACTTCATCACCGCGACCAAGGGTGAGACGATCACGCTCCAGGGCGAGGACGGCAAGCCGTTCAAGGTGAAGATTCCGGCCGGGGTCTCGGACGGGCAGAAGATCCGCCTGCGCGGTCGTGGCCGGCCGTCGCCGGACGGCGGCGAGACGGGGGATATCGTCGTGCAGGTGACCGTCCGCCCGCACCCCGCCTTCACGCGCGAGGGTCTCAACCTGCGCGTGACCGTCCCGGTGACCTTCACCGAGGCGGCCCTGGGCGCCACGATCGAGGTCCCCACGCTCGGCGGCGACCCGGTCAAGCTGCGGGTCGCGCCCGGCACGCCGTCGGGTCGCGTGCTGCGGGTGAAGGGACGCGGAGTGCACTCGCCGAAGGGCACCGGCGACCTGCTCGCCGAGGTGCAGGTGGCCGTTCCGTCGCACCTGGACGATGCTGCGCGTGAGGCGCTCGAGCGCTTCCACGAACTGGAGCCGAAGGACAACCCCCGCGCCGACCTCATGTCGCGGGCCCGCGGGTAGCGCTGAGGGGTGAGTCGGATGCCGGAACGAGAGATCGATGAAGACGAGCCGATCTTCGCGATCGCCGTCGCCGCCGAGCTCGCCGGCATGCACCCGCAGACGCTCCGGCAGTACGACCGATTGGGACTCGTGGTGCCCGCGCGGACGCAGGGCGGCTCACGGCGGTACTCGACGCGTCACGTCGAGCAGCTGCGCGAGGTGGGCCGCCTCTCGTCCGACGGCATGAGCCTTCCCGCCATCGCCCGCATCATCGAGCTCGAGAACCATGTGCAGGAGCTCCGCGTCCGCGTCCGCGATCTCGAGGCGCGCATGCGGGCCGAGCTCGAGAATCGTCCCGGCGCCCGCGTGTTCGCAGCGGGGGCCACAGGCTCGGTCGTGACCCTCCGGCAGGGGCGCCGCGTCCGCCGGGCGACCGACATCGTCGTGTGGCGGCCCCGGCTCGCCATCGAGGACGACCGCGGCGCGGCATCCGACGACTCGGCCGAGCGCGACGTGCCCGACGCCGAGGGGTGAGCCCGCGTCCTTCCGCCTGACCGCACGCAGCTAAGCTGGGTGATTGTTGTGAAAGGGGACTTATGTCGGCGAAACGGGCTCTGGTCGTCCGCGGGGGCTGGGAAGGTCATCAGCCCGTCGAGGCGACGGACCTGTTCCTGCCCTTCCTGCGCGACAACGGCTACGACGTGCAGATCGAGTCGTCGCCGGCGATCTATGCCGACTCCGCCGCGATGGCCGCCGCCGACCTCATCGTGCAGTGCGTGACGATGTCGACGATCGAGCGCGACGCGGTGGCCGGGCTGCGCGCGGCGGTCGAGGCGGGCACCGGATTCACCGGCTGGCACGGCGGCATCGCCGACTCCTACCGCGACGCCAGCGACTACCTGCAGCTGGTCGGCGGGCAGTTCGCCACGCACCCCGGCAGGCACCCGGACGAGCGCACCCACGCGCCGAGCGACAACTACCTCGACTACACCGTCGAGATCACCCCCCTCGGGCGCGAGCATCCGATCACCGCAGGGCTCGAGGACTTCCACCTCACGACCGAGCAGTACTGGGTGCTGCACGACGACCTGAACGACGTCCTCGCGACCACCACGCACCCGGCGCCGCCGTGGCACCCGTGGCATCGCCCGGTCACCTCACCGGCCATCTGGACCAGGCAGTGGGGCGCGGGCCGCATCGTCGTGACGACACCGGGACACAGCGTGGACGTGCTCGAGCAGCCGTCCGTGCGCACCGTCATCGAAAGGAGCATGCTGTGGGCGACGCGCCGCGCGTAGGAATCATCGGAGTCGGGGTCATCTCGGGGATCTACCTGCAGACGCTCACGGCGCGCTCCGACGTCCGGGTCACCGCGATCGCCGACCTCGACATGGGCCGCGCCTCGACCGTCGCCGCCGGCATCCCGGGGGCGCGCGCGCTCGAGGTGCCCGCGCTGCTGGCCGACCCGGACGTCGACGTGGTCCTGAATCTCACGATCCCCGCCGCGCACGCCGAGATCGCGCTTGCCGCCATCGCGAACGGCAAGCACGTGTACGGAGAGAAGCCGCTCGCAGTGGATCTCGAGAGCGGTCGCCGCGTGATGGATGCCGCGACCGCGGCCGGCGTGCGGCTGGGCTCCGCGCCCGACACCGTGCTCGGCACGGGCACGCAGACCGCGCGCGCGGTGATCGACGAGGGGCGTATCGGCCGCCCCATCGCCGCAACGGCGATGATGGCGACCTCCGGTCCGGAGTCATGGCACCCGAGTCCCGATTTCTACTTCCTGCCCGGCGGCGGGCCGCTCATGGACATGGGGCCCTACTACATCTCGGCGCTCGTCCACCTGCTGGGTCCGATCACGGCGGTCGTCGGCTCGGCGAGCAGGCTGCGCGACGAGCGCGTGATCGGATCCGGCCCCCGGGCAGGGGAGCGGATCCCGGTCGGCGTCGACACGCACGTCACCGGCATCCTGGAGCACGCGGGCGGAGCGCTGTCCACGCTCACCACGAGCTTCGACAGTGTGCTGAGCACGGCGTCGCCGATCGAGATCCACGGTGAGAACGGGTCGCTCTCGGTGCCCGACCCGAACATGTTCTCGGGCGACGTCGCGTTCTGCCCGCTCGGCTCGCGCGAGTGGGAGCCGGTCGGCGACCGCGCCGGCTACGTCGACGCCGCACGCGGAATCGGCCTGCTCGACATGCTCGCGGCTCCGACGAACGCCGAGGTCCGCGCCTCCGGGCGCCTCGCGCTGCATACGCTCGAGGTGATGACCGCGGTGCTCGCCTCGGCTCAGTCGGGCACGCGCGTGAGCGTGGATTCGACGGTGGAGCGGCCGGCGCTCGTGCCGCTCGGGAGCTTGTTCGAGCTGACGGAGCTGTAGGCGCGGCGACCCTGGCGGGGTACGCGGCCATTCGGCAGACTGATCGGATGCCGACCCTCGACGATGTGCGCGCGATCGCGATGAGCTTTCCCGACACGTTCGAGAAGGTCGACGGCCATCGCGGGGGTGCGGGCTGGCGCACATCCGCCGGCCTGTTCGCCTGGGAGCGCGGGCCCAGCAAGGCCGACGCGGCGGCCCTCGCCGCGCGGGGGAGCACATGGCCCGAAGGTCCGGTCGTCGGGGTGCGCACCGATGGACTGGAGGCGAAGGAGGCCCTGCTCGGCTCGTTCCCCGACGCTTTCTTCACGATCCCGCATTTCGACGGCTACCCGGCAGTGCTGGTGCGCCTCGACGAGATCCCCGAGGATCTCCTGCGTGAGGTCGTCACCGACGCGTGGCTGCTCAGGGCTCCGAAACGGCTTGCGAAGGCGTGGCTCGAAGAGCACGGGTGAGCGGTCGGTGACGGCGAGGCACCCGGCATCCCGGGCGTCCTCGCTCTAGAGTTCGGGCATGACCGAGGAGCGCTGGCGCCAGCTGACGTACTGGCCGCTCATCGTCGCGTCCGTCATCTTCATCGTCGCGTATTCCTGGCAGGTCATCGCCAACCTGCAGGGACCCGCTGAACTCGTCGCCCGTCTCACGATGACCGTGACATGGATCGTGTTCGCGGTCGATTATCTCGTGCGGCTGTGGCTCGCGTCGCCTCGAGGGCCGTGGGTCCGCAAGCACTTCTTCGACCTTCTCGTCGTCGTGCTGCCCGCCCTCAAGCCTCTGCGCCTGCTCAAGGCGCTGACCCTCGTGCACACCCTGCAGCGCACGGCCGGCACGGCGCTGCGCAGCCGGCTCGCGATCTACGGGTCCGGTGCCGCGATCATCCTGATCTGGATCGCGGCGCTCTCCGAGCTCGACGCCGAGCGAGGAGCGCCGGGCGCGAACATCGAGAACTTCGGGGACTCGGTCTGGTGGGCATTCGTCACGATCACGACCGTCGGTTACGGCGACTACTACCCCGTCACACCTGGAGGGCGTCTGGTCGCAGTCATGCTCATGTGCGGCGGGGTTGCAGTGGTCGGCGTCGTCACCGCGACCTTGGCCTCATGGGTGCTCGAGCGCGTGGCGACCGGGCGCGACGACGACGAGCCGGCGACCCGCGGGCAGGTGCGGAAGGTCGCCGCCCAGATCGACGACATCAGCGAGCGGCTGGGCGCCCGCCCGCATCGCGCGAGAAGTCGGACGCGCGATGAGCCTGTTCGGCCGGTCCGCGCCCACGCCGCCCTCGCCACCCGTTCCGGTGCTCTCGCCCACCCTGCGAGTCCTGCTCGGCCTGGCGGCGGCGGCGATCGCCCTCGCGGGACTCTACTTCGCGCGAGAGCTGGTCGGACCCCTCGTGCTCGCCGCGGTCATCGTGATCATCTGCCACCCCGTGCGGCATCCGCTCGAACGCCGCGGCTGGCCCCGCTGGGCGGCCACGACCGTGGTGATCGTCGTCGCGTACCTGATCCTGCTGGTGCTCGGCGCGCTGCTGTTCTTCGCGGGGACCCAGTTCGTGCAGCTCGTCGGCGACTACGCCGACGAGCTGCAGGCCTCCGCACAGGCGTTCATCTCCTGGCTCGGGTCGCTGGGCCTGGACGAGCAGGCGTCGGATGCCGCGGCATCCCTCCTGGACCCCTCGACGATCGTGAGCTTCGTCGCCTCGCTGGGAGGCACGGCGATCGGCATCCTGACGGCGATCTTCTTCGTGCTCGCCTACGTGATCTTCATGGCCGTCGACGGCGCGCGGTACACCCGCGCCGAGTCGAGCTTCGGCGCGGTCGCCCGGCCCACGGTCCACCGCTTCCAGTCGTACAACTCGGGGGTTCGGCGGTACTACGTCGTCAACGCGAGCTTCGGAGCGGTGGTCGCGATCATCGACGGCCTCGCGCTCCTGGCGCTCGGGGTGCCGGCGCCGGCGGTCTGGGCGATCCTCGCTTTCGTCACGAACTTCATCCCGAACATCGGCTTCGTGATCGGCCTGATCCCGCCCGCGCTGCTCGCGCTGGTCGTCGGCGGCTGGCCGCTCATGCTCGTCGTCATCGCGGTCTACTGCGTCGTCAATGTGACCCTGCAGGTGCTCGTGCAGCCGAAGTTCGTGAGCGACGCGGTCAGCCTGAGCCTCACGCTGAGCTTCTTCTCCGTGATCTTCTGGACCTTCATCATCGGCCCGCTGGGTGCGATCCTGTCGATCCCGCTGACGCTCCTGGTCCGCGCGCTCGTCCTCGAGGGCGATCCGGACGCCCGCTGGCTGCGCTGGCTGTCAGGGGATGCCGTCACCGCCGCACCCGACCGACGCGAAGCTCCGGGCTGAGAGCCGCAGCGGCCGTGCATGCGCTGCCGGACGCCTTTCACCCTGCGCGCATGACGCTCAAGAGATGAACGGGCGCTATCGTTCCGTCATGTCCTCGCCCTCTGACGCCGTCGTCCCGGAGCCTCCGCCGGCACCGCAGCCGGTGGCCGCGCCTGACCGGCGCAGCTTCATCGCTCTCATCGACCGACCGCTCGTGATCGCCTTCATCGCCACCCTCGGCGTGCTCGGCGGACTCGTGCTCGGCTCGGCGATCGCCTCGATCACCGTGATCCTCATCTACATCGTGCTCGCGCTGTTCATCTCGCTGGGGCTGGACCCGATCGTCCGGCTGCTGGAGCGACGAGGCGTCAAACGGGGCGGCGGGATCGCGATCGTCTTCGGCGCCTTCGCGGTGCTTGCGCTGGCGTTCTTCATCTTCGTGCTGCCGCCGATCCTCGCCCAGGTGGGCCAATTCATCGCAGAGTTCCCTGAGGCAGTGCAGGATGCCGTGAACTCCGAGTGGTTCTTGGCCCTCGCGCCGGACCTGCAGGACGCCGTCGGAGCGGCTCTTGCCGAACTGTCGACGCTGCTGGCGAAACCCGAGACCATCGCCGCGGTCGGCGGAGGAGCCCTGGCGGTCGGCATCGGCATCGTCAATGCGATCACGGCGAGCTTCATCGTGATCGCGCTGACGCTGTACTTCCTCTCATCTCTGACCGGGATGAAGAACGCGCTCTACGATCTGGCCCCGGCCCGTGATCGTGCGACGCTCTCGGACATGACCGAGCGCATCACCGCCTCGGTCGGCAGCTCCCTGATCGGCTCGGTCACCCTGTCGTCGATCAACGCCGCCGTCGTGTTCGTCCTGCACCTCGTGATCGGCCTGCCGTTCGCGGCGCTCATGGCCTTCATCGCGTTCGTGATCACCCTCATCCCGCTGTTCGGCTCGGTGATCTTCTGGCTGCTCGCGACAGGCGTCGCCCTCTTCTCGAGTCCGGCGCAGGCCGTGACATTCTTCGTCGCGTACCTGATCTACATCCAGATCGAGTCCTACGTGGTCAGCCCCCGCGTGATGAACCGAGCGGTGTCGATCCCGGCCGCGCTCGTGCTCATCGGAGCACTGGTGGGTGGGGCGCTGGCGGGAGTCATCGGCGTGCTCGTGGCCCTTCCGATCATGGCGTCGATGCTTCTGATCCTCCGCGAGATCGTGGTGCCCAAGCAGAGCTTGAAGGTCTGAGTCGCTCAGCCTTCCTCGTTGATGCGATCCCGCCACTCCGAGGCGGGATCGCGGCCGACGCGGGCTGTGCGGTCACGTCAGGGCTCGATCCGCAGGATCGTCGGCGACTCTCCGAGAGCCAGATCGTCCGCCACCCGGAGGGTGCGCGCCAGCTCGTCGACCTCGCCGATCACCGTGCCGAAGCGCTCGCGATCGCTGCAGACCGCGGTCACCGTGACGAAATGGCTGCCGGTGTCCCACGTGTAGGTCGCGAACGGAGGCGTCCGCTGATCCCGCGGGAGGGGCATGGCGAGCTTCTCGCCGATTCCCAGGTAGGTTCCGCGGAACGACTCCGTGTCGTCGTACTCCATCGGCATGCCGGCTCGCGCGGCGCGCAGCTGAGGCGTCGCCTCCTGCACCTGGGCCATCACGACAAGAAGCTCCGGGTCGGCCTTCCACACCCACACGAGCACACGGCCGGCGGCTTTGCGCATCAGGAACGGCGCCGCCTGACTCATCGCCCACGCCATCAGCCCGGTGCCCTGTCCCGCTTCGGCGCCCAGGGCGGTGCCCGCCTGGCTGAGCAGCATCCGGATGGCCGCTTTGCGATGCCGGCGCCCGCCGAAGCCGAGCGAATCGGTCACGGCCACCCAGCGCGTCTTGTCGGCGTCGGCCTGCAGTCGGGGCATGCCACCAGCGTACGAGGTGGATCTGAAGGCACGCTCCGGGGACTCCGAAGGCGCTCGGGTACAGTGGGAGCGCGCGTGCACCTGACCCCGTGCGACCCTCCCACAGCGCAGAGATAGGCAACCAGCATCCCGTGACCCCGTCCGAGACGCCCGACGATCCTCGCGCCGCCGAGCAGGACGACCGCCGACCCCTCACGGTGCTCATCGGCGCCGACACGTTCGCGCCGCACGTGAACGGCGCGGCACGGTTCGCCGAGCGCCTCGCCGCCGGACTCGTCGCTCGCGGGCACACCGTGCACGTGATGGCGCCCAGTGCCACGCACTGGACGCGCGGCACCGGGAGTCGAGGTCATCGAGGACCAGCCGATGACGATGCACCGCCTCCCGTCGTGGCGCTGGTTCCCGCACGACTGGCTCACCTTCGTACTGCCCTGGATGTCGAAGCACCACGCCCGGCGGGCGCTGGACGCTGTCAAGCCCGACGTCGTGCACATCCAGTCGCACATCATCATCGGCCGCGGACTCGCGCGCGAGGCGCGCAAGCGCGGCATCCCGATCATCGCCACGAACCACGTGATGGCCGAGAACATCCTCGACTTCACGACTCTGCCGCACGCCCTGAACGACGTCTTCGTCAAGCTCGCATGGGCGGACGCGAAGCGCACCTTCGGGATGACCCGCGCGGTCACGACGCCGACCCGCAAGGCCGCCGACTTCCTCGAGGCGACGATCGACATCACGGGGGTCATCCCGATCAGCTGCGGCATCGACCGGTCGAACTACCGCCCCGATCTGACGCCCCGCGATGCGAACCGCATCCTCTTCGTCGGACGCCTGACCACCGAGAAGCACATCGACGTGCTGCTGAAGGCCGTCGCGAAGCTCGACCCGGCACTGGACGTGCACGTCGATCTCGTCGGCGAGGGGGACCAGCGCAAGAACCTCGAGACGATGGCCCATTCGCTGGGGCTCGGCGCGCGCGTCACCTTCCACGGGCACGCCCCCGAGGAGGAGCTGCGCACGCTCTACAGCCGCGCGAGCCTGTTCGCGATCGCCTCGATCGCCGAACTGCAGTCCATCGCGACGATGGAGGCCATGGCATCGGGTCTGCCGATCGTCGCCGCAGACGCGGTCGCGCTTCCGCATCTGGTGCACGACGGCGAGAACGGCTATCTCTTCGAGCCCGGCAATGTCGAGCAGATGGCCGCCCGCCTGACCGACGTCCTCACCGCCGCCCCCGAGGAGCGGCGCCGGATGCAGCAGGCCTCGCTCGACGGCGTCGTGATCCACGACATCAACCGCACGCTCGATACGTTCGAAGCGCTGTACCGCGGCGAGCCGCTGCCCTCGTGATCCCATGCACGTCGTGATGTTCGGCGATCAGCACGTCGAGTCGCTCGGCGGAGCGCAGGTCTCCATGCGACTGCAGCGCCGCTTCCTCGAGCGGGCAGGGCACACCGTCACGATCGTGGCGCCGAAGATGCACGGCCGCCGCACGGTGGCGGCGGATGCGGCCTACCTCGACACTCCCTCGATCCCGATCACGCCCGACCGCGAGTACTCGCTCGCGTGGCCGGGCAGGCGCACCGATCGGTTCGTCGACAGGGCGCTCGCGTCGCGCCCGCCGGCGGACGTCGTGCACGTGCAGGCCGACTTCTGGGGCGCGTTCACCGGTCACCGGTTCGCGGCGCGCCACTCGCTGCCGGTCGTGCACACGATGCACAACCGCGTCGACGTCGGCATCGAGGCGACGGCACCGTTTCCGCGGCTCGTGCTGCGCGTGCTGAACGCGTGGCAGCGGCGCGCGCTGCGGAGCGCGCGCCGTCCGATGCGGCCGGGACGCGACGGGTGGGCGTATCTTCGCCGCTTCGCGGCGCTGTCGGATGCGGTCACCGCGCCGTCGTCGCACTTCGCGCGCCGGCTGCAGGAGCACGGCGTGGTCGCGGCCGGAGGGGAGCCGGTGATCGACGTCTGGAACGGGATCGATGACGACGTGCTGGACGCCGCCCTTGCGGGCGGTCTCGCAGCCCGCACTCCGGGGCGCCCGCGCTTCGTCTGGCTCGGGCGCATGAGTCCCGAGAAACGGCTGCTGCCGTTCCTCGCCGCGCTCGCGGAGTCGGGCATCGACGCCGACGTCGAGATCATCGGCGGCGGCGGGCAGGAGCGGGCCGCGCGCCGTCTGGTGCGCACGCTCGAGCCCGCGGCATCCGTCGTCTTCGCCGGCCGCCTGCCCTACGTCGAGACGCTTCGCCGCATCGCGACGGCCGATGCGGTGGTGCAGACCTCGATCGGCTTCGAGACGCAGGGCATGACGGTGTTCGAGGCGGCCTCGCTCGGCACCCCCTCGGTCGTGAGCGATCCCGACATCGCCGCGGAGCTGGGCTCGGGCATGTGGCCGGTGGCGGATGCCACCACCTCGGCGCTCGCCGCCGCGCTGCGCACCGCTGCGGCCGACATCGCGGCCGGCGCGGCGCCGGTGCCCGACCCGTCTCTGGGCGAGCGCTTCCGGCAGTCCTCGCGGACCGCGGCCATGGTGGAGGTCTACCAGCGGGCTCTGGACCGCCGTCGGGCCTGACCGTCCAGAGGCCGGTTGGCGGTCAGAGCAGGCGGGTGTAGTCGGTGCGCACGCGGCGGAAGCCGTCGTTCCGGAGAGCAACGATCGACGCGCCGAGCCCGTAGGCGGCCAGGGCTGAGAAAACAATGATCATTAACATGGCAGAAACGCTACGCTTGACGTGATCCCGCCACGAGTGGCAGGATGGACACACGTCGTAGGAATACTGCCACGACCGCTCTGCCGCTACCGCCACTGCGTATCCGCATCATCGAGGAGCTCCCATGAAGACCGTCGCCGTCATCGTCCAAGACGGATTCGCCCCGTTCGAGTTCGGCGTCGCGTGCGAGGCGTTCGGTCTCGACCGCACCGATGACGGCATCCCGAATTTCGACTTCCGCATCGTGACGCCGCGGCCGGGCGTGGTGCAGTCCAAGCTGGGCTTCTCGCTGAACGTCGAGAACGACCTGTCGTTCGCGTATGAAGCCGACCTCGTGGTCGTCTCGCCGACTCCGCGGGAGTGGTGGGGGCGCACCGATCCGCGTGTGCTGGATGTCGTCCGGCACGCGGCGGCCCGCGGAGCATGGCTGCTGAGCGTGTGCAGCGGCTCCTTCATCCTCGCGGCGGCCGGCGTCCTGGACGGGCGTCGCGCGACGACGCACTGGATGTACGCCGACACCATGATGAAGATGTACCCGCAGATCGACGTCGACCCGGACGTGCTGTACGTGCAGGACGGCCGCATCATCACGAGCGCGGGCACCGCGGCGGGATTGGATGCGTGCCTGCATCTGCTGCGTCAGGAGCTCGGCGCCGAGATGACGAACACGATCGCCCGCCGCATGGTGGTGCCGCCGCAGCGCGACGGCGGCCAGGCGCAGTTCATCCGCCGCCCGATCCCCGAGGTCGCGAACCTGTCGCTCGCGCCGGTGACCGACTGGATGCTGGAGAACCTGCGCATGGAGCTCACGGTCGATCAGCTCGCCACCAAGGCGCACATGTCACCGCGCACGTTCGCGCGCCGATTCAAGGCCGACTACGGCACCACGCCCGCCGCCTGGCTCGGACGTCAGCGCATCATCCACGCTCAGCGGCTGCTCGAGCAGACCGACCTGGGGCTCGACCGGATCGCCTACGAATGCGGCTTCGGCTCGGCCTCCGTCCTCCGGCAGAACTTCTCGCGCGTGCTCGGCACCACACCGACCGCGTACCGGGCCACGTTCTGCTGCGAGATCGGCACGGGCGGGTCCGCGCTCGAGCGCCGCGAGGCGGAGCACTCGGCCGAGCTGGCCGGTTCGGCGGCCTGAGGCAGGCGCCGCCGCACCGGCTTCGATAGCGTGTGAGCGTGCGCGCGGCCCTGCGGAAGCTGTTCTCCCGGAAGACGATCGGCAAGGATGCCGTGGCGGGCCTGGTGCTGGGCGTCGAGGCCGTGCCCGACGGCCTCGCGGCAGGACTTCTCGCGGGCCTCAATCCGCTTGCCGGCCTCTACGCGTACCTGTTCGGCATGCTCGGGGCGGCCTTCTTCACCAGCAGCACGTTCATGGCCGTGCAGGCCACCGGCGCGATGGCGCTGATCGTCTCGGACTCCGACCTCGCAAGCCGCGCCGACCCCGATCGAGCGCTGTACACGCTGGCGATCATGACGGGCATCGTGATGATCGTCGCAGGGCTCCTCGGCGGCGGTCGGCTCGTGCGCTTCGTGCCCACTGCCGTCATGACGGGATTCGTGACCGCGGTGGGCGTGAACATCATCCTGGGACAGCTGTCGAACCTCACCGGCTTCGCCTCGCAAGGAGCGAATCGTCTCGTGAAGCTGTTCGATCTGCTGGTGCATCTTCCGGAGTGGCGCGCCGCCTCCGTGACGGTGGGCTTGTCGGTGATCGCCCTCATCTACCTCTTCCGCCGGACGCCCATCGGCTCGCTGGGGCTGGTGGTCGCGGTCGTGCTCGGCTCCGGCCTCGCCGCGCTGCTGAACGTCTGGCTCGACGTGCCGGTGCTCGTGCTGGACGACGTCGTCGACGTGCCGCGGGGGCTGCCCGCCCCGGTTCTTCCGAACATCGAGGACGTCGTCTTCCTGCTGATCCCGGCGTTCTCGCTCGCCTTCGTCGGAGTCGTGCAGGGTGCCGCCGTGTCGGCGGGCCTTCCCACCCCCGATGGCAAGCCGGCGGACACGTCGCGCGACTTCATCGGCCAGGGCGCGGGCAACCTCGCCGCCGGGCTGTTCCAGGGGATGCCGGTCGGCGGCTCCATGTCGGGCTCGTCGCTCATCGTCGCGGCCGGCGCCCGGACGAGGATGGCGTTCGTCTTCGGTGGGGCCGTGATGTCGATCCTGCTGCTGTTCGCCTCCGACCTCGTCGGCTACGTGGCGATGCCCGCACTCGCCGGTCTGCTGATCGTGATCGGCATCGGCACCATCAAGCCCAGCCGGATCTTCTCGGTGATGAAGAGCGGCCCGCTCCCCACGACGGTCATGGCGGTCACCTTCGGGCTGACCCTCGTCGTCCCCCTCCAGTTCGCGGTGCTGGTGGGCGTCGGCATGGGCATCATCCTGTTCGTCGCCCAGCAGTCCAACCACGTGCGCGTCCGCCAGGTGCACGTCCTCGAAGGAGGCCGCATTCGCGAGAGCGACCCGCCGCCCACCATCGCCGAGGGCGCGGTCGTCATCCTGCAGCCCTACGGCAGCCTGTTCTTCGCGAGCGCTCCGATCTTCGAGCATCAGCTGCCCGTCGTGAGCCGCGCGTCGAAGGGCGCCGTAGTGATCATCCGGCTGCGCGGCACCGATCAGATCGGGCTCTCGCTGATAGAGGTGCTGCGGCGCTACGCGCACAGTCTGCGTGATGCTGACGGCACGCTCAAGCTCGTGGTCAGCGAGAAGCGCGTCCTCGACCAGATCGAGGCGAGCGGCCTGGCCGCTGAACTGGGCGAGCGGAACGTCTACCGCAGCAACGAATGGATCGGCGAGACCGTGCGGCGCGCGTACGCCGACGCGCTGGACGAGCAGCGGCGCTGATGTCTCGCGGTCAGGGCGCATTGCCGCGGCATCCGCTCTCTGATAAAGTTGAGTCAACACGGCTCAAGTTTCTCAGACGCCGTACCGAGACTTCAGGAGATGCATGAACGCCACGCAGCAGCCCGGGCAGGAGGAGCAGCAGAGCGCCCTCGAGCAGTTCGGGATCAACCTCACCGACCGTGCCCGCCAGGGCAAGCTCGACCCCGTCATCGGGCGCGACAGCGAGATCCGCCGTGTCAGCCAGGTGCTGACGCGGCGCACGAAGAACAACCCGGTGCTCATCGGCGAGCCCGGCGTCGGCAAGACGGCCGTCGTCGAGGGCCTCGCCCAGCGCATCGTCGCGGGCGACGTCGCCGAGTCGCTGAAGGACAAAGAACTGGTCACCCTCGACATCTCCGCCCTCGTGGCCGGAGCGATGTACCGCGGGCAGTTCGAAGAGCGCCTCAAGAGCGTGCTCAAGGAGATCACCGAGTCCGACGGCCGCGTCATCACGTTCATCGACGAGCTGCACGTGCTCATGGGCGCGGGCGGCGGGGAAGGGTCGGTCGCGGCCTCGAACATGCTGAAGCCCATGCTCGCGCGTGGCGAGCTGCGCATGATCGGCGCGACGACGCTCAACGAGTACCGCGAGTTCATCGAGAAGGATGCCGCCCTCGAGCGCCGCTTCCAGCAGGTCTACGTCGGCGAGCCCTCGGTGGAGGACACCGTCGCGATCCTCCGCGGCCTCAAGGAACGCTACGAGGCGCACCACAAGGTGGCGATCGCGGATGCCGCGCTCGTCGCCGCGGCATCCCTCAGCAATCGCTACATCCCCTCGCGGCAGCTGCCCGACAAGGCGATCGACCTGATCGACGAGGCCGCGTCGCGCCTGCGCATGGAGATCGACTCGGCGCCGCTCGAGATCGACGAGCTGCGCCGCCACGTCGACCGGCTCAAGCTCGAGGAGCTCGCGCTGAAGCGTGAGAAGGACGCCGCGTCCAGGGAGCGTCTCGAGATCCTGCGTGAGACCCTCGCGGCGGAGCAGGCTCAGCTCAACGGGCTGCAGGAGCGCTGGGAGCGCGAGCGCGCGTCGCTGAACCGGGTCGGCGACCTCAAGACCAAGCTCGACGCGGCACGCATGCAGGCCGAACGCGCTCAGCGCGAGGGCAACCTCGAGAAGGCCTCACGGCTGCTGTATGCGGAGATCCCCGCGCTCGAGCGCCAGCTGATCGAGGCGGAGCGCGAAGAGCCTGCGGGGGACCGCATGGTCAACGAGCAGGTCACCGACGAAGACATCGCGGCGGTGATCGCGGCCTGGACCGGCATCCCGGTCGGGCGCCTGCTGCAGGGCGAAACCGAGAAGCTCGTGCACCTCGAGGCCGAGCTCGGCAAGCGGCTGATCGGGCAGAAGGAGGCCGTGAAGGCCGTCGCGGATGCGGTGCGCCGCTCGCGCGCCGGCATCAGCGATCCCGACCGGCCCACCGGGTCGTTCCTGTTCCTCGGACCCACCGGCGTCGGCAAGACCGAGCTGGCGAAGTCGCTCGCGGACTTCCTCTTCGACGACGAGCACGCCATGGTGCGCATCGACATGTCGGAGTACGGCGAGAAGCACTCCGTCTCACGCCTGGTCGGCGCCCCTCCGGGCTACATCGGGTACGAGCAGGGCGGCCAGCTCACTGAGGCCGTGCGGCGGCGCCCCTACAGCGTCGTGCTGCTGGACGAGGTCGAGAAGGCGCACCCCGAGGTCTTCGACGTGCTGCTGCAGGTGATGGACGACGGGCGACTGACCGACGGCCAGGGCCGCACCGTCGACTTCAAGAACGTGATCCTCATCCTCACCTCGAACCTGGGTTCCCCGATCCTGATCGACCCCACGCTCTCGATCGAGCAGAAGCGGGATGCCGTGCAGGGGCTGGTCCGCCAGGCGTTCAAGCCCGAGTTCGTCAATCGCCTCGACGACATCGTCATCTTCCAGGCGCTCACCGAGGACGACCTGGCGCAGATCGTGGAGCTCACGGTCTTCGCGCTGCAGCGTCGGCTGAAGGACCGTCGCCTGACGCTCGCCGTCACGCCCGACGCCCGCGCGTGGCTCGCCGAGCGCGGGTACGATCCGGTGTTCGGGGCACGGCCGCTGCGACGGCTGATCCAGTCCGAGATCCAGGACCGCCTGGCCATGGCCATCCTGTCGGGCCACGTCCATGACGGCGATGTGGTGCGGGTCGATGTGGCTGCGGACGCGTCGGCGCTCGTCCTCACCAGCAGCGGCCCCACCGCAGCGCCCGAGGAGACGGCCGACGACGAGGTGATCGAAGCGGAGCTGCTGGACGACTGACGGGCGGCACGATCCGCCGATCCGAGCGTTCGTGGCGGTACGGTCGGGGCATGCGCATCGCACGCTCCGGCCGTTTCGTCTTCATCGCGCAGTGGGTCGCCCCCGTGCTGCTGCCGGTGTTCTTCTTCCTCGGTCGCGGGCTCGTCGGCGCCGAGCTCGGGTGGATGGCCATCGTCGGCATCGTGTACGGCCTCGTCGTCGTCGCGATCCTCCTGGTGCCGCCGATCATGACCCTGTTCGACCGGACTGTCCGGCGGGAGAAGGAGACGCGTTTCGGCTACGACATCTCGAGCTTCGTGCTGTGGGCCGCCTTCCTGCTGGCAGCTCTCACGGTGCCCGACTCGGACGACAGCGGACACCTCGACTCGGCGGTGACCACCTGGACGGGCGGCGGCATCTCCTACGAGACGTCGGAGGCGGTCTTCGCCGTCGCGGCGACGCTGATCGGCCTGGCCTACCTTGCGACCGTCGTGTTCGGGATCATCGGCATCGCACGGTGGCGTCGCCCCGTCGGCGCGTGAGCGGTGTCGTGAGCCACGAGCCGGGGGCGCGGCATCCGTCGCCGGTCGTGGCGCTGTGGCGCTCGTCGCATCCCGGGCCGAGCGTGGTGGTCACGGCGGTCGCGGTCACGCTGGGCGTCGCGACGGGCCTGGAACCGTGGCGCATCGGAGTGCTGGGGCTCGCGATCCTGTTCGGCCAGCTGTCCGTCGGCATCTCGAACGATGCGATCGACGCGCCGCGCGATCGCGTGACGGCCCGCACCGACAAGCCGATCGCGCGGGGCGACGTGTCTGTGCGGATCGCGTGGGCGACGGCATCCGCGTGTCTCGTGCTGGCCGTGGCGCTGTCGCTCGTGCTCGGCTGGCGGATGGCGCTCGCGCATCTGCTCGCGCTCGGGTCGGCGTGGTCGTACAACGCGGCACTGAAGTCGACCGCGCTGTCGGTGGTGCCGTTCATCGTGAGCTTCGGGCTGCTGCCGTCGCTCGTGACTCTGTCGGCGAGCGAGCCGGCGGTGGCCGCGGCGTGGGCGTGGGTCGCCGGGGCGGCGTTGGGCGTCGCGATCCACCTGACGAACGTGCTGCCCGATCTCGAGGACGACGCACAGACCGGTGTGCGCGGGCTGCCGCACCGACTGGGCCGTCGGGTGTCGGCGGTGCTCGCCGCGCTCTCGCTCGTCGTGGGGGCGGTCGCCGTGCTGCTGGGCCCGGATGCCGGCATCACGGCGTTCGGCGCGGTCGCCTTCGCGGGGGTGGTGGCGATCGCGGTCGCCGGCCTCGTGCTCGCGCTCGTGCGGCCGCCGGGTCGCTGGGTGTTCCGGCTGGTGATGCTGGCATCGCTGCTGCTGTGCGTGCAGCTGGCGGCGACCGGCCAGGCGCTCGCCTCCTGATCCAGGGCGGCGGCGCCCTGGGCACATAGGCGAACCACCGGCCTCCAGGAGTCGCGCCGTCGAACTCCCGGGACGGATTGCGCCGCACCGGCCGCTCAGGCGCCGAGGCGCCGGATTTCTCCCGGCGGTTCGACCGTCACCTCCGGTGCCGCGTCGTCACGGGCCGGCGTCCAGCCCCATCGCGTAGGCCCACGCAAACCCGCGCCCGAGCGGTGGTGTCAGCATCCCGCGCACGAGAGTGCGGCGCGCGAGGTCGGCGGCCGCGTGCCGCGGGCGGCCGAGTACGGTGTTGACGGCGGCGAGCTGCCCCGCCCGCACGGCCGACCGCACTCGGCGGCGCTCCCACGCCGCCAGTTCGGCGTCGGGGGCGGTGCGCTCGTGCACCCAGCGAGCGAGCAGGGGAGCGAGGCCGACCGCGTCCAGCAGCCCCAGGTTCATGCCCTGGCCGCCGATCGGGCTCACCTCGTGCGCGGCGTCGCCGATCACGAACAGCCGCCCGCGCCGGAGCGACGGCGCGATCACGCGACGGATGCCGAACGCCGTCGCGGTCTGCACCGCATCGGCGACGGCCGCCTCGCCGCGTGAGCGCAGCGCGGCCTGCAGTCGCTGGACCCGCACCGACGCGAGATCGACGGCCGGGTCGGCCGCGGCATCCCACGCCACGACCCGGCGCACCGATCCCGGCAGCGGGAAGGACTCCAGCACGCCGCCGGGCGAGAGGTTGACGATCGCGGTGTCG
This sequence comes from uncultured Actinomycetota bacterium, assembly GCA_963750955.1. Taxonomy (GTDB): domain Bacteria; phylum Actinomycetota; class Actinomycetes; order Actinomycetales; family Microbacteriaceae; genus Microbacterium. Next base: position 170,617 of record CAVVSI010000005.1, read on the forward strand.
GCCCGGGCGCGATCGGGCACCGCGATGTCGGACATCAGGTAGCGATCCGGATAGGTCGTGGTGGGCACCCGGCCGTCCCGGTACGCGAGCGCTCGGGCCGTCCACCCGCCGGCGAGCACCACGATCGGCGAGGCGAGCTCCTCGACTCCGCCGCCGCGTGCCGCACCGTGAGCTCGACACCGGACTCGCGGGGCCGAACCCCCGTCACCTCCGCGCCGCGCTCCGGCTCGGGAGCGACAGCACCGAGCACAGCCTCGGTGTCGGCCTGCGGAAGCGTCGCGACGAAGGGGAACCGGGTCGAGAGCCGGTCGAACCGCACGACGCCGAGCAACCGCTCTCCTGCGCGCGCCTCGCCGCGGGGCACACGCTGCGCCTTCTCGAGCAGTCTCTCGGTGATGCCCGACTCCTCCAGTGCGGCGAGCACCGGCGCATGCACGCCGATCGCGCGCGTGCCGAAACCGGGTGTGAGGCGGCGCTCCAGCACCCGCACATCGACCCCGCGCCGCACGAGTTCGGCGGCGAGCAGCGAGCCGACCGGCCCGGCGCCCACCACGACGACCTCAGTCACCCGCTGTTCCCGGTGCGACCGCCAGCAGGCGGAACCGCGCGGATTTCTCGACGTGCCACGGCTCTCCGAGGACGTCGGCGAGCTCGTCCTGCACGTAGCTGCGGCGGATGGAACGCAGGCCGTCGGTGCGCAGGAAGGTCCCCGGAGCGAACGGTGTGATCCCGATCGCGTACAGGACGTAGGCGAGGCGCCCTCGCTCGATGTCGCTGTGCAGCACGATCCCCCGCGAGAGTTCCCGCGACTGCTCGACGAATTCGCCGAGCTCGGTCGGGGTGAGGTGGTGCAGCACGTGATTGGACAGCACGAGGTCGAAGCGCTCGCCGGCCGCGAGCACGTCGGTGCCGTCGGCGCAGAGGAATCTCGTCCGGGGTGGAGCGGGGCGGGTGAGCGCCACCTCGAGAGCCCTCGGATCGGGGTCGACGCCGACCCACTCCACGTCGAAGCCGTCATTCTCCGCCCGCGCGGCGAGCTGGGCGATGACGTCGCCGCCGCCGCAGCCGAGGTCGAGGACGCGCGCTGGCCCATCGAGCGATGCCAGGAAGGGACGGACGCGAGATCGGTAGACGGATCCCCATCGTGACACCAGGCGGTTGATCGTCTCGAACCGGCGCAGAGTCGCACGCAGGAGCGCGGGGTCGCATTCGGGGTCGTCCATGAGCTCACGCAGGACGACGTCGCGTTCGGCGAGACTCACCCCGCGACTGCCAGGTGTCGAGCGTGGTCGGATGCCGGGACGACGGGCGCCGTGCGCTTGGTCAGCAGAGCCGATTCGACCGTCAGGCCGGGGCCGAATGCGAGACCCGCGATCGTCGCCCCCGAGGCGAGTGCGTCGTCGTGGAGCATCGCGCGGAGGATGAACATCACGGTGGCGCTGGACATGTTGCCGTAGTCGCGCAGCACCGCCCGCGACGCCGTGAGCGCGTCGGGGGCGAGCTCCAGGCCGGTCTGCACACGATCCAGGATGCTGCGCCCGCCGGGGTGGACCGCCCAGGCGGTCGGCACCTCACCGGCCAGGAACCCGTCTACGGCGCCCCGGATCTCGCGGCCGATGATGCGGGGCACCTCCCCGGTGAGCACCATCTCGAAGCCGTCGTCGCCGATCGTCCAGGCCATGTCCTCTTCGCCCTCGCTGGTGAGAGCCGTGCCGAAGCGCTCCATGTCGAGACCGCTGCGGTCGCCGGGCTCGGCGGTGACGATCGCTGCCGCCGACCCGTCGGCGAACACCGAGGACGACACGATCTGGTCGGGCGAGCTGCTGGGCCGGATGTGCAGACTGCACAGCTCGGTGCAGACGACGAGCACGACGGCGTCGGACTGCGCCGCGCACATCCGCTCGGCCGCGCGCAGGGCCGGAAAGGCGGCCGCGCACCCGATGAACCCGAGATGGTAGCGCTCGGTCGTCCCGGCCAGCCCGAGGTCGCGCACTATGCGGAAATCGGGGCCCGGAGCGAAGCATCCGGTGCACGAGGCGGTGACGACGTGCGTGATCCGGGATGCCGTCATGCCCGCTTCGTCGAGCGCGGCCTGCGCGGCCTGACGCGACAGCTCGGGCGCGTACCGGATGTACTCGGCATTGCGCAGGGCGGTGCCGGGCGAGCGCAGCACGCCATGGGCGTCGACGAAGATCCCGTCGCCTCCGGCTTCTCCGAGTTCGGCGAGTACGGTGTGCCGCCGTTCGATCTCGGCGGCATCGAAGGTCGCGCGGATCAGCCGCTGCGTGAGTCTGCCGGTGTCGGGCTGTGCGGCGAAGAAGTCGCGGATGCGATCCTGCGTGATCGTCGTCGGCGGTGTCGCGGTGCCGATCGACAGGATGCGTGCGGTCATGCTTCACGATAGGCCGCGAACGGCGTGGGGGGCGAGGGGTTGCGCAGTCAGTTCGCGCGTGTCCCCTCTTCGATCGGCGGTGGCGGCGCGGGCTCCACCGCCGTCGGCTCCACCGCCGTCGGCTCCGCCGGCTCGGCATCCGGAAGGTCGCGCATCGACCAGAACGGGCCGATGATGACGAACAGACCTGCCAGCAGTTCGAGCCCGGCCGCGATCCACAGCGTGGGCACGACCCCGATCCAGGTCCCCAGCGCGCCGGCGACAAGCGCACCGATGGGCATCACGCCCCAGACGCAGAACCGGATCGACGCGTTCATCCTGCCCAGCAGACGCGGAGGCGTGATGCGCTGGCGGAACGTGACCTGCGTGATGTTGTAGAGCAGCACCGTGAAGCTCATGATGAAGAACTGCACGACCAGGAAGGGGAACGCGATCTGAGGCACGAGGGTCGCGACCGGCAGCAGCACGGGTGCGAGGCTGAACCCGATCGCGCTGATCGGAACGGTGCGCGCCTCACCGAAGCGCTTCACGATCCGCGGCGTCGCGATCGCACCGACCAGGCCGCCGACCGCACCGAGCGAGAAGATCACGCCCATCTGCGCCGGTGTGAGCTCGAGGACTCGAAGAAGGTAGATGGGAAGCAGCGTGTACGCGATGGTGCTGAAGAGATTCGCGAACCCGGTGGTCGCGACGATGCGGCGAAGCAGAGGGTTGCCGAACACCCACCGCAGTCCCTCGCCGATCTCCTTGAGGATCGGCTGGTGATCCTCCGGTGCGCGCCGCACCTCGTGGTCGCGGGTGAACAGCAGGGCGATCAACGAGGCCAGATAGGTGAAGACCGTGATGAAGATCGCCAGCGGCGCGGCCAGGATGCCGATCAGCCACCCGCCGATGCCCGGGCCGGCGATGTTGGCGAGCTCGTAGGTGGACTGCAGCTTGCCGTTCGCCTCGGCGATCTGACGCGGGCGCACGAGCGACGGGATGATGCTCTGATACGACACATCGAAGAAGACCGTCGCGACGCCCATGATGAGGGCGACCACGATGAGGTGCCAGATCTGAAGCGTCCCGGTCAGCCAGAGCAGGGGAACGGTGGCCAGGGCCACGGCACGCACGGCATCCGCCCAGATCATGACGTGCCGTTTGCGCATCCGGTCGATCCACGCGCCCGCGGGCAGTCCCACCACCAGGAAGGCGGCGACGTTGGCTGCATTCAGCAGGCCGACCTCGAACTCGGTCGCATTGAGCACGAGCACCGCCAGCACCGGGATCGCGAGCTCGGTGATCTGCGCACCGAACTGGCTGAACGTCTGCCCGCCCCACATCGTGAGGAAGTTGCCGTCTCGCCACAGCGAGCCCTTCGGCTCGTCGACGGCCCCCGTGCTCTCGGCAGCACCGGCGGCGTCGCGCGCGAGGTCCTGGTCCGCCTCGAGGGCATCGTCGGTGCTCGGACCACGACCCGGCGCGGATGCCTCTGCCCGCGCTTCGGCGACGACTTCGGCGTCCGCCGGTTCTGATTGGGACATGTCAATCAGTCTGCGACACTGATTGGATAAAGTCAATCAGTCAGCTAGGATGGATTCGTGAGCGAAGAGCGGATCGTGCTGCAGGAGGACGATCCGGCCGCGCAGGCGAGGATCCGGGCGCTCAGCTCTGCGACACGACTGCGGGTGCTCCGGCTGTGCGCATTCGAGTCCCGCACCAACAAGGAGCTCGCCGAGCTGCTCGGGATCAACCCGGGCACGATGCTGCACCACGTCCGCACGCTCGTGCAGACCGGCTTCCTCGCCGCCGAGCCCGATCGTGCCGGCGCCCAGGGCGCACGAGAGGTTCCGTACCGGGCGACCGGTCTGTCGTGGCGGACCTCGATGCCGGGGGGATCGCTGGTGATGGTCGAGACCTTCCTCCAGCAGATCGCGGGCCTTCCGCCCGACGACGTCGACACGACCTGGCTCGGGCTGAAGATCAACGACGAGCATCGCGAGGAACTCGCGACGCGCCTGTTCGAGGTCATCAACGAGTTCAAGGAGCGCGGCCCCGACCCCGACGGCCGGCCGTACTCGCTCTTCACCGCCCTGCATCCCGACCTGAATCCGCCCGCGCCCCGCTGACACCCGCTCGTCGTGCACAACGCAGGACGAATCCGGCGGAACGGACGCCCGGGGCTTGCGCCGGGCAGAAGAACCGGCATCCTTCCTGCGTTGTGCACGGAGAGAGCCGGAGCCGGTCTCATACGGTGGGGGCATGACCATCGCGACGGCAGACCTCTACGACGAGCGGGGAGACGCGCTCGACTCGCTCTCGCTCCAGCTGCAGGATCTCGGAGGCGTTCTCGCGTTCGACGGGCCGATCCGGACGGTCCGCTGTCAGGCGTCCGATGGGACGCTCGACAATGCGCTGGTCAGATCGACCCTGGCCTCGCCGGGCGACGGGGCGGTGCTGGTCATCGACGGGGGCGGGTCGCTCGCCTCGGCGCTCGTCGGCGACATCATCGCGGCATCCGCCGTCGACAACGGCTGGGCGGGCATCATCGTCCACGGCGCGATCCGCGACCGCGACGCGATCCGGATGCTGCCGCTCGGCGTGAAGGCACTCGGATCGAATCCGCGCAAGAGCGCGAAGAACGGGGTCGGCGAGGTCGATGTCGAGGTCGTGATCGACGGCGTGCGCTTCGCACCGGGCCTGCACGTGTGGGCCGACGCCGACGGGGTTCTCGTGGAGCGCGGCCTGGACAGCACCTGATACCAGGGCGGATGCTGGGGGAGCACCCCGCGACCGAACCCAGGAGGACTCATGCTCTCGAACTCAGACGCGTTCAGCGGCTTCGCCGTCGACGACATCGATGCCGCCCGCGCGTTCTACGCCGACACCCTCGGCCTGACCGTTGAGCTGAACGACATGGGGATCCTCGACATCACGCTGGGTTCGGGCGCACACGTGCTCGCTTATCCCAAGCCGGATCACGAGCCGGCCGGCTTCACGATCCTCAACTTCCCCGTGCCCGATGTCGAGGCAGCCGTCGACGAGCTCAACTCCCGAGGCGTCGTCACGAAGATCTACGACGGGGAGTACGGCGGGGACGAGAAGGGCATCTCCCGCGGGTACGGTCCCGAGATCGCATGGTTCCGAGACCCCGCGGGCAACGTGCTCTCGGTGCTGTCGACCGATTGAGCACGCGCCCCGCGGCGTCCGGTCAGGCGGCGATGAGCGAGTCGGCCAGCGGGCGCCGCGCTCGCGGCGCGGCCTCGCGCTCCTGAAGCACTTCGGGGAGGGTCGCGGGGTCGCCGATCGGACCGAGGGCGATGACGGTGAGCGGCTCGAAGCGCGCCTCGAGGTCGAATGCCGTGCGCACGGCGTCGTGGTCGAAGCCGCCCATCTGGTGCACGTGGAGGCCGTCGTGGTGCGCCTGCACCGAGAGGTGCGCGACGGCCTGGCCGAGGTCGTACGCCGCGAAGCCCTGCGGCTTGCCGTCGGCATCCGCCGTCTCGGCCACGGCGACGATCAGCACCGCGGCGTCGCCCGCCCATGCCTGGTTGAACCCGAGCAGGGCGTCATGCACGCGCGCGTGAGCCTGTGTGCCGCGCCGCGCGACGATGAAGCGCCAGGGCTGCGTGTTGTTCGCCGACGGCGCCCAGCGGGCGGCTTCGAGCGCACTGGCGAGCCGGGTCTCGTCGATCGTCTCGTCAGCGGCGAAGGCGCGCGGACTCCAGCGATCGGCCAGGATGTCGAGCACGGGGGCATCGGTCTCGGCGGAGCGGTTCAACAGGGGGACGGTCATGGCGACCTCTTTCGTTTCGGATGTCTGACTGGCCGGGTCGCCATTGGCCCACAGTCCTCAACCCTATGCGCCTGAATAAATTCCCATCGTCGAACGCAGCGTGTCCCGCTCTTGGCCGCCTGGCGGATGCTGCGGCGGTCAAGAGTGGGACACGGTCCGCGTGTCGGGGCGATCAGCCCCGCAGCGCCTCGCCCAGCTTGACGCGCGCACCCATCCGCAGCAGCGAGTTCTGATAGATCTTCGCGCCGAGCAGGATCGCGCCGACGCACGTGGCGATGAGGATCGCGAGCGAGATGAGGGGCTCCCACCACTGGGCTTCGCCGAGGAAGAGGCGCATCGGCATCCCGACCGGCGCCGAGAACGGCACGTACGACATGATCGTGAGCACCACCGGGTTGTCGTTGAAGAAGATCACGAGGAAGTACGGCGCCATGATCAGCAGCGTCAGCGGGAACGTCGTCGAGCCGATGTCCTCCTGGCGCGAGACCATCGCGGCGGCGGCCGCGAACAGGGCGGCCAGCAGCACGAAGCCGAAGAGGAAGAACACGGCGAACCACAGGATCGGCGCACCCAGCGTCCCCAGCAGCTGGTTCTGGCCGATGATCGTCAGCCCGACCACGGCGATCGCCGCGAGACCCAGGATCTGGCCCATCGCGAGCACCGTGTTGCCGATCACCTTGCCCGCCAGCAGGGAGCGCGCGCGGATCGCGGAGATCAGGATCTCGACGACGCGGGTCTGCTTCTCCTCTACGACGCTCTGCGCGATGGTGGAGCCGAACAGGCTCGCGGCGGTCAGGAACACGATGCCGAAGCCGATCGCGACGAGGTAGCGCAGTCCCTCATCCGTCGCGGCCGGGTTCAGGAGTTCCACCGGAGGCACCTGCGCGTACTGCAGCATGAGCGACGTCGGCGCGGACGAGTCGGCGACGATCACGAAGCCGAACGGCGTGGCCGACGCATCGCCGACGATCGCGGCATCCACGGTTCCGTCGGCCACGAGGGCCTCGGCGGCGGTCCGGTCGGCGACCTCGGTGATCTCCAGCCCCTCGTCGGAGGGAAGGAGGGATGCCGCATCCGCTGTCACGGCGACCGGTGTGTCGGCCTGATTCTGCGCCGCCAGGCCGCCGAACACCAGGCCGGCGAGGGCCAGGACGAACAGGATCGCGGTGGAGATCAGGAACGCCTTGCTGCGCAGCTTCGACGCGATCTCGCGCTCGGCGACGAGCCAGATCGCCGCCGCCTCTGTCGGGGCGGCCGGACGCGCGGGGCGGGAGCCGTCGGCGGTCGCGACGCGGGGCCTGGTGTCGATGCTCATCGGACGACCTCCCGGAAGATCTGAGCGAGGGTGGGATGCTGCGGCGCGAAGCTGCCGACGTCGCCTCGGGCGACGGCATCGCGGAGGACGCGCTGCGCGGTCTGCTCGGAGTCGACGTCGAACACGGCGTAGCCGCCTTCGAAGTCGACGATCTGCACGCCGGGCTCGCCGCGCAGCCATCCGGCGTCACCGGTCGAGACCAGCTCGTAGCGCTTCGTGGAGTGCTGCTCGCGCAGAGCGGCCCGGTCGCCGGCGGCACGGATGGTCCCCCCGGCGATGATGACGAGGTCGTCGCAGAGCCGCTCGACCAGATCGAGCTGGTGCGAGGAGAAGAGCACGGCCGCACCGGCGGCGGCGCGCTCCTGCAGCACACCGGCGACGGCATCCACGGCCATCGGGATCGAGGCCGGAGAACGGCTCATCGAGGATGAGCACATCGGGGTCGTGCACGAGCGCCGCGGCGATCTGCGCGCGCTGCTGGTTGCCGAGCGACAGCGTCTCGACGTTGTCGTTCAGCCGCTCGCCGAGTCCGAGTCGCTCGAGCAGCACGGTGGCCGAAGCCGCCGCGGCCGTCCGCGAGTAGCCGTGCAGCCGTGCCAGGTACACGATCTGCTCGAGCACCTTCATCTTCGGATACAGACCCCGCTCCTCGGGCATGTAGCCGAAGCGGCGACGATCGTCGGCACCGACCGGGCCGTCGTCCAGGGTGACCGTGCCCGCATCGGCGGCGAGCACCCCGAGCACGATGCGCATCGTCGTGGTCTTGCCGGCGCCGTTGCCCCCCACGAAGCCGGTGAGGCGGCCGGGGAGCACGTCGAAGCTCACGTCGGTCAGGACCTGATGGGTGCCGTAGCTCTTGTCGAGGTTTCGCAGTCGCAGCATGCCTTCCACGCTACGGATGCCGCACGCACGGCGTATCCCCCGCCCGACGGAGATCGGCCGCCGGGCAGGGGAGATACGACTGATCCGCCTACTGCGCGGCTTGCTCGTCGTGCAGCTGCGGCCGGAAGTTGCCCTTGGACTTCGTGCCGTTGATGAGCTCGGTGCTCATCGCGTACGAGAGCGAGGCGTAGGCGATCGCATCCGAGTTCACGTCCAGGGCGTGGTCGTTGTTGTTGGCGTACGTGTCGCAGGCCTGGTGGTAGCACGGGTCGTACTGCTGGCCCGCTGTGCCGCCCCAGATCGCGGCTTCCTCCGCCGTCTTGATGCCTTCGGCGCCGGTGAAGAGCCCGCCGGCGGGGACGCCGGCCGCGATGAAGGGGCCGTAGTCGGAACGACCCGAGAAGTCGGTGCCCTTGTACGGCTCGTCACGAGACTCGAAGAAGGCCTCGAACGTCTCCTCGATCTGCGCCGATCCTGCCGGCCCTGCGCCGGCGCCCACGGCGTCCGAGTCGTCGCCGTCGTAGATGAAGAAGACGTAGTTCGGGCTGCCGACCATGTCGAAGTTGAGATAGAGCGCGATCTTGTCGAGCTCGCTCTGCGCGAGATTGTCAACGTAGAAGGTCGACCCTACGAGCGAGGCCTCCTCCGCACCCCACCACGCGAATCGCACAGTGTTCTGCGGTCGAACCTTGGCGAGGTTCTCGGCGACCTCCAGCAGCGCTGCAGAACCACTGCCGTTGTCGTTGATGCCGGGCCCTGCATTGACGGAGTCGAGGTGAGCTCCGGCCATCACGACGTTGCTGCTGTTCTTGCCCGGAAGCTCGGCGAGGACGTTGTAGGTCGTGGCGATTCCGCGGAATGTCTCGGTCATGACTCGCAGAACCAGTCCAGGCGTCGCCGCGAGCTGCGCGCCGACCTCCTGGGTGACGGACGTGACCGGGAGGTCGAGCGTGAAGTCGTTGCCCAGAGTGCCGTTGATGACCCCCGCCTGGTTGTTCCAGATGACCACCGCGGTGGCTCCGGCGGCGTAGGCGTTGCTCGCCTTGATCCCGAACGTGCAGCCGCCCCGTTGAATCAACGCGATGTTCCCGGCGGGGAAGCCGGCGAAGTCAGCGGCTTCGCACCCCTCGTTTCCGCTTCCGGCGTCAGCGGGCCGGCTCACGGCGGCTGTCACATCTCCGCTGCCGGAGTAGCTGAAGATCGAGGTCGGGATCGGTCCCGCGGGTGGTGGCGACACCTGCTCGAGAACCGCAGGCGCGAGGGAGATGAAGGTCTGGAACTGGAACGGCTGCACGGTGGTCTTCCATCCCGCCGCTGTCAACCGGTCCACGACGTAGTCGACCGACTGGTCGTAGCCGGGCGACCCGGAGACGCGGGTGCCCCCATTGGCATCGGCGATCGTCTGGAAGGCCGCCTGATGCTCACGCACGCCTGCGAGGTCGACGCACTCGAGCAGCTTGGCGGTGGTGTTGTTGACGCGACTCTCGCAGGACGCCGGTGCGGCGGCGGCCGTCGTGGCGGAGATGCCGCCGATCGCGACGAGAGCGAGTGTGGTGGACAGTGCAGCAACCAGCCGGAATCGGCGATTCCCCATGAGATACCCCTTTGAATCTATGGAGCGGGCGCGGCATGCGTCCACGCCCGAAGACTAGCCACCGCACCAGAGCGTGTCGAGGTGGTCGTCGATCCGCGGTGGAGTCTCAGGCGATCCCGTGCTGATGCGCCAGCACGGCGGCGTGCACGCGGTCGCGTGCGTCGAGCTTCTGCAGGACGTTCGAGACGTGCGTCTTGACCGTCGCCTCGCCGATGAACAGCTCCCTGGCGATCTCGGCGTTGCTGCGCGCCCGCGCGAGCAGGCGCAGCACCTCCGTTTCGCGCTCCGTGAGCGACGCGGCATCCAGCCATGACTGCGGTGCGAGCCCGGTCGGCGGAACGACATCGGCCGGGACGGATGCCGCGGCGAAGCGCTGGATGACCCGGCGGGTGACCTCCGGCGCGAGCAGGGCGTCCCCGCCCGCGATGACGCGGACCGCGGTGACGAGCTCGTCCGCTCCGGCGTTCTTGAGGAGGAATCCGCTCGCGCCGGCATCGAGCGCGGCGAAGAGGTAGTCGTCGCGGTCGAAGGTGGTCACCACGATCACGGCCGCATCGACGGCGGGATCGCCCACGATCGCCCGGGTGGCCTCGAGGCCGTCCATCCCCGGCATCTGCACGTCCATGCAGATCACGTCGGGTTTCAGGGCGGCCGCGGCCTCGACGGCTTCGCTCCCCGTCGCCGCCTCACCGACGACGACGATGTCACCGCTCGCCTCGAGGATCGTGCGGAAGCCGGCGCGGAGCACGGCGTGGTCGTCGACCAGCAGCACGCGGATCATCGCGCCGCGGCCGGGGCTGCGCTGATCTCGAGCGGCACGGCGACTCGTACGCGGAAACCTCCGCGGTCGCGCGGTCCGATCTCGATCGTTCCCCCTGACGCGGTGGCCCGCTCGCGCATGCCGAGCTGGCCGAGTCCCGGTCGCGGGTCCGGCACGGGGCGACCGGAATTGACCACCTCCAGCTCGACGAGCCGGTCGTCGGTGTACCGCAGGCGCACCTCCGCCGTCGCGCCGGCGCCGCCGTGGCGCCGCGCGTTGGTGAGCGCCTCTTGCGCGATGCGGTACAGGTTGACCTGCGTGACCGGCGTGACCGGCACGGGTGCGCCGACGACCGTGAACGCGGTGGGCAGCCCCGCGGCATCCGAGGCCGCCGCAAGCGCCGGAAGCGCGTCCAGCCCGATCGTCGACGGGTCGGCATCGTCGGCCGCTCCCGGAGTGCGCAGGGTGTCGAGCAGCCGGTGGAGCTCGTCGATGGCTTCGCGGGCAGACGTCTCGATCCCGGTGAGCATGCGCCTGCTCGCCTCGCGGTCGGAGTCCAGCACAGCGCGGGCGGCGCCGGCCTGCACGCCCATCACCGACACGTGATGGGCCACGACGTCGTGCAGCTCCCGGGCGATCCGCACCCGGTCCAGTGCCACCGCCTGCGCCGCGGTCACCTCGCGCTCCCGCTCGAGCTCGGCCGTGCGCTGCTCGAGCGCGGCGCGCTGGACGGCGGAGCTCCAGGCGCGCTCGCCGAAATAGTACGCTCCGCCGAAGTACAGGGCGTTGACGAGGATGCCCAGCAGCACCTGGGCCACGAACGGAGAGAACGCCCCGGCGATCACGTCGGCGTCCTCGGCCTGGGTGATCGCGTCGCGGTACATCACGATGATGAGCCAAGCGAACATGCCGACGATGATCGCGACCCGCACGATCAGCGCGCGTCGCCGGTCGACCGACCACGCCCCGACCGTGTAGAGCGCGATGAACATCGCGATGTTGCCGACGTAGACCTCGGGGACGCGCAGCGTGACCGCGGCGAAGTACGCGAGGGCGATGACGACCGCGACCGTGGCGGGCCAGCGCCTTCGCACGGCGAGCGGGGCGGCCAGGACGACCGCGTACACGAGGGCGAGCTGCATCGAACCCTGCTCGTCGCCGTAGATGCCCGAGATCGCGCTCAGCGTCGCACTGAGGATCGCGCCCACGAGGATCACGATCGCGAGGATCAGGTCGGCGCGATAATCCCGTGCGGTGGGCGCGGGACGCACGGGAAGCTGTTCGATGGATGCCACGCCTCCACGCTACGGCGGAGGGTGGGTGGAGGCATCCCCCGCGCGATGGAGCATCACTTGCTATTGACAAGCACGCTTGCTTTTTGCAACCATTGGGCGAGCAGCGGCGAAGAGGCCGCTCACGACCGGCAGGAGGCCTGAAATGACCCACATCTTCGTCAACATCCCCACGAGCGACCTCGATCGCGCCAAGGAGTTCTACACCGGGCTGGGCTTCGGCATCAATCCGCTCTTCACCGACGAGAACGCGGCCTGCATCGTCATCGACGACAACATCTTCTTCATGGTGCTGACGAAGGAGTTCTTCGCCACCTTCACCGACAAGGCCGTCGCCGACACCGCCACGACCGCGCAGGCGCTCATCGCGATCAGCCGCGACTCCCGTGAAGACGTCGACCTGATCGTCGACGCGGGGCTGGCCAGGGGCGGCTCCGAGCCGCGCCCCGCCCAGGACTACGGGTTCATGTACAACCGCGACCTGGAGGACCCCGACGGCAACATCCTCGAGTTCCTCTACATGGACCCGGAGGCGGCCGCGAAAGGTCCCGACGCGTACATGGCGGAGCACGCGCAGGCGTAGGTGGCCACGCGCAGCTACGGCCAGTACTGCGGGGTCACGACGGCGGTCGAGCTGATCGGCGAGCGGTGGGCCATGCTCATCGTCCGCGATCTGCTCGTCGGCCCGCGCCGCTACACCGACCTCAAGCAGGGACTGCCGAAGATCCCGACGAACATCCTCTCCGCCCGGCTCAAGGAGCTGCAGGAGGGCGGTGTCGTGCGCCGAGTGCCGCTGATGAACTGCGGACTGGTGTACGAGCTCACCGGCTACGGCCGCGAGCTCGAGCCGATCGTGCTCGCGCTGGGTCGCTGGGGCTTCGCTCAGATGGGTGAGCCGGGTCCGGACGACGTCGTGACCGCGGACTCGCTCACGATGGCGCTCCGCACGGCATTCCAGGCGGATGCCGCGGCCGCATTGCCCGCGGCCGACTACGAGCTGCACGTCGGCGAGGTCGCTCTCCGCGTGCAGGTCGACGGAGGGTCGCTGCGGATCGCGCAGCTGGCTCCGCCCGCCCCCCGCGTCGGCGGGCCGCCTCCGTCCGGCGAGCCGGACGTGGTCTTCGCCGCGGGCCCCGGCATCCGGCGCGTCATCGCCGGCGAGCTGACGCCCGCTGAGGCGATCGACGAGGACGTCCTGGCCGTCGTCGCAGGCGAGGCGGGACTGCTGGAGCGGTTCGCAGAGACATTCCACATCGACACCGCGGTGGCGGCACCGGCGGTCGCGGCATGAGCGGTGCATCCATCGCCGCAAGAAGGAGAGAACGATGAGCGGACGCATCTACATCGATCTGTTCACAACCCTGGACGGCGTCGCGCAGGCGCCCGGCGGCCCGGACGAGGACCGCGAGTCGGGGTTCCCCTTCGGCGGCTGGCAGGCCCCGCTCATCGGCGAGGTCGACGGCCGAACCGTCGGGGAGGGCATCGCGGTGATGGATGCCCTCGTCCTCGGCCGCAAGACCTACGACATCTTCGCGTCGTACTGGCCGAACCACAGCGGGCCGGACTCCGAGATCGCCGGAAAGTTCAACGCGATCCCGAAGTACGTCGCCTCACGGCATCCGCTCGACCTGGAATGGGCGGGAACGACGCAACTGGGAGAGGATGCCGTCGCCGAGGTCGCCGCCCTTCGTGAGAAGCACGAGCGCATCCACGTGATCGGCAGCGTCGATTTCGTGCAGTCGCTGCTCGCTGCCGGTGCGTACGACGAGCTGACGCTCTGGGTGTATCCGGTCGTGCTGGGGCAGGGGAAGAAGGTGTTCCCGGACGGCGCCGCCCCTTCGACGCTGACGCTGCTCGAACCGCCCCTCGTGTCGGCCAAGGGTGCCGTGCTGCTGAGATACGGTCCTGCCGGCGAAGTGCGTACCGGTGACATGGCCGAGGATCGTGACGAGGACTGATCCCGCCGAGACGACCGCGGCTCAGCGCCGGAAGAACTCGTTCGCCGGGCGCGTCCAGAGCAGGACGAGGCCGATCAGCACGAGGATGCCCGACACGATGCCCGACCAGATCACCGCCTGCTGGAAGAACACCACGAACACCGCGGAGATCAGGTCCAGCACGAAGACGATCGTGACGAGCACGCGCGCGGTGCTGCTGCCCCGCAGCAGGCCGAAGCTGACGGCGATCGTGATGATGCCGAGCGTCAGTTGGATCAGCCCGTACCACAGCGCATCCGGCGCCATGAGACCGGCGATCAGCAGCAGGATGCCGGCGATGATGTTGACCGCGCCGGAGATCCAGGCGAGAACGGCGATGAGGGTGACCCCTCCGGGACGAGAGCCGGCCATGACGACCTTTCTGATGGGTCCCGGGCCGCGGCACAGTCACCTGGGGCAGGTCGGGTTGCGCACACAGTAGCGGAGGGCGGACCCTGGCCCGAAGGGCGCCCCGCCGCCTCGACCCGTCAGCCGAAGATCATGGGGCGATCGTCGTCTTCCTCGTCGGGCGAGGTGAGATCGAGATCCACGACGACCGGCACGTGGTCGCTGGGAACGTCGCCCTTGCGCTCATTGCGGTGGATCTGCGCGCCGGCGACGGCGTTGGCGAGCGCGTGCGAGCCGAGGATGAAGTCGATGCGCATGCCCTCGTTCTTCGGAAAGCGCAGACGCTTGTAATCCCAGTACGTGTACCCCGTCGGCACGAGCGGCCGCACCACATCGGTCAGGCCGGCCGCTTCCAGCGCGGCGAACGCCTCACGCTCCGGGCCGGAGACATGTGTGGAGAAGCCCGGGACGACGGCGGGATCGCCGTTGTCGGCATCCGTCGGGGCGATGTTGAAGTCTCCGACCAGCGCGAGAGCGAGGTCGGGCGTTCGCGTGAGGGCATCGGTCGCGTATTGGCGCAGTGCGGTGAGCCACTCGAGCTTGTAGAAGTAGTGCGGATCCTCCAGGGCGCGTCCGTTGGGCACATAGAGGCTCCAGATTCGGACGCCGCCCACCGTGGCGCCGATGGCACGCGCCTCCTGCGGCGCTTCCTCACCCGTCGGATCCTTCGCGAATCCCGGCATTCCCGGGAAGGCATATGCCACGTCGGTGAGCGGCTCGCGGCTGGCGATGGCGACGCCGTTCCACTGCGAGAACCCGTGCGCCTCGACGTGGTAGCCGGCGTCGGCGAACTGCTCGTACGGGAACTGCTCCGCCTTGCACTTGATCTCCTGCATGGCCAGCACATCGACCGATTCGCGCACCGCGAAGTTCACGATCCTGTCGACGCGAGCACGGACGGAGTTGACGTTCCACGTGGCAAGCCGCATGGAAAACAGCCTACGGCGAGGGCCGGACGCCGCGGAGCGCCGAGTCTCGGAGAAGATGCACCGCGCGGGAGCATCCGTACACTCGGTGACATGACTGCCGCCAGCACGCCCGAGCTCGAAGCCGACCGCCAGGCGCTCATCGCCCTGATCACGGACGAGGCGGTCTTCCACGGCGACTTCACGCTGTCCAGCGGCAAGAAGGCGACGTACTACGTCGACATGCGCAAGCTCACGCTCGACCATCGGGCGGCTCCCGCGATCGGGCGCATCATGCTCGATCTCGTGCGCGAGGTCGACGGCATCGTCGCCGTCGGCGGGCTCACGCTGGGCGCCGATCCGATCGCGAACGCGGTGATGCACGAATCCGCCCGGACCGACGCGCCCCTGGATGCGTTCGTCGTGCGCAAGGAGCCGAAGGACCACGGTCGCGGGCGTCAGGTCGAGGGGGCCGACGTCGCCGGCAAGCGCGTCGTGGTGCTCGAAGACACGTCGACCACGGGGCAGTCGGCCCTCAAGGCCGTCGAGGCGCTGCGCCGCGAGGGCGCCGAACCCGTCGCGGTCGCGGTGATCGTCGACCGGAAGACCGGCGCGCAGGCGGCCGTCGAGGCCGAGGGCCTGCGGTGGCTCGCCGCGATCGACCTCGACGATCTCGGCCTGCAGCCCCAGTAGGCGTCCGCGGACCGGTCAGTCGCGATCGCGGTTGCGGAAGAACTGCCAGGCGAACACGATGAGCGTGCCGACGAGCACGATCCCGGTCGCGGCGAACAGCAGCGTCTGATCGAACTCGCTCACAGCGGCCTCTTTCCAGCTTCGGCATCCGTCACGATCTTGGCGATCCGCGCCGCGCGCGTCTCGGGCCGGCGTGCGGCGTCGACCGCCCCGATGCCGAATTTGCGCGCCGAGGGCGGGAAGGCATCCCATGCGGCACGGGCGAGCGGCGCGGCATCCAGCGCCGCGGCGAGGTCGTCCGGCTCCCGCAGGGCTTCGGCGTTGTCGAGGACGGTCCAGGACCCGTTCGCTTTGGCCACCTCGACCGCCCGGCGGCCGGCCTCGGCCATGAGACCGCGCTCCTCGAGCAGGATCAGCCGCGCCTTGTTCGTCGCGGCCCACCCGCTCGACGGGCGGCGCGGTGCGAACCAGAGTCCGCCGGTGCGCTCGTCGAACGTGCGCACCGGCCCGTCGATCCAGCCGAAGCACAGCGCCTGCAGGATCGCGTCCTCGTACTCGACGGACGCGATGTCGGTCCCGCGGCGGGGACGCACGAGCCAGGCGCCCTTCGAGGTGGCGTGGTTCTGCTCCAGCCACGCACGCCAGGTCGCGGCATCCGGTGCCAGCACCCGTTCGCCGTCGTCGAGCGCGCCCATCAGATCACGTCTCTCACAGGATGTCCGCCTCTTCCGCCTCGATGGGCTCGTGCGACAGCAGGTCGGCGACCGACTCGAGCACCTCGTCGGGACGGAACGGGTACCGTTCGATCTCGGCCGCATCGCTGATGCCGGTGAGCACGAGCACGGTGTGCAGGCCCGCTTCGATACCGGCCACGATGTCGGTGTCCATCCGATCGCCGATCATGCCGGTGTTCTCGGAGTGCGCGCCGATGCGGTTGAGGGCGGACCGGAACATCATCGGGTTCGGCTTGCCCACGACGTAGGGCTCCTTGCCGATCGCCTTCGTGATGAGTGCACTGATCGCCCCGGTCGCCGGGAGCACACCGTCGGCCGACGGGCCGGTCGCGTCGGGGTTGGTCGCGATGAACCGCGCGCCGCCGGCGATGAAGCGGATCGCCTTGGTGATCGCCTCGAACGAGTAGTTGCGCGTCTCGCCCACCACCACGTAGTCGGGATCGGTCTCGGTCATGATGAAGCCGGCTTCGTGCAGCGCCGTGGTCAGGCCCGCCTCGCCGATCACGAATGCGCTCGCGCCGGGTGCCTGACTCTGCAGGAAGTCGGCGGTCGCGAGCGCCGAGGTCCAGATGGCGGACTCGGGCACGATGAGTCCCGAAGCCCTCAGTCGGGCCGACAGATCGCGCGGCGTGAAGATCGAGTTGTTCGTCAGCACCAGGAACGGCGTGCCCTGGTCTCGCCACTGCTGCAGCAGCGCGGAGGCGCCCGGAACGGGCGTGTTCTCGTGGACGAGCACGCCGTCCATATCGGTCAGCCAGCATTCGATGTCGGCGCGGGTCCGCATGGGCTCAGCCTATCGGCGGGTCCGACGCGCCGACCGCCATGGAGCCCGGGTCCGAGCGACTCCTGAGCGCCGTCGTGCGCGCGCACGGCAAGCGGCCTAGGGTCGAAGTCGTGGCGCGAAAGCAGGCGTGGGACCCGGAGCACCTGCCCGACCTGACCGGTCGCAGCTACCTGGTGACGGGCGCGAACGCGGGACTCGGCTACTTCTCCAGCGAGCAGCTCGTGCGCGCCGGGGCCCGCGTGTACATGACCGGTCGCAGCCCCAACCGCCTGATGGCCGCGCGCGCGGCGGTGCGGCGCCGGGTGCCGGATGCCGGCGAGCGCATCGAGACGCTCCTGCTGGACACGAGCAACCTGGGTTCGGTCCGCGCGGCGGCCGCCACGGTGGGCGCCCGCGGCCCACTCGACGGGCTGCTGCTCAACGCCGGGATCGTCCACCCGCCCAAGGAGCGGCAGACCACGGGTGACGGCAACGAGGTCGTGTTCGCGACGAACGTGCTCGGCCACTTCGCGCTCGCGGGAGAGCTGCTGAAGCCGTTGGCCGATGCCTCCGGGCGGATGGTGTGGCTGGGCAGCATGTCGACCTCGATGTGGAAGTACGACCCTGTCGACCCGCAGCTCGTCGAGGGGTATACCGGCTGGCGTGCGTACGTGCAGTCCAAGGTGGCCAGCGCGGCCATAGGATTCGAGGCCGACCGTCGTCTGCGCGCGGCGGGCGTGCCCGTCTCGAGCGTCGTCGTGCACCCGGGGTACTCGACCAGCGGTCGCACGCCCGGCGTGGTGGGCGTCAACGCGCCGTCGAAGCTGACGCGCTTCACCGACAATCTGCAGTTCGCGATCACGCAGTCCAAGGAGCACGGCGCGTGGACGCTCGTGCGCGCGCTCATCGACCCCGGCATCGAGAGCGGCCAGTTCTGGGGCCCGAAGCTCGTGGTGCGCGGCGAGCCGCGGCAGGGCACGGCGTCCAGGATCACGCGCGATCCCGAGATCGCCGAGCGCCTCTGGAGCGTGTGCGAAGACGCCACCGGCGTGCCCTGGCCCTTCGCGACGGCGACGCGGACGACGGCGTGACGCTCAGGCGGTGAGCCAGATCGCCTCGCGCGCCGCGCTGGGCAGCGGGATCTCGGCCCCGTCGGTGCCCTGTCCGGCATGCAGGCGGAGTGCGGCGGCATCCGTCACCGTCACCCGGGCGCCGACGGCCACACCTGCCGCCTCGACGGCGCGCAGCAGCTCGGGATCTCGATCGCTCACCCGGAGCACGCGGCCGGTGTGGCCCGGCGCGGCCGCAGCGAGCAGGACGAAGGGCTCGCGATGGACCTCGCCCGCGGCATCCGGGATCGCGTCGCCGTGCGGATCGAACCGGGGGCGTCCGAGGCGCTCGTCGATGCCCTCGAGCAGTCGGTCGCTGAGGGCGTGCTCGAGCACCTCGGCCTCGTCGTGCACCTCATCCCACGAGTAGCCGAACTCGCTCACCAGCCACGTCTCGATGAGGCGGTGGCGGCGGATGATGGATGCCGCGCGGTGCTCGCCGGCCGACGTCAGCGAGATCGGCCCGTACGGCCGGTGCGTCACGAGCCCCTGCGCTGCGAGCTTCTGCACCATCTCGGTCACGCTCGACGGAGCGAGCCCCAGCTCGGCGGCCAGCTGCGACGGGGTGATGCGATCCGTCTGCCACTCG
Organism: uncultured Actinomycetota bacterium; assembly: GCA_963750955.1. GTDB lineage: Bacteria > Actinomycetota > Actinomycetes > Actinomycetales > Microbacteriaceae > Microbacterium. Next base: position 189,807 of record CAVVSI010000005.1, read on the forward strand.
GTGTGGTGGTAGATCGTCTTGAGGTAGTCGTCGGCGGCGGGGGAGGACACGCGTTCAGGGTACGCGGCTCTACGAGCCGGTGAGGACGAGCCACAGCAGCACGCCGTTCAGCGCGATGAGGAAGAGGGATGCCGCGACGCCGGCGGCGGTGGTCAGCACGCGGTTGCGGAACTCGCCGAGCGTGCGCTGCTGAGCGGTGAGGACCACGAGCGGGATGAGCGCGAACGGGATGCCGAACGACAGCACGACCTGGCTGAGCACGAGGGCGAGCGTGGGGTCGACGCCGATCGCCAGGATGGCCAGCGCCGGGATGAGGGTGACCAGCCGGCGGGCGAGGAGCGGGATGCGCACGTGCAGCAGGCCGTGCATGATCTCGGCGCCCGCGTACGCGCCGACGCTCGTCGAGGCCAGCCCGCTCGCGAGCAGCCCGACGGCGAACAGCGTCGCCACGACCGGCCCGATGCCCGAGCTCAGCGCCGCGTACGCGCCCTCGAGGGTGTCGGTGCCCTCGACTCCCGCGAGGTTGGCTGCGGCCAGCAGCAGGATGCAGAGGTTCACCGTGCCGGCGATGAGCATCGCGATCGTCACGTCCCACTTCGTGGCGTGCAGCAGCCGCAGGGTCGAGATGCCGCGCAGCTGCTCGAGGGGTGCGGGCGTGCGCGAACCCGGGCCCGCGTCTGCGGCGATGGCGGCGGCGGTCGGGGCGAAGCGGTCCCGCGCCAGCGCGCTGTGCGCGTAGATCGCGTGCGGCATGATCGTCGCGCCGAGGATGGATGCCGCCAGCAGCACGGACCCGGTGTCCTCGAAGCGCGGCACGAGGCCCGCCACGACCGAGCCGGCTTCGGGCGGGGCGATGAAGACGCCGAAGGTGAAGCCGATCGCGATGATCGCGACCAACCCGATCACGACGAACTCGAACGTCCGCGGGCCGCGCCGGGACTGCACCATGAGAAGCACGATCGACACCGCGCCGGTGATGACGCCGCCCCACAGCAGGGGGATGTTGAACAGCAGGTTCAGCGCGACGGCCCCGCCGATGACCTCGGCGATGTCGGTCGCCATGGCCACGAGCTCGGCCTGCAGCCAGTAGGCGCGGCGCGCCCACGGACTGCGGATGCGGACACCGAGCGTCTCGGGGAGACTCTTGCCCGTGACGATCCCGAGCTTGGCCGAGAGGTACTGGATGAGCCACGCCATGATGTTGCCGAGCACCACGACCCACACGAGCAGGTAGCCGTAGCGGGCGCCCGCGGTCATGTTGCTGGCCACGTTGCCGGGGTCGAGGTAGGCGACGCCGGCAACGAGCGCAGGGCCGATCAGCCACGCGACCCGAGCGGTGGAGCGCGGCGCGCGACGGGTGAGGACGTCCGTTTCCACGGCGACTTTCGGCACACCGAAAGTCTAACGGATATTTCGGCGCACCGAAATATCCGCGACGGCGGGTAGCGTGGGCGGGTGACCGCCGAGATCCGCGCAGACGACCGCGAGCCGCACGGCGTCGGCCCGTGGCCCGGGGGCGAGGCGGCCTGGCCGGACGACCCGAGGTACGACCCGGACCTGCTGGAGCACGGTGACACCCGGAATGTCGTGGACGCGTATCGCTACTGGCGCATGGAGGCGATCGTCGCCGATCTCGACGAGAGGCGGCATCCGTTCCACGTCGCGATCGAGAACTGGCAGCACGACATGAACATCGGCTCGATCGTGCGCAGCGCCAACGCATTCCTGGCCGCCGAGGTGCACATCATCGGCAAGCGCCGCTGGAACAAGCGCGGCGCGATGGTCACCGATCGCTACCAGCACGTCCGTCACCACGAGGACGTCGCCGCCTTCGCGGCGTGGGCCAGGGATGCCGGCATCCCGGTCATCGCGGTGGACAATCTTCCGGGCGCCGTGCCGGTCGACCGCGCCGAGCTGCCCGAGCGGTGCGTGCTGCTGTTCGGGCAGGAGGGGCCCGGGCTCTCGGACGAGGCGCTGGCGGCGGCATCCGCCCACGTCGAGATCACGCAGTTCGGCTCGACGCGCTCGATCAACGCCTCGGCGGCGGCGGCCGTCGTGATGTACGAGTGGTGCCGCCGCTGGGCCTGATCGACCCCGCTCAGTCGAGCAGGAACCACCCTCGCACTTCGGACTCGTGGTCGACGTAGCGCTCGCCCGACACGTCCACGACGACCTTGTCGATCGAGCCGCCGGTGAACCGGTACGGCGCGGTGTAGGCGGGCGTGACGGGTGAGGCGTCGTCCCGTCCTACGCACAGACCGTCGCCGACGGCGCAGAACAGGCCTGGCTGGGTGACGATCTCGCCCGAGCCCACCACGGCGCCGTCGATGTAGAGCGAGAGCGTGCCGCGGGCTCCGGGCATGGCGGGGTCGGCGTTGCGTCCGGTCGCGGTGAACTCCGCGGTGACCACGTGCGCGCCGGGCGCCAGCTCGCGGTCGGCGGTGATCACCTGCAGCGACGTGCCCAGCCAGTTGAACGCGTAGACGACGCGGTGGTCCTGCACGTACATGCTGTGACCGCCCGCCACGCCGCCGTGCGCGAAGAGCACGCCCTCGGCATCCGGCCCCACTTCGACACCCGCGGCGATCGTGTACGACCGGCCCGGGATCGAGACCGCGGACTGCTCGGCCACCGATGCGCAGTTCGGGTAGTACACGTACCGGTCGCGCTTCGGTGCGCCGCTCGGGCGCTCGGCGAGGGTCTGCTCGAGAGCTGTGCGGTCATCGAGCGGCAGGCCGTTGTACTGCTCGGCGAGTTCGAACCAGCGGGCGATCATGGCCTGCAGCCGGTCGGGCTCGACGGCGGCGACGTTCGTGGACTGCGAGCGGTCGGCGGCGACGTGGTACAGCTCCCAGACGTCCTGGTCGAACTTCCCCCAGCCGCTCAGCGGCGGGTGCAGGGTCGCGGCGAGCCAGCCGTCCTCGTACAGCGCACGCTGGCCGAGCATCGCGTAGAACTGCGTGTTCTTGGCGGGTGCGTCGATGTCGGTGAGGGATGCCGCAAAGCTCTCGCCCTCGATCCGGCTCTGGATGAAGCCGTTGATCGCCTCGGGCGGAGTGATGCCGATCAGGTCGTAGATCGTGGGGACGACGTCGACGGCGTGGACGTACTGCGGACGCGGGCTGGCGGACGGCTCGATCTTCGCGGGCCACGACATGATGCACATGTCGGCGATCCCGCCCTCGTAGCCTGCCCACCGCTTCCAGTAGGGGAAGGGGGTGTCGAAGGCCCACGCCCACCCGGTGTTGTAGTGGTTGTACGAGGCGGGCGAGCCGAGTTCGTCGATGTGCTGGAACGTCAGCTCGGTCGGCGTCGGCGCCCCGTTGAAGAACCGCCACTCGTTGAACGTGCCGTTCGGGCCGCCCTCGCCGCTGGCACCGTTGTCGGAGACGACGACGATGATCGTGTTATCCAGCTGGCCCGAGCTCTCGAGGAAGTCCACGACCCGGCCGACCTGGTCATCGGTGTACTCCACATAGCCGGCGAACACCTCGGCCATGCGGGCGAACAGCTTCTTCTCGTCGTCGTTCAGCGCGGCCCAGGGGCGGACCGTGTCGAGCATCGGCCACGGCTGCCCGTCGGGGCCGGTGGCACCCGGCTCGCCGTGCGGGTTGATGCCCGACAGCTCGGTGTCCTCCGGCAGCAGCCCCAGGTCCTTCTGCCGGGCCAGGATCCCGGCGCGGATCGCCTCGTACCCCTCATCGAATGCGCCCTTGTACTTGTCGGCCCACTCCGCGAAGACATGGTGGGGCGCGTGCGCGGCATCCAGGGAAAAATACAGGAAGAAGGGCTTGTCGGGATCGACGGATTTCGCGTCCTGGATGAACTCGATCGCCCGGTCCGACAGGTCCTTCGCGATGTGGTACCCCTCGTCCGGCGTGGCCGGCGGGTCAACGGGGTGGTTGTCGTGGATCAGGTCCGGAAACCAGCCGCTGGATTCGCCGCCGAGGAACCCGTAGAAGCGCTCGAAGCCACGGCCCAGGGGCCAGCGTTTCTTCCAGGCCGCCATGCCGGTCTCCTCGCCGGGCGTGAGATGCCACTTCCCGACGCAGTACGTGTTGTACCCGTTCTCGACGAGAACCTCGGAGATGAAGCCGTTCTCGAACGGGATGCGCGTGGAGATGCCCGGGAAGCCCGACGAGAACTCCGCGATCGTGGCCATGCCGTTCGAAGTCGCGTTGCGCCCGGTCAGCAGCGAGGCGCGCGTGGGGGAGCACAGCGCGGTGGTGTGGAAGTTCGAGTACTTCACCCCGCGTTCGGCGATGCGCCCCATGGTGGGCGTGCGCACCGGGCCGCCGAAGCAGTCCATCGTGCCGTAGCCCACGTCGTCCCAGACGATGAAGACGACGTTCGGCGCCTGGGCCGGCGCCTGCGGAGCCAGGAACGGCTTCCAGTCCGGAACCGAGTCACGGATGTCGAGCGCGATCTTGCCTGAGAATTCGTGTGCCACGATGCACCTCTCTCCGGGGCGCCCTCAGCGTCCACGTGGCCGAGTGTAGGGATCGGGCGACCCAGCCGAATCATCCGATCCGAATGAGAGGACGGATGCCGCTGCCTAGGCCCCCGCGGTCATCCAGGCCGCTCCGCGCACGCGCCAGCCCAGGGTCGCGAGCCGAGCGAGCATGTACACGCCGAAGAACGCGACCGAGAGCCAGGCGAGTCCGGCCGCGCCGCCGACGCCGAGCACGGCCAGGAGCACGAGGGCCGGCACGAACGGGAGAAGGTTCAGCACCCCGGCGATCGCGAGGTACTTGGCGTCGCCGGCGCCGATCAGCACGCCGTCGAGCACGAACACGACCCCGCACACCGGCTGCGCCACGGCCAGCACGAGCAGCGCCGGCTGGATCAGCGCCGCGAGCGCGGGATCGCCGGTGAAGAGCAGCCCGATCACGCCCGAGAGCGCGCCGATCAACGCCCCGACGATCACTCCGAACCAGGCGCCCCACGCGACGGTGCGGGTGAGCGTTCGCTGCACCTCTCGGGTGTCGCCGGCACCGAGACCCTTGCCGATCAGCGCCTGCGCCGCGATCGCGAGGGCGTCAAGGGCGAAGGCGGCGGTGGAGAAGATCGTGAATGCGACCTGCCAGCCCGCGAGCTCATCGGTGCCGAGGGCGGTCGCGACGAAGACGGTCGCGAGCAGGGCGGCACGCAGGGACAGCGTCCGCAGGAACAGCCACCCGCCCGAGCGCGCCGAGCCGCGCACGCCCTCGCGCTGTGGACGGACGGATGCCGAGTGGGTGCGGGCCAGTCTGCCGATCACCACGACGTAGGCGCCGACCATGCCCCACTGCGCGACGACCGTGCCGAACGCCGATCCGCCGATGCCCCAGCCGAACCCGTAGATGAACAGCCAGTTCAGCAGTGCGTTCGCGCCGAATCCCAGTCCGGCGATCCAGAGCGGCGTCACGGTGTCCTGCATCCCGCGCAGCAGTCCGGTGGCCGCGAACACGATGAGCATCGCGGGCAGGCCCCACATCGAGATGCCGAGATAGGTCTCCGCATCCCGGGCGACTTCGGGGGTCGCGCCGAACAGGCCGACAAGGAGCGGCGTGGCGAGGTAGCCGGCCAGGGCGAGGATCGCTCCCATTCCGAGCGCGAGCCACATCCCGTCGATGCCGACCGACACGGCGCGGGTCGGATCCCCCGCCCCGAACCGGCGCGCGACGGCGGGAGTGGTGGCGTACGCCAGGAACACCATGAGTCCGACGATCGTCTGCAGCACCGCGGAAGCGATCCCGAGCCCGGCCAGGGGCGTGACCCCGAGGTGGCCGACCAGCGCGGAGTCGACGATGAGGAACAGGGGCTCGGCCACGAGCGAGCCCAGGGCGGGCACGGCGAGCCGCAGGATGTCGCGGTTCAGCGTGCGGGAGGGGCTCGTCACCCCTCGAGCGTACGAGTGTGAGCACCGCATGAGGAGTTCCCCGGACGGTCTGGCGGGCGCTCGTGCGACCCATATCCTGTACGAATGACCGATTCCCGATCCGGTCTCGCGCTCGACGAGCTCAGTGCTGAGATCCGCCCGCAGGACGACCTGTTCCGCCACGTCAACGGCGCCTGGCTCGAGCGCACGGAGATCCCCGAGGACAAGGCCCGGTGGGGCTCCTTCCACCTCATCGCCGAGCAGGCCGAGAAGGATGTCCGTGAGATCGTCGAAGAGACGCAGGAAGCCGAGCCGGGCACCGAGTCGCGCAAGATCGGCGACCTGTACGCGAGCTTCATGGACACCGAGCGGATCGCCGAGCTCGGGGCCGCACCGCTCGGCGATCAGCTGGCCCGCGCCGATGCGATCGACTCGATCCCCGCGCTGCTGCGCACTCTCGGAGAGCTCGAGCGCGACGGCATCGGCGGCCTGATCGGCCTGTACGTCGAGCCCGACCCGGGCAACCCGCTGCGGTACGTGCCGTTCCTGGTGCAGGGTGGCCTGTCGCTGCCCGACGAAAGCTACTACCGCCTCGAGAACTTCGACACGCTGCGCACCGTCTACCGCGGCCACATCGAGCGGATCCTCGCGCTCGCCGACGTGCCGGATGCCGCAGCCGCCGCCGACCGGATCTTCGCGCTCGAGACCGAGGTCGCCACCCACCACTGGGACAACGTCAAGAGCCGCGACGCCGTCGCGACCTACAACCTGATGACCTGGGATGACGTCACGGCACTCGCGGGGATCGACCTGCGTCCCTGGCTCGAAGGCACAGCCCCCGGCCGCGAGAACGCGTTCTCAGAGGCCAACGTCTACCAGCCGAGCTTCTTCGAGGGTCTGGGCTCGCTGCTCGTGGAGGAGCGGCTCGAGGACTGGAAGGCATGGGTGCGCTGGCGGATCGTCCACGGTGCCGCCGCATTCCTGTCGGATCCGTTCGTCGACGAGAACTTCGCCTTCTACGGCACGCAGATCACCGGCGTGCCCGTGAACCGCGAGCGGTGGAAGCGCGGGGTCGGCCTCGCCGAGGCGGCCATGGGCGAGGCGATCGGCCGCGTGTACGTGGAGCGCCACTTCCCGCCGTCGGCGAAGACGGCGATGGACGAGCTCGTCGCGAACCTCATCGAGGCCTACCGCCAGAGCATCACCGACCTGGAGTGGATGAGCCCCGAGACCCGCGAACGCGCGCTCGCCAAGCTCGACGCCTTCACCCCGAAGATCGGCTACCCGGTGAAGTGGCGCGACTACTCCGCGCTCGAGATCGACGCCCTCGACCTGGTCGGCAATGTGCGCCGGGCGCACATCCACGAACACGATCGTCAGATCGGCCGCATCGGCGACGAGGTCGACCGGGACGAGTGGTACATGACGCCGCAGACGGTCAACGCGTACTACAACCCGCTCATGAACGAGATCGTCTTCCCGGCCGCGATCCTGCAGCATCCGTTCTTCGAGGCCGACCGCGACGCCGCCGCCAACTACGGCGGGATCGGCGCCGTCATCGGCCACGAGATCGGCCACGGCTTCGACGACCAGGGCAGCCGCTTCGACGGCGACGGATCGCTCCGCGACTGGTGGACGGATGCCGACCGCACCGCGTTCGAGGAGCGCACGAGCGTGCTCATCGAGCAGTACAACGCACTCGTGCCGCGCGGACTGGCCGAGGAGAACAAGGTCAACGGCGCCCTCACGATCGGCGAGAACATCGGCGACCTCGGCGGCCTCGGCATCGCGATCAAGGCCTACGAGGTCTCGCTCAAGGGCGAAGAGGCTCCGGTGATCGACGGGTACACCGGCATCCAGCGCCTCCTGCTGTCGTGGGCGCAGATCTGGCAGCAGAAGGGCCGGGATGCCGAGACCATCCGGCTGCTGACCATCGATCCGCATTCGCCCAACGAGTTCCGCTGCAACCAGATCGTCCGCAACATCGATGCGTTCTACGATGCATTCGATGTGACGGAGTCGGATGAGCTCTGGCTCGACGCAGACAAGCGCGTCACCATCTGGTGACACCCCCAGCCTGAAAGGACCCACCTCGTGGGCATTGCCCCTGAGCCCAAACGGGACGCCGAGTCGCAGCGGGGGTCGCGACGAAGCAACCGACGACTGCCCCGGCGCGCCGCCGTCGGACGCCGATCATTCACGTCGACGCTGAAGGCGCTCGACGAGCTCGCGGCATCAGGCGCGCGCGTCTCGGTGCGCATCACGGATCTCGACCGCGGCACCCCGGTGCTCGCCGGAGACGACTTCGTGACGCTGCCGGTCGCGGGCCTCGGCGTGGTGCCGCTGCTCATCGAGGTCGCCGCCGGCTTCGAGTCGGGCGCCCTGGACCCGCTCGAGATCATCGAGAAGTCGGCGCTCGAGCCGGTCACGGTCGCGGGCGTCTGGCAGCACCTGAAGGCGCCGGCGCTTCCGCTGACCGATCTCGCGGTGCTCACCGCTGCGACCGGCGACGCCCTCGCCGCGAACGCCCTGATCGACCGGGTCGGCCTGCCGGCAGTCCGCGCCCGGATCGAGCAGCTCGGCATGTCGCACTCCGCGCTGCTGGACCGGTTCCGCGACGAGCGCGGTCCGGACGACGCGCCGCACTTCGCGCTCGCTTCGGCGCGCGAGCTCGCCGAGATCTTCGCCGCGCTGGTCAACTCGCGGGCGGTGTCGGCGGGTGTGAGCGCGCAGGTCGCGGAGTGGCTGAGCCTGAACCACGACCTGTCGCTGGTCGCCTCCTCGACCGGACTGGATCCGTTCGATCACGAGAACGACGAGCACGGACTGCTCTTCATCAACAAGACGGGTCAGGATGCCGGCATCCGCGTCGAAGCCGGCGTGCTCGCCGGACCGCGGGCCGGTGTGTCTTACGCGCTGATCGTGTGCTTCGACGACCTGTCGATCACGCACCGTCTGCGCGCCCACGACGCGTTCCGGACGCTGGGCACGGACCTGATGGAGTACGTGTTCTGAGTCGCTGTCCTGAGGTGCTGCGCGGGTTGTCCCCTCTGCTCAGCATGCCCGGGCGGCGGCCTTCGGCCGGCGCCCCCGCCAGACCCGATGCCAGCTTCGCGGAGGGGACAACCCGCTCCGCGCGGCGCATCTCAGCCGCTGGGGGTGGTGGAGTCGAGGCGGTCGACGAGCTCGAGACCGCGGTGGGCCCACTCGATCTCGATGCGCGCGCGATCGACGAGGCCCTCGTACGTGAAGCGCTTGAACGCGACGGTGCGCTCGTGGTCGCGCGTCGGGGTCACCGCGAGACGACGGACGAGCATGGGGTTGTCGCGCGCGTCGATCCGCTGCAGCTCCTGCTCCCACTGCTCCAGCTCCGACTCCCACTCCGCGATGTGCGCGCGGAAGAACGTCCGTGCGGCCTCGGGCGTCGTGTTCTCCAGGTACGCCGCGCGCAGGTGCGCGGGGTCCCGGACGCGCTGGTAGTCCAGCGGTGACTGCATCCACGCGACGTATGCCAGCTCGCCGGCCTCGGTCACGTGATACACGCGGCGCGTGCCGCGCTGGCCGCGGGCCTGCTCCTCGCCCTCGATGAGGCCCTCGGTCTCCATCTTCCGCAGCTCGGGGTAGATCTGCGAGTCGGGCGCATGCCAGACGTGCCCGACGGACAGCGAGAACTGCTTCTGGAGGTCGTACCCCGACAGCGGGCCGACGCGGAGCAGCGCGAGCAGGGCGTAGCGCAGACTCACGGTGCCTCCTTGTGGACTGGGGCGGAGATGGGGCGAGGGGGTCCGGTGGCCGAAGCCTCCGAACCCCCTCGAGCATATTGCGCCTACGCCGGCTGGTAGTTCGTGCGCCATCCGCCCTGGTAGGTGGCCCGCGCCACGGTCGAGTACGGCACCGGGCTCACGACGACTCGGACCTCGGTCTGCTCGTGCGGCTCGACGCTCGCCTTCGCGGTGCCGCCGTTCGGCTCACCCCACACGACCTTGAGCTCGGTGCCCTCGGGCACGTTCGGGTCGACTGTCGCGAGCGACAGTCCGCGACGCTCGTTGGCGCTGTAGCCGGTGAACATCGAGTAGCCCACGACCGTGCCGTCCTCGTCCACGACCGAGTCGTAGTTGGCCGAGCCGTAGTTGGCCAGCGGCAGGTCGAAGAACTTGTAGTTCGGTCCGTCGATGTTCAGCAGCGACGTCCACACCTTGCCGAGGTCGTCCGCATCCCATGCGAGCGTGACCTTCTTGCGCTGCGTCTCGGGATCGATCTTCTCGAGCGCGTCGCGCCCGATGAAGTCGTGGTCGAACTTCACGAAGTTGCCGTAGCCGAGCTCCCACGGAGTGAGGTAGTAGTCCTCGATGTCGTCCGAGACGAACGAGCCCGCGAGCGTGCCGGTCGCCTCGTAGCCGTCGGCCGGCAGCCACTCGCGGTAGCCGCGCTCCTCAGCACCCGTGTAGATCGCGGGCAGCGGCGAAGGGATCCAGCCGGACTCGAGCGTGTTCGAGGGGTAGGCGCGAGAGCCCACCGGCACGAGCCCGAACTCGGCTCCGGCGTCGACGATCGCCTGCCAGATGCGGTCGTGGTCCGCGTACGGGCCCCAGATCTCCAGACCGGGCGCGCCCGCCATGCCGTGGCGGAGCGTGCGCACGGTCGTGCCGTCGATCGTCATGGTCGACATGTTGAAGAACTTGAGCTGCTCGAGCGGTCCGCCGTTGAGCTTCTCGATGACACGCCAGGCGTTCGGTCCCTGGATCTGGAAGCGGTAGTACCGGCGCTTGACCTCGTGGCCGTAGGGCCGCGACGGTGAGCGTCGGTCGATCTCGATGTCGAGGTTCGAGTAGCCGCCGGTCTCGCCGTGGTAGAGCAGCCAGTTCGACGCGGGGGCGCGGCCGACGTACACGTACTCGTCTTCGGCCTCGCGGAACAGGATGCCGTCGCCGATCACGTGGCCGGCGGCGGTGGTGGGCACGTACTGCTTCGCCTTGTCGACCGGGAACACCGCGGTCGAGTTGATCGCCGTGTCGGAGATCAGCTTGATCGCATCCGAGCCCTTGATGAACAGGTTGTCCATGTGGTGCGACTGGTCGTACAGGACCGCAGTGTCACGCCACGCCTTCTGCTCCTTGATCCAGTTCTGGAAGTCGGCGGGGACGACCGGGTAGATGTAGGAGCCGATCTGCGAGTTGCGCAGCAGCTCGACGGGGCTTTCTGCCGCGTCGATCACTTCCTGCAGATTCTTGTGAGCCATGAGGTGAACCTCTCTGTTCGGTGGGGGAGCCTCAGGTCGAGGCGTCCGTGGTGGTCACGGTCGGTCCGTGAAGACGATGGTCTGGTTTCCGTGCCGGATGACGCGGTCCTGGGCGTGCCATTGCACCGCGCGGGAGAGCACGGCGCGTTCGACATAGGCGCCGCGGGACTGCAGGTCGGCGGCATCCATCGCGTGGTTCACGCGGGCGACGTCCTGCTCGATGATGGGGCCCTCGTCGAGGTCCTTCGTGACGTAGTGCGACGTGGCGCCGATCAGCTTCACGCCCCGCTCCTTGGCCTTGCGGTAGGGCGCGGCGCCGATGAAGGCGGGCAGGAACGAGTGGTGGATGTTGATCACCGGCACGCCGACCTCGTCGAGGAAGTCCTCGGAGATGATCTGCATGTAGCGGGCGAGCACGATGAAGTCGACGTTGCCCTTGACCAGTTCGAGGATCCGCGCCTCGGCGGCGGACTTGTCCGGCCCCTGCGAGGGGACGTGGAAGAACGGGATGCCGAACGAGCGGACGTCTTCGGCGGTGTTGGTGTGGTTGGAGATCACCATCGGGATCGTCACCGGCAGCTCGCCGCGGCGGTGCCGCCAGAGCAGCTCCAGAAGGCAGTGGTCCGACGTGGAGGCCAGGATCGCCATGCGCTTCGGGACGGACTGATCGGTCAGCGTCCACTCCATGTCCAGCGGCGTCACGGTCTCGGTGAGATCGGCCTCGATGTCCGGCATCGCGGCGGTCAGATCGGGGCGGTGGAAGACCACGCGCTGGAAGAACCCGCCGCCGTTCGCGTCCTCGGAGTACTGGTCGAGCTGGACGATGTTGCCCTTGTTGCGGGTGACCAGCGCAGCCACGGCGGCCACGATGCCCGGCCGGTCAGGGCCGTGGACGATCAGGCAGGCATGGTCGCGCAGAGCTTCGTTGTGCACAGTCATGGGTAGAGCCTGTCAGGACTGTGCGCGGCTGTACCCACGTGCCCAGTCGGCGGTCGCGAGCAGGCCGCCGAACGTGTAGAAGTGCAGCTTCACGGGGCCGGTGGTGGCGCCCTCGGGCGCCGTCGCCGCCTTGTCGGCGAGCATCGCCGACAGATCGGTGACGAACTTGTCGGGGCCGGCGGTACCCATGAGGTTGGTGAGCGAGAAGCCGTACTTCTTCACGATCATCGCGTTCGCGCCGATGCCGAAGCGGCGCGCGAAGCCCAGCAGGCGCTTGATGCCGGCCGGTCCGGGCGTTCCGATGCGGATCGTGCTCGTGATGCCCCGGTCGCGGACGGCGTCGATCCAGTTCAGCACCGGGTCGGTGTCGAAGGCGAATTGCGTGAGGATCGTCGCGTCGAGTCCCTGCTGTACGAGTGAGAGCGACTTCTCATCCAGCGCGCGCCAGAGCACCTCGTCGGAGATGTCGGGGTGCCCTTCGGGGTAGCCCGCGATCGAGACCTCCTTGACTCCGTAGTCCAGAAGCAGGCCCGTGCGGATGACGTCGTAGGAATCCTCATACGGGCCCTCGGGCGTGGTCGGGTCGCCGCCGACGACGAAGACGCTGCTCGGTGGCGCCGACGTCCTGCAGCCGGGAGAGGAACTCCTCCAGCTGTGCGCGGGATGCCAGGCGGCGCGCGGAGATGTGCGGAACCGGAATGAAGCCGAGGTCGCGGACGGCCTTGGCGGCGGCGACGCGCATCTCGAGGTCCTCGTTGCCGAGGAACGTGACGTTGATCTTCGTGCCGGCCGGGATGCTGTCCTTCGCCTCCATGAGGCCGGGCACGTCCTTGCCCGTCATCTCGAGGGAGTAGCCGTTCAGCAGCTCGAGAGCCGCCTGGGGGTTGGCCATGGCGTGCGTGGTCTTCGACACTGATCGAGGTCCTTTCCGCTTTCAGCGAGAGCGCTGCTCCGCGCCTCTGACGACCAGTTTACCTATATACATAGGGAATGTCTATAGGGAAAGCGATGACGTGCAGAACCACTTCGGAGCGGCGATGACGGTCCGCGTGGCGCGCCGATCAGTCGCCGACGTCCGCGTCACCGGGGCGGGCGAGCTCGGGCGTCTTCTTCAGCAGCCGGTGAAGCAGTGCATTGAGCTGCGCCACCTCTGCATCTGTGAGATCCGACAGCACGATCTCCTGCCCCTGCAGGGAGAGGGGCTTCATGCGGTCGTGCATCTCGGCGCCGGCGCGAGTCAGATAGAGGTGGCGGGAACCGCGCTTGCCGTCGGCCGGCACGATGAGCTCCCGGGCGATGAGCGTGTTGACGCTCTTGGAGACGATCGCCTTGTTCATGGCGACGAACTCCGAGATGTCGGTCGAGGTCGCACCCGGACGGATCGAGAGGGCGGAGATCACGCGCCAGTCGTTCGTCCCGAGATTGAAGGCGTTGCGCAGCAACCGCGATTCGCGCCACACGAGCGCATTCGATATGAGATGGAGCAGTCGCGGGGTGAAGCTCTCGGTGTCGATCACGCCCTCCAGGGGCGTGGTGATGATCTCCGGCGCGCGGACGAGCAGCGGCACGGAACCCGCATCCAGATCGCCAGTCAACCGCACTCCGCTCCAGCGCCGGATCACGTCCCAGCCCCCGAGGCCAGTCTAGCGAGCGGCCATCCGCGAACCGAGAGCGACGGCGGAGGCGCCGCGGCCGGCACCCTCAGCTGGAAAAGCCGAGGATGTCGGCCGCGGCCCGCCATCAGTGCGCCTGCGCGGCCAGTGCCGCGGCGTCGATCGTGGCGATGGATCGGGTGTCCTGGAACGCCCGGATCCCCTCGATGCCCTGCTCGCGACCGAAGCCCGACTGCTTCATGCCACCGAACGGTGCCCGCAGGTCGAGGCGGGTGGCGCCGTGGTCGTTGACCCAGACGTAGCCGCACACGAGCTGCGATCCCACGCGGTTCGCCGCCTCCGGGTCGGCCGACCACACCGATCCGCACAGTCCGCCCCACGTGTCGTTCGCAAGGGCTACGGCCTCGTCCTCCGAGCGGAATCCGGTGACCGGGATGACCGGGCCGAATTGCTCCTGGGTGACCACCCGCAGCGATGGATCGGGGTTCACCACGATCGCCGGCCGCAGGAAGTTGCCGCCGGCCAGGTCACCGCCGGGCAGTTCGCCGAACTCGCGCACCTCCGCTCCGGCATCCTTCGCCTCTTCGATGATCTCGGCGACGAACGCCTTCTGCACGGGGGAGTGCAGCGGACCCATCGTGGTGCCCTCATCGAGCCCATACCCGATCACGGCCTTCTCGAGCCGTGCGCTGAGTCCGGCGACCACCTCATCGAGCCGGGACTCGTGCACGTAGACCCGCTTGGCGTTCATGCAGATCTGCCCGGTGGTGTCGAAGATCGCCGCATACAGCCGGTCGAGGTGGACGTCGTCCAGGATCGCGTCCTCGAGGAACACCGCCGCATCGTTGCCGCCCAGTTCGAGCGTCACGCGGGTGAGCGACTTCGACGCCATCTCCATGATCCGCTTTCCGCCGTTCACGCTGCCGGTGAAGCACACCTTCGCGACGTCGGTGTTCTGGATCAGCCCGGTCATGTTCTCGTCCTTGCCGGTGACGACGTTGAGCACGCCGGCCGGCAGCTTCTCGGCGATGCGCTGCACCAGGCGGGTGGTCGCCAGCGGCGCCGAGGGCGGCGGCTTCACGATCGCCGTGTTGCCGGCAAGCAGCGCGTGCGGCAGCGAAGCGCCCAGAATCGCGATCGGCCAGTTGAACGGCACGATCACGGTCACGACGCCGAGCGGCTGGTAGGAGACGCTCGTGGAGACCGGGATGCCGGGGGCGACGGGCAGCGTCTTGCCGGTGTCGACCTCATCCGCGATCATGAGCGCGAGATTCCAGCGGATCTCGAACACGAGCGCGTCGATCCAGGCTTCGAAGCGGATCTTGCCGTTCTCCTGCGACAGGATCGCGGCATCCGCGTCACGGTCGTCGGCGATTCCGGCGATGGCCTCGGCCATCTTCGCGGCCCGTTCCGTCGCGGTGAGCGCGGCCCACGCCGGGAACGCCGCCTTGGCTGCGGCGACAGCGTCGGCCACGTCCTCCGCCGAGGCGGATGCCGCCCGCCCGACGACGACGCCCGGCTTCGCGGGGTCTGCAACGGCGAGGGTCTCGGATGTCTGACGTTCGACACCCCCGATGTACAGCCCCGTCCGGACTGTTTCCAATGTTTCCGTCATGACGATCAAGCACCTCTCTGTGTCTTGAGTTCGGTTGCGGGCATCCTCGCGGATGTCCATAAACAAGTTTACGTACATTCCTGTTTACTTGTAAATCACTTCGTGTTACTGTCGCCACGTCGGACGCCGGAAACGGATCCGACAGCCAAGCAAGAGTCGATGACGACGTCCCACCGGGTGCTCATCGACGTCCGTGTCATCGATGAGGAGACATGTGATGGGTCAGACCACCCTTCAGCCGGGCGGCAGTCCGCGCACCGTAGACGAACTGGAAGACCTCGCCTTCGAGCTGCGCTCGAAGCTGCTGCACCTCTGCGGAACGTATGAGGGTGCCGTCCACATCGGCGGCGACCTTTCGGCGGCCGACATCTTCACCGCGCTCTTCGAGTACGGGCTCCACGTCGATCCGACGGATCTGCGCAACCCGGAGCGCGACCGCTTCGTGCTGAGCAAGGGCCATGCCGCCGTCTGCATGTACATCGCGATGTCGATCCGCGGCTTCTTTTCCTATGAGGGGATCGTCGACACCTACGGGCAGCTCGACTCCGCGTACGGCATGCACCCCTGCAAGGTGCAGCTGCCGGGCGTCGAGTGCTCGACCGGCTCCCTCGGGCACGGCCTGCCGATCGCGGTGGGAATGGCCCTCAGCGCCCGCGGTCGCGGTGAGACGCACCGGATCGTGTGCCTGCTGGGTGACGGCGAGACCGGTGAGGGATCGGTCTGGGAGGCCGCGATGGCTGCCCGCAGCAATCAGCTCGGCAACCTGGTCGCCTTCGTCGATCGCAACCGTCAGCTCATGACGAGCTTCGCCGAGGAGCGCATCGTGTTCGAGCCCTACACCGACAAGTGGGCGGCGTTCGGGTGGAACGTCGTGCACGTCGACGGGCACGACATGGGCCAGCTCGTCGAGGCGATCGACGCGCTGCCCGAAACATCCAGCAATCGACCCACCGTCGTCATCTGCGAGACCGTCAAGGGCAAGGGCGTCGACTTCATGGAGCACAACCTCGCGTGGCACGCCGGTTCACTCGGTGCCGCCGACCTCGAGCGCGCGTTGACCGCGCTCGCCGCATCCCGGAAGAAGGAGAGCGTCTGATGCCCGTCACGTTCACATTCGGTGAATTCCTCGGTGCCAGGTCGGTCATCGGAACGACCCTCGCCGAACTCGGCGAGGAACACCGGAACCTGTGGGTCATCACGCCCGACATCGGCGCGACGCTCGTGGAGTTCCGCGACAAGTACCCCGATCGCTTCCTTGATGTGGGGCTGGCGGAGCAGGTCAGCGTCGGCATCGCCGCGGGGCTCGCGTACGACGGCAACATCCCCGTCGTCTCCGGCATGCTGCCCTTCCTCTCCATGCGCGCACTCGAGCAGGTGCGCACTGACGTCTGCTACCCGAACCTGCCCGTCAAGATCATCGGCACCCACGGCGGCCTCGTCGGCAACGGCGGATCGACCCACTATGCGGTCGAAGACCTCGCTCTCATGTGCGCCCTGACGAACATGACGGTCACCTCGATCGGCGACCCCGTGATGGTCGGCGAGATCCTGCGCCAGTCGATGACGATGCAGGGTCCCATCTACATCCGCCTCGCCGTCGGAAAGAAGGACAAGGTGCTCTACGAA
Organism: uncultured Actinomycetota bacterium; assembly: GCA_963750955.1. Classification (GTDB taxonomy): domain Bacteria; phylum Actinomycetota; class Actinomycetes; order Actinomycetales; family Microbacteriaceae; genus Microbacterium. Next base: position 206,699 of record CAVVSI010000005.1, read on the forward strand.
CAGGGCGAGCACGACATCCGCATCGGCAAGGGCATCATCGCTCGCCCGGGCACGGACGCCACGATCTTCACGCACGGCACGGTCGTCGCGCAGGCACTGGATGCCGCCACTGAACTCGAACGCGAGGGCTTCTCGGTCCGCGTCGTGGACATGTTCACCCTCAAGCCGATCGACGAAGAGCTGATCGTACAGTGCGCAGAGGAGACGGGCGGCAAGTTCGTCGTGCTCGAGGACCACCTCGCCTACGGAGGGCTCGCCTCCCGGGTCGCCGACGTGCTGGCCGATCGTGGCATCCACCTCGCCGCGTTCGAGCGCCTCGGGATCCCGCAGGTCTATGCCGGCTTCGGCGACGACGAAGAGCTGCGCGACAAGCACGGCTACGGGCTGTCGGCCACGATCGCCGCCACTCGTCGGGTCATCGCCGCCGGCGGGTGAGCACGAGCACCTCACCGCCCACGTTCCACCCCACGCACTCAACGGAGAGTCCTATGAGAACCGTCGCCGTCACCAAGATAGGCAGCCTGCGCGATCCCGACGAACAGATACGCGGTCGCATCGGTGTCGTCGATTTCCCCGAGCAGCCGCTGGGGCCCGAGGACGTGCGCATCCGCGTCGCCTACGCGGCGATATGCGGCTCGGATCCGCACCTGGCTGAAGGGTACTTCGGCACGGATGTCCCGATCGGACTGGGGCACGAGATCTCCGGCGTGATCGAGGCGCTCGGCGATGCCGCGCACCGCAACGGGCTGAAGGTCGGCGACCGGGTCGCGGGCAACTTCCTTCGCTTCTGCGGCACGTGCCGGCCGTGTCAGGAAGGCAGACAGCAGTTCTGCGAGAACATCCAGGACTACAACCGCCCCGGCATGGCCGAGACCGTCACGTGGCACGAGTCGCAGGTGTACCGCCTGCCCGACGACGTGACGCTGCTGAAGGGATGCCTCCTGGAGCCGACGTCGGTGGCTGTGCGCATCGCCGACAAGACCGGCATCAAGGTCGGCGACCGCGTCGTGGTCTGCGGCGGAGGCCCGATCGGCCAGCTCGCGCTGCAGGTGATGCGGCGCTTCGGCGCGACCTCGCTGACCATGATCGAGCCGATCGCCGAACGCCGCGCGATGGCACTGCGCTACGGCGCCGAGTTCGTCATCGACCCCATCGCCGAGAACCAGTACGAGCGCGCCGACGAGATCACGGACCGCCGCGGCTACGACGTCGTGATCGATGCATCCGGCTCCGCCCGCGCCGTGAAAGGCCTCATGGACCTCGCCGCGAAGGGCGCGACGGTGGTCTACGGGGCGATGTACCCGGCGGACTTCGAGATGCCGCTGAATCTCTCCGACTACCTGTACCTCAAAGAGCTCACGCTCACGGGGGTTTTCGTCTCGCCCTACGCGTTCCCGCGCGCGCTGCAGATCCTGCCCCACCTCGAGCTCGATGAGCTGACGCAGGCGGTCTTCCCGCTGGAGCAGGCGACCGAGGCGTTCGAGGTGCACGTCAGCGGCGCGTATCCGAAAGTCATCATCCGCTGCAACGACATCGACGAAGGTGGCCAGGAATGAGCATCGCGGAGCCCGCCGCGGCGACGATCGCGCTCGAAGCGCGCGACATCTTCAAGCACTTCGATGGCGTGCACGCCTTGAGCGGCGCGAACCTCGATGTTCGCAGCGGTGAGATCCACGCCCTCCTCGGTGAGAACGGCGCAGGCAAGTCGACCCTGATCAAAGTCTTGACGGGGGTCTACGCGCCGGATGGCGGGACCCTGTGGCGCAATGGTCAAGAGGTCGAGTTCCCCAACGTCCGCGTCGCCAACCGTGCCGGCATCAGCGCGCTGTACCAGGAGCTGTCCATCATCCCGTCGCTCAGCGTCGCCGAGAACATCCTTCTCGGAGACCAGACGCCCTCCAGCGGCGGCATCGTGCAGTGGCGTGCGCTGCGTCGGCGTGCTCGGGATCAGCTTGCCCGCATCCATCAGAGGATTCCGCTGGGTAAGCTCGCCGGCGAGCTGTCGCCGGTTCAGCAGACCATGGTCGCGTTCGCCCGCGCCCTCGCCACCGATGCACGAGTCCTCATCCTGGACGAGCCGACCGCGTCGCTCACCGACACGGAGATCACCGAGCTGTTCTCGGTGCTGCGCGGTCTGCGCGACGAAGGGGTCGCGATCCTCTACGTGTCGCATCGGCTCGAGGAGGTGTTCGAGCTCTGCGATCGCCTGACCATCATGCGCAACGGCGAGACGATCATCACAAAGGATGTCGCCGACTCCCACATCGATGAGGTCATATCCAACATGGTCGGCCGGCCCGGCGGCGAGCTGTACCCGGACCGCACGACGGCCACCGACGAGGTGGCGCTGACCGTCGAGAGGCTGGACGGGCGGCGCGTCAAAGACGTCTCGTTCACCGCCTACAAGGGCGAAGTGCTCGGAATCGGAGGCCTCGCCGGGTCCGGACGCAGCGAACTGCTGCGGATCCTGTCCGGCGCTCAGAAGCACAAAGCCGGCACCATCGCGGTCGGCGACACGACGCTGCCGCACTCGCCCAGCGTGGGCAAAGCACTGGACGCGGGGATCGCCCTCGTTCCGGAGGAACGTCGCGCCCAGGGCGTGATCCTGGGTACGACGATCCGAGACAACATCGCCCTGGCGAACATCCCCGCGGTCAGCTCGTTCGGCGTGGTGTCCGGTGCGCGCATCTCCGACATCGTCAGCAAGGGGATGGCCGACCTGCAGATCAAAGCGCGCAGCTCACGGCAGCCGGTCGGCGAGCTGTCGGGAGGAAACCAGCAGAAGGTCGTCCTGGCAAAGATGCTGGCCCGCCAGCCCAAGGTGCTGCTGATGGACGAGCCGACACGAGGCATCGACGTCGGAACCAAGGCGGAGATCTACCGCTTGATCCGTGAGCTCGTCGCGGGCGGCACGACGGTGATCGCGGTCAGTTCGGAGCTTCCCGAGCTGATCGGCATGAGCGATCGGATCCTCATCATGCACGAGGGCCGGATCGCAGGTCAGGTCTCCGCCGTGGGGGCGGACGAGGAAGTTCTGCTGGCGTATTGCTATGGAAAGGCGGAGTCAGATGACAACGACGCGTAACCCGGGCTTGGAAGACACGACCGACACCTTGGCGATTCCGCGCCGGTCGGTCGGGCAGACTCTCCTGGCGTCCGGCACGGTGCTGGCCCTGGTCGTCCTGATCGCGTTCTTCTTCGCGATGCGGCCGGACATCTTCCTGAGCTTCACCAACGTGCGCAACATCCTCTACCAGGTGGCCATCCTGGCGATCATCGCCGGGGCTCAGACGATCGTCATGGTCGTCGGCGACTTCGATCTGTCCGTCGCGGCGACGGCGGCACTTGCCGGCTCGGTGTCGGCTGCGCTGATGCTCGGCGGAACCCCCGTGGCGGTGGCGATACTGGCCGGTCTGGTCGTCGGACTGCTCATCGGTCTTGTGAACGGCGCGCTCGTCGCCTATCTCAATCTGTCGGCCTTCGTGGCGACACTGGCCACCTTGACGTCTGTGACGGGGCTCGCGTTCCTCGTGACCGAGGGCACGACGCTGTTCAACATGCCGGCGGAGTTCAACAACCTCGGACAGGGCCGGCTGCTGCAGATCCCGCTTCCGGTCTTCATCGCCATCGTCATCTCGGTGATCCTCTGGGCAGTGCTCCGATTCACCACCCTGGGTCGCCGGTGGTACGCAACCGGCGGCAACGTGGAGGTCTCGCGGCTCTCCGGAGTCAACGTGCGGCGCGTTCGACTGCTGGCCTTCACCATCGCGGGCTTGGTCTCGGCGTTCGGCGGCATCCTCCTGGCGGCACGGTTGGGCAGCGCCAGCGCGGTGCAGGGAGAGGACAACCTCCTGTTCGCGGTCGCCGCCGTGTTCCTCGGAATGACGGTCGCCCGGTCGGGCGCCGCGAACATCCCCGGCACGATGGTGGGCGTCGCGATCATCGGCGTCATGAGCAACGGCCTGAACATCCTCGGTGTCAACTCGTACGTCCAACAGGTGGTGACCGGACTGATCATCATCGCAGCGGTGACGCTGTCGTCCCTCAGGACGCGCGTGAGATAGCGACTCGCTCACACCTACGCCTGGGTGGCGTCGCACCCATCCAGACCACCCGAAAGTGCAATCACAACAAAGGAGTTACCCATGCGTACCAAATTCAGGGTCGTAGCGGCGCTCGCCGCGGCTGCCGCTCTCACACTGACCGCCTGCTCGAGCGGCGGCGGCGAGACCGGAGGCGGCGATACCGGCGGAGGGGGCGACGAGCCGTTCCGGGTCATCGCCTTCACCTCCGGCAACCAGACGCCGATCGGTGCCTGGTGGGTCAAGGCCGTCGAGGCGCAGGCGGAGGAGCTCGGCTGGGATCTCACCATGATCCAGGGCGACTTCGACTTCCAGAAGATGAACCCCGCAGTGGAGAGCGCGATCGGCCAGGGCGCCGACGCCATCTTCAACGGCTATACCGACGAAGGTTCGATCCAGTCCATCGTGACGGCGGCGAGGGATGCCGAGATCCCGATGTTCGCAATGGATGCGGCGACCGAGCCGACCGACGCATACGTCCTCAACGTCACCACCGATCAGCAGGGCATCGTCGATCAGACGGTCGGAGCGCTCGACGAGTCGCTCGCCGGCCTGGACGGAAAGACGGTCATGGTCATCGGACATGAGCCGCACGCAGGGATCCGCCTGCGGTCGGCTCTTGCGATGGAGGCGTTCGAAGAAGCCGGTGCAGAAATCGCCGGCGGCGACATCCAGCAGGTTCTGTCGCCGGCGACCGGTCGCACCGAGGCGCTGGCGTTCGTCGCGGACTACATGTCGGCGAATCCCGGCAAGCTCGGCGCAGTGTGGGCCGGCTGGGATGACGCGGCTCTCGGCGCTGCTCAGGCCATCACCGAGGCAGGTGAGGCCGGCAAGGTGACCGGCGTCGACGCCGTCGCCGAGGCGATCGCGCAGATTCAAGCGGGCGGTGCGATGCTGGCGACCGTCGAGCAGCCATGGCCGTCGATCCTCGACATGGTGATCGAGGAGATGGTGGCGTACCAGGAGAGCGGCGACCTGCCTGCTGAGAACTTCCAGGCAGTCGACACCACGCTTGTCAACGCCGACAACGCAGCCGACATCACCCCGTCGGACCAGCTCGAGTAGCTCACCTCGGTCGCAGCGGGGCGGGCGGGGCATCTGCCGTCCGCCCCGCGGCATCGCCCATTCATCCTCACACTCACAGGAAGTCGAACACATGCGTTTGGAAGGCAAAGTCGCCCTGATCACCGGCGGTGCGAGCGGCATCGGTCGGGCCACCGTCGAGAAGTTCGTCCGCGAGGGCGCCAAGGTGCTGATCGTCGACATCAACATGGGCAGCGCTCAGAAGGCCGTGGACGAGATCGACGCTCTCGGGTTCACGGGCGCCACCGCCGCAGCCCAAGCCGACGTGTCGGTGTACGCCGACGTCGAGGCCGCAGTCCAGCGCGCCGTAGAGGTGTTCGGCAAGCTCGACGTCATCTTCAACAACGCGGGCATCGCAGGTGGCAAGCCTCTCCTGGATCACGATCCCGAAGTCGACTACGCCCCGATGATCCGCGTGGACCAGGACGGCGTGTACTACGGCATCCTCGCGGCCGGTCGCCGGTTCCGCGATCAGGGCACCGGCGGGGTCATCATCAGCACCTCGTCGATCTACGGCGAGCAGGCGGCGGAGCTGTCGTTCACCTATAGTGCGGCCAAGGCTGCCGTCATCTCCTTCACTCGCTCGGCCGCGTACGAACTCGCCGAGTTCGGCATTCGTGCCGTCGCCATCACGCCCGGTCGTGTGGCCACGCCGATCATCAACCAGTTCAGCGACGAGCTGAAGACCCTCTTCGCGTCGGAGCAGCTGCGGAACAAGATGACCGAGCCAGAGGAGATTGCGAACGTGGTCGCCTTCCTCGCCTCCGACGAGTCCAACGTGATCAACGGCACCGTGGTGCACGTCGACGACGGGTACTCGGTCTACAAGCAGCGCCTCGACCTGCCCACGTTCTGACCCGGCCGCACCCACCAGGAGCACCTCATGTCACCGAACTCGACGGTCCCGAAGAACCTCGATGTGGCCTGCCACATCAACGCGCTCTTGCCGGATGCCGCTCCCGGCGACCTGCCGGCGGCTCTGCGATCGCTCACCGAGGTCGGCTACGCGCGGATCGTCCTGCCACCGCTCGATCCTGCCGCGACCGACGTCGCTGCGCTCGCGCGCGTGCTCGCCGACCACGCGATCTCGCCGATCACGATCGCCGGCGGCCAAGCGGTGGGGGCGGATGTCTGCTCCAAGGACCCCGATGAGCGCGCGGCCGGAGCGGCCCTGTTGCGGAGCGTCGTCGACCTGACCGCCGCCCTGGGCGGCGACCAGATGAACGGGGTGCCGTACGGCCCGTTCGGACCGCCGAGCGGACCGACCTCCCGTGCCGCGGTCGAGCGCTCGGCCCGCGAAGTGGGAGCCGTCGCCGACTACGCGCACGAGCGCGGGATCACGATGACCTTCGAGGTGCTCAATCGCTACGAGACGTCGCTCGTCAACACCGCCGCCCAGGCGGTCGCCTACGTCGAGATGAGCGGATCAGCGCATCTGCGCGTCCATCTGGACACGTTCCACATGGCAGTGGAGGAGGCCGACATCGCCGAGGCGATACGACTCGCGCTTCCGGTGCTCTCCTACCTCGAACTCGGCCAGTCCGGCCGGGGGATGCTGAGCGCAGGAGCCCTCGACATCCCCGAGATCGTCCGAACGGCGTTGGACGACGGCTACGAAGGCCGCTGGGGAGTCGAGGCGTTCTCGCGCTCCGTGCTGTCCACCCCCGCTGCCGACATGCTGGCGATCTGGCGCGCGCCGTACGACGATGGAGGCGAGCTGGCGGCAGACGCGATGCGCGTCATCCAGCGCGGCTGGTCCCAGAGCATCGCGGGGCGCCGAGCGCAACGCCTGTCGCGCGGCATCCCGGCGTGACGAGTCACCGGTTCGACGACTGCCGTACCCCCACGTTCTGATTCGACGACGAAGGAGAGCACCATGAGCACCGTGACTGAGACAGCCCAGGCCTTGATCGACCCCGCGGACTTCGCCGGAAAGATCCACATCGACGGAGAGTGGGTCACCGGCGGCGGGGGTGAGATCGCCTCGACCGCCCCCGCGACGGGCGAGACGCTCGCGATGGTCGGACTCGCGGATGCGGGCGACGTCGCGCGGGCAGCAGAGGGCGCAGCCCGAGCGCAGAAGGCGTGGGCGGCTCTCCCGCATCCCGCTCGCGCGGCGGTGCTGCGCAGAGCAGGCCAGCTGTGGGAGCAGCACGCCGACGAGATCGGCGGCTGGAACATCCGCGAGGTCGGTGCGATCCCGCCGTTGGCCGGATTCGCGCTGCACGTCACCGCCGCCGAGTGCTACGAGGCATCCGCGCTTCCGTCCGCGCCTCTCGGGTCGATCCTCTCCAGCGAAGAGCCGCGTCTGTCGCTGGCCGAGCAGGTCCCGGTCGGAGTGGTCGGGGTCATCTCCCCGTTCAACGTGCCGCTGATCCTCGGCATCCGCGCGGTTGCGCCCGCGCTCGCACTCGGCAACGCCGTGCTGCTCAAGCCCGACCCGCGCACCATAATCACCGGTGGCGTGTCGATGGTGCGCATCTTCGAGGAGGCGGGGCTCCCGGCGGGACTCCTGCAGCTCGTGCCCGGCGGAGCCGAGGTCGGCGAGGCGATGGTCACCGAGCCTCGCGTGCGGGTGATCGCCTTCACTGGGTCGACGAGGGCAGGGCGGTCGGTCGGCGAGCTGGCGGGGCGTCACCTGAAGCGCGCGCACCTGGAGCTCGGCGGCAATTCCGCTTACGTAATCCGGGCGGATGCCGACGTCGACAAGGCGGTCAACCTCGCTACCTGGGGCTCGTTCCTGCACCAGGGTCAGATCTGCATGACCGTGGGTCGCCACATCGTGCACGAGTCGCTGTTCGACGAGTACGTCGACAAGCTCGCCGCCAAGGCAGACTCGATGCACGTCGGTGACCCCGCGGCGGGTCCCGCGCACCTCGGACCCCTCATCGACGACGTGCAGCGCGATCGTGTGCACACCCTCGTGCAGGATGCCGTCGCCCAGGGCGCCGAGCTGCGTGCCGGCGGCACGTACGACCGGCTGTTCTACCGGCCCACCGTGCTGGCCAACACGCCGCGTGACGCGGCAGCCTACTGCGACGAGGTGTTCGGCCCGGTGGCGTCGGTCGTCTCCTTCTCAACCGACGATGAGGCCGTCGCTCTCGCGTCGGAGACGGACTACGGGCTGTCGCTCGGCATCGTGACCGCCGACGTGTTCGCCGGCCTGGAGATGGCTCGTCGCATCCCCTCCGGCATCGTCCACATCAACGACCAGACCGTGAACGACGAGGCCAATGCGCCGTTCGGAGGCACGGGTTCGTCGGGAACAGGATCACGCCACGGCGGCGCGCAGGCGAGCATCGACGCCTTCACCGAGACGCGCTGGATCACGATGCGCCGCGAGCCGGGCCAGTACCCGCTCTGACCGCGGGAAGTACGCGGGCGAGTCCGGGTTGTGCGGTCTGTGATCGCGAGCAGTGCCCGCTGCGATCGCGGGTCTGCCTGGGTCCGCCGTTCGTAGACGGTGACCCCGCGTCAGAACGGGGCGTCGTGGGGCGGCTCGTCCTCGTCGGGATCTTCCGCGACGGCGCCCCGCGTTCGAGGCGGCCGCCCTTCCCGAATGCGAAAACGGGACGCCGGGACGCCTGCGGTTGCGGAGTCCGCGTCGCTGAAGCCCCCGATGTCACTCGAATACATGTTCTAATGATGGCGCAGGCCCCCCACATCGGCCGAGCTCCGCCGAAGCGTCGAGAACAGCGCATCGAGGAGACCGCGATCGCCCTGCAGGTGCTCGGCGCCGGGAACCTCACGGGCGTCTGAGCGGACTCGGTCGACTCGACCCGGCGTGGGCAACCCGTGGACTGATCAGTACACGATCACCGGCTTGATGGTCCGTCCGTGATGCATATCGCTCGCGGCTGCACCGATCTCGCCGAGTGTGTAGGTGCGCTCGAGCCGCTCCAGGGGCAGTCTCCCCTCGGCGTGCAAGGCCACCAGGCGCGGGATGAGTTCCCGGGGATCGGTGTCGCCCATCGTCACGCCGCGCAGGATCTTGCCGGTGAGCATGCTCTGGATGTCGACCGCGATCTCTGTGCCGGGGGGCGGAGCGCCGCACACGAGCACGGTGCCACGCACGGATGCACCATCCAGCGCACCGCGCGCGACGCGGGGATTGCCGGTCGTGTCGAAGCTCTTTGACACGCCGCGTCCGCCCGTGATCTCGGCGAGGCGCTCGGCCACGTCCTCCGTGCCGGCGTTGATGCTGTCGGTGGCGCCGAGTTCACGCGCGAGCGCGAGGCGCTCGTCGACGATGTCGATCGCGATGAGCCGCGCCGGCGCGCGCAGCGAGGCCGCGATGACGGCGGAGAGCCCCACCGCCCCGGTGCCGTATACGGCGACGATGTCGTCGACCTGAGGATCCAGGACGTTCCATACCGAGCCGAATCCGGTGAGCACTGCGCAGCCCAGTGGGGCGAGCGCCGTCAGGTCAGCATCAACGCCGACCTTCACGATCGACCGCTCGTCGGCGATCGAATACTCGCCGAACGACGACTGCCCGAAGAAGTGCGACGCGATCGGCTCTCCATATCGCGTGACGCCGCCTGACGCGTCGGCTCTCAGCTCGCCCAGCAGGTTGCGCGCCAGCCAGGTCTCGCAGTAGGCGGGGTGCCCTGAGTGGCAGGCAGCGCACGTGCCGCACGACGTGAAGCTGAGCAGGACCTTGTCGCCGATGGAGACGGAGGACACGCCCTCGCCGACCGCGGCCACGATACCGGCACCCTCGTGACCGATGATTCCGGGAGTGGCGAAGGGGATGCCGCCCGCGATCACGCCGAGGTCGGTGTGGCACATGCCGGATGCGACGAGCTTCACGAGCACCTCGCCGGCTCCGGGAGCGGCGAAGTCGACATCCGCAACGACCAGCTCGCCGAGGGCCTCGAGCACCGCGGCTCGGCCGCCGGTCACCGGGCCGCTCCCGGCAGGAGGTTGAACACGATGGAGTGTGCACGCTGGTACGACTCCATGGCCTCCGGCCCGCCCTCACGGCCCCATCCGGACGCCTTGACGCCGCCGAACGGCACGGAGGGGTCCAGCAGCGCCCAGCCGTTGACCCACGTGATGCCCGCGGCGAGCCTTGCGGCAACGCGGTGGGCCTTCGTGAGATCGCACGTCTGGATGCCGGAGGCCAGGCCGTACGCGGTGCCGTTGGCGAGCGAGATCGCCTCTTCCTCCGTGTCGAAGGGCTGGACCGTGAGCACCGGTCCGAAGATCTCCTCCGTGACCGCTTCGGCGTCGTCGGAGAGCCCGGCCAGCACGGTGGGTGCGTAGTAGAACCCGCCGTCGAGGTCGACCTCCGATCCGCCGGTCACGACGGTGGCCCCCGCGGCCTTGGCGCGTTCGACCATTTCGGAGACCTTGCGCCGCTGGGTCGCCGACGCCAGCGGGCCGATCACCGTCTCGGGATCACGGGGGTCGCCGAAGGGCACGTGCGGTACCGCCTGGCCGAGGATGCCGAGCACGGTGTCGTAGATCGGGCGCTCGACGAGCAGGCGCGGTCCCGCCATGCAGAACTGACCGGAATTGAACACGAACGCGGAGATGACGGTGTGGACGGCCTGATCGAGGTCGGCATCGGCGAACACGATGTTCGCGGCGTTTCCGCCGAGCTCTGCGGTGAACGGCGTGAGGCTCTTCGCGGCCAGGGATGCGGCGTGCGCGCCGATCTCGGTCGATCCGGTGAACGCCACCTTGTCGACGTCCGGGTGGCTCACCAGGTGGTCCCCGAGAGTCGAGCCCGCCCCGGTGACGACATTGAAGACCCCGTCAGGCACCCCTGCCTCGGCCAGGATGTCGGCCATGATCAGCGCCGACAGGGGCGTGTCGCTCGCCGGCTTGTGAACGATCGTGTTGCCGGCGATCAGCGCGGGCGCGATCTTGGAGCTCGAGAGGATCAAGGGGAAGTTGAACGGCGTGATCGCCGCGACGACCCCCAGCGGCTCCCGCTTGACGTACGCGTGTGTGTTCGCCGCGGCTTCCCGCACCGAACCGTCGAGGTGGTGGCCGAGGCTCGCGTAGTACTCGTAGAGCTCGGCCGCGTTGTTCACGTCGACGAATCGGGCGAACGTGATCGGCTTGCCCACGTTCGCGCTCTCCGCCTGCGCGAGTTGTTCGGTGCGTTCCCGCATGAGGTCGTAGGCGCGCTGCAGGACCCGCGCGCGCTCGCGGGTGGACAGACCCGACCAGACACCGGAGTCGAAGGCAGCGCGCGCCGCCGCGACGGCGGCATCCACGTCGGATGTGGTCGCCTTCGCGACGTCGGTGAGCTTCTGGCCGGTGGCGGGATTGAGGATGTCGGTGCGGCCACCGTCCGATGCCTCTCTCCACGCGCCGCCGATGAAGAGCTTGCCGGGAGTGAAGACGGAAGTGGTCCGCGGCGCGTCCTGGGTCAGTGTCATTTCGCTTTCCTCGATTCGTGGTGTGAGCGGGTGGGGGATCCGTCGTGCGGCGTCATCGGGCGACGGGTGCGCCGAGCGCGACGAGTTCGATCAGGTCGGCGAATCCGACCGGATTCTCGTTGAAGGGCGCGTGCCCATGGGCGATGCGGACGATGTCTCCGGCGCTGCGCGCGGCGAGCGACTCCTGGAACGCAGGAGGCAGCACCCCGTCGTTCTCGGTCACGATGTACGTGCTGGGCTTGTGGCGCCACGCCACTCGCGTCACGTGTTCGGTGAGCGAACTGTAGGAGTGCGGACGGAACAGGTCGGCGAGCTGCTCGGCGACCGGGGCCGCCTCGGGCGGCAGATCGGCCGCGATCATCGCGACCCGCTCCTCGCGGCTGCGTCCCATCGTCACCTGCCCGTCCGCGATGCCCCACCACTCGGGGAGGGATCCGCCCATCGAGGAGGCTGCGCTCTCGCCTTCGTCGAGCGCGAATGCGGTGACGTAGACGAGTCGCTCGACAAGCGGGTGTTCCCCGGCTTGGGTGATCGGGATGCCGCCGTACGAGTGTCCGATGAGCACAGCGGGCAGGGGTGAGGCGTCAAGAGCGGCTGTCACGGCCGCGGCGTCCTCGGCGATGCCCGTGGTGGAACCGACCGAGGGCAGGTCCGGTGCGTCGACCTGCCAGCCACGCTCACGGAGCTCGGCCACGAGGGCATCGAACTCCCACGGGCCCACCCACGCGCCGTGGATGAGGATCAATCGGGGTCGGGTAAGCGGGGTCATCATCGACCTTCCTTCGTGTCGGGTACACGCGAGACTTCGTCGTCGCGCGACCAGCATGCGCGCGTGCGCCGCGCCCGGGTATCCGTAGAACTACCGAATTCGGGACGGGACGGGATCAGCCGTTGACGGCCTCGTACCAGGCGGCGACCTGCGCGCGGGAGGCGACGCCCAGCTTCGCGAAGATGCGCTGGACGTGGGTGTCCACCGTCCGGGTCGACAGCACGAGTTCATCTGCGATCTCGCGGTTGCTGAGTCCGCGATGGATGCCGGCCGCGACGACTTGTTCGCGCCTGCTGAGCGTCGGGAAGCCCGAGTCGGCGGGTTGCCGCGACTGCGCCAGCACTTCTGCCGGACTGAGCCGGGCGCTGTCTTCGCTGATCTTCGCGAACACCCGCGCGCCCAACGCCGCGCGGACGCCCCGCACGCAGTCGACGTGGTGGGCGGCGAGCTGCGGCCCGAGTGCGGTGATGTCCGAACCGATCCGCCGCCACTGAGTGGCTGCGGCGCCCAGGAGCATCGCGGCGCGCTCGCTCGCGCCCCGGCGCGCGTCGATCCACGCCAGCATCTCGAGCATCAGGCATGTGCCGATGGGATCGTCGAAGGCGGACTCGACGGCCAGCGCTTCGCGCGTGCGCTGCTCCGCCGAGCCGAGATCTGCGCGGACGAAGGCGGCGAGGGCCAGGGCCCAGAGCGCATGCGAACGCATCCAGGTCTCGTCGATCGACTCGGCGTAGCGGAGGGCGTCGCGGGCCGGCCCCGCGGCATCCTCGCGCCCGGCATGGCAGCGTGCGGCCGTCAGCTGGAACTGCGCGAGCAGCGCCTCGGCAGGCATCTCAGCGGCGAGAGCCGCGTGGATCGAGCGCTCGAAGTGGGTTTGAGCGGTGTCGGGGTCGCCGGAGAACATCGCGTGAGTACCCCACCAGCGGTGCAGTTCGATCGCGGCACCTGGACCGTTGTGGGGCTCCGCCCCACGCCCCCGGCTTGCGGGCGCGCGCCGATCCATCCTTGCGACGGCCGCCTGCTCGCCGGTGCCGGCGAGAGCCTCCGATTCCGACAGCAGCGCTGCGGCGTCGTTCAGGTCCCCCTGCAGCAGACACAGCCACGCCGCGGTGCTGAGCGCGGGCAGGCGATGATCGGCCGCCGCACCCGGAAGCGCGAGCAGACGCTCGGACCAGGCGCGCCCTTCACGGACGAACCCGCCGACGGCCCAGTGGTATCGAAGGTCTGAGAAGAGTCCGAGGGCGGCATCCACGTCGAGTGGAATGCCCGCTTCTTCCGTGACCGCGGCGGTCAGCGCGGACTGCAACTCCGCCCGATCGGCACGCAGCCGAGCGAGAGTCGCTGCCTGCCCGGGCCCCCACCATCCGTCTCGGAGCTCGGCTGCCATGCGACAGATGTGATCGAGGTGGCGACGCACGAGATGCGGCCACGTGCCGCGTTCCTGCGCGCGATCGATTCCATAGCGGCGCATGGTCTCCAGCATCCGGAACCGGCCTGTCTCGTGGTCGGCCTCCGCAACCGACTGGGCGACCAGCTGATCGAGTGTCTCGACAAGGGCCACATCGTTCAGATCGGCGACCGCGACCACTGCTGCGAGGTCGACACTCCCCGAGAACACCGAGAGTGCTTCCCACAGGTCTCGCTGCGCGGGAGTGCAGAGCTCGTAGCTCCAGTCGACGACCGCACGGAGGGTGCGCTGGCGTACGACGCTGTTTCTGGGGCCGTTCTGCAGGAGGGCGAACCGCGACGACAAGCGGTCGAGAAGGTCCGGGAGGGCGATCGTGCGCATGCGCGTTGCGGCGAGTTCGATCGCGAGCGGCAGACCGTCCAGCGCGTGGCACAGGTCCAGCGCGGCCCGTCGTTCGGCATCCGACAGTGGCGCGGCTGCACCCGCCGAACGAGCGCGGACCATGAGCAGCGCCACAGCGTCGGGAGGCTGACCGGTGTCGGACGCGAGCGACAGGGGAGGGACCGGGAAGACATGCTCTCCCGCCAGTTCCAGCGGCCGCCTGCTCGTCGCGAGCACCCGCAGACGCGGGAGGGCGTCGAGCAGCTCATCGACGAAGCGGGCCGCGCTGTCGATCAGATGCTCGCAGTTGTCGAGGACGATGAGGGCGTCGGTGTCCGCCAGGGACTCGGAGATGATCTCTCGGGGAGTTCGCGCGGATTGATCGCCTAGACCCAGGGCCTGCACGACAGCCAGCGGCAGCATGCCGGGATCGGCCACGGTGTCGAGAAGCACGATCCACGACGGGTCGTCGTGTCGCGACGCCCAGCCATTGGCCGTCCGGATGGCCAGCCGCGTCTTGCCGACGCCGCCGACCCCCGCGAGGGTGACGAGTCGTTCGACCTCGATCAGGGATGCGAGGGTTCGGAGCTCGGTATCGCGCCCCACGAACTCGCTGCGCGGCTCTCTGATCATCGACTCTCCCGCACCGTCGCGTCGGCCGCGCGATGGTGCGCAAGCCGCACGCCGATTATCGCGCCGTGAGGAGCGGCGGGGGAGTGGGTCGTCGATGCCCGCGAGCGCGACGCCATCTGAAGTCGGGCCGCCCGACACCATCATTTCATCGATTCGGTGACGGGCGTCACGAAAACCTTGACAATCGCTCCTGGCGGGCGCAACATGACAAGTGTCAGCGGCAGAGGCGCCGCAGACGCCGCGTGGGAGCCGCCCGATGGCTCCAGATGCGGCAGCCCTTGCCGACCAGGTACCACGAGAGGCCCGTCAATGAAGAAGAGTCTTGCCACACTCGGTGTGCTCGCCGCCGCCGCGCTCGCGCTGAGCGGCTGCACCGATTCTGCAGCACCACCGGCGGCCAGTCCCAGCGCCAGCGGCGACGCCGAGCCGATGGAGATGACGACCGTGCGTGTCGCCGCGCTGCCGATCGCCGAGACCGGAGCCCTCTGGGCGGCGATGGAGGAGGGGATCTTCGCAGATCATGGCCTCGAGATCGAGGTGGTTCCCGCCCAGGGCGGTGCCAATGCCATCCCCGCCCTGCTCAGCGGCGACATCCAGTTCGCCATCGGCCAGCCCTTCGGTCCGATCCGCGCCGACCAGCAGGACCTCGGCGTCGTGATCGTCGGCAACTACGCCAACAGCAACGCGGAGGGTGACGACGTGAATGCGGTCGTCGCACTCGGCGATTCCGGCATCACGCGGCCCGCCGACCTCGCCGGCAAGAAGGTCTCGGTCAACACGATCGGCGCCGCGGGTGACCTCACGATCCGCAAGGCCGTGCAGGACGACGGCGGCGACCCCTCGTCGATCGAGTTCGTCGAGGTGATCTTCCCTGACGTGCCGGCGCAGCTCGAGGCCGGCACCATGGACGCCGCGTGGGCGCCCGACCCGTTCCGCGGCATCGTCCTCGGCGCGGGCGGAGTATCGGTCGTCCAGCCGTACCAGGCGACGATTCCGGGACTCACCGTGCTCACGAGCATCACGACGCAAGCGCTCCTCGATGAGGATCCCGAGCTCGTGGCGGCGTACGCCGAGGCCATGGCCGAGGCGCTCGACTGGGCGGCGAGCAACGAAGAAGCCGTGCGCGCGGCTATCGCGACGAACCTCGACATCCCCGAGGAGGCGGCGGCCGGCATCACGCTGCCCACCTTCACGTGGGACCTGGCCGACGCCGGCATCGAAGAACTCGGCGACCTGGCCGTCGAGTTCGCCTACATCGAGGCCGCCCCCGACTACGAAACGATGATCCAGCAGCAGTAGCGGACAGCGGACGAGGGCCGGATGCCGCGACCGGCGGTGTCCGGCCCTCTCATCGCTTTCGGGAAGAGAGCCATGGACACCGACGTCACGCCCACCACCCCCGAGGGGGTGGTCGCACAGACGCAGACCGCTCAGGATGCGGGGCGCTTCCGGCGCGGGCGCCGCAGCCGCTCCGCGCGCAAGATCGCGCTGGGCATCGCCGGAATCCTCGGCTTCCTCGTGACCTGGCAGCTGCTGCCCACGCTGGGCATCGTCGATCCGCGGTACTTTCCGACCGCGACCGAGACGCTCGCGCAGCTCGGCCAGGACGTACGCGATCTCGAGTTCTGGCGGGATGTCGGGCGCACGCTCACGAAGTGGGGACTCGGCCTGCTCATCGCGACAGTGCTGGCCACGGTGCTCGGCACGATCATCGGGCTCGTGCCGTTCCTGCGCCGCGCCACGCACACGACCGTGGAGTTCCTGCGGCCGATCCCGTCGGTCGCGCTCATCCCGCTCGCCGTGCTGTTGTTCGGCTACCAGATCCAGTCGGCGCTGCTGATCATCGTCTACGCGAGCTTCTGGCAGGTGTTCATCCAGGTGCTCTACGGGGTCGCCGACGTGGATGCCGTCGCGCGCGACACGGCGCGCAGCTTCGGCCTGTCGCGCGGCTCGAGGATCGTCAATCTCGTCTTTCCCACTGCGCTGCCCTACTTGATGACCGGTCTGCGACTGGCCGCGGCGGTGGCGCTGATCCTTGCGATCACGGCGGAGATGTTCATCGGGAATCCCGGGCTCGGACGCGAGATCGTCTTCGCGCAGTCGGCGGGCAACTGGCCGGCGGTGTATGCGCTGGTCATCGTGACCGGGCTGCTGGGTCTGGTCATCAACCTCGTGTTCCGCACGATCGAGCGCCGGTCGCTGTCCTGGCATCAGTCCGTCCGAGGGGAGGAAGTGCTGTGACCCTCTACACGAGCACCGTCGTCACACCCCGCCGCCCCGCACGAGTGTGGGCGAAGGTCGGTGAGAACACTCTCTACGCGATCGGCCTGCCCATCGTCCTCGTGGTGTTCTGGGGCATCTGGGCGACGATCGCTCCCGCGCAGTTCTTCCCCTCACCGGCGGAGCTCATCGAGGCGTTCGTCGACACCTGGATCGGCCCGGCGTTCGTCACCGATGTGCTGCCGAGCCTCGCGCGCCTGGGAACCGGCATCATCGTGTCGATCATCGTCGGCATCGCAGCCGGCACGCTGATCGGGCTGAACCGCTGGCTGCGCGACCTGCTCGAGCCGATGCTGGAGTTCTTCCGCGCGGTGCCGCCGCCGGTGCTCCTTCCCATCGCGGTCGTGCTGATGGGGCCGACCGACGCCATGAAGGTCGTCGTGATCGTGGTCGGGTCGGTGTGGCCGATCCTGCTCAACACCATCGAGGGCGTGCGCTCGACCGACGCGGTCATGACCGAGACGGCGCGCTCGTTCGCGGTGTCGCGGTCTGAACGCCTGCGCTATCTGGTGCTGCCCGCCGCGAGCCCGCGAATCATGGCGGGCGTGCGGCAATCGCTGTCGATCGCCCTCATCCTCATGGTCATCTCCGAACTCGGCTACGCGTCGTCGGGCCTCGGTTTCCAGATCGTCTACTTCCAGCGCAATTACCTCATCGCCGAGATGTGGAGCGGCATCCTGCTGCTCGGGCTCATCGGCGTGCTGCTCGCGACGATCTTCGGATTCGTCGAGCGTCGGGTGCTGCGGTGGTATCACGGAATCAAGGAGGTGGAGCGTGCCTGACACGCTGCTGAACGTCCAGAACCTGCGCAAGGTGTACGAGTCGTCGACCGGCAACGTCGAGGCGATCGGAGACATCAGCTTTCGCATGGATGCCGGTGAGCTGGTGTGCATCGTCGGGCCGTCGGGGTGCGGCAAGACGACGCTTCTGAAGTGCATAGCGGGATTGCTGAGACCGACCTCGGGCATCGTCGAGCTCGACGGGAAGACGGTGACCACCCCGCCGGACAAGATGGCGCTGGTGTTCCAGGAATACGGACGCAGCCTCTATCCGTGGCTCACGGTGCAAGGAAACGTCGAGCTGCCGTTGAAGCACAAGAAGCTCTCGCGTGCCGACCGGGATCGCCTCATCGACGACGCGCTCACTGCCGTCGGACTCGACCATGCGACGAAGAGCTACCCCTGGCAGCTGTCGGGCGGAATGCAGCAGCGCGTCGCGATCGCCCGTGCGGTGGCGTACCAGCCCGAGGTGCTCATCATGGACGAGCCGTTCGCCGCCGTCGACGCGCAGACGCGCGCAGACCTGGAAGACCTCGTGCGGACGCTGCACCGCGAACGCGGGATGTCGATCCTGTTCGTCACCCACGACATCGACGAGTCCGTCTACCTGGGGGAGCGGGTGATCGTGCTGTCGAAGTCGCCCACGTGGGTGCAGGAGGACCTCGCGATCGACCTCGTCCCCGAGCGGGACCAGATCACGACGCGCGCACTGCCGCGGTTCACCGAGCTGCGCACGCACGTGTACGAGCAGATCCAGCGTGCCAAGCGCGGCGAGGCCGTGCGGCCGACGGCGTGAGCGCCGGGGTCGACCCCGTCGACCGGGGACGGGCTATGCGCAGCCGGCAGCCCAAGCAGCTGCTGCTGGCCTTCTTCGGCGAGCACGTCGTCGATCAGGACGTCCCCCCGCTGCGGGCGACGGCGCTGATCGAGGTGCTCGAGGGTGCCGGGGTGGCGGCACCGGCGACGCGCGCAACACTCGACCGACTCGTGCAGCGCGGACTGCTCACCCGTGAGCGCCGAGGCCGGGGCATCATGTTCTCGCTCACCGCGGAGGGCGGTGCCGTGCTCCGCGAGGCGACCGAGCGCGTGCGCGGTCCGCACCCGTTCGAGCCGCACGGCACCGGCTGGACCCTTGTCACCTTCACGGTGCCCGAGGAGCAGCGCACACTGCGGCACCGACTGCGCTCCGCGCTGACCTGGGAGGGTTTCGCTCCGCTGCGGGACGGGCTGTGGCTCGCCCCGGGAGAGGCCGACCTGGCCGCGGCGCTCGAGCCGCTGCGCGAGGATCTGCCCGCCGCGGCGATCACGGCCTTCCACGCCCGCGAACTGCCCGGGTACGCGATGGCCGACAGCGTGCGCGCAGCCTGGGACATCGATCGGATCCGCGATGAGCATCTCGCGTTCATCGACACGTGGAGCGATCCGCACGCCGCCGCCCCGGCGGGCCGGCCGCTCTCGGCTCGCGCTATGCTCGTCGCCGACTGGCTGGCGCTCCTGGCGGCCGACCCGCGCCTCCCGCGCGAGTTCATGGACGACGACTGGCCCGCGGATCGGTCCTACGAGGTGTACTGGGCCGCCCGCAGACTCCTGGACGCGGCATCCACTACGCAGTTCGCCGCGCTCGTCGCGGAGGATGCTCAGCAGCAGGCGTCCTGATCACTCCAGCACGAAGCCCGGTTGCGCCGTGCTCGCCCGCGTGCGTTCATCGCGCACCGCCGGGAAAGCGGGCGCGCAGGTCGGCCTTGCGCACCTTGCCGGACGCGGTCCGGGGAAGCTCGTCGACGACCACGACGTTCTTCGGGAGCTTGTAGCGGGCGATGCGCCCTTCGAGGCGCGCGCGCACGTCCTCGAGCGTGATCGAGGCCCCGTCCTTGACGGTGAGGACGGCCCACGGCACCTCACCCCACGCATCGTCCGGCACCCCGATCACCGCGGCGCCGGTCACTCCGTCGATGTCGTTGATCAGGTTCTCGATCTCCGCGGGATAGATGTTCTCGCCGCCCGAGATGATCATGTCCTTCAGCCGGTCGGCGATGTACAGGTAGCCGTCGGCGTCCAGGTACCCCAGGTCTCCCGTGCGGAACCAGCCGTCCGGCGAGAACGCGGCCGCGGTCGCCTCAGGAAGGTTGAGATACCCGGGGAACACGTTCGGACCGGTGATCTCGATCTCGCCGACGGTGCCGCGGGGAACCATTGCACCGTGCTCGTCGGCGATCCGCACGTCGGTGAAGAAGTGCGGCAGACCGACGCTGCCCTGCTTCGCCCGGGTCATCTCCGGGGCCAGCGATGTCGCGCCGGGCGAGGTCTCGGTCATGCCGTAGCCCTGCGAGAACGACAGGCCGCGCTCCTCGTAGGCGTTGAGGATGCGGGTGGGCACCGCCGATCCGCCGCAGGTCAGCTTCTTCAGCGTGCTGAGGTCGGTGTTCGCCCACCGCGGGTGGTCGGCGAGCAGCTGGTAGGTGGTCGGGACGCCGCTGAGCATCGTCACCCCGTGACGTTCGATGAGATCGAGCGCTCGGCCGGGCTCGAAGCCCTTCTCGAGGACGATCGTGGCGCCTTTCAGCAGCACCGGCAGAGCGCCCATTCCGAGGGACGCCGCGTGGAACAGCGGCGAGATCATCAGCGCGACGTCGGTGGAGACGACGTCGTAGTCGACGAGGCAGTTCAGTGCCACCCACGTCAGGTTCTGGTGGGTGAGGACCGCGCCCTTCGCCTTGCCGGTGGTTCCGGAGGTGTACAGGATCGCGGCGGGGTCTTCGAGCGCGACGTCCGCGTCGGCGTGGCCTCCGGTCGAACCGGCGAGCAGGGCTGTCAGCGCACCCTCATCCTCCCCCGTCGCGATCACGTGGGCCACGCGCGCGGCGGCGATGCCCTGCGCCACCCGGTCCGCGAGTGCGGCGTCGTGGATGAGCACGCGGGCGCCGGCGTCCGTGAGCACATGGGTGATCTCGGGCGGCGCGAGTCTCGTGTTGATCGGCACGAAGACCGCGCCGAGCTGGGCGGTGCCGAACAGCACCTGGATGAACTCGGGGGAGTTCTCGCCCAGGAACGCGACGCGGTCGCCCTTGCGCACTCCGCGGTGCCACAGCAGTGCCGAGACACGGTCTGTGCCGTCGGCGAGCTGCCGATACGTCACGATCTCACCCTCGCCGTGGATCAACGCCGGCTTGTCGGGGGTCTTCAAGCGCCGCTTGGCGAGCCATGCGCCGAGTCCGTGATTGTGCATCGGTCGTCTCTTCGTCGAGTCGGAGCGGTGTGGGACCAGGATGCCGCGGCTGCGGCATTACGCCAAGGTCAGGCGTAGAAGCGGTAGAGCCCGCGCGCGACGACCGCCGGCTTGGGTGCGCCGTCGATCTCGATGGTCTGGTCGACCGCGAGCTGGTAGCCGCCGGGGATCTCGGTGACTTCGGCGACGACCGCGTTCATGCGCACGCGTGCGCCCACCTTGACCGGAGAGATGAAGCGAACCTTGTCCAGTCCGTAGTTCACCTTCGTCGTGACGCCCTCGACCTCGAGCAGCTCGGTCCAGAAGGTCACGGCCAGCGAGAGGGTCAGGAAGCCGTGTGCGATCGGGGCGCCGAACGGCCCGTTCTTCGCCCGCTCGGGGTCGACGTGGATCCACTGGTGGTCGCCGGTCGCGTCGGCGAAGGTGTTCACCTGCTGCTGGGTGATCTCGACCCATTCGGTGAATCCGAGGTCGGTGCCGGCGAGTCCGGTGACGTCGGCGTAGGCGATCGTGGTGGTCATGGGTGCTCCTTGGGTTGGGGACGGGCCTCGGTCGACAGACCGAGCAGCCGCGCCGCGTTGTCTCGCATGACCCCGGGCAGCACTTCGGGCTTCAGCGCAGTCTTCTCCGCGTCGGCGATCCAGCGGTCGGGGGTCAGCATGGGGAAGTCGGATCCGAACAGCACACGGCGTTTGAGGTACGAGTTCGCGGCGCGCACGAGGGATTCGGGGAAGTACTTCGGGCTCCACCCGGACAGGTCGATCCACGTGTTGTGCTTGTGGGTCGCCACCGCCAGCGCCTCGTCCTGCCAGGGGACCGAGGGGTGGGCCATGATGATCTGCAGGTCGGGGAAGTCCGCCGCTACGGGGTCGAGCAGGATGGGATTGGAGAGCCCGAGGCGGAAGCCGAAACCCCCGGGGAGCCCGGCACCGATCCCGGTCTGGCCGGTGTGGAACAGTGCGACCGCGCCGGCATCCTGAATCGCGGCGTACAGCGGGTAGTGCCGCTCGTCGCTCGGATCGAACCCCTGGACGGTGGGGTGGAACTTGAAGCCCCGCACCCCGTTCTCCTCCACCAGGCGACGAGCGGCATCCACCGCGTCGGCGCCCTGCAGGGGGTCGACCGAACCGAACGGGATCAGCACGTCGTTGTTCCGGGCGGCTCCCTCGGCGATCTCGGCGCTGGAGATCGCCGGATGGCCGAGTCGCGTGGTGGCATCGACCGTGAAGACCACCGCTGCCATGCTGCGTGCCCGGTAGTAGGTCGCGATGCTGTCGAGGTCCGGACGCGGTCCGTCGGTGCTGAAGTACTTCGACGCGGCATCGACGAGCCGCGACGGCAGCGACGCGTGGCCGTGCGCATCGATTTCGATGTGGACATGCACGTCGATCGCGGTGAGAGCGTCGACGTCGATCGCGGGTTCGTAGCGGGTCATGGCGTGCTCACGCGGGCGGGCGCTGCAGGTCCTCCGGAAGGGGCGGGAACTTCTCGCCGACGCTCTGCAGCCGGCCGCCGACCTCGTCCGCGAAGGACTCCTCGAGGGCGTCGTAGGTCCAGCCGCCCTCGCGGTACGCGCTGAGCACCGGCTCGGGGTGCGACCACAGCTGGATGCGGTCGCCGCCGACGCCGATCGCCTGCCCGGTGACGTCGGCCGCGGCATCCGACGCCAGGTAGGCGATCAGACCGGCCACATCGTCGGACGTGCCGAAGCCCAGATCGTGGCGGAAGAAGGGTGGCATCGCCTCGCCCTTCGCGTCGGCCTCGACGGCGGCGGCGAAGTACGGCACGGTGGCGGTCATGGCCGTCGCGGCGACCGGGATGACGGCGTTGGCGGTGATGCCGGCACGCTTGAGCTCGAGGGCCCAGGTGCGCACCATGCCGACGATGCCCGCCTTCGCGGCCGCGTAATTGGTCTGGCCGAAGTTGCCCCGCTGGCCGGTGGGTGAGCCGATGGCGATGATACGACCGCGGATCTCGTTGTCGCGCATGTACGCGGCCGCCTCGCGGGCGCACGTGAATGTGCCGCGCAGGTGCACGTTGATGACGGTGTCGAAGTCGTCGTCGCTCATCTTCCAGAGCACGGTGTCTCGCAGCACGCCGGCGTTCGTGACCAGGATGTCGAGGCGGCCGAAGTTCTCCACCGCCGCGGCGACCAGCTGCCGGGCGGTCTCCGTCGGCCCGACGGGAGCGACGACGGCGACGGCCTTGCCGCCCTCGGCCTCGATCGTCGCGACCGCGGAGTCCGCGGTGGCGGCATCCACATCGTTGATCACGACGGAAGCGCCCTGCCGGGCGAGCTCCGCCGCGTAGGCGAGCCCGAGGCCCCGACCGGATCCGGTCACGATCGCGACCTTGCCGGACAGCGGTGTGGCGTGCAGAGACATGCGAACTCCTTTGTGTCTGCCTCCATCCAACCCAATACCGTTGAGAATGTCAATGATTGATCATGCGCATGTTTGCTAGCATCGTCGCTATGGGTGAGGGCGCGGGCATCGAGGGCGGTCTTGTGCCGCAGTCCATTGCGACCGAGCTCGTCGACGACATCAGCTTCCTGCTCGCCCGCGCGAACGCTCTCTCGCTGGCCGCGGGAAATGCCGCGCTGTCGAAGCACGGACTGCGGGTCCGTTCCTATTCGGTCCTCGCGCTCGCCGCGGGCAGCGCGCGGCCGTCGCAGCGCGAACTGGCCGAACTGCTGCGGCTCGATCCGAGTCAGGTCGTGGCTCTCGTCGACGAGCTGCAGGCTCGGGGACTCGTGGTCCGAGAGCCGGATCCCGTCGACCGGCGCGCCAACGTCGTCGTCGCGACGGACTTGGGCCGCTCTGTTCACGCCGAGGCCGCAACGGCCGCACGCGCTGCGGAGGCGGCGCTGCACGACGACCTCTCGGATGCCGATCGCAGACGGCTGACCGAGCTGCTGAAGCGGATGGCGTTCCCGTCGCCGGATCGGCCGAAACGCCCTCCCGTGGGCGACCCGCTCGACTCGTGAACGAGGAGCAGGAGGTCCTCGCGGCCGCCGAGAGACGGGCCGTCGCGCTCGCGGCGGGCGATTCCGATGCGCTGCGCGCGCTGCTGCATCCCGACTTCGGGTGGACCTCGCACACCGGACAGCACTTCGACCGCGACGGCTACATCGACGCGAATGTCGGGGGTCCGACGCGATGGCACGCCCAGCGGCTCACCGATGTCGTTCTCAGTGTGGTGGGCGGCACGGCCGTGCTGCGGTGCGTGGTCGACGACGAAGTCACGTTCGCGGACGACCGGAGAACACTCCGGATGCCGGTCACCCAGACGTGGGTGCGCACGAGCGCCGGATGGCGGTGTCTCGCGGGGCATGCCGGCCCGGCATCGACCGAATAGCGTCCGTTTTCAGGGCGCGCTAGAACGGTGGGAGGTCCCACGGTCCGTCGCCGGGAGCCAGAGCCACAGCAATGGGCGGATCGCCGGTCAGCGGGTGATGATCGGTGGCGCCGTTGACCGTGTCCGGAATCAAGCGGAAGTGCACCCCGAGCGACGGTGGCTCCTCGATGTAGGTGCGTCCGAGTGGCGATGTCCATTCGAGGGCCCCGCCGCCGAGTTGTCGCACGCGCCACGCCGTGAACTGCTTCATGCTGTGATGGCGCTGACACAGGTGGGCGAGATTGCGGGCATCGGTCGGGCCGCCGAGCGCGTGGTCGATGGTGTGGTCCACCTCGCACCGCACCGCGGGGAGGCGGCATCCGGGGAATCGGCAATGCTGGTCGCGGGCTCGCAGATACCTGTCGATCGCCGCCGTGCGCTGGTAGGTGTCGACATGAAGGACAGCGCCGGTGACGGGGTGGGTGAGGATGCGTTCCCACGGGCTGCGGGTGAGGCGAGCGAGCTCGCGTGCGGTCTCAGGGTCGATCGGGGAGCGGCCGACGAGGGCTGCCGGGTCGGCGTCGCAGCCGAGGAGCGTGAGGACGGGCACGACGATCTGGACCTTGGCCCGGATGGCACCGAGCGCACCCGGTGAGTCGTCGGAGCGGGTCGGGTCCGCGTCGGGCGCCGCGGTGAGCAGCATGTCCGCCAGGACGTCGGCGCGCACCTGGTCCATCGTGCGGGTGTCGGAGGCCACGACGGTCTGCGTCGCGAGGCGGTCATCGAGCGTCGAGCCCCCAGCGTCCATCGCCGTCGTCCCCGCATCGGGGGCGGACGCAGTTGCACGCAGGTCGGCCGCGGCCTGCGTGCGGGCGTCGACGATCGTCCGCGCCTGCTGAGTGAGGCGGTCGTAGATCGCGTCGGCGAGCAGGGTCGGAACGATGGCGCACAGGTCGGACATGCCGTCGGCCAGCGGCACGACGCGCACGGCGCGGCGCTCGCGCGCGTCGCGGTGGCGCTCGGCCAGAGTGCGTGGATGCAGTTGCTCCGCGAGCAGCTCGAGCCGGCTCCGGACCCGGCCGGCAGTCTCGTGTTCGCACTCCGCCAGCGCCGCTGCCTCGAATTCCGCGCGGCCGTCGGGCGGGAGCATCGCCCCAGCGTCGAGGATCGCGCGCACGTGCCCTCGGGTGATCTGCCCGCTCTCCCACGTGTCGAGCGTGCGGGGGAAGTCTTCGACCAGCACCGACGCGTCGTCGATCTGCCGTTGCACGGAGCGATCGGTCGTCCTCAGAACGCCGGCGACCTCGGCGGCGATCGCGCGAAGCGCCATGTCGTGCTCCCGCACGCGAGCCAGAGCACGCGCCCCCTGCTTGCGGGCGAGGTCGCCGGCACGGGCGAGCGCTCTGGCCTGCGCGGCTTGAGCGGCCGCGATCAGCGCTTGCGTCTTCTCGACATCGGCGACGATCTCGGCGAGCTCAGCTGCGTCCGCGTCGGTGAGACCGACGATGCCTCTCGAATGCATGTTCTAATATTGCCAGCGACCTCCGACATCGTGCGCCCGCCGAGCACCTCGGCAAAGCCTTGTCGAGCACGTCCGTCCGTGGTTTCGTGGCCGCATGGAGACTGCGACATCAGCCGACGGGACCCCAATCGCGTTCGAGCGGACCGGTGAGGGTCCGGTCGTGGTCGTCGTCAACGGCGCGCTGTCGACGGCATCCGATGCGGGTGGACTCGCATCGGCTCTCGTCGACGCGGGCTTCCAGGCCGTCACCTGGGATCGCCGCGCCCGCGGGTCCAGCGGCGATGCGCGCGGGTCGGAGCCGGAGCGCGAGGTGGAGGACCTCGCGGCGGTCATCGACGCGATCGGCGGCCGCGCGAGCGTGCTCGGTCACTCCTCCGGAGCGGTCCTGGCTCTGTTCGCGGCATCCCGCGGCGTGCCCATCGAAGCGCTGTTCCTCTCCGAACCGCCGTTGCGCTTCGGCGTGGACGAGCCCGCCGACGATCTGCCCCAGCGGCTCCAGTCGCTCGTCGACCGGGGTGACGCCGCCGGAGCGGTGACGACGTTCCAGCTCGAGAACGTCGGCCTGCCCCAGGAGATGGTGGACCAGATCCGCGCGAGTGATCAGTTCGCGGGATTGATCCCGCTCGCGCAGTCGTGCGTGTACGACACGGTCCTCGTTCAGAAGGTGTCGACCCCGACGCGCGAGATGCTCACCGTTTCGCAGCCGGTCACCGTGCTGCGGGGGGAACAGACGTTTCCGATGCTGATCACAGCCGCCGATCGCCTGGCCGACGAGATCGACCACGCCGAGTTGGTGGTGGTTCCCGAGTCGGTGATGCACCGCCCCGACCCCGAGGCCACCGCGGCGGTCGTGCGCGAGCGCGTGCTCTGACCGGCCGCGGGTTGCGACGACCCGTCCGCTGAGGGGCCGATCCGCGTCGTCGTGGCAGCCGCTCCTGCCACAGCATCGGGACTGGGCGCAAGCCCCTCCCGATGAGATGGACGCCGTCGTGTGATGGGTGTCCACATCGGCGCAGGTCCAGCCCCCGGAGTTCCCCATGACCACAGACACCACCGACCGGCACTCCACTCGTGAGGACGCCCCCGACCCGGACCGGCCGGACAAGCCGGATACGCCCGCCGATGTCGAGAAGCGCTCGTGGAAGTACGTCTTCGGCAAGACCTTCCGCGAATTCTCCGCCGACCAGTGCACCGACCTCGCGGCGGCGCTCACCTACTTCGGCGTCATGTCGTTCTTCCCGGGGCTCGTCGCGGTCTTCTCCCTTCTCGGCGTCCTCGGCCAGGGTGACCGGGCGGCCGACACCGTCCTGGGTGTGGTGGAGTCCGTCGCGCCCGGCGACACGGCCGATGCGCTGCGCGGCCCCATCGAGCAGCTCGCATCGTCTCCGGCAGCCGGCTTCGCCCTCGTCACCGGAATCGTGCTGGCCATCTGGTCTGCCTCGGGCTATGTCGGCGCATTCAGCCGCGCGATGAACCGCATCTACGAGATCGAGGAGGGACGCCCGTTCTGGAAGCTGCGGCCGATGCAGCTGCTGGTCACGGTGATCACCGTGATCCTCGTGACGTCGGCACTCGTGCTGCTGGTCGTCACCGGGCCGGTCACGGATGCGATCGGCTCCGCGCTCGGCCTCGGCGAGACGGTCACCACGATCTGGGACATCGTGAAGTGGCCTGTGCTCGCCTTCGTCGTGGTGATGATCGTGGCGATCCTGTACTACGCCACGCCGAACGCGAAGCAGCCCAAGTTCCGCTGGATCAGCCTGGGAGCCCTCCTTGCGATCATCGTGCTCGCGATCGCGACGACCGTCTTCGCGATCTACGTGACGAACTTCTCGAACTACGACCGCACGTACGGATCGCTCGCGGGGATCATCATCTTCCTGCTGTGGCTGTGGATCGCGAACCTGGCTCTGCTGTTCGGCGCCGAGTTCGACGCGGAGCTGGAGCGGGGCCGCCAGCTGCAGGCGGGCATCGCCGCGGAGGAAGACATCCAGCTGCCGGCGCGCGACACCCGCAAGAGCGACAAGGCCGCCGAGAAGGAGGAGAAGGACATCGCCGAAGGCCGCCGCATCCGCGAGCAGCATGACGACGACGAGACGCCCGACACGGCCGGGTCACGTGAGAGGGGAACCGCCGCATCGCGCGACAGGAAGTGAGCCGCCGGGACCTCGGACGTCGGGCGCTGTCGCCGCGCCGACGGGACTGACAGACTGCGGTCGTGGGCGATGACGGGGTGAGGCGGGGGCGGGCTCGCGCGCGCTCGCTCCCCGCGCTCCTCGCCGCGCTGTCGAGCGCCCTCCTCCTGGTCGCGTGCTCGCCGACGGAGGAGACGCGGACCGAGACGCCGACGCCGTCGCCCGATGCCGCCGCCGATCGAGCCGGTCCCGTCGACATCGGAGGCGGGCGCGAGATCCACCTCGAGTGCCACGGCACCGGGTCACCGACGGTCGTGCTCGTCTCGGGGCTCGGCGACGGCGCAGAGGTCTGGAGCACTCCCCCCGGCGACGATCAGTCCGCCCCCACCGTCTTCGAAGACGTCGCAAGCTTCACGAGGGTGTGCGCGTACGACCGCCCCGGCACGAGCGGCAGCCGGTCCACGGAGGTCGCGCAGCCGACGAGCGCGCAGATATCGGCGGACGACCTGCGGGCGCTGCTCGCCGCATCGGGCGAGACGGGACCGTTCGTCCTCGCCGGTCACTCCTACGGCGGGCCCATCATCCGGCTCTTCGCGAGCGATCATCCGGACGAGGTCGCCGGTCTCGTGCTCGTCGATGGCCTCTCGGAGGATCTGGATGCGGGTCTGACCGACGCCCAGCGGACCGTCTTCGAAGAGCTCAACACCCCGCCGCGGCCGGGGGCGGAGTCCTTCGACTTCGCCACCCTCGCCGACCAGCTGCGCGGGTCGCCGCCGGCACCCGACGTCCCGGTCATCGTGCTCACCGCCGACACCCCTCAGCTGACCCCGGAGGCGCTGGCCTCCGGTCAGGTTCCTCCCGGCGTCGATCAGGCGTTCGCCGATGCTCTGTGGGCGGCGCAGCTCGCGGCGCAAGACCTTCTGCCGGCGAAGTTCGCGCGCGCCGCGCACATCACCGACACTTCCAGCGACCACTACATCCAGCTGGAGAACCCGCAGCTGGTCATCGACTCCATCCGCGAGGTCGTGGAAGAGGCCCGCGCACGCATCGACGACGAGTGAGCGGCCGAGATCGGCCGATCGAACCCCCACCCGCCGGCACCTCGACACCTCTGGCGCAGACGCCGTCCCGACTGGAACACTGAGCAGCACCGTCCGCGTCGCCGCGGACTTCCTCGCCGCAGTAAGGACCACAGCATGTCTGTCGTCGACGAAGTCGGAGATCCCTCGCGCACGGCCTCCCGCGGCCCGCTCGCGCGGCATCCGCTCATCTGGTTCTTCGTGATCGCCTACGCCTTCTCGTGGCTGATCGAGGTGCCGATCGCCCTCGCGGCCCAGGGCATCCTGCCGGCGCTGCCCACGCCGGCGATCGCGGTCGGGGTCGTCGCGGCGACGTTCGGGCCGACGGTCGGAGCATTCGTGATGACCGCCGTGACCGAAGGCAGAAGAGGTGTCGTACAGCTGCTGCGTCGGTACGTGCAGTGGCGAGTGGGCATCCAGTGGTACCTGTTCGTGCTGCTCGGGATCCCCGTCATCGTGCTGCTCGGCACGATCGTGGTGCCCGGCGCGTGGCAGTCGTTCGACCCGATCGTCGGCACACTGCTCATCGCGTATCCGCTGGCGTTCCTGCTCACCTTCCTTCTCGGCGGACCGCTCGGCGAGGAGCCCGGGTGGCGCGGCTTCGCGCTCCCGCGCCTGGAGGAGCGAAACGGCCCGCTGTGGGGCAGCATCATCCTCGGACTGCTGTGGGCGCTCTGGCATTTCCCGCTGTTCTGGAGCGGAGTCTGGACACCGCCGACGATCGCCAACATGGTGATGTTCACGCTCATGATCACTGCACTGACGGTCATCATGACGTGGGTGTTCAATCACGGGAACGGCAGTCTGCTCCTCATGATGCTGATGCACGCGTCCTTCAACACGTTCGCCAACAAGGTGGGAGCGCCCCTGTTCCCGGCGCCGATCTTCAACGAGTACGGACTGCTGCCGGTGCTGATCGGGTTCACCGGCACCGCGATCGTGCTGATCATCTCCACACGTGGCCGGCTGGGGTACGACTCCTACACGTCGAAGCATCACGCGCCGACGCCGCATTCCGGCTGAGACGACGGATGCCGCGCACGTGGTTTCTGCGTGGGTGGTGTCGGCGATCCGATCCCGGTCCTACGCTGATCCCGAGCGAACGAGACGGTCGAGGTCTCGCACTCGTCGCTGGGGGGTGACGCAGGTGAGACGGACAGCGTGGGTCCCGGACGCGGTCCGACTGGCATTCACGCGCCGCATGGTGCGGA
This sequence comes from uncultured Actinomycetota bacterium, assembly GCA_963750955.1. Taxonomy (GTDB): domain Bacteria; phylum Actinomycetota; class Actinomycetes; order Actinomycetales; family Microbacteriaceae; genus Microbacterium. The sequence goes on from CAVVSI010000005.1 coordinate 237,018, forward strand.
CGCTCGGGCGTCGGCCGAGCCGGCGCGCGCACGGATCGCTGCTGAACCGGCTGCCGACCGCGCTGAGGCTGCCGCTGCTTCGCGAAGAGCTCGACCCCGTTCCGCAGCTCGCCGCGGTCCGTGAGCGCGCTCCGGTCAGCCCGCTGGCGATGCCTTTCGGCATGACCGGCTGGCTCGTGACCGGCTACGACGAATGCCGTCGCGTGCTGGCGGATGCCGACACGTTCAGCAGCGACTTCGCCAACCTGATGGGCACCGGGGGCATCGCCACCGATCGCCGGCCCGGCGGCCTGGGATTCATCGACGCGCCCGACCACACCCGCCTTCGGCGCCTCGTGGGCCCAGAGTTCACGATGCGGAAGCTCGCCGCGCTCAGCCCGTTCGTCGAGAGACTCGTCGCCGAGCAGCTGGACCTGATGGCGCGCCGCGCCGACGGCGAGGCCCCGGCATCCATCGATATCGTCGGCTCCTTCGCAGTGCCCATTCCCGCCCTCACGATCAGCCACCTGCTCGGCATCGAGCCGGACGAGCGCGATCAGTTCCTGGCGCTCTGCCGCGCCCGTTTCAACGTGCTCGAGGGCGTCGGCGACTCGCTCGGCTCGATCTCGCAGTCGCTGGACTACTTGAGCAGCACGGTCGCCCGCCAGCGCGCCCGCCCCGGAGAGGGTCTCCTCGGCAGGATCATCGCCGCTCACGGCGACGAGGTCACCGACCTCGAACTGGCGGGCCTCGCGGACGGCGTGCTCACGGGTGGTTTCGAGTCCACCGCGAGCACGCTGGCCCTCAGCGTGATCGCACTCACGCGAGATCCTGCGGCGCGCGAGGTGATGGTCCACGGCGATCCCGCGGAGGTCGCAGCTGTCGTGGAGGAGCTGCTGCGCTACCTGAGCGTCGTGCAGGTCGCGTTCCCGCGCTTCGCACGGCGGCGCGCGGAGGTGGGCGGCGTCATCGTCGAGGCGGGCGACGTCCTCGTCTGCTCGCTCAGCGGAGCGAACCGGGACCCGCAGCTCGCGTCCGGGCTGGACGGGCTGCGGCTGACCCCCGTCGAGACGTCCCATCTCGCGTTCGGGCACGGGGTGCACCGGTGTCTGGGTGCGGAGCTGGCCAGGCTCGAGCTGCGCATCGCGCTGCCGGCGCTGTTCCGCCGCTTTCCGCAGCTGCGCCTCGCGGCCGAGCCCCCGGTCTACCGCGGGCTCTCGGTCGTGTTCGGCGTCGACGAGCTGGGCGTCATCATCGCGTGATCGCGAGGACCGTGCGGAGCGGTCCCCGGTCGCGCGCGGTCACCACTGTGCGAGAGCCTCCCCCACGCTCGGATCGGCATCCGGCAGCGCCATCGCGACGGCCTCGACGAGTGACATCTGCGCGCCCGCACTCTCACCCTCGGCGACCGCCTCGGGGTCGCTTTCGCGAGCCGCCGCCAGGGGAGCGAGGTGCACCGCGAGAGCCTGGACGTCGAGCAAGCCGGTCCGCTGGCGCGCCAGGGAGGCCACCTTCGAGAACGCGCCCGCCCGCCATGGGTCTCCCCGTGTCGCGGCGATCGCGGCGAGTCCGTCGAGGGCGAAGGTGATGCCCTCCTCGTAGTGCAGGCGGATCGACAGTCGCATCGTGTGGAACCACTCCTGCTCGGCCGCGTCCAGTTCGCCCATGAGGAAGAGCACGCGCGTGCGGTTGTTCCCCGCGACCGCGCGCGTGAACAGGTCCTGCCCCTCGTCGGCGACATCCGCCGACCGAGAGAAGTGGGCGAGTGCCTCCGAGATCTGCCCGCGGACGACCGCGACCCATCCGAGGCCCACCTCGGCCATGGACTCTGCCCAGCCGTCGCCGATGCGGCGGAAGACCGTGACCGCTTCGGTCAGCTCGGACTCGGCGGCCGCGGGGTCCAGATCGGGGAACTGCAGCCGTGCCGTGCCGCGGCCGGCGAGTGCGATGGCCGCCGCGTCCTCATCGCCGCTCTCGGTGAAGAGCCGTGCGCACTCACCGAGGCCCTCGACGACCTGGTGCGACGGACGCTGCCACATCTCGCCCCACAGGGCGAAGAACTGCGCGACGGCCCGGGTGTGCTGCGAGATCGGCTGCTGCTTGTCGAGAACCTCCAGCATCCACAGCCGCACCTCGGAGAAGAAGCCCGAGATCCACCAGTAGACCATCAGATTCCATGCGAAGTCCCCGGCGTCGTCGAGCCGGTCCATGGTGATGAGGTGGCGCACCGCCGCTCGCAGGTTCGACAGCTCCTGGCCGAGCTGCTTCACCGCCTCGGCCTGACCCACCCCACGCAGGCTGGGCGAGAGGCTGCGGACGAGATCGGAATAGTACTCGGCGTGCGCGAGCCGCACGTCGTTCGCGTCGCCGCGCTCCTCGAGGCGATCGATCGCGTACTCGCGCATGATCGCCAGCAGCGAGAACGTCGATCGATCATCGACCACCATCGGCTTCACCAGCGACGCATCCACGAGTTCGGCCAGCGCGTCGAGCGCCTGCCCGTCCCACGAGCGTCCCCGGCCGATCGCCTCGACCGCTTCCAGGGTGAAACGGGTCGCGAAGACGCCGAGGTCCTCGAGCAGCGCGCGCTGATCGTCCGAGAGCAGGCTGACGCTCCAGTCGATCGTGGCGCGCATCGTGCGATGCCGGCTCGGCACATCGCGGGCGGCGGATGTCAGCACCGAGAGGCTGTGATCCAGGCGCTGCGCGATATATGCCGGAGTGAGCAGCCGCACCTGTGCGGCGGCCAGTTCGATCGCGAGCGGCAGCCCCTCGAGCTGCCGGCAGATGTCTGAGATCGCCGCGGCGTTGTCGTCGGTGAGCGCGAAGTCGGACTTGACGGCCTGGGCGCGATCGACGAACAGCGCGACGGCGGGCGAGCGTCGAGCATTGTCGAGGGTCGCGGGGCCTGAGCCCGCCGGGGAGGCGAGCGATCCCACCTCGTAGACCTGCTCGCCGCGGATGCGCAGCACGATCCGGCTCGTCACGAGGAAGCTCGCGAGCGGCGCGATCGTGTACAGCTGCACCAGCACCGGCGCGGAGTCCACGATCTGCTCGAAGTTGTCGAGCACGATGAGGACGCGTCTGCCGTCGAGCGCACGGGAGATGCGCTCTTCGAGCCCGGCCTCGCCGTTGTCGCGGATGCCGAGGAAGTACGCGATCGTCGGCAGGAGCAGTCCCGGCTCGAGGACACCCTCCAGCAGGACGAAGTAGGTGCCGTCCGGGAACAGGTCCTCGGTGGCGTGCGCGACCTCGATCGCAAGCCGGCTCTTCCCAATCCCGCCGGGGCCGACCAGCGTCACGACGCGGTCCTCTCCGCGCTCGAAGATCGCGCGCACCCGGGCGATGTCCTCCTCGCGGCCGATCGTGGTCGTCGGAGCGATCGGTGCGCGGGTGACGAGCGATGCCGGGCCGCTCGCCTCTTCCTGCGTGCGAGCCCGGGACTCGTCGAAGCGCTCCGCCAGCAGTGTCGCCAGGTCCGATTCGACGCGCTCTGCCAACTCGGCGGCATCCGTGAAGGAGAGATACGACGCGCCCGCATCGGACTGGATGCGGGCGATCAGCTCCTTCATTCGCTCGTCGCGGCCGTTGCTGTCCTTTATGTAGATGAGCTTCGGCATCGCACGCGGGGCGAGGTTGTACTCGTCCTCGAGCCCCGAGACGGTTTCGTCGGGCGCCACCCAGCCGTAGCTGTCTGCGTAGATCCCTACGAAGATGTCGCTCTGCGCGAGGTAGGAGCGGTACAGCTCCCGCGGCGGGTGCGGGCGTGCGCCGAGCTCGAACATCACCGGGGCCAGCCGCATCCGCTCGATCGCCGCCCGCACGGCACGCCGCTCGTCGGAGAGCTCGCGCAGCGTCGAGCTCACGAACACCCGGATGTGCTGATCGGGCGTGCGGATCACAGGTGACACCCCAGCCATTCCTTCATCATCCACCCCGCACCGCCGGGTGGCCAGAGCGCGGCGAAGCGGCGCGCCGAGCCGTCGTCACTCCGCAGTCGATCGCACCGTCAGGCACCGGTCACGACTCGGTCGACGTCACCGTGCCGATCGCGGGTGGGGCCGCCGCGATGTGGGAGATCGACCGCCACACCAGCAGCAGGGTGATCGCCGATCCGGCGAAGGCGAACCACCACGGCGCCGTGAGGCCCCAGGCCTGCGCGATGAGTCCGCCGAGCAGCTGGCCGATCACGAGTCCGCCGAACACGCCCACCATGTTGACCGAAGCGATTCGTCCCTGCAGCTGCAGCGGAACGAGCCGCTGTCGCACGGTGGTCGAGATCGTGCCCCAGATGAACGCGTACGCGCCGAAGCCGAACATGATCGCGAAGGCGACCGCGGCAGACGTCGTGAGAGCGAAAGCCAGGTGCATGAGCACCTCCAACGAGAGGCACACGCGCATGAGCGTCGCGAAGGAGACGTGCCGCTCGAGCCATCCGAAGCTCGCGGTCCCCGCCAGCCCGCCGAGGGCCGACGCCGTCATCAGAGCGCCGAAGCCGACCGGGCCCATATTCAGGTGCTCGGTCGCGTAGAGCACGAGGATGCTCCACGGGGCGGCCCACGTCACGTTGAACACGAGGATGATGAGCACCAGGGTGCGGACCGGAGCGTTGCCCCGCAGCCAGCGCAGCCCCTCGCGGATCGGATGCGGCTTCGTGCCGGCCGGCACCTCCTCCTTCGGCGGGATCGGCGTGCGCGCGATGCGTGAGATCAGCAGGACGGCCAGGCTCACGCACAGGGCCTGCACGATGAACGGCCAGAAGGATCCGATCGCGAAGAGAAACGCTCCCAGCGGAGGACCGGCGAGCTGGTTGCCGACGAGGAATCCGGCCTGAAGTCTCGCGTTGCCGATTCCCAGGTCCGCCGGCCGCACGAGCATGGGCAGGAGGGTGCTCCCGGCCGTGTCGGCGAACACCTCGGCGGTGCCGTAGAGGAAGGATGCCGCCAGCACGATCCAGACGGTGACCTGGCCGGTGGCGAGGAAGGCCACGAGACCCAGGACGATCACCGCCCGTGACCCGTTCGCGAGCATGACAAGGCGGCGTCGATCGTGATGGTCGGCGATCGATCCGGCGAGCAGTCCGAACAGCAGCCACGGCAGGAACTGCATCATCGCTCCCGAAGCCACCAGAAGCGGCGATGACGTGAGCGAGGCGATCAACAGGGGCGCGGCCGAGAGCGCGATGCCGTCGCCGAGGTTGCTCGTCCACGACGACGCCATCAGCCAGCGGAAGTCGGTGCCGAGCCGGCGGGGCGCGATCATGTCGCCGAGCGAGGACATTGCGCCATTCCTTGGGGGACTCGACCGCCGGTGGAAGGAGCCCGACCCGGACGCCGTGGGGCGCTTCGGATCGGTGGCGGAGAGGAACACGATACCGCCGACGCGGCGCGCGGGTCGAAGGCGACGGAAGATACGCCTGCGCCGTGCGTCGGTCAAGGTCGGGCGGGATCGCACCCGCGACCGCATACGGTTGAGGCCCCAGCTGGAGGTGAGCCATGTCGGACCCCAAGAACCCCGACGAGAATCCGAGCGCAGAAGAGCCGCGGGTGCCGGAAGTGTACGGCGCGGAGGAGGACGTGGACTCCCTCGGCCTGCCCGATCAGGAGTTCCTCGGCCTGTCGCCTGGTGACGCCGACGAAGAGACCGAACCCGGAGCCGATCCCGTGCCGCACGGCGGCTGACACCGTCTCGATATGGAACCTTCCGAGATCCGATGGAACGAGCCCGCCCGCGAGAAGATCCTCGAGGATGCCGATCGCGTTCTGAGGGAGGCCGTGCTCGACCTCGCCCGGTCGGGCGGCGACCTCTCATCCGATGACGCATTCGCGCAGCTCAACGCCCGCTTGAAGGACCGGTTCATCGACTACGAACCGGGCCCCGACATCCGCAAGTACGCCGACGCCATCGCGGCCGGCGAGGTGAACCAGGGCAGCTAGCGGGCGCTCGGAGCCGCCGCGGCCCTTTCGCACGCGGGGTCCACGCGACATGATGCACTCATGTGGCTGTTCTCGCTGCCGGTGGCGGTGGCCCTGCCCCTCTTCGTCGGCGCCTTCGTGGCGGTGTCTCTGCTGATCGTGCTCGTCCTGCGCCGGTGGGTGCCGCGCGACGGTGACGACCTGAACGAATTCGACCGCGTTCTGCGCTACGTCATGGCGGCCTACGGCGTCTTGTACGGCGTCACGCTCGCGCTCATCGCCGCGGCATCCTATGAGAACTACCGAACGGTCGAGGACATCGTCCTGCAGGAGACGACATCGGTGGCGGTGCTCTACCGGGATGCATCCGGGCTGCCCGAGCCGGCGAGCAGCGAGCTGCAGCGCCTTCTCGTCGAATACACCGACCATGTGATCGACATCGACTGGGCGATGCAGGCCGCCGGAGAGATCCCGCCGCACACGGTCAAGCAGGTCACAGAGTTCCAGGAGGTGCTCTTCGCGATCGAGCCGGCCGACGCATCGGAGGCGAACCTGCATGCCGCGACGATCGGCGCGTTCAACCAGTTCGTCGCCGACCGCGGCGCTCGCGTCGGGGTGACAGGGCAGGAGCTGTCACCGATCCTCTGGCTCGTGCTGTACATCGGAGCCTTCATCAACGCGGTGCTCATCGGGCTCGTCGAGGTGGGCCGGCTGCGGATCCATCTGATCATGGCGGGACTGGTCGCCGCGTACGTCGGAGTGGTGATCTTCGCCATCGCGAGCTTCGACCACGTCTACACGGGCGAGGTGTCGGTCGACTCGACCTACTTCGAACAGTTGAAGCGCACCCTCTTCTCAGCACCGCCCCGATGAGGGCGCGCACGCGGTGATCCCGGATCATGACCACCGCCGATCCTCGAACCGGTGGCAGGATCGAACCGTGTCGAGCGCAGAGCACTCCAGCCTGACGCACCCCGCGGATGCCGTCTGGGGTGAGCAGGGCGGCGGGTTCCGGCAATGGGAGACCTCGACCGTCCTCGGTGCCGGCTCCGACGTGTGGGACTGGGCTCGTTCGGAGCTCCTGCGGTGGGGCGTGAAGACGCGCTCCGGGTTCTCCGTGACGCCGGACGAGCCTGTCGAGGCCGGACACCGGCCGGTCATCATGGCCCATGCTTTCGGCCTCTCGGTGCGCGAACCCGTCGAGGTGGTGGAGGTCGTGGACACACCAGAACGGGTCGGGTTCGCCTACCGCACTCTGCCCGGACATCCGATCTCGGGCGAAGAAGCGTTCATCGTGCACCGGGATGCCGCGGCGGTGGTCCTGACCATCCGCTCGCTGACGCGGCCGTCGACCACTCCGCGCTGGCGCGCCGCCTATCCCGCCCTCCTCGTGGCGCAGCGCGTCGCGCGGGCGCGATACCTGCGCGCTCTCCGAGTACGCGCGCCGCGGTCGTGAGGGTGACGACGAGCGATCGCCGCGGGCGATGAGAGGGTCGGAGTCGGGGAGTAACGTCTCGGGCGAGCGCGTCATGGGAAGGAAGTCAGGATGCTGAACCAGGTCGCCGAGGGCGTCTTCACTCACGAGAGCGAGTTCATCCAGAGCAACACGACCGTCGTCCGAGGCGAGGCCGGTGTGCTGCTCGTCGACCCCGGAATCACACGCGGCGAGATGGCAGCCCTGGCCGACGACCTGCGCGAACTGGGTCGGCCCGTCGTCGCCGGCTTCTCAACGCATCCGGACTGGGACCACCTCCTCTGGCATGAGAGCTTCGGCGACGTGCCGCGGTACGGCACGGCCCGGTGCGCGGCATCCATCGGCGAAGTGCTGTCCAGCGCCGACTGGCGCGAGCAGGTCGCCGAGGGGCTGCCGCCGGAGTACGCCGACGAGATCCCCATGGAGCTCCTCGGCCTCATCACCGGTCTGCCGGGCGACGCGATGCGGATTCCCTGGGACGGCCCTGCGGTGCGGATCATCGAGCATCGGGCCCACGCTCGGGGGCACGCGGCGCTGCTGGTCGAGCAGAGCGGCGTGCTCGTCGCCGGCGACATGCTCTCGGACATCCTGATGCCGTTCCTCGACCTTCAGGCGGAGAATCCGATCGAGGACTACCTGACCGCCCTGCAGCTGTTCGAGAGCGTCGCCGACGAGGTCGACGTCGTCATCCCGGGTCACGGCTCGGTCGGCGGAGCCGAGGAGCTGCGGTCGCGGATCCGGCTCGATCGCGCGTACGTGGAGACCCTCCGCGACGGCGGTGTCTTCGACGACCCGCGCATCGGCCCATCGGCCCCGCTGGACTGGCTGCCCGACGTGCACGAGTGGCAGGTGCAGCGGCTCACCGAGGACGGGCGGCCATGACGTGGCAGGACTTCTGGAGCTCGACACTCCCCGCCTACCTCGGCGCTCTGGGATCCATCGCCGCCAGCACGGTCGCCGTGGCCGCCTTCATCCGCGATCTGCGCACTCGCCGAGGGCTCAAGGAAGTGGCCGAATCCTCCGCCTCCAGCGTCGAGATCGTCCGAAGCGACGCGTCTGGGGAAGGGCATCTGCCGCCCGTGGCGCCGGGAGTGCGAGGAAGCCGGGCCGACCCCGGGCGCGATGACGAACCGCGACTCGAGCTGACGACGCACGGAAAGCAGACCGTGCTCCGCAATGGCGGTCCGCAGCCGATCTCGATAACGGATGTGAGCATTCCATCCGGAGGCAAGAGACTGATGCTGCCCGAAGCGCTGCCCGCGCGGGTCGAGCCGGGGGAGGGGTTCGGCTTCATCGTGAGTGAGCTGATGGGCGGCGCCGCCGTCGCCGCGCTGCAGGTCCGATGGGCAGACAGCGGCGGCGTGATGCGACTGAGCCGCTTCTTCGTCTGATCCCTGCGCGCGGATCACGCCGCGGGGAGTCGGCGAGACAGCATGGTCTCGAAAAGTCAAGCCCCTCGTCCACCGGCGTTCGGGTCATCATGCTCGCCGCAGGCCGAAGGTGAGGACAGCGACGACTGAGGCGGAGGAGGACCGATGATGGCGGCTCCCGTGAACGCGCCCACGACGGATGCGCCGCGGCCGACGACCCTGCCACCACGCCAGGCCGCACTGCTGAGCGCGACGCGGGTCGAGCACAAGGGCAACATCGTCGTCAGGTGGATCACCTCCACCGACCACAAGGTCATCGGCTACCTGTATCTGATCGCATCGGTGCTGTTCTTCATGCTCGGCGGGGTGATGGCGCTGATCATCCGCGCGGAGCTGTTCGAGCCGGGGATGCAGATCATGCCCGACGAAGGAGCAGTACAACCAGCTCTTCACGATGCACGGCACGATCATGCTGCTGATGTTCGCGACGCCGCTGTTCGCGGGGTTCGCGAATGTGATCATGCCGCTGCAGATCGGCGCCCCGGACGTCGCGTTCCCGCGGCTGAACGCGTTCGCGTTCTGGCTGTTCCTGTTCGGCTCGACCATCGCGGTGGCCGGCTTCCTCACCCCGCAGGGGGCGGCCGCGTTCGGGTGGACGGCGTATCAGCCGCTCGCCGACGCGACGTTCACACCCGGGGTGGGCGGCAATCTGTGGATGCTCGGGCTCGGTATGAGCGGATTCGGCACGATCCTCGGTGCGGTGAACTTCATCACGACGATCATCACGATGCGCGCGCCCGGGTATGACGATGTGGCGGATGCCGATCTTCTCGTGGAACACGCTGGTCACCAGCATCCTGGTGCTGTTGGCGTTCCCGGTTCTCGCGGCCGCGCTGCTTGCGGCCGCGGCCGATCGGATCCTGGGCGCCGAGATCTACAACCCGGCCAACGGCGGCGTGCTGCTGTGGCAGCACCTGTTCTGGTTCTTCGGGCACCCCGAGGTGTACATCATCGCGCTGCCGTTCTTCGGCATCATCTCGGAGATCCTGCCGGTGTTCAGCCGCAAGCCGATCTTCGGCTACAAGACGCTGGTCTACGCCACGATCGCGATCGCGGCGCTGTCATCTGCGGTCTGGGCCCACCACATGTACGTGACCAGCGCGGTGCTGCTGCCGTTCTTCGCCCTGATGACGATGCTCATCGCCGTGCCGACGGGTGTGAAGATCTTCAACTGGATCGGCACGATGTGGCGCGGCTCGGTGACCTTCGAGACGCCGATGCTCTTCGCGCTCGGGTTCCTCGTCACCTTCGTCTTCGGCGGTCTGACCGGTGTCATCCTGGCGTCGCCTCCGCTGGACTTCCACGTCTCCGACACGTACTTCGTGGTGGCGCACTTCCACTACGTGGTGTTCGGCACGGTCGTGTTCGCGATGTTCGCCGGGTTCTACTTCTGGTGGCCGAAGTTCACCGGCCGGATGCTGAACGAGCGACTGGGCATGGTGCACTTCTGGCTGCTGTTCATCGGGTTCCACATGACCTTCCTGATCCAGCACTGGCTGGGCGTGGACGGGATGGCTCGTCGCTACGCCGACTACTCGGCGGCCGACAACTGGACCTGGGAGAACCAGGTGTCCACGGTGGGCGCGATCATCCTGGGCGTATCGATGATCCCGTTCCTGTTCAACGTGTGGATCACCGCGCGCAAGGCGCCGCGGGTCACCGTGAACGACCCGTGGGGGTACGGTGCGTCGCTGGAGTGGGCGACCTCGTGCCCGCCGCCGCGGCACAACTTCACCTCGATCCCGCGGATCCGCAGCGAGCGCCCCGCGTTCGACCTGAACCATCCGGAGGCCGGCATCCCGGTCGGCGTCGGCCCGGCGAAGGATGCTCCCGCCGCCCCGGTCGTCGACGTCGCCGACGGAGAGAGGAAGTAGCCCCCGTTCCGATCGGTGTGGCTACGCTCGGTGCTATGGACGACGGCTTCATCTGGCGGTCCCCGGCGCTCTTCTCGCCGGACTGGTCCGGCACGGCACAGCTGACCCAGCAGCGGTCCGCCGATCTGGCTCGGCTTGCAGGTCTGGACAGCGAGGAATGGCTCATCGTCGGGTTTGACATCCGCGACAGCGAGGAGGGGCACGACCTCCGAGTCGTGGCTGTCCACCGCGACCTCATGCCGGAAGCCGCGGACGTGCTGCCGAAGATCGCCGAGGAGCACGGTGGCGAGATCCCGGCGACCGCATTCCTGGTCCACGACGTCGAGCCGTACGAAGTGCTTCGGACGCTTACCCGCCGATTCGAGCTGCAGATGAGAGCCCGCGGGAGCCGGGACCTGCCCATCCGGATCACCGCGCAGGTCGAGGGCCCCGAACAGCCTCTCGTCTAGGTCGCGCCGCACCCGGCGCCTATGCTGTCGCCGTGAGCTCAGCCCAGGACGAGGGGCCGTTCTACCACGGCACGAAGGCGGATCTGCGGACCGGTGATCTGCTCACGCCCGGCTTCCGGTCGAACTATCGCCCGGACGTGGTGATGAATCACATCTACTTCACGGCGCTGTCGGACGGTGCCGGACTCGCTGCGGAACTCGCACCGGGCGATGGCGCTCCGCGCGTCTACTCCGTCGAGCCGACAGGGCTGTTCGAGGACGACCCGAATGTGACCGACAAGAAGTTCCCCGGCAATCCGACGCGCTCGTACCGCAGCAGCGCCCCGCTGCGCATCGTCGGCGAGGTCACCGACTGGACACGACAGACGCCGGAGGCGCTGCAGACGTGGCGGGAGCGGCTGGCGGTCCTCCGCGAGCACGAGCGCGGCGAGATCATCAACTGACGTTCAGTGCGAGCGAAAGCTGCTCGGCTCAATTCCGACTCACTTATGTTTGAAATGTGCACAATCGGCTAGCCTGGCGGTGTGACGAGGGTGCTGATCGTGGGCGGCGGCCCTGCCGGCATGGCGAGTGCGATCGCCCTGGCGCACGCCGATGTGGATGCCGAGATCGTGGAGGCGTCCGTGGACTGGCGGCCCGGAGGCATCGGCATCGCCCTGCAGAGCGCGCCGCTGCGAGCGACGAAGCAGCTCGGCATCTTCGACGACCTGGTGCGCGTGGGCCGCCCGCACCACGTGATCGACATGTGCGGCGCCGACGGGACCAGGTTCGCCGAACTGCCCCAAGTCAACGTGAACGGGCCGGAGGACCCTCCGTTCCTCGGAATGGCGCGTGAGTCGCTGCACGAGGTCATGGCCGCCGCGGTCGCCCGCGCACACGTCCCCGTGCACCTCGGCGTGACGGTCGCCGACCTCGAGTCGGCGCCCGACGATGTGACGGTGACGCTGACGGACGGTCGCACCGATCGCTTCGACTATGTCGTCGCGGCCGATGGAGCGAATTCGGCGATGAGGTCCCGCATCCTGCCCGATGCTCCGTCGCTCCGCTTCGCCGGCCAGGTGATCTGGCGGGCCGAGGCTTCGAGCCCGGACGGACTCGAGCGGTACACGATGATGATGGGCGGTCCGATCCGCCTCGGCCTGGTTCCGCTTCCGGACGGCCGCCTGTACCTGTGGATGCTCGACAGCACGATCGGACCGGAGCGGCCGCCCCGTGAGCGTCTGCTCGAGCTGTTCCAGGAGCGGATGGCTCGGTTCGGCGGGCACGGGCCCGCCGTCGCCGCTCAGCTGACCGACGAGTCGCAGATCGACTTCCGGGCCCTGCAGTGGCTGATCGTGCCGCCGCCGTGGCACTCGGGCCGGGTGCTGCTGGTGGGCGACGCCGCCCATACGACGACCCCGCACATCGCCTACGGAGCGGGTCTGGCGCTGGAGGACGCCGTGGTGCTCGGCGAGCTCGCCGCCACCGGCATCCCGTTCCCCGAACTGGCGACCGCTCTCGCGGCCCGTCGTTTCGACCGTGCGCGGCTCGTGGTCGAGACCTCGCTGCAGCTGTCGCGGTGGGAACAGCAGCCGGGCCCGCCTAACCCGGAGGCCGGGCGCCTGATCGGTGAGACCATGGCCGCACTCGCGGCGAAGGTGTGAAAGGGCGGCGTCTGAGGACACGCAGGGGCGGGAATCATACTGTGTCGGCATCGCGGCGTGTAGACCCACGTCGAATCTCAGCCGGAACCCTAATCTTGGGGCAGCGCAACCCGCCAATCCATGGTGCGCCGCGCGCACCGTGCGGCAGTCACACAAGACAGGAGACATCATGCTCTGGACCATCATCGGCCTCATCGTCATCGGCCTGATCGCCGGCCTCATCGCCCGTGCCGTCATTCCCGGCAAGCAGAGCATGGGCATCCTGCTGACGATCGTTCTCGGAATCGTCGGATCCTTCGTCGGCGGATTCCTCGGCTTCCTCCTCTTCGGAGCCGACCCGAACGGGGGCTTCCTGCAGCCCGCCGGCATCATCGGGTCGATCATCGGCGCGATCATCGTGCTGGGGCTCTACGTGCTGTTCACGCGTCGTCGTACCTCGCGTACCCCCTGACGCGCCGAGCGGAGAACCGCCGGCACATCACCGACATGAGCGGGGTGGGCGCACTGCATTCCGCAGGCGCCCGCCCCGCTCCGTCGTATCCCCGTCAGGAGTGAGCCGTGCCGATGATGTGGGTGTTGAACGGGATGAACGGCGTGTGGAGGCGGTAGTGCTCGAGGGACACGCGCCGGAACCCCGCCTCGCGGACGGTGCGCTCCAGATCTCGTTCGCACGAGCAGCCCTCGAAGACCCACGCCCACGGGCGGCGTAGCGCCCGCTGGACCGCGCGGGTGGCGGTGGCGGGCGGGGCCGCCACGTGCTCGAGGAATCGGAAAGTGCCCCCGGGGCGCAGGATGCGGCGCACCTCGGCGACCACGGCACCAGGATCGTGAACCGAGCACAGCACCAGAGTCGAGATCACGCAGTCGACACTGTGGTCGGGCAGCCCGGTCTCTTCAGCCATGCGCTCAGAAAGATCGAGTCGAACCCCGTGTCGAGCTGCGGCATCCCGCAACGGATCGTGCATGTAGCGGTTGGGTTCGATGGCGACCAGGCGTGCTTCCCGGGGCGAGATAGCGCATGTTCGCGCCGACCCCCGGTCCGATCTCGACGACGTTACGGGGCAGATCGGCGAACAGCCGCTGCTTGCGGGCGTGGAGGTTCCACGCGACATACGGATCCATCGCGCGGAAGAAGGCGGCATTGAACCGACCGCGCACGGCGTGCTGCTCGTACACGGCGCTCGGCGGGCGGGTGGTCGTTTCGGGCATGTCAGCTCCAGTGGTGGGTGGTGAAACCAGCGTGCCCGCCGTGCTCGGCCTGTGCAGGCGTGGAACTACCTCACTTCACGGCCCTCATCCGACAGCGCCTTCGTCGCGGCGGGCGACGTACCACGCGGCGATCTGCGCCCGCGTGCGGAAGCCCAGGCGCAGACGGATCCGTTCGACATGACCTTCGGCGGACCGCTCGTCGATGCCCAGTCGGGCGGCGATCTCGCGGTTCGAGCAGCCATCGCTGATCAGGGCCGCCACCTCGCTCTGCCGCGGCGTCAATGTCCGTGGGTCGCGCGGGAGGCTGCGCAGTCCGAGGAATCGCCGGATCGGCGCGACGACGGCTCGCGCATCGCCCGCGTACGGCAGGTGCGAGCGACCGGGCACGACCAACAGCTGCGCGTCGCGGATCCCGCCGGCGAGTGCAGCGCCCTGTGCGAGCGGAGCGGCCCGGTCCTCGGCGCGATGGATCACGAGCGTCGGCGCTCCGACCTGCGGCAGGAGGTCCGTGACATCGAGGTCGTAGCTCAATGCCAGGAGCGAGCGGGCGGTGGCGGCCGTCGAGCTGGCTCGTTGGTATCGGCCGAAGTCCTTGCGGGCCGTGGCGCTCGCATCGGGAGCGAAGATGTCGGTGAGCACGTCCGACCCGAGACCCCAGTGCGACTCCACGAGTCCCAGCACGTGGTCCCGCGCGCTGGGTGGCGAGATCGCGGGTCCGGACGCCCATCCGCCGTACAGGACGAGTCGGCGCACCGTGTCCGGGTGTGCGGCCGCCCAGGCGACCGCGACCAGAGCGCCCAGCGAGGTCCCCATCATGTCCACCGGCTCCGGACCCAGCACATCCCGGACGGCGCCCAGCTGCTCGAGTTCGTATGCCAGCGACGGCGGTCGGTCCGATGCGGCGGACAGGCCGCACCCGGCGCGGTCGTAGCGCACGAGCAGGCATCCCGTCGCGAGGCTCTCGTAGAACGCCCGCTCCTCCGGCGACTCCCAGCTCAGCTGCAGGTGAGTCAGCCAGCCGGAGACGTACAGCAGCGGACGGCCCGCGCCGAGCGTGGCATATGCGATCTCGGCGCCGCCCGCTCATCTTCAGCCGGCCGATGCGCTGCTGCACACCCTCATTATGGCCAGGGAACGACCATGACCGCCGCTGAAGCGACGACGCAGCCGGGCCTCGGCTGCCACCGGGCAGGCGACGTCGATCGCCTATGCCACCTGCCCACACGAGTCAAGGCTCCTGTGCACCGGCTCGTGCGCCGCCAGGATCGGATGACGATGAACACGAGCATGCCGCTGGAAGAGACCCGGGCGTGCAGCGAAGGAGCATCATGAGCGATACGGACCCCGTCGGCGGCATCCCGTCCGACGACACAGGCCAGAGCGACGCGCAGCCACTGCGCGACGGCGACACCTCGATCGAGCCTGATCCCCGGCGCGATCCCGCCCAGGCCGAATGGGATCGCACCACGGCGCTGGATGCCGGCGCATCGTCTGACGCGCTGAACGAGACCACGGCGACAGGCGACGACCCCGCCATGATCCCGGACGCCCTCGACGAAGTGCCCGCCACCGACCTTCCCCCGGAATCAGCGCTGCCCGAGACTCAGGGGCTGTCTCCCGTCGAGGCTGAGCTTGGCGAGGAAGGCGAAGGCGATCTCGCGCCCGAAGACCTGATGTGACTCGGATGCCGGCGCGCCTGTCGATGCGCGGACAGCCGGCCTGCAGCGGGCTACGGCTCGGGACGCATCTCCTCGATCTGGTTCGTGACGCGCTCGAACGCGCCGGGACCGATCGCGATCGATCCCTGGTACGGCAAGTCCATGTCGGCGGTGGCGAACATGACGAGTCCGATGAACAGTGACAGCATGCCGGCCAGCACGAGGTGCAGCCGCCGGCTCTTCACGATGATGAGGCCGATGAGCACCGCGTTCACCGCGGCTCCCACCCAGATGGCCACCCAGAAGAGCAGCGGAAGCTCGAGCGTCGTCGCGTCGATCCGCACCCGCCGGGTCTCGACGAAGTCATCGAAGGTGGCAAGAAGCTGCTGGAACTCGGCGAGCTGCTGCAGGCCCTCCGGCTGATACTGGTGGATCTCCCGCTCCATCCGATCGACGAGCACGACGCTGGCGTCAGGCAGCTCGGCGCGCCGCTGGTCCGGCCAGTCCTCCTCGATCACGACACGCAGGTATTCCTTGATCGTCTCCTGAATCGGTCCCGCGACTTCCTCCGGCAGCCCCGTGGTTCCCCGGTAGAGCGCGGTGATCTGACCGGCCTCATGCAGGGCGGCTTCCCTCGTGTCTGCGTAGTTCTCGTACACGGAGACGGCCACGAGTGCCAGCAGGATGCCGAAGAACACGCCGAACGTGCCGATGACGTGGCCGAGAACCCGATCCCACTGCTCGGCGTCGTCGACCATCCTCCGCACCACTGGGCGGAGGGCCACGACGACGAGGCAGGATGCCAGCACGAAGCCGCCGACGAACAGAGGAAGCGAGACCGCCAATGGCAGACCGGTGAACCAGAGCACGTGCGATCCCTCCCGATGTGTGACCGATGCCGCCGGCGATCCGTGCGATAGCGAGCCTCAGCCTAGGGATACCCGGGCGGTCGCGCATAGTGCCGGCGGGTCGTCCGAGCGACCCCTACGCCTCGCCGGGCGGTTCCGCCAGGGGGTCGCCTGCGCGGTCGGCTGCTCGTACAGTGAATCCGCGAGGACCGTTCCGGTCGAGCGTCGTCGACCGAGACCGGACAACAGCGAGGAGCAGATATGTCCACCTCATGGGATGCGTGGAAATACCGCGAGACAGCCGCTCACGCGCCGGAATCCGGCAGTCTTGCGGGCTACCGAGTGCACGCCACCGACGGCGACATCGGCAAGGTCGACGAGGCCGACGACAACGTGGGTGCGGGCTGGATCGTGATCGACACCGGCCCGTGGATCTTCGGTCACCGGGTGATCCTTCCCGCCGGGACTGTCGCCCGCGTGGATCACGCCGAGGAGAAGGTATACGTCGACCTCGAGAAGGACCAGATCAAGAACGCTCCCGAGCTGGGTGAGGCGACACGCGCAGACGACGCCTACCGCGACCGTCTGGGCAGCTACTACGGCGAATTCTACCGCTGACCCGTGATCGCGGGCCTGCGGCATGATACATGCTCGAGGCTCGCGATGTGGCCCGCCTCAAATCGGCGTAAAGTTGCTGACTTGAGGGACAGAGCCTGACGGGCCCGCTCAACGGAGGTCCGGTGGCCGGAAATGCGACCACTCGCTTCGACAACGTTTCCCTGTTGTCGGTTGCGAGCACACTGCCCAGTCGGGTGACGACGTCTGAGGACATCGAGGATCGTCTCGCGTCGGCGCTTCGACGTCTGAAACTGCCCGGCGGGCTGCTGCAGCGCGTCGCCGGTGTACTCGAGCGCCGCAACTGGGCATCCGACGAATCGTCTGACGTGGCGACCGTCTCTGCCGGACAGCGCGCATTGGCCGAAGCCGGAGTCCACGCCTCGGATGTCGGTCTGCTGATCAACACCTCAGTCACGCGCAAGCATCTCGAACCGTCGGTCGCCGTGCGCCTGCATCATGGTCTGGCTCTGCCCAGTTCCGCGATCAACTTCGACGTCGCGAATGCCTGCCTGGGATTCGTGAGCGGCATGAGCCTCGCGGCGAACATGATCGAGTCCGGTCAGATCCGCTACGCGATCGTCGTCAACGGCGAAGACGCGGATGAGATCCAGATCAACACGATCCGCCGGCTCCTGCGAACGGATGTCGGCCGCGACGGCTTCATGAGCGAGTTCGCGTCGCTGACGCTCGGCTCCGGCGCCGCAGCCGCGGTTCTGGGTCGGACCGACGAGCACCCCGGCGCCCACCCGATCCTCGGAGGCGTGACCCGCGCGGCGACACAGTTCCACGAGCTGTGCGTCGGCAGTGTCGACGGCATGTTCACGGACGCGAAGGCTCTCCTCAAGGGTGGCCTCGATCTCGTGGTGTCGGCCTGGAAAGAGGCCTCCACGGAGTGGAACTGGTCGTCGATGGACCGCTACATCACGCATCAGGTGTCGTCGATCCACACGAACGCCATCGTGAAGGCCGCCAAGCTCGATCGAGATCGAGTGCCGGTGACCTTCCCCAAGTACGGCAACGTCGGACCGGCATCCATCCCCATCACACTCGTGGAGCAGCAGGCGACCCTCACCAAGGGAGACCGCGTGCTGCTCATGGGCGTCGGCTCCGGTCTGAACACCGCCATGATGGAGCTCGCCTGGTGAGTGAGCGCGCCATGCTGCCCCCACCCGGGCTGCCTGGCCTGGATCCGCGGTTCAGTCGCATCGTCTCCGTGCCCGGCCGCGGCGCGGACGCGGGGCGCGTCCGGGAGTGGCACTGCCTCGACACCGGCGACGAGCTGGTCCGAGCCGGCGCCACGGTCGCGGGAACCATCCTCGCGGTCCACGGCAACCCGACGTGGTCGTATCTCTGGCGTGCGCTCGTCGCGGAGTCGGTGCGGCCGGCCGCCGAAGGTGGACCCGCCTGGCGCATCGTGGCCGTCGATCAGCTCGACATGGGCTTCTCGGAGCGCACGGATGCGCATCGTCCCCTCGCGCAGCGGGTCGCCGACCTCGGGGCGCTCACAGAGGCGCTCGCCCTCGAGGGACCGATCGTCACGCTCGGCCACGACTGGGGAGGGGTGGTGTCGCTCGGCTGGGCGGTCGACCACCCGGCATCCCTCGCCGGTGTGATGCTGCTCAACACCGCCGTCCACCACCCGAAGGGCGTGCCGATCCCGGCGCCCCTGCGCGTCGCGGGTGCGCGGGGCGTGCTCGCAGGCTCCACGGTCGCCACGACAGCGTTCCTCGACACCACCCTGTCGCTGGCCTCGCCGCCGATGGATGCCGCCACCAAGCACGCCTACCGGGCGCCCTACCGGTCCGCCGCCCGCCGCCGCGCGATCGGCGGATTCGTGGCCGACATCCCGGTGGACCATGGCCACGAGAGCCGCTCCGAACTCGATCGGATCGCGGCCGGCGTCGCACAGCTGGATGTGCCTGCTCTTCTGCTGTGGGGGCCGGACGACCCGATCTTCGGCGACCGCTACCTCGACGACCTGGTCGACCGGCTCCCGCACGCCGACGTGCACCGATTCGAGGGCGCGGGTCACCTCGTCGCCGAAGACCGGCCCTACGCGCCCGCGCTGCTGGGATGGCTGGACGACAACCGCGATCGCCTGACCCCGCGCGGAACGACGTCGCCTCGGGCGGATGCCGCGCGCACGCCGTCGGACGCGTCGGGGTTCGTGCCCATCTGGCGCGGACTCGACGAACGCCGAGACGACGACGACGTCGCCATCGTCGACATGTCGTCCGGGCGATCCCGGTCCGCTCGGCGCGTCACGTGGCGGCGGTTGAACGACCGCGTGCGGCGGCTCGCAGCCGGGCTGCATCAGGTGGGGGTGCGCAAGGGCGATCGCGTCTCGCTCCTCATTCCGCCGGGACCCACGCTTTCGGCGGTGGTCTACGCGTGCCTCCGGATCGGCGCGGTCGTGGTCGTGGCGGACGCCGGGCTCGGCATCCGCGGCCTGACGCGCGCGGTCCGCGGATCTTGGCCGGACTTCATCATCGGCGAGGTTCCCGGCCTGACCGCCGCCCGCGCCCTCGGCTGGCCCGGCATCCGCATCTCCGCCGTGCGGCTGCCCGCAGCCGTGCGCACGGCGCTCGGTGTGTCCCACAGCCTCGGCGACATCCTCGCCGAAGGCACGGGGCCACCGCTTCCTCCTCCTCCCGGGCCGGACGACGACGCCGCGATCCTGTTCACGTCGGGCTCCACAGGTCCCGCCAAGGGCGTCGCTTACACGCACGGACAGGTCGCCGCCCTGCGGGATGTCCTCGCGGCCCATTTCGAGGTGACGGACGACACCGGACTCGTCACCGGGTTCGCGCCGTTCGCACTCCTCGGGCCGGCGCTGGGGACGAGGTCGGTGACCCCGGACATGGACGTGTCAGCGCCCCGGACCCTCACTGCGGCCGCGGTCGCCGCCGCCGTGCGCGAGTCCGATGCGCGCATCGTCTTCCTCTCGCCCGCTGCGATCCTGAACGTGGTCGCGACGACCGGTGCGCTCACGGCCGACGACCGCATCGCGCTCGCGGGCGTGCGCACCTTCCTCTCCACCGGAGCGCCGATCGGCGCTCAGCTGCTCGAGTCGGCCGCCCGCCTGATGCCCGAGGCGACGCCGCATACGCCGTACGGCATGACCGAGTGCCTCCTCGTCACCGACGTGACGCTCGATGGTGTGCGCGACGCTGCCGAGGCGGCCGATGAGGGCGTCTGCGTCGGCGTGCCGATCGGCGCGAATCGCGTCCTGATCAGTGCGCTCGACCACGACGGACACGCGTCGGGCGCGCCCAGCGCCCAGCCGGGCATCCTCGGCGAGATCGTCGTCTCGGCCTCGCATCTCAAGGATCACTACGACCGGCTGTGGCTCACCGACCGTGAGGCGCTGCGCGACACCGGCGACGGCTCCGGATCGCGATGGCACCGCACGGGTGACGTCGGACACCTGGACCGTCGCGGGAGGCTGTGGGTGGAAGGTCGGATGCCGCACGTCATCGTCTCGGCGGACGGTCCGATCGCACCGGTGGGGGCGGAGCAGCGCGTCGAAGGCGTCGACGGTGTGCGACGCGCCGCCGTCGTCGGAGTCGGCCCGCACGGACTGCGGCAGGCCGTCGCGGTCGTCGAGACGATTCCTCCGACTCGGCGTGCCGGGCTCGCTCAACCGGCGCTCACGCTCGCCGTGCGCGAGGCGGCCGGCCTCCCCCTCGTCGCGGTGCTCGCCGTGCCGCGGCTGCCCACCGACATCCGCCACAACTCCAAGATCGAGCGGTCCCGGCTGTCCGTCTGGGCTGAGCGTGTGCTGGCCGGCGGAAGGCCCACGGCGCCGTGATCGTGCTCGTCACCGGCGCCTCGGGGTTCCTCGGCCGGGCAGTGGCCGCGCACCTCGTCGCCTCCGGCCACGAGGTGCGAACGCTGCAACGGCGGCCGTCGGGTGTCGACGGAGCGACCGACGTCCTGGCTTCGATCACGGACCGGCCCTCGCTGACCCGGGCGGTCGAAGGGGCGGACGGCGTCGTGCACCTGGCTGCGAAGGTCTCGCTCACCGGCGCTCCGCAGGAGTTCCGCGCCGTCAACGTGGAGGGCACGCGCTCCCTGCTCGACGCGGCTGAGAATGCCGGGGTCACGCGATTCGTCCAGGTCTCGTCCCCGTCGGTGGCGTACGCCGGCGCTGCGCTGGCCGGTGTCGGCGCCGAGCCGGCGGACCCTCACCGGGCGCGCGGCGACTATGCGCGGACGAAGGCGGAGGGCGAGTTGCTCGCGCTCTCTCGCGACTCGGCGACGATGCACGTCGTGGCGATCCGTCCGCACCTCATCTGGGGTCCCGGAGACACCCAGCTCGTCGCCCGGATTGTCGACCGTGCGCGGCACGGGCGTCTGCCGCTGCTCGACGGCGGCACGGCCCTCATCGACACCACCTATATCGACAACGCCGCGAGCGGCATCTCGGCAGCCCTGGATCGCGCACCCGCCGCACACGGACGAGCGTACGTCCTCACGAACGGCGAGCCCCGCCCGGTGGGCGACCTGCTCGCGGGCATCTGCCTCGCGGCGGGCGTTCAGCCCCCGCGATGGAGCGTGCCCGCGTGGCTCGGGCGTGCCGCCGGCTCTGCGATCGAGCGGGTCTGGGCGTTCGCCCCGGGCGCGGACGAGCCGCCGATGACCCGTTTCCTAGCCGAGCAGCTCTCGACGGCGCACTGGTTCGATCAGCGCGACACGCGCCAGGCGCTGGCGTGGAGCCCGAACGTCTCGATCGACGAGGGACTGCGTCGCCTCGCCGACAGCTATTCCGACTGACGCGAGCCCGTCGCGCCGCTGTCAGCGACCGGGACCTGCTTCGAGTACGGCTTGTGCGCGCGCGAGTCCTGCCGCCAGGTTCGAGCGCACCGACTCGGCGATGAGGGGCTCGGCGAGCCGCATCATCCCGGTCGGATTGCCCTCGACGGTTGCGCTGACGCGGCAACCGTCTGCCACCATCGTGAACCGGAACGCGAACGCGGTGGGCAGGATGCCGGTGGTGCTGACGATCGCCATGCGCGTCGGGCGGGCGAACTGCGTCACCCGCCAATCGAAGTCGGTCTCAACGCCCATCGTCCGCATACGCGTGTGGATCGTACTGCCCACTCCGACGGGGCCGGGAGAGGTGAGCTCCTCCGAGATCACCTGCGTGTCCCACAGAGGTCGGTTGCGTCCATCGGTGAGGAAGTCGAACACGTCTTCGGCAGATCGGGCGATCAGAGCCTCTTCGATGATCGTGAACACCACACCTCCCCAGACGGCCGACGATACCGCGGGATGCTGTTCCCTTTCCGGAGTCTGGTCCACACAATAGGACGAAGGTGCACGTACGTCGATGGGCGGAACGTGCTGCACGAAGACCCGCAATATGGGGTATACGGCCCTTCTGCTTCGGAGGCGATCTACTCTCTCGTCATGAGCTCATCGCCATCCGCCATCGAGACGACCGGACAGCTGCGGGCGTCAGGTCACACCTACCGGCCGCTGCGGGTCGAGCTGCGCGAGAACCTGCTGTCAGCGCTCGCCGATGGCCGGGACCCGTGGCCCGGCATCCACGGTTTCGACACCACCGTGATCCCGCAGCTGGAACGCGCCCTGCTCGCCGGTCACGACATCGTGCTGCTCGGCGAACGCGGTCAGGGCAAGACCCGGCTGCTGCGCAGCCTCGTCGGACTGCTCGACGAGTGGTCTCCGGTCGTCGCGGGGTCCGAGCTGGGCGAGCATCCGTTCCATCCCGTGACCCCGGCGACGATCCGCCGCGCATCCGACCTCGGCGATGACCTGCCGGTCGAATGGCGCCACCGATCCGAGCGCTACGTCGAGAAGCTCGCGACACCCGACACCTCGGTGGCCGATCTGATCGGCGACGTCGACCCGATTAAGGTCGCCGAGGGTCGCTCCCTCGGAGACCCAGAGACGATCCACTACGGACTGGTCCCGCGCAGCCACCGTGGAATCGTGGCCATCAACGAACTGCCCGACCTCGCCGAGCGCATCCAGGTGTCGCTGCTGAACGTGATGGAGGAGCGCGACATCCAGATCCGCGGCTACGTCCTGCGCCTCGAGCTCGACGTGCTGGTCGTGGCCACCGCCAACCCCGAGGACTACACCAACCGTGGCCGGATCATCACGCCGCTCCAGGATCGCTTCGGCGCGGAGATCCGCACCCACTATCCGCAGACGATCGAAGAGGAGGTCGCGGTCATCCGCCAGGAGGCCGACCTGGTGGCGGCGGTCCCGGCGCATCTGCTCGAAGTGCTGGCGCGGTTCACCCGCAACCTTCGCGAATCGGATGCCGTGGACCAGCGCGCCGGCGTCTCGGCGCGCTTCGCGATCGCCGGAGCGGAGACGATCGCCGCCGCCGCGCTTCACCGCGCGACCCGTCAGCACGAGGATGTCGGAGTGGCGCGACCCGTCGACCTCGAGACCGCCGTCGACGTCCTGGGCGGCAAGATCGAGTTCGAGACCGGCGAGGAGGGCCGCGAGCGCGTCATCCTCGAGCACCTGCTGCGCACGGCGGTCGCCGAGACCGCCCGCGTCCACCTTCGGGGAATCGACGCGCGCGGGCTCGTCGACGCGCTGCACGACGGCGCGACGGTGATGACAGGCGAGCAGGTTCCGGCCGCCGATGTGCTCGCGGCGATGCCGGTGCTCGGCGAATCCGACCTGTACGACCGGGTGGCGGAGCGGCTCGGGGCGCAGACTCCGGGCGAGCGCGCCGGAGCCCTCGAGCTGCTGCTCGAGGCGCTCTACCTGGAGCGTCGGATCAGCAAGGACAGCGCCGCGGGGGAGACCGTGTATGGCTGAGAACCACGCCGGGCATGCACCTTCCCGGTCCCTGAGCCGGTCGAGAGGCCGCTGATGGTCCGCGGCTTCCACCGCGTCCCCGCGCACACGAACCGGTACGGACGCTACTCCGGCGGTCCGGACCCGCTCGCCCCGCCCATCCCCGTTCAGGAGGCACTGGAGGCCATCGGACGCGATGTCATGTCGGGCACGTCCGCCGAGCGCGCGATGCGCGAGTATCTGCGCCGAGGCACCCGCGACCAGCAGGGTCTCGACGACCTGGCGCGCCGGGCGCGTGAGCGGCGCGCCGAGCTCGTGCGCCGTCATCGGCTCGACGGCACGCTCGAAGAGGTTCGTCAGCTCCTCGAGCACGCGGTGCTCGAGGAGCGCAAGCACCTCGTTCGCGACGTCGACATGGACGACGACGCCCGCGCGTTCGCGGAGATGAGACTCGAGAACCTGCCGCCCGGCACCGCCGCCGCCGTGAACGACCTGTCCGACTACGAGTGGCGGAGTCCGTCGGCGCGCGCCGATTACGAGCGCATCAAAGAGCTGCTCGGCAGGGAGCTGCTGGACCAGCGATTCGCCGGCATGAAGAACGCCCTCGAGAACGCGACGGATGCCGACCGCCAGGCGATCCGAGACATGCTCGGTGATCTCAACGAGCTGCTCGAGAAGCGTCGGCTCGGGGAGGACACGCCTGAGGACTTCGACGAGTTCATGCGCAAGCACGGCGAGCACTTCCCCGAGAATCCGCAGAATCTCGACCAGCTCATGGATGCGCTCGCCGAGCGCTCGGCGGCGGCCCAGAGGATGCTCAACTCGATGAGCCCGGAGCAGCGCGACGAGCTCATGAGCCTCGCCGCCCAGGCGTTCGGGTCGCCCGACCTCATGCAGTCCCTTGCGCGGCTGGATGACAACCTGCGCTCGCTCAGACCCGGTGAAGACTGGGGCGGATCGGCATCCTTCTCCGGCGAAGAGGCTGCCGGCCTGGGGGAGGCGACCGGCATCATGCAGGATCTCGCCGACCTGGACGCTCTGTCGGACCAACTGGGCCAGTCCTACCCGGGCGCTCGGATGGACGACATCGACGTCGACGCGCTCCAGCGCCTCGTCGGTAACGATGCGGCCGTCAGCGCCCGCGCCCTGCGCGACCTCGAGCAGGAGCTGAAGGACACCGGGATGCTGCATCGCGCATCGGATGGGGCGCTGCGGCTGACCCCGCGAGCGATGCGTCAGCTCGGCCGCGCGCTGCTGCGGGACATAGCCACACGCCAGTCGGCGCGAACCGGCCGCCGCGAGACGCGCCACGCCGGTGCGGCGGGCGATCGCACCGGCGCCACCCGTGAGTGGGCGTTCGGCGACACCGAGCCCTGGGACATTCCGCGCACCCTGTCGAACGCCGTGCTGCGGACGGTCGCCGACGGCGCGGACGCCTCCGCCGGCGTGCGCCTCGAGACGCGTGACGTCGAAGTGGTGGAGACCGAGCAGCGCACACAGGCCGCCGTCGCCCTGCTCGTCGACACCTCCTTCTCGATGGAGATGGACGGGCGATGGGTGCCGATGAAGCGCACGGCGCTCGCCCTGCATCAGCTCATCACCAGCCGATTCCGCGGCGACAGCCTGCAGCTGATCGCGTTCGCCCGTCACGCGGAGGTGATCGACATCGAGCAGCTGACCGCGAAAGACGCCGTGTGGGACAAGGGCACGAATCTCCATCACGCACTGCTTCTGGCGCAGCGGCACTTCCGTCGCAACCCCACCGCGCAGCCCGTGCTGCTGATCGTCACCGACGGCGAGCCGACGTCGCACCTCGACCCGGACGGCCATGTGCACTTCGCCTATCCGCCGGCTCCCCGCACGATAGCGGTCACCGTGCGGGAACTCGATACGCTGCATCGGCTCGGTGCGCAGACGACCTTCTTCCGACTCGGCGACGATCCCGGCCTCGCCCGCTTCATCGACGCGCTCGCTCGCCGCGCCGGCGGCCAGGTGGTCGCTCCGGAACTCGACGACCTCGGGCGGGCGGTCGTCGAGAGCTACCTCGGATCGCGTCACGCGGGCCGCGGCTCGCCGGAAGACTTCGGCGAGATGCTGCGGGGCAGATCATGGTGGTGACGCGGTAGCCGAGGCGGTCGCCGACTGCACGGCATCCCGCCCAGTGCACGGGTTCGACGCGCGGGTGAGCCGTGCACTCGAGAATTTCCCGTGCACTCGGCGGCGACGACGGTGCTCAGCCTCCCGTGAGCAGTCGATCCAGCAGCGGCCGCCCCGGACCCACCGCGACCACGAGCGCGAGTATTCCGAGGAAGACGACGAAGGCAGACGCGAGAAGCCAATAGGGCGCGCCGCCCACCTCCCTTCGGTGCCACGGTTCGAGACCACGATCGATGCGGCGTGATCGCTGTCGGGTCATCGCGGGTCACGCCTCCCCTGCGGACAGAGCCGGCGGTGGCCGTCGGGGTCGCGGCCCTCCGAGAAGTCGTCGCCCCCAGGACGAGTTCTCGGAGGACCGCTGGGGGCGCGGCCATCAGGGTTCCCCAGAACTCCCGCGCGCTGAGCGCGCTGCAGATGGGGGGTCGCGTCCCCGGCGAACACGACGGGTCGTGTCCGCACGCTGTGAGATGCCAGGGCGCGCTCAGGCGCTGCGCGCGTCGATGTCCGCTGCGGACGATCGGGGCTCGCGGAGCTGCGCACGTGCTGGGACCTTTCGACTCCCGCGACGTCGCGCGGGTAAGACGGAGTGATCGGCCCCAACCGATCGATGGTGTCTTTCGCCGCCAATAGTCTGTGCGGCGCTCACGGCGACCGATCGGGGGTTGACACCGGGCTCACGCGTTACTAAGGGCCGTCAGCCGCCCGACGACGGGTGATGCCCGCGCAGTCGCAATGGGGTAGCGTCCAGACATCTCTCGCTCATCACCCCGGGAGGCGGAGGCGAATGTCGGAACACGGCGCCCGCTCGGTCGGCGACTATCTCGCTTCGCTCGGCGATGAGCGGACGGTCGAGGACAGCGGAACGCTGGTCGAGATGATGAAGCGGATCACCGGGCACGAGTCGGAGCTGTGGAACGTCGGCACGATCGGATTCGGCAGGTACCACTACACGTACGACAGCGGTCGCGAAGGCGACGGCCACACGATCGGCTTCTATCCCAGAAAAGGCAAGCTGACGATCTACCTGATGGACGGAACGGCGCGCCACGCGGCACTCATGTCGAAGCTGGGCCCGCACTCCACCACGGGATACTGCCTCTACATCAAGCGGCTCAGTGACGTCGACCTGCCGGTGCTCGAGCAGATCCTCCGGGAGTCGTACGAGTTCGTGCAGTCGAAGGCCTCGGAAGGGCCGATCCGCCAGATCCTGTGGAAAGCGGATCAGTAGACGGAGCGTCAAGGGTCGGCGAAGCGGGGAGACGGTCATCGTCCGAGGCGCGTCTACGATCGCATGATGCGGGCCATCAGCTACGAGACGTACGGGGGCGTCCCTTCCCTCATCGACGTCGCCGATCCCGAATGCCCCGAGGACGGGGTGGTCATCGAGGTGCGCGCGACTGGGGTGTGCCGATCCGATTGGCACGCCTGGCAGGGCCATGACCCGGTCTCGCTCCCGCAGATCCCCGGGCACGAGTTCGCCGGCGTCGTGCGGGCGGTCGGCAGCGGCGTGAACACCTGCGCCATCGGGGACCGGGTGACGGCGCCGTTCGTCTGCGGCTGCGGTCGGTGCTCGTGGTGCCTCTGGGGCCAGGCCCAGGTCTGCCCCGATCAGTCCCAGCCGGGTTTCACCATGCCGGGCTCGTTCGCCGAGCTCGTGGCGATACCCGCCGCTGATTTCAACGTCGTGCACCTCCCCGACGCCCTCGACTTCGTCGCCGCCGCGTCGCTCGGCTGTCGATTCGCGACGGCGTATCGGGCTGTCACCGTGCACGGCCGCGTGGAAGCGGACCAGTGGGTCGCCGTGTACGGATGCGGCGGAGTCGGCCTGTCCGTCGTGATGATCTCCGCCGCCCTGGGGGCCCGTGTCATCGCTGTCGATCGATCGCGTGCGGCCCTTGCGCTGGCCCGCGAATTCGGCGCGGAGATGACGCTGGAAGCCGGCGAAGACACCGCGTCCCGCATCATCCAGGCGACCTCAGGCGGCGCCGCTGTCTCGCTCGACGCGGTCGGCTCCAGCGCGACCGCCGTGGCCTCGATCACCTCCCTGCGACCCCGGGGGCGCCACGTCCAGGTCGGACTGCTGTTGGGGGAGCACGCCGCCCCCGCCCTGCCGATGGGCCAGGTGGTCGCGAAGGAGCTCGAGATCTACGGCTCGCACGGCATGGCTGCGAGCGATTATCCGGCGATGCTGGAGTTCGTCGCATCCGGCGCCGTCCGGCCCGATCGCCTGGTGGGCGAGGTGATCGGATTGGAGGACACGGGTGCTGCGCTCGTCGCGATGAGCGCACCCGCCTCGGGTCACGGGGTCACCGTCGTCCGGATGCCGCCGCTCCGACGGACCTGAACGGCGACCACTGCGTGGCGCCGCGGCGGGTGGTACTTTCGGCGGATGCCGGACACCACCTGCCACATGTCGATCTCGCTCGACGGATTCGTCGCCGGGCCCGACCAGAGTCGCGAGAACCCGCTCGGCAGGCGCGGCATCGAGGTGCACCGGTGGCACATCGGCGAGGAACGCGCCAACGATGCCGACGACATCGCGGCCGGCCGGCTCATGCGGCCGCGCGGAGCCTACGTGATGGGCCGCAACATGTTCGGGCCGATCCGCGGCGAGTGGGACGACGACTGGCGCGGGTGGTGGGGCCCCGAGCCGCCGTACCACGCGCCGGTGTTCGTCCTCACGCATCACGCTCGCGAGTCGATCGAGATGGAGGGCGGCACGAGCTTCCACTTCGTCACCGACGGCTTCGACGCCGCGTACGCGCGAGCGCGGGACGCGGCCGGCGACGGCGGTGTCGACATCGCGGGCGGCGCCTCCACTGTTCGTCAGGCACTCATCGCCGGAGTCGTCGACGAGCTGACGCTCGACATCGCTCCCGTCCTCCTCGGGTCGGGCGAGCGCATCTTCGATGACGTCGGGTCCTTCGGATTCGAGCCCGTCGAGGTGCTGCATTCGCCGTTGGCCACGCACATCCGCTACCGCCGGGCGAGCTGACAGCGGGATCCGCGCGGCGCGTTCAGCGCGACTCGAGCACGTACCGATCTCGGCCGACGAGCACGCCGACCACCAGCTGACCTCCGAGGACGATCGCGACGAGCACCAGAGGCGCCAGCCAGCCTCCGCTCGCGCTCAGCAGAGCGCCGAACGCGATCGGGCCCGCCGCGGCGATCAGGTACCCACCCGATTGGGCCATCCCCGAGAGCGCGCTGGCGCCCTCGTGGGTGCGGGCACGCAGGCTGAAGAGGCTGAGCGAGACCCCGAGCGAAGCGCCGGAGGCGAGTCCGCACAGGATGACCCAGACCAGGAATCCCGCAGGCAGGGCGATGAGACCTGCGATGCCGACGAGCGAGAGCACGGGGATCGCCGCCGGCCCGACGCGCTGCATCCGTCCGCGCAGGAGCAGCGGGATCGTGAGCGAACCGGCGATCGCACAGAGCTGGTAGATCATCACGTCGACACCGGCGACGACTTCGGAGCGGCCGAGCGAATGGGCGATCGGCGCGAACCAGGTGACGAGCATGTAGAAGATGCTGGATTGCAGGCCCATGTAGAGGAGCACCTGCCAGGCCACGGGATCGGCCCAGATGCCGGTACTGCGCCGGCGCGCGGACGAACCGCCGTCGCGCGGGCGGCTGCGGATCGAGAGCATCCACGCGACGATCGCGAACGGCAGCAGAGCGCCCGTCCACAGCAGGGCGCCCTGCCAGCCGAGGTCGCCGGCGGGAGTTTCGATGTGCGAGATCGGCACGACGACACCCGACGCGACCGCCCCCATGCCGGCGAGAAGGGCGGTGAACGCGGCGGTCACCACCGTGATGCGGTCGCTGAAGTCGCGCTTGATCACCGCGGGCATCAGGACGTTCGCGATCGCGATCGAGGCCCCGATCAGCGCCGTGCCGAGCCAGAGGTTCACCGTGGATCCGGGAAGGGAGCGCCAGATCGTTCCGACCGCCATCAGCAGCAGCGACCAGAGCACGACGCGAGGCATCCCGAACCGGGCACTCAGCCCGTGCGCGAAGGGCGACACCACGGCGAAGGCGATCAGAGGGACTGCCGCCAATGCGCCGAGTGCGGCTTCACTGGTGCCCAGGTCGTCGGCGATCTGGGTGAGCAGGGGTCCCACGCCGGTGATCGTCGCCCGCAGATTCGCGGCGACGAGCAGCACCGCGACGAGCAGAAGCAGGCGCGACGAACCGCGGTCGGTCGTCGCGCCTGCCTCTTCGATGCTGCTCAGTGGACTTGCGCCGCGAGGGCTTCAGCGTCGATGTGCGCGATGGAGCGGGTGTCCTGGAACGCTCGGATGCCTTCGATGCCCTGCTCCCGTCCCATGCCTGACTGCTTCATGCCGCCGAACGGCGCGCGCAGGTCGAGGCGCGTGGCGCCGTGGTCGTTGACCCAGACGTACCCGCACTGCAGCCTGCCGCCCACGCGGTTGGCGGCGTCGACGTCAGCGGTCCACACCGACCCGCACAAGCCGGCCCAGGTGTCGTTGGCCGCGGCGACCGCCTCGTCTTCGGAGTCGAACGGCAGGATCGGGATGACCGGGCCGAACTGTTCCTGGGTCACCACCCGCAGCGACGGGTCGGGGTCGACCACGATCGCGGGCCGCAGGAAGTTGCCCTTGGCCAGGTCGCCGCCCGGGAGCTCGCCGAACTCGCGCACGTCGGCGCCGGCATCCTTCGCCTCCTGGATGATGTCCTCCACGAATGCCTTCTGCGCCCCCTGGTGCAGCGGCCCCATCGTCGTGCCCTCATCGAGCCCGTAGCCGATGACGGCCTTGTCGAGGCGGGACGACAGGCCCTGGACGAGCTCGTCCATCCGCGACCGGTGCACGTACAGCCGCTTGGCGTTCATGCAGATCTGCCCGGTCGTGTCGAACACCGCGGCGTAGATGCGGTCGAGGTGCGTGTCGTCGAGGATCGCGTCCTCGAGGAAGACGGCGGCGTCGTTCCCGCCCAGTTCGAGCGTCACGCGAGTGAGGGTCTTCGACGCCATCTCCATGATGCGCTTGCCCCCGCCCACCGAGCCGGTGAAGCAGACCTTCGCGATGTCGGGATTCTGGATGAGCCCCGTCATGTTCTCGTCCTTGCCGGTGACCACGTTGAGCACCCCGGCGGGCAGCTTCTCGGCGATGCGCTGCACGACCCGGCTGAGCGCCAGCGGGGTTGTGGGCGGCGGCTTGACGATCGCCGTGTTTCCGGCGAGGAGGGCGTGCGGGAGAGCGGCGCCGAGGATCGCGATCGGCCAGTTGAACGGCACGATGAGCGTCACCACGCCGAGGGATTGGTACGACACGGTCGTCTCGACAGGGATGCCGGGCGCGACCGACAGCGTCTTGCCGGTCTCGACCTCGTCCGCCAGCATGAGCGCCAGATTCCAGCGGATCTCGAAGACGAGCGAGTCGATCCATGCCTCGAAGCGGATCTTGCCGTTCTCCTGCGACAGGATCGCGGCGTCGTCGTCGCGCGCCTCGGCGATGCCCTCGATCGCGGCGCGCATCTGCTCCGCGCGCTCTGCGGCCGACAGCGCCGACCAGGCCGGGTAGGCCGCCTTCGCCGCTGCGACCGCGTCGGCCACGTCCTGCGCGCTCGCGGCGGCGGCCCGCCCCACGATCACGCCCGGCTTGCCGGGATCGGCGACATCCAGAGTGGCGTCGGTCTGCCGCTCCTCGCCCCCGATGTA
This sequence comes from uncultured Actinomycetota bacterium, assembly GCA_963750955.1. GTDB lineage: Bacteria > Actinomycetota > Actinomycetes > Actinomycetales > Microbacteriaceae > Microbacterium. Next base: position 268,738 of record CAVVSI010000005.1, read on the forward strand.
CAGGCCCGTCCGGACCTCTGCGGTGGTTGCCATTGTGTCGGTCATGTCCACACCTCTCTGTGTGCGTTTGTGCTGGTTCGGATACGGGTATGCAAGAGGCGCCGGCGTTCGCAACCTCCGTCGGTGGTGCACGCGAGCCGGGCGCATCCGTTGGTTCAGTCAACAAATCATCTACAATTTTGTCAACAGGTAGCGTCGTAGGTGGCAGATCAGAGCGACACGCGGTCAAGTGTCCGGGAGATCGCTGCTGCCGTGGCCATGACCGTCGGGGCGAAGCGCTCCGCGTGGGCCAACGCGGTCGCACCGGTCACCGAAGCTGCTCCGATGACTGCACCTGCTCCGCTCATGATCGGTGCCGCAACGCAGAACAATCCTTCCTTCGACTCTTCGACGTCGTAGGCGACGCGCTGGCCACGGACGCGCATCAGCTCCCGCTGCAGCGCGGCCGGTTCGGTGATCGTGTGCGCCGTGAGGCGGGTCATCGTCGGTGCAAGGGCTTCGCAGTCGACGTCCTGCGAGAAGGCGAGGATCGCCTTGCCCAAAGCGGTGGCATGCAGTGTGCCGCGGCCGCCGAGGCGGGTATGAGGCACTCGGAGTTCACGGGCCGAAATCTTCTCGAGGTACACGATCTCGTCACGCTCGCGCACGGCCAGGTTGGCTGTCAGCTGCGTGACCTCGTGAAGCGTGTGCAGGTACGGCACCGCGGCCTCGCGCAGCGAAGTGGGGCTCGGGGCCATCGCGCCGAGCTCGAAGAGCTTCACTCCGAGGCGCAGGCCGCCCGGCGTCCGCTCCAGCCCGCCCCACTCGACGAGCTCTTTGGCCAGTCGATGCGCGGTGGACCGCGTGACACCGGATCGTTCGGCCAGCTGGCGCACGGACAGCTCGCGGCGCTCGCCGCTGAACGCGTCGAGCAGCGCGAGTGCGCGGCGGAGGGACGAGGAGGTGTCCTGCAGGACGGGACGGGGCATAGCACCGATGGTACAGAGTTGTTGACAATGATGTCCACAGGAAGGTTGAACATATGTCGACTGAGGCCTCGGTGGTGCGCGTGGATGCGCAGGAGCTCCGCGATCTCGCCGCGCTCGCCCTGACCGGACGCGGGGCGACGCTTGCGCACGCGCGGATTCAGGCCGATCACCTGGTGGCGGCGGAGCTGCGGGGTCATCCGTCGCACGGCCTCCGGCGCCTGGACGTCCTCGTCGCGCGGATCGAGAAGGGGCTGATCGACCCCGTCTCGCAGCCCGTGCCGCAGTGGACCGCGGCCGCGGCCTTGACCGTGGACGGTGCCCGCGGGTTCGGACCCGTCGTCGCGTACGGGGCGATCGCCGCGCTCCGCGAGCGCCTGCCCGAGACCGGCGTCGCGATCGCCGCACTGCATCGCACGCACCACCTCGGCATCCTCGCTCCCTACGTCGAGCAGCTCGCCGCCGCCGGGCTGGTGGGTCTGATGCTGTCCTCCACGGAGGGCCTCGTGCATCCGTGGGGCGGCGTGGGGGCTTTGCTGGGCACCAATCCCATCGCAATCGGAGTGCCGGCGTCAGGCGGTGACCTGGCCGTGGACATGTCGACCGGCGCCGTGTCCGCGGGGAAGATCCTCGACTATCGCGCCAAGGGCATGACGCTTCCCGACGGCTGGGCGGTCGACGCCGCAGGGCACGAGACCACCGATGCGGCCGCCGCTGCTGCAGGAGCCATCTCACCGTTCGGCGGCCCGAAGGGGTATGCGCTGGGTCTAGCGTTCGGCGCGATCGTCGGATCGCTGACCGGCACCGCCCTCGGCCCCGACGTCCACGGCACGCTCGACACCGCCGCCGAGGTGAGCAAGGGCGACGTGATCATCGCAATCGACCCTGTCCTGTTCGCGGGATCCGACATGCGCGCTTCGCTGGGCGATTACTTCGGGCTGATCCGCCGGAGCGGCGCCGACGGCAGCACCGTCACCGTGCCCGGTGATCGGGCCCGTGCCAACCGGGATGAGTCCCTGCAGAACGGTGTCCCGCTGTCCACGGACGTGTGGTCGCGACTGCTGGAGCTGGCCGAAGCCACCGACCTCACCGGGGTTGGGTCGGTCAGGATTGGAAGCGAGGACCGGCCGTGAGTGCCCGACTCGGTGTGCTGCGACTGCCCGGCGACGTGCGGTTCGGCTACGGCGTGCGGGCGGGGACTCCGGACGCCGTAGCGGCGCTCGGCCGTCGCGTCTTCGTCGTCGCAGACCCGTTTCTGGCCACGACGGCGGAGTTCCACGCGGTCGTGGCCGCGCTGGCTGATCGGGGCCTCGAGGTGCAGGTGCACACCGACGTGCCACCGGAGCTGCCTGTCGATGTGGTCGAGGCCTCCGGTGCGCTCGCCCGCTCCTTCGCGCCGGACGTCATCGTCGGCTACGGAGGCGGCAGCGCTCTGGACGCGGCCAAGCTCATCGCCCTGCTGGTGAGCCATGGCGGGAACCTCTCCGCGTACTACGGCGAGAACGCGGTTCCCGGCCCGGTGGTGCCGCTCGTGGCGATCCCGACCACGGCCGGCACCGGATCGGAGGTCACCCCGGTCGCCGTCGTGTCCGACCCGGCACGCGACCTGAAGGTCGGTGTCTCCAGCCCCTTCCTCGTCCCGCGAGTGGGCATCGTCGACCCCGAGCTGTCGATCGGCGCCCCGACAGGCGTCACCGCCCACTCTGGCATCGACGCCTTCGTGCACGCCGTCGAGTCGTACACCGCGGCATCCCTCGACGTGGACCGTGGCGCACGCCTGCCGGTCTTCGTCGGCCGCAACGTGCTCACCGACCCCCTCTCGCTCGAGGCGGCCGGCGCGATCTTCCGCTCTCTGCCGACGGCCGTCGAGAGCCCCGGCGACCGTGACGCGCGCGAGGCGATGGCGTACGGCAGCCTGCTGGCCGGGATGGCGTTCGGGTCGGCCGGCACCCACCTGTCGCACGCGATCCAGTATCCGATCGGGGCGATGACCAAGACCCCGCACGGCCTGGGCACCGGCGCGCTGCTGCCGTACGTGCTGCAGGCGTGCCTGCCCGCGATCGGATTTCGGCTGGTCGCGCTCGGCATCGCCATGGGCGTCGTCGAAGCCGGCCAGGGCGAATCGGATGCCGCGGCTCAGCGCGTCGTCGACGCCGTAGCCGGGCTGTGCGACCGGATCGGATTGCCGTTCGCGCTGACCGACCTCGGGCTGGCTCCGGGCGATCGCGACCGCATCGTCACCCTGACGCTGCAGGTCGGACGCCTCGTGGCGATCAGCCCCGTGCCGGCCGACGCAGATTTCATCGGCCGCATAGTGGATGCCGCTCTCGTCGGCGACCGCGCGAGCCTCATCTCCTGACATCCCTAGAACGAAGCGAGAGACCATGACTCCGACGACGAGCACGAGCACCTACATCTCCGACCTCTTCATCGACGGCGACTGGCGCGCCGGCGGTGAGGGGAAGCGGTTCGACGTGATCGATCCGGCCGACGGCTCGACGGTCGCGGAGTTCGCGATCGCGACCGAGGCCGACTGCGACGCTGCCGTCGCGGCGGCCGACCGCGCCTTCCCCGCGTGGGCGGCGACGAGCCCCCGTGTGCGGAGCGAGATCCTCTATCGCGCGTTCGAGATCCTCCGGGGGGAGAAGGAGCACTTCGCCGAGATCATGGTGCGCGAGAACGGCAAGGCGTGGCCCGATGCGATCGCCGAGGCCGGCTATGCGACGGAGTTCTTCCGCTGGTTCGCCGAGGAGGCCGTCCGCGTGCCGGGCGATTACCGGCTCGCGCCGGCCGGCGACAAGCGGATCGTCGTCACCCGGCAGCCGATCGGGGTGGCGCTGCTGATCACCCCGTGGAACTTCCCCGCCGCGATGGCGACTCGCAAGCTCGCGCCTGCGCTGGCGGCGGGGTGCACCACCATCCTCAAGCCCGCGCGCGAGACGCCGCTCACGGCGGCCTACGTGGTCGACGTGCTGCGCCGGGCCGGCGTGCCGGACGGTGTGGTGAATCTCGTGACACCGGTGCCGACCGGACCGAACGTCGCGCGCATGATCAGCCACCCGGCCGTGCGGAAGCTGTCATTCACCGGCTCCACTGAGGTGGGGCGCGAGCTGCTGCACGCCTGTGCCGACACCGTCGTGAGCACCTCGATGGAGCTGGGTGGGAACGCGCCGGTTCTCGTGCTGCCCGGCGCCGATCTCGACCTGACCATCCCCGGCGTGCTGGCAGCCAAGATGCGCAACGGCGGCTCGGCCTGCACCGCCGCCAACCGCTTCTACGTGCACGCCAGCCTGCACGACGAGTTCGTCTCCCGGATGACGGCGGAACTCGATCGCGTGCGCACCGGTGCCGGGCTCGACCGGCAGAACACCCTCGGCGCGCTCGTCTCAGTGGCGGAGCGGGACAAAGTCGCGGACCTCGTCGGCACCGCCGTCGCGGAGGGTGCCACCGTCGCCACCGGAGGCAGCGCTCTCGCCGGAGGAGCGTTCATAGAGCCCACGCTGCTGATCGGAGTGACCCACGGCGACAGCATCACCCGCACCGAGATCTTCGGGCCGGTCACGGCGGTCGTCTCCTATACCGACGTCGAGGATGCGGTGCGGATGGCCAACGACACCGACTTCGGGCTGGTCGCCTACGTGTTCGGCCCGGAGCAGGAAGCGATGCGCACCGCGCTGAGGCTCGACGTCGGCATGGTCGCGGTCAATCGCGGAGTGCTGAGCGATCCCGCCGCCCCCTTCGGGGGCACCAAGCAGAGCGGGCTCGGCCGCGAAGGCAGCTCGGAAGGCATCCTCGAGTTCCTCGAGGAGAAGTACGTCGCGATCAACATCTGATCCCGCATGAATCAGGTATGGAGCGGTCCGACCCGTGGTGTTCGAGCGCCCGGGGGCGCCGCTTCGGCCGCACTACACTGTCACCAGGTACACGCCGCCCGGGTCGCCGGAGGCGTATCGAAGGAGTCCGCCGAGGATGAACAGCGTGGCCGAAGTGCCTCAGCCAAAAGCCGAGCTCGTCGACCTGATCGCGCACGACATCCGGGAGGGCGTCTACCACCCGCGCGAGCGCCTCATCGAGGTGGAACTCTGCGCCCGGTATCACACCTCGCGCAACGCGGTCCGTGGTGCGCTGATCGAGCTTGCAGCGCTCGGTCTCGTCGAACGCGAGGCCAACCGCGGGGCCCGGGTGCGACCCGTCTCGATCGACGAGGCGATCGAATCGACCGAAGTGCGCCTGTCGCTGCAGGCGATGTGCGCGGGGCGCGCCGCGACGCGCGTGACGGATGCCGACCGTGCCGAACTGATCGGACTGCTGGATGAGCTGCGCTCGTCCGTCGAGGCCGGCGACCGCGCGCGTACGGCCGCGGCGAACTCGGAGATCTCGCGGGTCATCCGCCGGATCAGTGGTCACCAGACCGCCTCGCGCATCATCGAGTCGCTTCAGAGTCAGGTGCGCATCAACTGGTATCCCTACCAGCTGCCCGACCGTCGGGTGGACTCGATGCACGAGTACGAACGGGTCGTCGAGCAGATACTCGCGGGGGACGAGGCGGGAGCGCTCGAGGCCGCGTATCAGCATCGCGACAACGTCCTGGATGCGCTCCGGGGCATCCGCGATGCGACCGCGACGGGGGTGGACTGACCGGACACCGACCGGGGGAGACACGGCGTCACCCTCCGAGGACGAAGTCGGCCGCGCGCTCGCCGATCATCACCGCCGTCAGGTAGGTGTTCGCACGCGGGATGATCGGGCAGACCGACAGGTCGGCGACCGAGAGGGCGTCGACGCCGAGTACCCGCAGCCGAGGGTCGACCACCGTGGTCTCCTCATCGGCGTCTCCCATCCGCGCTCCTCCCGTGAGGTGAGAGGTGTCGCGGGCGCAGGCGCGCAGCCACGCGTCGACATCTGCGTCGCTCCAGCCGGCATCCACCACCGCACCGTTGCGATCCCGCACCGCACTCGTATGCGGCGCGAGCATCTGCACGGAGGAGCGCATCGCGTGCCGCGCGAGCGCTCGGTCGCCCTCATCGACCAGCAGGTTCATGCGGATGTCGGGTGCCGCGCTCGGGTCGCGTGACACGATCTGCGACGAGCCGCGGCTGAGGCAGTACGCGAGTTTCACCCCGAAGGCCACTTCGGCCGCGTCGGCTGCGGCGGGGTTGGCGGCCACGACGAGCAGGTCGCCGGGGCGCGAGTGCGGGAGTTCCGAGCTGTAGCGGAGCGTCGCGTTGCCCCGCGCACCGTTCGCGCCCGGCTGGGCCCCCTGGTGCTCGAGCTGCAGCCAGAACCCCACATGGTCCTGGATACCGTCGCCCACCGGCAGGTCGGCGACGAGCGGGATGCCGAGGGTCTCCAGGACTAGGGACCGCCCGATGCCCGAGCGCTGGAGGATCGCAGGGGTCGCGGCCGCACCCCCCGCGAGGACGACGTGGTCGCCCTCCGTGAGGGTGACCTCGCCCGCATCGTCGACGGTCTCGACGCCGGTCGCGCGGGATCCGCTCAGGACCACTCGCGCCGCCGTCACACCCGCCTGAACGGTGATGCGTCCCTCGCCGCGCCACGGCTCGACGTAGCCGTCGTACGCGGTGACGCGCACGCCGAGGTGGATGTTGCTGGCGGTGCGGGACACTCCCAAAGCGCCGGGCCGGTGGTAGTCGGGCTCCCATGCGTGACCCGCGGCGAACGCCGCGTCAGCGAGGAGTCGGTCTCCCGAGCCCCATTCGGACCGCTCTCGCCGCACCACCGGCACCGGCCCGCCCCTGCCGTGGAACGGCTCTGACCCGTAGTCGACGTCGTTTTCGAGTCGCCGGAAGACCGGCAGCACGTCGCTCCAACCCCACCCCGCGCAGCCGCCCGCTTCCCAGTCCTCGAATTCCTCTGCGGGGGGTCGCACAGTGACGAGGCCGTTCAGCGACGACGTGCCGCCCATGCCCCACCCGCGCAGGTACGGCTCGGTCGGACCGCCGTCGAAGCGTTGGGCGACGACGCCGGGATAGGCGAACGAGCTCGGCGCGCGGCCATCGACCCGCCACGCGAACACGTCGTCCCGGGGGCGGCGGATCTCGTCGGGGCACGATTCGCTGCGCCAGTC
>CAVVSI010000006.1:0-132961 GCA_963750955.1 uncultured Actinomycetota bacterium
ACACGGCGTCACCTCCCGAGGACGAAGTCGGCCGCGCGCTCGCCGATCATCACCGCCGTCAGGTAGGTGTTCCACGCGGGATGATCGGGCAGACCGACAGGTCGGCGACCGAGAGGGCGTCGATGCCGAGCACGCGCAGGCCGGCGTCGACCACCGTGCCCTCCTCGTCGGCGTCTCCCATGCGTGCGCCACCCGTGAGGTGAGATGTGTCGCGGGCGCATGCGCGCAGCCACGCGTCGACATCCCCGTCACTCCAGCCCGCATCCACCACGTCACCGTTCCGATCGCGCACCGCACTCGTGTGCGGCGTCAGCATCTGCACGGAGGAGCGCATCGCGTGCCGCGCGAGCGCTCTGTCGCCCTCCTCGACGAGCAGGTTCATGCGGATGTCGGGGACGCGCTCGGGTCGCGTGACACGATCTGCGAGGTGCCGCGGCTGAGGCAGTACGCGAGCTTCACGCCGAAGGCCACTTCGGCCGCGTCGGATGCGGCGGGGTTGGCGGCGACGACGAGCAGGTCGCCGGTGCGCGAGTGCGGGAGGCCCGAGCTGTAGCGCAGCGTCGCGTTGCCTCGCGCACCGTTCGCGGCCGGCTGAGCCCCGTCGTGCTCGAGCTGGAGCCAGAACCCCACATGGTCCTGGATGCCGTCGCCCACCGGCAGGTCGGCGACGAGCGGGATGTCGAGAGCCTCGAGGAGTCGGGACCGTCCGATGCCCGACCGCTGGAGGATCGCAGGGGTCGCGGCCGCACCGCCGGCGAGGACGACGTGGTCGGCCTCGGTGAGGCGTATGTCACCGGCGCGGTCGACGGTCTCGACGCCGATCGCGCGGGATCCGCGCAGCACCACCCGTGACGCCGTGACGCCCGCTTCGACGGTGATGCGTCCCTCGCCGCGCCAGGGCTCGACGTATCCGTCGTACGCGGTGACCCTGACACCCAGGTGGATGTTGCTCGCCGTGCGCGAGACGCCCAGGGCTCCCGGACGGTGATAATCCGGTTCCCACGCGTGACCCGCAGCGAACGCCGCATCGGCGAGGAGCCGGTCGCCTGAGCCCCACTCGGTCAGCTCCCGGCGCACCACGGGGACCGGCCCGCCCCTGCCGTGGAACGGCTGCGAACCGTAGTCGAAGTCGTTCTCGAGCCGGCGGAACACAGGCAGCACGTCGTCCAGCCCCATCCCGCACAGCCCTCGGCCACCCAATCCTCGAATTCCTCCGCGGGCGGTCGCACGGTGACCAGGCCGTTCAGCGACGACGTGCCGCCCATGCCCCACCCGCGCAGGTACGGGTCGACCGGACCGCGGTCGAAGCGCTGGGCGACGACGCCGGGGTAGGCGAATGAGCTCGGCGCGCGACCGTCGACCCGCCACGCGAACACGTCGTCGCGGGGGCGGCGGATCTCCTCGGGGCACGATTCGCTGCGCCAATCCGGACCCGCCTCGAGCAGGGTTACGGACGCGCCACCTTCGGCGAGACGCCCCGCCACCGCGCAGCCGGCGGAGCCGGCACCCACGACGACGACGTGCACTACAGCCCCAGCTTGGCCTTCAGGTCGGCGGGCATGCGCTCCATCGGGAACGGCCACACATACTCCGGGCCGCCAAGCAGGTGCTGGTCGACCCGGCCAGCATCGGCGATGCCGCGCAGCGTCTCCGGGTCGATGTCGGCGTCCTGCACGGCGACGTCCTGACGAAGCTCGGCGACGTTCTTGACGCCGATCACCACTACGTCGATGAGAGGTTCGGCCAGCGCATAGGCCATCGCCGCCTCGGGCAGGGCGAGCCCGGCCACCTCGGCGGCATCCTCCATCCGGGCAACCGCTTCGACCACTTCGGGCTGAGCGCCCCAGAAGCTGTAGAGCGGGTCGTCCACGCCGCGCACGCCGGTGCCGAGGATGTTCCCGGTGAACGGTGAGGTGAGGATGGTGCCGATGTTCCTCTCGCGCGCCTTCTCGAGCAGCCCGGAAGTCTTGGCGGAGTCGTTCAGCAGTGTGTAGAGCCGCGGGAACTGGATGACGTCGAACTCGTCGGACTCCACCGCGGACAGGAGCGGAGCGAGCGTGCCGGTCGCGATGCCGACGCTGCCGACCAGACCCTCGTCCTGCAGGCGGCGCAGTTCCGGCAGCGCGCCGTCGCTCGCGTAGATGATGTCGAGGTCGGCGTCGCCGCGCGGGTCGTGGAGCATGAAGAGAGGAATGGACCCGATCCCGAAGGCGTCGAGACTCCGTTCGACCGAGTCGCGGATCTGCGCACCGCTGAACCCTTTGCCGTGGCCGAACTTCGTCGAGACGATCAGATCGTCCGGCACGTTCTCGAGCGAACGCAGAGCCCTTCCCAGCGCCTCCTCGTTGGCGTACACCTCCGCCGAGTCGAGCAGGGTGATGCCGAGCGAGAACGCCTCGCGCAGCATCCCGGTCACCGCCTCTTCGCCGAGGACATGCACCGCGGGGTGGGAGCCGGACGGATTCTCCAGCCCCCAGGCACCGAGCCCGACGCGCGAGGTTGTCAGGCCGGTTCGGCCGAGGGTCGTCGTGTGGGCGGTCACTTGTGCCCTGCGTTCTTCGACACGACGTCCTTGAGCTCGTCAGGCACGCGATCGAGCGGGAAGGGCCACACGAAATCGGGACCGCCCATCAGTCTCTCGTCCACGACTCCCGCGTCCGCGACGGACTCGAGGTCGTTCCGCGATACGCCGGTGAAGAGCGACTCCACATTCTGCTGGACTTCACCGGGGGTGCGCACGCCGATGACGGCGACGTCGATGAGCGGCTCGGTGGCGACGTAGGCCACCGCCGCTTGCGCGATCGTGATGCCGAGCTCATCGGCGCGGTCCTGCATGCGCCCGACGGCCTCGATCACCTCGGGCTGAGCCGGCCAGTACGCATACAGAGGCTTGTCAATCCCGCGCACGCCGGTGGCGAGGATGTTGCCCGTGAACGGGGCGGCCAGCTGGGTGCCGATGCCCTTCGCGCGGGCATTGTCGAGGAGCCCCGAAGTCTTCGCGGCCCGGTTGATCAGCGTATACAGGCGCGGGAACTGGATGACGTCGAACTCGTCGGAGTCGACGGCGGCGTGCAGGGGCTGCATGGTGCCGGTGGCAACGCCGATCGCGCCGACCAGGCCTTCGCCCTGGAGAGAGCGCAGTCCCTGCAGCGCTCCGCCGGGACCGAAGACCTCGGCCATGTCCTCCTCGCCGCGCGGGTCGTGGAGCATCATCAGCGGGATGGTCTCCAACTCGAGCGAGGCCAGCGACTGCTCGACCGCACGACGCACTCCGTCCGCGGTGAAGGGCTTGCCGTGGCCGTACTTCGTCGCGATGAGCAGGTCGTCGGGCTTGTTCCGCACCTCCTTGAGGAGACGGCCGAGGCGGTCCTCGTTCTCGTACATGTCGGCGGAGTCGAGGTAGGTGATTCCGGCGTCGAAGGCCGCCTCGAGCACGCCGATGATCGTCGCGTCGTCGCCGATGGTCGCGGCCGCCGCCGCCTTGCCGATTCCCCACGTGCCCAGGGACAGCTGCGAGGTGGTGATCCCGGAGCGGCCGATGGTGACCCGGGGTACTGAATGCGTGGTGGTCATGGATATCTCTCAGTCGGGGATGACGACGTCGCCGATGGAACGTGCCCGCAGATCGGCCCAGATCGATTCGGGAACCTCGCGGCCGACGGTGGGCTCGCCCTGATTCCTGTGGTTGAGGTGTCCGTCGCGCTTGGCGTCCTCCAAGGGCATCGCCATGACGATCCCGTTCATCGTCTCCTCCGGCGCCAAGGCGCCATGAGGAATGCCCTTGCCGGCGGCGAGCAGGTCGCCTGGCCCGACGGGGATGCGCATTCCGGCGTAGTCGAGGGTGAAGTGGCCGCGGAAGATCACCCAGTACTCGTCGCCGTCGTGGTAGTGGTAGTCGCACGGGTTCTCCGGGCGGAACATGCAGATCTCGTTGCGCACCGTGTGGTCCCAGCGGCCCATCACGCGAACGAGCTCGGCCATCGACTGACCGCTGTTGGTGATCGTCGCCCCGGATGCCGGGATGTCGACGTAGTCGCGCTTGTGCAGCGTCACCCGGCCCGCCTCGGTCTCGACCTGGACCTGACCGCTGACGACCGTGATGCGGTCCTTGGGTGTGGTCGGGTCGATGCGCGCCGTCGAGGCCAGCGGGCGGTCCTGGTAGTAGCCCCAGTAGGCGACGTGGCCGTTCTCGTCGGGGGTGACCTTGTGGTTGTTGGTGACCATGGTCCGACCGAGGTGGATGAACTCGAAGTCCTCGATCTCGACCCAGGGCAGGTTGGCGGCCTTGAGGGTCTCGCGGTTGAAGATGGGCATAGCTGTGGTTCCTTCCGGCTCAGACGTATTGCGCGTGATTGCGCAGAAGCGGGCTCTTGAACATCTCGATCTCAGCCGTGACGTACTGCTCGACGGGGATCCGCTCGATCGCGGACTCGCCGAGGATGCCCTGCACGTCGCTGTTGGCGTACAGGTACTCGGTGGTGGCGGGGTGGTTGAACGGACCGCCGTGCGCGATGACCAGGACGTCGGGCTTCTGCGCACGCGCCGACTCGAGGACCGCCTGCACGTGTTCGGTCGCGGCTTGGACCGACAGGCTGCTCTCCGCGTCGGCCCGGGGGCCGACCATCCCGCCCTGCGTGAGGCCGCAGCGGGCGACGATGAGATCCGCCCCCGCTCCGGCCAGCTCACCGGCGAATGTGACGTCGTACGCCTGGCCGACGGTGAACACGCTCGCGCTCGCCCGCGAGCGCGAGCAGCTCGAGTTCGCGGTTGGAGCCCATGCCCACGTCGTTGCGGGCCCGCCCCCAGTTGCCGGTGTAGGCGAGCGCGGTGGGGAAGTTCGTGATCCCGTTGATCCCGCGGGCGATGTAGTCGTCGACCACGGGCGCGAGCCGCCGACGCTGGCCGTCGGTCGCGTCGATGCCGGCGATCACGGGCGTGTGGTCCACCACGTTGTCGATCTCGGGGAACATCGCGAGGGTCATGTCGATCGGGTTGCCGATGTAGATGGAGGTCGGCACACCGAGGTTGCGCGAGCGGCTGTTGGCGTGGACGAACACCAGATCCGCCCCGCCGATCTCGGCGCACTTCGCGATGATGCCGACGCCGGCTCCTGCGGCGACGATGGGCTCCTTGCGGCCGAGGGTCGCGTTCAGCCGCGCGACGATCTCTTCTCGTGTGAAGACGCGGGCGGCAACTCCTGCACTGCTCATTCGGGGTTCCTCTCGGGCGACGCGGGCTCAGGCCACGCGCGGGGCATAGGACTTGAACTGCTGGACGGTCTCGACGACGGCCCGCTCGACGGGGATGCGCTCGGCGCTGGATGCGCCGAGGAAGCCCTGGGCGTCGGTGGTGTCGTAGAGGTACTGCAGGTCCTCTGGGCTGGAGAGCGGTCCGCCGTGCGCGAGGCAGATGATGTCGGGGTTCTCCGAGCGGGCGAGCTCGATGAGCTTCTGCACGTGCTCGCAGCTCTGCTCGAGCGTCATCGCCGACTTCCCGGCGCCGGCGAGGCCGCCGGTGGTCCAACCCGCGTGCGGGACGACGACGTCGGCGCCGGCGGCAGCGAGGCCCTGGGTCTGCTCGGCCGTGTAGCCGTAGCAGATCGTGAAGTAGTCGTTGTCGCGCGCCTTGCGGACCATGTCGAAGTCGAGCTGGAGGCCGAGTCCGACGTCGTTGCGGTCGGGCTGAGCGAACGACGTGGGGAAGTTGATCAGCCCGTCGTAGCCGGTCGCCTGATAGTCGCTGACGAGGCGGTCGACGTCGTTCCAGTACGTCGGATCCTGCGCCTCCGCGCCGCCCACGATCGGTGTGTCGCGGACCACGTTGGCGATCTCGCGGTACATGCCGAGCGTGGTCGGGTTGGCGTGGTTCAGCAGATGGTTTGTCGCAAGCCCCATCAGGCGGGTGCGCCCGGTGTTGTACACGATGATGATGTCGGCGCCGCCGGCCGCCGCCGACTTCGCGATCAGTCCCGAGCTGCTGCCCGCGCCCACGATCGGCTTGCCGACCGCGAGCTGGGCGCGCAGCCGCTCGAGGATCTGAGTCCTGGTGAATCGGGCCATGTCATTCCTTCTCTGTCGGCGCGGAGCGCGGGGGCAGCATTGCGAGCAGCGTCTGCGCCGCCTCGCGGGCGAATGCCGCGTCATTGATGTGCAGGGGACTGGTGAGCACCGGGATGTCGGAGCGCAGCGCGTCGCGGAGGGCGGACTGGAACGCGGCGTCGGCCGCGGCATCTGCGAACGCACCGCCGGCGATGTCGAGAGAGGAGAACCCGCCTTCGGGGATGAGCACGGCCGCGGGGCCGGTCGCGGACGCGAGCTTCGCGGCGACGAACCAGGCCGCACGGGCGCTGTCGTCCGCGCTCGCGCGGACGAGCGGCACGGTGGGCAGGTGCCAGTGGGAGGCACGATCTGCGAATTCCGCCGGAATCGGCGGCAGCACATTGATGACGTCGAGCGCGCCGGGAACGATGACCTGCGGAATGCCGGCTGCTGCGGCAGCTTCGAGGCGGTTCGGGCCGGCATCGCAGAGACCGCCCGTGAGGTTCTGCGTGATCTCGGTGGTCGTCCAATCCAGGACGCCGACGAACCGGCCGTCCGAGATGAGACGCTCCATCGTGCGCCCGCCGGCGCCGGTCGCGTGGAAGACCACGACGTCGTAGCCGGCCTCTTCGAGGGTTGCGCGGGCGACGTCGCCGCCCGCGGTCGTGACGCCGAACATGGTCATCGCGAGAGTCGGGCGGGGTGATGACGGCCGCGTGGGATTCGGCCGGGGCGACCATTCCCGCGAGAGCCGCGGCCGCGTTGCGCAGAACGGTGGTGAGCAGGCCGTTCAGCCCGGCGACGTCGACCACGCTCGGGATCAGGACGATGTCGTTCTCGCCCGAGGCCTTCACGACCGTGGTCACCACGACCTTGGGGAACCCGAACGGCAGGGGCTCGAAGGCGCGCTGCGATATCCAGCCGCCGGTGCCACCCCCGATGCCGATGACCCCGTCGATCGCGCCGGCCGCGATGAGTTCTCCGAGCACTGTTGCGGCCGCATCCGCTGTCGTCTCCATTGCCGTCGTGCGATCGTCGCCCGAGGCGTCGGTCGCACCGCGCTGGGCGAGCTCGACGCGGGTCACCGCCGCGTCGGCCGGCGATGAGCCGGTGAGGGCGACATCCACCAACAGGGGCCGGATGCCGCGGACGGAAAGCTCCTCGGCGAGAAAGCGCGCCTCTGGCCCCTTGGTGTCGAGCGTGGCCAGGACGGCCACGCGCGGGGCGTCGGTCGGCGCAGTGTCGCTCATGGGGCGGGAACTCCATCGTTCGCAGGCGGGTGGTCCGGCCGGGAGCATTCCCGGCGGCCTGTGTCCTCACGCTAGAACCCGAATCGTCCCTTTGTCAACCGGATTGTCAACAACTTTGTCCGCCTTTCGGCAGACAAGGGAGTCAGGAGGTCGGCTGCGGCTGTGCCTGTGAAAGGCGGTAGTCCTGCAGCATCGCCACGATCCGGTCGAGATGGCGGCGCATGGCGAAAGACGCCTCGTCGCGGTCGCCGGCCAGGATCGCGTCGCCGATCTCGAAGTGGTCGTGCGAGGAGTCGGAGAACGCCCCGGTCTGGAATGCCACCGGGAAATGCCGCTGCAGATTGTGATTGCGGATGGCCGCGAGCTGACGCCGCGCCGCTTCGTGCCGAGAGAGGGCGATGACGTTCTCATGGAAGGCGATGCTCGCCTGGCGATAGCTGTGCACGTCGCCGCTGTCCGATGCGTATCTCATCGCGTCGAGCCCCGCTCGAAACCGTTCGCGCTCGTCGTCGGTCGCCTTCTCGGCGGCGTCCCGTGCGCAGAGCGCCTCCAGCTCGCGTCGCACTTCGGCCAGCTCGATGCCCTCGTCGATCGAGAGGCTGCGGACGCTCGCACCTCGATTCGGCGAGCGCTCCACGAGGCCCTCGGTGGCGAGCTGGACGAGCGCACTGCGCACCGTCGCTCGTGCGAACCCGTAGCGGGCGACGAGCTCGCTCTCGACGAGTCGCTCACGTGGGTGGTACTCGCCGCGCGAAAGATCGGAGCGCAGCCGGTCGGCGAGCAGCTGCGTCTGGTCCAGGTCCACGTGTGCTCCCCTGCGTCGTCGAACGAGAGTCGGCGTTCGGCTCATAGTGTAGCCATGGCTCGGCGATTGTGCGGACAGGATTGTTGACAATGTGGTTGACGCGATGGTCAACCCCGTCCTATGCTCCGATGGACGGATTCGGACTCGCCCGACTCCCGACCATCGAGGAGGATGACCGGTGCCGCTGTACGCCACTCGTGAAGAGCTGAAGGACCGTCCCGCAAGCGACGCATGGGTCGATGTGGATGACGTGGAGTTCTTCACACTCGGAAACGCGGATCGCGTCGCCGAAGCTGAGGAACCCGTGCCGAGCGACTGGCCCGACCCGGTCTCCGACCCGGAGGCGAGTCTGCACACGACGCACAACATCCCGGTCGCGCGCCGCGTGGTGCCCACCACGCCCAAGGAGCGGCTCATCGTCGTCGCCGGCGAGGCTGTCGTCGAATCGGAGTGGGGCCGCGTGACCCTCAAGAAGATGCAGTGGGTGGATGTGCCACCCAGCGGCGCAGTCGTGCGCAACAACCTCAACCCCGGCCCGGAAGGCCATCGGGGTCAGGTCGAGATCGCGCGCGTCGCCGGCCATTGGAGCGAGGCCATTCGCACCGCGATCTTCACGTTCGGACCGGGGCGGCCGTGCGACTACCACTACCACGACGGCGACGAGTACTGGTTCGTCTTCCGCGGCCACTTCACCCTCAAGTACCGCGGCGAAGACATCGAGGTTCGCCCGGGCGCGATCCTGGCTGCCGGCATGGGCGAGGAGCACGGGGTCGTGAACCCGTCCGAGACGTTCGAGGGCATCGGGTTCGCCACACAGCTCGAAGGCAAGGGCCGTGATGGACACCTCTGGCGCCCCGTGCACGGAGACCCCGTCGAGACCCGCTGATCCCAACACGAAGCATCCATCACCCGACCACAACTTCACACCCAGCACCGACGACGCGATGCCTGCGTCACCCACACTGAAAGTGAGTACGTCAATGAAGATGTCCCGATTCCGGCTCTCCGCTCTCGCGGTCGCCGCAGCCGCAGTGCTCACGCTGTCGGCCTGCAGCGGCGACGGCGGCGGCACCGCGTCACCGTCCGCCACAGTTCCGAGCGCCGAGACGCCCGCGGAGGGCGGCGAGCTCACGATCCTCGTCGCGGGAGCGATGAGCACCTGGGATCCGGGCTCGTCCACGGGCAGCTTCCCCGGCGTCCAGTGGGACCGCCTGTACGCGGTCTACGGTTCACTGATCACCGTCAACACCGAGGGCGTCGTCGAGCCGGGCCTGGCCGAGAGCCTGACGACCGAGGACGGCGGTGACACCTGGACGCTGAAGCTGCGCGAGGGCCTGACGTTCACCGACGGTGAGGCGTTCGACGCGCAGGCGGTCAAGGACAACTGGGATCGCTTCGCCGACCCGGCCAACAACCTGGGTGCGAACCGCATCGCCTCGACGTTCGCGTCGACAGTCGTCGACGAGACGACGCTGGAGATCGCCTCGAACGAGACCAATCCGGTGCTCGACATCCAGATCGCTGACTCGATCGCATTCATCGCGTCGCCGGAGTCATTCCCGGCTGCAGGGACGCCGCTGACCGAGCCCATCGGAGCGGGACCCTTCACCCTCGAGGAGTGGGACGCCGCAGTCGGTGAGACGTTCGCCAAGAACCCGGACTACTGGGACGAGGGCAAGCCCTACCTCGACACGCTGAAATTCCAGCTCGTCGCCGATCCGGCCCAGCGCGTGACATCGGTCGTGCAGGGCGACGCGCAGATCATGAACGGCTACCCGTTCCAGTGGATCGCCGACGCGGAGAACCCCGCGGTCGGGGTGTTCCCGGTCATCTCGGGCGGCATCCGTCACTTCGTGTTCAACACGACCTCCGACCTGTTCAGCGACGTGCGCGCCCGTCAGGCCGTGCAGCTGGCAGTCAACCCGACCGAGCTCGTGCAGACGCTGACGCAGGACCCGGCGGCCGAGGGCAGCACCGCGCTGTTCCCCGACACGTCGCCGTACTACGACGCCGATCTGGCATTGCCCGAGCAGAACGTGGAAGAAGCGCAGTCGCTGGTCGACGAGATCACCGGCGAGGGCACGGACTTCACGATCGACCTGCTCATCGCGGGCGTCCCCGAGCTCGTCCGCGCCGGTGAGCTGTTCCAGCTCACGCTGCAGGAGCTCGAAGGAGTCACGGTCAATCTCACGCAGATCCCGATCCCGGAGTGGCGCGCGGCGGCCTACGACAAGGACGACTTCGACGTCACCTTCTATCCCGGCGTGTTCGACCTCAACAGCCCCCAGGTCGGCTTCGGCAACCTGTTCGGAGTGGGCGGTCTCGACAACTTCGCGAACTTCGACGACGCTGACATGACGGCGGCGATCAGCGAAGCGCGCGAGGCCACCACCGACGAGGACCGGGTCGCGGCGCTGCAGAAGGTGCAGGAGGTCTACGTGGACCAGGTGCCCATCGTGGTCTTCGGCATCGACTACCGCTCGTTCCTCCACGGCGCGGACGTCGTCGGGCTGCAGTCCATGGGCCGTGGCGCGCTGTACACCGACCGGATCGGATACGCGGCCGAGTAGGAGAACCAGGAGGAGACCGGTGCCGTCGTTCGTTGGGGCGGACTCGGCACCGGTCTCCTGCTTCTCTCGACCTCGACGGAGAACCACATGAAAAGCACCATGCGAGCGATCGGGTCGCGACTCCTCTACGGGATTCCCGTGCTGATCATCGTGACTCTCGGAGCGGCGGCGCTGATGGATCTCATGCCCGGCTCGCCGGGTCAGGCCATCCTCGGCGACGCCGCCACCCAGGAGCAGGTCGACGCGATCAACGCGCAGCTCGGCTACGACCAGCCATTCATGGTGCGCTACCTGGAATGGGCCGGCAACGCCCTGCGTGGTGACTTCGGAACCACGCTGTTCACCCAGGAGCCGGTCACGGACGTCGTCATGCGTCGATTGATCGTGACCGCGCAGATCGCACTGATGGCGCTCTTGTTCGCCCTCATCGCGGCGGTGCCGCTTGCGATGATCGCCGCCCTGCGGTCGGGCAAGCTGCTGGATCGCACCCTCAATTTCATCACCTCGGCCCTGCTGAGCATCCCGTCCTTCGTCAACGTCGTGATCGTGTCGCTGATCTTCGTGGTCTGGCTCAAGTGGTTCCCGGCGACCGGCTGGGTTCCCCCGTCCGAATCGCTGGCCGACAACCTCCGCTATGCCTTCCTGCCGGCTCTCGCGCTGAGCATCTACGAGGGCGCCTTCTTCTACCGCGTGATCCGCTCGGACCTCACCGGCACCCTCCGGGAGGATTACATCCTCGTCGCCCGGGCGAAGGGCCTTCCCCGCTCGTACATCCTCGCCCGCCACGCGATGCGTCCGTCGCTCACGTCACTGGTCACGGTGATGGGCCTGGCGCTCGGGCGCCTTCTGGGCGGTGCCGTGATCGTCGAGTTCTTCTTCTCCGTGCCGGGGCTCGGCGCCGAGGCCGTGAACGCGGTCTCCATCAAGGACATGCCGGTGATCCAGGCCATCGTCACGATCTGCGTCGTGGCGTACGTGCTGATATTCATCGTCGTGGACCTCGCCTATGCGTGGATCGATCCGAGAGTGAGCGTGCGATGACGACGCAGGTGACACCGGGGTCGCCGACCGACGGACCCCGCACGCAAGGCTTGAACGCGGTCATCCGGCCGCGCCGCGACGGCACTTCGATGGCGCTCATCCCCAGATTGCGCCCTCGCCGCCGCCGCAAGGTCGGTCGGGGGATGCTGTGGTTCGCGGTCATCTGGCTCACGCTGCTGATCCTCGCCGCGGTGTTCGCGGACTTCATTCCCGGCCTCCCGGGCTACGAGGAGAAGATCGGCACGTTCGCGCAGCCGCCCGACGGCACGATCGGCGGCCTGCTGGGCACCGATGGCGTCGGGCGCAGCAATCTGTCCCGCATCATCTACGGCGCACGCGTCTCACTGACCATCGCTGTCGTCTCGACGCTGATCGGACTCACGATCGGCGTGATCGTCGGGATGATCGGCGGATACTACCGACGCGGTGCCGAGACCGTCGCGAACATCCTCGCCAACACGCTGTCCGCGCTGCCGCCGCTGCTACTGCTGCTCGCGCTGGTGTCGGCGATCGGCGCATCCTTGTTCGGCATCACCATCGCCCTCGGGGTGGTCATCGCAGACCTCTACATCCGCGTGACGAAGGGGGCGGTGATAGCCAGCGCGAACCGAGAATACGTTCTCGCCGCGCGCGCCTTGGGCGCCGGAGACCTGCGCATCATGATCAAGGAGATCCTTCCCAACCTGGTGCCGGTCCTGGCCGCCATCATTCCGATGGCGATGGCCATCATGATCGTCGTCGAAGGGTCTCTGAGCTTCCTCGGCTACGGCATCCCGGCGCCGACGCCCAGCTGGGGCGGCATGATCGCGGCCGGCGCCGACATCATGCGACAGTTCCCGCTGGTGATCTTCTGGCCGGTCGTCACGCTGTTCCTCACGGTGCTGTCGTTCAACACGGTCGGCGACTACCTCTCCAGCCGCACGGACGTCAGGGAGGGAAAGCTGTGAGCGCCGAATCCACTGGTCGAACCGGCGGGGCCTGGAAGAGCGACGAGGCGCTGTTGCGAGTACAGGGCCTCACCCTCGACATCGACACTCCCCAGGGCACGGCTCACATTCTGCGAGGGGTGTCGATGTCGGTGCGGCGGGGCCAGACGCTCGGCATCGTGGGGGAGTCGGGCTCGGGCAAGTCGATGACCCTGCGGGCGGTTCTCGGGCTCACGCCGGGCGGTTCCCGCATCGGCGGCACGATGACCTTCGACGGGCAGAACCTCAGTGCGCTCAAGCCCGAAGCGCGACGCCGGCTTCTCGGTCGGCGCGTCGGCGTCGTGTTCCAGAACCCCATGACATCACTGAATCCTGTTCGGACAATCGAGCGGCAGATGGGCGAAGCCGTCCGGTTCCACCAGAAGATGTCCAAGTCCGAGGCCCGCGCGCTCTCCGCGGACCTGCTGGATCAGGTCGGCATCCCGAACGCGTCGAAACGGCTGCGTGACTACCCGCATCAGTTCTCCGGCGGCATGCGCCAGCGCGTGATGATCGCAATGGCGCTCACGTGCTCGCCGGACCTGCTCATCGCCGACGAGGCTACGACCGCTCTGGACGTGACGATCCAGAAGGGCATCCTCGACCTGCTGCAGCAGCTGCAGGCGGAGCGGCAGATGGCCATGATCATCGTCTCGCATGATCTCAGCGTGGTGTCGGGCAGAACCGACGACGTGATCGTCATGTACGGCGGGCGGATCGTCGATCGCCGCCCGACTGCCGAGCTGTTCACTCCGCCGGTGCACCCATACACGCGCGCACTGATGCTCGCGATCCCGCGGCTGGACATGAAGTCGCTTACGCGGCTGCCTGCGCTGGGCGGGAATCCGCCCAGCGTGCACGACCCGCTGCTCCCGCACGAAGAGGCCGACGCCCGCGACATGCTGCGCTGGACCACGATCTCCGAGTCCGTGGAGGATCCGATCGAATTCGCCGAGCCCGACGACAACGTCTTCACCGAGCTTCCGCCGGACGGAATCCTCGGAAACGAGGTCGCAGCGGTCGGCGTGATGTCGGGCGAGCAGCAGGCGGGCGTCGCTGAGGGCGGCGAGGTCGAGACTTCGCAGGCGACGCTGTTCGAGGAGATCGCCGAGTCCGACGGGCGCACGTGGGGCGAGGAGGCGCAGCGATGAGCGACGACACGGCCACCGAGACACGGGCCCGCCCGGGCTGGCTCAGAGAGGATGCCCTGCTGACCGTCGAAGACCTGCACTGCTCGTTCAAGACGGCATCCGGTCGCGTCCACGCCGTTCGCGGCGTGACGTTCGACCTGCGACCGGGCGAGACTCTGGGGCTCGTCGGCGAGTCGGGATGCGGCAAGACCACGACCGGACGCGCGATCCTCCGGCTGCCCCCTGGTCAGTCGGGCACCGTGACGTTCCGGGGCGAGGACATGTCGACCTACTCGAGCCGCGAGATGCGGGCCGCCCGGCGGCGGCTGCAGATGATCTTCCAGGACCCGCTGTCGGCGTTCAACCCGCGTCGCCGCGTGATCGACATCGTAGGTGAGGGGCTCGAGATCCAGGGTGTGCCGAAGGCCGAGCGCGACGAGCGCGTCGCCGCCGCTCTCGAGCAGGTGGGCATGAGCGTGCAGATGGTCGGAGGCCGCCGTCCGCACGAATTCTCCGGCGGACAATGCCAGCGCATCTCGATCGCGCGTGCCCTGGCCCTCGGCCCGGACGTGATCGTCTGCGATGAGCCGGTCGCCTCGCTCGACGTCTCCGTCCAGGCTCGGGTCCTCAACGTCCTCCACGACATCCGAGAGCGCAACGAGCTGTCTCTCGTCTTCGTCTCGCACGATCTTGCTGTCGTGAAGGTCATGGCCGACCGAATCGCGGTGATGTATCGCGGACGGATCGTCGAGATCGGTGACGCGGATGCGGTCTACCGGAGCCCGTCGCACCCCTATACGCGGCGGTTGCTGGACGCTGTTCCGGTGATCCATGAAAGCGAGCGGGCGTTCGAGGCGGGCGTCGACGACGGTGACGACTCCTGGCGCACGGTCGACCGGGCCCTCGTCGAGGTCGGTCCGGGGCACTTCGCCGCGCTCGGCGACATCGTGACCGACGGCGAGACCGTGTCGTGACCGCTGCAGCCGTTCTCGACGAGGAGACCCCCGCGCCGGCAGGGTCCGCAGGCCTGCGTGTGGTGGTGATCGCGGCCGGGGCGCACATCTTCCAGGCGGCGCACGTTCCAGCGATCCTCGCCACCGGCGTGGATGTGATGGGTGTCTTCGACGCCGACACCTCGCGGGCGGCCGAGGTGGCCGCCAGGCGCGGGTGGAGGGTCTCCGAGACGCTCGACGAGCTGCTCGCGCTCGACGCGGACGCCGCGGTGATCTGCGCCCCGCATCCCCTGCACGCCGAGCTCGTCGAGCGCTGCCTGGGTGCGGGTCTCTCGGTGCTCGTCGAAAAGCCGCTCGCCGCGCGAGTCAGCGAGATCGATGCGCTCATCGCCGCCGCCGAAACGGCCGGACGGCAGGTGGCGGTCGTCCAGCAGCACCGCCTGCGCGCCGAGGTCGTCGACGCGCGCCGGAGAATCGGCGCCGGCGAGCTGGGCGTCATCCACCGGGCAGTCGTCACCGCGAGCTATCCCAAACGTGCCAGCTACTACCTGGACACACCCTGGCGCGGCACCTGGGAGGGCGAGGGCGGTGGAGTGCTGCTTAATCAGGGTCTGCACGACATCGACGTGCTCGTGCACCTCCTCGGGCGACCGGATGCCGTCACCGCAAGCCTTCGCACACTCGTGCAGCCGATAGAGACCGAGGACACCGCCGACGTCCTCCTCGAGTGGGCAGACGGCGCCACTGCCACCGTGCACGTCACCAGCGCGGCCCGGCTCGACGGCAACCGCATCGAATTCTTCGGCTCACGAGGCTCACTGCGACTGTCGCAGAGCGGCCTCGACATCCGCTCAGCCGATCTCGACTTCCGGGAGTTCGCGGCCACGCCCGGCGGGCATTTCGACGCCTACGAGGTGTCGGACTGGCGGCGCGCTCTGCCGCACGGAGGCGGCACGCACACCGAGGTCTACTCGGACTTCGCGAAGGCGTGGGCCGAGAACGGCGAGCCGCTGACCGCCGCGCGCGGAGCGCGCGACGCTGTCGAGGTCATCGCCGCTGCCGCGCTCTCGTCGGCCCGACGCGCCACTGTGGTGCTTCCCCTCGATCCCGCCGAGTTCGACGCGTTCCTGGACGCGCGGATCGCGACCTCTCCTGGGCGTCGAACCTCCGAGAGGACACCGGCATGACCGCTTCCCCCCCGCCGATCGAAGAGACCCCGCTCAACAACCTCCGGGACCTCGGCGGCATCGCCGTGGCGGGCGGGCTGATCGCGCCCGGGCATCTGTTCCGCAGCGACGACGTGTCGACGGTTCCCGACGAGCAGGCGCGGGAGCTGTACGACCGCGGCATCCGCACCATCATCGATCTGCGCTCGCCCGCCGAAGCCGAGCACACCGGGCGAGGGCCGCTCGCCCGCTACGACGTGACCTACCGACGGATGTCGCTCCTGCGGGGCGGCGCCGAGCCGGAGGAGTTCCTCCAGCACCTGCGTGAGGACTCCGCGACGCCACGCATCGTGGGCGAGTACTACGCTGCGACGCTCGTCGCCGAGGCGGAGACTCTCGCAGACGCGATCCGTGCGATAGCGGATGCTCCCGGAGGAGTGCTCTTCCACTGCGCGGCGGGCAAGGACCGGACCGGCATCTTCGCAGCGGCCCTGCTCTCCGTGCTGGGCGCAGATGAGGAGGACATCGCCACCGATTACGCGCTTTCGTCCGTCGCTGTGCCGCGGATCATGGCCCGCGTGAGCGCATCGATCGGCCACCTCATGGGTGAGTCGGACGCGTTCTTCCGGGCAGCGGCGGAGGGGCGGGGGCCGGTCAGCCCGCTGCTGGGCGCCGAGCACGACGCGATGGTCGAGATGCTCGCCATCCTCGACGACGAGCGCGGCGGCGCGGCCGCGGTGCTGCGCGAAGCCGGTCTCGACGACGACGTCGTGGAGCGCCTCCGGGCGCGCGTGGTTCGAAGCTGAGCGGGCGCCGCCGAAGCCGAGCCACACCGGATCAGCTCAGCGCGTCGGCGATGCCCTCCAGCCCGGAACGCAGGGCCTGACGGTAGATGCCGAGGTCGCTTCCGTACGCGAGCACCGTGAAGCCCCGCTCGACGAGCGAGCGCGCGTCGTCCGGACCGCTCGTCAGGAATCCGACGGGCTTGCCATTTGCCCTGCCGGCAGAGACGATGCGCTCGAGCGCCGCGAGGTAGAGCGGGTGATCGAACTGCGTGGGGATGCCCATGCTCGTCGTGAGGTCGAAGTGACCGACCCACAGGATGTCGACGCCCGGCACTGCTGCGATCTCCTCGACGTTCTCGAGCGCCTCGGCGGTCTCGATCTGCACCATGACGATCGTCTCGGAGTTCGACCTCTTCATCGCCGCGACAGGCTCCACCTCGCCGAAGTCGTGCGCAGCCAAGCCGAACATCGTGCCGCGGATGCCCTGCGGTGGGTAGTGCGCCCACGATGCGATCGCCGCGGCCTCGTCGGCAGTGCCGACCATCGGGACCATGAGCCCTACCGCCCCCATGTCCAGGGCGAGCGCGATGTTCTCACGAGAAGCGGAGGGCACGCGCACGAACGGCGTCGACCCCCCGGCGCGGGTCGCGGTCAGGACGGGCGTCATCGTCTCCCAGCCGAAGCCGGTGTGCTCGCCGTCGATCAGAACGAAGTCGGCACCGGCGCCGGCGGCCGCCCGTGCGACGGCGACCGAGGGGAACGCCAGCAGGAAGGTGCCCACAACGGTCTCACCGCTCAGCACTCGGGCGCGGAGGCTCCTGCGGCGCACCATCACGACACGGTCTTCGGAGCGTCGGGCACGCCGGTCCAGCGCTCGTGTTCCAGAGCAGCCGGGTTCACCACGACATGAGAGGGTCGGAAGCCCCGCTTGACCTCGAGGAGCGAGCGCACGCACCCTGAGCCGTTGCCGTAGGCGAGCTGGTCGGTCCACCCGGTCGCGTGCGGCGAGAGGAGGACGTTGTCGCAGTCCAGAAGCGGATCGTCGTCGTCGGCGGGCTCCTTCTCGAGCACGTCGAGGCCGGCCCCGCGGATGCGGCCGGCGGCGAGCACGTCGGCCAGGGCCTTCTGGTCGATGAGCGGCCCGCGCGCGACATTGACGATCACAGCGTTGTGCTTCATCAGGGCGAGCCGTTCCGCATTCACGATGTGCCGGGTCTCGGGCGTGAGTGCGGCGGTCACGACGATCGCCTCGGACTCGGCCATCAGCTCTTCGATGGAGACCAGCTCGGCCCCGAGCGCGCTCGCCTTCGCGGTGTCGAGGTACGGGTCGAACGCCAGCACGCGCATGCCGAGGGGTTCGAGCAGACGGCTGACCTCGCGGCCGATGTTTCCGAACCCGATGATGCCCAGCGTCTTGCCGGGAAGCCCCAGCCCGTTGTACTCGTAGCGCTCCGACCAGTCCCGGCGCTCGCGCACGATGCGGTCCTTCTGTCGCACGTTGTGTGCGACGGCCAGCAGCAGCGTGACGGCGGCGAGAGCCATCGGCCCGCGCGTGCCGTCGGGCGTGATGGTGACCGGGATGCCGGCGGCGGTGCACGCGTCGAGGTCGATCGTGTCGTAGCCGACGCCGAATCTCGCGACGACCTTGAGGCGATCGGCGCCTTCCAGCGACCGTGCGTCCAGCGCATTGCCGAGCACCATGACCCCGTCGTAGCCGGCGAGAGCGCCGGGCGACAGCGGTGTCTCGTTGACGTCGAGGTATTCCCACTCGACGCCCGGCTCGGCCTCGAGTTCGGCCATGCCGATGTCTCCCCAGCCGATCGTGCCGTCGTCGGAGCGGAAGTCGCGCGTCAGCGCGACGCGGAAGGTCTCAGGCATGTCGTCTCGTTTCTGCGGAGCGCGCAGCGGTCGGGGCTTCGTTCACTCCGATGCTACGAATCGAGCGAGTCTGGATCGAGGGGTCGTCCCGGGGGCTGGGACGTCTGCGAACCGCCCTCGGCCTCAGTGCTCGTTCTTCACCACGGGTGTGCCGTGCGTGTGGAAGCTCTCGATCGTCTTCATGCCCCACGCCTGACCCTTCTTGCGCTCCTCCTGGGTCCACTCCACGACCGGCGAGTCGGGATCCAGCAGCAGTCGCGCGCCGGCGTTGGCGAATTCGATCCGGTTGCCGCCGGGCTCCCACACGTACAGGAAGAAAGTCTGGTTGATCGCGTGCTTGTGCGGGCCGGATTCGATGTAGATGCCGTTCTCGAGGAAGATGTCCGCGGCCTTGAGGATGTCCTCGCGGGTGTCGGGCGCGAACGCGACGTGATGCAGGCGGTTGCCGTGCTTGGTCCAGTCGTCGGAGTACACGACGTCGTAGGACTTGTTGTTGAAGTGGAACCACCAGGCCGCGTAGCCGCCGGCATCCAACGCGATCCGCTCGCTCTCGCGGCCGCCGAGCGCCCGGGCGATGAACTCGCCGTTGGCGACGACGTCCTTCGCCAGGTAGTTGATGTGATCGAGCCGCCGCGCGTTCACGCCGCGTCCGGGAAACGCGGATGCCTGGTTCTTCAGCGCGGGCTTGTCGTCGGTGGCGACGTAGCGCTCGGTCTCGTAGTAGATGCCCATCGCGTGGCCGTCGGGGTCGCGGAACCGGTACGTCGGTCCGGTGCCCTGCTCGCCGTCCACCCATCCCTCGCCGAGGCCGAAGCCGTCGATCGCGGCGACCCGCCGATCGAGCGCCTCCTGGCTCGTCGTGCGGAACGTGGTGAGCCCGACGCCGGCGTCCGCTGAGGCCGTGAGCTTGATCGTGTACCGCTGGTATTCGTCCCACGTGCGCAGGTACACCGATTCGCCCGCCTCGGCGACGACGCGCATCGCGAGCAGGTCGCGGAAGAACCACAGGCTCTTGTCGAACGTGGGCGTGAGCAGTTCGACGTTTCCGATGTGGGCGACATCGAACGAGGTGTAATCGGTCATCGTGCGGTCCTCTCTGACAGGGCGGGTCTACAGGCGCGGTCGTGGGAACACGAGGCCGTCGAAGATCTTGCGGGCGGTGCGAATGGAGGTCGACGTCGCGCGCCAGATCCCGTCATCGCCGCGGCCGACGCTCACCCGCGAGGGGAAGGCGCCGCTGGGGTGCTCGATGTCGACCGGCCCGTCGCCGGACGGGTTGGCCAGGTCGGCGCCGACCGTTCCGGGGATGCAGACGCCCGCGGCGACCGATGCCGCCATGAGCACGCCGATCGAGGTGTGCACCCGGTGCGGGATGAAGGCGCGGGTGGAGATCACGCCCCCGTTCTTCGGAGCCGAGAGGAGGAACATCTTGGGGACGGTCGCGTCGGTCACGTCGCCGAGTCCCATCAGCGGGCCGGCCAGGAGACGCACGCGTTCGACCGCGGTCTTCAGCTCGGCGTTCTGCTCCAGCTCGGCGGGGGTCTCGTCGCCGCGGACGCCGAACTCGTCGGCGCGCAGCAGCACAACCGGCATCCCGTTGTCGACGAGGGTGACGCGATGCCCGTCGAGCCGGTCGGCGACCGCACCGGTGGGCAGGAGGCGCGCGTCTGCCGCAGCGCCCATCTCGATCTCTATCGCCGCGGCGGTTCCCGGCACCCCGTCGATCGCGGCGGCCCCGTCGTAGTCGACGCGACCCCCCGGCGTGGCGAAGGTCTGCGTCGCGAGGGCGCCGGTGTTGCGCAGGCGGATGCGCACCGTGGTGGTGTCGCCGTGCGGCACGGTCAGTCCGCGCTCGACGGCGAACGGCCCGATGCCCGCGAGCAGGTTGCCGCAGGTCTGCGCATCGCTCACCGACGGCTGATCGACCACGACCTGAAGGAAGAGGTAATCGAGGTCTACGCCCGGCTCGCTCGATCGCGAGACGATCGCGACCTTGCTGGTCAGCGGGTGGGCGCCGCCCAGACCGTCGATCTGCGCCGGGTCGGGGCTGCCCATCACCCGCAGCAGGAGGTCGTCGCGCTCCGCCGGATCGGCGGGCACGTCTTCGGCGAGGAAGTAGGCGCCCTTCGACGTGCCTCCGCGCATGAGCATGCAGCGGATGCCGTGGCGCACAGGATCAGCGACGAGCATCCTCGTATTCCTCCTGCGACATGTAGGTCACGCCGAGGTCGGCCAGCACGGGCCGGAGGTTGTTGCGCTCGAGGCTGAGCCCCCCGGCCTGGTAGACGGCGCGCGATGCGGCCTCCTTCTCGAGGCGTGCGTCGGACGCGGCGAGAGCGTCGGCCGCTTCGTCGCGGGGGACGCAGAGCACGCCGTCGTCGTCGGCCACGATGACGTCACCCGGACGCACGGTGACGCCGCCCACCGTGATCGGGACGTTGACGCTGCCGGGTGTCGCCTTCACAGTGCCCTGCGCGTTGACGGCGGCCGACCAGACGGGGAAGCCCATGGCGCGCAGGTCGGCGACATCGCGTACGCCGCCCGTGGTCACCAGCCCGCGCACGCCGCGATGCCGGAGCGCCGTCGCGAAGAGCTCGCCGAACGAGCCGTCCAGCGACGGGGTCATCGTGGTGACCACGAGCACGTCGCCCGCCCGGCACTGCTCGACGGCGGCGTGGATCATGAGGTTGTCGCCGGCCGCGCACAGCACCGTGACGGCCGAGCCCGCGATCCGGACGCCGTCCTGGATCGGTCGCAGCGAAGGGCCGACCAGCCCCCGGCGACCCATCGCCTCGTGGACTGTGGCGACGCCGTGCACGCCGAGCGCGTCGATCGTCGCGGCATCCGTACGCAGGATGTCGGTGACGACGACGGTGTCGGTTCTGCTCACGCCAGGACGTCCGTGACCTGGGGGTAGTACCGCATGTACGCCTCGCCCATGGTGTCGACCGGCAGGCCGAGGTTCGGCCCGGCGTTGCGCTTGACCTGCACACCCCGCCGCACGGCGAGGGAGGTGTAGTACTCCCACATGTGCTTCTGGGCCGGCAGGCACTCCATGGCCTTCTGCTTGAGCGGGAAGGACGCCGTGATGTCCAGCAGCACGTTCGGCTTGAAGTCGGACTGCTCGGGCTGGTGCGGCTCGAAGAAGAACACGGGGGGAGCGCCGATGATCTCGTCCGTGGTCGGCGCGGTGCCGTCGGAGTTCGCGACGCCGATCGCCTGTGCGAGGACGCGGGCCTGCAGCGCCATGCGTGCGGCGGCGGGGTGGTCGCCGTTGTAGGGGTCGGCGAGCGGATGGGTCAGCACGACCGTCGGCTGCACCCGGCGGAACACGTCGACGAGCCGCGCCACCGTCTCGACCGACTCGACGAGAGGGTAATCGCCGGCGTCGAGGAACTCGATCTCGGCGCCGAGGGCGGATGCGGCGGCCGCGGCCTCATCGCGACGGATCTGCTTGATCTCGTCGAGAGACTTGCCCTGCAGCCACTGGCTGGCCGACTCGCCGCGCTCGCCGTACGACAGGCACACGACCGTCGCCCGCTCGCCGCGCATCGTCGCCGCGGCGATCGCCCCGCCGGCACGCCACACGAAATCACCCGCGTGGGCGCTGACGACCAGCAGCGAAGGCGATGTCTCTGCCAAGGGGGACTCCTGTCTCCACGGATGCCCGCCGCAAGCGGGGCCGAGGCGCGCGGCTCTGCTTCGAGCGCACGGTGTCTCGTGGTGACAGCGAACCACACCCCTAGCGCAATGGTCAAGATTTTGGTTACAATTCTGGTGACCCTGAATCACTCTCGACATAGGCAAATTTCCGGTGGAGAATCGCGGTCAGGACCACACGACGAAGATGTTGAAGGGAACCACCATGGCCGGCAATCTGCAGCAAGTCCTCGACGAGGCGGGAAGCGCCGTCGAGCTCCTGCGCAATTCACAGCTCGGAACGTACATCTACCCCGTCGTGCCTGCGGAGTTCACGAACTGGCGCCGCGAGCAGAAGTCCTGGCGCGAGACCGCGGTGCTGTTCGATCAGTCCCACCACATGGTCAACTTCTTCATGTCGGGCCCGGACGCGCTGAAGCTCCTCAGCGACACCGGCATCAACAGCTTCGCCAACTTCCCGCTGAACACGGCGAAGCAGTTCGTGCCGACCGCTTCGAACGGCGGCGTCATCGGCGACGGCATCCTCTTCCACGAAGGAGAGGACGAGTACGTCTACGTCGGCCGCGCTCCGGGAGCCAACTGGCTGCAGTTCCACGCCGAGACCGGCGGCTACGACGTCGAGACCCGCTACGACGACCGCTCGCCCTCGCGTCCGTACGGCGCGGCGGTGCACCGCGAGTACTACCGCTTCCAGATCCAGGGGCCGAACGCCTGGCAGATCATCGAGAAGCTCAACGGCGGAGAGCTCGAGAAGGTGCGCTTCTTCCACATGGGCGAGATGACGATCGCCGGTGAGCGCGTACGCACCCTCCGGCACGGCATGGCCGGTGCGCCCGGTCTGGAGCTGTGGGGGCCGTACGACCAGCACGGCAAGATCCGCGACGCGATCCTCGAGGCGGGACGCGAGTTCGGCATCGAGCCGTGCGGATCGCGGGCGTACTCGTCGAACACGCTGGAGTCCGGCTGGATCCCGTCGCCCCTCCCCGCGATCTACTCGAGCGAGGGGGAGCGCGCCTACCGCGAGTGGCTCCCCGCGACCAGCTACGAGGCGATCAACGCGCTCGCGGGGTCGTTCGTCTCGGAGAACATCGAGGACTACTACCTCAACCCGTGGGAGCTCGGCTACGGCTCGTTCGTGAAATTCGATCACGACTTCATCGGCCGCGACGCGCTCGAGAAGATCGATCCGGCGGCGCAGCGCAAGAAGGTCACGCTCGCCTGGAACGACGAGGACCTCGCGAAGCTGCTCACCACGCCCATCGACCGAGACGGCACCGGCTACCAGGTCTTCGATCTGCCCAACGCGAACTACGGCTCGTCGAACTACGACTCCGTGATCGACGCGAACGGCGACACCGTGGGCCTGTCGCTCTTCACCGGTGTGACGGCGAACGAGAAGCGCGGCCTCTCGCTCGCGACCGTGAATGCGGACGTGCCGATCGGCGCCGAGGTGCGCGTGGTCTGGGGCGAGCCGGACGGCGGCTCGCGCAAGACCACGGTCGAGCCGCACGAGCAGCTCGAAGTGCGCGCGGTCGTCAGCCCGGTGCCGTACGCCGTGACGGCCCGCACCGAGTACCACGGCGGCTGGCGCACGGCGGCGGTCGCGGTCTGACGCGGACGAGGGACGGATGCTGCGGCATCCGTCCCTCTCGCGTTGTGCGCGTCAGCCGCGGGTGACCCGCACCGGCATGCTCTCCCAGCCGACGAGCGTGTTGTTGAGGTGCCGGCGCTCGGGACCCGCGGGCTCGATCTCGACGATGCGGTCGAGCAGGGCATCGAGTACGCAGACCGCCTCGAGTCGGGCGATGTGCTGCCCCACGCACTGGTGGATGCCCATGCCGAACGCAACATGACCCGAGGGGTCGCGATCGAGGTCGAACACGTCGGGGTCGTCCCACCGCCGCGGGTCGCGGTTGGCCGAGCCGAGGAACATCAGGATCTTCTCGCCGTCGCGGATGTCGACGCCGCCGACCTGCAGGTCTCGCGTGGCGGTCCGGAAGAACGTCTGCACCGGCGAGGTCAGCCGCACCGCCTCTTCGAAGGCGGTGCGCGTGAGGTGACGATCGCGCCGGAGGCGCGCGACCGAGCCGGGCGTGTGGGCGATGGCGTGCACGATCGCCGCGATGCCGGTGACGGTCGTGTCGACTCCCGCCGTGAGGAGCGAGCGCACGATCATCGGCGCCTGCTCGGCCGTGATCTCGGCGCGGTCGGCGGCCGCCCAGATCTGAGCGCCGAAGCCGTCGTCGGTGAGGTTCTCGCGGCGGCACTGCGTGCCGATCCACTCGGTGACCGGGGGCATGTGCGGGGCGGCGCTGGTGACGAGTTCGTTCGGAGGTCCGAACGCATTGAAGGCGAAGTCGCCGTACGGCAGCAGGTTCTCGCGGCCCTCCCTGCCGATGCCGACCGCATCCGGGAAGACGCGCAACGGGAACACTTCGGCCAGATCGGCGACGGCATCGAACTGGTCGCCGCGGGCGAGCAGCTCGTCCACGACGGTCGCGGCATCCGCCCGCCAGCGCTCCTCGAGCTCCCGCAGGCGCCGCGTGGTCAGGAGCGGCGCCACCACCGCGCGGGGGGCGTCGTGCCGCGGCGGGTCGGCCTCGAGCAGCACGCTCGGCGGACGCCACGGCTTCTCGTGGCGGAAGTTCGAGAGCCCGACGCCCGCCGCCGACTGGAACGTCTGCCAGTCCACGAGCGCCGCGTGGACCTCGTCGTATCGCGCCATCGCGTAGACCCCGTACTTGTCCAGCCGCACGACCGGCCCGGCATCCCGCAGCATCGCGTGGAACGGATGCGGATCGTTCAGGAACTCCAGGTCGAACGGATCGATGGATGCCGCATCCGTCGCTGTCGTGGTGGTCATGGGGTTCCTTCGGGCTCGGGGATCACAGATCGAGGACCAGCCGGTCGGAGAGCGACCGGGAGATGCAGGGGAAGAGGCAGCGGGATTCCGCCCGTTCGGCCTCCGTCAGCAGCGAGTCGCGATGGTCCGGCAGGCCACGAAGCACGCCGGTCTCGCACGTTCCGCACACGCCCTGGGCGCACGAGGTGATGACGTCGACGTCGACCCGGCGCAGCGCCTCGACGATCGATTCGTCTCGCGCCACCGTGACGATCGCGCCGGAGCTCGCGACCTCCACCTCGAACGCCGTGGCCGGACGACCGTCGTCGGCGCGCGCGGTGAAGCGCTCCAGACGCACTCGGTGCCGGCCGAGCGGAGCAGGCCCATGCGTCGACCGCGTTCAGCATGCGCTCCGGGCCGCACGCGTAGATCAGGGGCGCTGAGTCCGCCGCCGGCATCCAGTCGTCGAGCACGGCGCGGCCTCGCTCGTCGGCGGTGTGGATCGTGACGCGGTCGCCGTACGCGGCGAGCTCCTCCCGGTAGGCGAGGCGTTCGCGTGATCGGCCGAGGTAGAGCAGGTGCCAGGGGGTCTCGAGCATCTCGGCCTGCCGGATCATCGGGATCAGCGGCGTGATGCCGATGCCTCCCGCGACGAAGAGGTATTCCGCCCCGGGGGAGAGGCGGAAGTTGTTGCGCGGTCCGCCGAAGCCGACGGCATCCCCGATCCCGACCCGCGTGTGCAGATACTCCGACCCCCCGCGGCCGTCGCGCTCGCGCAGCACCGCGATCGTGAAGCTGTGCGCGTCCCAGCGGTCGCCGAGCAGGCTGTACTGCCGGGTGGTGCCGTCCGGCAGCACGACATCGACGTGCGCGCCCGGTGCCCAGTCGGGCAGCCGCTCGCCGTTCGGGCGGGCGAGCGTGAGCTCCACGACGTCGCGCGCGACCTCGCGTCGGCCGGTGACGACCAGCGTCGCGCCGTGCGCGGCATTGCGGCGAGCGGATGCCGCGACCGCAGTGGCCTGGCTCATTGCGGCCTCCTCGCCCCGAGCCGCATCGGTGCGGCTTTCGAGAGGGACGCTACGCGGCGGCGGGGCGCGCCTGAAGCAGGTTTCCGTTCAACGGAAAGACTCAGGAGGCAGGAGTGCGTCGCGCGTTCCCGTGGATCGCGAAGAACTCGCCCTGCGTGCCCCGCACCGCTCGGACGACGGTGTCGTACAGCCAGTCCAGCGCGCCGAGCTGCTGCGTCGTGGTGCGGCGGTAGAGGCACACCTCTACCGGCTGCATGTCGAGGGGCAGCGGTGCGACCACGAGCGGCCAGCTCTGGGCCCAGCCGCTGCCGATCGTGTCGGGAACGGTCGCGATGAGGTCGGGGCTGGCAGCCAGCAGGGCGGGCAGAGACGCGAAATGGTTGAGCACGACGTCCGACCGCAGCACCGCCCCCGTGCGGCGCAGCGCCGCCTCCAGCCGCGGAAGCCCGGAGTCGCCGGCCACCACCACCTGGTCGGCTGCGATGTAGTCCTCTCGAGTGAGATCGCCACCCGCGAGAGGATGGTCGCGGGACATGAGGACGCCGTACGCCTGGGACTTGAGCACGACGTGCGCGAAGCCGCCGGCGACCGGCGACGATGTGACCGCGAGATCGATCGCACCCTGCGCGAGCCAGTCCGGCAGCTGCTGCACATCCAGCGGCACGGCCTCCAGCCGCACGTGCGGCGCTGCCGCACGGACGGCGCGGTGGATCGCCGGAAAGTAGCCGATCTCGCCGAGCTCCGAGAGTGCGATGCGCGAACGACGCGTGGACGATGCCGGGTCGAAGCCCACGACACCGTCGATCGTCCGGTCGATTCCGGCGATCCCCTCACGCAGCCCCGGGAACAGGCCGACGGCGAGCGGCGTGGGTTCCATGACACGGCCCACCCGCCGGAAGAGCGGGTCGTTCAGGTCTCGGCGCAGGCGTCCGAGCGCCTGACTCACGGCCGGTTGCGTCACGTACAGACGAGCGGCTGCCGCAGTGATGCTGCGGGTCTCGTAGATCGCCACGAAGGAGCGGATGAGGTTGAGGTCCACGAGAGCCGGCTTAGGCATCCTTTCCGACTCATAAGCACTGCTTATCGAGGATCGTAGACCCGATAACCGCAGGTACCTAGCATGGAAGCACCCGGAACGAAGGAGTTCTCATGCCCGAGTCGCTCGCGCAGGCCATCGCCCGCGCCGGAAGCCCTGTCCGTCTCCTGCGCGACGCGCAGGCACGGCCGACCGTGTTCCCGGTGACGCCGGAGTTCAGCAACTGGCGCTCGGAGCAGCAGGCCTGGCGCAGGTCGGTCGCCCTGCTGGACCAGTCCCATCACATGACCGATCTGTTCATCACCGGACCCGACGCGCTCCGTCTGCTGAGCGACGTCGGTGTCAACAGCTTCGCGAACTTCCGCGTCGACCAGGCGAAGCAGTTCATCGCCGTCAATCACGAGGGATACCTGATCGGCGATGCGATCCTGTTCCACCTCGCCGAGCAGTCGTTCGACCTCGTCGGATGGCACATGGTGCTCGACTGGGTGCAGTACCACGGCGAGACGGGCGACTACGACGTGTCGTTCGAGCGGGACGCCAGCTCGGTCGTCCGCCAGGGCGACCCGAAGCTGTACCGCTATGAGATCCAGGGACCCGAACGCGCTCGCTCTCATGGAGAAGGCGACCGGCGCGGAGGTGCCGCCCACGAAGTTCTTCGGCATGACCTCGTTCACGATCGACGGCCTGGCGGTGCGCTCGCTGCGCCACGGGATGGCCGGGCAGCCCGGTTTCGAGCTGTTCGGGCCGTGGGCGGAGGGCGAGCGGGTCCGCTCCGCACTCATCGCCGCCGGCGAGGGACTCGACCTCGTGCTCGTCGGCTCGAAGGCTTACTCGTCGGCCAACCTGGAATCGGCATGGGTGCCTTCGCCGCTGCCGGCCATCTTCAGCGGCGAGGGCACCGACGCCTACCGCGAGTGGCTGCCCGCCGCGCGGGCGGGGTCGCTCGCCGGCAGCGTCACGTCGGATGACATCGAGGACTTCTACCTGACCCCGTTCGACCTCGGCTACGGCCGCAGCGTCGCGTTCGACCACGACTTCATCGGCCGTGCGGCGCTCGAGCGCCACGCCGCGGCGCAGAACCGGCAGAAGGTGACGCTCGTGTGGGACCCCGAGGACGTCGCCGCCGCGATGCGGTCGCTCTTCGAGCCCGGCATCCCGGCGAAGTACATCGATCTGCCGAAGGCGCGCTACGGGCAGCACCAGGTCGACCGGGTGCTGGCCGACGGCCGCGACGTCGGCATCTCGCACGACGCCGGCTACATCACCAACGAGCACGCGTTCGTCTCCCTCGCGAGCATCGACAACGCGTACGCCGAGCCCGGGACGGAGGTCGAGGTCATCTGGGGCGAGGAGCCCAACTCGCACAAGCCCGCGGTCGAGAAGCACCGGCAGGTCTCCATCCGCGCCACCGTGCAGCCCGCGCCGTACTCGGCCTTCGCCCGGGAGAACTATCGCAAGAGCTGAGCGTCCCAGCCGCGAGACAGCATGGGCGCCGCGAGACAGAGTGCGTCTGCACCGGTCTCGTGGCGACTGTCCGGTCTCGCGGTCTGCGCGTGCGCGGGGCCGTCAGGCGAGCTGACGCAGGGCGCCGATCACGCTGAGCAGGTGGTCGCGCACGGCCCGTTCCGCGGCGTCCGGATCGCGGGCGACGATCGCGTCGATGATCGCCGCGTGCTCGAGCACCGACACCTTCGCGCGCTGCGGCTTCGACGAGAGCTTGAACTGGTGCCGAACGCTCTGCGCGTGCAGCCTGCCCAGCACCTCTGAGGCGGTCGCGTGGCGGCTCAGCACCCGCACGCGCTGGTCGAGCAGCTGGTTGAGGCGCGAGTACTCCACCAGGTCGCCCTCGCCGACGGCGTCGGTCATGTCCTGCCGCAGAGCCTCGAACTCCGCGATCTCGTGGTCGGTGATGGATGCCGCCGTCTTGGCCGCGCAGAGACCTTCCACGCCGATGCGCACCTCCAGGATCTCGATCGCCTCTTCCACCGAGATCGCCCGCACCCGGGAGCCCTTGTTGGGCAGGCGCTCGACGAGTCCCTCGTTCGCGAGTTCCAGCAGAGCGGTGCGCACCGTGGCGCGGCTCGCGGCGAAGGTGTCGCTGAGGTCAGCCTCGATGAGGCGCTGATTCGGCGCGTACTCGCCGCGGACGATCGCGCTGCGGATCACGTCGGTCACGCGCTCTTCGGATGCATCGGCGCCCGTGCCGGCCTCTTCGACGATCGTCGACATCGAGTCTCCTTCGGTTCCGCTGAGGGCATCCGCCTCAAAGCTCCAACCACTATTGTCAACAATATAGAGGTGAATGCCTCGGCGAAGGGAGGTCGGCGTGCGCGTCGCAGTGCTGGGCCTGGGTGAAGCCGGAAGCATCTACGCCGCCGATCTGCCCGAGCGCGGGGCATCCGTGATCGGAACCGACCTGCACTTCGCCATCGCCCCGGCGAGCGTCGCGATCGCCGCGGACGTACAGCAGGCCGTGCGCGGAGCGGACATCGTGCTGAGCCTGGTCGGGGCAGGCTCCGCCGCATCCGTCCTCGATGAGGCGCTGCCGGAGATGCAGCGCGGCAGCGTCTACGCCGACATGAACACCAGCGGACCCGACGACAAACGCCGACTCGCCGCGGTGGCGGCCGCGCGCGGCATCCCATTCGTCGACGTGGCGATCATGGCCCCCGTACCCCGCGCGCGCGTCGACACCCCCCTGCTGGTCAGCGGCTCGGGCGTCCCGCAGCTGCGCCCTCACCTGGAGCGGCTGCGCATCCCCGTCACCGAGGTCGGCGCAGAGCCCGGAGCCGCGGCGCGCCTCAAGCTGCTGCGGAGCGTCTTCATGAAGGGACTCGCCGCGGTCGTGGTCGAGAGTGTGACGGCCGCGGAGATCCTCGGCGCGGAGGCCTGGCTCAAGGACCAGATCGCGGCGGAGCTGGGCGGCTCGGGCGGCAGCGCCGTCGACCACCTCATCGACGGCACGGCGAAGCACGCGGTCCGGCGCGAGGCCGAGATGGTGGACGCGCGCGACTTCCTGGCCTCCCTCGACGCCCCGCATCCCATGACCGACGCGACCATCGAGTGGCTGCGTGCGATCGCGGCGCAGACCGCCACCCGCACGCCGGATCGCTGAGCTTGTCGTCCGACCCTTCGACAAGCTCAGGGTGCGAACTGGCTAGGCGTCCGCCCAGACGTCGGCGGCGACGGCGACGGTCTCCTCGATCTTGGCCCACTGCTCGGCCTCGGTGAGGATGTTGCCCTCCTCGGTGGAGGCGAACCCGCACTGAGGGCTCAGCGCCAGCTGGTCGAGCGGGACGATCGCGGCAGCCTCCTCGATGCGGCGCTTGAGACCGTCGACGTCTTCGAGGGCTCCGGACTTCGTCGTGACCAGTCCCAGCTCCACCACCTTGTCGCCCTTCGGCAGGAAGCGCAGCGGCTCGAATCCGCCGGCGCGCTCGCTGTCGTATTCGAGGAAGTACCCGTCGAACGCCGTCTCGCCCAGCAGCTGCTCGGCGACCGGCTCGTAGCCGCCCGACGAGATCCACGTCGAGCGGAAGTTGCCGCGGCACACGTGCGTGGTGATCACCATGTCGGCCGGCTTGTCGCGCAGCGACGCGTTGATCAGGTTGGCATAGCGCTCGGCGAGGTGATCGGTGCGGATGCCGCGCTCGGCGGCCTTGGCGAGCTCGACGTCCGAGCAGAGGTACGCCCAGGCCGTGTCATCGAACTGCAGATAGCGGCATCCCGCGTCGTAGAAGGCCTGAACGGCGGCGCGGTAGCTGGCCGCCAGGTCGTCGACGATGTCTTCGTGCCCGCCGTACGACGAGCCCTCGAGGGCGTCGCGCTCGAGGCGGAAGTCGAGCACGGTCGGGGCCGGGATGCTGAACTTCGGCACCACGCCGGCGGCTTCGGCGACCGGCTTGAGGAAGCGGAAGTGCTCGAGCATCGGATGGTCGGCTGGGAAGCCGACCGGTCCGTCGATGTGCAGGCCGAGCGGCCGGGTCTGGACGCCCTGGAACTGGATGCCGTGGTCGAGCTCGACGACGTTGACGCCGTCGAGCATGCCGAAGAAGTCGAAGTGCCACCACGAGCGGCGGAACTCTCCGTCGGTGGCGAGCTTCAGGCCGGCGGCGGCCTCACGCTGGACCAGCGCGGTGATGGCCTCGTCCTCGACCGCGCGCAGGCCTGCGGCGTCGAGCTCTCCCGCGGCATGCTGCGCACGGGCGGCCTTGACCTCGTCGGGACGGAGGAAGCTGCCGACGATGTCGGCTCGGAAAGGGGGGTTCACTGACATACCCACAACCATAGTGAGCCCACTCGGCAGGGCGAGGGGCGATGTCGAAGCTCCTCCGGATCGGCGAGCGTCAAACCGTCGGGAGATTTCGGCGTCTCCGGGGGTTCGGAGGGGTGGAGCGGTGATTTCGCCCGGCGCTTTGACGGTCGACGCCGCTGACCGCGCTAGGGAGCCGCGGACGAGATCGACTCCAGGTATTCCATCGACCGCACCGACGACGTCACGAGTGGCCGGAACCGTCCGCCGGGCGTCGCCGACGGATGACCGGTCGGCAGGTAGGCCGCGCGCATCGCCGCACCGATTCCCCGTGCCGCGCGGGTGAGCAGCTCGACGTGGGGGAGCGTCGGGGCGTCGTCGTTCGGGACGACGACGCCGATGGCCGCGATCACGTCTTGGTGGGCGCCGTACACCGGCACCGCGATGCCGCGCGACTCCTCATGGATGTGCCCGTCGCACACCGCCCAGCCGTCGGAGCGGATCCGGCGCAGGGTCGCCTGCAGCTCGGCTTCGGTCTGGATCGTGTGCGCCGTGTAGCGGCGCAGCGGGGCGGCCAGGACGGCGTCGACCACCGCCTGCCCCGAGTGTGCGAGCAGCACGAGTCCGCTCGAGGAGGCGTGCAGAGGGATGCGGCCGCCGATGAGCGTCGCATTGACCACGGCGTCGCGGGCCGACAGCCTGTCGAGGAACAGCACCTCGGTGTCGCTCAGCACGCCCAGCTGCGCGTGCTGCCGCACGCGGGCATGCACCGCCTGCAGATACGGGCGGGCGAGCTCGCGAAGGCCCAGCGCGCCCGGGGTGCGGCAGGCGAGCTCCCACAGCCGTACGCCCAGCCGGTACGTGCGGTCGGGCAGGCGCTCGAGGAGCCCTTCCCGTTCGAGTTCGCCGACGATGCGGTGGGCGGTCGAGGGCGCGAGACCTGCGCGGTCGGAGATCTCGGAGAGCGTGAGGAACGGCACGGCGGCCTCGAATGCGCCGAGCACGCGAAGATGCTTGTGCAGTACGGATTCGCCGTCGGATGCGCGGGCCATCGTTGCCTCCTCGCAAAGCGCCACCGGAAACACGGCCGCTTCTTCGGACATGCTAGATCAGTTCCGTTGAACGGAAAACCGGGTTCCCAGGAACAGGATGACCTCGTAGATTCGCCTCGTGGGGTCACGCGATCATCACGAAATCGTGATTCGTTCCAAAATCGTTGACAATCTCGTCCTCGATCCATAGCGTTTCCCTCGAGCGGTAGGTATCGCGCCGCCGCATCCCCGAGCAACGACGCGAGCAGGGAAGGTGACAGATGGCCGCGCGGCTGAGTCTGCACGAAGTGTCCCTGCGCTTCGGCGGCATCAAAGTGCTCGAGGATGTCAGCTTCGAGGTCGAGCCCGGTGCGATCTTCGGGCTCGTCGGCCCCAACGGTGCCGGAAAGACCTCGCTGTTCAACTGCATCAGCGGCCACTACAGGCCGTCATCGGGTTCGATCCGCATCGACGAGACAGAAGTGCAGGGATCGGCGCCCGCAACGCTCTCGGGTCACGGCCTGGCCCGGACCTTCCAGCATCCCGCCCTGCAGCTGCATTCGACCGTGCTCGAGAACGTGTTGCTCGGCGCGCACACGCGGCTTCCCGGTGGCCCGGTGGAGTGGTCACTGCGGTTGCCTCGGATGGTCCGCTCCGAGCGGAGCCTCCGCGCCGAAGCCCGCGAGCTGCTCGAGCGCAACGGCCTCGGGTGGGCGGCGAACATGCACGCCGACGAGCTCTCGCACGGTCTGCACAAGGGCATCGAATTGTGCCGGGCGCTGCTGTCCAAGCCGAGGCTGCTGCTGCTGGACGAGCCGGCCGCCGGCCTGCCGCACGCCGAGGTCCAGCACTTCATCCAGACGATCAAGCGCCTGCGCGACGAAGAGGACATCACCGTCATCATCGTCGAGCACCACATGGGGCTCATCGCGGCGCTCACCGATCGTGTCGTCGTGCTCGACCACGGGCGCAAGCTCATGGAGGGCACGGCCGTCGAGGCGCAGTCAGACCCCCGCGTCATCGAGGCGTACATCGGCAAGGAGGCCGCCGATGACGCTGCTTGAGCTGACTGACGTCACCGCCTTCTACGGGCCGGTCCAGGTGCTCGAGGGCGTCTCGCTCTCCGTTCCCGACGAGGGAGCGGTCGGCATCCTGGGTGCCAACGGCGCGGGCAAGACGACCACCCTGCGCGCGATCAGCGGCACGGTGCGCGCTGGAGGCAAGATCGTCTTCGACGGGAAGGACATCCGGGGGATGCGGCCGGACCGGGTCGCCGCGCTCGGCATCGCGCACGTCCCTGAAGGACGCGGCACGCTCTCCGGGCTGACGGTGCGCGAGAACCTCATGGTCGGCGCGTACCTGCGCAAGGACCGCAAGGGCGTCGAAGCCGACATCGAGTACTGCCTCGACCTGTTTCCGAACCTGAAGGAGCGGATCAAATCCCACGGCTCGGCCCTGTCGGGCGGTGAGCAGCAGATGCTCGCCGTCGCGCGCGGGGTGATGGCCAAGCCCCGGCTGCTGCTGCTGGACGAGGCATCCCTCGGTCTCGCGCCGAGCACCGCCAAGAACGTCTATCAGGCGATCGGGCGCCTGCGGAAGGAGTCCGGCATCGCCATGCTCGTCGTCGAGCAGAACGCCAACCTCGCCTTCACGCTCGTCGACACCGCCACGGTGCTGGAAACGGGGCGCAACGCCTTGACCGGAACGTCGGCCGAACTCAAGGGCATGGACGAGATCCGTCGCGCCTACCTGGGGGGCTGAGCGTGGGCACCTTCATCCAGCTCGTGATCGACGGCCTGTCGGCCGGGTCGATCTACGCGGCGCTCGCTCTCGCGATCGTGCTCGTCAATCAGGCGACCGGGCTCATCAACTTCGCTCAGGGCGCCATGGCCGTGCTCGCCGCGTATTTCGCGTACTCATTCATCCAGTGGGGCATTCCGCTGATCCTGGCGATCCTGCTGTCGATCCTGGTGTCGTTCTTCCTCGGCGCATTCATCGAACGGTTCCTGATGCGGCGGTTCGAACGCGGCGAGCCCGACACCGCGATCGTGGTCACCGTCGGTCTGCTCACCCTGATCACCGGGCTCTGCGGCTGGATCTGGAGCTACAACAACCTGCAGTTCCCGTCGCTGTTCCCCGTGCAGAACATCAATATCCTGGGTGCCGTGGTGAGCGTCCGCTCGATCGGCACCACCCTGGTCATCGTCGGCATCATGTTCCTGCTGCAGCTGCTCTTCCTCGGGACGAAGCTCGGCCTCTCGCTGCGCGCGGTCGCAATCAACCCGCAGTCGGCGGCGTTCTCCGGTCTGCCCGTGGGACGGCTGCTGATGGTCGGGTGGGGGCTGGCCGCAGGACTCGGCGCCATCGCGGGCGCCCTGATCGCCCCGTCCTTGACGCTGACGCCGGGAATGATGGATGCCGCGCTGGTGTACGCGCTCGCGGCGATCATCCTGGGCGGCATGTCCAGCCCGATCGGCGTCGTGATCGCCGCGTGGATGATCGGCGTGCTCGAGAACCTCGCGGCCGTCTACGTGCCGATCATCGGCTTCGATCTCAAGATCGCCGTGCCGTTCATCCTCATCTTCGTCGTGCTCATCGTGCGACCGCAGGGACTGTTCGGACGGAAAGAAGTGGTGCGCGTGTGATGGCCACGGCAGCGGGACTGTGGAGCAAGCCGTGGGTGCGGTGGGTCGCGATCGGTGTGGTCGTGGTGCTGCTCATCGTGGCGCCCCTGATCTTCCCCGCGTTCGTGAATCAGACCCTCTCGCGCATCGGTGTGTTCGCGGTCGCCGTGCTCGGGCTCAATGTGGTCATGGGCTACACCGGGCAGGTCTCGCTCGGTCAGATCTTCTTCGTCGGCGTCGGTGCGTACGTGACCGCCTACGGGGTGAACAACGACTGGAACATCGCGCTCGTCTTCATCCTCGCGGTGCTGATCCCGGGCATCATCGGCCTCGGCGTCGCGCTCGCAGCCGCGCGGCTGGGCGGCCTCGCGATCGCGATGGTCACGATCGCGCTGCCGATCGTCGGCGTGCCTCTGGCCAAGAGGCTGTCGGAGCTCACGGGCGGATCCCAGGGGTCCTCGGCCCGCTTCTCGGCGGCGCCGGAGTGGACCGGCCTCTACGACGACCAGTGGCAGCTGTACATCGTGATCGCCATCGCGGGCGTCGTGTTCCTGCTGACCCGCAACCTCGTCCGCGGCAAGTACGGGCGTGCCTTCGCGATCGTCAAGGGCAACGAGGCCGTCGCGTCCTCGATGGGCATCTCGCCATACCGCTACAAGGTGCTGGCGTTCACGATCGCATCCCTCATCGGCGGCGTGAGCGGCTTCCTGTACATGGTCGTGGTGCAATACACCTCTCCCGAGACGATGAGCTTCGGCCACTCGATCTCGCTGCTGGCCGCGATGGTGATCGGCGGCGCCGGCAGCATCATCGGCTCGCTCCTCGGCGGCGCCTACTACGTCCTCGCGCCGCAGTTGACGAACGCCGTCGACTCGAGCCTGACGGCGGTGCTGCAGGGCATCATCCTGCTGGTGATCCTCTTCGTCCTTCCCGGCGGTCTCGTCTCGCTGCCCAGACTCTGGCGGCGTCGCAAGCGCGATGACCGGGGGATGCCGGCCGGCGGGGCCGCGGCATCCCGTGTCGCCGCCGCGACGGTCGCACCCTCCCAGGCCCCGCCGCCACCCGAACCCAACCCATCCACACAGTTCCCAGAGAAGAGGCAGGACACATGAGCACAATGCGCAGGAGAATGCGGATCACCTCGGTCGTCGCGGGCATCGGCATCGTCGCCGTCCTCGCCGCCGGGTGCGCCCGCGGGGGCGACGCCGACAGCGGCGGCGGCGATGCCACGGAGGGGCCGGCTGAGGCCAGCCCGGGCATCACCGACACGAGCCTGACGTTCGGCATCACCAGTCCGCTGACCGGCGCGACGGCCGGTCCCGGCAACTGCACGGTCGACGGCGCCCTCGCCTACTTCGGCGTCAAGAACGCCGAGGGCGGAATCGAATTCGGCGACGGCATGACCCGCACGATCGAGATCAAGGCCTACGACGACGGGTACGACCCGCAGAAGGCCCTGACCAACTTCCAGCAGATGGTCTCGGACGGCGTCTTCGCCGCCGGCATCGGCCTCGGCACGCCGACCAACCGCGCCTGGCGCGAAGCGGCGATCGACGAGGGCGTTCCCCAGGTGCTCGTCATGACCGGCGATCCGCTGTTCAGCGATCGGGCGGAGAGCCCGATGCAGCTCGGGCTCGTCCCGATCTACCAGCAGGAGGGCGGCGCGTTCGGCGAGCTGCTCGCCGAGTCGGGCGAAGACCACAAGGTCGCGGTCCTGTACCAGAACGACGACTACGGCAGCGGCTACGTCGAGGGCTTCATGGAGGCCATCGAGGGTGCCGACAACGTCGAGGTCGTGAAGGAGCTCACGTACGAGGCGACCGACACGTCGGTCGACGCGCAGCTCACCGAGCTGGCCGCGAGCGGCGCCGACGTCTTCTTCAACGCCATGTCGATCACCCCGCTCGTGATCTCATCGCTGAAGAAGACGGAGGAACTCGGGTGGCTGCCCAGCTGGTTCCTGCCCTCGAACACCTCGAGCCCCGGCGGCATCCTGCAGCAGCCCGATGTGAACGCGATGGCGTTCCCCGGCATCTACACGGTCGCCTTCTCGCAGTCCGCCGCGAGCCCGACCTTTGCCGAGAGCGAAGACGGTGCGGCGTTCCTGGAGGCGATCGGCGAGTACACGAACCAGGAGGGCGTCCCCGCCTTCCCGCACTGCGTGTGGAGCTGGATCGCCGCCGCGACGCTGGAGCAGGCGTTCGCCGAGATGACCGAGCCTACCCGCGAGAGCTTCATGGAAGCGCTCATGAACATCCAGGGCTACGGGGCCCCGTTCATGCTCGAGGGATCGACCATCGACACGACGGTCGACGGCAACCCCGCCGTGTCGAGCGTGGTGGTTCAGAAGTACAACGGCGCCGGTTACGCCCCGGCCGAGACGTTCGGAGGCGAGTGAGCTCGATCTGAGCTGAAACGACTGGAGGCCGGGGCGGTCCGCGATGAGCGGATCGTCCCGGCCTCCGTGGTGCGCAGTCACGGCGAAGCAGAGCGTTCG
Organism: uncultured Actinomycetota bacterium; assembly: GCA_963750955.1. Taxonomy (GTDB): domain Bacteria; phylum Actinomycetota; class Actinomycetes; order Actinomycetales; family Microbacteriaceae; genus Microbacterium. Next base: position 37,555 of record CAVVSI010000006.1, read on the forward strand.
GTGTTGACACGAGGCGGCCCCGCGACTTAGGTGGGTGTTAAGCTGTACTGAACGAAGGTGTTCAGCGTTGCGCTCCCTGGAGGCCGAGATGCCCGCCCGCCATGTCGTACGCCGTGCATCCGCCGCGAACTATGCTCCCCCGGAGATCTCGCGCCGGATGCCGTCGGGCTGAGCCGCTGGCGCGCCGTCGGCTACGACGACGGCGCCTCGCACACGGACTTCGGCATCTCACGGCTGGAGGCCGGGGGAGTCGTCCCGACGCACCTGCACTCCTTCGAGGAGTCCTTCCACGTGCTGGAGGGCGAGGTCGTGCTTGTCACCCCCGAAGCGACGGTCCGACTCGTCGCCGGCGACTACGGCGTGCTGCCGATCGGCGTTCCGCACTCGTGGCACGCGACCGAGGACCCCGCGGCGTGGGCCGATGTGCTCTCGCCGCCGCCGCGCCCGCCGCACGGATCGGACACCTATCGGATGCCCGACACGGCACCGGCAGAGCCGAGGCGCGTCGACCCGCGCGATCCGCGCACACGTTCCTTCGGCAACATCACCTCCGAGCACATGAACCCCGGCCGGCAGTCGCAGGAGCTGCTCGCGGTCTCGGCCAGCATGCGCACCGCGCTGCTGGTCTACAGCGGCATCTCGCTCAAGATGATGGTCGACTCCGATCTCGGGGCCGTGCTGCACACGATGTTCATGGTGCAGTACGAGCCCGACGGGGTCGCGGGTCCTCACGACCACCCGCTCGAAGAGGCGTACCTCATCACGGACGGCGAGGTGGACGCGACGTTCGACGGCGAGGAGTACCGACTGCAGGCGGGCGACATCGCGTGGGCCGGCGTCGGCTGCGTCCATTCCTTCCGGGCGACCGGCGCGCCGGTGCGCTGGGTGGAGACCCAGTCGCCCCAGATGCCGCCCCGGCACGCCTATCGCTTCGCCCGCGACTGGGACTATCTGGCGACCGCACTGGAGGATGCCGAGCATGAGTGAACGCACGATCGTCGTCGTGGGCGGCACGTCCGGCATCGGCCGCGAGCTCGCGGCATCCCTGGTCGCGCGTGGTGACCGCGTCGTCCTGACGGGGCGGGATGCCGGGCGTGCGGCATCCGTCGCTGCCGAGCTCGGCGACCGGGCGACCGGCATCGCCCTCGAGCTCTCCGAGCCGGAGGGCATCGCCGCGCAGCTCGAGCCCGTGGGCACGGTGCACGGCCTGGTGATGGCGGCGGTGGATCGCGACGCGAACACGGTGCGCGACTACGACATGGCACGCGCCACGCGCCTCGTGACGCTCAAGCTCATCGGCTACACCGAGACCGTCCACGCACTGCTCGGTCGGCTGGTGGAATCGCGCGAGACGGGCATCGTGCTCTTCGGCGGCCGGGCCAAGGACGCCCCGTACCCCGGGTCGACCACGGTCTCCACGATCAACGGGGGCATCGACGGACTGACGCGCGCGATGGCGCTCGAGCTGGCCCCGATGCGGGTGAACGCGATCCACCCGGGCATCATCGGCGACAGCCCGTTCTGGGCCGGTAAGGCCGCAGCTCTCGCCGGCTACCAGTCGCGTACCCCGGGCGGGGAGCTCGCGACGATGGCGGACATCGTCGCGGCCACCACCCTCCTGCTCGACAACCAAGGAATGTCGGGCACGAGCATCGATGTCGACCGAGGCTGGCGCCTCACCTAGCACATCCACCCGTGCGAGCCCGTCGTGCGGATCACAACAGAACACCACCGGTCGGGCAGGACGCCCGGCTCGAACGAGTCACTCAACGAGGAGGACCTCATGACCCAACCTGATTCCCCGCGCGCGGAGGACTTCGACGGCGACCGGCCGATCGTGTTCCGCGGGGGCACCGTGATCACCGTCGACAGCGCAGGCGTGCTCGAAGACGCCGACGTCCTGCTCGTGGGCGACACGATCCAGGCCGTCGGCCGCCGTCTGGAGGTTCCCGAAGGGACGCTCGAGATCGACGCGAGCGGGGGCATCGTGATGCCGGGCATGATCGACACCCATCGGCACATGTGGCAGACGGCGCTGCGGGGCTACGGCGGCGACTGGGCGCTGAGCCAGTACTTCGTCTTCTACTACCTGACCTGGGGCCACGTGTTCCGCGCCGAGGACATCTACGCCGGCAACCTGCTCAGCGCGCTGGAGTCCGTCGACCAGGGGGTCACGACCACCCTCGACTGGTCGCACGGGCTGCGCACGCCCGGAGTACGGCGAAGCCGCGCTGCAGGCGATGCGCGAGATTCCCGGCCGCTTCGTGCTCGCGTACGGCAACTACCTCGGCGCCCCGTGGGAGTGGTCGAACTCGCCCGAGTTCCGCGACTTCGTCGTGCGCAACTTCAACGCGCCCGACGACATGATGGGGCTCCAGCTGGCCTTCGACGTGCCCGACGACCCCGACTTCGAGGCGGCGGGCGCCTTCCGCGCCGCCCGCGAACTCGGCCTGCGGGTCACGACGCACGCCGGCGTCTTCGGAGTCACGACCGACAAGAGCATCGGGCAGATGTACGACGGCGGCTGGATGAACGACACGCTCACGTATGTGCACGCTGCTTCGCTCAGCGACGAGAGCTATCAGAAGATCGCCGCGACCGGCGGGACGGTCTCGGTATCCACCGAGAGCGAGCAGAACGCGGGCCAGGGCTACCCCTCGACGTGGCGGGTACGCAAGTTCGGCATCCCGACGTCGCTCTCGATGGACACCAGCGTGTGGTGGAGCGCGGACTTCTTCTCGGCGATGCGCTCGACACTCAGTGCCTTCCGCTCGCGCGATCACCTCGAGTCGCAGGCGCACGGCGAGCCGGTCAACGTGAACCGGCTGCGCGCCGAGGATGTCGTGTACCAGGCCACGATGGGGGGCGCTCACACGCTCGGGATGACCGACAAGATCGGCTCGCTCACGCCCGGCAAGAAAGCCGACGTCGTGCTGCTGAAGAACGACGAGTCGCCCGCCATGACGCCGATCCTCAACCCCTATGCGCACGTCGTCTTCCAGGCCGGCACCGCAGATGTGCACACCGTCGTCGTGAACGGCAAGGTCGTCAAATACGACGGGCGTCGGATCGGGATGCCGCTGGCCCCGGTGCGCGACAAGGTCGCGGCATCCGTCGAGTACGTGCGAGGCGAACTGGGCGAAGCGGCCTGGGACGAGTGGATGCACCCGCAGATCCCCGAGGACGAGACGATCCCGAACCCCTACACGTACCAGGACGAGGACGACTGAGCGGGGCGCCGTGCTGCGGGTCAGATCCGATCCATCGCCTGCAGCACGTCGACCGCGTTCGACAGCCCGGCGGCGCCGTCGGCGGGCCTGCTCTGCGGCGCGCCGGTCTGGCGACGCCCGACCACGAACCAGACTCCGCGCGCGGGGACCTCGCCGTTGTTGACGTAGAGGTGCGGGCGTGCCGAGTCGAAGTACAGCGAGTCGCCCGCGCGCAGCACGTGCGTGTCGAACTCGAGCTGAAGCGTGAGCTCTCCCTCGATCAGGTAGCCGTACTCGATGCCCGCGTGGCGCATCAGCTTGCCCTCGACCGAGCTGGACGCGTGGGGTTCGTACGTGGCCAGGAACGCATCGGCGGTGCCGTCGTCTCCGATCGCGAGCCGCTCCCACCGCACGCCGTTCTCCATCTCCAGCGTCGGGTTGTCGGAGGCGCGCTGCACGGCCGGCGGGTACGGCCGAACCTGCGCCGCCGCATCCGGAGCCGGGGCGGTCGTCCACGGCTCGTGCCCCATCAGGTCGTCCAGCGAGATGCCGAGCTGGCCGACGAGTGCGTAGAGGGTGGACACCGAGGGCTGCGTCTTGCCCGTCTCGACCTGCGAGATGAGGCTCGGCGAGACGCCGACCGCCTGGGCGATCGAGCGGAGGCTCATGCCCTGTCGTACGCGCGCGGCGCGCAGCCGCTGACCGATGTCGACTTTCTCCGTCACCGCTCGACTGTACTACGGGCATGTTCAGTCTCAGCCTTCGCATCCGTTCAGTGTGCAGTTAGGCTGAACAGCAACGACGTCAGCGAGGATGCGGCGTCCGGATCGGAGGAGTCCGATGAAGAGCACCGGCACGACGGGCACGAACGCGGTCGACTGGGAGGCGCGGGTCGATTTCGACCGCCTGCGCGATGAGCGTCTGGCGAAGCTGAAGGAGAAGCTCGCGGCATCCGATCTCGGTGCCGTGCTCGCGTTCGACTTCTCGAACATCCGTTACATGACCTCGACCCACATCGGCACGTGGGCGATGGACAAGCTCATCCGCTTCAGCCTGCTCACCCGCAACACCGACCCGATCTCGTGGGACTTCGGCTCGGCGGCCAAGCACCACGCGCTGTACAACCCGTGGCTGGACGTGACGACGTCGGAGATGGATGCCGACCCCCACGCACCGCACGAAGGAGCGAAGCGGCGCCGGCTCGAGTCGGGGGCGCGTGCGGGCATCTCCACCCTGCGTGGGGCCTTCCCGCCCGACGCGGGGATCGCCGAGGAGGTCGCGCGCAAGATCAAGCGGGAGCTCGACAAGTTCGGTGTCGCCGACCAGCCGCTGGGCGTGGATGTGATCGAGCTGCCGATCCTGTTCGCGCTGCAGAACGAGGGCATCCGCGTCGTCGACGGCCAGCAGGTGTTCATGGAGGCGCGCCGCATCAAGACGAACGACGAGATCCGCCTGCTCACGCAGGCCGCGTCGATGGTGGATGCCGCGTACGAGGAGCTGTACCGGTTCCTGCGGCCCGGCGTTCGCGAGAACGAGGCCGTCGGGCTCGTCGCGAAGACGCTCTACGACCTGGGCTCGGAGTACGTGGAGGGGGTCAACGCGATCTCCGGTGAGCGTTGCTCGCCGCATCCGCACGTGTTCAGCGATCGCCTGATCCGCCCGGGGGATCCCGCGTTCTTCGACATCCTCCACTCCTTCAACGGCTATCGCACCTGCTACTACCGCACCTTCGCGGTGGGATCGGCGTCGACGGCGCAGCGCGATGCGTACACGCGGGCGAGGGAGTACATGGACCGTGCGATCGCCCTCGTGCGCCCGGGTGCGACGACCGCCGACATCTGCGCGGTGTGGCCTACGGCGCAGGAATTCGGATTCCCCGACGAGGAGGCCGCCTTCGCCCTGCAGTACGGGCACGGCGTCGGGCTGTCGATCTGGGAGAAGCCGATCTTCTCGCGGCTGACGTCGTTCGATCACCCCGAAGTGCTCGAGGAGGGGATGCTGTTCGCCCTGGAGACCTACTGGCCTTCGGCCGACGGATGGGGTGCGGCACGCATCGAGGAGGAGGTCGTCGTGACCGCGGACGGGTGCGAAGTCATCACGAAGTTCCCGGCGGAGGAGCTGCTCGTCGCCGGGCCGCGCTACATCGCCGTCGGCGGTCCGCTGAACAACGAGCGCGACTCGCAGTCGCACCTGAACACCGAGTGGGGGCGCGGCGGAGTCTGACCGCCCGACGGGGAGTCAGTCGCGGCGGCGGCTGACCTCTGCGACGGCCGCCCAGTCCAGCTCGGCAAGTTGGGGGTCAGCGAGGGCGGTCTCGAACCGGTCGCGCAGCACCGCCGCCATCGGCACGTCCACCCGCCCTTCCGCGGCCAGCTGCTCGGCCAGGCCCAGGTCCTTCAGCCCCAGCGCGATCGTGAACCCGGGCGGCGAGTAGCGCCGCTGCGCCATGATCCCCCCGTAGCCGGTGTGCACGACTCCGCCGAACAGGCTCGCGCCGAGCAGCTCGACGAACTGCCCGGCGTCGACGTCCTGCGCCTCGACGAGCGCGATCGATTCGCCGAGCGACTCGAGCGACTGGAGGATCAGGAAGTTCACGGCGATCTTCACGGCGTTGGCCTGCCGCGGCTGTTCGCCGAAGCGCCAGCGCCGCACGCTGCAGTGAGCCAGATACGGCTCCACGGAGTCCACCGCGTCGGAGGGACCGGCCACCAGGATGTTGAGTCTGCCCTGGGCGGCCACCTCCGGCCGGCCGAGCACGGGAGCCGACACGTAGGCCATTCCGGCATCCGCGAAGCGCTGGGCGAGCTGGTCGGCCATCGCGGCGCTGATCGAGGCCATGTTGACGTGGATGCGCCCCTCGTCGGATCGCCCGAGATTCACGCGGCTGAGGACGCTCTCGGCCGCGCCGTCATCGGCGAGCATCGAGAACGAGACGGGGGCGGACAGGGCATCGGCCGCGGAGTCGGCGATGGTCGCGCCCGCGGCGGCGAGGTCGTCCACCGATGCCGAACGGCTGCGATTCCAGACCGTGAGCGGCACGCCCTGCCGCGGCGAGGCGCCCTGCGATCGCCGCACCCATGCGGCCGATGCCGAGGAATCCGATGGGGCTCATGCTGATCTCCTTGCCGGGGGCGCGATGGGGATCGGGGGCGAAGCGAAGACCTCCGGGTGACTCGCCAACTGACGGCGCGTGCGGCGGATGTGACCTGCGAGCAGACTCTCGGCGCTGTCGAGGTCGCCATCGCGGATCGCCGCCACGATGAGGCGGTGCTCGTCGTGCACCGTGCGACGCGCCGCCTCGTCCATGAGGGCCGTGTAGATCCGCCGGTAGGCCTGCGTGCGGTTCCAGAGGCGGTGAACGAGATCGGTGAGCACGACCGTGTCGGCGCCCGCGTACGTGCCGAGGTGGAAGGCGCGGTCCAGCGCCAGGAACTCCTCGGGATCGGAGGTCGCCGCCATCTGCTCGGCCAGAGCGCCCAGCCGGTCGAGCGATGCGGCGTCCAGGCCGGGTGCGCTCATCTGCAGCAGCAGCGGCTCGACCCGCTCGCGGACCCGGTAGATCTCCTCGCACTCGGCCAGGTTGAGCGAGGACACCCGCGCTCCGCTGTTGGCGACGAGCGTCACCAGCCCCTCGGCCGCGAGCATCCGCAGCGCCTCGCGCACCGGCGCGCGACTCGCGCCGGTCAGGTCGGCGATCTGCTCCTGCCGCACCCTGGCGCCCGGCGCGAAGTCCCCGCGGATGATCGCCTCGCGCAGCAGCTCGGCGATGTGGCCTGTCGCCTCGCCGTGCTCGGGCTGCCGGTCGACGCTCATGCCGACGGCCTCGCCGGGTGCCAGAGCGTCCGGCCGCCTCGGCTCTCGTACGCCTTGCCGCTCGGGAAGCTCACGAGTTCGAGCTGCATGCCCCAAGGGGAGAGGAAGTAGACCCAGCGCTGGCCCTCGCTCGCATTGCGGCTCGCGGTCGGTTCGCCGAGCAGACGGATGCCGCGCTCGCGGAGGTAGTCGACGGCGACGTCGAGGTCGTCGACGTAGAACGCCAGGTGATGGCCGCCGATGTCGCTGTTGCGGGGTTGCGGGCGCTGCTCGTCGGCGGCATCCCACTGGAAGATCTCGAAATTCGGGCCGAACGCGCAGCGGTAGAAGCGCAGCTCGCGCATCACCGAGCGGGGATGGACGGCGAGGTGCTCCTGCATCCAGTCGTCGTCGGCGCGGAAGGGTCCGAGCGAGTAGACGTACTCGCAGCCGATCACCTCGACGAAGAACCGATGCGCCTGCTCGAGATCGGGGACGGTGAATCCGATGTGCTCCGTGCCCCGCAGGCCGGGAAGTCCCATGCACGCCCCCTTCGATCGACGCCGATCAGTGGATCCAATATAGTCCGAGCCCCGCGGTTCAGACCAGCATGGATGCCGCAAGCCTTGATATTGGATCCAATAATGCTTATCCTGACGAGGAGACGCCGCGAAGCTGCGCGTCGGAGGAGGGCCGTCCCATGCCGAGCCATCGTCACCTGCAGTCCGCCACGCCGTGGGTCGAGCTGACGACCACCTCGCAGGACTGGGAGAGCGCGGATCCGGCTCTGCTGGCCGGGATGCTGGCGCAGCTGCACCTCATCCGCGCGTTCGAGGAGACGGTGCTCGAGCTCGCCGCCGAGGGCCTCGTGCACGGACCCGCGCACTCCAGCATCGGCCAGGAGGGCGGCGCGGTCGGATCGATCATCGGCCTTCGATCGAGCGACGCGGTCGACGGATCGCATCGCGGCCACCACCAGTTCCTGGCCAAGGCGCTCACGCACGTGGGCGGCATCCGTTCCGACCTCGCCACGATCGTCACGCCCGAGATCCAGGACGTGCTGCAGACGCACGCTCGCCGAGATCCTCGGACTCGCGCAGGGGTACTGCCGCGGCCGCGGCGGTTCGATGCACCTGCAGTGGTTCGAAGCCGGCGCGCTCGGCACGAACGCGATCGTGGGCGGCGGCGCGCCGTTCGCGACGGGCAACGCGTGGGCGCAGAAGCACTCCGGCACGACCGACCTCACGATCAACTACTTCGGCGACGGGGCGAGCCAGATCGGCTCGGTGCTGGAGAGCATGAACCTCGCCGCGGCCTGGAAGCTGCCGGTGGTGTTCTTCATCGAGAACAACCTCTACGGCGTCTCGACGCACGTCTCGGAGGTCACCGCCGACACCCGGCTGTCGGTGCGCGGTCAGGGGTTCGGCATCCCGTCCTGGCGGGTCGACGGGATGGACCCGCTCGCCGTGCACCTCGCGATGACGGAGGTCGCCGAGCACCTGCGCGCGGGCCGCGGCCCGGCGGTCGTCGAGGCGGAGGTCTACCGCTTCTTCCACCAGAACGGGCCCTACCCGGGAAGCGCCTTCGGCTACCGCACGAAAGAGGAGGAGGCCTCGTGGCGCGAGCGCGATCCGCTGCTGCGCATCGCCGCCGAGATGCGGCACCTCGGTCTGGTGAACGATGAGGAGGTCGCATCGGTGCGCGCGCAGGCGCAGGACGCGATGCGCGCCGCGGTCGGCGAGCTGCTCGAGCCCGATCCCGAGAGCGAGGGCAAGCGCCGCATCCGGCCCTCGCTGTGGCCCGATCCCGAATTCGTCGACGTCGGCGTGCGGGGCGACGCGAGCGAGCTCGCCGACGCGCGCACGCTCGACCCGGTCACCGATGCGCCCCCGATGACGCCGTCGAAGTTCGTCGACGCCGTGGCCGCCGTGATGGGTCGCCGGATGGAGCAGGACGAGCGCATCGTCGTGCTCGGCGAGGACGTGCACCGCCTCTCCGGCGGCACGAACGGCGCGACGAAGGGGCTGGCCGCACGCTTCCCCGACCGCGTACTGGGCACTCCGATCAGCGAGAACGCGTTCGCCGGCCTCGGCGGGGGATTGGCGCTCGACGGCCGCTTCCGGCCGGTGGTCGAGTTCATGTACCCCGACTTCATGTGGGTCGCCGCCGACCAGGTGTTCAACCAGATCGGCAAGGCGCGGCACATGTTCGGCGGGGTCAACCCGGTGCCGCTCGTGCTGCGCACGAAGGTCGCGATGGGGTCGGGCTACGGCTCGCAGCACCTCATGGACCCGGCCGGCATCTTCGCCACGAGCCCCGGATGGCGGATCTGCGCCCCCTCCACCGCGGCCGACTACGTCGGGCTGATGAACACCGCTCTCGCCCTCGACGATCCCGTGCTCGTCATCGAGCACGTCGACCTGTACGGCCGTGCAGGACGAGATCCCCGACGGCGACCTCGACTACCAGCTGCCCTTCGGCAGGGCGGCCCTCCGGCGCGAGGGGAAGGACGCGACGATCATCAGCTACCTGTCGATGGTGCACCACTGCCTCGAAGCGGTCGATCAGACCGGGCTGGATGCCGACGTGATCGACCTGCGCTGGCTCGACCGCGCGTCGCTGGACTGGGAGACGCATCGAGCGCATCGGTCCAGAAGACGAACGCCGTCCTGATCGTGGAGCAGGGTGCGCGAGGCACGTCCTACGGTGGGTGGCTCGCCGACGAGATCCAGCGCCGGCTGTTCGACTGGCTCGATCAGCCCGTGCAGCGCGTCACCGGCAGCGAAGCGGGTCCGAGCATCTCGAAGGTGCTCGAACGTGCGGCCATCGCACGCACCGAAGAAGTCGTCGCCGGCATCGAGCTCTTGCGCGCGGGCATGGGAGGAGTGCTGATGGCGACCGTCGTGCGCATGCCCGAGGTGCTGGCCGGAGTGAGCGAAGCGGCGATCGCGACCTGGCTCGTCGCGGTCGGCGATCGGGTGGGTGTGGGCACCCCGCTCGCTGAGATCGAGACGGAGAAGGCGGTCGTGGAGTATGCCTCCGAGGTCTCGGGGACGGTGCTCGAGCTCCTCGCGGAGGAGGGCGCGGGCATCGCCGTCGGCGCCCCGATCGTGGTGATCGGCGCGTCGGGGGAAGTCGCGACGCCGAGCCTCACCGGTGGTGCCCGCTGACCGGCGACGAGCCCGCATCCGCCGGACCGCGCAGGGCCGACGAGCCTCCGGTCGCGGAGGCCGCCGGCATCGGCACCCGCTGACGCCGGCCGCCGCACCGACGGGCCGCATTCGTCAGCCCGCTCGTGCGGCGGCTCGCCCGCGAGCGCGGCATCGACCTGAGCGGCGTCGCCGGCACCGGGCCCGAACGGCCGCGTCGTGCGGCGCGACCTCGAGGCGATCGCCGAGGCACCGGCCGCGGCGCCGCCCCCCGCCGGGACCACGGCCGACGTGGAGGAGATTCCGCTGACACCCATGCGCCGTGCGATCGCGCGGCGGCTCACCGAGAGCACGACGACCGTGCCGCACTTCTCCCTCGTCGCCGACTGCCGCGTCGACCGGTTGCTGCGGGTGCGCGGCGAGGCGAACGAGGGGTCGCCCGTGCGCATCTCGATCAACGACTTCGTCGTCAAGGCCGTCGCCGGGGCGCTTCGTGCCGTACCGGACGCGAACGCGACCTGGGGTGAAACGGTGATCCGTCGGCACCGCTCGGTCGACATCGCGCTCGCCGTGGCCGTCGAGGGTGGGCTGGTGACACCCGTGATCCGGGATGCCGACCGGCTCAGCTCTCGGCGAGCTCTCGCGCACGGCCGCCGATCTCGCCGACCGCGCCCGCTCGGGGCGCCTCGCGCAGCACGAGCTCGAGGGAGGCACCTTCTCGATCTCGAACCTCGGCATGTACGGCACGCGGGAGTTCTCGGCGATCATCAACCCTCCGCACGCCGGCATCCTCGCCGTCGGCGCGGTGCGCCAGGCGCCGGTGGTGGAGGACGGCGCGCTGGCCGTCGGCTCGGTCATGACCATCACGCTCTCGGCCGACCACCGCGTGATGGACGGCGCGCTCGCGGCGCAGCTGCTCGCGGCGATCGTGGAGCGGATCGAGAACCCGGTGAAGGCGCTGGTCTGAAATCCCTCGGAGCGGGGGGCAAAGGGGGAATGGGCGCCCGCGAGTCCTGCTACTCCGCGGGCGTGTTCGCGTCCGTCGGCGTATCGACCGGCGTTCGACGGCGACGCAGGAACAGGATCACCCCGGCGATGACCGCCGCGATGAGGCCTGCGATCAGCCACGGCACCCAGCCCGCCGGCTCCGCATCATCGTCGTCCGTGGCATCCGGGCTGGGAGTCGCGGTGGGTGTGGGAGTCGGCGTGGGTGTCGGAGTCGCGGTCTCCGTCGGCTCGACGGTCGGTGAACTCGGCTCGGCTGACGGCTCGGCGGGGGGCGCGGCAGTCGCCTCCGCGGTGGGCTCGGGCGTCGCCTCTGCGGTGGGCTCCGGCGTCGGCTCTGCGGTGGGCTCAGGCGTGGGTTCTGCGGTCGGCGCGGGTGTCGGTCGCGCGGGCAGAGTCCGCGTCGGCTCCGGTGTGGGCTCGGGAGTCGGGGTCGGGGTGGGCCGCGAAGGCAGAGTCCGGGTGGGAGTCGGAGTGGGCAGCGCCGTGGGCGCTTCAGTGGGCAGCGTGATGGGGGGCAAGGTCGTCGGGAAACCGGGAGGTACCGTGATCGTGCCGTCGCACCCCGACAGCAGCAGCGCCGACCCGGCGACGGTCAGAATGACGGCGAGACGGAGGAGTCCGCGACGAGGGCGGGCCGAGCTGGGCATCATGCGGCCTCTCTATCGTGCGCAGACGAGGGACGCACGGCTGAAGTCAGGATGCCGCACGAGAGCGCGGCTGTCGAGTTTCCGCTCTCTCGCGCCCGACCCGATCAGGCCTCCGGGAAGGGCCACCCCGTGTACGCCTCGGCGAGGTAGGTGCGGCCGGCCTCCGACTCCACGACGGAGCGCAGCTCGCCGAGCTGGCGCAGGCGGTCGAAATCCGAGGCATCCGGGGCGACGTGCAGCATGCTCGTCATCCACCAGGAGAAGTGCTGGGCCTTCCAGATGCGCTTCAGGGCGGCATCCGCGAACCCGTCGATGAGCCGCTCGTCGTTCTCGAGCAGGAGCGCCTGCAGGGCGCGATTCAGCAGCAGCACGTCGGCGACGGCGAGGTTCATGCCCTTCGCACCGGTGGGGGGAACGGTGTGCGCGGCATCCCCGACGATCGCCAGCCGCCCCTTGCGCAGCTCATGCGCGACGAAGCTGCGGAAGCGCAGCACGTCGCGCTGGAAGATCGGGCCCTCGACGAGGGTGGTGCCGGGCACGCGTGCCTGCAGCATCTGCCAGATCTCGGCCTCGCTCAGCGCGTTCGGGTCGGCTTCGGGATCGCACTGGAAGTACATGCGCTGCACCGTGGGGCTGCGCTGGCTGATCAGGGCGAAGCCGTCGGGCGAGTTGCTGTAGATGAGCTCGTGCGCGCTCGGGCGGAGCCTCGGTCAGGATGCCGAACCACGCGAACGGGTACTCGCGGAAGTATCCGCCCGTCGACGAGCCGGTGACCGCCGCGCGGACGACGCTGCGCGATCCGTCGGCGCCGACCACGAAGTCTGCCTCGATGACGAGCCGCTCACCGGTCTCGTCGACCGCGACGACGCGGGGGCGCTAGGACTCGGCGTCCTCGACGCCTTCGACCGTGATGCCGAAGCGGAGGTCCTGCCCGCCGGCCAGGCGTGCGGCGATGAGGTCCTTGAGCGCCTCGTGCTGGGGGTACAGCCAGACGCTCCGGCCGACGAGACCCGGGAAGTCGATGCGGTGACCGTGGCCGGCGAAGCGCAGCTCGATGCCGTCGTGCCGCGAGCCGACCGTGCGGGCGCGGCTGAAATCGCCCAGGGTATCGAGGAGCTCGACCGTGCCCTGCTCGAGGATGCCGGCGCGGATCGTGCTCTCGATCTCTGCGCGCGTGCGGGAGTCGACCACGACGGAGTCGATGCCGGACTGGGCGAGCAGGTGCGAGAGCAGCAGGCCGGCGGGTCCGGCGCCGACGATCGCTACCCGAGTGCGGATGGTGGTGGTCATGGCGTCTCCTTCGACGGTGCGTGCGGGTGCCTCGGCCCAGTGTGCGGCGAGCGGGGTCCGGTCTGCGAGATGGTTCCCGTTGAACGGGAAATTGCTCTCAGGTGATCGGAGGCGTTTTCGCCGAGTGCACGGGTTGCGTCCGAGCGCACGGCTTCACCCCGCCGAGAGGCCGTGCACTCGATGTGAAGCCGTGCACTCGCGCCGAAGTGGGTACCGGGTCAGCCCCGGAAGCCCAGGGCCCGTTCGATCTCGCGCTTGCCGGTGTGGAGCTCGACGAGTGCCGGTTCGACCGGGTCGTCGCGGCGCAGCACGACCGACAGGGCTGCGGCGACCGTGCCGGTCTCGTCGCGCACCGGCACGGCGACGCCGGTCGAGACCGACTCGATGAAGCCGCGGGCGACGGCGTGGCCCAGTGCCCGCACCTCGGCGAGCTTGCGGCGGAGGGCCGCCGGCTCGGTGATCGTCTCGCGCGTGAGCGGCGGCAGGGGGCCGGTGAGGATGCGCTCCTGCAGGTCGCGCTCGCCGAATGCGAGCAGCACGAGACCCGACGACGAGGCGTGCAGGGGCAGGCGTCCGGCGATCCGCGTGACGTTCGATCCCGATTCGGGGCCGCTCAGCCGCTCGAGGAACAGCGCCTCGTCCTGCTCGAGGATCGCGAGCTGGGTGTGCTCGCGCACGCGTGCCTGCACCCGCTCCATCGCGGGCATGGCGGCCTGCCTCAGGCGCAGCGCCTGGGACGAGCGCGTCGCGAGCTCCCACAGCCGCATCCCGATGCGGATGCGGCGATCGTCGTCGCGCTCGAGCAGCCCCGACTCGACCAGTTCTCCGACGATCCGGTGCGCGCTGGAGCCGGGAAGGCGCGCGCGGCGACCGATCTCGGCCGCGGTCTGCACGGTGCGGGTGGGCGTGAAGGTCTCGAGCACCCGGACGAGGCGGTCGGTGACGGAATCGCCGGAGGAAGAATTGGCCATGCGCACAGCGTGACACGACTCCCATTGGATGGGAATCCCCTGCGCATGAGTCCGCGGACGGAGGAACATTGAGGAGCCCACCGATCGGGTCAAAGGAGACACCATGACCACCGTCGAATCAGACCGCACCGACGACGAGGCGTTCTCGTCCTCCGTCGTCCTGGAGCAGACCGCGGCGGCCCCCGAAACGCTGCTCGCCTCACCCGACCAGCTGTCGCAGGCCGAGATCACCCAGGAGATCATCGACTACCACGCCGCCGCCGACGAGCGTGAGGCGGCAGGCGAACGCGTGGGGATGACCCTCCACGACTACCCGCCGTACCGCTCCAGCATCCTTCGCCATCCCACGAAGAATCCGAAGCTGGTCGACCCCGAGACGATCGAGCTCTGGTCGCCGGCCTTCGGGCAGCGCGACGTCGCCCTGATCGAGTCGGACCTCACCCTGCAGCACACCGGTGAGCCGCAGGGGGAGCGGATCACCGTGGAGGGTCGCCTGCTCGACTCGTGGGGCCGCCCGCTCGCGAACCAGCTGATCGAGCTCTGGCAGGCCAATGCGGCAGGCCGGTACATCCACCAGCGCGACCAGCACCCCGCGCCTCTCGATCCGAACTTCACCGGCGCCGGGCGCATCGTCACGAACGACAACGGGGAGTACAAGTTCACGACGATCAAGCCGGGCGCCTACCCGTGGAAGAACCACGTGAACGCCTGGAGGCCCGCGCACATCCACTTCTCGGTGTTCGGCACGAGCTTCACGCAGCGGATCGTCACCCAGATGTACTTCCCGGGCGACCCGCTGTTCCCGCTCGATCCGATCTACAACACCATCCGCCGCCAGGCCGACCGCGACCGGCTCATCGGCCAGTACGACCACGACCTCACGGTTCCCGAGTTCTCGATGGGCTATCGCTGGGACATCGTGGTCGACGGCCCCGATGCCACCTGGTTCGAGCCCGAAGGAGGAGACCACTGATGCCCGACGACAAGCTCGATGAGCGCGTGCCCGCCAAGACCCACCTGGCCAGCCCCGGACAGACCGTCGGTCCGTTCTTCGCATTCGGCCTGAACTACCCCAAGAAGCACGAGGTCGTCTTCCCGCACAGCCCCGGCGCGATCGTGCTCGGCGGCACCGTCTTCGACGGCGCCGGCGCGCCCATCCCCGACGCGGTGGTCGAGATCTTCGGCGCCGACTCGGACGGCACGGTGCCGCGTGCGCGCGGCGCGTTCCGTCGCGACGACCACAGCTTCACCGGCTTCGGTCGCGCCGCCACGACGGACGACGGGCGCTACGAGTTCTGGACCCGCAATCCCGGGTCGGTCGGCGGCGAGGCCCCGTTCTTCGCCGCGATCGTCTTCGCCCGGGGCCTGCCCGACAAGCTGCACACGCGCATCTACCTGCCGGAGAGCACCGATCTGCTCGACGCCGACCCGCTGCTCTCCTCGCTCACGCCCGAGGAGCGCGATAGCCTCATCGCAACGCGCACGCCCGACGGCGGACTCCACTTCGACATCCGACTGCAGGGCGAGAAGGAGACCGTGTTCCTTGTCTACTGACGGGTCCGGCATCGACGTCGGCCTGCTCTCACCGGTGACGGTCGGGTTCGACGACGCGGTGTCGGATGCCGCCTTCCTCGACGCTCTCGTCACGGTCGAGGTCGCGCTCGTCCGGGCGCGAGGAGCCCTCGGGCTCGGCCCGTCCGACGTCGTCGGCCGCGTCTCGGACTCGTTCGGCTGGACCGGCGCCGGAGCGCCGTGCCGCGGGCACGCGATCGACGCGTCGGCGCTGGCTGCGGCATCCGTCGCCGGAGGCAACCCGGTGATCCCGCTCGTGAAGCTGCTCACCGACGCGGTGGGCCCGCACGCCGAGATGCACCGCGGAGCGACGAGCCAGGACATCCTCGACACGGCGCTCATGTTCGTCGCCGCCCGCGCCGGCAGAAAGATCTCAGCGTCGCTCCGCGAGACCGCCTCGGGGCTGCGGGCGTTCGCGCGCGCGCACCGCGATGAGGTGGCGGCAGCCCGAACCCTCACTCAGCACGCGGTGCCGACGACCGTCGGGCTGCGGGCGGCGAACTGGTTGCACGGGATCCAGCGCGCGAACGCCCGGCTCGATGCCGCCGTGGGCGCACTTCCCGCGCAGCTGGGCGGCGCGGGCGGAACGCTGGCGTCGTTCGTCGAGCTCTTCGGGGCGGATGCCGCGGCAGAGCTGCCTGCCGCCTTCGCGGCCGAGCTCGCGCTCGCCGCTCCGGACGCGCCGTGGCACACCACGCGCTGGCCGGTCACCGAGCTGGGCGACGCCCTCGTGCAGGCGGTCGATGCGGTCGGCGTGATCGCGGCGGACGTGGCGACCCTGGGCCGCACCGAGATCGGCGAGCTGGCCGAAGGCGTCGGCGGCGGATCGTCGGCGATGCCGCAGAAGCAGAACCCCGCGGCATCCGTGCTGATCCGTTCGGCCGCGCTGCGCGCACCGCAGCTCGGTGCCACGTTGCACCTCGCCTCGGCGCTCGCCGTGGACGAGCGCCCCGACGGCGCATGGCACGCGGAGTGGCCGACGCTGCGGGAGCTGCTGCGACTCGCCCTCGGTTCGACCGGCACCGCCGCGCGGCTGGTCGCGGGGCTGAAGGTCGACGCCGGTGCGGTCGCGCACAACCTCGCTCGCACGCACGGACTCATCGTCGCCGAGCGCCTCTCGCTCGTGCTGACGCCGCTGCTCGGAAAGGCCCGCGTCGCAGAGATCGTGGCGTCGGCGAGCACGGGGCAGGATCTCGCGTCGCGGTTGCGCGCCGAACCCGAGCTGGCACATGTCGACGTGGACGCGCTCCTGGACCCGACGGACTACACCGGCTTGGCGGCGCGGCTCGTTGATCGGGCGACCTCGGGGGAGCCCGGATGAGCGCGCCCCGCATCGCGATCACCGAGCCCGTCGGTCCGGAGGGTGCCCCGCTGCTCGTGCTCGGCCCGTCGCTCGGAACCTCGACGATCCTGTGGGACAACGCGATCCCGATCCTCGCCGAGCACTACCGCGTCGTCGCGTGGGATCTGCCGGGTCACGGCGCCTCGCCCAGCGCGGCCGAGCCGTTCACGGTCGCCGACCTCGCCGACGCCGTCGCGGAGGCCGTCCGGGGGCTGGGCGCCGACCACATCCTCTATGCCGGCGTGTCGCTCGGCGGTGCAACCGGGCTCGAGCTCGGGCTGCGGCATCCGGACCTGGTCGACGCCCTCGCGATCCTCGCATCGGGGGCGCAGCTCGGCGACCCGGCAGCGTGGCACGAGCGCGCCGCCACGGTGCGCGCGCAGTCGACGTCGGCGCTCATCATCCCGTCCGCGCAGCGCTGGTTCGCGCCGGGTTCGGTCGAACGCGAGCCCGAGCTGTCGGGCCGCCTGCTGCACGCACTCCGCGACGCCGACGGCGAGAGCTACTCGCGGTGCTGCGAGGCGCTCGCGGCCTACGACGTGCGCAGTCGGCTCGGCGAGCTGCGGATGCCGGTGGTCGCCCTGTGGGGCGAGCACGACGCGGTGGCACCCGAGGCGAAGGCCGCGGAGATCGCCGCCGGAGTGGTGGACGGACGCGCGGAGATGATCGCCGGCGTCGCGCACCTGCCCCCGGCCGAGCGCCCGGCGGCGACCGCCGCGGCCCTGCTCGCCTTCTTCGATGGGGTCGACGGTGTTCGACGGTGAGTGGTTCGACGGTGAGTGAGGAGCACGTGCATGGCTGAATCCCCCCCGCGCCCGGAGGGCGACGGCCTGAGCGACGGCGAGCGGTACGCGCAGGGCATGAGGACCCGCCGCGAAGTGCTCACCGACGCGCACGTCGACCGGGCGATCGCGAACACGACGGAGGTGACCGCGGACTTCCAGGACCTCATCACCCGATATGCGTGGGGCGACATCTGGTCGCGGCCCGGCCTGGACCGTCGGTCGCGGTCGGTCGCGGTGCTGAGCTCGCTCATCGCGCACGGCCACCACGAGGAGCTCGCGATGCACGTGCGCGCGGCGCTGCGCAACGGGCTCACCGTCGACGAGATCCGCGAGGTGATCCTGCAGTCGGCGATCTACTCGGGCGTGCCGGCGGCGAACTCGGCGTTCCGGATCGCGAACGAGGTGCTGAGCGAGTCGTGAGCTGCGACCCTAGGCTGGCGCCGTGAGCAGCACCCCCGCATCCGCCCTCGATGACCGCGTGACGCTGCGGTTCCTCGCCACGCCTGCCGACACGGCGGCGGGCGGGCGCTCCGTCGCCGCCGGCAGCGTCATGGAGTGGATCGACAAGGCCGGCTACGCGTGCGCGGTGGGCTGGGCGGGCGCCTACTGCGTCACCGCGTACGTCGGCAACGTGCGGCACCGCCGGCCGATCCCACCCGGCAGCCTGATCGAGGTGCGGGCTCGCATCGTGCACACCGGCACGACGAGCATGCACGTCGTGGTCACGGTCTCATCCGCCGAGGTCAGCACCCGCGCCTACACGCCCGCGACCACGTGCGTGCTGATCTTCGTGGCGAAGGATGCCGACGGTCGCACGACGCCCGTGCCCGCGTGGACTCCGCGGACACGCTCGGATCGCAAGCTCGCCGACGCGGCCCTCGAGCGCATCGAGACCCGCGCCCGGATCAAGCACCTCATGCTCGACGAGGAATACACCGAGGCATCCGCCGCTCCGCGGACGACTCTGCGGTTCCTCGCGCCGACGGGCGTGGTGAACTTCGGAGGCAAGGCGCACGGAGGCACGGTGATGCGGTGGATCGACGAAGCCGCGTACGCGTGTGCTGTCGGCTGGGTCGGCGCGGAGCCGCTGGCCGACCACGCGATCGGGGTGTACTCGGGCGGCATCCACTTTCTGGCGCCGGTCCGGATCGGCGAGATCGTCGAGGTGCACGCCCGCATCGTCCTGACCGGCCCGCACAGCATGCACGTCAGCACCCGGGTCTCGACCGCCGACCCGCGCACCCCCGAGCAGCTGACGCTGACGACCCAGTGCCTCAGCGTGTTCGTGGTGCCGGACGACAGCGGTGTGGCGCTGCCGGTGCCGCAGTGGGAGCCTGTCCTCGCCGAGGACGAGCGCCTGCACCGGCACGTGCGCGAGATCGTCGCCCTGCGCGAGACCATCGTGCCGATCGCGGCATCGCTGACGCTCGAGCCGTAGGCGTCTGCCGGTCACGCGGTCAAACCGCCGGGACGGATGCGCTTCTCCGGCGTGCGCAGCGCTCGGAAGGGGCGAAATCTCCCGAGTGTTTGACGGCGGATCGCCCTGACCAGCGCGCGCGGTCGCTTGCGTCTGGCGCGCACAGCGCCGGTTTGGTAGACTGTGCGTATGGCGAATTACTGTGCGCACAGCGAACATCGGAGGCCTCAACCGTGATCGACAAGACCGTGCCCGACACCGCGGCGGCCGTCGCGGGTATCGCCGACGGCTCGACCGTGATGATGGGCGGCTTCGGGCGCGCCGGCCAGCCCGTCGAGCTGATCGACGCGATCATCGCGCAGGGCGCGACAGACCTCACGATCGTCGCCAACAACGCCGGCAACGGCGACACCGGTCTCGCCGCGCTCCTGGCCGCGGGCCGCGTGCGCAAGGTCATCTGCTCGTTTCCGCGCCAGCACGACTCCTGGGTGTTCGACCGGCTCTACCGGGCGGGCGAGATCGAGCTCGAGATCGTGCCGCAGGGCAACCTCGCCGAGCGGATCCGCGCGGCGGGGGCCGGCATCGGAGCGTTCTTCTCGCCGACCGGCGTGGGCACCGAGCTCGCCGCGGGCAAGGAGGCACGCACGATCGATGGCCGCGACTACGTGCTGGAGTATCCGATCCGCGCCGACGTCGCCCTGATCAGCGCGCTCAAGGGCGACCGCTGGGGCAACCTCGTGTACCGCGAGACCGCGCGCAACTTCGGGCCGATCATGGCGTCGGCAGCGACCACCACGATCGTGCAGGTCGATGAGATCGTGCCGCTCGGCTCGCTCGACCCCGAGGCGATCGTCACCCCCGGCATCTTCGTCGACCGCGTGGTGGCGGTCGGCGAGCGCATCTGGCTCCAGGACGGCGTCTTCGTCGGGGGTGTCGATCTCGAGGGTCGGCCGCTCGCCGACACTTCGACAGGCTCAGGGAGTTCGACAGGCTCAGGGAGTCCGGCAGGCTCAGGCACCAAGGAGGTCGACCAGTGAGCACCCGCATCAGCCGCGACGAACTCGCCCAG
Organism: uncultured Actinomycetota bacterium; assembly: GCA_963750955.1. Lineage (GTDB taxonomy): Bacteria > Actinomycetota > Actinomycetes > Actinomycetales > Microbacteriaceae > Microbacterium. The sequence goes on from CAVVSI010000006.1 coordinate 57,806, forward strand.
CGCATCGCCGCCGACATCCGCGAGGGGTCGTACGTGAACCTCGGCATCGGCGCGCCCACGCTCGTGGCCAACTTCCTGCCCGACGACCAGGAGATCATCCTCCACACCGAGAACGGCCTGCTCGGCATGGGCCAGGCGCCGGATGCGGCGCACGTCGACCCGGATCTCATCAACGCCGGCAAGCAGGCCGTGACCGCGCTGCCCGGCGCCGCGTACTTCCACCACGCCGACTCGTTCGCGATGATGCGCGGCGGACACCTGGATGTCTGCGTGCTCGGCGCGTTCCAGGTATCGCAGACCGGTGATCTGGCCAACTGGTCGACCGGCGCGCCCGGCGCGATCCCGGCGGTGGGCGGGGCCATGGATCTCGCGATCGGCGCCAAGGCCGTCTACGTGATGACCGATCTGCTCACCAAGACGGGGGATTCCAAGCTCGTCGCCGCGTGCACCTACCCGCTCACCGGGGTCGGCTGCGTGACCCGCGTCTACACCGACCACGCGGTCTTCGACGTGACTCCCGACGGCTTCGCCGTGCGCGAAGCGTTCGGCGAGAACACCGTCGCGTCGCTGGCCGCGCTGACCGGCTTGACACTGGCTTCCGCAGAGGGGAACTGACATGACCGCATCCTTCGTCTACGACGCCGTCCGCACACCTTTCGGCCGGGCCGGCGGCGCGCTGTCGGGCGTCCGGCCCGACGACCTCGCCGCGATCGTGATGCGAGCCAGCGTCGAGCGTACGGGCATCGATCCCGCCCGCATCGAGGACGTGATCTTCGGAGACGCGAACCAGGCCGGCGAAGACAACCGCAACGTCGCGCGCTTCGGCGCGCTGCTCGCGGGGTTCCCCACGACGGTTCCCGGCGCGACCGTGAACCGGCTGTGCGGCTCGTCGGTCGAGGCCGTGATCCAGGGCTCGCGCGCGATCGAGGCGGGGGATGCCGACATCATCCTCGCCGGCGGCGTCGAGTCGATGAGCCGCGCCCCGTTCGTCGTCGAGAAGTCCTCCAAGCCCTGGCCGGCGGTCGGAAACCAGACGATGTGGAACACGTCGATCGGGTGGCGGATGACGAATCCCGCGCTGCCCCACGAGTGGACGATCTCGAACGGCCAATCGGCCGAGAAGCTGGCGCAGATCTACGGGATCTCGCGCGACGCCCAGGACGCCTTCGCCCTGCGCAGCCACGCGCTCGCCGCTCGCGCCTGGGAGGACGGAGCCTACGCCGGCGAGATCGTCCAGGTCGACGGTCACGAGCTCGCGATGGACGAGGGCATCCGCGTCGACACGACGCTCGAGAAGCTCGGCGGCTTGCGCGCCCTGTTCGCGAAGGACGGCACCGTGACGGCGGGCAACTCGTCGTCGATCAACGACGGCGCCTCGGCGATCCTGCTGGCCGGCGAAGGCGTGCTCGAGCGCGATCCGCTCGCGCGCATCGCGGGCCGTGCGGCTTTCGGCAACGACCCTGATGTGTTCGGCGTCGCCCCCGTCGAGGCCGCCAACCGCGCGCTCGCCCGTGCCGGCCGGACGTGGGCCGACGTGGATCTCGTCGAGCTCAACGAAGCGTTCGCGTCGCAGAGTCTTGCCTGCCTGCAGCTGTGGCCTGAGCTCGACCCCGAGAAGGTCAATATCCATGGCGGTGCCATCGCCATCGGGCACCCGCTCGGAGCCTCCGGCGGACGCATCATCGGCCACGCGGCGCACGAGCTGGCCCGCCGCGGCGGCGGAGTCGCGGTCGCGGCGCTCTGCATCGGCGTGGGCCAGGGGCTCGCGGTCGTCCTGGAGCGGTGACTCGGCTGTGCAGAACTCCACCGATCCGGTGCGGGACAGCATGGTGTCGGCCGCAAGCGGCGGATCCGCCGCCGTTTCGGTGGAGTTCTGCAGCGGCGGGGTTACGGCGGTGACCTCGTGAGCGACCGCGCCGACGGCGACTTCGTGCAGTCGCTCGCGCGCGGGCTCGCGGTGATCCGCGCGTTCGACGCCGAGCACCCGGAGCTCACCCTCAGCGACGTCGCCCGGCGCGCCGGAATCACACGCGCCGCGGCCCGCCGGTTCCTGCTCACCCTCGGATCGCTCGGCTACGTCCGCGCCGACGACCGGTCCTTCTCCCTCACCCCGCGGGTCCTCGAGCTCGGCTTCAGCTACCTGTCGTCCCTTTCGCTGCCCGAGATCGTCCAACCGCACCTCGAAGCGCTTTCGCGCGAAGTCGACGAGAGCGTCTCGGCCGCAGTGCTGGACGGGCCGGACATCGTCTACATCGCCCGCGTCCCCACCCGCCGCATCATGAGCGTCCGCATCACGATCGGCACGCGGTTCCCGGCGTTCGCGACGAGCATGGGCCGCGTCCTGCTGGCCGGTCTGCCGGATGCCGCCGTGGATGCCGCGCTCGCGGCATCCGACATCGCCCGCCTGACCGACCGCACGGTGACGGACCCCGACAAGCTGCGCGCCGAGCTGGATGCGCGTGCGCGCGCAGGGCTGGTCTGTCGTCGACGGGGAGCTCGAGCCCGGCCTGCGCTCCATCGCGGCGCCGCTGCACGCGCGCGACGGGCGCGTCGTCGCGGCGGTCAACGTGTCGACCAGCGCGACGCGCGACTCCGTGGAGCATCTGCTCGACGCGTATCGCCCGCCGCTGCTGCGGACGGCCGGCGCGATCGACGCCGAGCTGCGCCTCGTCTGATCGGCGCATTCGTCGCGCTTAGGCGCACATCACACCTACTTATGCATGAAAGCGACTATTTGAGGTACCGTGGAACCACGGCGTGAGGACGCGCCGTCTGGCCGCGGTCGTCACGATCGCCGCGGTCGCCACTTCTGCAGAGAGCTCCCCTTCATGCTCCTCGAAAGAGACCTCATCCAGTCCGTCGGCTTCCGCAATGTGCGCGAGAACGGAGAGATCACCGGCTTCCAGCTGCGGGTGCGCATGCCGTCCTATCGCGGGATGGCGGCGTCCCTCATCGACGGCATCGCAGTCAAGGTCGGCGATCTCGTCGACGTCGCGGCGGACGTGCCGCTGTGGACGCTCCAGGGAAACACCTACACCCTGCAGCAGCTCTGGGACGGCGACGATGTCCGCTGGCCGCTGGAGGAAGCCGCGATCGTCACGGTGCCGCACCCGGGCGGTCTGCCGGACGGGGTGCACGAAGTGTCGATCGAGCTCCGACTGCGCATGTCGTACATCCCGGTCGAGCACCAGCCGTCGACCTACAACGTCACCAAGCACGTCACCCTGTCTCCCGAAGCCGATGGCGCTCCCTTCAAGTACGGCGTTTCCCTCTACAGCTTCATGACCGACTACGGCACCGTGCTCGACCTCGAGACCGCGATGGCCGGCATCGCCGACATCGGGGCGACCGGCATCGAGATCCTCGGCGAGGGGCACATCCCGGGCTATCCGAACCCCTCGCAAGAGTGGGTGGACGACTGGTTCCGCCTGCTGGAGAAGTACGGCCTCGAGCCCACGAACTACGGCTCCTGGATCGACACCCGCCTGCACTCCAGCGGTCCGAACGGGCGCGACATGTCCGTCGACGAGGGTGCCGCGGCGCTCCAGCGCGACCTGCGGCTGGCCAAGCGGCTCGGCTTCCGGTTCGTCCGGCCGAAGATCGGCGTCATCACGAGCGACCTGGTGCCGCATCCGATCTGGACCGAGGTCGTCGAAGCGTCCCTGCCGCTGGCGGAGGAGCTCGATGTGATCATCTGCCCCGAGATCCACTCGCCCACCCCGATCAAGCACGAGGTCGTCGACGAGTACATCGAGTTCATCAAGCGCACCGGAACCAAGCACTTCGGCATCCTCATCGACACCGGCATCTTCCAGGACCGCCCGATCCCGCTGCGACCCGGCGAACTGCCCGGCCGTCGCCCGGCGTTCCTGGACGGCATCGGCGTCGACCCGGCCGACTTCGCCGACGTCGCCGAGCATGTCGTGTTCGTCCAGGCGAAGTTCCACGACATCGACGAGAACCTCGAAGACCAGCAGATCCCGTGGGAGCCCGTGCTGCGCGCCATCCGCGACGCCGGCTACACCGGCTACCTCTCCAGCGAGTACGAAGGCGAACGCGAACCCTGGCGCTCGATCGAGCAGGTCCGCCGCCACCACTCGCTCATGCGCCAGGTCGCCGACGGGCTCTGAGCCGCGGCATCCGACAACGACGACGAAGGAATCACACCATGCCCAACGGACTCATCCAGGACGACAGCCTGCGCGTCCACCCCGAGGGTCTCGCGCTCTCGCTCACCCTGCCCTGGTACCGCAGCCTGTGGCTGTCGTCGGTCTCCTCGCTCCAGCTCACGGTCGACGGGATCGAGATCCCGGCCGAGGACCTGGCGTTCGAGTTGAAGGGCGTGCGGTACTCGCTCGACGAGCTGCCGCAGCAGAGCGAGGTGCTCTGGTACCTGCAGGAGCACCCGCTGCTGATCGCCGCTCGCGTGACACGCCGATCGAGCTCGGTGAGACCCACGAGGTGCGCCTGGTCGGCCAGCTGCGCCTGCCGTACATGCAGATCGCTCCGGGTGAGGACGGCGGGCCCGGCATGTACGTGCCCAACTTCGTGAACCAGACCCTGACGCTGACTGCGACCGATCGCGACGCGCCGGCGCCGGCACTGGTGACGGATGTGGCGGCTCCGCCGCCGGCGACGGATGCCGACCCCTTCAAGCTCGGCCTCACGCTCTACTCCGCCAGCGCCGAGTTCCGCGCCGGCTGGTACGACTTCGACAGCCTGCTCGCGCGGGTGGCGGAGCTCGGGATCGGCCCCGGCATCGAGATCGTGGCATCGCAGGCGCTGCCGACCTACCCGCACGTGTCGGAGGAGTTCGTCCGCAACTGGCGCGCCGCGTTCGACAAGTACGGCTTCGACGAGAGCTCGTTCGGCGCCAACCTCGACATGGGTCGCCGTCGCGACCGCGACATGACCGACGACGAGGAGTTCGAGTTCAGCGAGCTCATGTTCCAGGGAGCCAAGAAGCTCGGCTTCCCGCTCGTGCGGATCCAGAGCGCGAAGCCCGGGCTGCTGCGGCGACTGCTCCCGGTCGCCGAGAAGCTGAACCTGAAGCTGGCTTACGAGATCCACGCTCCCATGGGTCCGAACGCGCCCGCGGTGCTCAAGGTTCGCGAGACGTACGCCGAGCTCGACTCGCCGCTGCTCGGATTCGTCGCGGACTTCTCGTCCACGATGCACAGCATGTCGCCGACCCTGCTGCGCGCGGTGCAGCGCGCCGGACTCGACGACGAGGCCCTCGCGAAGCTGCAGGCGATCTGGGCGACGGATGCCTCGATGCAGGAGCGCCAGCAGGAGTTCATCGGCTACCTCAAGAGCCGCGACTTCGACCCCGGGCGCCTGGGATCCTTCGCGCACCTCGCGTTCAACATGCACGGGCACGTCGCTCCGCAGGAGTGGGCCGACATCATGCCGCAGATCCTGCACGTCCACGCGAAGTTCTACGACATCGACGAGACCGGCCAGGAGCCGGCGATCGACTATCCCGAACTGGTGCGGGTCTTCGTCGAGGGCGGCTACCGCGGCTACTGGTCCAGCGAGTGGGAGGGGCACGCGTTCGCCGAACTCGGCGAGGTCGACCCTCTCATGCTCGTGCGCAAGCAGCATGACCTCATCCGGCGCTCGATGCGGGAGCTGCAGCCGGCATGACGGACGCAGAGACGGCGGCTCCGCCGGACTTCCGGCGCATGCCCGTCGCGGATGCCATCCGCTGGCTCGCCGAGAACGGTGAGCCCGCCGACCCGCGCACCGACATCGACACGGCGTCGCTGCGGCGCCGGTTCCCGCGCCTCGCGTCCGTCGAGACCGCCGACATCCGTATCGACGGACCGCGCGGCAGGCTCGTCCCGGCGAGGCTGTATCGGGATGCCGCGGCGCCGTCATCCGGTCGCGCCCTCATCTGGGTGCACGGCGGCGCGTTCATCGGCGGTCACCTCGACATGCCCGAGTCGAACTGGGTCGCGCTCGAGCTGGCTGCGCGGGGCATTCCCGTGCTCGCCGTGGACTACGTGAAGTGCCTGGGCGACGTGCACTTCCCCGCGCCGTCGGACGACGTCCTGGCGGCGTGGCGGCACGCGCTCGAACACGCGGCCGAGTTGTTCGGCGTCGGTCCCGACGCCGTCGTCCTCGGCGGCGCGAGCGCCGGTGGAAACCTCACGGCCGGTGCCGTGGCGCGGCTGCGGGATGCCGGCGAGCCGGTGCCCGCCGGGCTCGTGCTCGTGTATCCCTCGGTCCACCCCAACGGTCCGGACGCCTCGGCAGAGGTGGACACCACTTCGCCGCACGGGCAGCTCGCCATGAACTTCGCAGGCACCGAGGACGGGCTGCGCAACCCTTACGCCTTCGCCGCGCTCGGCCCCGCGGCGGGCTTCCCCCGACCCTGGTCGTGGTGTGCGAGCACGACGAACTTCGCCCTTCCGGGGAGGCCTTCGCCGCTCTGCTCGACCGGGCGGTGTCGAGGTCACGCTCCACCTGGAGCCGGGCGCCGACCACGGCCACATCAACGAGCCGTCCGATCCGACCGCTCTGCCGACGATCGAGGCGATCGCCGAATGGATCGGCGCGCACGCGTGAGCGCAGCCGGAACGTTCACCAACCCGATCCTGCCGGGCGACCGGCCCGACCCGGCCCTCATCAAAGTCGGCGACGAGTACTGGATGACCTACTCGTCCTTCGAGGCGGCCCCCGGACTGCTGCTGTACCGCTCCACCGACCTCGTGAACTGGACGTACGAGACCGCCGCCCTGCCGAGCCCGGTCGGCAACACCTTCGCGGTCGACATCGCCGAGCACGAGGGACGCTTCTTCATCTACATCCCGTTCATCCCCACGCCCTGGTCGACGCTGACGGATGCGTCCATCTTCGTCATCCACGCGCCCTCGATGAGCGGCCCGTGGTCGGAGCCGATCGATCTCGGCATCCGCGGGGTGATCGATCCCGGCCACGTCGTCGGCGAGGACGGGCGACGGTACCTGTTCGTCAGCGGCGTGCGCCGCATCCGTCTGACCGACGACGGCTTGTCGACGATCGGCGAGCTGGAGCACGTGTACGACGGCTGGCGCTACCCCGACGACTGGGTCACCGAGGCGTACGCGCTCGAGGGGCCGAAGCTGTTCCGCAAGGACGGCTGGTTCTATCTCGTGAGCGCGGTCGGCGGCACCGCCGGCCCGCCGACCGGGCACATGGTGATCGTGGCGCGCTCGCGGTCGGTGCACGGTCCGTGGGAGAACCACCCGCGCAACCCGATCGCCAGAACGACGGACGCCGCGGAACGCTGGTGGTCACGCGGCCATGCGACGCTCGTCCCCGGACCCGGGTCCGATACCAGTGACGATGACTGGTGGATGGTCTCGCACGGGTACGAGAACGGCTACCGCACCCTCGGTCGGCAGATCCTGCTGGAGCCGATCCGGTGGACGGAGGACGGCTGGCCCGAGACCGTGATCGCCGATCCGGGCGGGCAGATCGCCGCACCGCGCGGCGCCGTGGCGCAGCATCCGTCATCGGAGTTCGTGGACGATTTCTCGACGCTGCTCCTCGGCGAGCGGTGGGCGTTCCACGCGCCAGGTCCGGGCGAAGCCGCTCGCATCCGCATCGGTGACGGGCTGGTGATGGCAGGCAAGGGCACGTCGCCCTCCGACACATCCCCGCTCGCGATCCTGACCGGCGACCATTCCTACGAGATCGAGGTCGAGGTCGAGCTCGCGTCGGCGGGCACCGAGGCGGGGCTGCTGCTCTTCTTCAACAACCGGCTGTACTGCGGCATGGGCATCGACGGGGAACGGATGCTGAGCTATTCGGGCGGCATCCGCACGCACTGGCGCGAGCCGGCACCGGCGACCGACCGGATCACGCTGCGCATCCGCAACGAGGAGCACATCGTGACCGGCTGGTACCGCGTGCCCGGCGGTGAGTGGACCCGTCACGCGATCCGCTACGAGACCTCCGGCTATCACGCGAACACGACCGGCGACCTGCTCAGCCTGCGCCCGGCGCTCTACGCGGCCGGCGAAGGCAGCGCGCGGTTCCGCGACTTCCGCTACCGCCCGCTCTGACGGTCCGCCGACCGCGAGACTGGATAGGCGCCGCGAGACCGAGGCGAACGCACCACGTCTCGTGCCGCATATCCCGTCTCGCGGGTAGAGGGCACCCTCAGGTGACCCGCAGCTCCACCGACTGCGTCCGCTCGAGCGAGCCGCCGATGTGGAAGCGGAAGACACCCGGCTCGACGACGAACGCCGGGCCTGCGGCATCCGTCTTCCAGAACCCGAGCTGCTCGCGCCCGATCGTGAACTCGAAGGTCTCCGTCCGGCCGGCCGCGATGCTGCGCCGCTCGAACCCGATGAGTCGCCGCACCGGCGGGGCGACACTGGCGACCAGATCGTGGACGTACAGCTGGACCACCTCGTCACCATCGCGTTCCGCGGTGTTCGTCACGTCGACGCCGATCGTCACACCCGTGCCGAGCTGTGCCGCACTCACCTCAGCGGCTGAGATCCGCGGCGGCCCGTGTGCGAAGGTGGCATATCCGGAGCCGTGTCCGAACGCGAACTGCGGGCCGAGGTCGAGGTCGAGGTACTTCGAGGTGTACTTCTCCTGCACGTTGTCGGGACCGTGCAGGCCGATGTCAGCGGACTCCAGCTCGAGCGATCCCCGCACCGTCGCGGGGCGGCCGGTGTTCTCGTGCGCGTAGTAGATCGGCACCTGGCCCGCTGAGCGCGGGAACGACATCGGCAGGCGACCCGCGGGCTCGCGCTCGCCGAGCAGCAGGTCGACGATGGCCGCGGGAGCCTCGGTCCCGCCGTGCCAGACCTCGAGCACCGACGGCGCCTGGTCGATCCAGTCGGCCACGACGAGCGGGCGTCCGTTCGCGAGGACGACGACGAACGGGATGCCGCACCCCGCGATCGCGCGGATGAGCTGGGCCTGCCGCCCGGGCAGCCGGAGGTCGCTCCGCGACGCCGCCTCGCCGGAGAGGGCAGACGGCTCGCCCACGCAGACCACCACCACATCGCAGTCGAGGGCAGCGGTGGCCGCCGCGTCGATGTCGTCCGTCGCGGAGCCGAAGAAGGAGACTCCGGGGATGACGTGGACCTCGGCGCGCGGCAGCCGCGCACGCAGCTCGTCGGAAAGCGATCCCGAGGGGGTTGCGAAGGACTGCGTCCAGGCGCCCAGGTGATCCGTCGACTCGGCGTAGGGCCCGGTCAGCAGGATCCGGCTGGGCGATCGGAGCGGCAGCGTGCCGTCGTTGCGCAGCAGGACGGACGCGCGCGCCGCGGCGATGCGCACCTGTTCGCGCGCGCCCGCGCTCGATAGGGTCAGCTCGGCCTCCGCGTCCACATACGGGTCGTCGAACAGCCCGAGCGCCTCTTTCAGCCGGAGCACTCGTGCCACCGCGTCGTCGACGCGAGCGGGATCGAGCGAACCGGGCGCGGCCTCGGAGGGGGCGCCTCCCATCTCGACGTCCAGTCCCGCCGCGAACGACGCCTGAACGGCGGCGGCGAGGTTCTCCGCCACTCCGTGCGGGAGCAGGTTGCGCACGCCGTCCGCATCGCCGACGACGACGCCGCCGAACCCCCACTCTGTCTTGAGCACGTCGGTCATGAGCGCGCGATTGGCGTGCATCGGCACCCCTGCGACGGTGTTGAAAGACGCCATGACCGACGCGACACCGGCATCCACGGCGGCGCGGAACGGTTCCAGGTAGACGTTGCGCAGGCGATGCTCCGACACATCGACGGCGTTGTAGTCGCGTCCGCCCTCGGGTTGCCCATAGGCGACGAAGTGCTTCGCGGTCGCCGCTATCGCGTCATGTGCAGAGAGGTCCTCACCCTGATATCCGCGCACCATCGCCGCGCCCAGAACGGAGGTGAGGTGCACATCCTCGCCGAAGCCCTCGACCGCCCGCCCCCACCGCGGATCGCGGGAGATGTCGACCATGGGCGAGAAGGTCCAGGTGACGCCCGCCGACCGCGCTTCGAGAGCGGCGAGCCGAGCGAGGTCCTCGACCACGGCCGGGTCGAAGGTCGCGGCCATCGCGAGCGGGACCGGTGCGATCGTGCGGTGCCCGTGGATCACGTCGAGCCCGATGAGGATCGGGATGCCGAGCCGGGTCTCCTCGACGGCTGCACGCTGCAGGTCGTTCGCCGCCGCGGCGGAGCGCGGCCAGAACATCGACCCGATGCCGGCACGGACGAGGGATGCCGCATCCTCGAGCCGCGGACGGAAGACGATCTGCAGCTGGCCGATCTTCTCCTGCCACGTCATCTGCTGCAGGAGCGCCTGCACGCGGGGCGTGGTCATCGCTCACCTCTCCTCAAACGACCGCGAGACTGCATCCGCACGTCGAGACCGTGGGTGATACCCGCAGTCTCGACGCGCAGTTGCAGTCTCGCGGAACAGCTGGGGGCTACTCGCCCCAGGCCGCGTCCATCTCCTCGAGCACCTGGTCGACCGTCTTCTGACCGGTCAGCAGGCCCTGGACGCCGATGCCGAGAGTGTCGTAGACGGCCGGGTTCGGCCACGTCGCGTTGGGCAGGCCGGCGAACGCGCCGGTCTCCAGCAGCCCGGCGATCGGCTCGTATACGGCGTTGACGTTGTCCGGCGTCGCTCCCGAGATCGGCACGAAGCCGGAGAGGTCGGCGAACTGCTGAGCCTGCTCGGGCTCGGCGAGCCAGTCGAGGAAGGTCTGCGCGGAAGCCTTCACGTCATCCTCGGACGAAGCGTTGATGGCCCACGCGTAGTTGGCCGAGGCCAGCGTGTACGGCTCCTGGCCATCCGCAGGCGGGAACGCCTGGACGGTGAGGTCCAGACCGGTGCCGGCTCCGATCGAGATCGCGGCGGAACCCGGGACGGCCGCGGTGAGCGACGTCGGCCGAACCGATGTTCTGGGTGATCGTGTCGAACGTGCCGCCCGCGACGCCGTCCTGGAAGCAGCCGCCCTCGTTGAGCGCGATGATGTCGTTGAGCGTGTCCTCCCAGCCGCTGCCGACGAAGGTCACATCGCCTGCCGCGCGCTGCTCGTTCCAGTCGGGGTCCGCCTGGTAGACGCGGGTCGCCGAGACGAGCATGGAGAACAGGCCCGTGTTGAACGGGATCGCGCCGGCGAGAACGGTGAAGGTCTTGCCGCCGTCGCGCGCCGCGGTGCACGCCTCGAGCAGCTCGTCGAACGTCTCGGGGTAGGCCTCGACGCCCACCTCTTCGCCGCCGGCGCCGTTGTAGATCAGGCCGACGGGCGCGAGCGCGGTCGGCTGACCGTAGATCTCACCGTCCACCTCGTAGAGGTTCTCGGTGCCTTCGGGGATGACGCCCGCCGACGCCTCGTCGAGGGGCTCCAGGAAGCCCGCCTCGGCGAGGGTCACGACCGAGATGGCCTGGCCGGTGCCCGGGGCGAGGACCATCATGTCCGCGGCGTTCCCGGCCTGCAGCTGGGTGGTGACCTGCGTGTTGTAGGCGTCGGAGGGGTAGGGGATCATCTCGATCTCCACGCCCGTCTCTTCGGTGTACGCCTCTGCCATCTGCGCGTAGTAGTCGTCGGCGTCGTTCGCCTGCGCGACCATGATCGAGAAGCCGACGCCTTCGGCGGGCGCGTCGGTGTCGCCGCCGCCGCCGTCATCGGTCGAGCCGGAGCAGCCGGCGAGGATCAGGGCACCGGCCACCGGCGCTGCGAGGAGCAGCCACCGGCGGTTGCGGTGAGTGGAGAGCTGTGACATGTCGAACCTTTCGTGACGTCATTGTCGCCAGCGGGTGCAGCTGGCTCGGCTCGGGGGCCGCACATCCACCATCGCACCATTTGCATCATTCCGACATAACCATCCCTTATGTGCGGCAATTGACGCGCTGATCCCTTGTGAGGCGGGTAGGACCCGCGTCAGCCGGCGAGGTGGAGAGACACTCGACCCCGCAGACCCGCGTCCAAGGGAGTCGCCGCGGCTTCGAAGACCTGCGTCATGGGCGCGAAGATCGAGCCGCTCGGCGAAACCGCCTCGGCGATGAGCCGGTTGCGCCAGGGGGTCGCGACCTGGATGACGAGGCGGTTCGTGCCTGCGCGAACAGCCGCCGTGACGTCGACGCGGAACGGGGGCGTCCAGAGCACACCGCAGTCCTGACCGTTGAGCACCACGCGCGCGATGTCGCGCACCGACTCGACCTCGAGATGCAGCGATTCGGAGCCCGCTTCACCTTCGCTCAGCGTGAAGTCATGGTGGTACTCCGCAGTCCCCGAAAACCCGCGCGGCGCGTCGCCGAAGTCGGTCCATGGCCGCGGGACGGGGGCCATGACGAGCGGCTCGTCGCTTCCCGGTATCACGACCCGCCACTGTCCATCCAGCGGGAGGCGGCGAATCGGTGCCTCATCCACTGGTGCGGAGCCTTCGAGCAGGAAGAGCGAGCCGAAGGGCGGCAGCGTGACGGCGAACGCCGCACCCGTCGTGCCGGTTCGCTCCAGCGGCAGCCGGCGCACGAGGGCGGGATCCCACGCCACCAGATCCGCAACGTTCGCCGGCGTGAGCCGCAGCTTCACCTCGTCGGCCGACGGGTTCGCCACGAACGTGATCCGTTCTCCGTCGACCAGCCGCGCGATCCGGCGCACGGGCCCGCCCTCGATCTCCAGCGCAGGGCGGATGCCCAGGTCGGCGAGCGCCGTGGCCACATCCGTCGCGAGCACCCGGCCCGAGCCCCACAGGCGATCGCACACCGCCCGGAACGCCTCCGGATCGTCTGCGAGCGAGGGCGAAGACTCGGGGCGGATGCCGACGACCGTCGCACCGGCATCCACGAGCCTCTCCACCTGCGCCAGGGCAGCCAGCGTCATGCGCCGGGTGGAGCCGCCCAGGTGGAGGAACCGGTAGCTCGCCCCGTCGGACACCAGCTCGCCGTCCTGCACGCGGAGGACATCGGCGAGCGCATCGGCCCCGACGTAGTCGAAATCGAACCCGGCCGGCACCGATGCGTCGAGTGCGTCGGCGAACAGTCCGGTCAACGGAGCCTCCTCGCCGATGAAGACGGCGATGTCCACAGCGGGACGGCCCGCGCTCAGCAGCGCGCTGCACCGGGAGAGATAGTCGATCCACGGCCGCGCCATGTCCGCCCAGGTCTCGGTGACGGTGAACGCCTGCCCGAGGAACGGCGCCAGCGCGATGCCCGGAGCGGGTGCCGAGAGCGGCTGATGGGGGGAGGTGTGGATGCAGAACCGCGTCACCCCGAGCGAGAGCTGCAGGTCGGCGATGTGCTTGAGCGTGCGCGGCGACCACGACCAGGGGTTGTCGAAGGAGGTGAACGCCTCACTGCCGGTCCACGCCTTTCCGTACACGTGCGCGACGGATGACGCGCCCTTGAGGTCGGCGACGTACGTGGGACGCGGTCCCTCCTCAGGAGCGAACGTCCACATCGCACCCATCGGAGCGTCGGCATGCGACCGCATGGCGAGGTCGTCGCCGAGCTGCGGGCGCCCGTCCTCGAGGGCTTCGGCGTAGTACGTCATGCCCCGCCGGTGCGCTTCGCCCGCGAGAGTGCCGTAATACCCGTCGGCGAGGAGCTCCGCGAGCGTCCGCCGGTAGTCGAACAGGAATCGATCGGATGCGGCAGCGCCGCCCACGAGATAACCGGCGAGCGCCGGCAGCCACAGGAGCGGGTCATAGCCGCGACGGGCCGCGAACTGCTCGCGCACCCCGTCGGTCCAGTTCTGCGGACCCGCCTCGATGCTGTCGCTGAGGAGCGCCGAGAAGCGGGACGAGCCCGACGCGGTTCCGGGTCGATCCCCGAATCGCGTGAGGTGGGTGTCCAGATAGGCGGCGACACGCTCCCCATCGAGCTTGTCGACCTCGAGGCCCGTCGAATCCGCGGGAGCTGGACCGTTCGTCTGCCCGGTCAGCGACGCACCGAAGCGCAGAACGCGCCAGCGGCCCGGCGGGGCGTCCCAGCGGAGGACGCCGTCGGAGACGAGAGACGTGAGCTCGATCACCCGGCCGGCATCGACGGTGCCGGCATCCGCTCGAGGGTCCGTGTCCGCGGCGTAGTAGTCCGTGACCACACCGAAGCCGGCCTTCACCTCGGCGTGGTGCACCCGACCGCCGGTGCGCAGCGCGAACTCGGAGATCAGGAATTCGTGCGAGCGGCGCAGCACGGGAGGAAGCCGCACACCGTCCGCGACGGGCGGCAGCGCCTCGGCAGCGCTCGCGCCGGCAAGCACGAGACGGAATCGGCGGGCGGTGACGGGGGCGAAGCTCGCCGACCGCACGGGAACGGTCGAGGCCTCGAGCCGGGCGACGTCGCGGTACTCGACGCCGTCGTCGCCGGCCTGGAGCACCGCCTCGGGCGGGGGCGCCGCGCCGAATCCGCGCGGTCCGGGCAGACCGACCACGACCGATCGCACCGTGACGGGCTCGGGGAAGGACTGCTCGACCCAGGCCTGGGAGGCCGCGTCCGGATCGCGCGGCAGCGAGAGCGTCGTCCCGAACGCGCCGTCGACGAGACATGACCAGTCGTCCACCGCGGCGGATGCAGAAACCTCGGCCGGGTTCAGGACGTCCAGCACAGGGTCGTGGGGCACGGCCACGACGACCCAGTCCGTCGCGAAAGGCGCGGCATCCGATCCTCCCCACCGCGGGCTGTCCTGGTAGAGCCCGGCGACGGAGGGGAGGGGAGGGAGGGCGCACTCGACGCGGCCCCCACCCTCGAGGACGGTCTCGGCCCACACGACCTTCTTCATCGCATCGTCGGGTCGCACCCACGGTCCGCCGGCGGCACTCCAGCCCGACGAAGTCGCCACGGCGAGTTCCAGCCCGAGGTCGTCGCACGTCCGCACCGTCGTGTCGATGGCCGCCGCCCAGGCGTCCGAGCCGGGCCGCACCGGGCTCGGCACCACGAGGGGGACGCCCATTCCGCCGTCGAACAGCTGCACGCCGCGTATGCCCGCTCCATGGAGCCACGCCAGGTCCCGGACGATTCCGGCGGGGTCGATGTTGCCGTCCATCCAGTGCCACCAGGCGCGCGGCCGCGCCCCGTCCGGCGGATCGACGAAGTCGCGCCACAGCCCATCGTGTGTGCGCGCGCGGTCGGCACCGGCGGTCGGGGTCACACCGAGGATCCTTTCATCGCGACCCTCGCCGGGCGATGTGTCCGGCTGCACCGGGACTTATACCGGATATCGCTAGGACTAATGTGTCATTTCGACGCAAGCGTGTGATAGTGGTTTGTGGGCGCTCATGAACGAAGGCCGGCGCCCTGACGACGAGGTCAGAGAGCAGATGACAGTGACGATCGACGAGAACAGTACTCGCACCCTCACCGTGCCCCCTCGAGCCCGGCGCACGCCCGCACCCCCCAACCGTCGCAAGCCGCTGATCAGCTACGGCCACTGGTGGTGGGCGCTGCCCGCCGTTGTGCTGGTGATCGGCGTCCACTATGTCGCGACGCTCACCGGCGGTTTCTTCGCCTTCACGAACTGGACCGGCCTCGGCGACTGGGAGTTCATCGGCATCGACAACTTCGTGCGGATCTTCAACGACCCGCAGCTGCTCGGCGCCGTGTGGAACACCCTCTTCCTCGCCTTCGGATCGGTGATCCTCACGAACATCTTCGGCCTGCTGTTCGCGCTCGCGATCAACCGCATGCTCAAGACCCGCTACATTCTGCGCACGCTGATCTTCATGCCGGTGGTGCTGAGCCCGCTCGCGGTTGCGTACGTCTGGAAGTTCATCTTCCAGTTCAACGGTCCGCTGAACGGCTTCCTCGGTCTGATCGGCCTGGAGGAGCTGCAGAAGGTCTGGCTGGCCGATCCGACCTGGTCGATCTGGGCGATCCTGATCACGGTGGTCTGGCAGCAGACCGGGTTCGTGATGGTCATCTACCTCGCGGGCCTGGCGTCCGTGCCGGTCGAGGTGGAAGAGGCCGCGGCCCTGGACGGCGCCGGGATCTGGGGCCGTTTCCGGCACGTCACCGTTCCCGCGATCCGCCCGTCGATCGCCATCGCCACGACCCTCGGCATCATCCAGGGGCTGCGCATCTTCGACCAGATCCTCGCGCTCACCGGCGGCGGCCCAGCGGGGGCGACCGAGACGCTCGCCACCGAGGTCTACAAGCAGGCGTTCGCGCTCGGCCAGTTCGGCTTCGGTTCCGCCCTTGCGCTCGTGCTGACCGTGATCATCCTGGCGTTCGCCATCCTCCAGCAGTACGTCACCCGCGACCGCGACGCCGCCGGAAGGGTCTGAGTCATGTTCCGCTACACCAAAGCCACCGCAGTCCGCGAAGTGATCGTCTGGATCATCACCCTCGCGATGCTGCTGCCCTTCTACATCCTCATCGTCACCTCATTGAAGAGCGACCAGGAGGCGCTGACCACCAGCGCCGTCGCGCCGCCCACGAGCATCGACTTCAGCGCGTTCGTCGAGGTGCTCACCACCACCGGACGCAACAGCATCCCGATGAGCATCCTCAACAGCGTGATCATCACGGCCGGCGTCGATCTTCGGTCTTGTCCTGCTCGGCTCGGTCGCGGCGTACGTGATCGCCCGCCGCACCCGCCGGTGGACGACGTGGACCTACTACCTGGTTCTGATCGCGATCATCCTGCCCGCCCAGCTCGGCACCGTGCCCCTGTACATCGGAGCCCGCAGCGTCGGCCTGACCGGCAACGCGCTCGGCATGATCCTGCTGTGGATCGGCATCCTGCTGCCGCTGTCGGTGTTCCTCTACGCGAGCTTCTTCCGGGGACTGTCCACCGAATACGAAGAGGCCGCCGTCATCGACGGGGCGACACCCACCCAGGCGTTCTTCCGCGTCGTGCTCCCGCTCATGGCGCCCGCGACCGGCACCGTCGCGATCCTCGCGGGACTGATCGTGTGGAACGACTTCTTCAACTCGCTGATCTTCCTCGGAGGGTCGACGACGCAGACGCTGCCGGTCGCGATGTACACCTACGTCGGCGGCCTCGTCTCGGCGTGGAACAAGATCTTCGCGGTCGTGATCATCTCGATGATCCCGATCCTCGCGTTCTACATGTTCGCGCAGAAGCGCTTCATCCAGGGGTTCGCCGGTGGACTCAAGGGCTGACGGCGGAGACCTCGGACCCGATCGGCTCGACGTAGCGGGCGCCGGCCGCGACCTGGGACTGCACCTCGCGCGCGGCCTCGAGGAAGACGGAGCGCATCCACGCATGTTCGGGATCGCGGTCGTGCACGGGATGCCACCACAGCGCGTTCGCCGTGGGCGTCGCGTCGAACGGCGGCTCGAGGATGCGGATGCCGCCCATCCGGGCGACCTCGGGAGCGAGGGCCGCCTGCACGAGGCCGAGCCTGCGGGTGCCGGCGATGAAGTGGCCCAGCGCGAGGAAGCTCTCGACGACGACGTCCACGACGGGCTCGAGCCCCAGCATCTGCAGCTGACGACCGGCCGAGGTGAACGCCGAACGCGACCGGTAGGTGAACACCCACGGGCACTGCGCCAGGATCTCCATGCTGAGGCCCTCGGCCACGAGCGCGTTGGACTCGTCGGCGATGACAACCCAGCGGTCGCGCCACAGGTCCTCGTACGGGAGGTCGGTGAGGTACCCGTGGGGGATGACCATCGCGTCCACGGACCGCAGACTGTTCGCGGCATCGTCGACGATCGGCGTGTTGTGGAGCATGAAGCGGAAGCGCACGCCCGGCGCCGTCCGCGCGGCGACGCGCGAGACCGCGGCGCCGATCGTGGCGAAGCCGTAGTCCGAGCCGTAGATCGAGAACTCGCGGGACGACTCGTGGGGCGTCCAGGTCGCCTGACTCTCGAATACACGTCGGGCGGCATCCAGCGCGATCGTCGTGTGCTCCGTGAGCCGCAGGGCCAGCGGCGTCAGCTCGTAGGCGTTGCCGCGGCGCGCCAGGATCGGGTCGTTGAAGTGGTTGCGCAGCCGCGCCAGCGAGGCGCTCAGCGCCGGCTGGCTCAGATGCAGCCGCTCGGCGGCGCGCGTCACGCTGCGCTCGGTGAGCAGTGCGTCCAGCGCGACCAGCAGGTTCAGGTCGAGACGGGACAGAAGCGGGTGATCGGCCACGTTGATTCGATCCTTCGTCCGACGTCGGGTGTGCCGCCCATCTTATCCAGGCGATCTATTCCGGCGGCACCCGTCATTCGTCGAAGCGATGCCGCCTGATCAAGACGATTCACCCATCGCAGACCAGGAGACCATCACCATGTACCAGCTCGCACCCAACATCGAACTCCTCTTCACCGAGGCCGGCGACTACCACGACCGCGTGCGCGCGGCCGCGGCATCCGGCTTCACCGCCGTCGAGATGTGGGGCCCGACCGGCGCGGACGCGCCCTCGCAGCCCAAGGACCTGCCGGCGCTCAAGGCCGCGCTTGAGGAGACCGGCACGCAGCTGACCGCGCAGCTGTCCGAGCCGCGCACGCAGTTCATGATCCCGCCGTGGGACCACTCCGAGTTCTACCGCAAACTGGACGAGGGCGTCGAGATCGCTCACTTCCTCGGCACGCCCCGCATCGTGGTCGGCAGCGGGACCGGATTCGGCGGCTGGAAGCGCCAGGTGCAGCTCGACAAGCTCATCGAGATCTATCAGAAGGCCATCGCCCAGATCGATGGTTCGGGCATCACGCTCGTCCTGGAGCCGGTCAACGTCCGCGTCGATCACCCCGGTTCTCTGCTGGACCGCACGGCCGAGGGCGTCTACGTCGCGCGCGGCGTCGACTCGCCGTTCTTCGGGGTGCTCTATGACATCTACCACTCGGCCGTCGAAGGAGAGGACATCGAGGCGGAGCTGACCAACGCCGGCTCGATCATCAAGTACGTCCAGCTGGCGGACGCACCCGGCCGCGGCGAGCCTGGAACCGGCGACCTCGACTGGCCGGCCACGCTGGCGGCGCTGCGTGCTTCCGGCTACGACGGGCCGATCGGGCTCGAGTACTACCCGCAGACCGCCTCGGAGGAGTCGGTCCGCTACATCCGCGACGTCGCGGCGCAGGCATGACCGGTCGCTACCCCGAAGCGGTCGACGTCGCGATCGTCGGCAGCGGGCCGACGGGGGCTGCGTACGCGCGCATCTTGAGTGAGCAGGCGCCGCAGGCCACGATCGCGATGTTCGAGGTGGGCCCGACGGTGTCGGACCCGCCGGGTGCGCACGTGAAGAACATCGAGGACCCGGCTCAGCGTGCAGAGGCGCAGCGTGCATCCCAGGGTCCCAGCGCAGGTGCGGCGACGGTCAGCTCACCGGCCGCCGTCAAGAGCGGGCAGCGCATGGGACGCGCGGGCACCTACCTGCTGACCGACGGCTACCAGTTCGAGGGCGAGGACGGCCTGCCCGTCGCGGCGATGTCGAGCAACGTCGGCGGCATGGCTGCGCACTGGACCGCCGCGTGCCCGCGGCCCGGGGGCAGCGAGCGGATCACCTTCCTTCCCGATCTGGACGAACTGCTCGATGAGGGGGACCGGCTGCTCGGCGTCACGACGGATGCCTTCGACGGCTCGCCGTTCGGCGAGATCGTGCGGCAGCGGCTCGCATCCGCGGTCGACGAGGGCCGCGTCGCGCAGACACGCGTGCAGCGGATGCCCCTCGCCGTGCACCGCCGCGAGGACGGGCGCCTGGTCTGGTCCGGGTCCGATGTCGTCCTGGGCGAGGCGACCCGTTCGAACGCGAATTTCACGCTGCACGACGAGTCCCTGGTGACGCGGGTGCTCCTCGACGAAGGGCGCGCGGTCGGCGTCGATGTGCGCGATCTGCGCACAGGAGACCTGCACACGGTTCGAGCGCGGTTCGTGGTGGTGGCTGCAGATGCCCTGCGCACCCCGCAGGTGCTGTGGGCCTCCGGCATCCGTCCCGACGCCCTCGGTCGCTATCTCAACGACCAGGCCCAGATCGTGTTCGCGACGCGTCTGCGTGACTTGCCCGATCTCGACACCGAGGTGCCGGCCGACGGGACACTGGCCGAATACAGCGGGGTGAGCTGGGTTCCGTTCACTGACGACATGCCCTTCCATGGACAGGTCATGCAGTTGGATGCATCGCCGGTGCCGCTCGCCGAAGACGACACCGTCCAGCCCGGATCGATCGTCGGACTCGGACTGTTCTGTGCGAAGGATCTGCAGCGCGAGGACCGCGTCACCTTCGAAGACGATCGCCTCGACGATTACGGGATGCCGGCCATCGGCATCCACTATCGCCTGACCGACCACGATCACGCAGTGATGGACCGTGCCCGCGAGGAGATCGTGCGCCTCGGCGCCGCGATCGGCGAGCCTCTCGATCCGCGGCCGTTCACGATGCCCCTCGGTGCCTCGCTGCACTACCAGGGCACGACGCGCATGGGCGAGACCGATGACGGGACGAGCGTCTGCGGACCCGACAGCGAGGTGTGGGGAGTGCGGGGCCTCTTCGTTGCGGGCAACGGGGTCATCCCCACCTCGACCGCATGCAATCCGACGCTCACGAGCGTCGCGCTGGCGGTGCGAGGAGCGCGTCACATAGCGGAGGCGCTGAGATGACTGCATCCGGTGTTCGTCCGTCACCTGTGCACGGAAGTTGCGCGACGAATCGTGCACAGGTGACGGACGAACGCGCGAAGGTCGCCTCTTTCGCGCTTGCTTTAGTCTGATTCAGACATTAGAGTGTAGAAACAATGACAAAGATGTCCGGCCGACCGCGTCGGCCCAGAACCTGGAGGTTCTCGTGATCCCCGATCGCATCATCGAGCAGGGCACGCTCACGACCGATGGGCCGCGGACCGCGGTAGAGGTCCGTCTGCCCTGGTACCGCGCTCTGCCGGGTTCGTGCATCGCCGGCGCGAAGCTGAGCGTCGACGGCGTCGATGCTCCGGCGGAGTCGCTGCGCTGGCGGATGAACGACCGCGAGTTCCGCTTCGACGAACTCGTCGACGAGACGGGCGAGTGGTGGTTCCCCACCGACTCCGCCGTGCTGTCGGGCGAGCTGCCGATCGCGGATGCCGACGCCGAGCACGAGGTCCGGGTGGATCTCACCCTCTACATCCCGTACATCATCATCTCGGACACCGAGACCCTGCACATCGAAGAGCACGACATCAAGACCATGAAGGCGGTCGCAGCATGAGCCTCGGCACTCCGATCCAGGGCGTAACCCTCTACAGCTTCACCCGCGCGTTCCACGGCCGCGAGTACGACCTGGAGGGGCTGATCCGCAAGGTCGCCGCCGAGGGATACGGCCCCGGACTCGAGGTGATCGGGTTCTCCAGCTTCCGCGGCTTTCCGCAGATCGAGGACTCCTTCGCCGGCTGGTTCCGCGACCTCGTCGACGAGGTCGGGCTGGTGACCACGTCGCTCGCGGTGAACGCCGACATCGGCATCCACCGCGATCGCCTGCTCACCCAGGACGAGCTGATCGAGTACATGACGCTGCAGATTCAGGCGGCCGCGAAGCTCGGCTTCCCGATCGCGCGGGTGCAGATCTCGATCACCCCCGACTCGATGGAGGCTCTCGCCCCGATCGCCGAAGCGCACGGGGTCACCCTGGCGCTCGAGGTGCACGCCGACCAGTACGCCTCGCACCCCCGCATCCTGGCGCTGCGCGACCGGTTCGAGAAGGTCGGATCTCCGTTCCTCGGGTTCACGATGGACTGGGGCGCGACCGTCAGCGGCTTCGCTCCGTCGCTGATCGAGGCGTACCGCCGCCGCGGGGCGTCCGAGGAGCTGCTGGGCAAAGTCGTGGACCTGTGGGACACCTACTACCAGCAGGGCCCGCCGGCCGACCAGGCCGAGCACGGCCAGCGATTCGGGTCGTTCATCGGCCTGGCCGCGCAGAACGGCCGTCCCGACCTCGGCATCGACTTCGGCATCAACGGCACCGGACTGTTCGGCCCGGCGCGCGTGGACGACTGGCTCGAGATCTTCCCCTGGATCCGGCACGTGCACGGCAAGTTCTTCGGCATCGACGAGAACGGCGAAGAGCCCTCGGTGCCGGTGCGCGATCTCATCCGGCTCCTTGTCGAGAACGGCTACTCGGGGGCGATCTCGAGCGAGTACGAGGGCTGGCACTGGAACTTCTGGCAGAGCCCGTTCGAGATCATCGCCGGCGAACAGGCGGTGCAGCGGTCCGCCGCCGCGAACGCCGGATCACGCATGATCACGGATGCCGCGGAGGCCCGCAGCATCCTCCACGCCCACCTCGCCCAGCCCGTTCGCGGCTGACCCTTCCGACCGACGACCCTTCGACAAGCTCAGGGACCGATGACATGACTGACGACAACGGCATCGCCGGCACGGGCATCAAGCTCGGCATCACCCTCTACTCGCTCACCAGCGAGTTCGCCGCGGGTCTGTACACGCCCGAGACGCTCATCAAGGCGGCGGCCGACCACGGCCTCGGGCCCGGCATCGAGTTCAACATCGCGCAGATGCTGCGCACATACCCGGATGTCGACGACGAGTTCGTCAAGATCTGGCGCGACAGCATGGACCGCTACGGCCTCGAGCCGAGCGCGGTGGGTACGAACCTCGACATGGGGCGCCGGAAGGATCGCGACATGACGCCTGACGAGGAGCACGATTTCCTCGCCCGCCAGCTCAAGACCGCGCACACGCTCGGCTTCAAGAAGGTCGTCATCCGCTCTCACGGCAAGGAGCTGCTGCGCAGCCTGCTGCCGCTGGCGGAGAAGTACGACCAGAAGCTCGGCTACGAGATCCACGCGCCGTCGGGGCCGAACAACCCGCAGGTGCTGCAGATGCGCGAGATGTACGACGAGCTGCAGTCCGACCGCCTCGGCTTCACCGCCGACTTCTCCTCGACGATGCACAGCCTGTCTCCGACGCTGCTGCGCACCATGCGTCAGATGGGGATGCCGGAGGAGTACTTCTCGGTGATGGACGAGATCTGGCACGAGCCGACACCCATGCACGTGCGCAATCAGAAATTCGAGGACTTCCTCACGAGCGAGGGGTTCGACTTCGCACGCCTCGGTCCCTTCACCCGCCTCGCGTTCAACATGCACGGGCTGGTGCCGCCGGAGGAGTGGCTCGACATCATGCCGCAGATCTTCCACGTTCACGCGAAGTTCTACGACATCGACGAGAACGGCGACGAGCCCGCCATGGACATCCCGCGCATCGTGCGGCAGTTCGTGGAGGGCGGCTACCAGGGCTACCTCTCCAGCGAGTGGGAGGGCCACGCGTTCTCCGACCTGGGGGAGTCCGACCCCATCGATCTGGTGAAGAAGCAGCACGCGCTCATGCGGCGTGCCATAGAAGAGACCGTCTCCGCGGCATCCGCCACGGCGTGAGATCGACCGAGCAAAGGGGCCCGTCCATGTCCGAAACCATCACCGAACCGTCCGTGACCGACCTGCGCGCCGAGATCGATGAACTGCGCGGTGCGCTCGCCGAGGTGACGAAGATCGCCCAGTCGGCTCACGATCGTGGCGCGGTCGAGAACGTCTTCAATCGGTACATGTATCTGCACAACGCGTTCCAGGACGAGCAGATCATCCCGCTCTGGGTGCAGCCGTGGGCACCGAGGGCATCCGTGCCCGCTACACGAACGCCGGCGAGTACACCGAGTACGACAGCGTGATCCGCTATCACCAGGGCCGCCCGTCGCCGGTCGGCAAGCTCATCCTGCACGCCACGACGACGCCCGTCATCGAGGTCGCCGCCGACGGCCAGACCGCCAAGGGAGTCTGGCTCATGGCCGGCACCGAGTCGGGCCTGACCGACCCCGAGGTCGCCAAGGAGTTCCCCGACATGTACTCGCCCGGCGAGGTGCAGGGCAAGAAGGTCTGGGCGCACTGGGTGTGGTGCAAGTACGCGATCGACTTCCTCAAGCAGGACGGCGAGTGGAAGATCTGGAAGTTCCGCTGCTACGAACTCGCCCGTGCACCGTTCGAGGAGAACTGGATCAGCTTCGGCGAGAAGAACCAGGGCGCATTCGACCTCGACCTGATGTACTTCGGCGACGACGGCAAGCCCGTCTTCATGCCGCCCGCCGACCAGCCGGTGCCCTCGAAGAACCACCCGTACAGCCCCTCGACCGTGCAGAAGCTCGAGCCTGTACCCCCGGTGCCGCACGACACGTTCACCGACACTTTCCACTGACCTTCCCCCTACCGAGGAGCCTCCATGGCCACCCACAACTCCCTCTTCTCCGACAAGGACGTCCGTCGGCGCGAGAACGCCATCGCCGTATCGGTGCAGCTTCCCTGGTACCGGAGCCTCTGGCTGTCGGCGGTCGACGACGTCGCGGCGTCCGTCAACGGCGTGCCGGTGCCGAAGGACGACCTGCGATTCGAGCTGAACGGCCGCAGCTACCGCATCGAGGAGCTGCCCGAGCAGTGGGACACGCTCTGGTTCGTCGCCGACAAGCCGGAGGTCGTGATCCCGCTGGATCACGCTCCCGAGGCCGGCGAGAAGCTGACCGTCGAGGTCGTCCTGACCATGCGACTTCTCTACATGCAGATCATGCCCGGCGTCGACGGCGGCCCCGGTCGGTACGTCACAAACCGCGTGCCGGTCGAACGCGAGGTCGTGCTGGCATGACCGCCGGCAGGACGCGGCCGCTTCGCGTCGCCATGATCGGGTACGGCTTCATGGGGGCGACGCACTCGGTCGGGTGGCGCCAGGCGCCGCGGATGTTCGAGCTGCCGGCGGACGTCGAGATGACGGTGGTCGTCGGGCGCAGCGCCGAGGCGGTGGCGGATGCCGCTGCCAAGTGGGGGTGGTCGGAGTCCGCCACCGACTGGCGCGAGGTGATCGCCCGCGACGACATCGACATCGTCGACATCGTCACGCCGGGTGATTCGCACGCCGAGATCGCGATCGCCGCTCTGGAGGCCGGCAAGCACGTGCTGTGCGAGAAGCCACTGGCCAACACGGTCGCCGAGGCCGAGGCGATGGCGGATGCCGCGGCCCGCGCCGCCGCGCGCGGGGTGCGCTCGATGGTGGGGTTCACCTACCGTCGTGTCCCGGCGGTGACCTTCCTCCGCGATCTGATCGCCGAAGGGGTCGTCGGCACGGTGCAGCAGGTGCGCGCGGCCTACCGGCAGGACTGGCTGGTCGATCCGCAGATGCCGCTGGCGTGGCGTCTGCAGAAGGAGCACGCGGGCTCCGGCGCGCTCGGCGACATCGGCGCCCACATCATCGACATGACCCAGTTCGTCACCGGCCTGAGCGTCGACGCGATCTCGGGCACGATCGACACGATCGTGAAGGAGCGGCCCCTGCAGGGCTCGGGGTCAGGGCTGTCGGGCACAGCCGCCGAGGGCTACGGGCAGGTGACCGTCGACGACGTCGCGATCTTCACCGGCCGCCTCGCGAACGGCGCTCTCGTGTCGTTCGAGGCGACCCGCTTCGCGACCGGGCGGAAGAACGCCCTGACGATCGAGGTCTCGGGCGACAAGGGCGCGCTCGCGTTCGACCTCGAAGACCTCAACGCCCTGCAGTTCTACGACCGCACCGCTCCGGAAGATCGCCAGGGCTTCACCAAGATCCTCGTCACCGAGGCGCAGCATCCGTACGTCTCCGCGTGGTGGCCCGCCGGCCACATGCTCGGCTACGAGCACGGCTTCAGCCACCAGGTCGTCGATCTCGTGACCGCGATCACCGAGGGCACGGACCCCCACCCGAGCTTCGCGGAGGGCCTCTCGGTTCAGCGCGTGCTCGACGCGGTCGAGCGCTCCGACGAGAACGAGTCCGCCTGGGTCCGCGTCGCGGCGAGCGCCCCGGCATCCGTCTGATCTTCCGCCCGAAGGAGAGAGCAATGGCACGACCGATCACTCTGTTCACCGGCCAGTGGGCCGACCTGCCGTTCGAGGAGGTGGCCCGGCTCGCCGGCGAGTGGGGCTACGACGGCCTCGAGATCGCCTGCTGGGGCGATCACCTCGACGTATCTCGCTGGGACGACGCGGATTACGTGCAGTCGCGGCTCGACATTCTCGAGCGCAACGGGTTGAAGGTCTACGCGATCTCGAACCACCTCACGGGCCAGGCGGTCTGCGACGACCCGATCGACGAGCGCCACCGCGACATCCTGTCGGCTCGCGTGTGGGGCGACGGCGACCCCGAGGGCGTGCGTCAGCGCGCGGCGGAGGACATGAAGGACACGGCGCGCTTCGCGGCCAAGCTCGGCGTGACGACCGTCAACGGATTCACGGGATCGTCGATCTGGAAGGCCGTGGCGATGTTCCCCCCGGCATCCGACGCCTACATCGCCGCGGGCTACCAGGACTTCGCCGATCGGTGGAACCCCATCCTCGACGTCTTCGAGGAGGTCGGCGTGCGATTCGGCCTGGAAGTGCACCCGTCCGAGATCGCCTACGACTACTGGACCGCGAAGGACACCCTCGAGGCGATCGGCCACCGCAAGAGCTTCGGGTTCAACTTCGACCCGTCGCACTTCGTGTGGCAGCAGCTGGACTATGTCGCGTTCGTCCTCGACTTCGCCGACCACATCTTCCACGTGCACGTGAAGGAGTCGATCACGAACCTCGACGGGCGCAACGGCGTACTCGGGTCGCATCGCCCCTGGGCCGACCCGCGGCGCGGGTGGACGTTCGTCTCGACCGGGCACGGCGCCGTCCGCTGGGAGCCGCTCTTCCGCGCGCTCAACGCGATCGGCTACGACGGCCCCACGAGCGTCGAGTGGGAGGACGCCGGCATGGACCGGCTGACAGGCGCTCCCGAGGCGCTCGAGTTCGTGCGCAAGCTCGCCGAGATCACGCCCCCCGCGGCCGCATTCGACGCCGCGTTCTCGACGAAGTAGCCGCCGCCGCGCCCGCGCGCGGCGGGTCCCGCAGGTCGTGGCGATGCGCCGCGCCCCGACTCACCCGCTCACACGAAGGCAGGCACGACCATGACCACCGCGACCACCGAACCGCCGAGGATCAAGTGGAGCTACATGGATCACTGGCGCAGCCAGGGTCCGGCGGGGCCGATCGACAGTGGCAGTCCCGAGGGACCGAATGAAGGTCGGCATCGTCGGAGGAACCGGCAACATCTCCACGAGCGTCGTCCGGCTGCTCCTGGAGCGCGGGCACGACGTGACCTGCGTCACGCGCGGCTCGTCCGGAGCTCTGCCCGAGGGCGTACGGCACCTGTCCGGCGATCGGCATGACCTCGAGTGGTTCATCCCGGCCGTGCAGCGCGAGCGCTTCGATGCGGCCATCGACTTCATCGGCTTCACGCCCGCCCACGGAGCGGCCGGCCTCAAGGCGTTCCGCGACGTCGGCCACTTCATCCACACGTCGACCGTGACCACGGTGGGCGAGACGGCGGACTGGCTGCCGATCACCGAGGATCACCCCCTTCGCCCCGCGGTGCCGTACGCCGAGCAGAAGGTGGCACTCGACCGCTTGTACCAGGCGGCGTTCTACGACAGTGGCTTCCCGGCGACGATCATCAAGCCGTCGACCACATACGGGCGCAAGCGCGTCGTCCGGCAGGTCGGCATCGACACGCGCTGGATCCGGCGCATCCGCGAGGGGCGTCCGATCCTGCGGGTCGGCGAGGGGACCGCCCTGCACCACCTGCTCCACGTCGATGACGCGGCGCGCGGCTTCGTCGGTGCGCTCGAGCGCGACCGCACCATCGGGCAGGTCTACTTCCTCGTGAACCCGCGCGCGATGGAGTGGTCCGACATCCACCGCGTCGCCATGGATGTGCTCGGACGCCAGGTCGAGCAGGTCGGCGTTTCCTCGGAGCTTCTGTACGAGCTGGACCCGCAGCGCTTTCTCATGGTGCCCGGCGTCTTCGCGAAGAACCTGCTCTACAGCGCCGCGAAGCTCCAGCGCGACGTGCCCGAGTTCGTGCCGAGGATCTCGCTGGAGGAGGGTCTTGCGGACGCGTTCGAGCATCTGGAGAACCAGGGGCTCGTCGAGGAGGTTCCCGTCGACGACTGGGAGGACCGGATCATCGCGACCCAGCTCGACGCACGTCGCCGCATCCTGAGTGGGGGCGACCGTGACTGAGCAGCCACTTGGCATCGGAATCCTGGGTGCGGCGGGCATCGCCGAGCGTGCGATCGTGGAGCCCGCTCGCGAGCTGGACGGCGTGCGCGTGATCGCGATCGGCGCCCGCGATCCCGAGCGGGCACTGACGCTGGCCGATCGCCTCGGGGTGCCCGAGTCCGGCGACTACGACATGGTCCTGAACCATCCGGACATCGACCTCGTCTACATCCCGCTCCCCTCGACCGTGCAGGCGCATTGGGCCGTGCGAGCGCTGCAGGGCGGCAAGCACGTGCTGTGCGAGAAGCCGCTGTCGGCGAACGGCACGACCGCGGCGGAGATCGCCGACGCCGCGGATGCTGCGGGGCGGCGCGCTTTCGTGGGGTTCCACTACCGACTGCACGGCTTCACGCGCAGGCTGCTCGAGGTGCTCGCCTCGGGCGTGCTCGGCGAGGTGCAGCGCGTGGAGTTCGACTACAGCATCCCCCATTTCGTCGTGAAGCCGGGCAACATCCGCCTCGACGGCGATCTGGGTGGCGGGTCGTTCATGGACGTCGGGTGCTACGCCGTCGACCTCATCCGCGTCGCCTGGGGGGAGCCGACGGTCATCTCGGCCGAGGCGGTGCTGTACGACGAGGACCCCCGCGTGGACCTGCAGACGGATGCCGTCCTCGAGCTTCCGGGCGGCATCCCGGCGCGCGTGCGGTCGTCGTTCATCGGCGACGACCAGGGGAGCATGGCGCTGCGGGTCAGCCGGGAGCGGTGCCGACCTGGAGGCGACGAGCGTCATCGTTCCGCAGTGGGGAGCGGTGCTGCGCGTCACAGCGGGCGAGGAGCTGCTCATCGAGGAGAAGGCCGTCGACGGCGAGAACAGCTACAGCCGCCAGCTCGAGCACCTCACCGCCGTGCTGCGCACCGATTCGCCGAGCCCGCTGGACGCGAAGCTCGGTGTCGGCACGATGGAGGTCGTCGACGACGTGTACCGGGCGGCGGGCCTGCAGCCCCGCTGAGAAGCGCGTGCGCGCCTCCCTCGAGCGCACGGGTTCTCGCCCAGTGCACGGGTTCCCGACGCGGGAAACCCGTGCATTCGGCGGCAAGTCGTGCACTCGCGGCTGGGGCGGGCCGCCGCGCTCAGCCCTCGCGGTTGTAGTACGGCCAGGGCAGGAACCGGCGTTCGCCGCGGCGATCCGGGCCTTCGAGCGTCACCTCGCCCGTGGCCGCCCACTCGACGCCGCGCGGGAACATCCGGATGAACTCGATGCGCCGGAACGTGTCGATGTCGTGCCCGATCGTGATCGTGAAGGAGCGGCCGGCGCCGTACTGGTTGATCCAGGCGATCGGCTGGTCGGTGTTCATCCCGGGCAGTGCCGCGATGCCCTCCGGCGGGATGGCGACCGGGTAGTGGGACATCGGCCAGACCGGCGCCTTCTCGTACGACTCCAGATCGTCGAACGTCGTCAGCAGCACCTGCGCGCCGTCGTACAGCTGCACGCCGGTGAGGATGTCGTCGCCGGTCACGGTCCACGTGGCGTTGATGCCTTCGGTGATCGGATGCCGCGGCTCGGCGGTCTTCAGCAGCGCCTCGCCCCACGGACGGGGCCGCAGTCCCGTCTCGGCGGCGCTCAGCTTGGAGCCGCGCATCACGTTGTACTCCTCCGGGTAGCCCCAGGAGTCCTCCTGCGCGGCCGAGCCGTGGAACCAGACGATGCCCTTCCCGTGCTCGTGCACGAAGCGGAGCAGCGCGGCATCCGTCTCCTCGCCGAATCCGACGGCCTTGTCGAAGTAGCCGTCGCGGCCCTCGAAGACCACGATCACGACGTCGTACTTGTCGATGATCTCCGCCCCGAGCCCGCGCGGATCCTCGACGACGCGCACACGGAACCGCCCGGTGTCTTCGAGCAGCGTCGTCAGCCACTGATTGTGCTGGCGGAAGCTGCGGTGCTCGTTGTCGTGCTCGCGGGTCATGTGGCCCGAGAGGATCAGCACGTTCAGCACGTCCGTCATCGTGTCTCCTGTCGTCGTCATCGCCCGCTACCGCCGCTCACCGGCCGGTGTTGCGCTCAGCGCGCCCGCGCGGAGAGCCTGGCTCGCAAGGGCGAGATGCCGTCTGGTCATGTCGGCGGCATCGTCGTCGAGCCACTCGTGGCCGCCCCATTCGCTGCAGAGCGTGCCGGTGAATCCGCTGGCGGCCAGTTCCGCGGCGATGTCGCGGATCGGGCCCGAGACGCGCTCGTCCGTGTCGTCGAGATCCCAGAACTTCAGGTGCACCGCACCGATGAGCGGAAGGATGCCGCGCAGATCGCTCGCGCGCGAACGCCCGAACCGCACGAGGAGATTCATGAACGCGGTGTGCACCTGCGGAGGCACGCCTCCCGAACGCAGCGCGTCGATCACCGCCCCGTTGGTGGCCGGGTCTCGCCAGTCAGTACCGAGCCGGTTCAGCAAGGCCTCGTCGACTCCGCTCCGGCGCAGCAGCTCCAGGTAGCTCGGCGGAAGCGAGGGCATCAGCATGCTGATGTCCAGCAGCACCCGCACGCGCGGGTCGTCCAGTCGCGCGATCGTCTCCAGCGCGGCAGCGGTGCCCGGCGCGTCGGGCGTCTGCTGCCCCTGGATCTCCTCGTAGAGCACGAGATCCAGCTCGGCGAGCGCGGGAAGCAGGCGGCGCAGCAGCGGCTCGCCCGCCTGCCCGATCGGCAGGCGCACACCGGAGGCGCCGACGCGGTGCGCCGCGCGCAGCTGCGGCAGCAGGAACGCGAACCGCTCGTCCTCGTCACGCCTGCGCGTCGGGCTCAGCCAGTCGTCGAGGCTCGCCCCCACGATGCTCACCGACCCGCCCGCGGTGCTGAGGCCCGCGCGGAGCGCGTCGACCTCCGCGTCGGCGGATTCCGGGAAAGAGCGCCACAGCTGGCCCGGCTCGAGTTCGATGACGGACGCGACGCCGCTCGTGACGATGCCGACGGCGATCTCGGGCGACGGCCGCTCCGCGCGGATGACGTCCGGCGTCCAGTTGAACGCGGATGCCGCGAGCGTCCATCCGGCCGGAAGCTCGCCCCTCGCGGCGGGCTGCGCGTCCGCGGGCGTGGGCGCGTATGCGGCGCTGACGGATGCCGCGGCATCCGCTGTCAGCGTCCGCCGGAGGTGGAACGGCAGAGCCAGCGGGCCGTCCGGGCCGGTCTGGAGATAGGGGATGACGAGGCGGAACGTCACGTCGACATCGTGCACGCCGGGGCTGAGCTTCCGTCGGCCGCGGACCGTGAGGCGGTCCTGCAGGAACCACCAGCCGGGTTCGTCGGCCAAGGCCGGGACGTCGATGATGCGCCCGTCCACGTCGACCGTGAGCGGACCGGCAGCTTCGCCGTCGATCGAGACGGTCAGGTCCTGCAGCGATGCCACCGGCAGGGAGCGGATCCACGGCAGTCCCAGGCGGAGGGCGAATCCGTCGCTGGTCGATTGAAGCGCGTCGTCGCGCAGGGCGGTGAGTGTCACGTGGCACGTCCTCGTGTCGTTGGCGCCGCGAAAACGGGCTTACGACAAGAATCTACACGCTTACGTAGAAAAGCGGAAGAAGTGTCAGGCAGCTGCCCTGTGCACGCCCTGCACGGTCGGCTGCCCGTCGGCGAACCAGCGGGGGAACGTCGCGTCGAACAGCTGCTCGCGCACCATCTCGGCCCCGCCGCGCAACGGCTCGCGCAGGTCGCTCCGGGACTGGAGGATGGTGAGGTCACGGGTCGCAAGCGGCAACGACAGCTCGTAGACGCGCTGGCGCACCTCCGCGAGGAAGACCTCGCCCGCGCCCACCACCGCCCCGCCGATCACGATGGTGCCGGGGTTGAACATGTTGACCAGAGCGGCGATGGACTCGCCGACCACGCGGGCGCAGTGCTGGATGAGCGAGATCGCGAGCGCGTCGCCGTCCTCCGCGGCGCGCGCGATGTCTTCGGGCGTGAGCGGGAACCCGTCGGCGCTCCGCCGTGCAAGAGCACCGGTGGCTCCGTTCGCGACGGCCGCCTCGGCATCGCGCACGAGCGCCCACCCTCCGGCGACGGCTTCGAGGCAGCCGACCTTGCCGCATCGGCACACGGCATCCGAGCCGGCGACGCGGACGTGTCCGATGTCGCCGGCCGCGCCGTTGGCACCCCGATGGATGCGGCCCTGCGAGAGCAGCCCGGCGCCGATGCCGGTTCCGACCTTGCAGTAGATCAGGTCGAGTCGCTCGTCGCCGCGGAGCGATCGCTCGTTGAGCGCGAGAAGGTTGACGTCGTTGTCCACCCAGACGGGCGCCTCGTAGCGCTGCTCGAAGCGCCGGCGCACATCGAATCCGTTCCAGCCGGGCATGATCGGCGGAGCGACCGGTCGGCCGGTCGCGAAGTCCACCGGCCCCGGCACACCCACGGAGACACCCCAGACCGGGACGTCCGGCGTCCGGGCGAGGACGTCGTCGATCATGGCCATCGCAGCCTCGAGCGTCTCGGCGGGGCCTTTGGAGATGTCCCATGCGCGGTGCTGCTGCTCGAGGATGTCGCCTTCGAGCATCGCGACGCCGACATGGATGTGCAGGGCGCCGAGCGCGCAGACGATGATGCGCCCGCGATCGCTGCGAAAGCGCAGGGTGCGCGGCGCCCGGCCACCGGAGGAGGGCCCGAACTCGCCGTCCTCGAGATACCCCATCTGGATCGCGTGATCCACGCGCTGGGTGACGACGCCGCGACCGAGCCCGGTGATCCTGCCGATCTCGGGGCGCGTCGACGCGGCGCCTTCGCGCACCATGTTGACGATCCGCAGCAGACTCGTCACTTCATCGGTCTGTGCGCCGAATCTCAGCGTGGACTCCTTGGCCATGGTCAATTTTTGCATAACCGGTGCCCGGATCCGGCCGATTTGCGAAATCTATCGTCAACTCTCGATCAACTTAGGTACTCTCCATGCAAAAGATCTGAGGAGAATACGATGACCTACGGCGTCGGAATCATCGGCGCAGGCCCCGGTGTGGCGGCCCTGCACCTGCCGACCCTCGCCCGCCTGACCGGGGTGTTCGACGTGGTCCACATCTCGGATGCCGGCAGCGGACGCGCCCGCGACCTCGCGGCGCGCGTGGGTGCGCGCTCGTCGGCCGGCATCAACGACCTGCTGGCGGACGAGCGCGTCTCGATCGTGGTGCTGTGCAGTCCCCCGGCAGAGCACGCCGCCCAGATCCTCGCCAGCGTGGCCGCGGGCAAGCGCGCGGTCCTCTGCGAGAAGCCTCTGGCGACGACGGTGGCGGATGCCGAGGCCGTCGTGGCCGCCTGCCGGGAGGCCGGCACGGTCCTGATGGTCGGCACCAACCACCTCTACGACCCGGCGTGGGGAAGGGCGAAGCATCACTTCCATGCCGGAGGCCATGTCGTGCGCGCGATCGCGGTCACCCTCGCACTCCCTCCGAACGGCCGGTACCACGACGTCGTGACCGAGCTCGCCGCGCCCGCCGCGAGCCCCGCGCGCGGCGGCCCTGATCTGTCGGTGCCCGAGATCGCGGCATCCGTCGTCCGCCAGCTCCTCACCGGACTCGCCGTGCACGATCTGCCGATGCTGCGCGACCTCGCACCGGTGCTCGAGGAGGTCGTGTTCGCCCGCGCCGTCGCCCCGCTCGGGTACGCGGTCGGGTACCGGGCCTCCGGCATACCGGTGCGGCTCACGACGGTCATGCTTCCCGAGGGCGCCGACGCGGTGTGGCGACTGGACATCACGACCGACACGGATCGCGTGGAGGTCCGGTTCCCGCCGGCATTCGTGCATGTCGGCAGTGCGGCCGTGCGCGTCTCATCCTCCACGGGCACCGTGACCACCTACGCCTCCGACGAGGACGACGGCTACCTTGCCGAGTGGCAAGCCCTGGCCGACGTGCTCGCCGGTGCGAGCGTCGTCGAGTACGACGAAGTGCTCGACGACGCACGGTACGCGCTGGCGCTCGCGGACGCGGCATCCGCCCTCATCCTCGAGGGGCGTGCCCGATGATCGCCGTCGTCGCCCCGGCGGGCGCGTATCGTGCCGCGGTCGCCGAACTGCCGCTCAGCAGCCGACTCGGCGATCGCCCGTCGGGAGCGGTGGTCGTCGTGCCCGGCGATCCGCGATGGGTGGAGCGCGTGCGCGCGGCCGAGGAGGCCGGGGCTCGCGCCGTCGTGGTGGCCGACCCCGAGCCGGCGCCCGTCGACGAGGTGCTGCTGCTCGCCCAGCGCACCCGCATCCCGGTGGTCCTCGAGCGCCCACTGCTGCGAGCGGACGCGACCGCCGATGCGCAGAGCGCCCGGGCGGCGCAGGCCGGAACCGTCCCGCCGCGGGCGGTCGTGCTCGACGGGGCGGCATCCGCAGGGCGGCTCAGCGTCATCGCACGCGACGCGGTCGGCTGGGGAAGGGTGCTCGCGGGCCAGGCACCGACACTGGTCTCCGCTGACCGGGGACTCGCGCTGCTGGAGACCGCGGACGGAACCGTCCTCACGCTGTCCGTGGTGGCGACCCGGCGGCCTGGTCGTGGATGGGTGCGCGCGCAGGCTCTCGGCGAGGTGCTGACCGAGGTCGAGGTCGAGGGACGGGCGTCGAGCATCGCCGTCGCGACCGCCGCAGGACGCTTGGCGCTGCCGGTCCGCTTCGAGTCGTCGGAGCGGCTGGCGCTGCGGCGCGCGGTCGCCGCAGTAGAGGCGCACGATCGGCCGAGCGACCTGGTCGACCTCATCGCCGACACCGAAGCGGTCGAGGGGATCCTGCACAGCCGTGCATAGATGTCGCTGATTCTCGACATAGGAGATATGGGATTCCCGGATATGCCGGTTCGAGGCGAAAGTGGGTGTTGGGATTCCCCGCTGTCTTGCCGAAAGGATCGAAGATGATCAAGCTCCTCTCCCACCTGTCGTACGTCGAGATCACCTCTCCCGATGTCGACGCCTCCGTCGACTTCTACGTGAACCAGGTCGGCCTCACGGTCGTCGATCGCATCGACGGCAAGGTCTACCTGCGCTGCTGGGGCGACTACTACCGCTACAGCGTTGTGGTCGCACCCGGTGACGAGCCGTCGCTCGTCACCGCCGCGTGGCGCACGTCCAGCGCCGAGGCGCTCGACGCGGCCGCTCAGGCCGTCGAGGCCGCCGGCATCCAGGGCGAGTGGTTCGACGGTCACGCGATCGGACGCGCCTACCGCTTCACCGGGCCCTGGGGCCACACCCTCACCCTGCACTGGGACGTCGAGCGCGTCCATGTCAGCGAGGGCGACAACGCGTCGATCTACCCCGACCGCCCGAACCGCCGCAGCAGGGTCGCCGGCGCACCGCGCCAGCTCGACCACGTCACGATCGCGACGAGCGACGTCGACGCGTTCGCGGCCTGGTACAGCGAGGTGCTCGGCTTCCGCATCATGGCCCGGACGATCCTCGACGAAGCCCCCATGTCGGTGTTCTCGGTGCTGACCACGAACGAGAAGTCCCACGACCTCGGCGTCGTGCTCGACGGCTCGAGCCGCGCCGGCCGCGTCAACCACTACGCGTTCTGGGTCGACACCCGTGAGGAGCTGCTGATCGCGGCCGACGTGCTCATGGAGAACGGCTACCCGATCGAGTACGGTCCGTCGATCCACGGCATCGGCGAGCAGAACTTCCTGTACTACCGCGAGCCCTCGACCCTGCGCATCGAGCTGAACACCGGCGGCTACCGCAACTACGTGCCCGACTGGGAGCCCAACACGTGGCGTCCGTCGCAGGGTTCGAACAACTTCTACCGCAACAGCACGATGCCGATGTCGATGACCGAGTCGTTCCCGCCCGCCGACGGCCCGAGCGCCACGGAAGAGGGCGTGCCCGACGAGATCAAGGCCGCGCTGTTCAACCCCTACGCCAAGCACGGTCAGGGCTGATTGACTCGTGGGCGGCCCGTTCGTGAATGCCGGGCCGCCCACGACACCACTCCCACGCGACCAGCGATGAACGGAACCACCTCCATGACCACCCCCCGACTCGACGCTCCGTTCGCGCTCGCGCGCTTCCACGACGGCGACACCGCGGCGCTGGGCCTGGTCGCCGGCGAGCGCATCCGCCGCCTGAGCGACACCGACCTCGGCGCCGCCGACCTGAACGCTTTCCTCGCCTCACCGGACTGGGACCGCCTCGCTGCGCTGGCGAAGACGGACGACGGGTGGATGCCGCTGGCCGATGTCACCCTCACCGCACCGGTGCAGCCGCGTCAGGTGCTGCAGACCGGTGCGAACTACCGCACGCACGTCATCGACCTCGTGGTCGCCGGCAGGCAGAAGACCGACCCTCGGCCCGTCGAGGAGCTGCGGGAGTGGGCGGGGAAGATGATGGACGACCGCAAGGCGAACGGCGAACCCTACTTCTTCATCGGGCTTCCGGCGGCGGTCGTCGGCGACGACGTGCCGCTCGTGCTTCCGGCCTACAGCGACCAGCACGACTGGGAGCTCGAACTCGCGGTGGTGATCGGTCGCGAGGCATTCCGTGTCAGCCGCGCGGAAGCGATGGACCACGTCGCCGGCTACACGATCGTCAACGACATCACGACGCGCGACCTCGTGTTCCGCCAGGACATGAAGGAGATCGGCACGGACTGGTACCGCGGCAAGAATGCGCCCGGGTTCCTTCCGACCGGCCCGTTCCTCGTCCCCGCTCCGTTCGTGGACCCGGAGAACCTCGAAGTGCGCTTGGAGCTGGGCGACCAGGTGATGCAGGATGCCTCCACCAGTGACCTGCTGTTCGACATCCCGGCCCTCGTCTCGGCGGCATCCCAGAACATGCCCCTGCTGCCCGGCGACCTGCTGCTGACGGGCAGTCCCGCCGGAAACGGCGCGCACTGGGGGCGGCTCCTGCGGGACGGCGACGTGATGACCGGCTCGATCCAGGGCCTCGGCACCCAGGTCGTGCGCTGCGTGGCCGGCTCATGAGCACGCCCGCCGAGAACCCGGCCGACCTCGACCGCACCGACCCCGAAGCGGAGATCGCGGTGCGCGCCGCGGCGTTTCGCAACTGGGGGCGCTGGGGCGAGGACGACGTGCTGGGCACCCTGAACTACATCGACCCGGCCAAACGCGTCGAGGCGGCGGCGCTCGTGACCGAGGGCCGCGTGATCTCGCTCTCGCAGTCCTTCGACACGAACGGACCGCAGAAGGGCTGGCGCCGCCGGACCAACCCCGTGCACACCATGACCGACACCGGCGTCGACGCCGAGCGTGGCAACCAGGGCTTCCCGCACGGCATCGGCGGGGCCGACGACGTCATCGCAATGCCCCTGCAGTGCTCGACCCAGTGGGACGGCCTCGGCCACATCTTCGACCACGGAATGGCCTGGAACGGCCGGCGCGCGGGCGACGTGGTCACGAGCGAGGGCGACCTCGTCACGGGCATCGAGCACGCGGCATCCGTGATCGTCTCGCGGGGCGTGCTGCTCGACATCGGCCGCCACCTCGAGCCGGCGACGGGAGAACTTGCCGACGGCTACGCGATCACGCCGGCCGACCTCGACGCGTGCGCCGCCGCGCAGGGCGTGCGCATCGGCCGGGGCGACATCGTGCTGGTGCGCACCGGGCAGCTCGCCCGGGCGCGCCGCGACGGCTGGGGCGACTACGCCGGCGGCCCCGCTCCCGGGCTGTCGCTCACGACCGCGCGCGTGGCTGCACCGCACCGAGATCGCGGCGATCGCGACCGACACGTGGGGCTTCGAAGTCCGCCCGAACGAGTTCGACGCACCGGCGTTCCAGCCTCTGCACCAGGTCGTGATCCCGAACCTCGGACTCACGATCGGCGAGATGTGGGACCTCGAGGAGCTCGGTGCGACGTGCGCGGCATCCGGCCGCTACGACTTCCTGCTCTCCGCCGCACCGCTGCCGATCACCGGCGCGGTCGGCTCACCCATCAACCCCGTCGCGATCCTGTAGATCCGACATCCGCATCAGACCAACGGAGGTACTGACATGACCGCAGTGAACAAAGTCGCCATCGCCGGAAGCGGCGTCGCGGGACTCGCCGCCGCCATCCAGCTCGCCAAGGCGGGTGTCGAGGTCGACCTGTACGAGTCGAAGCCCGAGCTGAGCGCGCTCGGTTCGGGCATCTCGCTGCAGGGCAACGCTTTCCGCGTGTTCGACGCGCTCGGCGCATGGGACGACATCCGCACTGCCGGGTACGCGTTCGAAGGACTGAACCTGCGCGCCCCAGGTCCGGACGCACCGATCGTCGCCCAGCTTCCCGAGGTGAAGTCCGGGCGGCCCGACTACCCCGGATCCATGGGAATCCCGCGGGCTGACCTCGCGCAGATCCTCTTCGAGCACGCCCAGCGCGCGGGTGCGAACGTGCACTTCGGCACGAAGATCACCGGTGTCGACGCTCGGGCGGATGACACGGTGGAGGTGTACGTCGACGATGAGAGCGTGGGCGCGTACGACCTGCTGATCGGAGCCGACGGCCTCAACTCCACCGTGCGCGACCTCATCGGCATCGAAACCAAGCCCGAGCCGACCGGCATGGGCATCTGGCGCACATTCGTCTCGCGCCCGGCCGAGGTCGAGCGCACCGAGCTTTACTACGGCGGACCGGTGTACATCGCCGGCTACACCCCGACAGGTGACGACAGCATGTACGCCTTCCTCGTCGAGAAGGCCGAGGACCGCTTCGGAATCTCGGACGAGGACGCGATCCGGATCATGCTCGAGGAGTCGCGCGCCTACGGCGGTCCGTGGAACGCGATCCGCGCCGACCTCGAGGCGGGCGCCCACGCGAACTACACGTGGTTCACGAAGCACATCATCGAAACGCCGTGGAACCGCGGCCGCGTCGTCCTCATCGGCGATGCGGCGCACAGCTGCCCTCCGACGATCGCGCAGGGCGCGGCCCAGGGTGTCGAGGACGCCTTCGTCCTCACAGAGCTGCTTGTCGAAGCGGGACGCCGTCGACGACGACGCTGTGGGACGAGTTCCACGCTCGCCGCCTTCCGCGCGTGAAGACGGTCGTCGAGGCATCGGTTCAACTCGGACAGTGGCAGATCGACGGCAACCGCGACGCTGACACCGGCGGCTTGTTCGCCGCCGTCGCCAAGAAGATGGCGGAGCCCGCATGACAGGCCATGAGGCGCAGGCCCCCGTCACCGACGTCCACGCGCACGTCCTGCTGCCCTCCCTGCACGCCGAGATCGAGCGCCGCGCACCCGACGGGGTGCGCGAGGCTGCGGCTCTCGAACTGAAGCGCAACGGCGCCGAGAGCATCGCGGTGTCGGGGCCGATGGTGGGCGCCCGCATACCGAAGCTGACCGACGTGTCGGTGCGCCTGGCCGACATGGACGCGCAGGGCGTCGACCGGCAGTGGGTCAGCGCCTCGCCGAACCACTTCTATCCGTGGGCGCCGGAGGGACTCGCCGTGTGGGCGGCGAACGAGGCCAATCGCCTGGTCGCCGCGCACGTCGCGCAGGCGCCCGACCGCCTCACGGGCCTCGGCCTCGTGCCGCTGCAGCACCCCGAGCGGATCGTGGAGTGCCTCGATGATGCGGTGCTCGGCCGGGGGCTCGCCGGCGTGGAGATCTCGTCCTTCGCCGGCGACGTCGAACTGTCCGACCCGCGGCTCGAGCCCTTCTGGGCGCGCGCGGCCGAACTGCGTGCGGTGGTCTTCCTGCACCCGTTCGGCTGCAGCCTCGACGAGCGGCTCGACAGGTTCTACCTGGCGAACACCGTGGGCCAGCCCGCGGAGAACGCCGTCGCGCTGTCGCACCTGATCTTCGCGGGCGTGCTCGACCGGCATCCCGACCTCAAGATCGTCGCCGCGCACGGCGGCGGGTATCTGCCCACCGCGATCGGGCGGTCCGACCGTGCGTGGCAGGTGCGCCCCGAAGCACGCCGCTGCGCCCACGCGCCGTCGACGTACCTGCGCAAGATCTGGTTCGACACCGTCGTGCACGACCCGCACGCCCTCCGCACGCTGGTGGAGGTGGCCGGCGGATCGCAGGTCGTACTGGGCAGCGACTACCCGTTCGACATGGGACTGGATGACCCGGTCGCGCTGGTGCGCGGCGCGGGACTGCCCGCCGAGGTCGCCGATCGCATCCTCGGCGGCAACGCCGGCGCGCTGCTCGAGACACGGGTGAACGCATGAGGATCGCGCGCTGGACCCTTCGACGGGTTGGTGAGCCTGTCGAACCACAGGGACCGGCCGCAGATGTGGCAGAGGGGTTCGTGATCGACGACAGCGTGGTTCCGTTCCCGGACGGGCTGACGGTCGCCGACGTGCTGACGCAGGGCCTGGATGCCGCGCATTCCCTTCACGCGGAGGTCGACGTGTCGACCGGACGGCCGCTCGCCGACGTGCAGCTGCTGGCGCCGCTCGTGCCGACCGCGATCCGCGACTTCGTCGCTTTCGAGGAGCACGTCGAGGGCGTGAGCGCCGGCGTGGAGGGCAAGAGCCATGTCGCCGACGAGTGGTACCAGGCTCCGACGTTCTACTTCACGAATCCGCACACCGTCCTGGGGCCCGGCGAGCCGGTGCGGCCGCCGGTGACGGAGCGCCTCGACTTCGAGCTCGAGCTCGCCGTCGTGATCGGCGGAGTGGCCGGTTCGGACGGCGCGAATCTGACACCCGAAGCCGCGGCATCCCACATCTTCGGGTACACCATCATGAACGACTGGTCGGCCCGCGATCTGCAGGCACGCGAGATGAAGGTGCGTCTCGGGCCGGCCAAGGGCAAGGACTTCGGCACGTCGCTCGGGCCCTGGATCGTGACGGCCGACGAGCTGGAGTCGTATCTCGACGGGGACGGATTCCTCGCCGTACGTGCCGAGGTGTACGTGAACGGCGAGCTCATCGGCCAGGACCTCGTCTCGAACATGGGCTGGCCCTTCCCCGAGGTCGTCGCCTACGCGGCGCGCAACTCGCGGGTCGTGCCGGGCGACGTGCTCGGCTCGGGCACCGTCGGCAACGGCGGATGCCTGGGCGAGCTGTGGGGACGCGCCGGCGGGCTCACGCCGCCGCCGCTGGCCGAGGGTGACGAAGTGCGCATGATCGTCGAGGGCATCGGCGAACTCGCCGCGCGCGTCGGCGCCGCCGTGCCCGCGCCCGAGCTGCCTGCCGCGCGCCGCCGTTCCCGCGCTCGATCGCGCGATACAGCTGTGAAGGAGACCACGACATGACCGAGCGACTCGTCTCGCACCTCCGCTACGCCGCGCTCGCGGTTCCGAACTTCGAGGAGGAGCGCACGTTCTTCACGAAGTACTGGGGTCTCACCGAGGTGTTCGCCGAAGACGGACTCAGCTACCTGGCAGCAGAGGGATCGACCGAGCCGTTCATCCTGCGCCTGCGCGCAGACGACAAGCGGATCGATCTCGTCGGGTTCGCGGTCGCGGATCGCGACGACCTGCACGCTCTGGCGGAGAAGCTGCGCTCAGAGGACGTCCAGTTCGTGCACGAGCCGCAGGAGCTGACCGGATTCGGCGGTGGCTACGGGTTCCGCGTGTTCGACGGCGACGGGCGGGTGCTCGAGTTCTCGACGGGTTACCAGACCCGCGAGGCGCGCAAGATCCGCGAGCGCGAGCCGATTCCGTCCAAGCTGTCGCACGTCGTGTTCAACTCCGCCAACCTCAACCAGTCGGCGCAGTGGTACATCGACCACCTCGACTTCTCGATCTCGGACTCGCTGACGCGTCCCGACGGCACCGACATGATGCACTTCATGCGCTGCAACGCCACCCACCACTCTGTTGCGATCGCGATGGGTCCGCACCACTCGCTGCACCACCTCTCGTTCGAGATGCGCGGCATCGAGGAGTGGATGCGCGGCTCGGGCAAGATCCTCCGTTCCGGGGCGCGGATGATCTGGGGACCGGGCCGGCACAACGCCGGCGACAACACGTTCGCGTACTTCCTGGACCCCGCCGGCAACACGATCGAGTACACGACCGAGCTCGCCGTGCTCGACGAGGACACCTGGAGCCCGCACCGCCTGAACATCAAAGAGGTGTCCAATCAGGACCAGTGGGGCACGGCACAGGAGATGAGCGAGCTGATCGCGCGCGAATCGTTCAATGACATCGACAAGGGCCTGTTCGTCGCACCTCCGGTGTGATCGGCTCGCGTGCAGGAGGTCCCGACATGAGACGCATCCACTTCGCCGCCGACTTCGGCGGATACGAACTCGGCCGTGCGCTGCAGGCGCGCGCGCAGGCTGCCGGGCACGAGGTCGTGTGGCACGGCGCCGACCAGCTCGACCCCGGCGACGACTACCCGCTGTTCGCGATCCGGGTCGGCACCGCGGTCGTCGCCGATCAGGATGCCGGCATCGACGCGTTCGGCGTGCTCGTGCTCGATGAGGCCGCGGCGGGCGTCGTCGCCGCCAACAAGGTGAACGGCGCGCGAGCGGTCACTGCGGCATCCCCGCGCGCGGCGGCGAACACGCGCGAGGTCGTCGATGCGAACGTGCTCGTGCTGGAGGGCATCGCGTTCGAGGAGAACGCGTGGCTCACGATCAGCGCGTTCGTCACGGCATCGCTGCCGCACGTCGTCGATCTCGGCCGGCGGATCCTCCAGATCGAGGAGTACGAGAACTCCGGGACCATCGAGGGCTGGGCGGTCCAGCTGGAGCCGGAGCAGGTCGCCGTAAAGCGCGAGTAGCCCAGCGGCACAGGGTCCGCGTTAGGTTGCTTTTCGACATAAGTGAGCATAGAATGGACATGACGTCGGGGCCTGTCGGGTCCGTTCTTCCCCGTGATGCGGCGGGGGAGGCACACACCGTCGCGTCGACGACCCGATCGTTCGGGTGACTCGCATATGCCGCTCTCTGCTTGGAGGCTCCGCCTCCTCATCGTGTCCCTCTTGACCGTGTCGTTCCTCGGCGCGCTCGATCACACCGTGGTCGCCACGTCGCTCGCGACGATCACCGGCGAGCTCGGCGCGGTCGAGCAGATGAGCTGGGTCATCGTGTCGTACACGCTCGCGAGCACCGTGCTGCTGCCCGTGCTCGGCAAGCTCGCCGACCTCGTCGGGGCGAGGCTCGTCTTCCTCTCGAGCCTCGCGCTGTTCATCGTCGCGTCGCTGTTCTGCGGACTCGCTCAGGACATCACCCAGCTCGCGATCGCGCGGGTGGCGC
Source organism: uncultured Actinomycetota bacterium (assembly GCA_963750955.1). GTDB lineage: Bacteria > Actinomycetota > Actinomycetes > Actinomycetales > Microbacteriaceae > Microbacterium. Next base: position 100,784 of record CAVVSI010000006.1, read on the forward strand.
AGGGCATCGGCTCGGCCGGCCTGCACCTGATGCCGCAGACGATCGTCGGCGAGGTGACCTCGCCCCGCGAACGCCCGAAGGTCATGTCGTGGATCGGCGCCGCGTTCCCGATCGCGATCCTCGTGGGCCCCATCGCCGGCGGCGTCATCACCGACGCGTGGGGCTGGCGCTGGATCTTCTGGATCAACATCCCCATCGGCATGATCGCGCTAGCGCTCGCCGTGATCGCGGTGCCGCACATCGCGGGGCGCTCCGGCCGCCGGTTCGACATCGCCGGCGCGGTCGTGCTCGGGGTCACCGTGACGGCCTTCGTCTTGGCGGCGAGCTGGGCCAGTGCCGGCACGCCGGGTACCGGCATCCCGCTGATCATCGCAGCGCTGGTGGCGATCGTCGGCTTCGCCGCCTTCATCGCGATCGAGCTGCGCGTCTCCGAGCCCGTGGTTCCACTGCGCCACTTCGCGGACCGGACGATCCTCGTCTGCATCGTGCTGTCGACCGTGATCGGCGTGGGCCTGTTCTCGGTGGTCTCGTACGTGCCGACCTACATCCAGATGGCCTACGGAACGACGGCCACCGTGTCGGGACTGGTGCCGATCGCGACCGTGTTCGGGATGCTGGTGAGCACCCTCGTGACCGGGGCGCTTGCGAGCCGCTCCGGCCGCTACCGCGCCTTCCCGATCTTCGGCACCGCCGCCGCCGCCGTGGGCCTTCTGGTCATGGCGCTTCTTCCGCCCGGGATGCCGCTCTGGGTGCCCATGCTCGCGATGGGCCTCGTCGGCATCGGCACAGGCGCGTTCATGAACATCATCGTGGCCGTCGCGCAGAGCGCCGCCCCGCGCACCGACACCGGCAGCGTGACCGCGACGATCAGCCTCGTCCGTCAGGTGGGCTCGACCACGGCGACCGCGATCGTCGGCGGCCTGATCGGCGTCGGCGTCACGGCCGGGCTTCCCGCATCGCTGGATGCGTCGACCCTCACGCCGCAGGCGGTCTCGGCCTCTTCGGCGGCCGTGCAGGCCCAGGTCGCCGAGCTGTACTCGAGCGTGCTGGCGCCGATATTCATCGGCCTGGCACTCGCGTACGCGGTCGGGATCGTTGCGGCGCTGCTGCTGCCGCACGGCAGGCTCTCGGACGAGCTGGAGCCGCTCGTCGCGACCGAGCACGCCGCTGAGACCGCCACCGCCTGAACCGTGAACACCCGTACCCGTACTCGAAGAGGAGACGCCATGTCATCGCATCCCACCATCGCCATCGTCGGCAGCGGCCCGATCGGCTCGGCCTACGCACGCGTGCTCGTCGAAGGACTCCCCGACGCCCGCGTGGTGATGTTCGAGGCCGGCCCGCAGCTGACGGCGATCCCGGGCGAGAGCGTGCGCAACATCCCCGACCCGGACGAGAAGGAGCGGGCGCGCGAGATGTCGCAGGGCCCGCAGGCGGGCGCCTTGCGCGAATCGCTCGGCATCCCCGAGGGCGTCGTCGTGGAGGGCATGTTCACCGCCCGTCAGGGCACGCACCTGCTCGACTTCGGCGGTGAAGGGTCGGCGCACGCCGAGACGTTCCCGGCCGCCGCCGGGGCCACGAACGTGGGCGGTCAGGGCGCGCACTGGACGTGCGCGACCCCGGCGCCGTCGTTCAGCGAGAGGATCCCCTTCATCGCCGATGACGAGTGGGAGGAGCTGATCGCACAGGCGAGCGACCTGCTGCACGTGCAGAGCGCCGCGTTCGCCGACTCCGCCGTCGGTGAGGGCATCCGCGCACTGCTGGAGGAGGATTACGCCGGCCAGCTGCCCGACGGGTACGGGCCGAGCACCCTGCCGGTCGCGGGTGACCCGCAGCCTGACGGCACGATGAGGTGGGCGGGCGCGGACGTCGTGCTCGGCCCGCTCATCGACCCGGCGTCGCCGCTGAGCGAGCGATTCGAACTGCACGACCTGTCGCTCGTACGTCGAGTCGAGGTCGAGAACGACCGCGCGACCGGCGTGACCGTCGAAGACCTGCGCACCCGCGAGACGCGCTTCGTTCCGGCCGACCTCGTCGTCGTGGCCGCCGACGCCTTCCGTTCACCGCAGCTGCTCTGGGCTTCCGGCATCCGCCCCCGTGCGCTCGGCCACTACCTCACCGAACATCCCGTCGTGATCTCCACCGTGGCCCTCGATGCCGACAAGATCGGCCGCTTCGCCACCGAAGAGGACCTCGAGGTCGAGATCGCGCGCCGCTCGCTCAACCCTGTCGACCCGGTGGCCGCGGTCAACCGCATCCCGTTCTCCGAGCCCGACCACCCTTACTCGCTGCAGGTGATGTACGCCGAGAACCCGCCGTTCCAGCTCGACCCCGCGCATCCGGCGGCGGGCAACAAATGGGGCTACGTGAACATGGGCTACGGCCTGCGCAAGCGGCCGCGCTTCGAGGACGGCGTGACGTTCTCGGACGATGAGCTGGACTACCGCGGCTTCCCGAACATGACCATCGCGTATGAACTGACGGATGCCGAGAACGCCGAGATCGCGGCGGCGACCGAGCGGCTGCGCCGTGCGGGCAACGCCCTCGGTCAGTTCATCGCCGAGCCGCGGCTGCTGCCGAACGGATCGAGCCTGCACTACATGGGCACGATGCGCATCGGCGAGACGGACGATGGCACCTCGGTCGCCGATCCGTGGTCACGGGTGTGGGGCGTCGACGGGCTCGTGGTGGGTGGCAACGGGACGATCCCCACCGCCAACGCGATGAACCCGACGCTCATGAGCGTGGCCGTCGCCGTGCGCGGCGCGCGCAAGGCCGTCGAGGAGCTGACGGAGGACGCGAAGGCGGTGCGCTGACCGAGACGGCGGCATCCGCGTCCACGGAAGCGCTGGGGGGTCGGTGAGCGCTACGCGAAGGCGGGCATGATCCGGTCGTGCACCAGCCGCAGCTGCGTGTCGACGTCGGGGACCCCCGCGACATCGCGGCCCATGAACGCCTTGACGAGCGCGGCATCCGTGATCGCGAGGATCATGTGGTTCACGCCGGCCGGCTCGATCTCGCGCTTGATCTTCTCCGTGCACTCCTCGGGCGTGCCGGCGATCGAGAGGCGCTCGGCGACGTCGGGCGGGGTGAGGTCGATCGCGCCGCCGAGGTCGCCCGCGCCCAGCGCCGCGATCGCCGGGGCGAGCTGCTCCGGTTCGACTCCGTTGCGCCGCAGCTGCTCGGCCGGCATCGCCGACGCGTAGAGGCCGACCATCGAGCGGGCGGCCTCTTTGGCCGCCGCCGAGTCCTCGCCGACCGCGAACACCACCCACGCGCCCAGGTCGAGGTCCTCGACGTTCTTGCCCGCACGCTCGGCGCCGATGCGGCAGTGCTCGACCATGTAGTCGTAGGCCTCCCTCGTGTAGCTGAGGGCGTGGTGGCATCCGTCCGAGAACTCCGCGCTCGCCTCGAACGACTTCGGGCCCCGCATGGCACCGATCTTCACCGGCACCCGCTCCTGCACCGGCCGGGCGAAGGTGAACAGTCCCTCGTAGCGGAAGAACTCGCCGTCCATCGTGATTGCCCCGTCGTCCAGCAGCGTGCGGATCACCTTCGTGCCCTCGATCACCCGCGAGAGGGGCTTGGTGTCGGTCCAGTCGATCTTGTACTGGGCGAGCAGTCCGAAGTTGCCGCTGCCGATCACCACCTCGGCGCGACCATTAGTGAGCTCATCGAGGGTCGCGGTGGCCTGTGCGATGAGCGTCGGCTCGCGCAGCACGACTCCCGAGACGCTCGGACCGAAGCGCACGTTCGTCGTCTTGTCGGCGGCGGCGGCGAACAGCAGCCACAGGTCCTTGTGCCACGTCTCGTCGGCGGCGTAGACGGCGTAGAAACCGAGCTCGTCGGCGAGCTGGATCGAGCGCAGGGACTGGTCGAGCGGGTAATCGGGCAGCATCACGTAGCTGAACTTCATGGCGATCTCCTTCGGGTGGCTGCGACCGAGCGCCGATGCCGGTCACGGGTGGTGGTGTGCGGCGCCCCTTCCGGCATCCGCCTCGGCGTCGCCCTGGATCTCGGCGAGCACGTCGGAGCCGGAGACCACGCGGTATGCGAAATGCTGGTGCATCCAGGCGAGGTGGTCGCCGCGGGCGTTCATGATGCGCAGCGAGTCCCAGTTGGGGAACGTCTGCTGCAGCACCCAGCGCTCCATGAGGCGCGGGTCCACTTCGAACACGTGCTCGTGGGTGGTGATCGCGACGTCGCTCACCCGTCGCGGCTCGGGCGGCTGCATCTGCTCGTCATAGCGGTACGCCATGTCAGCTCTCCTCGCCGTACGCCCGGTCGAGGTGGTACTTGCCCGGGTTCATGATGTTGTGCGGATCGAGGGCGCGCTTGATGTCGAGCATGATGTCGAAGCCGCGGCCGAGCTCTTCGGGGACCAGGTCCACCTCGCCCTCGCGGCACGACCCGTGGCAGGCGCTTATCGAGCCGCCGTGGTCGATCGAGACGCGGGCGATGGCGCGCTTCGCGTCGACCCACAGCGCCCAGGCGCGATCGTCGAGCTGCTGCTCCCAGATGCCGATGTCGATCTCGGTCAGGTAGTCGGCGCCGGTGCTGCCCTGCGTGTAGGCGAACATGCCCCAGTCGTCGAACACGTCGGTGCGTCGGCGCAGCTCGGCGACGATCTCGTGCCACGCCTTCGTCACCGACGGCAGCTGCGAGTAGTTGATCGCCGCGTCTTCGCAGTGCCAGCTCATGGGCACGACCTGGCCGTCCTTGGTCCGGCCGTGCAGCGGCGTCGCGTAGCGGTCGTGCCGAGCCGCCCAGTCGCCCTCGGAGATCTCGTCGCCGAGGTAGCGCGCGCCGTGCTCCTTGGCGATCCGGAACAGCCGCCGTCCCCCCGCGCGCACCTCGTCTTCGTATCCGTACATCGCCGCGCAGACGAGCGCCCGGACGTCGGTCGGCTGGGGGATGTAGGCCTCGTCGTCGCGGCGGAGATACGCCACCTTGTGCTCGTCGAACAGCACGGCGCCGGCGAATGTGGCGATCCCCGCACGGGCGAGCGCGCCCGTGCACGCGTAGGCGTCGTCGTAGTTGTCGAAGGCCCAGAACGGAGACAGCTCGGCCTCGGCCTTGGGGAAGAGCTTGAGCGTGGCCTTCGTCGCGATTCCCAGGGTGCCCTGATGGCCCATGAACAGGTGTTTGAGCTGGTAGCCGCTCGAGGACTTCGTGATCTTGCCGCCGATACCGTCGCCGACGTGAAGGACCTCTCCGGTCGGCAGCACGTGGTCGAAGCTCAGCACCAGGTCGCGGGTATGTCCGTAGCGCGAGCCGATGAGCGACCACCCGCTCGTGCCGATGCGCCCGCCCACGAGCGAGCACGGGTACGACGCGGGGTTGTCGGGATAGAACAGGCCGTGGGGGGCGAGGTACTCGTTGAGCTTGAGCATGTTGATGCCGGTGCCGACCGTGACGGTGCGGTTGACCAGGTCGAGCTCGTGCACCTGGTTCATCCGTTTGACGTCGACCAGGATGCCGCCGCGCAGCGGCACGGCTCCGTCGGTGAGGCCGGTGCCGCCGTCGCGAGGGACCACGGGCACGCGCAGGTCGTGTGCGATCTTCACCACGGCGGCGACCTGTTCGGTGGAGGTCGGAAGCACGACGACGTCGGGCAGGCGTTCGGACCACCGGTGCACCGGGAACGGCGCCGGCACGCGCGCTCGGTTGTAGCGATCGGCGCGACCGGTGAGGATCTGCTCGTCGGCGAGCACGGCGCGAAGGGCACGGACGACCGTGTCGACGTCCTCGATCATCATGGTCATCGGCGTGCTCCTCCGCACGCGTGGTCCGAGCCGCCGCACCCGCCGCCGGTGCCGCACCCGCCGCCGGTGCCGCATCCCCGGGGACTGCGACCGCGTCCCGCGGCACCGGTGCGCGCCCGCGCGAGCCGGCGGTCGCCGGTCTCGCCTCGCGTGCCGCCGACGTGGATGCCGAGGGAGGTCGCGAGCAGCTCGTGGATGTCGAGCACGTCGATGTCGACGTCGTCGCCGGCCTCGGTGAGCGGGCGCTCCGACCACGGGCAGGCGCTCACGAGGGTGTCGATGTCGAGCTTCACCGCGTGCGAGAGGCGCCGGGCGCTGATCGCCGCAGTGAGCTCGGGCTTCTCGACGGAGAGTCCGCCGCCCGCTCCCGAGCAGTACGACCACTGCGTCACACGGTCGACGTCTTCGAACCGCAGACCCGGGATCGCACGCAGGATCTCGCGGGGCTCTTTCCAGATCCCCTTGCGCTTGTTCAGCCGACAGGGGTCGTGATAGGTGATCGCCCGGTCGACGGCGACCTGGGGAACGAGCCTGCCGTCGCGGATCATCTCGGCGAACAGCTCCACCACGAGCACCACCTCGAGGTCGAAGTCCGCGCCGAAGTATTTCGGGTAATCCTCGGTGAACGAGATGTAGTCGTGCGGGTCGAGCACGAGGATGCGCCGGGTGCCCGTCGCCCGCCATGACGCCATGTTGTGCTCCGCGAACGCGCGCGCCTGGTCGACGTAGCCCATCTCGGCGGCGGGACCGCCGCAGCACCACTGCTCGCCCATCAGGCCGAACTCGTATCCGGCCTTCTGCAGCACCTGGGCCACGGCCCGCGGCACGGAGGTGCGGTAGAACGCAGCCTCGCAGTCGACGAAGAGGATGCTCTCGCCGCCGATCGGGATGCCGAGGCCATCCGCCCAGTCGCGCACCGTGTCCTGCCCGACCGGCTGGGCGCCCAGCACCGGCTCGTGGCTGCGCTCGGCGGTGAGCTCGTTCCAGACCTTGTAGCCGGGTTGGTGGATGCCGGAGTCCACCGCGAGGGCTCTCGCGGCCTTGACGACATCGACGGTGCGAGTGCGGAACCGGTAGAAGTCTCCGGTGAACAGCGTGTTGGGGCAGCGCAGCTCGCACGCTCCGCACTGCGTGCAGTTGACGTAGTCGGCCGCGACGTCCTCGATGGTCAGGTCGCCGCGCTCCATGGCCACGACGTTCGCGTGGAACGCTGTCGGCGTCCACGACTCGTTGCGGGTCTCGGTCATCACCGGACAGACCTCACGGCAGAACTTGTGCCCCGACGAGTAGCAGTTGTACGAAGCGTTTCGCCACTCCTCGACGAACTCGCGCGTCCTCACGTCGGCGACCCGAATCACCACGGGCCGGACGATCTCGTCGTTCGCGGTCATCTCGGCCAGCTCGGGCGGATTGCCCGGCATCCCCGGCGTGAACGGGCGCGACAACGGGTCAGCGGACGGCGGGCCGTCCTGGGCGAGGTCGGTCACGGGTACCCCCTGGGCGACATGTCCGACCCCGGCGTGTCCGGCGTTGGACTGCGTTGAGAGATATCCTGGCCGCCTGCCCCGCCGACTTCAAGGGGTGCGGGTCTCAGCCGCGCGCGATCCGGTCGGCCATGTACTTCACGCCGGCCGACGAGGTCGCCCCGCCGTCGATCGGGATCTCTGCGCCGGTGACGTAGGCCGCGGCATCCGACAGCAGGAAGACGACCACGCGAGCGACCTCGTCCGGGTTGCCGAAACGCTCGAGGGGCGTGAGCTCCAGCTGCGCTGAGCGCATCGCGGACGGAGCGGTCGCGGTCATCGGCGTCTCGATGAAACCGGGATGCACGATGTTGACCCGGATGCCGCGCGGTCCGTACTCGGTCGCCGCCACGTGCGTGAGCCCGCGCAGCCCCCACTTGCTGGCGGTGTACGCGACCGGGTAGTGCGCGTTCAGCGCCGCGGAGGAGCCGACGTTGACGATCGACGAGCGTTCGCCCATCAGTGGAGCCAGCGCCTGGATGCCGAGCATCGGGCCGGTGAGGTTGACCGAGAGCACGCGATCCCAGTCCGCGCGCTCGGTCTGGCCGAGTCTGGTGCGGTGGGTGATCCCGGCGTTGTTGACGAGCCCGCGGAGGGGCTGGCCGGCGAGCCCGGCCGCGAGGTCGGCGGCCAGATCCGTCCACGCACGCTCATCCGACACATCGAGCCGGCGATACTCGACCCGCGTGCCGGACAGTGCGGGGGCGGCATCCGCGATGTCGGTGGCGATCACACGTGCGCCGGCTTCGTCCAGCAGCAGTGCCGCCGCCAATCCCTGTCCACCGGCGGCACCGGTGACGACGATCGTGCGACCGCGAAGTCCTTCGTGGGTCATGAGTGCTCCCGTGGCGTCAGCGGCGGCGGCAACGTCGCTCGCGGTTCGACGCTAGCCGGGCCATTCACTCGAGGGAATCGCGGTTCGGTGATGGCGGGGATCAGTACTCCTGGGGTGCGGCGCTGCAGAAGTCCACGGATCCGTTGCGCGTCGATGCTGCGGTGGCTCGTGAGGCGGCTCCTCGTACCGGATTCGTGGAGTTCTGCAGCACGCCACGGCCCGCCCGGGGCGCCAGGATGGGACCATGCTCTCCTCGTCTGCACCCGAGTCGCTGTTCTCCTGCGCCGGCCAAGTGGCGATCGTCACCGGAGCAGGCACCGGCATCGGCCGCGCATGCGCCGAGGCACTGGCCGCAGCCGGTGCGCGGGTCGTGCTGGCGGGACTCGCCGAGTCCGAACCGGAGCGGGCCGCAGCCGAACTGGTCGGCCAGGGTCTCGAAACCGCGGGCGTCGTCTGCGATGTGACGGATGCCGCGCAGCTGGCCGACCTGGTCTCGAAGGCGATCGGCACGTGGGGTCGGATCGACACGGTGCTCGCCAACGCCGGTGCGGCACTCGACCAGCCGGATGCCGATGACGTGCTCGAGCGGATGGACCGGATGTACGCGCTGCACGTGCGGGCGGTCGCCGCACTCGCCGAGCTCACATTGCCGGCGATGGCCGATGGCGGTGGGGGGACGTTCCTCATCATGTCGAGCCTGTCCGGCCTGCGCGGCAACCGCGTGCTGTCGGGCTACGGCGTGACGAAGGCGGCGAACGCGCAGCTCGCGCGCAATCTCGCGGTGCAGTGGGGTGCTCGCGGCATCCGTGCGAACGCGATCTCGCCCGGAGTGATCGCGACCGACTTCGCCGCTCCGATCACCGCAGACCCGGATGCCGCGGCCGCCCGACTGGCGAAGACCCCGCTCGGCCGCTTCGGCACGCCGTCCGAGGTGGCCGGCGCCGTCGTGTGGCTCGCCTCACCGGCGGGGGCGTTCGTGACCGGTCAGAACATCGTGATCGACGGCGGTACGCTCATCTCCGACTGATGCACCGGCGTCGAGCCGACGAGTTCAGGCCGACCCGCTCCAGGGCGCCGGCACCAGCACCCACACGACCGTGGCCGGACCCTCCTCCACCTGCCAGGTGTGCGGCTCGCGCCCGGGAAAGGTGAGGGCGTCTCCGGTGTGCACCGTCACCGAGCGATCGACGAACCGCACGGTGAGCGACCCCGCGATGACATGCAGCACCTCGACGTCGCAGTTGATCGTGTAGAGGTCGGCGCCGCCGTGCGCGTCGGGTTCGAGTTCGGATCGCAGGAGCTGAACGCGCTGCTCGCTGCGCGGGGACATGAGCCGCTCGTCCGCGCCGAAACCGCCGAGGTTTATGCGCGGGGCGGCGGAGTATGCGACGTGCTGCACCTCGGGTTCCGCGAAGAGGGCGCCGACCGGCAGGGACAGCACCTGGCACAGCTGCACGAGCGTCGCAACACTCGGAGAGGTCTCATCGCGCTCCACGCGGCTGAGGAAGCCCTTCGAAAGCCCAGTGGTCTCGGCGACCTGGGCCAGCGACATGCCCTGGGCTGTTCGTGTGGCACGCAGCTTCGCGCCGATCGGCGTCGCGCTCGTATCGGCCGTGGGATGGATGGCGCGCATCGGTCTCCTCTCCCTCACACCGACTACTTGACGTCGTGGTGCGACGGGCGTATCGTCCTCGCCAAGAGTTGCCTCCAGAGTATCGAAAGTTGCCTATTATGCAACCCCACATTGACGGCATGTCGGTCGCGGGAGAAGGCGCCGTCCCGCCCGCCGCGCGACGCGGTCCGGTGGACGCGAGTGTCGTGCCCCGGTTCGCGGGCATCGCCACCTTCGCCCGCCTGCCTCGCCTCGACGAGGTGGATCACGCGGACGTCGCGGTCGTCGGCGTTCCGTTCGACAGCGGGGTGAGCTATCGGCCGGGGGCGCGATTCGGTCCCGCGCACGTGCGAGAAGCCTCGCGGCTGCTCCGCCCGTACAACCCCGCGCAGGATGTCTTCCCGTTCGGTGCGCAGCAGATCGCCGACGCGGGCGACCTGGTTGCGAATCCGTTCGACATCGCGACGGCCGTCGCTGAGATCGAGGCGGGCGCGGTCGAGCTTCGCCGCCGCGCCGACCGCCTGGTCGTGATCGGCGGCGACCACACAGTGGCGCTGCCGCTCCTCCGAGCGGTGCACTCCGAGCACGGCCCGGTCGCCGTTCTGCACTTCGATGCCCACCTCGATACATGGGACACCTACTTCGGTGCGCCGACCACCCACGGGACGCCGTTCCGGCGGGCATCCGAAGAGGGGCTGATCGATCTGACCGCGAGCATGCACGTCGGCATCCGCGGGCCGCTCTACGACAAGAGCGATCTCGTCGACGATGAGCGGCTCGGCTTCGCGATCGTCACGAGCGAGTTCGTCGAGGAGCACGGCGTCGCTGCGGCTGTGGAGCGGATCCGTGCGCGGGTCGGCACCGCTCCGCTCTACGTATCGATCGACATCGACGTGCTCGACCCCGCCCATGCGCCCGGCACCGGCACTCCGGAGGCCGGTGGGCTCACCAGTCGCGAACTGCTCCGGATGCTGCGGGCACTGACCGACCTGCACATCGTCGGCGCCGACGTCGTCGAGGTCTCACCCCCGTACGACCACGCCCAGGTCACCGCTGTGGCGGCCAGCCACGTCGTCTACGAACTGCTGAGCGCCATGGCGCCGCGCGAATCACGAGGAAGAACTCCGATGAACACACCGACCCCTGATGCCGTCGCCGCCGCGGCTTCCGCCATCGTCGACGCCTTCGCCGCGACCGACACCGACCGCTACTTCGGCGGCTTCGCGCCCGACGCGACGTTCGTCTTCCACACCGAGTCGTCGCGGCTGGACGACCGGGCGGCGTACGAGCGGCTCTGGGCGCAGTGGCTCGGCGAGGGTTGGCGCGTCACCTCCTGCACTTCCAGCGACCGTCGCGTGCAGGTGTTCCCCGGCGGCGCCGTCTTCACCCACACCGTCGAGACCTCGGTCGAAACCGCCGACGGACCCGAGTCCTACCGCGAGCGCGAGACCATCGTGTTCGCCGGAGACGACGAGCACCTCCTCGCGGTGCACGAGCATCTCTCGCCGCTGTCTTGACGCGGCATCCGCAACACCCGAACCCCACGAAGGAGCCCGAAGATGTCGCTCTACAACCGCCTCGAGAAGCGTCTGGAGGAACAGTCGGACGACGCCGGCGCCGTGCGCGGCACCTATTCGACCGGCCGGATGCTGATGATCTGGCTGGCCGCCAACCTCGTCGTCACGACGCTGCTGACCGGAACACTGTTCGTGCCCGATGTTCCGTATGGCCTCGTTCTCGCCCTGATCGTGGGCGGGACCGTCGTCGGTGCAGCAGTGCTGGTGCTCGTCGGCGCGATCGGCACGCGCACGGGGCTTCCGACGATGGCGCTGACGCGGGGGCCTTTCGGCACCCGGGGCAGTCTCCTCCCGGTCGCCGCCAACGTGATCATCCTGATGGGGTGGAGCTGGGTGCAGGCGATGCTCGCCGGGATCTCACTCGACTACATCGTCGCTTCGCTGACCGGCTTCTCCAACCCGGTGATCTTCGCGGTGCTGTGTCAGACGATCGTCGTGATCCTGGCGATCTTCGGGCATGCCGGGGTCGCGCGGGTAGAGCCGTGGTTCGCCGCCGTCATCCTCGCCATCGCGGCCTACATCTTCTTCGTGTCCTTCACCTCGTTCGCGCCGGCGGACTTCGCGGCGATCCCGGCCACTCCCGAGCCGTTCTACTCACCGGGACTCGTCTTCGACGTCGTGCTCGCCACAGCGATCTCGTGGACCGTGCTCGCCGCGGACTTCAACCGCTTCGCGCGCACCACGCGGGCCGGGGCCGTCGGCTCGGGCATCGGCTACACGCTGTCGACGGTCATCTCGATGTCGCTGGGTGCAACCGCGATCGGCTACGTGGTGCTCAGCGGTGGCGAGGCCATTCCGTTCGACCCGGTGACCATCATCGAGCCCTTCGGCGCGTTGTTCGCCGTCGCGATCTTCCTGTCGGTGATGGCGACCAACACGATGGTCGTCTACGGCATGGTGACCACGGTGGTCAACGCGATCCCCGGGCGCCGCGTCCCGTTCCTCGCGACGGCGCTCGTGCTCGGAGTGATCTCCATCATCGGCGCGACGTTCTTCGGGCTGCTCGCGCAGTTCACCACCTTCTTGGTGACCATCAGCGCGCTGTTCGCCCCGGTCTTCGCGATCATGATCGTCGACTACTACCTGATCAAGCGCGGATCCTACGAGCCCGACATCCTGCATCCGAAGGGCGGGCGCTACTGGTACACCGGCGGTGTCAACTGGCTGGCCGTCGGGGCCTGGGTGGTCGGTGCGCTCCTCGCGTACATGTGGGCCTATGTCTGGCCGCTGCCCTTCGGAGCGACCGTGCCGTCGTTCATCGTCACGTTCGTGCTCTACCTCCTCCTCTCGCTCCCGGGGCGGACGAAGGGAGAGTTCGCCCCCGCGCGCAGCCTGGCCACGAGCGATGATGCACGCTGACCACACCGGCCCACCGCCTCCCTCCGACCCGTGGAGCGGCGGTCTACGCGACCTCAGTCACGACATCGAGGATGGGATGCCGGTGTACCCCGGCGACCCTTCCGTGCGACTGCACGCGGCATTGACGCTGGGTCACGACGGCGTCGACGTCACGGAGATCCGCATGGGATCGCATACCGGAACCCACGTGGACGCGCCGTCGCACACGGTGGCGGGGGGACGGACGATGGACGGCGTGCGACTCGACGAGCTCATCGGCGAGGCTCTTGTCGTGCGAGTTCCAGGGCTGCAGCGACGGGGAGATCTACGACTGGGCGCGGCTCGAGGAGTCGGGAGGACCGCTCCCGCCCTCATTGCCGCCGATCGTCATCATCGACACCGGGTGGGCGCGCTGGTTCCGCGACGAGCGCAGGCTCCGGCATCCCGCACTCGCGCCCGGCGCCGCGCGGGAACTGGTCCGCAGAGGCATGCGCGTGCTGGCCGTCGACACACTGAGTCCTGATCCGACCGGCGGGAACGCGTTCCCCGTGCACGACGAGGTGCTCGGGGCCGATCGACTCATCGTGGAGAACCTTCGCGGGCTGGAGGGGCTGCCGGCGCGCGTCTTCGTCGGATTCTTCCCGCTGAGGCTCGGCGGCGATGGAGCGCCGATCAGGGCCGTCGCATTTCTTTCCGAAGCTTCGGGGTGACGCCGGGGTCGGTACGCTCATCTCCGACTGATGCGCCGGCGTCGAGCGCCGGCTTCATCCGTCACCTGTGCACGCGAGAGGGACCGAAGCGCGTGCACAGGTGACGGATGAGCGACGCAACGAGGACGAGAGCAGGCACCGTGAGTCTGGACATCGCAGCGCTGCGCAGGGAGTTCCCGTCCCTGGAGTCGGGGATCGCACATTTCGACGGCCCGGGCGGCACGCAGACCCCCGCCGTCGTCGGCGCGGCGATCGCGCACACCCTCACCGGTCCCCTGTCCAACCGCGGCACCTCGATCGCGAGCGAGCGCAACGCCGAGGACGCCGTTCAGGCGTTTCGCGAGGCGATCGCCGATCTGCTCGGCGCCGACCCCCGCGGAGTCGTCTACGGGCGCAGCGCGACGCAGCTCACGTACGACATCTCGCGCGCGCTGGCGAAGTCCTGGTCCGAGGGCGACGAGATCGTCGTGACGCAGCTGGACCACGACTGCAACGTGCGGCCCTGGATCCAGGCGGCCGAGGCTCGCGGCGCCGTCGTCCGCTGGCTGCGGATGGACCCCGACACCGCCGAGCTCGACCTCGCCGATCTCGACGAGGTCGTGAACGACCGCACGCGGCTGGTCGCCGTGACGGCGGCATCCAATCTGCTCGGCACGATTCCCCCGGTGGCCGCGATCGCGGCGCGCGCGCACGAGGTGGGTGCGCTGGTCTACGTCGACGGCGTGCATTTCACCGCGCATGCGTCGGTCGATGTCGCAGCTCTCGGTGCGGATTTCTTCGTGTGCTCGCCGTACAAGTTCTTCGGTCCGCACTGCGCGGCGCTGGTGGCGGACCCGGAGCTTCTCGAGTCGCTCAGTCCCGACAAGCTGCTGCCGTCCACGGATGCCGTCCCCGAGAGGTTCGAGCTCGGAACCCTGCCCTACGAGATCATGGCCGGGGTCACCGCCGCCGTCGACTTCATCGCCGGGCTCGCGCCCGTGGCCCGGACCCGCCGGGAGCGACTCACCGCGGCGAACCACCTCATCGACGCACACGAGCTCGCGCTGCGGCGGCACATCGAGGGAGGGCTCGCCGGGTTCGGCGATCGCGTGGTCGTGCACTCCCGCGCGGCCGACCGCACGCCGACGCTGTTCTTCACGTTCCCCGCGCACGACGCGGCGGAGGCATCCCGCTTCCTCGCCGAGCGGGGCATCCTCGCGCCGGCCGGGAGCTTCTACGCCTACGAGCCGTTCCGGGCCCTCGGGCTGCCCGTCGACACGGGGATGCGCGTGGGACTGGCGCCGTACAGCGAGCGCGCGGACGTCGATCGGCTGCTCGACGGGCTGGCCGACTTCCTCTGAGCGGCTCGCGGCTCGCGGTCCCGGCTTGTGTCGTTCGGGCGGACTGCTTGCTCTCTCGGTTGTTGAGCGAGCGGAGCGAGTCGAAACGCCTCACGCTGTTCGCCGGGCGCCGAGCTTGTCGAGGCGTCGTGACTCGCGCAGATTCCTCCCCAGGCGCGGCAAGATGTGGACTTTGAACAGGCTGCGTTTCATAGCCTGATCTGGCACTTTGTCGGCATCGAAATGTCGGTGGCCCTCACCAGAATGGGGGTATGAACAGCACGACGGCAGCCCTCGAGAAGGTCGGCGACGACTTGGCGGGTGTGCTCGACGAGGTGTTCGCCGCTGATGCCGCTCGGTCCTGGTCGGAGGCCGAGGTGCTCGAGGTGATGGCCGCCGCCGCCCGGATCACCCGGGCGGGTGAGGCGCTGCTGGTCGAAGCGACCGCGCAGGTCTGTGACCGGTCCGACGGGCGGCTGTCCGGGGACCGGATGACGACACGGTTCGGATGCCGGTCCACCAGCGAACTGGTGCAGCGCGTAACCCGGTCGTCGAAGCACCGCGCGGGGGACATGGTGCAAGCCGCCCGGGCCGTCACGCAGACCACGGCGATGACCTCTGGTGAGGTGCTCCCGCCGCCGCTGCCCGGGATGCGTGCTGCGCTCGGCGCGGGCGAGGTCGGGGTGGACGGACTGGTCGCGGTCGCGGGGCCGTTGCTGTCGACTTGCGCCGGGACGGCGGCGGTCCTCGCCGCGGATGAGGAGCTCGCCGCGACCGCGCGAGGCGTGGGGGCGGATGCCGCCCCGCCGGCGTGTGCGGAAGAGCTGCGGGCGCTGGCGACGGTGTGGGCGATGTACCTGGACCAGGACGGTGCCGAACCGGACGAGTCCCGGGCGATCCGCAAACGCGGCATCACGGTCGGCCCTTGCCGCGAGGGGCTGCACCCGATCCGCGGGCATGTGCTGCCGGAAGTGGCCGGGCAGCTGCAGCGCGCGTTCGACAGCCTCCTCAACCCGAAAGTCGACGGCGCCCCCGCCCCGGCCGGTCCGCACTTCAGCGAGCCTGAGGATGCGGGTGACGAAACGGTGGATCCGGATGATCCGGGTGCCCCGTTCGTGGCGACGGCGGATGACCGGTCGCGGGCGCAGCAGCAGCACGACGCGCTGGCGATCATCCTGAACGTCGCGGCCGCGTCCGGCGGGTTGCCCACCCTCGGCGGTGCCGCCCCCACCCTCGTGGTCTCCGTCCGGGAGGAGGACCTCGCCACAGGGCGCGGGTTCGCCCACCTACCCGGCACCGACCAGCCCCTCCCGCTCAGCTTCGCCCGGCACATCGCCTGCTCGGGGGCGGTGCAGCGGGTCGTGTTCGACACCGCCGGCCGCATCGTGCAGCTCGGCAGCCTCGAGCGGGTCTTCACGCACCACCAGCGCCGCGCGATCGCCCTCCGCGACGGCGGCTGCATCATCCCCGGCTGCTACGTCAGCGCCGACTGGTGCGAAATCCACCACGTTCAGGAGCACTCCCGCGGCGGCCCCACCCATACCGACAACGGAGTCCTGCTCTGCTGGTTCCACCACCGCACCCTCGACACCAGTGGCTGGAGGGTGCGGATGAACTGCGGTGTCCCAGAGGTCCGCGGCCCCTACTGGTGGGACGCGCATCCGAAGTGGCGACCCGTCACCAAGTCCCCGATACGACGACGCGAGCGGCTCCTCAGCCGCAACTGATGCCGCAGCCCGGAGTGCCGGTGCGGTCGCCACGTCCGCATCCGTCACCATCGCGGAGATCATGTACCCAAGTCGCTCAGAGCCCGCGCGCCTCCCGCACCAGCTCTGCGTAGACGCGCGGCACTCGGCTTCGCCGTGCGCTCGAACGTCTCGCGATCCACCTCGTGCAACCCGAGTTTCGGGCCGTACCCGAAGATCCACTCGAAGTTGTCCATGAGCGTCCAGTGGCAGTAGCCGAGCACCGGAACACCTGCGGCGATCGCCGCCGCGAGGCCCTCGAGCGACGGCTCGATGAAGCTCGCCCGGATGCTGTCATCCGGCGTGCTGACACCGTGCTCGCTCACGAGGATGGGCACGCCGCTCACCGAGTAGGCGTACTCCACCGCCCCCCGCAGAGAGGCGGGGTCCACCGAGGTGCCCATGCCGTTGAGCACGGCGTCTTCCTCGGGAGGAAGCAGTCCCTCTGGACCGTAGTGCAGACGCTCGTAGTTCTGCACCCCGACGAAGTCGTCGTCGGCGGCCAGTCGCAGCCAGTAGTCGTAGACCTCAGCGCGCTTGCGGGCGACGACTTCCTCGCCGCCGGGGCCTGCGACGTCGTCGCACATCGCGAGCGACAGCCCGACGGGCAGGTCCGCGCGGCGGGCCTTGATCGCAGCCTTCGCGGCACGATGGGCAGCCGTCATCCCCGCGCGCATGCCGGCGAAGTCCTCGCGCAGCATGACATTGCCCGCACGGTAGCGCTCGACACCGGCATCCTTCTCGGCGGCCGCGAGAGTCGCGCGCTCGAGGTCGACGATGAACGCCGGCAGGTGCGCCCACGTGAGCATCTCGGGAAGGTCCGGCTCGTTGAACGTGACGGCGAGGCGGATGCGGTCGCCGAAACGATCCATCACCGCGTCGCAATAGCGGGCGAACAGCTCGGGCGCCGCGTCATCGAGCCACGCACCCCGCGCGGCGAACCAGTGCGGCGCCGTGAAGTGGTTGAACGTGACGATCGGCGCGAGCCCGCGTGCGAGGCATCCGTCGACGAGTGCCTCGTAGTGCGCAAGCGCTTCCTCGGAGAACTCACCCTCCGAGGGCTCGACGCGCGCCCATTCGACCGAGAAGCGATATGCGTTGAGGTTCATGCCGGCGACCAGGTCGAGGTCCGACTCCCACAGATTCCAGCCGTTCGCCGCCTTACCGGAGCGCTCCTGGAAGACGGTCGGTGTCACGTTCTCGAGAAACCAGGTGTCGCTGTCGACGTTGTCTCCCTCGTTCTGGTGGCCGGCGGTGGCGACTCCCCACAGGAAGTCGGCGGGGAAGGATGCGGCATGCATGAGTGGTCCTCTCTGACTCTTCCTCCATCATGCACTACTTGTTCATTGTATGAAAGCGTGTTTCACTAGGAACAGCGAAGAGCGAAGCCATGTTAGGCCCTCGCTAACGCACCGCAGAGTGAATCCGAATGGCCAAACCGGCCGCACCGGGTCAACCTGTATCGAAGGATCGCCGCCCGACTCGCGATCCGCGACCACCGAAGTCCGCCTCAGCACCCGACGATCACAGGAGATCAGGATGTCTCGAACAACCACAGCACGTGGCGCCGCCGTCATCGCGGCCGTCGCAGTATCAGCCCTGGCGCTCAGCGCCTGCTCGGGTTCCGGCGACGGAGGAGGGGGCAACAGCGGCGAGCCCGCTGCCGCGCCGGCCCTCGTGATCGCCCTCGAGTCCGACCAGGCAGCGCTCGGGTACGACCCGCTGCGGTACGGCAGCGGCCAGCGCATGTTCTTCGAGGGGCTCTACGACTCCCTCTTCCTGCTCGACGAAGAGGGCCAGGTCGTGCCCGACCTCGTCACCAATTTCGAGTACAACGCCGACCAGACGCAGCTCACGCTGGACCTCGACACCGGCGCGACCTTCGGCGACGGCTCCACGCTGACCGCAGACCTGGTGAAGCAGAACCTCGACTTCCGCGGCGACCCCGACCTGTCGGCGTACAGCGGCTTCGCGGCCGGTGGCGAGCAGGAGATCGCCGATGTCGCCGTGGTGGATGAAGACACCGTCACGCTGACCTTCGCGGCTCCGCAGCCGGGCTTCGAGGCGAACCTCGTTCTTCCGGCGGGCGCGATCGTCGGCCCGGCCGGCGTGGCCGACCGCGGCAGCCTCGACGCGACGGCGGACGGCTCGGGCCCCCTCAAGATCGACACCGACGCCACGATCAAGGGCAACTCGTATCTGCTCGTGAAGAAGGAGGACGCTGCAGAGGCAGAGGACTATCCCTACGACTCCTATGAGTTCCGTCCGATCCTCGACCCGCAGGCGCGCGTGAACGCGGCGATCTCGGGCGAGGTCGACCTGGCCTACATCACCAGCGCCACCCAGGAGCAGGTCGAGTCGGCGGGCGTCGGTCTCGTCGCCAACGGCGGGGTCATCCAGAACCTCATCCCCTTCGACAAGAACGGCAGCCTCGCGCCGCAGTTCGCCGACCCGCGCGTCTGGAAGGCTCTGTCGATCGCAATCGACCGCGAGGCTTACGTGGCCGCCGTGCACCCTGGTGACATCCCGACGGCGAACGCGCTGCCCGCCGAGAGCCCCGGCTACATTGCCGAGCTCGAGGACGACTACGCCTACGATCCGGATGCCGCCAAGGAGCTGCTCGCCGAGGCCGGCTACCCCGACGGCTTCGCCTTCGACTTCACGATCAGCCAGGGGAGCCAGCGCGACCTGGAGGCACTTCAGCCCTACTGGGCGGAGATCGGCGTCGAGGTGGCCCTGAAGAACGCCTCGTCCACCGAGGAGCTCTTCGCCGCCGTGCAGACCCAGCCGATGGGTGGTCCGATCCCGCTGACGTGGACCAACCCTGCCGGGAACGTGTTCGGCGTGCTGTTCGGCTTCGCGAACTTCCACGGTGCCGAGAACCCGGAGATCCAGGCGGCAGCCGGCGCGTACGGGGCGGCGGCCGGGTCCGGCGATGAGGAAGCTCAGGCGGCGGCGCTCACCGACCTCAACTCGGCGATCGTCGAGTCGGGCTGGCTGCTCCCGCTGTTCGAGCAGCTGTCGCCGTGGGCGTACAACACGTCGGTCCTCGACGAGCCCACCTTCCCCGGGACGGACTCGTTCCCGATCCTCTCGACGCTCACACCGGCGTCCTGATAGGTTCCGGTGCGGCGGCCCCACGTGGTCGACACAACCGGCCGCCGCACCGGACACCAGGGAGTGATGATGCTCACCTTCGTGCTCAAGCGGATCGCGTTCGCGGTCCTCACCCTCGTGGTCGCCACGATGCTCGCGTTCGTGCTCGTCCACCTGTCCGGGTCCACCCCCGGCGGGGTCGCACTCGGCATGTCCGGCACGCCGGAGCAGGTCGAGGCGTACAACATCGAGGTCGGCTGGTACGACCCGTGGATCGTCCAGTACCTCAACTGGGTCGGGCAGGTCCTGCAGGGAAACCTCGGCGTCTCGCTCATCGACGGGCGCCCGATCGGTCCCGACATCGCCAAACGCCTGCCGGTCACGGCCGCCCTCGCGGTGCTGGGAACTCTGGTCAGCGCGGTCATCGGAATCACGATGGGCGTCGTCGCCGCGGTGCGGGGTGGCGCGGTGGACCGCGGGATCACGGCGCTGTCCGGCATCCTGCTCTCTCTTCCGGCCTTCTGGGTCGGCGTCCTGCTCGTGTACGTGTTCGCCGTGCAGGCGCGGCTCCTTCCCGCGACGGGCTTCGTCCCGTTCGCGGTCAATCCCGAGGCCTGGGCGCGGTCGCTCGTGCTGCCGGTGCTCACGATCGCGATCACCTCCGCCGCCGGGCTTGCACGCCAGACCCGCGCGTCGATGGGTGAGGCACTCACGCAGGAGCACATGCGCACCCTTCGGGCGGTGGGGACACCGACGTGGCGGATCGTGTACGTGCACGCGCTGCGCGGCGCGAGCCTGCCGATCCTCGCGAGCGTCGCGATCCAGTTCATCATCCTGTTCGGCGGCTCCGTCATCATCGAGGTGCTCTTCGCCCTCCCCGGCATCGGGCAGGCCATGCAGTCGGCGGTGGGCTCGGCCGACCTCCCCTTCGTCCAGGCGCTCGTCCTCGTCGCGACGCTCGTCGTCGTCGTGGTCAACCTCGCCCTCGAATTCCTCAATCGCGTCCTCGACCCGAAACTGCGTGCATCATGACCGTCGACACGACCTCGATCCTGCGCATCCGCAAGCCGCAGCGACGACTCAGTGGGCGCGTGTTCCGCTCGCCCGCGGCCGTGCTGTCGATCGTCTGGCTGGTGGGGCTGGTCATCGCCTCGCTCACCTCGCCGCTGTGGCTGCGCTACGGTCCGCTCGAGCAGGACCTCTCCGCGGTCCTGCAGGGTCCCTCGCTCGCCCACCTGCTCGGCACCGACGAGCTGGGCCGCGACCTGCTCTCCCGGATCGTGACCGCTGCCGCCCCCACGCTGCTGATCGCGGTGATCACCCCGATCGTCGCGGTCCTCGTCACCATTCCGATCACACTCTGGGCGGCCCGCTACGCGCGCGCCGAGGGTTTCGTCAACCGGATCAGCGAGATCGTGCTGTCCCTTCCCGGAACCGTGATCATCCTGGCGTTCATCGCCGCTGTCGGCACGAACATGCCGCTGGTGATGATCGCGTTCGGTCTCCTGCTCTTCGGCGCGCTCTACCGCGTCTTCTTCGGGCAGGCCAAGTCGCTGCACCAGCAGCTGTACGTCGAGGCCGCCGCCGTGGACGGGGTGAAGCCGATGACGGCGAGCCTGCGGCACGTGCTGCCGAACATGTCGACCACCGTCATCGTGCAGTTCGTGCTGCTGTTCGGGGCCGCGATCGGGCTGCAGGCCGGCCTCGCCTTCATCGGTCTCGGTCCTCAGCCTCCCGAGCCCACCTGGGGCGGCATGGTCCAGACCGCCTCGCAGTACATCTTCCAGCAGCCCTGGATGATGATCCCGACCGGCGGTGTGCTGGCTCTCACGATCATCGCGGCGAACTCGCTCGCCGACGTCCTCGCGGGCGGTTCTGCGATGCCTCCCTCCCTCGTCTCGCTGAAGCGGAAGAAGGCGCCCGCGGATGCAGGGACCACGGCGCCGGTGCCCGGAACGCCCGTCGCGGCATCGACGCCGGCAGCAGCATCCCTCGATGACGTGCCGGCGGATGCCGAGGGCTCGCTGGTCGTGCAGGACCTGGTCATCGGCGTCGACGACGGACCGGAACTCGTCTCCGGCGTCTCGCTCCGCGTCGGTCGCGGCCGGGTGCTCGGCCTGGTGGGCGAGTCCGGCTGCGGCAAGAGCGTCACCTCCTACGCGATGCTCGGGCTGCTCGCCCCGGGACTGTCGGTGCGTTCGGGCCGGATCCTGTGGAACGGCGCCGACCTCGCCCGCGCCGATGAGAAGACCCTCCAGCGGGTGCGCGGCCATGAGATCGCATTCATCTCGCAGGAGCCGAGCCGCGCGCTCGACCCGATGTTCACGGTCGGCTGGCAGCTCGCGACATCCGTGAAACGGCTCCGCGGAGTGGGCGGTGGTGAGGCCAAGCGCATCGCACTGCAGCTGCTCACCGATGTCGGCATCGTCGACCCGCCCCGGGTCCTCAAGAGCTACCCGCACCAGATCTCCGGCGGCATGGCGCAGCGCGTCGCGATCGCCCTCGCACTCTCCGGAAAGCCGAAGCTGCTCATCGCGGACGAGCCGACCACCGCCCTCGACGTCACCGTGCAGGCCGAGATCCTGGGGCTGCTGCGTGGGCTGATCGCCGAACGCGACATGTCGATCATCCTCGTCACCCACGACCTGGGTGTCGTCGCCGACCTGTGCGATGACGTCTCGGTGATGTACGCCGGCCAGATCGTCGAATCCGGGCCCGTCCGCGACGTGCTCGTGCGCCCCGAGATGCCGTACACGATGGCCCTGCTCGCGGCCGACCCGCACGCCATCATCGACTTCGAAGGCACCACCCGGCTCGCGTCCATCCCCGGCCAGGTGCCCCTGCCCGGCTCGTGGACCAGCGGATGCCGCTTCGCCGCACGCTGCCGGTTCGCCACCGACGAATGCAGGACGGCGATCCCGCTCCTGCCACGCGCACAGGGCGAAGGCGGGGTGCGCTGCATCCGCCGCGACGACGTGCGAGGGCGGCAAGAGGAATGGCGCCGGCCCGTCCCGATCGGAGGAGAACTGTGAGCGCCGTAGAACCCATCCCGATCGCACCGGACACCCCTCTCCTGGAGGTGCGCAATCTCTCCATCCGGTACGGCAAGAAGGGCCCGCTCGCCGTCGAGGACGTCTCGTTCACGATCGGGCGCGGCGAGACCCTCGGCCTGATCGGCGAATCCGGGTCGGGCAAGACCACCATCGGCCGCGCCATCCTCGGACTCGTCCCGGTCACCAGCGGCCAGATCATCTTCGAAGGCCGCGACATCACCCGCCTCAGCGCCCCGGACCGCCGCACACTGCAGGGCGACCTCCGCGCCGTCTTCCAAGACCCGTTCTCCTCCCTCAACCCCCGCAAACCCATCGGGGACGCCCTCAGCGAACCGCTCCGGGTTGCGGGCGTGCCGCGCAGCGAGCGGACCCTGCGGGTGCAAGCGGCCCTGGACTCCGTCGGCCTCGCGCCCGGTTCGGAAGACCGCTACCCGCGCCAGTTCTCCGGCGGCCAGCGCCAGCGCATCGCGATAGCCCGGGCGCTGGTCACCGACCCGCGCCTCGTCGTCTGCGACGAAGCCGTCAGCGCCCTCGACCTCTCGACACAAGCCCAGGTGCTCAACCTGCTGTCCGACCTCCGCGCCGGCGCCGACCTCGGCTACCTCTTCATCGCGCACGACATGGCGGTCGTGGAGTTCCTCGCCCAGCGCGTCGTCGTCCTCAACCGCGGGCGAATCGTGGAGCAGGGGGAGACGATCGAGGTCATGCGCAACCCGCAGGCTCACTACACGCGTGTGCTCATGGCCGCGTCGCCCGTCCCCGATCCCGACGAGCAGGCGCGGCGGCGTCAGGCCTGGCAGGCGCTGAAGGCGACAGCCCCGGCAGCCTGACCGCGGGTCAGTGGAAGGTCGCGTCGACGAGCGGCGAGAGCGCCTGCGCGGTCTCGCGGAACGCCTTGACCATCGGGTTGGGTGAGTCGCTGAGGCTGCACAGCACGATCGTGGCCGGCTCGATGTCGGAGACGGGCACGAAGGCGAGTTCGTCGCGGCGGTACTGCCGTGACGCCGACTGACCGGCGATGTTCACGCCGGCGCCGGCCGCGACGAGTTCGAACAGTCCGTCGACGCTGTCGGCCGTCGGGCCGCGCTTGGGCCGCGTTCCGTCCGGCCGAGGATCCACGATCCACCAGTCGACCACTTCGGGCACGCCTCCGGCGACCGCGACGAAGACCTCGCCATTGGTCTCGCCGATCGTCACCGACTCCCGCCCGGCGAGGGGATGATCCGCGGGGACGACCAGAACCCTCGGTTCGAGCCAGAGCGGTTCGATGCGTATCCGCGGCGGCAGCCGCATCGGGGAGGGCGCGAAGACGACGTCCACGCGTCCGCTCTCGAGTTCGGTCGCGACGTCGAAGAAGCCGAGCCGGCGCATCTCGATGCGCGCGTGCGGGATCGCCTGCATCGTGGCGGCGATCGCGGCCGTGGTCAGGGCGCCCGCGCCCGCGGCGACCACCCCGACACGCAGCAGCGGAGTGCGCTGATTGCGCTTGATGGACCGGCCCCACTCGAGCAGCTGATCGTGGTCGTCCTGCACCCGCCGGGCGAGCGGAAGCAGCTCACGCCCGTACGCGGTCAGCTCCACCTTGCGCGGGCTGCGATCGAACAGCTTGACGTCGAGCTGCTGCTCGAGCCGGCTGATCTGCTGACTGAGCGACGGGGGAGTGATCGAGAGGCGCTCAGCGGCGCGGCCGAAGTGCAGCTCCTCGGCGAGCACACAGAAATAGCGGATCACGTGGATAGGCACATCCATGCTCGGATCTTAGCCTCCGGCTAACGCCGGGTAGGTAGCTCGAACTTCCCTCTTCGGTGCGTGCTGGCGAGACTTGATCCATCTGGAGCGAATTCCGGAACGACCCGACGCTTCATCTGCCTAACGGCGCCCACGTTCTTACAAGGAGGTAAGCATGACCACTTTCCCCGCCGACGACCCCGACAAGGTCCCCTTCGCCGGCATCCTTCCGGCATCTCCCCGGCCGTACGTGCTCGGCAACGGCGAGGGCGAGAAGTCGCTCGTCTTCGATCAGCTGTTCGAGATCCTGGTCTCGGGCGACGAGACCGATGACCAGTACGGCGCCTGGACGATGAAGGCGCGCCGGGGAGACCGCATCCCCGCGCACGTGCACCACAGGACCCATGAGTTCTTCTACGTCGTGGACGGCGAGATCTCCGTGTGGATGGACGATCAGGCCGACTACCACAGCAAGACCACCCTCACGACGGGCGACTTCGCGTACGTGCCGACCGGCATCGTCCACGCGTTCAAGATCGAGAACACCACCACCGTGTTCGGGGCCGGCAGCGCCGGGTTCGAGCGGTTCTTCCACGCGATCGGCCAGAAGACCGAGCTGACGGAGCCGCAGGGCGTGTACGTCCCCGACTTCTCGATCATGCGTGCCGCGGGCGAGAAGTACTGGACGCAGTTCATGCCCGAGTTCCAGTTCCGCGACTGACCGTGCCCTCGATCCTCGAGATCGACTATGCGCAGCCGGACGGCTTCCGGCCGCTGTCGCTCGATCTGCGAACGCCCGACACCGCGGGCGCGCCCGTCGTCGTGTTCCTGCACGGCGGCGGGTGGCTGCGCGGCAGCCGCAAGGTCTTCACCCCGGGCATCAGCGACGAGCGATCGTTCGATCGGATCGTCGCCGCCGGATTCGCGGTCGCATCGTGCGAGTACCGGCTGAGCGGCGAGGCGCGCTTTCCTGCGCAGCTGGACGACGTGGATGCCGCGATCGACTGGCTGCAGACGCACGGCGGCGACCACGGCGTGGATGCCGGCCGCATGGTGCTGTGGGGAGTGTCGGCCGGCGCGACCCTGGCCGCTCTGACCGGCTTGCGCCGCGACGACGTGCGGGGCGTCGTGGACTGGTTCGGTCCGACCGAGCTGTTCGCGATGGCCGAGTACGGCACCGGTGAACCGCCCGATGAAACCCGGGAGGCGCGCTGGCTGGGGGCCCCCGCAACGGCCCTGCCGGATGCCGCACGGCTCGCGTCTCCGGCGCTGCAGGTGCACGGGGAAGCCCCGCCGTTCCACATCTCGCACGGCACCGCCGACGAGCACGTTCCGTACGCCCAGAGCGAGGTGCTCGTGCAGGCCCTGCACGCCGTCGACGTGGACGTCGAGTTCCACCCGGTCGAGGGCGGCAAGCACTTCTGGCAGGGGCTCGATGACACCGATCCGGTGTTCGACCGCGCCATCGACTTCGTCGCCCGCGTCACCGCGAGCCGACCCGTCCACGAGAAGGACCGCACATGACACACGCGCAGATGATCGCGCCCCACAACCCCACCGAAGCGGCTCCGCTGCTGCGACGGGAGTTCGCGCTCGACGAGGGTCACGGCCCGGTCGCGCGGGCCACCCTCCGCGCGAGCGCGCTCGGCCTGATCGAGGCATGGGTGAACGGCATCCCCACCTCGGATGAGCTGCTGGCACCGGGCTGGACCAGTTACGAATGGCGCGTGCGCCTCGTGGAGCACGACGTCACCGATGCTGTCGCCGCGCGCACTGTGATCGCTCTGCGCCTGGGCAACGGGTGGTACCGAGGCCGGCTGGGCTTCACCGCTCAGCGTGCGGTTTACGGTGACGAGAGGGCGGGGTACGCCGAACTCGAAGTGCTCTTCGCCGACGGCCACGTCCAGCGCGTCGTCACGGATGCCTCCTGGCGCGCCGCGACCGGCGAGGTGCTGGCCGACGATCTCTACAACGGCGAGACGATCGATGCCCGCCTGCGCGACGATGCATGGCGGCATCCCGGGTTCGACGATGCGGACTGGGACGCCGCGACGGTCGTCGACTTCGATGCCGCCCGGCTCGTCGAGCGGACCTCGCCGCCGGTGCGACGCCTGGGTGACCGGGCTGTCGAGCGGGTCTGGACCTCTCCGTCCGGCAGGACGCTTGTGGACTTCGGGCAGAATCTCGTCGGCTTCGTGCGCCTCCGCGTCTCCGGCCCGGTCGGCACGGAGGTGGTGCTGCGGCACGCCGAGGTCATCGAGGACGGCGAGCTCGGCATCCGCCCGCTGCGCCGCGCGGAGGCCACCGACCGTTTCATCCTGAGCGGCGGGGAGGACGTGTTCGAGCCGACGCTGACCTTCCACGGCTTCCGATACGCGGAGGTGACCGGCTGGCCGGGCGAACTCGATCCGAGCGCCCTCATGGCGGTCGTGGTTGGAACCGACATCCGCCCGATCGGCTCGTTCGCCTGCTCGGACCCGCTGCTGAATCAGCTGCACAGCAACGTCGAATGGGGGATGCGCGGCAACTTCCTGAGCGTGCCCACCGACTGTCCGCAGCGCGACGAGCGGCTCGGCTGGACCGGTGATCTCGCCGTCTTCGCACCCACAGCGTCTTTCCTCGGAGACGTCGAGTCGTTCCTGGCCGACTGGCTCGCGGATGTCGAGCTCGAGCGGCGGGCGACGCCGAAGGGTGCGGTGCCCGTGGTGGTGCCCAACGTCATGAAGTACCTCGACACCGGCTTTCCGGAGCCCGGCGCGACGGCGGTCTGGGGTGATGCGGCTGTGTGGGTGCCGTGGGCGCTGTGGGCGGCGTACGGCCACGAGGACATTCTGCGCGCGGCATATCCCCTCATGACGGCCCACACCCGGTCGGTCGCCGCTGTGTTGGCCCCGGATGGCGCGTGGGACGAAGGTTTCCAGTTCGGGGACTGGCTGGACCCGGATGCCCCGGCGGATGATCCCGGTGCTTCCAAGGCTCCGGCGGAGGTCGTCGCCACTGCGTGCGCATTCCGCACAGCCTCGCTGATGGCCGAGGCTGCGGTCGTGCTCGGCGCCGAGGCGGACGCCAAGGAGTTCACGGCGCTCCGGGATCGGATCGGTGCCGGGTTCCGCGCGCGATACGTACGCGACGGCCGCGTGAAGAGCGACAGCGCGACCGCATACGCCCTCGCGATCGTCTTCGGTCTGCTCGACGGCGACGACCGGCAGCGCGCCGGCGACCGGCTGGCCGAACTCGTGCGTGCCTCGGGCCACCGCATCAGCACCGGCTTTGCCGGCACGCCGTTCGTCTGCGATGCGCTGGCCGACACCGGTCACCTCGACGACGCGTACGGGCTCCTGATGCAGCCCGAGGCGCCGTCGTGGCTCTACGCCGTGACCATGGGGGCCACGACGATCTGGGAGCGATGGGATTCCATGCTCCCGGACGGGTCGATCAACCCTGGCGAGATGACTTCGTTCAACCACTACGCGTTCGGCGCGGTCGCCGACTGGATGCACCGGTCGGTCGGCGGTCTCGCCCCGCTCGAGCCGGGCTACCGCAGGATGCTCGTCGCACCCCAGCCGGGTGGAGGGCTCACCTGGGCGCAGGCCGGCCTCGACACCCCGCACGGGCACGCCGCCGTCCGCTGGGACCTCGACGGTTCCCACCTGCGCGTCGAGGTGACCGTGCCTCAGGGCTCGGAGGCCGTGCTGCGCCTGCCCGGACGCTCCGACGAGACCGTCGGCCCCGGCATCCACGTGCGCGCGACCGAGGGATCGATCGCATGACCAGTCCTCACGACATCGCTCTTCACGGTGGCGGCCACGACTTCCGTGTGCGCGTCTATCCGGCGAGCGAGCCGAACGGGGCTCTCGTCGTATGGCTGCACGGCGGCGCGTTCATGTTCGGCACGCTCGAGATGCCCGAAGCCGACCAGGTCGGCAGGCGACTCAGTGCGGTCGGCATCACGGTGGTCTCGGTCGACTACACACTCGCCCCGTTGGACGCCCTCGAGGCGCTCGCCCCACCCGAACCCGAGGCCGGGTTCCCGTCGCCGGAGCAGCTTCGAGCCGAGGCGGAGGCTGCCGGCCCCCGGGCGCGTTTCCCGGTCGCCGGGCTTCAGATCGTCGCCGCATTCGACTGGGCCGTGGAGAACGCTCGCACCTACGGCGCAGACCCCGAGCGGGTGGCGCTGGGCGGCGCGAGCGCCGGCGCGAACCTGTCGGCGGGCGCGGCGATGCGACTGCGCGACCGCGGCACGACGGTGCCACGGGTTCTCGCGCTCGTATACCCGTCACTCCACGACGGCATCCTGTCGCCCAATGACGAGACCGCCGAACTGCTGCGCCTCGTGCCACCGGCGCGTCTGTTCACGCCCGAGAGCCGGGCCGCGATCAACCGCAACTATCTGCCCGACGGCCACGACCCGGACGGTTACGCCTTCGCGGGCGGCCACGATCTCGCGGGCCTGCCGGAGGTGCTGATCGTGAACGCGGAGCTCGACAGCCTGCGACCCTCGGGGGAGGCCTTTGCTGCGGAGCTGGCCGCGGCGAGCGTCGACGTCCGCGTCGTGCGAGAACGGGGCGCGATGCACGGCTATCTCAACGAGATCGGCCATCCGGCGGCAGAGCACACCCTGATGCTCCTCGAAGATGCCCTCGCGGCGCGATGACCCTGGGGATCGGCACGCAGGGCAAGTGGACGGGCGCTCAGGTCGATCGCAGCAGGCGCGAGATGTCGTCGGCCGTGGCGCGCAGGCGCTTCAGCAGCGGCCCGCGCAGCGAGGCGAGGTCGTGACGCGACGATGCC
Source organism: uncultured Actinomycetota bacterium (assembly GCA_963750955.1). Lineage (GTDB taxonomy): Bacteria > Actinomycetota > Actinomycetes > Actinomycetales > Microbacteriaceae > Microbacterium. Next base: position 129,876 of record CAVVSI010000006.1, read on the forward strand.
ACGGCGATGTTGATCGCCGCGGCGGGCCTGGCGGTGCCGTTCACCGACAGGTCGCGCCCGAAGACCGGCACCGACACCGAGCGCAGCCCGGCGGCGACCTCCTGGTCCTGGAGCGAGTAGCCCTGCTCGCGGATCACGGCGAGCCTTTCGCGCAGCTCGTCGAGCGATTTCGCCGCGTTGGGGCCGGCATCCGCCCCGAAGTCGTGGTTCGCGAGCGTCCTCTTCAACTCGGCGTCGCTCAGGTACGCGAGCAGCAGCTTGCCCATCGACGTGTACGCGGCCGGCAGCGTGGAGCCGACCTGGATGTTCGCGGTCACGAGGTCGGAGTTGCGCAGCCGCGCCAGGTAGAGCACCTGGTCGCCGACGAGCACTCCGAGGTTCACCGTCTCGCCCGACTCCTCGGCCAGGCGGCGCAGCGGCTGCTCGCTCAGCTGCACGAGACTCGAACCGCGCAGCGCCGCCGAGCCCAGCAGCAGCACCGCGACGCCGGGACGGATGCTGCCGTCCGGCAGCCGTTCGAGGTAGCCGCCCTCTTCGAGCGTCGCAACCACGCGGAACGCCGTCGGCATCGGGATGCCGGTGCGGTCGCAGATCTCGCGGAGCTTGAGGGAGGTGACCGACTCGTCGAACAGGCGAAGCACGTCGAGTCCCTTCGCGAGGGCCTCGATGCGATAGCGGCTGCCCGTCTTCGCGCCTGCGTCGCTCTCGTCATCGGCTTTCATAGGGTGAAACCGTATCTTCTGGCCACGGCCCGTGCAATCTCACTCGACACGGAACACCCGCAGCTGCAGCGCCAGCGTGGCGTAGTACCCGACCAGCGCGGTGAGCTCGAAGACGCCGTCGATGCCGAGAGCGGTGGATGCCGCACCCCACGCCTCATCCGAGAGATCGCCGTCCAGCAGTTCGAGCACGGCGGCGCCGACCATACGCTCGACTCCGGAGAACGGCGAGACGTCCTCCGCTCGGATCGCCGCGAGTTCGTCCTCGCCGAAGCCCAGCGCTCGCGCGATGGCCTCGTGCGACTCGCGCTCGAACGCGCTGTCCCAGCGCGCCGCGACGAGCAGGATCGCAAGCTCCCGCATCCGGTCGGTGAAGCCGGTGCGGAAGCGGATCGCGGCGCCCAGCTCCTGCTGGGCCGTCCCGACCGCGGGGGAGCGCAGCATGAGGTCGAACGGACCGCGGAGCGAGCCGTCGTCCGCGGTGAGGGGGAAGTGCTGCGGTCCCTGGGCTCTTGGTCCGCCCGCGATCGCTCGGTGGAGCGCGCTCTGCTCCGGCGTGAGCTCTCGCGGCGTGAGCGGACGGATGCGGGACGCCATGCTCTTCTCCTCGGTGGTCTCGGGCGCAGTCGCGCCGGATTGACTCCGGCCAGTCTATCGGTTACATTCACTAAGCGAAAGTTACTTTCGTCAAATGAACTCACACCGAACGGCAAGGAAGCATCGATGTCCTTCGAGCAGCAACTCGAGACGCGCGTGAACGCGGACTGGCTCGGACTCCACGGCGCACGCGTGCTCATCGCCGGTGCGGGCGGGATCGGCGGGGCCTGCGCGCTCGCCTACGCGGACGCCGGAGCCTCGGTCGCCGTCGTCGACCGTGATCGCCGCGCGCTCGATGCGATCGGGGCGGAGCTGACCGAGCGTGGCGCCCGCCACGAGCTGATCCAGGCCGACCTCACCGAGCACGGCTCGGGTGAGCGCGTGGTCGGCGAGGTGGTCGGTCGACTCGGCGGCCTCGACGTCCTGCTGCACGCGGTCGGCATCAACGACCGGCGCCCCATCCTGGAGTTCACCGAGGACGAGTGGGACCACATCCTGCGCGTCAACCTGTCGTCGGTGTTCGGTCTCGCACAGGCGGCCGGGCGTCACATGGTCGACCAGGGCTATGGCCGCGTGCTCGCGCTCTCGAGCGTGTCGGGCCTGCTCGCCCACCACTCCCACGGCCCGTACGCGGCATCCAAGGGCGGCATCAACCAGCTGCTGCGCGTCATGGCACGCGAGTGGGCGGCATCCGGGGTCACGGTCAACGCACTCGCTCCCGGCTACATCGAGACCCCGCTGACCGCGGGCGAGCTGGCCAAGCCCGGCAAGCGCGCCGACCTCGAGAGCATGGTCCCCGCCGGCCGTCTCGGCACACCGGATGAGCTGACCGGTCCCGCGCTGTTCCTGTCTTCCCGTCATGCCGGCTTCATCACCGGCCACGTGATGTACATCGACGGCGGACGCACGCTGGTCTGAGAAACACAGGAACGACAGGAGACGCCCCCATGACCCAGATCTTCCCCCGCTTCGCCGGCAAGACCGTGCTCGTCACCGGCGCCGGCACCGGCTTCGGCGCCGAGATCGCCGTCCGCGCCGCACAGGAAGGTGCGCGAGTCGCCGTCCACTACCGCTCGTCGAAGGCGGGCGCCGAGGCGACGCTCGAGCGCATCCGCGAGGCCGGCAGCGACGGCATCCTCGTCCAGGCCGACATCGGCTCGTGGGATCAGATCAAGCGCATGGCCGACGAGGTGTGGGCCGCGTTCGGCACGCTCGACGTGCTGATCAACAACGTCGGCGACGTCTCGAGCGAGCAGATGAACTGGGACGAGCTGACCCAGGAGGCGCTCGACGCGGTGATCGACATCGACGTCAAGGGCACGCTGCTCATGACGCACGAATTCGGCGAGCGGATGCTGAAGCAGGGGCACGGCAACATCGTGCAGGTCGGCTCCACAGTGATCGTGCGCGGCTCCGCGCGTGCGCCCCAGTACGCGGCGGCCAAATACGCGATCCTCGGCATCACGAAGTCCTACGCCAAGGCATTCGCCCCGGCGGTGCGCGTCAACACGTTCGCGCCCGGCTTCATGGAGACCGAGCGGCTCCTGAACCGGGAGGACTGGAAGAGCGGTCGCCGCGAAGTGCTCATCTCTCAGACGCCGATGGGCGTCATCCCGCCGCCGGAGTTCGTCACCGGCGCGTGCCTCTGGCTCGCGACCGACGAGGCTGCCCACCTCACCGGTGGGTACATGCTGGCCGACGGCGGTTTCAACATGGTCGGCGCCTGACCCTTCCACGGGCTCAGGAACCGGCATCCGATTCGATCAAGGA
>CAVVSI010000007.1:0-242344 GCA_963750955.1 uncultured Actinomycetota bacterium
TTCGCCGTGGACATCATCAAGGGCGCACAAGATCGGGCACTCCTCGATGAGAAGTACCTGCTGATCGCGTCGACCGAATCCGACCCCGCCGCCGAAACCGCAGTCATCGAGCGCCTCCTTGAGCAACGCGTCGAGGGTCTCCTCTACGCGGCGACGTGGCACCGCGCGGTGACGATTCCGGACATCGCCCGTGAAGTGCCGACCGTGCTTGTGAACTGCTTCGACCGCGAGGGCCGCTTTCCCGCGGTCGTTCCGGACGAACGCGCCGGCGGCCGTCGTGCGACGGAGCGTCTGTTTGCGCGGGGCACCGCCGCATCGGCTTCGTCAACCTCGACCCCGATATCCCGGCGGCCGTCGGTCGACGTATCGGCTTTCACGAGACGCTGAGAGAGGCGGGAATCTCAGCCGACGAGAATCTCGAGATCTCCGGGCACGCAACCGCTGACGGCGGCTACGCCGCCGCATCCGCCCTTCTCGACCTCGCCGACCCGCCCACCGCGCTCTTCTGCGCCAACGACCGTATGGCGATGGGCGCGTACGACGCAATCAAGGAGCGCGGACTGCGCATCCCCCACGACGTTGCCGTCATCGGATTCGACAATCAGGAGCTCATCGCGGCCTACCTGAGACCCGGACTGACGACGGTGGCGCTGCCCTTCGAAACGATGGGCGCGAAAGGCGTGGAACTCCTCGCCGCCATCATCGCGGGTCAATCGACCGCCACGGAAACCGTGACGGTCGACTGCCCGCTCCTCGAACGCGCGTCGGTGTGACTGGACATCCCTGCCGGCGCGCAGCCCCTTCGGCTTCAACGAAGAAGAAAGGAACACCCTCATCATGACAGTTCACAGGAAGGCAGTGCTCGTCGCGGCCGCATTTGCGGCGACGGCGGCGCTCGCGCTCTCGGGCTGCAGCGGCGGCGGAAGCAACTCCGCCGACTCGCTGGACGGCAGCCAGCTGCTGACCATCCCGCGGGAAGACATGGGAACCTTCGACCGCAACTTCAACCCGTTCTCGAATCCCGAGTTCCCGATGACGCAGCAGGCGATCTACGAATCGATGCTCGTCTACAACCCGGCAGACGGCTCCACGACTCCGTGGCTGGCGACGGAATGGGAAGTGGCGCCCGACAGCATGGGCATCACCTACCAGCTTCGTGAGGGCGTGAAGTGGTCGGACGGCGAGCCGTTCACCGCCGACGACGTCGTGCTCTCGTTCGATCTGCAGCGCGAGATCCGCGGCGGCTTCGACTACATCGAGACCGTCACCGCGGTCGACCCGCTCACGGTGAAGTTCGACTTCAACCAGCCGTTCTCGCCCGCGCTGCTCGACATCGGGCAGCAGATCATCGCGCCGGCCCACATCTGGAGTGAGGTCGAGGACACCACGAAATTCGCCAACGAGGAGCCGGTCGGTACCGGGCCCTACACCGAGGTCACGAATTTCCAGTCCCAGTCCTTCGACCTGGGGAAGAACCCCGAGTACTGGCAGCCCGAGAAGCAGCAGGTCGAGGGCATCCGGATGCTTGCATTCGCGGGCAACGACGGGGCGAACCTCGCCGCCGCCAATGGCGACGTCGACTGGGCGCCGCAGTTCATCCCGAACATCGAGGAGGCGTACGTCGCGAAGGACCCCGACAACCGGTTCTACTGGTTCCCGCCCACGGGTTCGATGATCAACTGGCAGTTCAACACCACCAAGGCACCGTTCGATGACCCGGATGTTCGCAAGGCACTGTCGATGGCGGTCGACCGCGAGCAGGTCACCGAGATCGGGATGCAGGGCTACACGTATCCCGCCGACTGCACGGGTCTGACCGGCTCGTATGACACGTGGCGAGACGACGCGGTCGTCCAGTCGTGCACGTGGACGGATCGTGACCTGGAGGGCGCGGGAGCGCTGCTGGATGACGCGGGCATCACCCTCGGCGCAGACGGCAAGCGCGTCCTCCCGGACGGCACGCCTTTCGCCTTCGACTTCTCGGTCGGCTCCACTTCCAGTGACTGGGTGTCGGTGGGCAACGTCATCTCGCAGAACCTCGCCGAGCTCGGTGTGACCGTCACCGTCGCCGCGAAGGACTGGGGCGACGTCGTGGCCGGCTACGAGAACGGCACCTTCGACTCCGGCATCGTCTGGAGCGCCAACGCTCCCACGCCGTACCAGTTCTATCGCGGCGTGATGGGAACCGAGACGGTCAAGCCGGTCGGCGAGCAGACGTTCGACAACTACCACCGCTACGGCAGCCCGGAGGCCGACGCGCTGCTCGCACAGTTCGCCGCGGCATCCGACGAGGCCGCCCAGCACGACGTCGCGAACCAGCTGCAGGCCCTCTTTGCCGAGGAGGCCCCGCTCGCTCCGCTGTTCCCCGGTCCCGAGTGGGGCGCGGCCAGCAACGAGCGGTTCACCGGCTGGCCCACTGAGGACAACCCCTACGCGACGCTCTCGACGCGCTCGCGGACGACGGTCCTCGTCCTCACCACCCTCGAGCCAGTCACCGCCGACTGAGAAACGGTTCGTCCTGCTGCGTCGCCCACGCGGCGCAGCAGGACGGCCTAGGAGGCACAACATGGCCTACATGCTGCGACGCTTCGGGTTCTATCTCGTGGCGTTCTGGGTGTCGATCACCCTCAACTTCTTCCTCCCCCGCTTCATGCCGGGAGACCCGGTGTCGCGCATGGTCGCGCGGCTCCAGGGTCAGTTGCGCCCAGACCAGATCGAGGCTCTGAAAGAGTCATTCGGGCTCAGCGACGCCCCGCTCTGGGAGCAGTACCTGCGCTACCTCGGTCAAGTCTTCACGGGCAATCTCGGCTTCTCGATCTCACGGTTTCCGACGCCGGTCATCGACGTCATCGGCAGTGTGATCGGCTGGACCCTTCTCCTCGGCCTCGTGTCGCTCATCATCGCGGTGATCCTCGGCAACGTGCTGGGCGTAATCGCAGCCTGGCGCCGCGGCGGGGTCCTCGACTCCTACGTCCCGCCCATTCTCATCTTCATCGGCTCGTTCCCGTACTTCTGGCTGGCGATGGGGCTGCTGTACGTATTCGGCGTAACGCTGGGTTGGTTCCCGGTTCGGCACGCCTACGGGGTGGGCATGACTCCCGAGTTCTCCCTCGCCTTCATCGGCGACGTCGCATACCACCTGGTCCTGCCGGCCACCTCGATCGTGCTCGTCTCGATCGGCGGCTGGATGCTGGGCATGCGCAACACGATGATCGCCACGAACGCCGAGGACTACATCGTCATGGCCGAGGCGAAGGGCCTGCGGCCGAACCGTGTCAGGACGAACTATGCCGCGCGCAATGCACTGCTGCCGTCAGTCACCGCGTTCGGCATGTCGCTCGGCTTCCTCGTCGGCGGCGCTCTGCTCACCGAGGTCGTCTTCGCCTACCCGGGGATCGGCTACACGCTGCTCTCGGCGGTGCAGAACCTCGACTACCCCCTCATGCAGGGGATCTTCCTGACGATCACGACATTCGTGCTGATCGCCAACTTCCTTGTGGACATCGTGTACGTGCGGCTCGACCCGCGCGTACGCGTGAGCTGAACGGAGCGCGTGATGTCACTCGCACAGAATCCCCAGGCGATGGCCGAGCTCGATCTCGGCACGGGACCCGGTCCCGACGGCCAACTCCAAGTCGCACCGCCGCCGCCCCGCAAGCGCGGAGGCGGAGGGCTCCTTCGGGGCCTTGTCGGCAACACCAAGTCGGTCGCCGGGATCGTAATCCTCGTCATCTTCGCGCTGATCGCGGTCTTCGCGCCGGTCATCTCGCCCGGAGACCCCAACCTCATCACGGGGATGGGTTCCCAGCCACCCTCGCCCGAGCACTGGCTCGGCACGACGGCAAAGGGTCAGGATGTGCTCGCCCTCAACATCTGGGGCTCGCGCTCGTCGCTCTTCGTCGGCTTCTCCGTAGGGATTCTGGCGCTGCTCGTCGGCCTCTTGGTCGGACTAGCGTCGGCCTATCTCGGACGCTGGGTGGACAACCTCCTGTCTCTGGTCACCAACGTGTTCCTGCTGCTGCCGGGTCTGCCGCTGCTCGTGATCCTGGCAGCGTTCCTGCCACAGGGCCTCGGCACGGTCATCCTGGTGCTCGTCATCACCGGATGGGCTGGGTCGGCACGCGTGCTCCGCTCGCAGGCGATGTCGATCCGGGGCAAGGATTTCGTCGGCGCCTCACAGGTGACCGGCGAAAGCGGCCTGCGCATCATGTTCCGAGAGATGCTGCCGAACATGGCGTCGATCGTCATGAGCACGTTCCTCGCGTGCGTCATTTTCGGCATCGGCGCCCAGGCGGGCCTCGAGTTCCTGGGCCTCGGCGACATCAGCACCGTCAGCTGGGGAACGAACCTGTACTGGGCGAGCAACGACGGCGCGCTGCTGACCGGCGCCTGGTGGGTGTTCGTTCCTCCCGGGGTCTGCATCGCGCTCGTAGCGTTCGCGCTCGCCCTGGTCAACTACGGCGTCGACGAGACGACCAACCCGCGACTGCGCCGGCCCCGCCGCCGCACCACCCCCGATGAGCCGACGCGGGTAGCGGCATCCGCTGGCAACAACTCAGTGCAGGCCGCAGCCTCACAGAAGGAGCAGACGCCATGAGCACTCCCTTGCTCGAAATCGACGATCTCAGCGTCGAGTACGTCACCGAGGCCCGCACCGTCCGCGCGGTCGACCGGGTCACTTTCTCGATCGCCGAACGCGAGGTCTTCGGATTGGCCGGCGAATCCGGCTGCGGAAAGTCGACGATCGCCAATGCGATCCTCCGCCTGCTGCGCGACCCCGCCGTCATCGCCGGAGGATCCATCCGGTTCGCCGGAACGGACGTGCTGGCGTTGAGCGCCAACGAACTGCGCGACTTCCGTTGGCGCCGAGTGGCGATGGTTTTCCAGAGCGCGATGAACTCGCTCAATCCCGTGATGACGATCGGCGACCAGATCGCGGACATCTTCACGACTCATGAGGGCGTCTCGAAGAAGACGGCGATCGCCCGGGCCGGTGAGCTGCTCGATCTCGTGGGCATCCCGCGGGACCGCCTGCGGTCCTACCCGCATCAGCTCTCCGGTGGGATGCGCCAGCGCGTCGTCATCGCGATGGCAACGGCACTGCGGCCGCCCCTCTTGATCATGGATGAGCCCACGACGGCGCTCGACGTGGTCGTGCAGCAGGAGATCATGGCGCAGATCAGGGAGCTGCAGCAGGAGCTAGGCTTCGCGATCCTCTTCATCACGCACGACATATCGCTGATGGTCGAGCTGTCCGACCGGATGGCGATCATGTACGCGGGCCGTTTCGTCGAGACCGCGCCGGCGAAGGAGATCTTCGATGCTCCAAGGCATCCGTACACCCGCGCGCTGATGAACGCGTTCCCTCCGATGGCGGGTCCGCGAACGCGTCTTCGCGGCCTCGGTGAGGGCGTGAGGTTCCGCGACATCCCCGACCTGCAAGCGGTGACGCCGACCCACTGGGTGGCGCCGAGCACTGACGACAACCTGATCACGGAGGCCATCGCATGACCGACCACGACACCCCGGTGCTCTCGACGCGGGGACTGCAGAAGACCTTCACGATCGGCGGGTCGTTCTCCCGCAAGCAGGTGCGCGCCCTGGGTGGGGTGGACCTCGACATCGCGCACGGCGAGATCGTGGCACTCGTCGGCGAGTCGGGAAGCGGCAAGTCCACGCTCGCACGCTGTATCGCACGCCTCGAACAGCCCACCGAAGGAACCTTCCTGTTCGAGGGAGAAGACATCATGGCGACCTCGAAGCGGCGCGCGACGCGCAAGTACCGCTCTGCGGTGCAGATGATCTTCCAGGATCCGTTCGGCTCGCTGAATCCGGTCCATCGGATCGGGCACTTCCTCGAGCGCCCGCTGCGGATCCACGGCGCCGCCTCCGGCCGCGCCGCGCTCGATCAGGCCAAGCGTCGGCTCATGGCGAAGGTAGGTCTGCCGGAAGAGATGCTCGACCGCTACCCGCACGAGCTCTCGGGTGGTCAGCGGCAGCGTATCGCCATCGCCCGCGCCCTGGCGGTGAACCCGCGACTCCTCCTTGCGGACGAGCCGACGTCGATGCTCGACGTCTCGGTGCGCATCGGCGTGCTCAACCTCATGCGCAACCTCTGCGAAGAGCAGGGCATCTCGATGCTGTACATCACGCATGACCTCGCGTCGGCACGCTATCTCGCCGACCGCATCGTCGTGATGTTCGCCGGTGAGTTCGTCGAGGGCGGTGACGCCATGGAGCTGCTCGCACAGCCCGCCCACCCGTACACCCGGCTGCTTATCTCGGCGGTTCCCGATCCCAAGCGCACGGAACCGTTCGATGCGGTCGAGCGAGCCCAGCTGCGTCGCGAGGTCCTGCAGCCGACGCAGTGCCGGTTGTCTGGGCAGACGGCTGAGCCGTGCTCGGCCGAGAAGCCGGTGTTTCACCGGCTGAGCGAGAAGCCGGAGCACTGGGTGCGCTGCGGTCTGTACGCCCCGCCGGCGGACGCACCCGGAACCGCACTGGAACAAGTCGCAGACGACCAGGAGAACAACGCCGCATGACCACCCATTCGTCCGCTCGCCCCGAGGTGGCGGCGCCTGAACTCGCGGCGCGTGCTGCACTCGATCCGCACCGACCCGCGTTCCACTTCGTCGCACCGGCAGGGTGGTTGAACGACCCCAACGGACTCACCCACCGGGACGGCTGGTACCACCTTTTCTACCAGTACAACCCGTTCGCCCCCGTCCACGACCGGATCCATTGGGGACATGCGCGCAGCACCGACCTGATGCATTGGGAGCACCTGCCGATCGCACTCGAGCCCGGCGACGGTCCCGACGGCGACGGCTGCTGGTCGGGCGTGCTGGTGGACGACGGCGGCGTGCCGACGGTGGTGTACTCGGGCCGTCGCGACGGGGTGGAGCTGCCCTGTGTGGCCACAGGTTCGGCTGACCTGCTGGAGTGGACGACGGATGCCGCGAACCCGGTCATCCCCGCTCCGCCGAGCGACCTCGACATCGTCGCCTTCCGCGACCATTGCGTGTGGCGGGAGCCGGGCGCGGACGGCTTTCCCGGGCGCTGGCGACAGATCGTCGGCGCCGGCATCCGCGGTATCGGCGGGACCGCACTGCTCTACGAGTCCGACGACCTGCGCTCGTGGCGGTACGTCGGACCTCTCCTCGTCGGCGACGCGGACGCTCAGGCGCGGACGGCGCCGGATTGGACCGGGACGATGTGGGAATGCGTCGACCTGTTCCGCGTCGAATCGGACAGGAACGCCACAGATGTGCTCGTCTTCTCCGCGTGGGACGACGGCGTGACCCACCACCCGCTCTACTGGACAGGCGATTACCGCGGCGATCGCTTCGAACCCCAGGCACTGCATCGCCTCGACCTCGGAGGTCGCTTCTTCTACGCGCCCCAGTCCATGAAGGATGAAACCGGCAGACGCATCATGTTCGGCTGGATGCAGGAAGGACGAACGGATGCCGCGGCCGTCGCCGCTGGATGGTCCGGAGTGATGTCGCTGCCACGCGTGGTCTCCGCACGTGCGGACGGATCGCTGCACCAGGCGCCGGCGCCCGAGGTCGACGCCCTGCGCACCGACCTCCTCTTCGACGGTGACGCACCAGCACTGAATCCTGGCGCACTCGACGGCGATCAGCTCGACCTCGAACTCGACGTTGCCCTCGCCCCCCGCGGCTCGTTCGAACTGACGGTGCGCGCCACACCCGACAGCCAGGAGCGGACCACCTACCGACTGCGTCGGGTCGGAGACGAGGCCGAGTTCTCGCTTGACCGCACCCGATCCAGCCTCGATGAGAGCACCGACGCGCAACCGCTGTCGGGCCTCATACCGCTCGACGGCGACGAAGTGCGACTGCGAGTTCTCGTGGATCACTCCGCGCTGGAGGCCTTCGCGAACGGCGTCCCCCTCGCCGCCCGCGTCTATCCCACACGAAGGGACGCGACTCACATCGCCATCGCCCTCGACGACGCCCGCGCTTCGTTGCGTGCGTGGCGAGTCGCATCCGCTCACATGTGACGCACCGAGGGGCGCCGGACCACATCCGCGACTATTGCACGTATTTATATCAGTTACTGATTATAATAGGTTTGATGCGGATCGCGATCGTTGCCAATGACACGCGGGGTGGGGTTGAGCCTTACGCGACGCTGACGCGGGGTCTCGCATCCGCGGGACACCAGGTGGTCGCCGTCGCTCCATCCGACTACCGTGACCTTTTCGGCGACGCGGCCGCGAGCTTCGTTTCGCTCGAGGGCGCCAGTCGCGCCGACATCGCGACGGTGTCTACCGATGTCGGCATGCTCCGCATGGGCTCCCTGGTGAAGGAACGGTCGCGGCGGTGGGCTCGTGATGCTCGCGCCGGCGCGGCAGGTGTCGACCTGGTGTGTGCCGGGGTGGGTGGCATGCCGACCGGCCAAGCGGTCGCCGAGTCTCTGGGCGTCCCGTTCGTGCGCGCCCATCTGCAGCCGTTGGATGCTCCCAGCTCCCGCTACCCCGGCGGGCTCGCCCCACGGTTGGCAGCGTTCGGGAGAACGGGCAACCGGCTCTCCCACGTGGTGACGAACGCGATGTTGAGTACGATGCTCGCGCCAGTCACGCGCGCGTCGCGGGGCGAGCTCGGATTGACCGGTCGCGCCGGGCCGCCGTATCCGTCGATCATCTACGGGTTCAGCCGGCGCGTGGTGCCGGTCGCATCCGACGCGCAGACCCGGAGGGTCGCCACCGGCTACTGGACGACGGAAGAACCCGGCGACCCGGTCGACCCGCAGCTGCGGGACTTCGTCGAGAGGCCCGGCGCAGTGGTGAGCATCGGTTTCGGAAGCATGAGAACCCAGGACCCGGCTGCGCTTCGTGGCCTGGTCGAAGAGGCGGTGGCGGATGCCGGCGTCCGGGCGGTACTGCTCAGTGGCTGGGGAGCGCTGACAGCGGATGCGTCCGCCTCGGATCGTGTCTTCGTCGCCGAGTCGGTGCCGCACGGGTGGCTGTTCTCGCGAGTCGCGGCGACCGTGCACCACGGCGGTGCCGGGACAACCGGCGCGGCGTTGCGTGGAGGCGTTCCGACGGTTGTCGTGCCCTTCGGCGCCGACCAGCCGTTCTGGGCATCGCGCGCCGCGGCGCTCGGGGTTGCACCGCCGCCGATCCCCCGGCGAAAGCTGACCGCAGCCCTGCTCGCTGAGGCAATCGGCAGCTGCTTGACTTCGCAGCAGATGCAGGACCGCGCGCGGAATCTCGGTGAAGACCTGGATGCTGAGGATGGTGTCGGCGCGGCCGTGCGGGAGTTCGAGCGCATCGCCGCAGAACGATGAGCACGCGAGGACCGAACGCACGCGGTCGGGCTACCATCGCCGCGATCGAGAGGGCTGCCCTGGAACTGGCCGACTCCCGAGCCGTCGAGCAGATCACCGTCGCCGCGATCTGCCAGCACGCAGGGGTCACCGAGCGCGTCTTCTTCAACCATTTCCCCACCAAGGAGGACGCCTTCCTCGGGCTGGAGATCCCTGGATTCGACGAAGAGTGGGCGATCGAATACGTCAACGACCCGACCATCCCGCTCCTGACCGGCGCCACGCGGCTCGTGCGCCTGCCGTCGCCTATCGAGCTTGACGCGCTGGAGCGCCGTCGTGAACTTGTGGCGCGGAACCCCGCGCTCCTTGCCCGCGCGTACGAACGGCTGTCGCCCGTGCGCGCTGCCTGCGTCGAGGTCGTGCGGCGAGCGGTTCAGCGGCGGCGACCGCAGTCGAGTGCCGACCAGGCCGAATCGGTCGCGCGCGTGATCGTCGCTGCGGCGGCGGAAATGCTACCGGAGGTGGGTGCCGCGGCAGGCGTCGAATTGCTGCGCGAGGTCTGGGCGGTCATGCTGTGACGGCAGCACCGTCTCGATCACCGCGGGAAGCATTCTCCCCGCGCCGCGAGCTCGTCGCGTGTCTACACACCGAGCGCCTCGAGGATCCCATAGATCAGGTAGGCGGGCCAAACGACCGATTGAAGCAGTCCGAGGATGACTCCCCAGAAGCTCCCGTCCGAGACGGAGATGAAATAGACAGCGGCGCCGATAAAGGCGAGGAAGAAGAAGAAGCCCCATGCGCTGGAGTTGACGACGGTGACTCTGCTGGGAGATGACATTTACCGTTCCTCTCGGTTGTTTCGAATGCCGGGCGAGCATCAAGCTTCATTGCGTTCAAAGAGCCCCGGGTGAACCCGGCGCCCGGCGGGCGAGCGCCGTGCGTGGTGTTCGTCGTCCCAGCGTGATCAGCGAGAATCCGATGGCGATGAACCAAACCCAGAGCAGGATGCCGTAGCCCCAGTAGAAGAGCGGTGCTGCGTGACGGAGAGCTTCGCTGAGCATGCCCAGCGCCCCGGTGACCACTCCCAGCCATCCGACCGCGCGCGGTAGCACGCCCTTTGTCATGACGATCGAGATCAGCAGGATGCCGGCGGCGGACAGGACGCCGACGATCGCGGGTGTGTTGTTCTCGGCCACGATCGCCTCAGCGGCGATCGCGAATCGGTCGCGGTCGCTGATGGCCGCGGCCATGTATTGGTCGCTCAGGTACACGAGCGTCAGTGAGCCGCGGCTGGTGACGGGAATCGCGAGGAACAGTGCCCAGGTCAACCCGCCGAGCAGGGCCCCGATGAGCGCGAGGCTCTTGTCGACGGGTATCAGTGCGAGGAAGAGAGCGACGAAGACCAGCACTGCCAGTATGTTCGGCAGGATCCAAAGCACCTGCTCCACCACGTACGGAGTCTTATTCGCGGCGATGAACTCCAGCGTCTCGGCGCCTCCATGGACGGGAGGGGGCGCGATGAAGTCAACGACGAGCGCGGCGATCAGTAACAACACAAAGGCTATGGAGCCGATCCCAGCGACAATGTACAGAGAGCGCCACGTCGGTGTCACAGACTCGGTGCGCGCCTCCGAAGTATTCAGACCCATTCGGTTCCCCTGACCTGGTTCGTCGCTTCGACACTCGTCCCCCACGGACCGCTGCGGAAGGGGCTTTGGTCCCAGCGCGGCCGTGCCGGGAGTGGGCAACGAGTGCTGAGGCCCGCGCCCGGGGGACCGAAGGCGGATGTCGTCGGGTGCCTCAGCCGCGAGTCAACCCAAAGTCGGCTTCGTGTCCGTTGGTCGAACATCTTGCGAAGCGCCGGGACGACCCGCACGGCGCATACGTCCGTACTTGTCGAGCACGGCCACGAGGAACACCACTCCCACGATGTAGAACAAGTCTTCAATCGGTGCCCACGGCAGATAGATGCCGAGAGTCTTTTCGCGATGGAAGACATAGACGGGTAGCGCGGACAGGACGTTGTCGAAGACGAGTGTGGTGACGACGAGGATGCCGGCGGTACGCAGAACGTGCCGCGTGAAGATCACCCGGGTACGGAGGATGGCGTAGTCCAGCAGGATCGTGAGTCCGATGAGGGCAAGGGCAAGCAGCAGGAATGTGGCCATCATTTGTGGATCCGCAGCATGACGAGTGTGAAGTAGCCGAAGAAGGTGAGGAGGAAGATCTCCTCCAGCGGCATGTCTCGCGAGAAGAGAAAGACTCCCATCACTCGCGAGCCTGCGGAGAACACACCCAACAGCAGGCCGGCGATGTCGAAGAGGAGAAGAACCACAAGCGTGATCGCCACGACGGCGACCGTGTGGCCGGGATCTCGGAAGAGTGCAACTTTCCAGCGCCAGTCAATGATTCCCATGGCGGTGAAGGATGCAAGGATGCCACCGAGGTAGAGCAGATCAAGAGCTGTCGTCATCGCGCATCTCCAATGCTCGGCTGCCATTGAGCGGACCTGGGAATCGCCCTGAGTGCCACCGTGTGGAGCTGCGCTGAACCGCGCGCGTTCACGACCCGACAAGTTCCGACGTTGGCCAACTGAACCACACCAGGGCGATGAAGATGCCGAGGTTGAGCAGGATGGTCATGTCGCCAGCATCCGCTCTTCGGTGCATGCGCACAGGGTCCAAGGTCCCGCGGCGAGGCCGTGCTGGAAGACGCGCCTTCCCGTCGTTGCGGGGATGCCGCCTCCCGCGTGGTGGCTGCCTCTTGTGCTCGGCGAGCGTAGGAGATCTCAGGGTGGCAGTGACTCGATGGGACAGGCGGAGGAAGATGTACCGGTTTCCTGAAACAGGATGCTGCAGCCAGCGAGTCAGGCGGAGAACGGAAGTAGGACCTTCGGCACTGCCCTTCCCCGGGCGCCGGGCACATGGTGGGGAAGTGACGATTCTCCTCTCGTACCCTCCTCCGCCTGGTCTGGCGGCGTCCCCACGGGACGCAGCGGTCTCTGTGGCCGAGCGGGGAGTCGTCGGATGAGCCTTTCGGAAGAGCCGCTCGCCATCAAAGGCGGGCGCGCGCGAGAGTGGGTACGCCGGCATCCGATCATCTCCTTCTTCCTCATCGCGTACGCGTTCTCGTGGACGCTCTGGGGAATCGCTGCGGTCGGCGGTGGTCAGATCGTCTTCCTTCTGGGCGGCCTCGGTCCTTTCGCGTCTGCGCTGGTGGTCGTACGTCTCACAAGCGGGTCTGTGCGGGAATGGCTGCGCACGCTCACGGTGTGGAGAGTGAACCCCGGGTATTACGCGATCGCACTGCTGCTTCCCGCGGCGCTGTACGCGACAGTCAACCTCGTGCTGATGGCACTCGGATACACACTGGATTTCAGTTCGCTGCCGATATTGCTGCCAGCGTATGTGGGGTCGTTCCTGCTGGTAGCCACCGTAGGCGGCGGACTCGAAGAGCCCGGATGGCGAGGGTTCGCCCTCCCCCAGCTGCAGGCTCGGCATTCTCCCGTCGTGTCGACGCTGGTCGTGGGGCTGGCGTGGGGCATCTGGCACGTCCCGCTGTACGGGCCCGCCGGGTTCGTCGTTCCCCTGATCCTCGCGTTTTTCTACACCTGGTTGTACAACCGGACCGGGAGCATACTCGTCTGCCTGCTGCTGCACGCGAGTTTCACCCCCGCTCAGGACCTCCTGACATTCGCCGAACCACCGGGAGCTGTCAGCAGCGGAATCGCAGACCAAGCCGATCTGGTCATCCTCGCGGTCTATGTCGTCGCCGCGCTCGGACTCACTCTCGCCACCCGGGGCCGGCTCGGTCTCGCATCCGCCTACAGCGACCGACGACGTGAGCAAGCTGGGCTCGGAGGCCCCGCCGCAGGGGTCAACGGTCCCGCGGAGAAGTCGAGCTCGGCGGGGGACGTTGGGCCCTAGGCAGATCCGGCAATGCGGAGGAGCGTGAACGCATGGAGAGACAGCCATCATCGACCGCTGACGGAGCGGTAGGAATCGGCGCCGAGGCGCACGCAGTCGGGACCCGGCCCGAGCAGTCGACCGGGCGGGGCCGCGTACAGCTCGGCGAATCCGCAGCCGCCGTGCGCTTCGGCGCACCGTACGGGTTGTCCGTTGCGCTGGGCGCGATTGCGCTGGCGGCCTCGTCCACATCGTTGTTCATCCCTGGGGTCCTCGGTGGGCCGCTGGTCTCGCAGGGCAATCTTCGCGGGACGGCACTCGTGATGCTGGTCCTTGCTGTCCCGGTGCTGTTCACGTCGATGTACTTCGCCGCGAAGGGATCTGCTCGAGCGCTCGTGTTCTGGCTCGGAGCGGTGGCCTACATCATCTATCAGGCTGTGCTGTTTCTCTTCGGCACGCCTTTCAACAGCCTGTTCCTCCTCTATGTCGGAATGTTGTCGCTGGGATTCTGGTCTGTGGTGGTGCTGATGTGGCAGATCGATCTGGCGGCGTTCGGCGCGCGATTCGATCGAAACCTGCCCGCTCGCGGTATCGCCATCTATGCGCTCGTCTTGGCCGTCCTCAATGCACTGGTGTGGCTGCGCACGATCGTCCCCGCCATCCTCAGCGACTCACCGAGTGCGTTTCTGGTGGGGTCAGGAATGATAACCAATCCGGTGTTCGTACAGGATCTGGCCCTGTGGCTTCCGCTGCTTGCAGTGGCGTCGTGGTGGTTGTGGAAGCGGCGGCCGCTCGGTGAGCTCATCGTCGGGGCGATGCTCGTCATGCTGGTGCTCGAGAGCATCGGCATCGCCACCGACCAGTGGTTCGGTGCCGCGGCCGACCCCACCACGCCGTTTGCATCGATGGCGGCAGTCCCCCTGTTCATGGGCCTCGCGATCGTCGGGGCCGTGCCGCTTTTCTACTTTCTCCGCCATCTGGATGCGCGTCGCGGGACAGTGCCCCGATCCAAGGACGGACTCATCATCAGTCGACGACTTTCCTGACGACGAGGTCTCACCTCGGGCCCCCTCTGGGCGTCACCAACGCGGCGCCTGACCCGGCAGAACGATAACCACGATCGCGCCAACCGAAGGAGTCCCGTCAGTACACCCCCCGCGGGCGCTCATGCCCGCGCGGCAACCGGTCCCGTCGACTCACGGACGAGCAGGTGGGTGGGTATCAGCGTCGTGCCGGCTCGGGGTGGCTCGCCGTTGAGGATCGCGATGAGCCGACTCGCGGCGAGCCGCCCGGCCTGTTCGGTGTCGCCGGCGATCGTCGTCAGCGGCGGGGCCGTGAAGTCCGCTCCGAATATGTCGTCGCAGCCGACCACGCTCATGTCTTGGGGAACGCTCACCCCGCGTTGACGAAGGCGCTGCAGGATCCCGATGGCCAGCAGGTCGTTGAACGCCACGCATGCGGTGGCGCCGGTGACGAGGAGGGCGTCGGCGGCGGCGACGCCACCGGTGCGGGTCGGCGCGTGGGGGCCGACGAGGATCGGCGTCAGCGACTGCGCGCGGACCTGCTCTTCGAACTCTTTCCAGCGCCAGCGGTTCTGCCAGGACCCGGGTGGCCCGGCGATGAAGGCGATCGTGTCGTGCCCGAGGGCCTTCAGGTGATCGACGGCCTGGGTCAGACCCGTCCGGATGTCGATGAGCACGCTCGGGATGTCTTCGTGTCGGCGGTTGATCACGAAGAGCGGGAGTCTTGCCGTCGCATCGTGCAGCGCCGGCGCATCAAGTCGCGTCGCGGACAGGATCACGCCGTCGACGATGCCCTCGAGCTGTGCCAGGGTCTCGGCTTCGGTGGAGCCGGACTCGCCGGTGTCGATCAGCAGCTGCATGAAGCCGGCTGTGCGCAGCTGCTCCTGCGTCGAGCGGATGATGTCGAAGTAGAACGGGTTGGTGATATCCGGCACGAGGAGCGCGACGAGTCCCTTGCGGTCCGCCATCCTCGGGGCAGCGGAATATCCCAGGTCGCGCGCTGCTTCGAGAATGCGCTGGCGCGTCTGTTCGTTGATGCGTCCTGGACTGTTCAGGGCACGCGAAACCGTGGATGCGGCCACGCCGGCGCGCTCCGCGACGTCCTTCGCCGTGACTCGCATCTCGTCTCCTCCCGATCGGCTTGCACTGACGCGTCGACGCCAGTCTATGGCAAGCATTGGCAATTTCTTGACGAAACGTGCCACTCGCGTTTCCATTGGAACTGCGGGACCCGAAACACTCTGCTCTTTCCAATGACGTAATGAGGAAACGATGAATCCGATGACCAAGAAGGTCAGCCTGGTCGCAGTAGCAGCGCTCCTGCTCACCGGCTGCGCGGCCGGCACGCCCGAAACCGAGGAGTCTGCGGGCGGTGACACCGCCGCCAGAGGCGCACTGCTTACGATCGGCCAGCTGGGCGATGTCCCCTCGTGGGATCCCGCCCAGGCCCACGTCGGGCACGCTCTGGTCCCGTACCAGCTCGTGTATGACACCCTCATCCTTCGGCAGCCGGACGGGGAGCTCAGCCCCATGCTCGCGACGGAGTGGAACTACAACGACGACCGCACCGTGCTGACCGTCGATCTGCGCACCGATGTCTCCTTCTCGGATGGCGAGGCCTTCGACGCTGAGGCGGTGGTGGCCAACCTCGAGCACTTCAAGGCGGGAAACGGCCGCCAGGCAGTGCAGCTGACCCAGTTCGAGTCGGCGACCGCCGTGGACGAAGACACCGTCGAGATCTCCCTCGCACAGCCCGACCCCGCGATGGAGTACTACCTCAGCCAGGCCGCGGGACTCATGGCCAGCCCCGCCGCGATCGAAGCGGGGACGCTCGAGACCGACCCGATCGGCACCGGTCCGTACCTGTACGACAAGGCGAGCTCGGTGCGTGACTCCCAGTCCCGCTTCACGGCGAAAGAGGACTACTGGAATCCCGAGCTGCAGAAGTTCGACGAGGTCGAGCTGCGCATCCTCGCGGATGTCTCGGCGCGCGTCAACGCGATCATCTCCGGGCAGGTCGACTGGACGACTCTCGACGCGAAGACTGCTGACCAGGCAGAGGATGCCGGACTCGAGCTGATCCCCGATTACCAGGTCGACTGGACGGGCATGACGTTCTTCGACCGGGACGGAGTCATCAACCCGGCGCTCGCCGATGAGCGCGTCCGCCAGGCCATCAACTACGCCGTCGACCGGGACACGCTGCTGGAGCAACTGCAGCTCGGCCGCGGAACCGCCACGAGCCAGGTGTTCGGGCCCGACAGCGGCGCGTTCGTCGACGACCTCGAGGAGTACTACACGTATGACCCCGAGAAGGCGAAGGAGCTCCTGGAGGAGGCCGGCTACGAGGATGGCTTCGAGCTCACGCTCCCGGTGATCGACGGCTTCGCCACCCAGATCACGGCGCTCGCACAGCAGCTCGGCGAGGTCGGCATCACCGTCAACCAGACGCCTGTCCCGCCCGCCAACTACGTCGCCGACGCGGTGCAGAAGAAGTTCGAAGCGTTCAACTTCAACCTCTTCCAGGGTGAGGCGTGGGTGGCGATCAACCAGATCATCGCGCCGACGGCGACGTTCAACCCGTTCGGCACCACGGACCCCGAGCTGGAAGAGCTCATCGCCGTGGTCCAGCAGGGTGGCGAAGACAGCGGCGATGCCGCGCAGGAGGTCAACCGCTTCGTCACCGAGAACGCCTGGTTCCTGCCGCTGTATCGCATCGACCAGATCAGCGTCTTCAACCCCGAAAAGGTCACCGTCGTCGCGCAGACGCAGTCGGCGATGCCCTCCATCTACAACTTCTCCCCCGCGGAGTAGGTAGACGACGGATAGGCGGAGGCGGCGACCGCACAGAGTGCGCGAGCCGCCTCCGCCCTCCCAAATCGGAGGATCCATGCTCACGTTCACACTGCGACGCCTCGCGTCGGGTCTCGGACTGCTGGTCGTCATCTCGATGCTGACGTACACGCTGCTCTTCTTCTCGAGCACGGCCATTGCCCGCAACATCCTGGGCGAGCAGGCCACCCCGGAGCAGATCGCCCTCAAGGAGGCCGAGCTCGGTCTGGATGAGCCCCTTCCGGTGCGTTATCTCGGCTGGGCAACCGCGGCGCTGCGCGGCGACCTCGGCGAATCCTGGTTCAACGGCGAGCCTGTCACGCAGACGATCCTCAACCGCCTGCCCGTCACCCTCGTCCTCATGATCGTCTCGATCGTGCTCGTCGCGCTCATCGCGACCGCGCTCGGGGTGAGCGCCGCAGTCCGTCGCGGCCGAGTGGATCAGACGGTGCAGGTCGGTGCGGTGGTCGGTGATGCGATTCCCGGGTTCGTGCTGGCCCTCGTCCTCGTCACGATCTTCGCGGTGAACCTCGGCTGGTTCCCTGCCGTCTCCACCATCCGCCCGGGGGCGGGGCCTGAGGCGTGGATCGTCTCGCTCTCCCTGCCGGTGATCGCGATCGTGCTCAACTACGTGACCTCCAGCGCCCAGCAGATCCGCAGCGCCGTCATCAAAGAACTCGAGAAGGACTACGTCCGGACGCTTCGCAGCCGCGGGTTGGGCGAGCGTGAGATCGTGCTGAAGAACGTGCTGCGCAGCGCCGCGCCCGCCGGTCTGACCGTGCTCAGCCTGCAGTTCATCGGCCTCCTCGGCGGTGTCATCATCCTGGAGCAGATCTTCGCGATCGCCGGGATCGGCCCCCTGTTCGTCAGTGCAACCACTGTCGGCGACATACCCGTCGTCATGGGGTTGACCATCGTCACGGTGGTGGTCGTCATCATCGTGAATCTGCTCGTGGACGTCGCCCAAGGCGCCCTCAACCCGAAGGTGCGGCTGTCATGACCGACGTCATCAGAACCCCATCCGTGCCCAAGCGCTCGCAGCGCGGGACCCTCCGAAGGATGCTCCGCAACCCTCTCGGAATCATCTCGCTCTCCCTCCTCGGTCTCATCGTGCTCGTAGCCGTCTTCGCGCCCCTGATCGCACCGTTCGACCCGAACTACGCCGACGTGGGCAACACCCTGGCCGATCCGGGTGGGCAGAACCTCCTCGGCACCGACAGCGCTGGTCGCGACGTCTTCTCGCGGCTGTTGTACGGCGCTCGGCTCACGCTGCTCTCGGCGCTCCTGTGCGCGAGTGTCGCGATCGCGATCGGGCTTCCGGCCGGTCTGATCGCCGGCTACTACGGCGGCGCGTTCGACAGTACGTCGAACTGGTTCTCGAACATGCTGATGGCCCTCCCCGGCTTCGTCGTCCTGCTCGTCGTCCGCGCCGCGCTCGGACCATCGGTGTGGATCTCGATGATCTTCTTCGGCATCCTCATCAGTCCGAGCTATTACCGCCTGACCCGTTCCGCCGTCCAGTCCGTCCGCAATGAGCTGTACGTCGACGCCGCCCGCGTGGTGGGCCTGAGCGACGCGCGCATCATCTCGCGGCACATCCTCTCCGTCGTCAGGGCGCCGCTGATCATCCAGACGGCCCTCATCTGCGGAGTCGCGATCGCCGTGCAGAGCGGTCTGGAGTTCCTCGGGCTCGGCGACCCGACCGAGGCATCCTGGGGTTCGATGCTCGGCGACGGCTTCGACAACATCTATGTGCAGCCCTCGCTCATGCTCTGGCCGGCCCTCGCGATCGGCATCACGATCGGCTCCCTGGTGCTGCTCGGGAATGCGATCCGTGACGCGCTGGAGGACCGTCGCGAGATCAAGGCGCCGCGCCGGCCTCTCCCCCTCGCTGAAGCCGGCACGCGGGAACCGGCCGTGGTCGACGACGCGGAGGCGATCCTGCAGGTTGCCGATCTGAGCGTCGGGTACCCGACCGCCGATGGCGAATATACCCGTGTCGTCCGCGACGTGTCGCTCACCATCCGACCCGGTGAGGTCCTCGGCCTGGTCGGCGAATCCGGATCGGGCAAGTCGCAGACGGCGTTCTCGATCCTCGGTCTGCTGCCGCGCACGGCCCGCATCCTCTCGGGAACGATCCGCTTCGAGGAAGCCGTCCTCGTGCGCGACGGCGAGGTCGACGCGAAGGCTGTGCTCGCCATCCGAGGTCGTCGTATCGCCTACATCCCGCAGGAGCCGATGTCGAACCTCGATCCGGCGTTCACGATCGGCCACCAGCTGACCCGCCCGATGGTGAAGCTGCTCGGCATCTCCAAGAAGGAGGCCACCGAGAGGGCGCGCGATCTGCTGCGTCGGGTCGGCATCGCGGATCCCGACCGCGTGATGAAGGGGTACGCCCACGAGATCTCGGGTGGCATGGCACAGCGCGTATTGATCGCCGGAGCCCTTTCCTGCGAGCCCGATCTGATCATCGCCGACGAGCCGACGACGGCGCTGGACGTGACAGTCCAGGCCGAAGTGCTCGATGTCATCCGCACCATGCAGCGCGAGCTCGGTGTCGCCGTGCTGCTGGTCACCCACAACATCGGCGTGATCGCCGACATCGCAGACCGCGTCGCGGTCATGCGCCAGGGCGAGATCGTCGAGACCGGACCGGTGGACGAGATCCTGCGTCGTCCGGCCCATCCCTACACCCGCACTCTGATGGCGAGCATGCTCGTCGGCAAGGAGCCGCTGACGCCGCTCGGTCTCAGCGGGCCGGCCACCGGCGCGAGAGACGAGCGATGAAGAGGATGGCTACGAGGGGCCCTCGACCTGGCCGACATGCAGCAGCCGCTCTCTCCTGCGGCGGAGACCATCCTGCGAGAGGACATCTGATGGGCGACACCATTCTGGACGTCCGCGACCTGGTCGTGGAGTACAAGCCCAAGAAGCTGCGGGCCAAGCCCCATCGCGCTCTCCACGGGGTCTCGCTGAGCGTCGCCGAGGGTCGCACGCTCGGCCTCGTCGGCGAGTCGGGCTCGGGAAAGACGACGATCGGCCGCGCCATCCTCGGCCTCGCCCCGATCGCGTCCGGCACGATCACGTTCCAGGGTGACGACATCACCCGGATCAGCCGCCAGGATCGCCGCAGGTTCAGCGGCGACCTGCAGGTCATCTTCCAGGACCCGTACACGTCGCTGAACCCGGCGATGGACGTCGGCGACATCCTGGCTGAGCCGCTCGGCGTGCAGGGGGTCGCCCGCGATGCGGCCCGCAGACGCGTGGTGACGCTGCTCGACCGCGTGGGGCTGCCTTCGAACGCGATCAACCGCCAGCCGAATGAGTTCTCAGGCGGACAGCGGCAGCGCATCGCCATCGCTCGGGCGCTGGCGCTCGACCCGAAGCTCATCGTGTGCGACGAGCCGGTCAGCGCCCTGGACCTGACCACTCAGGCGCGCGTGCTCGATCTTCTGCTGGAGATCCAGCAGGACACCGGGGTGGCCTACCTGTTCATCTCGCACGATCTCGACGTGGTCCACCACGTCAGCCACGATGTGGCCGTGCTTTACAGGGGTGAGATCGTCGAGAACGGTCCGGCGGCCATGGTCACCCGCACGCCGCAGCACCCGTACACGAAGCAGCTCCTGCTGGCCTCGCCGGTTCCCGACCCTGCCGAGCAGCGCATCCGCCGTGACCAGAGACTCGCGCTCAAGACCTCGCTCGACGCAGCCTGACCCCCGATCAAGAGAGACGAACCGTGCTCAAGCCCATCTCCACTTCCACGCGTGAACTGATTCGGCTCGACGGCCTCTGGCGCTTCGCGATCGACGACGCCGCCACCCCCGAGCCGTGGGCCGGCGAGCTCGAGACGGCCCTCGAGGCCCCTGTCCCGGCCAGCTACAACGACGTCTTCGCCGACCAGGCGATCCGCGACCACGTCGGCTGGGTCTGGTACCAGCGAACGGTGCGGGTGCCGCGAGGGTGGGCCGGCGAACGAGTGGTGCTGCGTGTGGACGCCGCCACCCATGAGGGCGTGATCTACGTCGACGGCACCAAGGTCGCCGAGCACGTGGGCGGATACACGCCGTTCGAGGCCGACGTCACCGACCTGGCGCGCGCGGGCCAGGAGGTTCGGATCACGATCGGCGTGAACAACGAGCTGACGAACGAGTCGATCCCACCGGGGATGATCTCGACGACCGCGGCGGGCCGGCGCAAGCAGGCCTACCGCCACGACTTCTACAACTACGCGGGGCTTGCCCGCTCCGTGATCTTGTACTCGGTGCCCGAGGCGCGGGTGACGGACGTCACCGTCACGACGGATATCGACGGGTCGACCGGCGTCCTGGACTACCGCGTCGAGACCTCGGGCGCTGCCGAGGTCCGCGCCGTGCTCTCCGACGCCGCCGGCATGGAGGTCGCGGCGGCGGACGGCGCGTCGGGCCGGATCACCGTGACGGATGCCGAACTTTGGCGCCCAGGTCGGGGCTATCTCTACGAGCTGCGGGTGGAGGCGCTCCGGGGCGGCAGCGTCGTCGACGTCTACGAGCTGCCGGTCGGCATCCGTTCGGTCCGCGTCGACGGCACCCGGTTCCTGATCAACGGCGAGCCGTTCGCCTTCCGGGGGTTCGGCAAGCATGAGGACAGCGCGTTCCGCGGCCGCGGGTTCGACAACGTGGTCATGGTGCACGACTTCTCACTGATGGAGTGGATCGGCGCGAACTCGTTCCGGACCTCGCACTACCCCTATGCGGAGGAGTTCCTCGACTACGCCGACCGTCACGGGATCGTCGTGATCGACGAGACGGCGGCGGTCGGTCTCAACCTCGGCATCGGCGGCGGCTTTCACGGTGCCGTCAGCGAGCCCGCCTTCTCGCCGACGATGTTCAACGACAAGACGCAGGCGGCGCACGCCCAGGGCATCCGGGAACTGATCGACCGCGACAAGAACCACCCGAGCGTCGTGATGTGGTCGATCGCCAACGAGCCGGAGTCTGTTGAGGAAGGCGCTCGAGAGTACTTCGAGCCACTCGTCGAGCTCGCGCGGGAGCTCGACCCGTCCCGACCCCTCACCTACGCGAACGAGTACCGGGGCACCTTCCACAACGACCGACTGGCCGACCTGTTCGACGTGATCTGTCTCAACCGCTACTACGGCTGGTACAACGAGACGGCCGACCTCGATTCCGCGGCCCTCAAGCTCGAGGCCGAGCTGCGCGGCTGGGAGTCGACGTTCGGCAAGCCGATCATCATCACAGAGTACGGCGCCGACACGCTCGCCGGACTCCACGCCGTCGGAACACAGGTGTGGAGCGAGGAGTACCAGGTCGCGCTGCTGCGCACGTACCACGAGGTCTTCGACCGTGTGGATGCCGTCATCGGCGAGCAGGTCTGGAACTTCGCCGATTTCCAGACCTCGCAGGGGATCATCCGCGTGGACGGCAACAAGAAGGGCGTCTTCACCCGCGACCGGCGGCCGAAGGCTGCGGCATTCGCGCTCCGTGAGCGCTGGCTCGCCGCCGGCGAGGCGGATACGGGGTCTGGCAGGTGACCGATCACTCCCCGTCGACCGCGGTCGTCGGTCGCAGCATCCCGTCGGGTGATGCGCTCCTGCCGGCGGACCCACGCACGCGCGAGATCGCCCGCGGGCTGTACGACGACGTCGCGACCGCCCCGATCATCTCGCCCCACGGCCACGTCGATCCTCGGCTTCTTCTCGACGACCGGCCGTTCCGCGACCCCGCAGAGCTGCTGATCACTCGCGATCATTATGTGACGCGGATGCTGCACTCGGCCGGTCTCCAGCTCTGGGAGGTGGGACTTGACCCGAGTCGCACCGTCGAGCCTCGGGAGATCTGGCGCCGCCTGGCGGAGAACTGGCATCGCTTCGCCGGCACCGCGAGCGGATACTGGCTGACGCACGAGCTGTCGTCCCTGTTCGGCGTCGACGAAGTACTCGACGAGGTGTCCGCCGACCGGATCTACGACCGCGTCGCGTTCGCACTGCAGGAGCCGGAGTTCCGCCCGCGTGCGCTCTTCGACCGGTTCGGCATCGAGGTGCTGGCGACGACGGACGATCCGCTCGACGACCTGGCGCCCCATCGCGCGCTGGCCGCGGATCCGTCCTTCCAGGGGCGCGTGCTGCCGACTTTCCGCCCCGACGCCTACGTCGATCCCGACGCACCCGCGTTCGCCGCGAACGTCTCGCGACTCCTCGCCGCGACCGGCGAGGAGGCGACGTTCGCCGGCTACCTGGCCGCCTTCGCTGCGCGTCGTGCGCACTTCGTGGCGGCGGGC
This sequence comes from uncultured Actinomycetota bacterium, assembly GCA_963750955.1. Lineage (GTDB taxonomy): Bacteria > Actinomycetota > Actinomycetes > Actinomycetales > Microbacteriaceae > Microbacterium. The sequence goes on from CAVVSI010000007.1 coordinate 23,333, forward strand.
GCCGTGTCGGCTGATCACGGCGTGCTCGAGCCGTTCACCGTGGATCTCGATTTCGCCGCTGCGGAGGAGCTGTTCCGCCGGGCGATGGCGGGGGACCTCGATGCCGCGGGAGCACGCCTGTTCCGCGGGCACATGCTCTTCCAGATGGCGCGGATGAGCGTTGACGACGGTCTGGTCATGACGGTCCACGCCGGCGTGCGCCGGAATCACCACGGAGCGACCTTCGAGCGCTACGGCGCAGACACGGGGCACGACATCCCGGTGCGGACGGAGTACACCGAGAATCTGCGCCCGCTCCTCGAGGCCTTCGGGACCGCGCCGGGGTTCCACCTGGTGCTGTTCGCGGTTGACGAGACGGTCTACTCCCGTGAGATCGCCCCGCTCGCGGGCTTCTACCCGAGCGTCTACGTGGGTGCGCCGTGGTGGTTCCTCGACGCCCCCGACGCGATCCTCCGGTGGCGCTCCGCCGTCACCGAGACGGCGGGCTTCTACCGCTCGAGCGGATTCATCGACGACACTCGCGCCTTCCTCTCCATCCCGGCGCGCCATGACACCGCGCGTCGTCTGGATGCGTCGTTCCTTGCGCGTCTGGTCGTCGAGGAACGCATCTCGCTCGCCACGGCGCATCGCATCTCGCGCGACCTCGTCGGGACGATTCCGCGCGAGGTGTTCAAGCTGTGACCGAGCCTGCGACCGAGCCTGTGACCGAGGCGAACACCGCCGCACCCGCCGATGCTCCGCGCCGGCCCGTGCGGATCGTGCATATCGGCTTGGGGCGCTTCTTCCGCGCTCACCAAGCCTGGTACACACACAACGCCACGGATGCCGCCGAATGGGGCATCGCCGCGTTCACGGTGCGCAGCCCCCGGGCCGCCGCTGAGCTCGCCGCCCAAGGCTTCTCGTACCCGCTCACCGTTCGCGGACCTGACGGTGACACCGAGGAACGGATCGACAGCGTCGTGGCGGCGCACGACGGTGCGGATGTCGATGCGCTCCTTCGCTACCTGGCCTCCCCGGAGGTCGCGGTGGTCACCCTCACCGTCACCGAGGGCGGGTACGGACTCGACGCCGACGGCGACCCCGACCTCGCCGACGCCGAGGTGCAGAGCGATCTCGACGCGCTCCGCGCCGGCGCCACCACCGCTCAGACGGTGCTCGGCCGCCTGATCCTCGGCCTGGATGCCCGCCGACGGGCCGACGCCGGACCCATCGCGATCGTGCCGTGCGACAACATCCCCGACAACGGCGCGTTCGTGGCGCGCGGGGTGACCGGGTTCGCCGCGCGGGTCGACAGCGTTCTCGCGGGCTGGATCAACTCGCACGTGTCGTTCGTGAGCACGTCGGTCGACCGCATCACACCGCAGACCGCCGAGGGTGAGATCGTGACCGAGCCGTTCACCGATTGGGTGCTGGCGGGGGAGTTCCCTGCCGGGCGGCCGCGCTGGGAGAGTGCCGGCGCCCGCTTCGTCGATGACATCGAGCCATGGGAGCACCGCAAGCTCTGGCTCCTCAACGGGGCACACTGCGTCCTCGCCTTCACGGGCATCCGCAAGGGGCTCGACACGGTGTCGGACGCGATCGCCGACCCGGAATGCCGCGCGCTCGTCGACGCCTTCTGGGCCGAGGCCGTCGCCTGCCTGCCTCCCGGCACGGAGCACGAGGACTATCGCGCGCAGCTCATCGCACGATTCGCCAACCGCCGCATCGTCCACCGGCTCAGCCAGATCGCGACGGGCGCGACGTCGAAGGTTCAGTTCCGCTTCGCCGCGGTCGCCGAACGCACGCTCGATGCCGGCCGCACCCCCGCCGCAAGTGCCGAGGCGACCGCGGCGTGGATCGACTGGCTGGACACCGCACCATCGGAGTCGGATCCGCGGGCGGGCGAGCTCGCCGCGGCGGCGGCATCCGACGACCCGGTCATCGCCCTCATCGCCGTCCTGTCACCGCGGCTCGCCGCATCCGAATCGTTCGCAGCGCGAGTGCGCGCTGCGACCGTCACGCACCCCGACCCGCGCATCCACGGCGCGGCCGCCGCGACCTCATCCCCCTAGGAGAGCATCATGATCATCGACAAGGCCGAGGTCATCGTGACCAGCCCCGACCGCAACTTCGTGACGCTCAAGCTCACGACGGACGACGGGCTCACGGGTCTCGGAGATGCCACGCTCAACGGCCGCGAGCTCGCCGTGGTCGCCTACCTGCGCGAGCACGTCGTGCCGCTGCTCATCGGCTCCGACGCCTCGAAGATCGAAGACACCTGGCAATTCCTCTACCGGTCGGCGTATTGGCGGCGCGGCCCCGTCACCATGGCCGCGATCGCATCGGTCGACATGGCGCTGTGGGACATCAAGGGCAAGGCGGCGGGGATGCCGGTCTACCAGCTTCTCGGCGGGGCCTCGCGCAACGGCCTCATGGCCTACGGGCACGCGTCCGGCAAAGAGCTGCCCGAGCTGTTTGACTCCATCCGCGCGCACCAGGAGCAGGGCTACAAGGCGATCCGGGTGCAGACCGGCGTGCCCACGCTCAAGGCCATCTACGGCATCGCCGCGCAGGGCGCCGACGTGGGAGACGCCACCGTCCGCTACGACCACGAGCCCGCGCGCCGCGGCGCGAAGCCTGTCGAGGAGGACTGGGACACCCGCGCCTACCTGAACCATCTGCCGGGTGTGTTCGAGGCCGTCCGCAACGAGTTCGGCCCAGACATCCCGCTCCTGCACGACGGGCACCACCGGATGACCCCGATACAGGCCGCGAGGCTTGGCAGGGATCTCGAGCCCTACGACCTGTTCTGGCTGGAAGACTGCACTCCCGCCGAGAACCAGGAGGCGCTGCGCCTCGTGCGCCAGCACACCACGACCCCGCTCGCGATCGGTGAGATCTTCAACACGATCTGGGACTTCAAAGACATCGTCCGCGACCAGCTGATCGACTACGTCCGCGGCGCCGTCACTCACATGGGTGGAATCTCGCCGCTGAAGAAGACGCTCGACTACGCGGCGATGTACCAGATCAAGTCGGGCATGCACGGGCCGACAGACATCTCGCCTGTCGGCATGGCCGCCGCCATGCATCTCGGACTCGCCATTCACAACTTCGGTATCCAGGAGTACATGACGCACGGCGAGAAGACGGACCGAGTCTTCGAGCAGTCGTTCACCTGGACCGACGGCTACCTCCACCCGGGGGAGAACCCCGGTCTCGGTGTCGAGCTGAACGTCGATGAGGCCGGCAAGTACCCGTACGAGCAGGCTTATCTTCCCTACAACCGGCTCCTGGACGGCACGGTCCACGACTGGTGAGCCCGACTATCCGCATCGCCGTCATGGGCGTCGCTGGCGCGGGCAAGACCACGATCGGGCGGGCGCTGGCCTCGATGCTCGACGTCACCTTCATCGACGCCGACGACCTGCATCCGCCGTCCAATGTCAGCAAGATGTCTGCCGGCGTGCCGCTCGAAGACGACGACCGCTGGCCGTGGCTCGATGAAGTGGGCCGCGCTGTCGCGTCGCCGCAGCAAGGTTCCGTTGTCGCATGTTCGGCGCTCAAGAGACGGTATCGAAACCTGCTGCGCGCGCACGTGCCCGAACTGCAGTTCGTGCACCTGGCTCCGTCGCGCGCCGCGCTCCAGGCTCGGCTCCACACGCGTTCCGACCACTTCATGCCGCCGAGCCTGCTCGAATCGCAGCTCGACGCACTCGAGCCGCTTGAGTCGGACGAGCCCGGCGTCACCGTCGAATCGACGGGATCTGTCGATGAACTCGTCTTGACAATCGTCACGCGCCTCGCCGACGACTCGCGGAGGGCGGACGGAATGACGATGACCGAAGCCCCCTTGGTTCATCCGGCTGAGAAGGAGAAGACGATGACCGAACTGCCCCCCATGCCAGACATCAGTGCGCTCACACTCGAGGAGAAGGCGTCTCTGACCAGTGGCGCAGACTTCTGGACGACGAAGGCGGTGCCGAGCGCCGGCATACCGTCCATCATGCTCACTGACGGCCCGCACGGTCTCCGTAAGCAGGCTGGGGACAGCGATCACCTTGGTCTCGCATCCAGCATCCCTGCGACCTGCTTTCCGCCCGCTGTGGGCCTCGGGTCCTCCTTCGATTCGGATCTGGCCCGTCGAGTGGGTGTCGCATTGGGGATCGAGTCTGCCGCGCAGAATGTCGCGGTGCTTCTAGGCCCGGGTGTCAACATCAAGCGATCGCCCCTGTGCGGTCGCAACTTCGAGTACTTCTCCGAGGATCCGTTGGTGTCCGGCGTCATGGGCGCAGCCCTGGTGCGCGGCATCCAGTCGCAGGGCGTGGGAGCTTCGCTCAAGCACTTCGCGGCGAACAATCAGGAGACCGACCGCCTTCGCGTGTCGAGCGAGGTGGCGCCGCGGCCGCTGCGCGAAATCTACCTGAGGGGGTTCCAGCGAGTGGTTGAGGACGCCCAGCCATGGACGGTCATGTGCGCGTACAACCGCATCAACGGCGTCTACGCTTCGGAGGACCCGTGGCTGTTGACCACCGTGCTGCGTGATGAGTGGGGCTTCGAGGGCCTGGTTGTCTCCGATTGGGGCGCCGTGAACGAGCGCGTCGCCGGCGTTGCGGCGGGGCTCGATCTCGAGATGCCGTCGAGCGGCGGCCGCACCGATGCGCAGATTGTCGAGGCCGTACGCAGTGGCGCGCTCGACGAGACCGCATTGGATGCCGTCGCCCAACGAGTAGTGGATTTGGTGGGCAGAGCGCAGGGCACCACCTCGCACGAAGGCAAGCCCGATTTCGATGAGCATCACGCGCTGGCCCGTGAGGCGGCCGGCAGGGCGATCGTCCTCCTCCGGAACGAGGACGGGATTCTGCCCCTTCCCGCGCAGACATCCCGGCTCGCCGTCATCGGCGAATTCGCCGAGAAGCCACGATTCCAGGGAGCAGGGTCCTCGCTGATCAACCCCACCAGGCTCGACACGGCCCTCGATGCCATCCGGGAGGCCGCGACCGGGCTCGTCGACTATGCCCCCGGATATACGACGACAGGCGAGCTCGACGGGGACGCACTGCGGGCCGAGGCGGTGCGCATTGCAGGCGAGGCTGAGATCGCCGTGGTGTTCTTGGGGCTTCCTGCCGACGAGGAGTCGGAGGGTTTCGACCGAGCGCACCTCGAACTTCCCGCAGCGCAGCTGCGTCTGCTCGACGAGGTGGTTTCCGCGAACCCCCGAACGGTCGTCGTCCTCTCGAACGGCGGCGTCGTGACACTGCCGTTCCGCGATCGAGTGCCGGCGATTCTGGAAGGGTGGCTGCTCGGGCAGGCGGGAGGCAGCGCGACCGCCGATGTCCTCTTCGGCACGGTCAATCCTTCCGGTCGACTGACGGAGACGATCCCGCTCCGACTCGTGGACACGCCCTCGTACGGCAATTTCCCCGGTGAGTTCGGCCACGTGCACTACGGAGAGGGCATCCTCGTCGGATACCGCTGGTTCGACGCTCGAGACCTCGCGGTGGCGTATCCGTTCGGTCATGGCTTGTCGTACACAGAGTTCCAGTACGGCAGTGCCGAGGCAGAGATCGTGGACGACGCGGTGCGCGTTCGGGTGCCCGTGACGAACGCCGGCTCACGCGCGGGGCGAGAAGTCGTGCAGGCGTACGTCTCGATGCCGGACTCGCACGTGCAACGTGCACCCCGCGCGCTCGTCGGCTTCTCGAGCGTTGAGGTTGCAGCCGGAGGAACCGTAGAAGTGGTGCTGGAGATCCGCCGCAGCGACCTGGCGTACTGGGACATCCGGATCGACGACTGGGTGCTGGAGTCCGGTGAGTATCGCATCGAGGTGGGCGCCTCGAGTCGCGACATCCGCGCGGCGGCCATTGTGCAGCTTGAAGGCGAGGGGAACCGTGCACCGTTGTCTAAAGAGTCCTCACTGGCGGAGGTTCTGTCGGTGCCGGCGGCAGCGGTCGAGCTGCATCGGGTCCTTGCGGAGGCCGACCGTTCGTTGCTGAAGTCCGCGGACGCCGAGATGGTGAAGTTGATTGGCTCCTTCCCGCTCAGCAGACTCAGCGGCCTGGACCCGGCGCTGACCGAGCAGGGGATCGAAAGGATCATCGCCGCGGCGTCCTGAGGTGACGTCACCGAGGATGCACGGGTGCGTTCAGTAGCGGCTTGCGAAGTCGTAGAAGAGGTTGGTCCACTCGGCCGACTCCATGCCGTACTCGGTCCCGTTGCGGACGATGACGAGGTCGTGCCGCGGAGAGACGTAGATGAACTGCCCCTTGTCCCCCTCGGCGCAGAAGTCGTAGCCGCCGTCTTCGCGTTCGAGGGTGTACCACATGTACTTGTAGTGCGCCTCGCCGGGCAGTGTTGCCCACCAGTCCGTGTAGTAGCCGTCGCCTTCCGTGGAGAGCGGCGGCCCGGTCGCCTCCTCCACCCAGGCTCGGGAGATCACCTGCTCGCCCTGCCACCGACCGCCGTTCAGAAGAAGGGCGCCGAACTTGGCGAAGTCGATCGCACGAGCGTTTACGCCCGTCTCCATCTTCTCGAAGTCGCTCGCCTCGCTGTCAGTCGACCAGGAGCCGTCGAACTCCATGCCCACCTTGTCCCAGATCCGGGTCTGCAGGAACTTGGTGACGGTCATCCCGGTTGTGCGCTCGAGGATCATCCCCAGTAGCTGCGGGTGGTACTTGTTGTAGCGGAAGAACTCCCCCGGAGGATCGACGATGTGGGTGTTCTCGAGCGAGATCTCACGCTGATCCGGGTAGTACGACGTCAGGATGTCGTCGCTGTTGAACAGCAGGGGACGGAACTCGACGTACTCCAGTCCCGAGGCCATCATCAGCAGATCGCGGATGGTGATGTCGCCGAAGCGCGGATCACGTTCGGCCAGCTCCGGCAGATACGTCGTGATCGAGTCGTCAACACTCTCGATGAAGCCCTCGTCGATGGCAATGCCCACCAGCGTCGATGTGAAGGACTTCGCGACCGAGAACGATGTCACGATCGAGTCCCGCTGGGTGCGATTGAAGTACTCCTCGTAGCGAACGGTCCCGCCTTGGATGACGATGAACGCCTGCGTGTCCATCTGCTCCAGGAACGAGTCCCAATCGTCCGCGCCGGTGATCTCTTCGAAGACGCGGTTCACGCCCGGATCGTGACCTTCGTCGAAGTGATACGGCTGAGCTGAGGCCGTCAGCGGGTGATTCGGGAACTTCTGCCAATCGAACGCGTCGGACCCCAGCCAGAAGACAGTTCGGTAGACATACATGGGGGAGTACACCGCCATCGCGACGCCGATCCAGACGACGATCACGCTCGCGAGGACGATACCGACAATGCGGAGTATCTTCACTGCCCTCGACTACCCGTCCGCGGTGCTTCGCAGCCGCCTTCGTCCAAGCGTGCCGGCACGGTTCGGAAAAAGACCGCGAGCAGGACGGCAAGGGTCAGCAGCAGCGGTCCCCATGCGACGAATCCGACCGCGGTCAACGGTGTCTCCGAGACGAACCCGACCACACTGATGAGCGAGAGTACGCCGAAGGCGATGAACGTCCAGCGGATCGCGAGCTGCAGGGGTCCCTCCGAGAACAGCGGAGCCACGAAGATCGCGGCGAGCGCGATGAAGAACCCCCAACCGAGCATCTCGAGCGCGAACATCACCGACTCCGTCGAGTACGGGACGAAGCGCGCGAGATTCGGGGTGTTCGCCCCTGCGGGCGCCTGCTGGACGACGGTCAGCTGAACGAATCGGTTGATGCAGACGACAGCGGCGAACAGGATCGCGAAACAGACGGCCGCCGTTCCGAGTACACCCCCACGGCCGGGCACCTCCCGGAGGGCGACGAACAGGACCAGGAGCGTGGGTGCTGTCAGGAACGTGATGACACCGGCAGTCAGCTGCACGGCCGGAGAGGGCGGGAAGACAAAGCCCTCCGTGCCGAAGAAGACGATCAGCATGACGAGGTAGGCGGTCCCGAGCGCCGCGCTGATGACGGAAGACCAGAATCCGAGCCGACGCGCGGCCGCGTTCTCACCCACCCTCGGCCTGACTCCCGTGGCCGACGTGGATACACCGATGTCGGAGGTCATACCTCGGACCATAGCGACCGAGTCCGAGCGGCGCCGGGTCGAAGGTCCCGGGGATCGCGGAGCATCCGTCGCCTGCCCGGGTCCCATGGGACCTTCGGCCCGCCGCCGTCGCCTGTCGCGTTGTCTACTGGATCGAGGCGGCCGACGATCCACCACGATCCATCGCGGTCGACGGATAGCTGGGGAGGACATGAAGTGACTCATACGGTTGATCGAACGAACGTTGATGATCATGGGCTTGTGCAGCAGCGCACGAGGCTGGTGCGGCAGCTCGTTTTCTGGGCGCTGGTCGGAATCACGGGTTTCAACGCACTCTCAGCGATTGGCGGGGGGATCGCCGTGCTGGTTACGAACGGGTTGGGAATGCCCACGTCGATGCTCGCGTCGGGGCCGTTCGACTCGTTCGCCTGGCCGGGGGTGATCCTGGCGGTGGTCGTCGGTGGCAGCCAGGTTCTCGCGGGCGGGCTGCTGGTCGTGCGTCGGGAAGTGTCCCTGCTGTGGGCCGCGGTCGCGGGATTCGTCATGCTCATCTGGATCTTCGTGGAGACCATCATGATCGGCGGAGGTTCGTTCTTGCAGGTCCTTTACTTCGCGACGGGCGGGGCCCAGATCATCCTCGTGCTGGCTCTGCTCGGAATCGTCGCGTGGCTGCCCCGTCAGCCGTTGCGCGCTGCCCCGACGGGACGGTGAGATGGTCTCTTCCCACGAGCCGATTGTCCCGACCGACGGCACGTCAACGGCGGGTGTGGCAGCCGAAGACTCCACGAGCACAAGCGGGGGGTTGCTCACGGTCGCGCTCACGATGCGGCTGGTCCTGTTCGCCGTCTTTCAAGCCATCGTCGCCGTGGTCCTGCTCACCGCTGGTGTCCCCGAGCCGTGGTCGGCATCGGCGGCATGGTGGCCGCTCACCGCAACCGCGACGAGTGTGGTGACGTTCGTCTTCCTGCGGTGGCGGGCCAGGGTGGAGGGCTTCTCGCTGACCACGTTCTATCTTCCGGTCCGACCGGGAGTTGTCAAGGACATCCTGCTCGCTCTCGCGGTCGCGCTCGTCGGAGGAGGCCTCGCCATCGCTGCCAGCATCCTGCTGGCACCGGTCTTCTTCACCGACCCGACCACCGCGAATGCGCTCCTGATCCAGCCGTTGCCCACTTGGGCAGCGGTGCTGGCAGTCGCCTTGTTCCCGGTATCGGTGGCCCTCACCGAGCTTCCGCTCTATTTCGGATATGTCCAGCCCAGGCTCGGTGCGCGCACGGGCTCTGCCGCCGCAGCCGTCCTCATCCCGGCGGCGTTCCTTTCCCTCCAGCACATCACGCTGCCGCTGATCTTCGACCTGGCGTTCATAGGATGGCGCGGTTCGATGTTCCTCGGGTTCGCGTTGGTCCTGGCCTGGTCGCTGTGGAAACGACCGCGTCTGATGCCTTACCTGATCGTGGTGCACTTCCTCCTCGACCTGCAGGCCGCGATTTCCATCCTGCAGATCTCTGGATGACGGTCTGAGAGGCGTGACGCGAGTGTGACCCTGTCCTCAGGCGTCCGGTCGGCCCGATCGCGCCACGCCACCAATGAGGCAAGTTCGGGCGTCCGTATGCTGAGCGGATGAGGAAGTGGGTCGTGCTGGCGTCGGCGGCAGCGGCGCTTGCCGGACTCGTCGCCGTTTTCGCGTGGCGAGGGCCTCGTATGCCGCCCGGCACCGAGACAACGATCGCCCGAATTCGCGCCGGCCCCATAACGGGAGTCGTCACAGGCGAGTCGGGGTACGCGCAGTCCGGCGAAGTCCGGATCTGGTACGAGTCCATCCCTGCTGTCGGGGAGGAGAAGGGCGTCGTACTGCTCAACATCGCGCTCGGGGCGAGCTCGCTGTACTGGCCGCCCGCCTTCCTGCGCGCCCTTTCGGTGGCGGGATACCGAGTGGTCAGGTACGACCAGCGGGGTACCGGTGCGTCGAGTCGGATGCCGGACTGGACCAGGCAGCATCCGTACTCGCTGACCGACATGGCCGGCGATGCCATGGCTGTCTTCGACGAGCTTCGCATCGACCGCGCTCACGTGATCGGGCTCTCCCTCGGAGGATTCATCGCCCAGGAGATCGCGATCGAATACCCCGGGCGTGTCCAGTCCCTCACCCTGATGTCGACATCCGCGGACCCGACCGACACCTCGTTGCCCGGACCACGGACGTGGCCGCTGATCACCTCCGCGGTTGCCGGCCTTCCGCTGCTGCGATACCGGGTGCTCGGCGGCGAAACGAATCTGGTAAAGGAGCTCCTCGCCGGCCTGGCCGCGCAGAGCGGGGATGACCCAGTCGACGTGGAGGAGTGGACCAGGATCGTTCTCTACGACCTTCGCGAACGCGGCGGGCTCAACCTCCGTGCGCTGCGCCAACATCAAGTCGCTGTCGCCGTGACCCGCTCCCGTTATCCGCTGCTGGGCGCGATCACGGCACCCACCCTCGTGATCCACGGACAAGAAGACAACTTCTTGCCGGTCGAACACGGCCACCGGCTCGCCGCAGCCATCCCATCCGCCTCCGGGCTGTGGCTGGAAGAGGCTGGGCACCCGTTCCCCTACCCGAACATGCGCGAAGTGACCATGGCGATCATCGGCCACCTCGCCGCCACAGACTCAGATGCTTTCGACCGGGCGCGCGGACTCCGCGACTGAAGCGACTTGTTCTGCTCGGAAGCACCCGCCAAGGGAACGGGCTTCCCCGCTTCACCGGCGGTAGCGTTGTGGCGTGGTCTGGGATGTCGTTTTCACCGTGCTCGGGGCCTCGATCGTGGTCTACGGGCTCTCCGATATCTTCCTCACCCTCGTGCATCCGCACGCCCGCGGACGGCTGACGCGCGGTATCGTCGCCGGCATCTGGCATGCGACTTCGCGCGGCGGGCGGCGTGCCCGGGCGGCATCCGGTCCACTCGCCGCGATCAGCGTCGTGCTTGCGTGGGCGGCCATCCAAGCGATCGGCTGGGCGTTCATCTACCTTCCCCACGTGCCCGACGGTTTCTCGTACTCGGAAGGCATCGACCCTGATCTCTATCCGGACGCTCTCGAGGCGCTGTATTTCTCTCTGGTGTCGCTGTCCACGCTGGGCTTCGGCGAGGTCGTGCCGACTGACCCGTTCGTCCGCCTCCTGTCACCCGTGCAGGCGGTGACGGGATTCGTCCTGTTGACCGGCGGGGCCACGTGGCTTCTCCAGCTCTTCCCGACGCTCGCCAGGCGGCGCTCGACGGCATTGCACCTGACTCTGCTCGGTCGCGCGCACTACCCGCAGCAACTTCACGAGATCGATCGTGTGGCCGCGGCCTCGGTTCTCCACACCGTCGCGGAACGGATCGCAAGCGTCCGCGTCGACCTCAGCCAGAGCCCGGAATCGTACTACTTTCGCGAGGGCGAGGCGCCCACCTCGCTGGGGCACGCGTTGCCGATCGCCCAGGCGCTCGCAGACGCTGCAGCACAGTCGCCTCATCCTGGCGTGACGCTGGCCGGGGTGGTCCTCGATGAGTCGCTGGAGGATCTGGGCGAATGCCTGCGAGAGAACTTCGGGGCTGACGGCGAGTCGCGCGCCGATGTGATGGAGTCGTTCGCACGGGACCACTCCTGACTGCGCCCAGTGGCGAATCGTCGCCTGCCGCCAGCCGGAAGATGTCCAGCGCCAGCGGCGGGATTCGTCACTTCGGTAGGCTGGGAGTCGGAGTGCCGGGAAGTCTGGTCGGCGATTCCGCTGGCGACCGTCAGCGGACGCCCCGCCCATCCTGAAGGATCCTTCGTGTCCACTCACGCACCGCCCTCCCGCTGGTCGCACCTGATCGCCTGGGTGTCCGGCGATGTCGTCGGCGGCATCCTGATGATCTCGGCGGCCGTGATCGCGCTGATCTGGGCGAACTCGCCGTGGCAGGACGTCTACGTCGCTCTCTCCGAGTTCGTGATCGGTCCGGCTGCAGTGCATCTGGATCTGAGCCTTGCAACGTGGGCGGCAGACGGACTCCTGGCGATCTTCTTCTTCGTCGTAGGCGTGGAGCTCAAGCACGAAATCGTCGCGGGCAGTCTGCGCAACCCGCGGCAGGCCGGCGTGCCGGTGTTCGCGGCTATCGGAGGGATGGTGGTTCCCGCGATCCTCTACACGGTGATCGTTCTGATGCTGGAGCCGGGGCCGGCGTTGCGAGGCTGGGCGATACCCACAGCGACGGACATCGCCTTCGCCCTCGCCATCCTCGCCATCTTCGGACGCGGCCTTCCTATCGCTCTCAGGGTCTTCCTGCTCACGCTGGCGGTCGTCGACGATCTGTTGGCGATCGTGATCATCGCCGTGTTCTATACGGACGGAGTCAACTTCTGGGCGCTGCTGGCTGCCGTGGCTATCAGCGCCGTATTCGCGCTCGCCATGCGGATGCGCTCGATGCGTTGGTGGGTGCTGGTACCGCTGGCGGCGTCGGCCTGGGTGTTCATGCATGAGTCCGGCGTGCACGCGACCATCGCCGGGGTTCTGCTCGGCTTCTGCGTTCCCGCGCGTCCCATCCATGGCGAGAACTCCTCGCGCACGCATCAGGTGGAGAACTTCGTGCGGCCGCTCTCGGCAGGCATCGCACTGCCGGTCTTCGCCTTCTTCGCGGCCGGCATCTCACTCTCCGGCGATTCCGGTCCGCTGGGGGCGCTTGCAGATCCGGTCGCCATCGCGATCATCGTGGCTCTTGTGCTGGGCAAGCTGACCGGCGTTCTCGGGGTCACTGCTCTGGTCACGAAGACCACCCCGCTCCGTCTCCCCGAGGGCATCGGCATCCGCGATCTTCTCCCGGTGGGCTTCCTCACTGGAATCGGCTTCACGGTTTCGCTGCTGATCGCCGAACTGTCCTTCGCCGGCGGTGTGCACGAGCCTTCCGCGAAGTTCGCTGTGCTCGTGGCGAGTGTGCTCGCCGCCCTCCTCGCCGGCTTCACCCTACGTTGGGATGCCCGGCGTGCCCGGGCCGCGGACATGAACCAAGACGGTGTCGTCGACGCGGACCAGGGGAAGATCGGTGAGCGTCCTGGCACCTCCAGCTCCACCTCCGACGCGGATTGATCTGCGGCGCAGTCAGGTGACTGGTGGAGCGCGGGGTCGCGCGCCGACGGCAGGCCGCGGCACCGCTTGTGACAGATAATGTTAGCAACTAACATTATCTGGTGCGCAAGGCAGAAAAGACGCGGGCGACCCTGATCCAGGCCGCGCTGGAGCTGTTCGACGAACGCGGCTACGACTTGACATCGGCATCCGCCATCGCCGAACGCGCAGGTGTGAGTGAGATGACATTCTTCCGCCACTTCCCCTCCAAGGACGCGGTACTGATCGAGGATCCGTACGATCCGCTGATCGCGGAAGCGATCGCAAAGCAGCCACCGCACGTTGGTGCGCTCGCCGCGACGATCGGCGGAGTGGCTGACGCGTGGCGCTCGGTTCAGCCTCCGGCCGCGGGCGAGGTTCGGGAACGTCTTCGGATCGTGGCACGAACCCCGTCGCTTCGCGGTGCGATGACGCGGAACAGCGCCGCGAGCGAAGAGGCGATCACAGACGCGCTTCTCTCGCGCGGTGTGCCGCACGGCGATGCGCGCATCGCGGCCGCCGCAGCGATCGGCGCCCTCAACGCCGCCCTGCTGCACTGGGCGGAAGGCAGCTCGGATGATCTCGGGGCTGCCATCACGGGCGCGCTGAGTGTGCTGAAGGGCGATGGAGGATGAGCGCGACGCTGACCGCGGACGGGGCTACTCGGGTGTTCCGCAACGGAGCTGGAGTCTTCGATCTGAACCTTCGCCTCGAACCCGGCGTGATCACTGCGCTTGTTGGTTTGAACGGTGCTGGAAAGTCGACGCTGATGCGCGTGCTTCTGGGCATGCTCAAGGCGGACAGCGGTGAGGTGAGGCTGGACGGTCACCTGGTCGCCGACGCACCCCCTGCCGCCTGGGCGCAGGTCGGCCATCTCGTCGAATACCCACTCGCGTATCCCGAATTGTCCGGGCGACGAAACCTGGCATTGAGCGCACGACTTCGCGGCGTCACTCAGCCGGATGCGGCTGTCGAACAGATCATCACCGAGATGGGGGTGGAGGAATACGCCGACCGTCGCATGCGGGCGCTGTCTCTGGGCAACAAGCAGCGGATCGGGCTGGCCGCAGCCCTCGTGCACGATCCGAGCGTCATCGTCCTCGATGAGCCGACCAACTCGCTCGACCCGGCGGGTGTGATCCGGCTGCGCGAGAGCCTCGACCGCCGCGCCCGCGCCGGCGCCGCCATCCTCGTCAGCAGTCACCATCTGGACGAGGTTGCCCGCATCGCTGACCGCATCCTGCTCATGAACGCCGGCCGACTCATCGGGACACTCGATCCGACGACGCCCGACATCGAGCACGCCTTCTTCGAAGCCGTCCGGCTGGATGACGTAAGGGCGGCGAAATGAAGGCGGCATTGTGGGCCGAGGCAGTGAAACTGGCCGGATCCACCGTCGGCCGGGTGGGATCGCTCGCAATCGTCGTCGGTATCTCGGTCCTGAGCGGGACGATGCTGGCCGCCGCTTCGACGAACGACCCGCAGCTGCTGGCCAAGCTCGGACCCGTGGCAGACGGAGACTGGAACGGATTTCTGCTCGGTGCCGCACAGATCACCGGCGCCGGCGGGCTCGGCGGTTTCGCCGTTGTTCTGGCGTGGATGTTCGGGCGCGAGTTCGGCGACGGCACGATCACCGGGCTGTTCGCCCTTCCCGTGCGACGATCGACGATAGCGCTGGCGAAACTGCTGGTGTACGGCGCCTGGGCGACGGCAATGAGCATCCTGCTCGCGATCGTCCTGCTCGCCGTCGGGACCCTCGCCGGGCTGGGTCCGATCGATTCGCAGACGTGGGGCACGGTGTCGCGCCAGGTCGCCCTGGGGATCATGTCTGCCGCAATCACGGTACCGGTGGCCTGGGCCGCCACGCTCAGTCGATCGGTGCTCGGCGGCGTGAGCGTGGCCATCGGTCTCGTCGTGGTCGCGCAGGTGTCCGTGCTCGTGGGGATCGGTGGGTGGATGCCGCTCGCCGCGCCCGCGCTCTGGGCGATCTCGGCGGGTGCCGCGGTCACATCCGCACAGCTCCTGCTGATCGTTCCCTTCGTCGCCCTCGCTGTGCTCCTTACCGCGACCTCCTGGCGATGGCTTCAGCTCGACCGCTAGCGAAAGCGCCGAGGAGGGCGCGGGTGAAGGATGCGGTAGCGCTCAATGCGATGTATGGCGAACCGCGTGTGCTCAGCGAAAGCTCACAGCAGGGCGTCGAGAACGGCGAGGGCGGCGCCGGCGCCGTCCTCACCGGCCATGATTCGGGCGGCGGAGGACACCTCTGCTCTCGACTTCGGTGCTTCCGCGATCGCGGCTGCGAGCCGGTCCGCCGTGAGCTTGCGCTGGGGAATCGGCTCGGGTGAGAGCCCGCGGGCGTGCAGTCGCGCGCCCCAGAACGGCTGGTCGGCGATGAACGGCACCATGACCGAAACGACCCCGGCCAGGGTTGCGGCGTGGACGGTGCCGATGCCGCCATGATGCACTGCAACCTCAGCCCGCGGCAGCACGGTGTCGTGGTCGACGGAGCGGACGGCGAGGACATCGTCGGCTGCGGCGAGCTCATGGGGCAGCTCGAGCCCGCCGAGACCGGTGACCAGGAGCGCCCGCAGACCCTGCTCACGGATGCCGTTGACCACTGCCCGAGCTCGAACGACCGGGTCGCCGGTGGCCATGGAGCCGAATCCTGCGTAAACGAATGAACCACCGGCCATGAACGCTTCGATGTCCGGTGTCGACCCGGCCGCCCTTGGCGCCGCACGCCAGGGTCCTGTGAGGTGGACAGTGGAGGGCCAGTCGGCCGGTCGCTCGAGAATCGCGGGGCTGATCGGCATGAGTGTGGCAGTGGGCGACGCGCCGCGCTTCCCGCGGAGACCGACCAGTTGCGCCACTTCTTTCAGGTCGGCGCGGAACATTCCTGCGCTCGCTTGCGCCGCACGATACGTCAGCGGGTTGAGAATACCGAGATCATGCGTCGTCGTCCCGGCCGCCGGGAAAGCACGCGTGGGAGTCATCGCGGGCACGATCTCCACGCGGACGAATGGGATCTCAAGCGCCTCGGCAACGAGAGGTGCGGAGAGAATCTTCGGATGAGCGAGAAGGATGTCGGGGCGATAATCGAGCGCCGCCCTCGCCGACCCCACGATCACACCGTGCATGACCGGCCGCACGACCGAGCGATACGAGCGAAGAGCTGCGGTGACCGAGACCCCCTGCTCTTTGATCATGCGGCTGTAGTCCACACCCATGCTGACCACGTCGACCCCGTCGAGAGCCGTGCCGGAGTTGTCCGGCGCGACGAGGCGAACCTCGTGACCCCGCGTGAGCGCGCGCGCCAGGGCGGCGAAAGGCTCGACGTCGCCGCGTGACCCTGCGGTGGCAAGGAGAATCCTCATCGGCTTGCTTCCCTCGCAGGCGGCACCAACAGCCCGCGTGAATAGATGTCGGCGATCGGCGTCGCGATTCGACTGATGCCCGCTTCGGCGTCTTGCCCGGACCAGCGTCCAAGCTGATGCGCGAGGAAGAAGGGAGCAACGGCGAGCGCGACCAGCGCCACCGCTTGCGCTTCTCGGTCGGCGGAGGCCCGCATGGTCCCCTCTTCGATGCCATCCTCCACGCTGGTGCGCGCAGAAGACAGCAGCAGATCGAACAGGGCGTCCGCTGACTCACCGGGATCACTCAGCATCCGAGCCAGGTACGGTCCGAAAACGCGCGCCGCATCAGCGAGGACGTCTGGGGTCGAGTCGGCGGCTCGTTTGCCGTCCACGAACCGGATCACGCGCTGATCGCACTCCTGCCGCAGCCCCTCCTTGCTCCCGAAATAGTGCATCACCAGAGGTGCACTGACTCGCGCGGCAGCAGCGACCGCGCGGATCGTCGTGCCCTGATAACCGAGATGGGCGAATCGATCGATGGCCGCGCTGACGATCCGCGCGCGGGTACTGAGATCTTCGATGCTGCGCGCTGAATCCATGTTCAACATCCTGAACGTCCGTTCAAGTGCTGTCAAGCGCCGAGCATCCGGTGAGCGATGGTCCGCGTCGTCCGCGGCCGAGGCTTGCGCACTCAGGGCCCGTCACTGTTCTCAATCGGTAATGAATACCGCCGGGTGTTGCTCGCTCACTTGGCTAGCTTGGTTCGAGTGGGTGCGGTGCCCCCGGATGGGATGAAGACGATGACGGAACGACCACTCGGGTTCGCGATCCTGGTGCTCGGTGCGCTGGTGCTGTCGGCGTGCGCCGGCCCTGGGCCTGGTTCGCCTGACGCCGGACAGCCCGTGACCACCCCGAGCGCTACCTCGAGCGACATGCCGTCCGTCTCCCCGGAACCGACACCCGATCCGACACCGTCCGTCACGCAACCCGCGCCGACCGGGGGTCAGTACCTCGAGTACACCGACGGCGCCATCGAGCAGACGGACGGAGCCAAGGTCCTCTTCTTTCACGCGCCGTGGTGCCCGCAGTGCCGCAAGCTCGACGAGCAGCTCGTGGCGGAGGGCGCACCGGACGGGCTCACGGTCCTCAAGGTCGACTACGACTCGCGGTCGGATCTGCGACAGAAGTACGGCGTCACGCTGCAGACCACCGTCGTGTTCGTCGACGACGCAGGCGAACTCCTGTCGAGCGCAGTCCTCTACGACGACCCGTCGATCGCGTCGCTCACCGCCGCCGCTCCCTGAGAGGGCGAACGGACGATGAAGGGATCTGACGGGTGATCGCCACTCTGGGTCTGGCCTTGGCGGCCGGCATGCTGACCGTGGCCGCACCGTGCGTGCTGCCGCTGCTGCCGGTCGTGGTGGGCGGAGCCATCGTCCGCGGCGGAGACGAACGTCGCGCCCGATGGCGTCCGTTCGTCATCGCCGGCTCGCTTGCAGTCAGCGTGGTCCTCTTCACACTGCTGCTGAAGGCGTCGACCGCGCTCCTGGGCGTGCCACCGCAGGTGTGGCAGGTGGTCTCCGGCGGCATCCTGATACTGCTCGGCGTCGACATGGTCTTCCCGACGCTGTGGGATCGACTGTCGACGGCACTGCGGCTGCAGTCTCGCAGCGGTGCGATGCTGGACAAGTCGCTGGCCCGCCAGAGCGTCGCCGGTGACGTGCTGACCGGAGCGGCTCTCGGCCCGGTGTTCTCCAGCTGCAGCCCCACCTACGCGCTCATCGTGGCGGCCGTGCTCCCCGTGTCGTTCGCGGAGGGGTTCTTGTACATCGTCGCCTACGCAATCGGTCTGGCGGGGATGCTGCTGCTGATCGCCCTGCTCGGCCGCCGGCTCGTTCAGTGGATGGGCTGGCTGGCGAACCCGAACGGGTGGTTCCGTCGCACGATCGGGGTCGTGTTCGTGCTCGTCGGAGTCATGGTGATCACGGGCTTCGACAAGCAGCTGCAGACCTGGATTCTCGACGCCGGGCTGTACGACCCGATCGCCCGCCTCGAGGAGATCCTCGGCGGGCGGTGAGGTTGCGGTCGCCTCAGGCGAGCGAGCCCTCAGGCTCGCCTGCGCGCGGAAGGACGAGATCGAATCGGCAGCCGCCCGGCACATTGCGCACCGTCACCTCACCGTGATGTGCGGCGGCGATTCCCCGGACGATGGCCAGACCCAGCCCGGAGCCGCTCGAACGCGATGGGTGCATGGACGCCTGGGCGGACGGCCGCGGCGTCCGAGCCGACTCGCCGCGCCAGCCGGGGTCGAAGACGCGCGTGAGGTCGTCCTCATCGATGCCGCCGCCCGCGTCGATCACCGCGATCGACGCCCGACCGTCGACAACGGAAGCCGCCACCGTGACGGGCGAGCCCGGAGGGGTGTGCTGGATCGCATTCAGGAGAAGGTTCGAGATCGCCCGCGACAGCTCGCGTGGATCGGCGCGCACCGATACCTCGCGCCCCAGATCCGCTTCGATGCGGATGGTTCGGCCCTGCGACAGGGGCCTCAGGTCGGCCACGGTGTCGGAGATCACGTCGTAGAGCGAGATCTCTTCCAGTCGGAGTCGCAACGCTCCGGAATCGATCTTGGACAGTTCGAAGAGGTCGTCGACCATCGCCGACAGTCGCGCGACCTGCTCGCGCATCTGACGGTGGTACCGCTGTGGGTCACTGGCGAGATCGTCCTCCAGCGCCTCGGCCATCGACATGATGCCGGCGAGAGGGGTTCGCAGATCGTGCGCGATCCACGCGACCAGCTCGCGGCGGGATTCTTCGATCCGCTGCTCTCGGTCGCGGGACTCCGCGAGCTTCGCGCTCGTGGCCACGAGCTCGTTTGCAAGGGCGGTGAGCTCGGCTCCGGACTGCGGGCCGACAGCATCCACTCGTTCTCCCGCGCCGATTCGGCGCGCCGCTTGTGACAGGGCGCGGGCGTTGCGAACCACGACGGCCCCCAGTGCCGCGGCCAGCGCAAGCGAGACGACGCTGGAGATCACGGCGACGTTCACCGCAACCGTCAGATCGTGCTGTGAGATGTACATGAGCCCCGACGCGCCCACCATGCTGAGCACCACCGACAGCAGGGCCGCCGACACGAGGACGAGCACCTGCGCGACGAGCGACGAACGCCTCAGCGCCACGAGCAGCAGCAGTGCGGCCCCGCCGACGGCGAGCGTGATCGCCAGTGTGAGTCCGGCGACTTGGAGGAGCTCAGGCCAGCTCATCGGCGGTCTCCCCGATATCGATCCGATAGCCGACGCCCCATACCGTCGTCAGCAACGTCGGGCGTGTCGGATCCTTCTCGATCTTCTCCCGCAGCCGACGGACGTGCACCGTCACGGTTGAGAGGTCGCCGTGCGTCCAGCCCCATACCGTGGACAGCAACTCGTCGCGGCTGAAGGCCTGCCGCGGGTGCTTGACGAGGAACGCCAGCAGATCGAATTCCCTCACCGTCAGATGGAGGAGCTTCCCGTGCAGAAGAGCGATACGGGCGGCGGGATCGACGTGGAACGGGCCCCGGTCGAGCGGCGACTCCGGGGCCAGGTCGTTCAGCGATCTGCGGAGAATCGACTGAACTCGCAGCACCAGCTCGCGTGGCGAAAACGGCTTGGTCAGGTAATCGTCTGCCCCGGCTTCGAGTCCGCGGATGCGATCTTCTTCGCTGCCGAGCGCCGTGAGCAGGATGATGGGCGTCGCACTGACCAGTCGGATCCGACGGCAGGCCTCGATGCCGTCGATGCCCGGCAGCATCCGATCGAGCACGATGAGATCGGGGGCGATGCGCCGCTCCGCATCGATCGCCGCGAACCCGTCCGCGACGCGGTCGACTACGAACCCGGCCGCACGCAGATAGTCGGAAACGACCTCCGACACCGTCGGATCATCGTCCACGACGAGCACACGGCGATCGACGAGGTCCTCGTTGCCCAACGTGCGCGCTGGTTCCGGAATCACGCCCTCAGGCTACGCCTGACACACGTGACACCGCGGGTCTCGCATCAGCCGTCCGCACTCCGTAAGACTTCGACGCGTCAGCCGGAAAGACGCCGTTCGATGGCGTGCGGCCTCACCGCTCCAGCCATGGATCAGCCGAGGACGTCTCGTCGGGCGAGCCCCACCGTGGCGGCCGTGATCAGCACCGTCGCTCCGCCCCAGAGGAGCGCCAGTCCGGTCCAATCCATCCCGTTGGCAAGCGGTGCCTCACCGAACGCCCAGTCGAACGGCGAGAACGCCCGCAACCAGTCCAGGTCCTCGCTGTTGTTCGCGATCGCCTGCAGCACGTACCCTCCCACGGCGATCGCCGATCCGACCCCGACTCCCCAGATGCGGCGTCCGGTCAGTGCCCCGCCGGCAAGCGCTCCAGCGCCGGAGAGCAGAGCCACTCCGACCAACGCCGTGGTCACGGCGAGCAGGTTCACCAGATCCAGGTCGAGCGTCGCCGGGCCGTTCACCGCCCCCACCACGAGGAGGGCCACCAGACCGAGCGCCAGCAGTTTGACGACCAGTGCCGCGGCGCTTTCCAGCGCATACTGCACGCGCCCGACACCGTGCGCCAACGTCAGCTCCAGGCGCCCCGACTCCTCTGCACCGGCGATGAACGAAGCGCCCCAGCCGATCCCGGCGATCGTGATCAGCACGAAACCGATCAGGCCGAAGAACGTCGCCTGAGCGTAGCCCGCACCCGAGGTGATGTTCTCGTACCCGAGCGTGCGAACCAGCTCCGGCGGCAGAGTCTCCATCAGCCCCGACAGCTCCGGCGACTGCATCGTCGGGAACAGCGGCAGGTAGACGAGCGCCACAGCGGTGAGTCCGACCGCCCAGCCGATCAGCCCGCGCCACCCTTCGGCAAGCCAACTCCGGAAGACAGGCAACGGCGCTCGCATCGTCCGGCCGATCGAGGGGGCGACGGCAGTCATGATGCCCCCTCCGTCCGGGCATACAGATCGAGCACGGATTCCTCCAGATCAGGCTCCTCCACCGTCAGGTCCCGGATCGTCGCTGCAGCGAGTGCGCGGATGACCGGATCGATCTCGCCACGGGCGGTTGCCGACACCCGCACCAGATCGCCTGGTGCTGCCGTCACGTCGACGTCTTCGAGGCCGGGCACCGCCACGAGCAGCGACTGCACCGAATCGGCGGCCGTCCCGACGAGCGTGGCACGGATGCGGCGGACGCCGGCGAGCCGCAGAGCCGCCACCGCGCCCTCCGCAACGACCCGCCCGCTGGCGAGCACGACGACATCATCGGCCGCCTGCTGGACCTCGCTGAGCACGTGCGAACTCAGCAGCACGGTCTGACCGGCCTGCCGGGCTTCGCGGAGCATCACCAAGAACTCGCGCTGCACCAGCGGGTCGAGGCCACTGGTCGGCTCGTCCAGCACCAGCAGTTCCGGATCATGCATGAAGGCCTGCACCAGGCCCAGTTTCTGCCTGTTGCCCTTCGAGAGGGTTCGGACGGGACGAGTGAGGTCCAGGTCGAGGCGCTCTGCCAGTCGCTCGATCGAGCCCGGCGGGACAGGTCCGCTGATCTCAGCGAGACGTTTCAGCAGCGCGCTCCCCTTGATGCGGCCTTCCAGGCGGAGCTCCCCGGGGATGTAGCCGATCCGCCGCCGCAGCTTCGCTCCTGCCGCTCGAGGATTCGCCCCGAGCACCGTGATCTCCCCGTCGGTCGGGCGGATGATGTCGAGCAGCAAACGCAGGGTCGTCGTCTTGCCGGCTCCATTGGGGCCGATGAGCCCGAACACGCTGCCCCGCTCGACCCGCAGGTCGAGTCCGTGCAGCGCGGTGTGCGAGCCGTAGCGCTTCGTGAGCGCACGAGTGTTGATCGCCAGAGTCATGGCGGGGTTCCTCTCATTTCTCCGGTCGCGCCCAGGACGGCATCCCGATGGGAGGTCTCGACGACAGGCGAGGCGGGTCGGGCTCGAAGGAGTCCACGCTCCGGAGGCACGGCACTGATGTGCGCGTCGACGGCAGGTGGCTGAGTGTCGTATGCCTGCATGGCCTGCCCTTCGTCGGCAACGTCGATGTTGCGCCGACCAGGCTTCCCGGCTCTCCACAGCCGACTCTAGCCCCGCCCGCCTTCGGCCGGGGGAAACCTTCGATCCCGACCTCGCAGGGGCGCGAACCTTCACCGGGCCGGGTGGGTGCGATACGCCTCGAGCGTCTGTGCGAGCGCATCGGCGATCGGGGTCGCGTGCACGCCGAGCGCGGCGATGTCGCTGGAATCGACGATGAAAGGCGCGTCGAACTCATAGGCCATCTCGGCGAGTTCACGCACGGTGGGGTTGAAGACACCCACGGCCATCAACGCGAGCTTGGGGATGCTGCCGATGCGTGGTGCTGTGCCGGCGAGCCGGAAGAGCTCCTCCGCCATGGCCCGGCTCGTCCACGGATGGGGGTCATTGGGGAGGTGCCACGCACGCCCCGTCACGTCGGCAACCGTGCCGAGTACCGTGAGCCCTTCTCCGATGTCCGGGATGTATGTGTAGGTGTGAACGAGTCCAGGGTCGCCGAACAGGGACACGCGCTTGCCCGCCACGACGGCTGCGAGCACGCGGTCGCCCAGCGGTGAGGCGGCTCCGGCGCCCGGGCCGTAGTAGTCCGACGCTCGTCCGGATACCGCCTGGACTCGTCCTTCGTTGTGCGCCTCCCACATCTCCTGTGCCATCCGCAAGCGGATCTGACCCTTCTTGGTGACTGGGTGCTGCGGTGTGCGCTCGTCGAGTACGCGGCCGTCGGGAGGCCCGTACGAGTACACGTTGTCCATGCTCACGTAGCGAGCGCCGCTCGCCTGGGCAGCCGCCAGAACCCCGCGCTGCAAGGGCGGAAAGTCCTCGGCCCAGCGGTGGTAGTCCGGATTGAGCGTCTGATAGACGGCGGCCGCGTATGCCGCCGCTCGCGTGGCGAACGCGGCATCCGTGGCATCCCCGGCGAGCACTTCGACATCCGCGAACGCTGCAGCGTCCGACCCGAGCGCGGTCCGCCCTCTGCGGTTGACCAAGCGGACCTCGAATCCACGGCGCATGATGGCCTGGCACGTGGCGCGGCCGACCGGACCACTGCCGAAGACGACATGTACACCCATGCTGACCTCCCTTCGCTCTTCCGTCGGCGTTTCACGTTGACCTCGATCCCACGGGCCCCACGTCGACAGCTTGGCCGACGACAGTCGACAAGGCCAGGCCCGCGGCGACGGGCATTGCCTCACGGAAGTGGCCGATCGGCGAGCCCGCAGGCCGGCCCCTACCCGTCGCGCCGATCTATGGCCGATCGGAGACGGACAAGAAGGTGAGGGCCCGCTCACGGAAGACCCGAGATCCCGGCGCGTTGAAGTGATGCCGGCCGGGGATCTCGACGAACTCACCTGACGGAGCGGCCGCCGCCAGCTGCCGGGAGCGTTCCAGGATCGAGTCGTCGCTTCCGGTGGCGAACAGCACGGGCTGAAGTGGGGCCTTGCGCGGATCGGGATCAGCATCGCCCAGCCGCATGCCTTCCGCGAGCGCGACGAGCACGCGCAGGTCGTTGCCGGGGACCCGTTCGGCGAGGGTCACATAATTCTGCGTGACCGGCTCGGTGATCGGGGTGCCCGATTCGGCGAAAGCGCGGGCCTGGTCGATGTTCAGTCGGGCGAGCGGGCGCCCGTCCGGGATGCCGCCGAGAACGCCGCGCGTGACGCGATCGGGCCCGTCCACGAGAAGCTGCCAGCCGACCCGGCCGCCCAGTGAGTATCCCGCATAGGAAACGCTGTCGAGCAGGTGCGTGTCCAGTACGGTCAGCAGGTCGCCGACGAGCGCATCCATCGTGTACGCGCGCGGGTCGTGGGGCTTGTCGCTGGCACCGTGCCCGCGTTGATCGACGCCGAGCACACGGAAACCGGCGCGGGTCAGATCGCGCACCCACCCTGTGTCGACCCAGTTGTCGCGACAGTTCGATGCGAAACCGTGGACGCACAGCACCGTCGGCGCGCCGTCATCACCCCACGAGTAGGTGGCGATCCGGTGGCCGTCCTCGGACATCACGAACTGGGGAGGCGGCATTTCGGTCAGTGGCACCGCGGCTGAGCTCATCGTGACCATTGTCTCCTGGCGATCGACAGCGAGCGGACCCCCGTGCAATGCTCGTCGCGTTTGCTGTCCAGAGGAGGCCGATGATGGCAGTGGTCGAGGATGTACGGGACGATGCGGCGCTCGCTAGCTTGTACGCATGGACGTCGACGTCACGACAGATATCACCATCGACCGCCGCTGTTCGGAGGTCTCCGAGTACGCGTGCGACCCCGATCATGCGACCGAGTGGTACAGCAACATCACCGAGGTGAAGTGGAAGAGCCCGAAGCCCCTGGCGGTCGGCTCGCTCGTCCAGTTCACGGCGAAATTCCTCGGTCGTCGACTCGTGTACACGTATGAGATCACGGAAATCGTGCCGGGCACCCGCTTCGTCATGCGCACCGCAGACGGGCCGTTCCCGATGACCACCACCTACGAGTTCTCGGAGGTCGGCGCAGAGACAACCCGCATGACACTCCGCAATGCCGGTACCCCGGGAGGCTTCGCCAAGATCGCCGCCCGTGGCATGGAACGGGCGATGCGTTCTGCGAATGAAAAGGACCTTAGGCGACTGAAGACCGTCCTGGAGGGGTCCCCACGGACCCCCGGCTAGACGCGTCGACAGCCCCGTGGCATACGCTTCTGGCTCAGCTGGTGGCTTCCATGTTCCTCGTGACCACCTCGATAGTCTGCTGCAGCTGCTCGGTGGGGCTGAATTCGATGACCTCGGTGCCGGCGTAGAGCACTGGGGTGTGACCCGGTGGCACGTAGTAGGCATCTCCGGTCTCGAACGTCTCCTCGCCCGAGGCGGACTTGAAGGTCACCTTGCCGGTCACCACATACCCCCAATGCGCTGCTTGGCACTGATCGTTCGGCAACCCCTTGAAGGACTCGGCGAGGTCGGCATCCGCGGTGTACGTCTCGAAGGCCACGGTGTAGCCTCCGTCGAGGTTCTCCAGATGACCCTCGTAGCCGTCCATCTCGACGGATTCTGAAGCGCTGATCTTCGATGTCTTGGGCATGATCCCCGTTCCTTTCCTTGATGGCTTGAGAGTGTGATTTCCCCGAGGCCGTTCGAGGTGCTCGGATGAGCCGCGCGCGTCACCGCCCCCATCGGGGGCACCGCTTATGCCGACGCTGCGGTTGGCAGCGCGCCGATCTGGGACATGATTGCGAAGAGGTCGCAGTACTGGGTGATCTCCACGATCTTGCCGTCGCGCACGCGGATCAGGTCCCATGCGGCGAATTGACCTTGCGCCCGCTCGCAGGCACGCCTGCGAAGTCGGCCTGATGGGTCGCCGTGTACGAGATCCACACGCTGACCACGTCGCCCTCCTGCACCAGGTGCCGGAGCTCCGCGGTCAGGTCGGGGAAGGGCGCGATGAAGCTGGCCGTGGCGTTCTTGAGATCGGCCAGGTTCCCACCTGCGCCAGCGTGGCCGATCAGGTCGGGTGAGCAGACCTCGTCGAACCGTTCCGGCGACCCGGCGTTGACGAACTCGTAGAAGCGTCGGACCGTTTCCTTCTCGGTGGTCTCCATGTTGTCCTCCTCAGGACGAAGTTGTGTGATGTCAACCTTCCGATATCGGACCGCGGTACGAGCATGGGGAGAGCTCCCTATTTCGACTCCCGGGTGAGGGGCCGCCCGAGGTGAAGGGGGATGGAGCAGCGCGTACGCCGTTGCTTCGGTTCGGCTGCGGACGCCGAGCTTGGTCAGGATATTGCTCACGTGGTGTCCGGCAGTCTTCCCGCTGATGAAGAGCCGCTCGGCGATCTCGGCGTTGGAGAGTCCCTCCACGACCAGGCCGAGCACCTCCTGCTCACGGCGACTGAGCACGGCGCCGTCCCTGGGGCCCGTGCGCCCCTTGATGCCGAGTTCGCGGAGAAACGATGCAGCCTGGTCGGCCTCGGAGGTCGCTCCCATCCGATCGAACGCCTGGAGTGCACTTCTCGCCTCGGTCACCGCGATGCCCCGATCGCGGTCGACCAGCGACCTGGCCAGCGCCAGCCGGGCCCGGCAGGCCGCCAACGGGGCTCCGCACTCCGCGAATGCACGGGCGGACGCTCGGAGTCGGGTCGCAGCTTCTGGATCATGCTGTGCCAACAGAACCTTGCCGGCGGCGAAGTCCGCCTGCGCCCGGTGGAGTTTCGTGCCCGTAGTGATCGCAACATCGCCCAGTTCTGCGGCGGTCCGCTCGGCGAGGGCGAGGTCACCGGCGGCGAGGGCCGCGTCGACCAATTGCACTCTGACCGGCACGGCCAAGACGGTCAGCGGACTCGAGGCCGTCGAGCGTGGCAACCAGCCCGGCCTGCGCCCGCTTCGGCCGACCCTGCGCGATATCCAGGGCTGCCGAGACCACTGCACACTCCCACTCGGACTCGAAGCCCACCAGCAGAGCCTCGGCCTCTTCTAGCCGGCCCTGGAGCACCCGCAGCTCGGCGAGCCGGGCGACCGGGTGCAGGCATCGGGGCCGACACCCGGTGGTGGTGAGCTGGGAGACAGCCTCAACCAACTCCCGCTCAGCTACGTCCAGCCGTCCCGTCACCAGGTAAACCCCGCCACAACAGCTGGTGCAGAAGGCAGAGATCAGGTCGGCGCCGGACGTGTTCTCCAGGGGAAGCAGCGGGCCGAACGCGTAGGCGGACCGGAACTCGGCCAAATGCCTGGGCCCACGGCTCAACCATCCCCGGGTCGCCGAGCCAGCCCGCGACCTCCAGCAGCGTGCACAGTGCCTCGCCCACGTACTGAACGTTCTGACCCTCACCCGACACGGCCGCGGTCATCGCCTGCTGGAGATCCCTCCGACCGCCGATGACCTCGCCTGTCCCAACTCTGCAGGCGCCCAGCCGCGCGAGGCTCACTATCTCGAGGTCCACGTCGCCGTGCTGCCGTCCGGCCGCTACCGCGCGCTCGGCGTCGCCGATGGCGCCGTCCAGAGGGGTCGCCTCGGAGTCCACCAGAGCAAGCCACCCCTCGAGGCTGCCCGCGTTCGCCATACCGGCAACCAGGGACCGCGTTCGAGCGAGCCACCCTTCGGCCATCGCTCTGCGGTGGAAGAGACCGCCGTACTGACGAGCCAGCCAGACGCCGACAATCGCCGCCTCCCGGTCGCGCTGCTCACGGCGCAAGAGCGCGAACGCCCGAGACCGGGCATCCAATGCGGCCGGCGCGTCGCCCAGCCACCACAAGCTGAGGCCGACGCCGTCCAGCGCATCAGCCGACTCGTGCTCATCCCATGCAGCCTGGAACGCCTCAAAAGCCGCCGGCCAATCACCTTTGGCAAGCGCCGACCGCCCAGCGGCGAGCAGACCATGCCCCTCCATGCGCCCGATCATCGTCCCGGAGGAGCTCGATGTCCACCCCGCGGCCCCCACAGCTCCTTTGACTCTGGAGTGAGGTCAGCTTCACAAGAGGCCGCGCTCCATCGCCAGCGTCACGGCGCGGGTGCGGTCGGCGACACCGAGCTTCTCGAAGACCTTGAGCAGATGGGTCTTCACCGTCGACTCGCCGATGCCGAGCGCGACGGCGATCTGCTTGTTGCTGTTGCCCCGGGCAACCAGTTGAAGCACGTCCTTCTCCCGTGCGGTGAGCACCGCTTCGGGCGCCGGCGCCCGCATGCGCTCTACCAGGCGCGCGGCCACCTGCGGCGAGAGAGCGGTCTGGCCGGCCGCCACCGAGCGGATGCCCGCCACGATCTCCGCCTGCGGGGCGGCCTTGAGCAGGTAGCCGCTCGCCCCCGCCTCGATCGCGGCCAGGATCTGGTCATCGGACTCGTAGGTCGTGAGGATCAGCACCTTCGCGTCGCCGGCGGAGGTGATCTGCGCGGTGGCCTCGACGCCGTCGACCCCCGGCATCCGCAGATCCATGAGCACGACGTCGGGATGGGTCGCGGCCGCGATGCGCGCGGCCTGGCCTCCGTCGGAGGCCTCGCCGACCACATCGAAACCGGGCTCATCCGACAGCATTCCCACCAGGCCCGCCCGCACCACGGGGTGGTCGTCGACGATGAGCAGCCGGATCATGGCGCGACCACCCTGTCCGCGCGCATCGCAGGCAATCGCACGACGAGGGTCGTGCCGCCGCCGGGGGTGGAGGACACTTCGAGCTCGCCGCCGGCCAGCGCAACACGCTCCGCCATGCCCTCGAGGCCGAACCCGTCACGCCGCGCGGCGACATCGAATCCGCGGCCGTCGTCGGAGACGGCGAGCTGCGCCGCTCCGTCGGACCCCGCCGACACCCGCACGTCGACCCGGGTGGCCGCCGCGTGCTTGCGCACGTTGGCGAGTGACTCCTGCAGGCACCGAAGCAGCACCAATTGCGACTCCCGGGCGAGCACTCCCGCTGAGTCGAGCCGGAGGTCGAGGTCGATTGTGATCCCCGCCTCGGCTCGGAAGCGGCTGACGAGGCGGTCGACGGCATCGCCGAGCGCGGCATCGGAGGGGACTGCTGCCATGTGCGAAACGATCGCACGAGCCTCGTCGAGGGCGTCGCGCGAGAGTCGCTCAACCGTCGCAATGCTTTCGGCCGCGGCATCCGCTCGCCCCTCGCCGAGCTGGCGGCCAGCGCGCTCCGACAGAATGGCGAGGCCCGCGAGAGTCTGCGCGAGCGTGTCGTGGACGTCGCGGGCCAGCCGCTCTCTCTCGATGGCGGCGCCGCGGTCGCGACTGAGCGCCTCGACCTCGGCCTGGGCGGCGGTGAGTTCGCCGACCAGGCGTGCGCGCTCCTGGCCGTAATCGACGACGCCTGCGATCCACAAGCCGAACGCGATGGCGAAGGCGAGACCGAAGCCGGCGACAGCGGCGGCGACGGCGAGGGCGGGCACGACCGCATCCCCGCCGTCAAGGATCCCCGAGAACACGGCGAAGCCCGTGAAGGTGCCTATAGCGATGACGACCGAGCCCGCGATCGCCCGACGTCTGCCGGTCGCCAGCACCCAGGCCAGCGGGTATGCGATCGCCTGCAAGATCGCGAAGAACGGCTCGCCCGCGCACCCGCCGGCGAGAGCCACAGCTGCACCGGCGACGTAGACGGGGAAGTGCCACGGTCGAGGCGACGTCAGCGCGGGCCGCGCCACGAGCAGATAGCTCAGCACGAACAGTGCGAGCGCCGCCGCCGCGACAGCGCGGGCGGCGGACGATGCGCCGCTCGATCCGAACGCCAGGGCCACGACGACCATGAGGGACGCGGCGATCACCGCCGCGTCCCACCATCGTCGATTCTGCATGGTCTCGTCCCGCGCTCAGGCTACGCGTCGCGTCTGTTCCAGCGGAAGGTCACGCGAGCGAGCACGAGTCCGACCACGAGCCAGATCGTCAGCGCGATCGCGACGCCCCCGATGTTCCATTCGCCGTTCTGCTCCAGTGCGGAGTACTCGTCCGGAAGGAAGACGTACCGCATGCCCTGCGCCATCCACTTCACCGGCAGCGCGCTGGCGGCCGTCTGCAGCCAGTCGGGGAGCATGTAGAACTGGAAGTAGACGCCCGAAATGAATTGCACGATGAGTCCGACAGGGATGACGAGGGCGACGGCGCCGCGCGTCGATCGGGGAACGGACGAGGTCGCCACGCCCAGCAGCGCCGACCCCGTGATGCCGAGGACGAAGACCCACGCGAACGTCAACCACTTCGCGGGATCCGTCGGCAGCGGCACCTGCAGCACGACGGCCGCGAATCCCAGGAGGGCCGCCGCCTGCGCGACACCGGTGACGCCCACCTGCGCGATCTTGCCGAGGAAATAGCTCACGGGGGACAGCGGCGTCGCACCCAGGCGCTTCAGCACTCCCTCGGACCGATCCACCGCGATGTCGATCGCAAGATTCTGAAATCCCGAAAGCAGAAGACCTGCGGCGAGCATGGCGGGCAGATACATCTGCGCGACCGGCACCGGGGGTAGACCCGGCGCCGGCTGCATGTCGCCGTCCGCGCCGAAGGCGACGGCGAACAGTCCCAGCATGAGGATCGGGAAGAGGAAGGTGAACACGACGGTATCGCCCGAGCGGACGTACTGCGTGATCTCGAAGCGTGCCCGCCAGAGTCCCATGCCGACGCGGCTGCGCCCGGTGGTCGTGCGCGCAGCGGTTGTGTCGTGCTCGATGACGCTCATGATTCATGCCTCCGTGACGATGGCGTCCGCGGATGCCGCGGCGCCGGTGTGCTCGGCCACCAGACCGAGATAGATGTCTTCGAGCGACGGTCGGACGATCTCCACCGCCGCAGGCTCCTCGCCGCGGCGGGCGACGAGGTCGGCGACGAAGCGTCCCGGCTCGGCGCTGCGCACCTCGCGCGGAGACAGTTCGCCCGGCTCACTCCACCGCACGATCGGCGTGCGGGCTTGCTCGCCGCCGACGGTGCCGACGGGCCCGAGAGCCCGCAGCCGCCCGGCTGCGAGGATGCCGACGCGATCGGCGAGCTGCTCCGCCTCGTCGAGGTAGTGCGTCGTCAGCAGGATCGTCGTGCCCTCGGCGGAGAGCCCCCGGATCATCGTCCAGAAGTCCCGTCGCGCCTGCGGGTCGAACCCGGTCGTCGGCTCGTCCAGGAACAGCAGCTCGGGGTTGCCGACGACGCCGAGCGCGACATCGACTCGTCGCTGCTGACCGCCCGAGAGCTTGCCCACCCGCATCCCCGCCTGCGCCTGCAGGCCTACGGCCATGAGCACATCGTCGACCGGGCGCGGGTTCGGGAAGAACCCGGCGAACTGCGTGAGGTACTCGCGCACGGTGAGCGCACCGAGCACCCCTGTCCCCTGCAGCACGACTCCGATGCGCGCCTTCCAGGCCAGCCCCGCCGTTGCCGGATCCACCCCGAGCACCTGGACCTCGCCGCGCGTCCGGTGGCGATATCCCTCGAGGATCTCCACTGTGGTCGACTTGCCCGCGCCGTTGGGGCCCAGCAGCGCGAACGTCTCACCGCGCGCGACGTCGAACGACAGATCGTCCACGACCGCACGGCCCGAATACTCTTTCCGCAGGTTCCGCACCCGCACCACGTTCTCGTTCATGACGTCCACGATTCCGCGCGCAGACCCGCCGCGGCACGGCCGTTCGTCCGGTTCTTCGTCCCCCGTTCGGTGGATGCAGGGCGTCAGCCGATCGGTGCCACCGCTTTCGAGTGACGCGTCTCCAGGGGGCCGCGGAGCGCCAGCCTGCGGTAGATCGACACCGGCGCACCTGCGGCGTGTTCCGGCGACAATGGCAGAAGTCCTCAACGGGGTAGTATCCGCCCCAGCACGTCCGGAGACCGCACGAAGTGATGGAGGAGACCAGATGACCGGTTGGCGTATCCGCGACTACCACGCCGATGATGTCGACGGGATTCTACGCCTGTGGGAGCAGATGCTCGTGGTCAACGCCGAGCCGGTCTACGGGCTCTCCGACGTCCTGGCTTCGTGCGCGAAGGATCACGCCGTCGTCGCGGTGATCGGCGACGAGGTGGTCGGCGCCGCGATCGGGCGGGCGGCGCACGCGCAGGGCTGGGTGGTGTTCCTCGCGACGGCCGCGCACGTGCGCGGCACGGGCATCGGCTCGTCGATGCTGGCCGCGCTCGAGGCGCGCATGGCCGCGGTGGGGATCTCTAAGATGTCGGCGCTCATGCCCGCGGCCGAGACCAGGGTCGGGGCGTTCCTTCATCAGGGCTTCGTTCTCAAACACGACCTGCACTACTTCGAGCGGCACATCCCGGTGCAGCGCGAGGAGCTGAAGATCCTCTCGGAGCTTGGCGGTCGAGTCCTGCCGCGCGGGCTCTGGGACAGCGTCGGAGGGATGACCGCGGAGAAGGATCTGCTCGAGCGGCGGGTGGTGATGCCGCTCGCCCAGTCGGAGCTGGCGGACCGGTTCGGCGTCGTGCCGCCCCGCGCGATCGTGCTGTTCGGGCCGCCCGGAACGGGCAAGACCACGTTTGCGAAGGCGATCGCGTCGAGGCTGGAGTGGTCGTTCGTGGAGGTCTTCCCGTCTCGGCTGGCGTCGCATCCTGGCGGACTGGCCGGTGCGCTCCGCGAGACGTTCACGAAGATCTCCGAGCTCGAACACGCCGTCGTGTTCATCGACGAGGTCGAGGAGATCGCCTCGCACCGCCAGGGCGAGCCCCCGTCACCGACCCAGGGCGTGACCAATGAGCTGCTCAAGATCATCCCCGCGTTCCGTGATCAGCCCGGCAGGCTGCTGATCTGCGCCACGAACTTCATCCGGGCGCTGGATGCCGCCTTCCTCCGCCACGGCCGGTTCGACTATGTGATCCCGATCGGGCTGCCCGACGAGCAGGCCCGGCTCGCGATCTGGGAGCGCTACATCCCCCCGGCTGCCGTCGGCGTGGACGTGCGGGTGCTGGTCGAGATGACGGAGGGATTCTCGCCGGCGGACATCGAGTACGCCGCGCGAAAGGCCTCCCAGTCCGCGCTCGAGAACGCGGTGAACTCCGGCGGGGAGAACCCCGAAGGACCGTTCATCGAGGACTACGTCGCGGCGATCTCGGCGACACGCGCAACGGTGTCGACAGAAGTCGCCGCGGAGTTCTGGGAGGACATCGAGACCGTCGGGCGGCTCTAGCGGGGTGTGCGGATCTTCCGATCGTGGTTCACAAGCCTCACTCGGGGCGGTCACTCGTGCTCCGGCAGCAGCGGTGTCGACCAGCCCGGATCGCGGCCGAGCTGGGCGGCTCGGGCGACAGACGACGAACCGAACCGATCGCGCACCTCGTCCAGCACCGTGTCGAGGCGCGCACCGTCGTCCCAGTCGATCGGCAGCTCCGGCGGCATGCTGTCGGCGCGCCCGAGCTGCGACAGCGAGACGCCGATCAGCGTGATGCCGCGCTCGTCGATCTCGGGCAGCGCGGCGACGAGCAGGCCTCGCGCGACGGCGAGCAGCACCGCGGTGCGGTCGGTCGCGGAGCGGACGGTGCGCGATCGGGTGGCCTTGGTGAAGTCGCCGAAGCGGAGGCGGAGGACGACCGTGCGGCACACCCGGTCGCGGTCGCGCAGGCGACGGGCCAGCCGATCGACGATCTGGGTAAGGAAGAGGTCCAGCTCGACGGCCGAGCGCGGGCGGGTGCCGAGCGCGCGCTGAGAGCCGATGGAACCGCGACGCCGCGTGGTGTCGACCGGGCGCGGATCGCGCAGCCGGGCCAGTGCGTGCAGGTGCGCGCCGGTCGCCTTGCCGAGCAGCCTCTCGGCCGTCGCGGCTTCGAGCTCGGCCAACTCGCCGACGGTGTGGATGCCGAGCCCGTGCAGCTTGTCGGCGGTCACCGCACCGACCCCCCACAACCGCTCGACCGGCAGCGGGAGCAGGAACGCCTGCTCCTGGTCGGGTTCGACCACGAGCAGCCCGTCGGGCTTGCTCACCGCGCTGGCGACCTTGGCGAGGAACTTGGTCCGCGCGACCCCGACCGAGATGGCCAGCCCGACCTCCGCCCGGACCCGCTCGCGTAATCGCACCGCGACCTGCTCGGGCGTGCCCGCGATGCGCCGCAGGCCGCCGACCTCGAGAAACGCCTCGTCGATGGAGAGCCCCTCTACGAGCGGCGTCGTATCGCGGAAGATGGCGAACACGTCTCGACTGGCCGCGGAATAGACGTCCATCCGCGGCGGGACGACCACGGCATCCGGGCACATGTCGCGCGCCTGCCGGCCGCCCATCGCCGTGCGCACCCCACGGGCCTTGGCCTCGTAGCTCGCCGCCAGCACGACCCCTCCGCCCACGATGACGGGACGGCCGCGCAGCGCGGGCGCGTCACGCTGCTCGACCGAGGCGTAGAAGGCGTCCAGATCGGCGTGCAGCACGGTCGCTTCGCCCCGCATCCCGCCCTCCCGCCGATCGGCCCGTCCTGCGGATCGTCGCACGCACCGGCGACATAGAGGATGGGGTGGTTGACGCTCGCTCCCCGGTGAACAATGACGTCAGGGGAGCACGAGTGAGGAGTCGTCATGCCGTACAGAGTCGGATACTTCGTCGGAAGCCTGTCGTCCACATCGATCAACCGCATCCTCGCGAAGGCCCTGATCCGTGTGGCGCCGGATGATCTGGAGTTCACCGAGATCGCGATCCGAGATCTGCCGCTCTACAGCCCGGACTACGACGCGGACTATCCACCGGAAGCGCGGGCGTTGAAGGAAGCGATCGCGTCGACGGATGCCGTGCTGTTCATCACGCCGGAGTACAACCGGTCCATTCCCGGGGCGCTGAAGAATGCGATCGACTGGGCGTCGCGCCCCTGGGGCCAGAACTCGTTCGACCACATTCCCGCCGCGGTGATCGGCGCGTCGATCGGCCAGATCGGAACGGCCGTCGCGCAGCAGAGTCTTCGTGGGGTGCTCAGCTTCTGCAACGCCCGGCAGATGACCGCGCCGGAAGCGTACATCCAGTTCTCGGCCGACGTCTTCGGGGAGGACGGGACGGTTCACAAAGCGGATACGGAAGAGTTCCTGCGCAACTTCATGACCGAGTTCCGGGACTACATGCAGCTGGTGCTCACGGTCCTGCCGCGGCAGGAGTAGCGCACTCTCGGCGAAGAGGCGTGACAGCCTGCGCTAACTCGCCGCGCTCAGCCTGTCAAGCCCCGCGCGAAAACGCACCCACGGGACGAGAATCGGGAGGTCAGAAACCAGGGGTCGGTTGGGGCCGCTCCGCTCCGCCGCATCGTCGCGAGAAAGCGCCCCACCATGCAGTACGAACCGGGAAGAGATCGCGGTCACCTCGAGGCCACCGCTGTGGGGGATGCCGCCTGGCGTGTGAGCGATGCGAGCGTGCCGGACGAAGATGTCCATCACGTCGTGGCATTCGTCGAGGCTCATGAGGACGAGGTCGAGGTCGTCTGGTTGCGCGGCGCCACCTCTTCCCCGGGTCGGTTCGAGAACTTGGACAGCGCCCTGGGGGCCATCGACGACGTCATCACCACCGGCGAAGTGCGTGATCCGCTGGCAGGACTGCAGCCGCCTGCCCGCGCACACCGGTAGATGGGAGTCGCCGGCTTCGGTTGCCACCGGCTGAGGCGGATGCATGATTCGTGGCCGGATGTCACCCCCTTGGTCGTCCGGGCGCGGCCCGCGACAATGTGGCTATGCGCATGATGGCAAGGCCCCCCTTCGAGTTCCTCGGGGACTGGAGCGGACAGTTCATCGCCACCGCGATCCACGTCGGGCACGACGTGCGTCCGGAGGTCGCCGCCGAACTCGTCCTGCCGGAACCGGATCGGCTGCGGGAGGAGGATCCGCACACCGATGAGATCGGCGCCCTCATCCCCGCCCGCGTCGTCGTGCATCGGTCGAGGTTCGAGGTGGACCTGAACCGCAAGCGCGACGAATCGGTGTACCGCACCGCAGCGGACGCCTGGGGACTGGACCTGCTCCGCAACCCCGCGCTCGACGAGGCCGTCGTAGCCGGTTCCCTCGAGGTCTACGACGCCTTCTACGAGGAGCTCGGCCGGCGTCTGGACGCCGTCGCCGAACGTGGCCCGTTCGTCATGTTCGACGTCCACTCCTACAATCACCGGCGTGGAGGCGCGAATTCCGCTGCGGCGCTCGCCGAGGAGAACCCCGAGGTCAATGTCGGCACCGGTTCGCTCGACCGTGCACGCTTCGGGTCCGTGGTGGACGCCTTCATGACGTCACTGGAGGCAAACGGCACCTCAGCGGGTCCGCTCGACGTCCGCGAGAACATCCGCTTCCGCGGGCGGCAGCTCGCCGCGTGGACGCACGCCCGCTACCCGGACCGCGCGGTGGTGCTCGCGCTGGAATTCAAGAAGACCTTCATGGACGAGTGGACCGGCGAGGTGGACCATGCGCGCATCGACGAACTGGCCCGCGCGCTGGCACGTACGGTTCCGGCCGTCGAGGCTTCGCTGAGATCGGTGGCGACACGGTGAACGGGCGGCCGGTCGCGCCGACCCACTCTTCCGACGCCGTCGGACCCGAGACGAAGGCCATCGAGGGGGGCGGCTTCTCCGCTGCCGACCTCGCCGCAGATCACGCCATGGCGTCGCTGGCAGGAAGCGTGCGATTCCTGCTGGAGATGACCCCGGTGAACGCGGACGAGGTCCGAGCGGCCTTCCTCGCGCATCCGGAGTCGGACCCGGTGTTCGAATACCGGGAACTGGATGTGGACCCTGATGTGCTGGACGCCGAGGTGGCGGCTCTGCCGCTCGACCACGTCTCGGACTCCACCCTCGCGGCGCTGCTGCGGAATCGGCAGCGGGAGATGATGCTCCGAATCGAGATGCTGAGGGCGCGCAACACCCCCGATTTCCTTCAGCTGTCGATCGCGCACTACGGCGCGGTGCTCCCCGACCTGGTGGCTCGCGCTGAAGATCTGCTGGATCGGCTGCCGAGCGGACGGCTGGAGTACGACTCCGTCGACGCCGAGGGCTTTCTGGCGGCCGCGCAGGCGGAGATCCAGCACTACCGGTCGATCGACCCTGACATCGGGATCCATGCCGAGATCCGCGATGACGTCTCGGGCGTGCTCGTGGAGGGCAACACCCTCCTCATCTCGCACAACGCAGCGGTCGCCGGCCCGCGCGTCAATGCCCTGCTGCAGCATGAGATCGGAACGCATCTTGTCACCCAGGTGAACGGCCTCGCGCAGCCGATCCGCATGATGGGCTCCGGTCTGGCCCATTACGACGAGACCCAGGAGGGTCTCGCGGTGCTCGCCGAGATCGCTTGCGGCGGGCTCACCGCCTCCCGGCTGCGGCAGCTCGCCGCGAGGGTGGTGGCCGTGCACTCACTTCTGAGCGGCGCCGGCTTCGTCGAGACGCACCGTCTGCTGACCCGCCACGGCCTACCGGCGGGCAGCGCCTACGGGGTCGCCATGCGCGTGCACCGGGCCGGGGGCTTCACGAAGGATGCCGTGTACTTGCGCGGCGTGCTCGAACTGCTCGCGCACGTAGCCGCAGGAGGCGTGCTGGACCTCTTCTTCTTGGGCAAGTTCTCCATCCAGGACCTGCCGCTGGTGGAGGACCTCGCGCGACGCGGCCTCCTGGCCCCGGCTCGCGTCATGCCGCGGTACCTCTCCGAACCGGAGGCCGCCGGACGGCTCGACGATGCTGCGAAGGCGGACGATCTCGTGACACTGGTCAACGCGTAGGCTCATGCTCGACGACGGCGTCTCTCCACTCTGCAGCGCACGTAGCGGCGCCCGGCCTCACCATCGACCGCCCGTCGTGCAGGAGTCGCCATGAAGATCGGGTTCGTCGTCAACGACGTCGCCACCGAGATGCCTCGGTACACGACGACGCGTCTCGCGATGACGGCCGCGCGTCTGGGACATGACGCGTGCCTCATGGGTTCGGGCGACTTCGGCTACGAGCCCGACGGTTCCCTGTCCGCGACGGTGGCCGCCGGAAGCCCCGGCAAGTCCTACCGCTCGCTCGAACGGTATCTCGGCGATGTGCAGGCGGCCGACCGGGAACCGGTCCCGCTCGACGACTTCGATGTCGTCGTGCTCCGCGCCGATCCGGCAATCGATGCCGCGAAGAGGGCGTGGGCGAACACCGCAGGGCTGGCCTTCGGCCACCTGCTCGCGGATGCCGGCGTGCTCGTCGTCAACGATCCCGGTTCCCTGACCGGGGCGCTGTCGAAGGCGTACTTCCAGCACTTCCCCGAGGTCGTGCGCCCGCGCACGGTGATCTCCCGCGACGAGGAGCGGGTGCGCCAGTTCATCGACGAGCTCGGCGGAATGGCAGTGCTCAAGCCCCTGCAGGGCTCGGGCGGTTCGGGCGTGTTCCTGGTCAACATGAAGGAGGAGCCCAACATCACCCAGATCGTGGAGGCGATCGCCCGCGACGGCTACGTGGTGGCGCAGGAGTATCTGCCCGCCGCCACGGATGGGGACGTGCGGATGTTCGTCATGAACGGGCGCCCTCTGCAGGTCGACGGCACGTATGCCGCCTTCCGCCGCCGGCCCGGAGAGAGGGATGTCAGGTCCAACATGTCGGCGGGCGGCAGCGCCGAAGCCGTCAAGGTGACCGACGGGATGCTTCGGCTCGTGGAAGCGGTACGCCCCAAGCTGCTCGCAGACGGCCTCTTCCTCGTCGGCTTGGACATCGTGGGAGACAAGCTCATGGAGGTCAACGTGTTCTCGCCCGGCGGTCTCGGGTCGTGCGGCGCACTGTACGACCTGGACTTCACGGCCGCCGTCATCGAGGATCTCGAGCGCAAGGCGGGGATCCGCGAGCACTACGGCGCGAAGCTGCCGAACATCCAGCTCGCGACCATGTGAAGCCCTCGCATCTCGTCCTGCGCTTCACGATCAGCGCTGCGCGGGAGCCGGGCGCGACGTCCCCCTTCAGGGTCAGAGGCCGACGGCCGCCATGCCGGCCTGGTCGTAGCGGTTGCCGGCCACGCCGATCCGCTCGGCCAGGGCGTTCAGGTCGGCGACGTCGTCAGCCGACAGCGCGACGGATGCGGCTCCGGCGTTCTCGTCGATGCGCTCGCGGCGGCGGGTTCCCGGGATCGGGACGATGAACGGATGCTGCGCCAGCAGCCACGCGAGTGCGACCTGACCGGGCGTGGCGTCGCGCGTTGCGGCGAGTTCGCGCACGTGATCGACGAGGGCCTGGTTGGCGCGCAGATTGTCGGCCTGGAAGCGCGGCACGCGTGCGCGGATCTCGTTCGGCGCGAAGGTCGCGTCCGGCGAGACGGATCCGGTGAGGAAGCCCTTGCCGAGCGGACTGAACGGGACGAATCCGATGCCGAGTTCGGCGCACGCCGGCAGCACCTCCGGTTCGGGGTCGCGCGTCCACAGCGAATACTCGCTCTGCACCGCCGTCACCGGGAACACGGCATGCGCGCGACGGATGGTCGCCGCACTCGCCTCGGACAGGCCGAAGTGCGTGACCTTGCCTTCGCCGACGAGCTCCGCCACCGTCCCCGCGACATCCTCGATCGGCACGGAAGGGTCGACGCGGTGCTGGTAGAAGAGGTCGAGGGCATCGACCTTCAAACGCGCGAGCGACTCGTCGGCGACGCGACGAATGGTCGCCGGCCGCGAGTCGACCCCCTGCATCCGTCCCTCCACGATGTCGAACCCGAACTTCGTGGCGACGACGACCTGATCCCGCAGGGGTGCGATCGCCTCGCCCACGAGGACCTCGTTGTCGTAGGGACCGTAGACCTCGGCCGTGTCGATGAAGGTGACGCCCCGCTCCACGGCGTACCGGAGCACGCCGATCATGTCGTCGCGGTCGCCCGGGTTCGGGCCGTAGCTCATGGACATCCCCATGGCGCCGAGGCCGATCGCCGAGACCGTCAGGCCCTGGCCCAGTTGGCGTGTGTGCATCGTCCTGTTTCCTTACGTGTCTCTTGTGACGGTGATCAGAGTGCGAGACGCGTGACAGCGGCTTGTATCGCGACTGCGGCCGCGCCGCGTGCCCATGCGCTGAAGCCGGAGTCGTCCACGAGTATCTCGACGGGCTCGGCAAGCGGGTCGCGGTCTGCGGCGGCCGCTGCCCGTACCTGTGACGCCGTCAGCTTCCACAGGCCGATGCCGTCGCCGGCGAGCACGACGGTGGGCTGCATCGTGAGGTTGGCGGCGAGCGCGATCATGCGCCCGAGACCTCGCGCCGCGGCATCCACGACCGCTGTCGCGACCGGATCTCCGGATGCAGCGAGCGACAGCACCTCGTCGTACTCGACGGGACGGCCGAGCGCCGACTGAACCTGGGCGCACATGCCGACGGATGTGAGGAGGGCCGATGAGCACCCGCGGTGCCCCTCCGGGCAGAGGGGTCCGTGGGGATCGAGGGGGATGTGTCCGCCCAGCCCCACGCCGGCCTCGCGGGTGTGGACCGACTCGCCACCGACGACGAGTCCGTAGCCCACGCCGGCTCCGATCGTGATGACGGAGAAGCCGCTGCGGCCCCGGCCCGCGCCGAACCAGCGTTCCGCCTCGACGAGCGCCACGACATCGTTCTCGACCGACACGGCGAGTCCGGTGGCCGCCGCGAGCGCCGGACCGAGGTCTACGTCGGTCCATCCGAGGAACGGTGCGCGGATGACCCGCCCGGCGTCGTCGACCGCGCCGCCGAGAGAGACCCCGATTCCCACGAGCGGCGCGGGGGAGGAGACTGCGAAGTCGGAGACGATGGCTTCCAGCACGCCGCGGACCGCATCGGGCGCGGTCGACTCGAGTGGATCGGTCCGTTCCGAGAGGATCCTCGCGCGTGCATCGGTCAGGACTGCGTAGACCGCATCGCCGGTGATCTTCACTCCCGCGAAAGAACCCAGATCCGGTGCGATCTCAAGGGGCCGGACAGGTCGGCCGACCGCGCCGCTCGATTCCTCGCCGAGTTCGATGAAGAGCCCGCGCTCGAGGAAGGGCTTCGCGAGGCGCGTGAGGCTGGCAGGGGAGAGACCCAGTCGACGCCCGAGCGCGCTCCGCCCGATCGGCCCGTGGATGAGCACCTCGCGCGCCAAGGCCTCATGGCTCTCCGTGAGCACGGCTCCCCCAGTTGTTTCCATTGCGGCACCAACCCGCTCAACTTACCTGCTCGACACCCGTCCATGTAAGCCTCTTGACGATTACTTATTTCCGCTGTAGAAATAATGCCGTGACCAAGCACACCGGCGCGTTCGGAGACGAGCGCACTCACAGGACGGCGATCTCGGAGCAGCCGATGAGCACGTTGCATCTGCACAGAGGCGGCACGAGCGTCGTCGTGGACCTGACGGCGCAGCCTCACCCCGCCATCGTGCACTGGGGTGAGGAGCTCGTCGCATCGACGCCGGCGTCACTCGCAGTCGCTTGCCATCGCGGCGCGCCCCCAGCGGGTGTCCGGCGGTCTCGACGAGACGCCTCGCCTCGGCCTGGTCCCCACCCCCGCCGGCGGCTGGCTCGGCACGCCCGGTGTCGAGGGACACAGGGACGGAGCCGGCGCGAGCATTCGCTTCGAAGTCGCAGGCGTTCAATCCAACGATCATCGCGCGACGATCTCGCTCGTCGACGCCGAAGCGCAGCTCGCCGCTCAGGTCGAGCTGCGCGTGGGCTCCAGCGGCCTCCTTCACCAGCGCATCCTGCTTCGCAACACCGGCGCGTCGCGCTACACCGTGCAGTCGCTGCAGGCGTTCTTCCCCGTGCCCTGGGACGCCACGGAGCTCCTCGACACCACCGGCCGCCACCTGCGCGAGCGCACTCCGCAGCGGCGCGCCTTCACTTTCGGAACTCATGTGCGCGAGAGCCGTCGCGGCAGACCGGGCGCCGACGCGACACTGCTGCTGGCGACCGGACGACCGGGCTTCGGCTTCGAGCACGGGCGGGTCCACGGCATCCACGTGGCATGGAGCGGCAATCACCGCGTCACCGCGGAGCGGACGACGACGGGCGAGGCATTCCTCTCGGGCGGCGAACTTCTGCTCGCGGGAGAAGTCATCCTCGCGCCGGGAGAGTCGGTGCAGACCCCGTGGGTCATCGGCTCGTGGGGCGACGGATTGACGGAGCTCTCCGCGCGCTTCCACGAGGAGTGGCGCGCTCGGCCGCAGCATCCGCGACGCCCCCGCCCGGTCACACTCAACACGTGGGAGGCCGTGTACTTCGACCACTCCCTCGAGAAGCTCACCGCTTTGGCCGACGCGGCCGCCGAGGTAGGTGTCGAGCGATTCGTGCTGGACGACGGGTGGTTCTCGGGTCGGCGTGATGACACTGCGGGTCTCGGCGACTGGTTCGTCGACGAAGACGTGTGGCCGGAAGGCCTGCACCCGCTGATCGACCACGTCCGCGAGCTCGGCATGGAGTTCGGACTCTGGGTCGAGCCGGAGATGATCAATCCCGACAGCGACCTCGCGCGGCGGCATCCGGACTGGATTCTCCGCGGGCGGATGGCGGTGCCGCCGTCCGCCCGACAGCAGCAGGTGCTCGACCTCGCGCACCCCGACGCCTACGACTACATCTCAGGACGCCTTCATGCGCTGCTGGAGGAGTACCCGATCGCGTATCTGAAGTGGGATCACAACCGCGATCTCGTGGATGCCGGCAGCGGGCCGGGCGGAGTCAACCGCGTGCACGACCACACGCTCGCCCTCTATCGCCTGCTCGACGAGCTGAAGGCGCGTCACCCGGGCTTGGAGATCGAGAGCTGCGCGTCCGGCGGCGCCCGCGTCGATCTCGGCATCCTCGATCGAACCGATCGCATCTGGACCAGCGACAGCCTCGACCCGCTGGAGCGTCTCGCGAACCAGCGCTACACCGGCCTGGTCGTCGCCCCGGAACTGATGGGGATGCATCTCACGAGTCCCGTCGTCCACGCCTCCGGCCGCACCGTCTCGCTGAGACTCAGCGGAGCCGTCGCCCTGTTCGGCCACTTCGGCATCGAGTGGGATCTGACCGCGGTCGATGATGCCACGCGGAAGCAGATCATGTCGTGGGTCGCGCTCGCGAAGCGACTGCGGCCGCTGATCGCGACGGGCCGCGTCGTGCACGTCGACGGCACGGACCCGGGGATCGATGTGCGCGGCCTGATCGCGGCGGATGCGGCATCCGCCGTCTTCACCATCACCCAGACCGAGACATCCGTCGCCTACCCTGCGGGGCGCATTCGGATGCCGGGACTCGATCCTGACCGCCGGTACCGGGTCCGTGTCATCCCGACGGACGACGACGGCGACTATCCCGGACAGTCCCCGCTCGGCTGGGCGAACCACGACACGATCCTGACCGGCCGTGAACTCGCGTCGGTCGGTCTACGGCCACCCGTGCAGTTCCCACAGCAGGCGCGGGTGATCGAACTCGTCGCGGACGACTGAACACCCAGCACCACCGACAGCACCACGCGCAAGGAGGCGCACAATGACCAAGAGAAACCGAACAACCGCCCGAGCGGTGGCGGTGCTCGCGACGGCGGG
The DNA here is from genome assembly GCA_963750955.1 of uncultured Actinomycetota bacterium. GTDB lineage: Bacteria > Actinomycetota > Actinomycetes > Actinomycetales > Microbacteriaceae > Microbacterium. The sequence continues at coordinate 66,717 of CAVVSI010000007.1, forward strand.
ACTCGCAATCGGGTTGGGCGGCTGCACCAGCGGCTCCTCGGACGGAGTGACGACGCTGAACTTCTTCCAGTTCAAGGGGGAGGCGCTCGAGGACTTCAACCAGATGATCGCGGACTTCGAGGCCGAGAACCCCGACATCCGCATCGTTCAGAACCAGGTCGCGGATGCCGACACGCTGATCCGCACTCTGCTGGTCAAGGACCGGATTCCCGACATCGTCACCTTGAATGCGAACGGCAATTTCGGTCGACTCGCCGAGGCGGGGGTGTTCCACGACTTCTCCGATGAGCCGGTGCTGGAGACCATCAACCCAGCGGTGCAGGAGATCCTCGCCGACCTCGGCACCTTCGGAGACGAGGTCAACGGGCTCGGCTACGTCAACAACGCCAACGGCGTGATCTACAACGCGACGATCTTCGAAGAGCAGGGACTCGAAGTGCCCGAGACGTGGGACGAGTTCATCGAGGTGTGCGACGCGCTGAAGGCGGCGGGCATCACCCCGTTCTACGGCACGCTGGCCGACTCATGGACGGGCATGCCTTCGTGGAATGCCCTGGGAGCGTACCCGGCTCAGGACGACTTCTTCGACAAGCTGCGGGCCCAGGGAACCGATGTCGGCCCGGATTCGGAGGTGTCGTTCCAGAAGAACTTCGCCGAGATGATGGATCAGCAGTACACGCTGTACTCCAACTACATGCAGGAGGGCTACCGCGGCGAGACCTACGACGAGGGCAACGCGGCGTTCGCGAACGGCGAGGTCGCGATGCTGCTTCAGGGCATCTGGGCGACCAATCCCATCAAGCAGGTCGATCCCGACATCGAGATGGGCATCTTCCCCTACCCCGGAACGGACGACCCCGACGACCGGCTGCTCGTCTCAGGCGTGGATGTGGTCTTCACGATGGGCAAGGACAGCCCGAAGCAGGAAGCCGCGATGCGCTTCATCGACTACGCGTTCCAGACGGACGTGATCGAGGAGCTTCGCAGCGTCGCAGAACATGGTGCCCTCCGTGGAGGGCGCGGAGATCAGCGACGACCCGGCGCTGCAGTCGGTCAAGCCGTTCTTCGACGACGGGAAGATCACCGGGTTCATCGATCACCAGTTTCCGCCCGCGGTACCGCTCATCCCGATCGACCAGGAGTTCCTCTTCAACGGCGACGCAGAGGCCGCACTCAAGACACTCGACAATGAGTGGCGCAAGGTCGCCGCTCGCACGATTCCGGTAACGACGGGAGACGACCAATGACGATCACCCAAGCGGTGCGCAGCACCGCCACGGAGGCGAAGGCCCCCAAGCGCGCCGGCCGAGTCGGAGCGGAGCACCAAGCGGGCCCCGGCGACGTACTACTGGATGGTGTGGCCGGCCGTGATCGCATTCGCCGCGTTCCACACCCTGCCGGTGCTGGTCGGGATCTTCTTCAGCTTCACGAACTACGCCGGGTACGGTGCGTGGAACTTCGTCGGGTCTGTCGAACTACTTCAACCTCTTCCAGGACGACCGCATCCTGCAGGCGTACGGGTTCTCGTTCCTGTTCGCCATCGTCGCCACGATCCTGACGAACGCCTTCTCGCTCGCGATCGCGCTCGGATTGAACGCCAAGATCAAGGCGCGCAACTTCTGGCGGGGCGTCTACTTCGTGCCCTACATCCTGGCGATCCTCGTCATCGGCTACGTGTTCCAGTTCCTCTTCTCGAACTCGCTGCCGAAGATCCTGTCAGGGATTCCGCTGTTCGCCGACAACATCCTCGCCAACGAGCAGTGGGCGTGGACGGCGATCGTGGCGCTCGCCGTATGGCAGGCCTGCGCCTTCGCGATCATCATCTACCTCTCGGGCCTGCAGACCATCCCGGCGGAGATGTACGAGGCGGCGTCGTTGGACGGCGCCTCCGCGTGGCAGCAGTTCAGGTCGATCACCTTCCCGCTGATCGGCGCGTTCTTCACGATCAACGTCGTCATCAGCCTGAAGGGTTTCCTGCAGGTGTTCGATCCCATCGTCGCCCTCACCAACGGAGGCCCCGGCACCGCGACCGAATCGGTGACGCTGCTGATCTTCAAGGGCGGGTTCACCGGCGGCGAGTTCGCCTACCAGGCGGCCAACGCGGTGATCTTCTTCATCGTGATCACGATCGTCGCGCTCTTCCAATTCCGGGTCCTTCAGCGCAGAGAGGCCGATTTCTGATGACCAGCATGACCAACACCGCCACACAGCTCGAGCAGGATGCCGAAGCCGTCACGCCGACCAGGCGCCGGCAAGCGCGGGAGCGACCGCGACGACGACACCCGCAGGACGAACTGGTGGGCGACCGCGCTCATCGCGGTGTGTTCGCTCACCGTGCTCATCCCGCTGTACCTCGCCGTCGTCGTGGCGCTCAAGACACCCGAGCAGCTCACCGCCGGCACCGGGTTCGAGCTGCCGAACCCCATCCGCTGGGAGAACTTCGCGGACGCGTGGGTCAGGACGAGCTTCCCGCAGGCACTGTTCAACACCGCGATCATCACGGTCGGCTCGGTCGTCTTCACCTTGCTGACGAGCTCGGTCGTCGCCTACGCGCTGGCGAGGAACATCCACCGGCCCTTCTTCAAGGGCGTGTTCTTCTACCTGCTCGCGGCGCTGTTCATCCCCTTCCCGATCATCATGCTGCCGCTCGTGAAGCAGACGGCGATCCTGGGGCTGGACAACCAGGCGGCATGATCATCCTCTACACGATCTACGGGCTGTCGCTGAACATCTTCATCTACACCGCCTACATCCGCTCGATCCCCATCGAACTGGAAGAGGCCGCCCGGATCGACGGGGCATCCACGTGGCGGGTGTTCCGGTCAGGTCATCTTCCCGCTGCTGATGCCGATGAACGCCACCGTCGGCATCCTCACGTGCGTGTGGGCATGGAACGACTTCATCATGCCGCTCGTGGTGCTCACCGAACCGAGCGCCCGTACCCTGCCGCTCGCGCAGTACGTCTTCCAGGGCCAGTTCAACACCGACTACACGGTGGCATTCGCGTCGTACCTGATGGCGATGGCGCCACTGCTGATCATCTACATCTTCTCGCAGCGGTGGGTGATCTCGGGGGTGACCCGAGGCTCGATCAAGTAGCGAGCCGTGCTGAGAGCGCGGAGAGCGCGATCAGTGCGCGGCCCGCTCGGGAACGAGAGCTGACGAGTTCTGTGCGGCGGCCTCGATGACGTCGGAGACGACGCCGGCCTGGGTGATGAAGAGAGCGTGGCTGGCCGAGACGTCGGTGATCCTCGCGCCCATGCGCCGGGCCATGTGCTGCAGCATGGCCTGGTCGAAGGACTTGTCCTCGGTCGCGATGACGGCCCACGTGGGCTTGTCGCGCCAGGCGGCGTTCTGGACCGCAGTCCCGAAGACCGACATGTTGATCGGCACCTGCGAGTCGCGGAGGAAGGCGGCGTCGGCGTCGCTCATGTCGGCGGCGAACCCGGCCTTGAACTTGTCGCGGTTGAGGAAGCCGTACCCGTCGTCGCCGACGTCGATGACGAAGTCGGGAGTGGGTGCGAACCCCTCGTACTGCTGGGCCGTCGTCTCGCCCGCGTCGGGCGCGAGTGCCGACACGTAGACCAGCCCGGCCACGTTCGGGTGAACCCCCGCCTCGGTGATCACCGTGCCGCCCCACGAGTGGCCGACGAGGATCGTCGGACCGTCCTGGAGATCGAGCACCCGCGTGGTCGCAGCGACGTCGTCCGCCAGCGAGGTGAGCGGGTTCTGCGCGATCGTCACCCGGTAGCCCCGGCGGGTGAGGTTGTCGTACACACCTCGCCATCCCGAACCGTCCGCGAACGCTCCGTGGACCAGCACGACGTTCGTGATCTCTCGGTTGGTGTCGGTCATGACTCTTCCCTTCCCTTCATGCGCCCCGACCCGCGGACGCGAGTCGATCGGCTTCTGCGTGCAATATATTGCATGCAGTAAGCGATGGCAAGGGAGTAGCGCGGTCCGGCCTGCGGCTAACTCGTGCCGGAGCGCCCAGTCCTGCCCTGAAGCCGCTCGATGTGCTTCGACGCCTCCGCCTTCGTGAGGTCGGCCGAGATCTCCTCGCCGGCGGCGCTTCTCAGCCCGAGGGGGTTGGCAGCGTGTGGTCCGGGTGCTGAATCAACCCCGGTGGTGCACGCCGATCGAGTCCAGGGCGAACTCCCTCACCGGGGCCGCGCGCGTCGCCGCGCACGTGCTCAGCAGGGGGTCCGACAGCGTCTCCCGCATGACGACGGTCAGCACGGTGTTCCCGTGCGCCAGGTCGACCGTCCACTCGCCCTCCGCGGTACGCTCCTCGCGGAGCGGAGGGAAGGCTTCCACGCGCAGGTCGCCCTCGGCGGCGCGCGCGAAGGACTGCGCGGCCTGGACGACATTGCTGAGCGAACTCCGGCCCCGATACAGCTCAGGTACCACGTCGCCATGCCGGTAGCGGTCGACGACGGCCACGGCATCCGTGGTCGTCACGCGACCGTAGTAGAGCCCATGCGGAAGAAGGATCATCGTCGCGGCGAACCGGTCGCCACCCAGGTGGGAGCTCTCCCACGTCTCGGCGGGGAAGGCGCGCGCAAGCGCCTGCGCGACGGGCCTGCCGCGCACGGCGCAGCACTGATCGTGCCGCGCATGGGTGCACACCAGCAGAACGGGCTGATCGGAGAGTTCGCCCGCCGAACCGTCGAGGGGCACGTCGGCCAGCTCGGCCGGGTTCTCGACGGCGCCCCACCGCACCGATTCGAGGCCGGGGCGCGCGTCCGCCAGCGCCCAGCGCCATCGGGTCTGGGCGCGTCGCTCGTCGGCCCGCCGGCCGAACCGCCGGATGGCGACCGGTCGGATGCCGGCCGCCTCGGCACGCCGGACGATGGCGCGGCCGAGGGCCGGGTCCAGGCGGGATTGGAGCAGCGCGTGCGCACCCCACGCCCCGTCGATCTCCACGAGCAGCCAGCGAGCCCCGTAGCCGCCGGTGCCGGCGAGCGGGTCGGAGCGCTCGAGTGAGCGGTCGCTGCAGGGCGCCCAGCCGGCGACCGAGCCCGTCGAGGGCAGAGCGTCGGCTGTCACGGCGTTCTTCTCATCGCGGCACCAGCACGCCTTCGCGCAGCAGCCGCCGCGAGACGACGAGGGAGGATTCGGTGTCCAGCCCGGGAAGGGCTCCCGCGGCGTGATCGCGCTCGCGCAGGGCATGCACGGCTGCCGAGGCCTCGGCGGGGAGTGCGACCGTCTTGCGCCGAAGAACGATGCGGACGGCGCGCTCGTCGTCCTCGATCCGCGCCCTCAGCGCGCTCCGCCACCCCACCTCGTCGCCGGACTGCAGACCGGCCATCGCGTCGACCGTCGCGAGAGGCCGGACTGGGGCGGGCCGGACCGCATCCTCGAACGACCGCCGCAGGGCGATCCCGATCTCGCCGTCGTCGAGTGCGGCCTCGAGGATCTCGCGGGCCGCCGCGACGGTCGCGCTCAGATCGGGGGCGATGGACGAGGCATCGGCGTAGTCGACCCCGAGCGGCAGCGGCGCCCGCAGCCGGGGGTCGTCGCCGGCCCGCGCGAGCAGCTGGGTGAGCAGATCGTGACGGGTCGCAGCCCGGATGCCGATCGTGAGGTGGATCGACGTGCCGCCCAGCGCCACGGCGGAGTGGATCCATCCGCGCGGCAGGTACAGGACGTCGCCGGGCTCGAACACCGCGTCGATGGCCGGCTGCGTTCGCGCGCGTTCGGCGACGGCGTCGCGGTGATCGGTCCACGACTGGTGGGCGAGCGGATGCCGGTGCACGGGCTCGTGGATCGTCCAGTGCTTCGCTCCGGCGATCTGGACCACGAACACGTCATGCGTGTCGAAGTGCGGATCGAACCCGCGCGAGGACGCCGGCGTGACGTAGGCGTTCACCTGGGCGGGGTGGCCGAGATCCGAGACGAGCTGACGGGTGAATGCCGCGATGGGCTCCCACGTGCGGTGGAGTCCCTGCAGCACAAGGGTCGCGCCGCCCGCGAACTGCTCCAGAACCTCTGCCGAGTCGAGCTGGTCGCCCACCTCGGCACCGAATCCGCCCGGGCCTGTGAACAGCGCCGGGGGAAGCACCGCGCCCTCTGCCGCCATCCGGACGAACGGCGTCCGCAGCGCCCGGTCGGCGACCAGGTCATCGACTGCGCTCGCGACTGAAGAGGTCATCGAAGCCCGCCGCGGACCGCGTCAGGAGCGGGCGCTGTCCCCAGTGCTCACGAGCGAAGTCGGACGCGGGGATGCCGGTCAGGCGCCCGAGCGCGGGTCGATCGCCCGACCCGCGCTCTTCGACCTCGCTCAAGCGGATCCGTCGGCGCCGCCGTCGTGCCCGCCCGCGTCGGCGCCGCCGTCCGCGGGTCCTTCGCCGGTGTCAGCGGAGCCGTCCGCGCCCCCGTCGTGACCACCCGCGTTGGCGCCGCCGTCCGCGGGTCCTTCGCCGGCGTCGGCCGAGCCGTCGGCTCCGCCGTCGTGCCCGGCGGGGTTGGCGCCGCCGTCCGCGGGGCCCTCGCCGGCAGGGGTGTTGGTCGTGGTGATGTCGTCGTCGTTGATGCTCATGAGCGGACCTCCGGAGGATGCGAAGCGGCCCGGTCGGGCCGTTGCCGACACTACTCGGACGGCCCTGGGCAGACGAGGCCTTGACACCCGCTCTGCCGCGCAGCCGTCATCGGATCGCAACCCCGGCGAGCGGAGGAAGGGTGTCTACTGGAAGGAGCCCGATACGGGCACAACGAGCGAAAGCGGGTGAATCATGGCCGACACCAGCACGCGCGTTCTGTGGATCATGCGCATCCTCAGCGCCGTCTTCCTTCTGGCTGCCGGCGGCATCCATCTCTACCTCGCCCTCAACGGCGTCGGCGGAATACTGGGCGTGGCCTTCGTCCTGAACTTCGTCGCGGGTCTCGTCCTCGCCATCGGGATGCTGGCCCTGCGCGGCCGGCTGCTCTTGATGGCGAGCGTCCTGGGTCTTCTCTTCCTGATCGCGACCCTCGGTGCGCTCGTGCTGGCCCTCACGGTCGGACTGTTCGGCATCACGCAGACGTGGGATTTCACCCTCGTCCCCGAGACCGTGATCGTCGAATCCATCGGGATCGTCGTGCTCGCCGTCACGACCTTCCTCCTCTGGCGCACACCGCGCTCGTCACAGGGCATGCGGTGACCGAACGCCGCGGACGGCGTCAGGGGCCGAACGCCTCGAGGAACCGATCGCGAAACTGATCCATCCGCCAGGTAGGCGCCTGGGCGGAAGGACGGACGCCGCTCTCCCACTGCCACGACGCGATCTCGTCGAAGACGGCCGGATCCTTCGCGATGATCGTGACCGGCACATCCCGGTCCGCGTCGGGGCCGCTCACGATCCGCGCCGGCTGGTGGTCGCCGACGACGACCAGCACCATGTCGGGCTGGTCGTACTCATGCAGGAAGGAGAACATCGCACCCAGCGTGTACTCGATCGATCGTCCATACGCTTCCTTCACGCGCTGCTCGTCCGCCCAGACCTCCAGGGCAGCCGGACCCTGCGCGGGCTGAGGATCGAAGACGGAGCCGTCCCCGACCTCCGCCCACGGCACGAGCCGGGGAAGCGGGGCCCACGGCGTGTGCGAAGAGACGAAGTCGATCTCGGCCATCACCGGCGGGTGCACACCGGAGAGCTCCTGCTCGAAGAAGCGCTGCCACGTGTACTGGTCGGGGATGCGGGCGTAGCTGAACGCCGGGCCGCGATAGCCCAGGCTGCGCGAATCCATCACCGCGTCGAAACCGTAGAACGCCGAGCCCACCGGCCAGGGCTCCGTGTTGGAGGGCACGACGGCGACCGTGCGCCAGCCGGCATCCCGGAACGCGGAGCTGAGCGTCGATCGACTGCTCGCCATCAGCCGGTCGTGCTTCTGCTGCGAGTCCACCCACACCCCGCTCTGCAGCGTCGCGTGGGCCAGCCAGCTGACGCCACCGAACGTCGGCGAGGTGAGGAACGCGCTCTGCGCGAAGTATCCGTCGCGGGAGAGCTGCGCATCGCCCTCCTCGAGGACCCGAGCGATCCCCGCCGTGAAGTCCGCGTCCTGCAGCGCGATCTCGCCGTAGCTCTCCAGGAACGCGATCACCACGTCCTTGCCGCGCAGGCCGGTGAGCCGACTGCGGTCGCCGGGTGACCGCGGCAGGTCCGACCGCAGTGCGCGGTCGAAGGCCTCCTGCTCCCGCATCGTCTGGACTGCCTGCGCGGATGTCGCGGCGAGCGTCGTAACCGCATCCGCGGCGGCGACCCCGACGCCGGGCCACAGCTGGGTTCCCGTCACCGCGCAGAGGATCCATGCCATGGTCACCGCCGTGGCCACCGTGAGACCGCGACGACCGGAGCGCATGGTGGTGTGCTCCGCACGCAGGGCGGCGCGGGCGACGGCGATCACGGCGGCGACCAGAACCGCGACGATCAGCCCCACGATCAGGATCGCCGCGGCCGCACCCGCGGAATCGCTGACGACGCCGAGGGCGCTGACGACGGCGGACCAGTCCTGGGCGGGATCGAAGGACCGGTCGATCGTCGCCTCGAATCCGAGGTCGAGTCCCGCGACCGCGCTCGCGACGACCACCAGCACCCCGAACGCGATGGCGACGATCCAGCGGAACCGAGTCTGCGGCACGGCGAGCAGCAGCAGCATGACGACGATCGACTCCGCCGGCAGCCGCAGGAACTCCGCGGGCGACCCGGTCCGGAGGGCGCCGGCGATCAGCGGCACAGCGAACAGCGTCGCGAACGCCACGGCGGTGCCGACCCGAGCGGCGGGTCGGCGGTTTCGATCCTCGAATCCGGCGTTCACCGGGTCCCGACGACGTCTGCACCGGGGGACCTGTCGGCGAGGCCGACACGGGAAGGGCGGTTCACAGCGGGAGCGTAACCCCACGTTTCCGCGGGCGCCAGCCGCGTCGGGACACTCGCTCCGCTGTCACGGTCAGGCGGGGACGCGCTCGACCTCTCGGTGAGGCAGGAGGTACTCGCGCTGCAGCCACTCGCCGAAGCCGCGGACGTGGAGGTAGTCGTCCACAGCGTCGCGGGTGACGACCGGATCGTGAGCGCCGTACGCGGCGAACACCTCGAGCTTTCGACCGAGCAGCGCCGGATCGATGTTCGCGGGGTGACGCGCTCCCGGATAGCCGATCGCGTACCGGACGAGGTCGGCGTCGATCAGGCCGGCGTCCACGGCCGCCGTGACGATGCGGCCGACGCTCTGATGATCGGGGTGATCATCGCCCGCCGCGTCGGCGAATCCCGGGTGACAGGAGATCACGGATGTCGGGCCGTATCCCGCGACGAGCTCGGCGATCGTGCTGGAGAGGAGGTCGAGCGTGACGGCCTGCCCGGTGTCGAGCGTGCGGATGGATGTCAGCTCGCCCGACTCGAGTTTCGCGAGACTCTCCCAGCCGGTCTTGGCATAGCCCCCGCCCCTCAGACCGCCGTCGGGCAGCCGCAGGAACGACAGCGAGATCCGGTCGTCTCCATCCGGCCGCGTGACGGTCACCGTCAGACCGGAGCGAAGGGTGACCGACCGGTCGGACCAGGGTCCGGTCGCGCCGCGCATCACGTCGTAGGCGGCGCGGATGCCGCGTTCGCGGCCGTCCACGTAGTCCGACATGCCCGCACCGGCGTCGGAGGCGGTGAAGAAGAAGCTGCGCGCGCGCCAGCCGCGTGTCGAGAGCCTGCAGGAGGGTCGGGTTCGCGAAGACCAGGTCGTCGTCGTAATGCGCCCAGAACATCGCGATCGAGCCGGCGTCGAGCCCCGGTTCATCCTCTGCCGGTGGGTGCACGATCACACCTTTCTCAGGAACTCGAAGCGGTGCGCGTAGGGCGTCTCGGGGATGAAGTGATCCGCGCCCACAGGGGGGAACACCTCGTGGCGGAAGCGCTTGGCGAGCAGCTCATCGAGCCCCGGCACGCGGTGCCCCCCGGTGTCGTTCCAGCCGACGACGAGCCAGCCGCCCGGTCGCAGGACCGCAGCGCACGCGTCGAGTCCCTTCTCGACGTCGTCCGGGCTGTTCAATCCCCAGCCGATGACCCCGTTGCAGACGACCAGGTCGAACGTGCCCTCCGGGAAGGCATCCGAAAGGTGCGTGGCGGACACCGTGCGATGGTTCGCGCCGGCGATGCGCTGCTTCTCGGGGTCGACGTCGACCGTCCAATAGTCCACCCCCGCGAACAGCTTGGGGTACGAGCGCGTGTACCAGGCCACTCCGATGTCCAGCACGCGCCGGATGTCATCCATCGCGAGGAAGCCCGGCACGATGACGTCCTCGAGGAAGACGCGGTCGGGGGTCGCCAGCCGCCAGCGGCCGTTCTTCCAGCGCAACTTGCTTCGCAGCCTCAGGCCGCGAGGCACCAGCCTCTTCAATTTGTGCGGGGTCATGTACCAGTTTCAGGTCTCGGGCAGCGCACTCGACAGCGAGCGCTCAGGAGGGCTCTGCGAGGCGCGGAGCAGGCGTCTCAGTGAGACTAACCTGCCACAACGCCGGCTCGTGGCAAATCCAGCGCGCTCTGTGACGCGACATGCGCCCGGGCGGTTGACGACGCGCGACTTGCCCGACAGGTTTCACACATGAGCTATCGATTCCGTGGAGCCGCCCGCAGCGGCACGTTCTGGGAGCGCCACAGCCTGTCCCTCGTCCTCGCAGCGATCCTCATCGCTCAGACCGCCCTGGCGCTATGGGCGGGCCACTCGGTCTGGGTCGACGATCAGGCGGTGCACGATCAGCCCCTCGACTACGGAACGTTCTGGGTGTGGTTCATCTGGGAGTACAACATCAGCCTCGTCGCCGACACGTTCGGTGTGATCCTGATAGTGCTGCTGTCCAAACGGCTCGAAGAGCAAGGCAGCGCCGAGTCGACGCACGAGCAGAGCAGCGAGCAGGAGCCGGCCTGAGCGTGGATGAGGACTGCTCTCGTTCCTGTTCGTGATCACAGCCGGCGCGATTTGGCAAGGGCGTGCTCGCGGCGGCACGGATGGGCACTACTTGAAGGATGACCGACGAGAACCCAGCCTGCGATCCCGGGCAGGCCGGCACGATGGCCTCCGATCGACCACGCCGTCAGACCGTTTCGGTGGTCATCCCCGTCAAGGACGACGACGCCGAGCTGGCCCGGTGCCTCGACGCCCTCTCCCGGCAGACCCGGACCGCCGACGAGATCATCGTCGTCGACAACGGCTCGTCGGACAGCTCCGCGGCCGCGGCGCTGCACGCCGGCGCCACGCTGGTCCGGTGCCTCGATCCCGGCATCCCGGCCGCCAGCGCGGAGGGGTACGACCGCGCGACCGGTGATCTGCTCCTCCGGCTGGATGCCGACTGCATTCCCGCCGACGATTGGATCGAGCGTGTCTGCGCGGAGTTCGCCGCGCGCCCCGACGTGGCGGCGCTCACCGGCCGCGCCGACTTCACCGGGGCGCCCGCCGCCGTCAGTCGCGCGTCGTCCGTCGCCTATCTCCTGGCGTACGCGGCGACGACCGTGCCGGCGCTCGGTCACCTGCCGCTCTTCGGATCGAACCTCGCGATGCGGCGAGAGGCGTGGGAGGACGTGCGCCTTCGCGTGCACCGTTCCGACCCCGAGGTCCACGATGACCTCGATCTGGCATTCCACCTGGGTGAGCGTCATCGCATCGGCTTTCTGCGCGGATCGAGCATGCACATGTCGCCACGGCCGTTCGGCAGTGCACGCGCGTTCGCGCGGCGCTTCCACCGCGGGTTCCGCTCCGTCTTGATCCACTGGCCGCGCGACTTCCCGCCGTCGCGGTGGCGACGGCTGCTCCTCAGGCGCCCGCTGCCCGGCGCGACCTCGCCTCCACGTCAGCCGATGCGCGTGTCGCCGGGGGGCGAGACCCGCAGCCACCGGAAGCCGTAGGGCGCCAGCTCGAGATCCACGCGTCCCCGCGCATCCAGCGCGATCCGCTCGGGACTGTGGAGGTCCAGCAGCCCCGTACCCTCTTCGACGGCTCCGAGCTGGACGGTGAGGCGCACGGGCACGTCGGTGAAGTTGTGCACCGCCATCATCCGTCCCACGTCCGAGGCGACCTCGTGGGCCAGCACGCCGGCGCCGTCGTGCTCCAGGATCCGCAGCGATCCCCAGCCGATCTCGGGGGAGACGCGGTAGCGGCTGATCAGGCCTCGGATGAAGTGCAGCAGCGACTCCTCGTCGTTGCGCTGGTGCTGCACGTTGACGTGCTGCGGCGCGTAGCCGTCACCGGGCTGCGGCGCGACCAGCCGCGACGGTGCTACGCGCGAGAAGCCGCCGTTCCTGCCGTCGGTCCACTGCATCGGCGTGCGCACCGCCTGCCGTCCGGGGATGTCGCGGTTCTCGCCCATTCCGATCTCCTCGCCGTAGAACAGCACCGGCGTGCCCGGCAGCGAGAACAGAAGGCTGTAGACCATGCGGATGCGGCGCGGATCGCCGCCGAGCATCGGAGGAAGCCGGCGGGTGATGCCACGGCCGTAGACCCGCTGATCCTCGTCAGGCGCGAACGCGGTGAAGACCTCCTCGCGCTCGGCGTCGGTCAGCTTGTCGAGGGTGAGCTCGTCGTGGTTGCGCACGAAGTTCGCCCACGCCGCCTCCGGCGGCACCGCGGGCCGCGAAGTGAGCGAGGCGATGAGCGGTGCGGGGTCGCTGCGCGTGAGCGACAGGTACAGGGCCTGCATCGACATGAAGTCGAACTGCAGGTCGAGCTCGCCCCCGCGCTCGCCGCCGAAGAACTCCAGCTGCTGCGCGAACGGCAGGTTGACCTCGCCCAGCAGGGCGGCATCGCCGACCCTGCGCTGCAGGAAGCGCTTGAGATCGCGCAGCAGCTCGTGCGGGTCGCCGACGTCGACGCCCTTCGGCGGCTCGATGAAGAACGGGACGGCGTCCAGCCGGAAGCCCGAGACCCCGAGCGCCAGCCAGAAGCCGATCGTCTTCGCGATCTCGTCGCGCACCCGCGGGTTGGCCACGTTCAGATCGGGCTGGTGCTTGTAGAACACGTGCTGGAAGTACTGCTCCGTGCGCTCGTCGTACTCCCACACCCCGGCCTCCTCGCCGGGGAACACCGTGGGCTGCTCGTGCGCGGGCGGCTCGTCGCGCCAGACGTAGAAATCGCGGTGCGGCGAGGTGCGGCTGCGGCGCGCGGAGACGAACCACGGATGCTTGTCGGAGGTGTGATTGACGACGAGGTCGACGATCACCCGCATTCCGCGGTCCTGAGCGGTCCGGATCACCTCCACGAAGTCGCCGTGATTGCCCAGGCGCGGGTCGATCCCGTAGAAGTCGCTGATGTCGTAGCCGTCGTCGCGATCGGGTGACGGGTAGAACGGCATGAGCCACAGGCACGTGACTCCGAGATCGGCCAGGTAGTCGATGCGGCGGGCGAGACCCGCAAAATCGCCGATGCCGTCGTCGTTGTCGTCCATGTACGTCTCGACGTCGAGGCAGTAGATGACCGCCGATTTCCACCACAGGTCGCTGGTGTCGGTGATCTTCACAGCGCGCTCCTCAGCGCGGGGAGCAGGTCCCGCTCCGCACGGTGCAGGAAGGCATCCTGATCGGTGCCGACGCCGTGCAGGTAGATCCGGTCGAACCCGACGGCCGCGAGCTCTGCGATCCGGTCCGCCAGCGCGCCGGCATCCGCCGAGACCAGGGCGCCGCGGCGCAGCTGCTCGTCGGTCGGGTCACCGGCGAGCGCGTCGAAGTCCTCCGGCTGCTCGACGTCCCACAGCGACACCCCGCTGATCGCCGCGTGGCGCCACTGCTCGCGCAGAATCGCCAGCGCCGCCTCCTCGGTGTCCTCGAGCGCGACGTGGACCTGCAGCACGCGCGGGCCGCGGCCTCCGGCATCCGCGTACGCCGCGACGACGTCCGCGAGCACATCGGGCGGCTGCGCGACCGTCGCGAGGCCGTCTGCCCAGCCCGCCGCCCATCCGGCGGTCTCGGCGGTGACCGCGGCAGCCAGCAGCGGGGGCGGCGCAGCCGGCCGGCTCCAGACCCGAGCGCGGTGCACCTCGACCTCGCCGCTGTGCGTGACCTCCTCGCCCGCGAGCAGTCGCCGGATGACCTGGACCGACTCCTCGAGGCGGGCATTGCGGCGCGGCTTCGGCGGCCATGGGTCGCCGGTGACGTGCTCGTTGACGGCCTCGCCGCTGCCGAGAGCGGCCCAGAAGCGGCCGGGGAACATCTCCTCCAGGGTGGCGATCGCCTGCGCCGTGATGACGGGGTGATAGCGCTGACCGGGTGCAGTGACCAGACCCAACGAGAAGGACGTCGAGGCGAGCGCTGCACCGAGCCAGCTCCAGGCATAGCCGGACTCACCCTGACGGACACCCCACGGCGCAAGGTGGTCCGAGCACATCGCTCCGTCGAAGCCTGCGCTCTCGGCCCGGGTGACGGCGGCGAGCAGACGGCTCGGCGGGAGCTGCTCATGGGAGGCGTGGAAGCCGAGGAAGACCATGCTGAGAGTCTGATCGTGGCGCGGGAGCCCCGGCAAGGCCTTGCGCGAGCGCCCGCATCCGCTTAGTAGCCGTGTCAACCCCTTTGGGAATCGCGCTCCGCTGCTGCTGAATGGAGGTCGAGCCCGCCCAGCGAGGAGGATCCATGCCGCTCCCCACCCGGACCGCAAGCGAAGGCGCCTGAGAAGTGGTGCTCAGCGAGCTCTGGCTGTCGCGTCACGGCGAGAGCGTGGCGAACGTCGCGGCGACGGCCGCCGAGCGCGACGGTCTGGACGTCATTCCGATCGACATCCGGGATGCCGACGTGCCACTGTCCGCCACCGGCCGGGAACAGGCCGAGGCACTGGCGCGCTGGGTCGCCGAGCATCGGTCCGAACTCGACGTGTTCTGGGTCTCGCCGTACCTGCGAGCCCGCGAGACCCTCGCACTCGCCATAGGCGAGGCCGGATCAGCCGCGACGGTGCTCATCGATGAGCGACTGCGCGATCGCGAGCTCGGCATCCTCGACCTCCTGACGCGCCGGGGGGTGTCCCGACGGCATCCGGAGGAGGCCGAGCGCCGCCGCCGTCTGGGCAAGTACTACCACCGTCCCCCCGGGGGGAGTCCTGGGCGGACGTCGCCCTGCGATTGAGGTCATTCCTCGGGGATGCGGGCGAGGGCGCCGGCCCCAGGGCGATGATCGTGGCCCATGACGCGGTGGTGATGCTGCTGCTCTCGCTGCTGCTCGACCTCGGCGAGACCGAGCTGCTCGAGTTCGCGGCATCCCACACCGTCCTGAACGCCTCTGTCACCCACATCGTCCGCCGCGACACCCGCTGGGAGCTCATGGAGTTCTCCGCCGTCGAGCACCTGCAGTCTGAGGGCGCTCCGGTGACCGTCCACCCGGGGAGTCCCGATGTCGAACCGCACTGAGCCCGCTTCGAACCGCACCGCGCCCGACGCGACTCGTTCAGAGCCCGACGCGACTCGTTCGGAGAAGGTCACGGCGCAGCTGCTCCAGAACTGGGACCTGCCCGATCCGGGCGATTCCAAGAAGTCCCGCGGTCGTGTGATCGTCGTCGGCGGCTCGCGACGTTCGCCCGGAGCCGTGCTGCTCGCCGGTGAGGCAGCGCTGCGGGTCGGTGCCGGCAGGCTCGGCCTGGTCGTGCCGGCCTCCATCGACGCGCAGCTGGGAGTCGTGCTGCCGGAGGCGGCGGTGTTCGCGCTTCCGGAGCGGGCCGCCGACCGCCTCGATGCCGGCGTCCGCGACGAACTGGATTCGGCGGATGCCGTGCTGCTCGGTCCCGGCTTCGACGACCCCGACGAGACACGCGAGACACTGCTGCGGGTCGTCGAGGCGGACGTGCGCTGCCTCGTGCTCGACGCGTTCGCGCTCGGCATCCTGTCCGACATCCCTCGCGACGCGCTGCCTCGCCGGCTGATCCTCAGTCCGAACGAGGAAGAAGCGGCGATCCTGCTCGACCGGGAGCTCGGCGCCGACAGGATGGCCGACGTCGCCGAGATCTCTCGTCGGTTCGACGCCGTCGTCAACTGCTACGGCAGTGTCGCGGCCCCGGACGGGCGGTCCTGGGAGATCGAGGAAGGCGGCCCGGGACTGGGCACCTCGGGCAGCGGCGATGTGCTGGCCGGCGCGATCGCCGGCTTCGCCGCGCGAGGGCTCGACGAGGCGGGTGCGACCGTGTGGGGAAGCTGGACCCACGCGCGCGCGGGACAGCGCCTCACCGACCGCATCGGTCTCGGGTTCCTCTCCCGCGACCTGGCGTGCGAACTCACTCCGGCGCTGGCGGAGGTCGGTGCCTGACCGCGCGCCGGCCTCTGTGGGGGTGTCAGTGCGGAGGGGGCGGGAAGTGGGGAATGGGGATCGGCTTGGTGGCACCGCGCGGGCGACCCGCCCAGTCCTCCAGGCTCTCGAGAGCGTCCTCGAGCGTGGCATAGAGCACGGGAAGCGGAACGGGCATGTCCCACCTCACCTCGACCTGATCGTCCTCCGTCATGGTGACGTGCCCGACGGGGTCGGTCGCATGCCCCGCACCGTCGATGTGCTCGATCATCCATGTGAGCTCGCCGACCCGGTGCAGTGCGAATCGCCGGCTGACTGTGGTGTCCGACATCATCTCGTGCTCCTCCTGGTCGACGAGGGAAGATCTGGTCTTCAGGGAGATCTTCTGCGTGACCACCGCCGAAACGCTTGGGCATTGACAAGTGGGCCCGGACGTGCCTGCGGAGCCGGTGTTCAGACCCGCGCGGAGGCTCTGCCGTTTTCGACCGCGCCCGGGCCGTTGTCGGCCACGCCACCCGGAAGCGCCGTGCGGGGCAGATTCAGCGTGTTGATCGAGAGCTCTTGGACGTCGACCACACCCACCGACGCCTGTGGCACATGCCCCGGGAGCTCCTCCGACGGCTCCGCCTCCAGGTACTCCGGGATCAGCTGGATTCCGCCCGAAGAGTTGGCGGAGTGCGCCAGATCTTCGATCCACTGGCGGCTCAGTTCGGGCGGCTCCGGTTCGTCGAACACGAATCGCAGCGGGATCGAGGGATGCAACCAGATCGTGCTGCGCCCGGCGGGCTGATCGTCGGGGTGCTGCCACGACAGGGTGAAGCTCTCGCTCCGGCGCAGCTTGGTCGCGATGACGACCTTCAGGTGCGCGAGTGCGCGGTCCTCGATGTGGATCGGCGTGGCTGATCCACCGTAGAAGATGGTTCCCACCCCCTCAGACTATTCCTGCCGGGGAGGGGGCGCCAGAGTCATCCGCTGCAGAGGCCGGCGCAAGGCCGTTGCGCGCGCGAGGGAATCGGTGAGCCGCTAGATGACGTCGTCCCAGTCGGTGTCCCACTCGCTGACCCAGCGAGTCCGGCCGTTCGGCGCGCTCGTGTGAGAGAGCAGGCCGGCCCTGTCGAGCAGGTCGATGATCGTGTCGATCTCGAGCAGCTCCTCGGCCGGTTCGTCCACAGCCGTGGCGACCGTCTCGACGAGCCAGCCGATCCGAAGCTCCACACGGCTCACGGACCCGTCTGCGGTGATGAACGGAATGTCGATGACATCCGATCGACGGGCACGCGCCAGCGCGAGACCGTACGCCGTGACGGCATCGGCGATTTCAGTACCCGTCAGGAAGGAGCCCGTCGTTGTGACGATCGTCTTCACTGCCTCAACCCTTGCGTTCGTGGTGTGTCATCCGACAACGCCACCGGGGTCCCGGGTGACATGCCGATGCTAACCCGGTCAGCGGGCGGCCGCCATCCCCCCGCGGTTCAGGCGGTGAGCGACTTGAGCCGCTTCTTCGCCTGCTTCTCCACGAGGACCTCGACGAAATCGCGGACGCGTGCGTCCTCCAACTCGCCGTATGCCTCGGTCACCACCTCGCGGATCGTGCCGCTGGGGATGTCGGGGAAGCGGACGCCCAATCTCTCCGAGATCTCGGCGATCGTCACTTCGGCGGCGGGGGGCTCGTGGGTCATGGCGGTTCTCCCGGAAGGCGGTGTGCGCTCACGATACCGCCCGGGCGGTGCGTTCGCGGAGCCGGCCGCACCGCGGTGCAGACACGAAGCGGGCGCAGTGCGAACATGGTGCTGCGGCCTGCGACCGGAGGCCGCACGAGGAGTCGACGATGACAATGACGGATCTCGCCGAACGCACGCGGTTCGCGATCTACACCCACTTCGCCGACGAGGGGGGCCTGCCCGCGCGCGGCGAGCTCGCCGACGAGCTCGCCATCACTCCCGAGGAGTACGACGCGGCTCTGGCGGAACTCGCCGCCGCCCGGCACGTCGTTCTGAAGGACGGCGAGATCGAGATGGCCCACCCGTTCGCGACGCGCTCGTTCGGGTTCTCGGTGATGGGTCCGCGCACGCTGTGGTGGGGAGGGTGCGCGTGGGACTCCTTCGCGATCCCGAACCTCGTCCCCGGCGCTTCCGAGGTGCTGGTCGCGACGACGTGTCCCGCGTGCGGGAGACCGCACGCCTGGGTCGTCACGAACCAAGGCCCGCCTCCGGGCGACCAGGTCGCGCACTTCCTGACCCCCGCGCACCGGATCTGGCCGGACGCCGCCCACGCGTGCGACAACCAGCTCATCTTCTGCTCTGAGAGCCACGTCCAGGAATGGCTGGAGCGCACCGGCAACGACCGGGGGTACGTTCTGTCGCTCGAAACGCTCTGGCGCCTGGCGGCGCACTGGTACGACGGGCGCCTCGGCACGCCCTACATCCGTCGAGAGCCGATCGCCGCTGCCGAGTATTTCCGGAGCGCGGGTCTGCGCGGGCCGTTCTGGGGCCTGCCGGACGACGACGATGGTGATCCGGCGGCATCCGCCGGCGCGGCGCGGTGACCTCGGCGGCGGCATCCACGTGGTGAGAACCCCGGCCGCGGCCGCGTAGGCTCAGGCGCTATGGCGTCCGGCGCGGTGATCCACACCTTCGGGGTTCAGCTGGCCGACATCGATCGCGGGGTGTACGAAGACCTCGCCCTTCGCGTCGCACGCCACCCGTCCGAGACGGACTCCTACATGATGACGCGCGTGCTGGCGTACTGCCTGGAGTTCGAGGAGGGGATCGCGTTCAGCGAGGGCATATCCTCGACCGACGAGCCGGCCGTGGTGGTGCGCGACCTCACCGGCAGGCTGACCGCCTGGATCGAGGTCGGTGCGCCGGATGCGGATCGACTGCACTACGGAAGCAAGCTGGCCGACCGCACGGCGGTCTACACGCACCGCGACCCGGGCAAGGTGATGGCCGCGTGGTCGGGCAAGCGCATCCACCGGGCCGACGCCCTGACGCTGTACAGCTTCGACCCGGGTTTCGTCGATGCCGCGGCCGCCGCCCTGGAACGTCGCAACGCGATGGTGCTGTCGATCACGGAGCGCCGGCTCTACCTCGAGCTCAACGGCGCGACCCTGAGCTCGAGCGTCCACGAGCACCGGATCGTCGGATGACGGACGCGCGCGAGCTGATCCGCGCGTAGGGCTCAGATCGCGCGCGGTCGCGGGTGGTCGAAGCGCTCCGCGATCAGGCTCGCCAGCCGCGCCGCTTCGGCGGAGGCCATCTTGTAGCCGTGCTCGGGCTGCGGGTAGCGGTGCGCACGCACGTCGTCCGCATACGCCGCGACTGCGGCGATCATGGGGGCTCGCAGCTCGGCGTAGCGCTTCACGAAGCGCGCCGCGTGTCCGTCGTAGATGCCGAGGAGGTCGTGGAAGACGAGCACCTGGCCGTCCGTGCCCGGTCCTGCCCCGATCCCGATCACCGGCACCGAGATTCGACGCATCATGGCATCGGTGGCTGCGGTCGGGATCGCTTCGAACACGATCGCGAAGCATCCGGCGTTCTGCAGCGCCAGCGCATCGTCGTACACCGCGAGGGCCTCCTCCGCAGTCCGGCCCTGGGATCGGTAGCCGCCGATCGTCGCGGCCGTCTGCGGGGTGAGCCCGACGTGCCCCATGACCGGGATGCCCGCCGCGATGATCGCGCGGGCACGGGCGACCGATGAACCGCCGCGCTCGATCTTGACGGCATCGGCGCCGGCGGTCTTGACGAAGCGCTGCGCGGTCGCGACGGCCTGCTCGTCCGAGACCTCGTACGAGCCGAACGGCAGGTCCGCGACGAGCAGCGGGGTCCACAGACCGCGCCGGACGGCGGCGGTCAGCATGAGCATCTCGTCGACGGTGACCGGGACGGTGCTGTCGTGGCCGAGCACGGTCATCGCCGCGGAGTCGCCGACGAGCACGATGTCGACGCCGGCGGCTTCGGCGATCTGCGCGCTCGGGTAGTCGTAGGCGGTCACCATGGCGATGGGCTCGCCCTTCGCCTTCAGCGCCGCGAGGCTCGCGAACGTGACGCGCGGACGCGGCGGGGGCGTCGCGGAAGGAAGGGACCGGGTGCTCATGACACCGGCTGGGTGGTCGTGGGTCGCATCAGCGCGCCTCCAGGATTCGATTGTCGATCAGGCGGGCCGCGCCGACCTGTGCGGCCACGGCGAGCAGCGCCGCATCGCCGACGCGGTCCAGTTCGCGGAGGTCGTCAGGAGAGCGCAGCTCCAGGTACTCGGGCTCGATGCCGGCATCCGCCAGCTGGGCGCGCGCGGCCGCGAGCACTGCGGGAGCGCCCGTCTCGCCGCGGGCGACGACCGCTTCGGCGGCATCCAGCGCACGGTTCAAGGCGGTGGCACGGAGGCGCGCGTCGGGATCCATATACGCGTTGCGGGAGCTCATCGCCAGACCGTCCGGTTCGCGCACGATCGGGCACGCCACGATCTGCACCGGCATGTCGAGATCTCGCACGAGACGCCGGATGACCAGCACCTGCTGCGCATCCTTCTGACCGAAGTACGCGGTGTGGGGCGCGACGATCTGGAACAGCTTCGTGACGACCGTGACGACTCCGTCGAAGTGCCCGGGACCGCGGTGCGCCCCGCACATCACGTCGGTGATCCCGGCGACATGGATGCTGGTCGCGAAGCCGTCGGGATAGATCTGGTCGACCGGCGGCGCGAACAGGATGTCGGCGCCGGCGTCGGCGGCGAGGCGGGCGTCCTGATCCTCGGTGCGCGGGTACGAGCCCAGGTCCTCTGTTGCCGCGAACTGCGCGGGGTTCACGAACAGCGAGACGACGACGAGGTCGTTGCCGCTGCGCGCCGCCCGGATGAGCGAGAGATGGCCGTCGTGGAGCGCCCCCATCGTCGGGACGAGCCCGACGGTCATGCCGCCCCGCCGCGCGTCGCCGACGGCGGCGCGGATCTCCGCGATGGTGCGAAGGATCCTCATCGGGCCGCACCGTCCCGGTGGGCCAGCTCACGCGTGTGCGTGCTCAGGACGTCGAACAGGTCGAGCAGCTCGGGCGCCTGCGCGGCGATCGCCCCCCGCTGCCGTGCGACGGTCGCGGCATCCCCGCGCGCGACCGGGCCGGTGAGCGCGGTCGCGGGGCCGTGCGCCGCCCAGTTCTCCACGGTGGCGCGCACGAGTGGCGCGAGCACCTCACGGGCTTCCGCCGGGTCGAGCCCCGCGGTCCCTGCCATCCGCTCGGCCGCGGCGAGCAGAGTCACCGTGAAGTTCGATGCGATGGACGCCGCCGCGTGGTACCCGGCTCGTCGATCGTCGTCGATCCGGAACGGATGAGCGCCGAGCCGGACCGCAAGCTCTTCGGCGACCTCCAGCGCGGCGGGCGTGCGTCCGTCGACGGCGCATCCGATGCCGCGGAATACTTCCGGCCCTTCACTGCCGACGAACGTCTGCAGCGGATGCAGCCCGAAGTCGACGTCCGCATCGGTCAGGCCGGTGGCGCCGGACACGTGGCCCACCCATCCGCCTTCACCCCGCAGCGTCGCGGCCACGCGCGCGATATCGGCATCCGGCACACACAGCAGCACGACGTCTGCAGCCTCGACGGGCGCATCCCGGCCCGAGGGGCCCGTGACCTCCACGCCGGCGGCAGCGAGAGCTCGAGCCAGCACGCGTCCGAGCCGACCGCGGCCGACGATGGCCGCGGTCGCGACGGTGAAACGCGGGGTCTGCAGAGTGTGGCTCATGGTGGGCGCGCCCCGGCATCAGCCAGGTGAGGGTGCCTCCCGAGTATCGCCTATTGCTGTACCGCGGACAAAAAGCGGGCGTCACACATGCGCGCCAGTTGCGCGCCGATGTGTGACGAGGCCCTCGTATGGCCGGAATCCGCGCGCTATCCTGACCGCGGGAGGTGTTCGACGATGCATGCTGAAGTAGGCGATCGCGTCCGCATCCACGGGCGCACCGTCGGCGCTGCCGAGCGTCACGGCCAGGTCATCGAGGTCCGCGGAAGCGCAGACGATCCGCTCCTGGTCGTCCGTTATGACGACGGCCACGAAGCGATCCTCTCGCCCGGAGGAGACTGCGAGATCCTCCACCCCGGGTGACGTTCCGTTCGAAGGTCAGGCGGCCACAACCGCGCTCTCGACGCGGACCGGTTCGTCGAGCATGTCGAGTTCCACGAACAGCCCGGCGGAGGAGTTGGATGCTGCGGCCAGGCGCGCCAGCAGATCGCGGTCGAGAGCGCCTTCGGACTCCGTCTGGAAGACGAAGCGCAGGGGTATCGACGGCTGCATCCAGATCGTCGTGCGTCCGCCCGGAATGTCTTCAGGGTGGCGCCACGACAGGGTGAAGCTCTCGCTGCGGCGGAGCTTGGTCGCCACGACGACCTTGAGGTGGGCGAGAAGCCGATCCGGGATCTCGATCGGCTCGGCGGTGTTGCCGTAGTACAGGTGGCCCATCGGTGTGGCTCTCTCTGTTGTGCTGACCGTGACATCGACCCCAATCGACATGGTCACCCTAGCATTTACTTCGCAAATCTAGATAACCTTCCTAACATTAAGAATGTCTAATCGAATTCTGTTATCGTGTGATGCAACGCACGGAAGGAGGACGCCCGGTGACTCTCTCCTCGCCACTCACCGCCGCCCTGCATCGCTATGTCGAGGCGCGCACCGCCGCGCTCGTCTTGGCCCGCCAGGAGGTGGGCGTGAACGAGCTCGACGCGCGCGCACTCCTGCACATCGCCGCCCATGCGGGCACGAGACCGGGTGATCTCCGCACGTATCTGGGAATCACCGCGGCCGGCGTGACGACCCTCATCGACCGACTCGTCGAGCGTGCGGCGGTGAGACGTGATGTCGACGCCGACGACCGCCGGGTGAGCCGCCTCACCGTCATCGCCGATCTGGGCGCCGAGCCGTGGTCGGCGCTGACACGCTTCGACGACGCGTTCACGACTGCGGTCCTGGATGCGGACCCCGCCGACGCGGCGCGGCTCGCGACCGCGCTGGACGGGTTCACCGAATCCGCGACGCGCTCGGCGGCCTGACGACCGCGCCCCGGGGCGCGACGGCCGCTAACGCGTGTTGTGCCTCATGAAATCGCGGGACTTGGTCTGCAGGAATGCGCCGAGCGCGGACAGCACCGACAGTTCGAAGGCGAGATTCATCACCGTCGCCGGGTTCATCGTCGAGGGCGCCTCGCGGGCTTCCATCGTCACCAGCCACTCCAGCGCGGACATCTCCGGCTGCAGATAGGCGAGCGTCGGCGCGTTGGCGAGCTGGAAGACGACCAGGCCGGTGTCGGCGCCGTCGTCGCCGTCTTGCGGGATGACCTTCGCCGACTCGGCAATCGGGTATCCGAGACTCTGGAACTCCTCGAGCCACGACTGAAGCGTGCTCATGCTCCGAAACGGCATCAATGACCCCCAGGATCGCGACGGACCACCCGCCGACATAGCAATTATGGGGTGATCAGGGGACCATCGGTCGAGGATCTCCACTTCGCCCGTGGAGCGGGTCTGTCAACCCCCCCGTCCGCGGACGCCGCGTGGGGCTGAATGGGGAGTACAACCGACCCCCGCAGCGAGGAGCATTTTCATGGTGCAGATCATCGAGACCATCGACGTGGACGTTCCCGTCCGTGCCGCCTACAACCAGTGGACGCAGTTCGAGAGCTTCCCGAAGTTCCTCGACGAAGTCGAGTCGATCACCCAGCTCGACGACACCCACACGCACTGGAAGGTGAAGGTCGGCGGAGTGGAGCGCGAATTCGACGCTGAGATCACGGAGCAGCACCCCGACGAGCGCGTCGCCTGGAACAGCACCGGAGGAGAGACGAACCACGCCGGCGTCGTCACGTTCCACAAGCTCTCCGACACGACCAGCCGGGTCACCGTGCAGCTCGACTGGGAGCCGGAAGGTCTGCTCGAGAAGGTCGGCGCCCTGGTGGGCGCGGGTTCGCACGCCGTCAAGAAGGACCTGAAGAACTTCAAGGAGTTCATCGAGGCGCAGGGGTCCGAGAGCGGCGCCTGGCGCGGCGACGTCCCGGCGTAGGTGCGCGCGCCTCCCGCCGACGTTCAGGACATGTCGTGATCGAACGGCGGGGGGGCATCCCCCGGCCTCATCGAGAGGGAGGCGGGTGAGTCGAGCAGACGCGTGCGGCGCGTGATGTCGTCGATCACCGTCTGATCGCGACCACTCTCTTTTGCGCCGCTCAGCGGAACGGCGAGCAGCTGGCTGGCCGGCCCTACCAGGAGCTCCGCCGTCACCAGCTCGCCGTCCTCGTCCACGACCGGAACGACCAGCACATCCGAGCTCTGAGAGGCCGCCAGGACCCGCGCGTACTGGATCACGGCTTCGCACACGTCATCGGCCATGAGCACGGATCCGCCCGTGTAGTGCAAAGTCATCATGGCTCCATGGTGGGACTGCGCACGGTCCGACGGCAGGGGGTTGTGCGATTCCGAAGTCCATGAGATGCACCCGAACTCACCGACCATGTCAAGCCGGCGGCATCCCGTCGCGAGGGGCATATGGTCACTAGCAGCCCCTCACGAGAAGAGCCGTCGATGACATCGAAGATCGCAGTGGTCTGGAACCCGTCCAAGACCGACAAGAAGACCCTGGAAGCGGCGCTCGGCGACGCGCTCCCCGAAGGAGCGACCCCCGAGATCAGCTGGTGGGAGACCACCGTCGAAGATCCAGGACGCGGCGCGGCGAAGTCGGCACTCGCCGAAGGCGCCGACCTGGTGCTCGTCGCCGGCGGCGACGGGACCGTGCGCGCCGCCGCCGAGCATCTGGCCGACGTGTCGGCGACGGTGGACATCGGGATCATCCCGCTCGGCACCGGCAACCTGCTCGCGCGCAATCTCGACGTGCCCATCAATGACATCCCGGCCGCTTTCGTCCGCGCGCTGGACGGTGAGGCCCGTGTCGTGGACGTCGGGTGGGTCGAGGTCGAGCTCGTGGACGGGAGGGAACGACATGCCTTCCTCGTGATGGTCGGCTTCGGCATCGACGCCCACATGATCGCCGAGACCGACGACGACCTGAAGGACAAGGCCGGCTGGCTCGCTTACGTGGAGTCGCTCGGACGGGCCCTCGCCGCCAGCGAGGTCGTGCCCTTCCACATCACGAAGGACGGAGAGCCGGCTCGCGACGAGGAGGGTCACACCCTCCTGATCGCGAACTGCGGCAGCCTGCAGGGCGGAATCACGCTGCTGCCGGATGCCGAACCCGACGACGGCGAGCTCGACTACCTGGTTCTCAGTGCCGAGGGCGTCGGCGAGTGGCTCGGCACGCTCAAGACGATGATCTGGGACAACGGCCTGAAGCGGCTCGTCTCGAGCTCCGACGACGTGACGAGCACCGAGGCCGTGAACCACGGCCGCGCCAAGACCCTCGATGTGTCGCTGCCCGAGGCGCGCGCCTTCGAGATCGACGGCGAGGAGATCGGCGAGACGAAGTCGTTCTCCGTCACGATCCAGCCGGCCGCGATCCGCGTGCGCTGACGGGCACGGGTGCGGCGATCGGCCGATCGCTGCATCCAACCGGGTCGCTCGTCGGGAATCACTCTCTGGGAGCGTGTGATCCGGCATCCACCTCGACAGCTCGGGCACCCTCTCACCGAGCGAGAGGGTGTGCCGAGATGGCGAAGAGGCCGGATCAGGCAGTGAGCGTGGAGTACGACCGCACCGGCGACGTCGAGGTGCTCGAGCGCAGGATGCGCCCCCTTCCGCCGCCCGGTGCCGATGAGGTCACGGTCGAGGTGATCTGCGCGGGCATCAGTCACATCGACGGCTTCATCCGCGGCGGTCGGGAGTCGGACTGGGTCGAGTCGTGGCCACGGCGGTCCGGCAGCGACTTCGCAGGCGTCGTGATCGCGACCGGCGACCGCTCGAACGGATTCGCCGTGGGCTCGGAGGTCATCGGCCACGTCCGGTCGGGGGCCCACGCCACCCACCTCACCGTGCCGGTGGCCGGGCTCGTGCGCAAGCCGAAAGGGCTCAGCTGGGAAGCCGCGGGCGGCCTCTACCTCGCCGGGGCGACAGCGCTGGACACCCTCGACCAGCTGAAGATCGGCGCGTCCGACACCGTGGTGATCTCCGCCGCGGCCGGAGCGGTCGGCAGCATCGAGGCGCAGGTGGCGAAGCATCGCGGTGCACGGGTCATCGGCACCTGCGGTGACCGGAACTTCGACTACCTGCGTCAGCTCGGGATCAAGCCGGTGCGCTACGGCGAGGGCATCGCCGAGCGGATCCGCTCCGCGGCGGGTGGGCAGGTCACCGCGCTGATCGACAACTTCGGCCAGGACGGCAGCGCGCTCGCGGATGAGCTCGGCGTGCCCGCGGGCCGATACCGCTCCAGCGCCGACCGCCGCGACACCGAGCTGCGCCTGCTGCGCGATGATCCTGAGTCCGTCGCCCACGGCACCCAGCTGCTCCGCCGGCTGGCCGACCTCGCCCAGATCCGTGCCTTCACACTGCTGATCTCCGGGCTCTATCCGCTCGAGGAGATCTCGGACGCATACGTGGATCTGCAGAAGCTGCACTCCCGCGGCAAGGTTCTGATCGGCACGCACATGGTCACGACGTTCCGCACCCTCAAGGCGCGCGATGTCCACGAGGCGGCGGGCTGACCCGCACCGCTCGCGCGCTCCTGCCTCTGTGCTTCGGTGGACGTATCCCGTCGGACGTGGAGTTGCGAAGCGACGATGCGGGTCCACTGAGCGGCGCCGGCGCACCGAGCCGCGTGGGGGAAGCCACGCGTACCCTGCTCTGCATGGCGGAGCGGGTCGAGGCGTGGTGGGCACGGCGCCGGTTCTCGCGCGGACTCGACGTGCCGTACCCCGTCGGCACCTATCGCGAAGCGTGGGCGCCGTTTCCGATGCTGATCCGCCAGTACCACCCCGAGCTCAACGCGGGCATCACGCTCACCCAGATCCCGCCCGCGGCCGACGTGCTGCTGCTGTGGCAGTGCGAGAGCGGTCACTGCTTCGTGGCGACGCCGGCCGAGCAGCGCGGGCGTCCCGGACGCGAGCGCCGACGATCGGCCTGGTGTCCGGAATGCGCGGAGCTCGCCAAGCCGTCCCGGATCCGCCGTGAGGGCCAGGAGCGCAGAGCCCGCCCGCGCGCCGGCCTGCCGCTGTGCGAGAAGACACCCGATCTTCCGGTCGGGGAGCCGTTCCTCAGCGAGTGCGCGCCCAAGCCGGCGTCTGCGGTTGAAGCCCGGCTGCGGGCGGACCTGTTCGCGCGGCTGGGCGTCACCCCAGGGTTCACTGCGGTGCGCGTGCGGCGACCGTTCTTCTCCCACCTCGAGGTCTGGCCCGACATCCTGCTGCCCGAACTGCGGATCGCCGTCGAGTACGACACCCCCGGCCGGTACGGTCTCGAGCACGTCGGCAAGAGGGAGGATGCCGACCGGCGCAAGGACCGCGCACTCCGAGCGGCGGGGTGGGAGGTGGTCCGCATCCGCACCGGCAGGCTCGAGCGGCTCGGCCCGCACGACGTGCAGCTGTCGTCGCTCGGTGCGCGCGGCATGGAACGGCTGCTCGACGCCTTCCGTGACATCCGCGGCCCTCTGCTCGTGGACGCCTATCTGCGCTGAGAGCTCGTGACACATCCCGTCCGCGTTTGTCAATGCGAGGCGACCGGGGAGGGAGCCGCCGTACCCTCGCGGCAGGAGGTCACCCCATGCCAACCTCGATGACGATCACCCGGTCGCCCCTCACGGACCCGACGCGCCCGGCGCAGCCGCGCACCGACGCCTCGCGCACCGCGCTGGACCCTCTGGCGCCGCCCAGCCCGCTCGTCGAGTGGGCGCTCGCGACCGCTCGGCGGACCCCGGGATTCGGCACCGACCCCGGTGCGACCCTGGCGTGGTGCGGGGACGTCGGCAAGCGCGCGCCGCAGGCGGGTGAAGGGCGCACGCGCGAGCTCTGGGACCTGCTGGCGGCGATCTCCGCGCTCGACGTGTCGGCGGCGCGGATGCTCGAACCTCACCTCGACGCGCTGGGCATCCTTTCCCAGGCCGCCCTCGGCCCCGACGGCCAGGACGAGTCGGCGGGCCTGGAGAAGGTGCGCGCCCGCGCCGGCTCGACGTGGGGCGTGTTCGCCGCCGAGGGGGCCGGCCGACGGCTGGATGCGGTGGCCGACGGCGAGAGCTGGCGGCTGCGCGGCACGAAGCCCTGGTGCTCGCTCGCCGCGCACCTCAGCCATGCACTGGTGACGGCATCCGTCGACGGCGGCGAGCGGAGGCTCTTCGCCGTCGATCTGCGCGACTCCCGCGTGCACCCGCACGACGGCCCGTGGTTTGCGCGCGGTCTCGAGAACGTCGTGAGCACCGACGTCGACTTCGACGACGTCCCGGCGCTCGCGGTCGGCGAAGCCGGCTGGTACCTCGCTCGGCCCGGGTTCGCGTGGGGAGGCATGACGGTCGCCGCGTGCTGGTGGGGGGCGGCCGTCGGCATCGCGGAGCCGCTCCTCTCGGCCGCGCGATCCGAGCGCGCGGATCAGCTCGCGCTGGTGCACCTCGGACGCGTGGATGCCGCCCTCTGGGCGGCGCGCTCGGTCCTGCGCGAAGCGGCCGATCTCGTCGATGCGGGCGAGTCCTCCGCCGTCGGAGACCGGCTGCTCGCCGAGCGGGTGCGGGGTGTCGTCGCCGAGGCTGCCACGCTCACCCTCGCGGAGGCGGATGCCGCTCTCGGGCCGGCACCCCTCGTCGCCGACCACGCGCATGCCCGCCGCGTCGCCGACCTGCACCTCTACCTCCGGCAGCACCACGGACCTCGGGATTCCGCGCGGATCGGACGCGAGCTGGTCGCCGCCGCGGACCGCCCGTGACCGGGTTCAGCCACCTCGACACGGGAACGCCCGAGGAGATCTGGCGGGCAGAGGAGCGCATCGGCGCGTCGCCGCTGCTCGACATCGACGTCGACGAGCTCGTCGTGGTCGCCGCCCACCCCGACGACGAGACGCTCGGCGCGGCCGGTCTGATCCGACGCGTGCACTGCGGCGGGGGCGGGG
The DNA here is from genome assembly GCA_963750955.1 of uncultured Actinomycetota bacterium. GTDB lineage: Bacteria > Actinomycetota > Actinomycetes > Actinomycetales > Microbacteriaceae > Microbacterium. Next base: position 95,941 of record CAVVSI010000007.1, read on the forward strand.
TCACCGTCATCGTCGCGACGGACGGTGAGGCATCGCACCCGCGCTCGCGGTCGCACACCCGCACCGATCTCAGCTCGATCCGCCGCGTGGAGGTGCTGCGGGCGGTGCACACCATCGCCCCCGGCGCCCGGGTGCATTTCCTCGGGCTGCCCGACGGCGAGCTGCGGGAGAACACCCGTGCGCTGGACGCGGCGGTGTCCGCCGTGCTCGACGGGATTCCGGCGGCCGCTCCGCGGACACTGGTCGTCGCACCGTGGTCGGGCGACGGGCATCGCGATCACCGGGTGACCGCGGAGTGCGTCACGCGGTCCGCGGATGAGCGCGGCATCCGTCACCTCGGTTACCCGATCTGGCTGTGGCACTGGGGGCGCCCCGAGGACGTCCCGTGGGATGCCGGCGTGGCACTCTCCCTGACCCCCGGCGAGCGTTCGATCAAGGCCCGCGCTCTGCGGTCTCATGTCTCGCAGACGCAGGCGCTGTCGGAGGCCCCGGGCGATGAGGCGATCGTGTCGGAGTCGATGCGGGCCCACTTCGATCGCGACAGGGAGCTCTACTTCAGCGAATCGGCCCCCGACGCTCCGGCGATCGAGCCGGACGTCGCCGTCGGAACGCTCCCGACGTCCTTCTTCGACGACTTCTATGCGCGCCACGACGACCCGTGGGGATTCGAGACGCGCTGGTACGAGGAGCGCAAGCGGGCGATCCTCCTGGCGAGCCTCCCGGTGCGGGCGCTCGGTCGGGTGCTCGAGATCGGGTGCGCCACCGGACTCATCACGCAAGAGCTCGCGGCACGTGCCGAGTCGGTGCTGGCGCTCGACGCCTCGACCGCCGCGCTCGAAGCCGCGCGCGCCCGGGTCGGCGGCGACTCCGTCGTGACCCTGCAGCGGGGGGCCATTCCCGAGGACTGGCCGGGCGGCGCATTCGACACGATCGTGCTCTCCGAAGTCGGCTACTACCTGTCCTCCGCCGATCTCGAGCGCACGGCCGGTCTGATGGCGTCCGCGCTGGCAGCCGACGGGCACGTGATCGCCTGCCACTGGCGGCATCCCGTGGCTGAGTACCCGCTGTCGGGCGACGACGTCCACCGCGTGCTGCGGGCGGTGGCGGCGTGGGACACCCTCGTCCGCCACGAGGAGGAGGACTTCGTCCTCGAGGTCTTCTGCCCGCGCCCCGCCGTCTCCATCGCCCGCCGGGAGGGACTGCGGTGACCGCGGGGATCGAGGCGATCGTCGTCGTGGTGCCGGTGCACGACGAGGCAGCGCTCCTGGACCGCAGTCTGCGCGCGCTCGCGGCGGCGGTCGCGGCCGTCGAGGTTCCCTGCGAAGTGCGGGTCGTGCTCGATGCCTGCACTGACGGGTCCGCGGTCGTGGCCGCCCGGCATCCGTTCCCCGTCCTGCACGCCGACGCGCGCGCGGTGGGGCACGCACGTGCGATCGGGGTCCGGGATGCGCTGGTGCGCCTCGGGGAGACGAGGGCGGATCGCGTGTGGATCGCGAACACGGATGCCGATTCGGCGGTTCCGGTCAACTGGCTGCGCGCGCAGCTGGACGAGGCGGCGGCCGGGGCGGACGTGGTGGTCGGCACGGTGCGGCCGGACTTCGACGATCTCAGTCCGGTGCACCGCACGCTGTGGCTCCAGACGCATGCGCCGGGCATGCCGAACGGCCACACGCACGGCGCGAACCTCGGACTGCGCGCCTCCACGTACCGGGCGGCAGGCGGATTCGCCCCGGTGGGCGAGCACGAGGACGTCCAACTCGTCGACAAGTGCCGGCGCATCGGCGCATCGATCGTCGCGAGCGACGCCGCTGAAGTGATGACGTCGGGACGCTTCGTGGGGCGCACGCCGGGCGGCTACGCCGGCTACCTGCGCGAACAGGCGCGCAGGCTGCGCCTGGGCGAGACGCTGCTGCTGGGCCAGAGGGAGGCGTCATGACGCAGCGAGGCCCGGAGGATCTTCCCGATGACATCACCCTGGCGCCGATCTCGGTAGCTGATGCGGGCGAGGTGCTGACGATCCAGCGCGCCGCTTTCGTCTCCGAGGCCCAGATCTACGGCTCGGTCGACATGCCGCCGCTCACGCAGACCCTGGAGGAGCTCGAGGCGGAGCTGCGCGAGAGCGACGGCTGGGTCGCGCGGGTCGGCGGGCGCCTGGTGGGCGCCCTCCGCAGCCGGAAGGCCGGCGGGCTGCTGCTGATCGGGCGGATCGCGATCGCGCCCGACATGCAGGGATCCGGCATCGGTCGCGCGCTGCTGGATGCGGCCGAGAGCCACTCCGGCGCCGAGGAGGCCGAGCTGTTCACCGGCAGCCTCAGCGAGGCGAACATCCGGCTCTACGAGAACTGCGGCTACATCGAGACCGAGCGCGTCGACACCGGCGACGGCGTGCAGGAGGTCTATCTGCGCAAGCGCCTGCGCGGCGCCCCGGAGCGGACCTAGCGGCGCCTGCGCGGCGCCCCGGAGCCGACCTAGTGGCGCCTGCGCGGCGGGGGTGACGACTAGAGACCCTTGCCGCCCGTGACCGGCAACACCGCGCCCGAGACGTATGACGCGTCCTCCGAGGCCAGGTAGACATACGCCCCGGCGAGCTCGGCGGGCTGACCGGCGCGTCCCAGCGGGGTGTCCTTGCCGAAGCTCGCCAAACGCTCGCTGTCCCAGCCCGTGGCCGGAATGAGGGGCGTCCAGATCGGTCCGGGCGCGACGGCGTTCACGCGGATGCCCTTCTCGCCCAGCTGCTCGGCGAGCGCCTTCACGAACGCCACCTGCGCGGCCTTGGTCATGGCGTAGTCGATCAGCCCCGGCGACGGATTGAACGCCTGGATCGATGAGGTCACGATGATCGACGCACCCGCGCTCAGATGGGGCACGGCCGCCCGTGCGGTGAAGATCAAGCCGTAGAGGTTCGTCTTGAAGACACGGTCGAGCTCCTCGGTGCTCAGCGAGTCCAGCCCCTCGCGATCCTTCTGGTACGCGGCGTTGAGCACGAGGATGTCGAGGCCTCCGAACGCGGCGACCGTGTCGTCGACGATGGAAGAGGCGAAGGACTCGTCGCGCACGTCGCCTTCCAGGGCGATGCCCTTGCGACCGGCGGCGTCGATCTGGGCCAGGGTGTCCACGGCATCCGACGACTCCTCCGGCAGGTGCGCGATCGCGACGTGCGCTCCTTCCCGGGCGAAGGCGATCGCCACGGCCCGGCCGATGCCGGAGTCGCCGCCCGTGATCAGCGCGCGTCGATCGCGCAGACGGTCGTGGCCGACGTACGAGTCCTCCCCGTGATCGGGGGTGGGCGTCGTCTCGTCGGTGAGGCCCGGCTGATCCTGCTCCTGCGCGGGGAATCCGTCTGCCGGGTGCTTCGAACGGGGGTCGGTCATCTGCTCGGTCATGGCGACAAAGCTAGGCTCGCATGCCGCAGGAGCCACCGGGGTTGACCTGCGCGGAAGGCAGCGCTACGGCGAGCGCGGCTCGCAGATCACCACGGGGATCACTCGTGCGGTCCTGCGCTGATAGTCGGCGTAGCCGCGATAGGCGCTGGTGATCCGGGGCCAGAGATCGGCGCGCTCCTGAGGCGTGGCGGTGCGGGCGCGCATCGGGATCGTCCGTCCGGCGACGGTCAGCTCGACGTCGGGATGGGCCCGGAGGTTGACGTACCACGACGGATGCCGCGGCTCACCGCCCTTGGAGGCGACGAGCACGTAACGACCGTCCTCGTGGACGGGGGCGGTCAGGATCGCACGGCGTCGTGCACCCGATGAACGCCCGACGGTGTGCAGCTCGACGACCGGCATCGAGCCCACTCTGGCGCCGATCCGCCAGCCGGACACCGCCAGGAGCGCCCGGTGGGCGCGGCTCATCAGCCGGTATCCGAAGTCGTTCATCGCTGCCGCGCCGCCACCCTCGAAGCCTATGTCGCGCTGCGCGGCCTCGGGTCGAAGCTCTCCCGGTTCAGCAGCGGGAACAGCGGCGCGCGCGACCCGGCACGCTACACCGATCGACGCCGGAGGGGAAGGGCCGGCCGTTCGCGCCCCGGAGCTGGCGAGCTGTCGTAGTGTTGCGCTGACGCGCGGGCCCGTCACCGCGCGCATGAGCAAGGTGAGGTGCCGGGTGACCTCCGAGCCGACGTCCGCAGAGCCGCTTCCTCCCATCGAGAAGGTGGAGCCCGACGCGCGCCGCATGATCGCGCTCGTCGTCGGCATCGCCGCGACCGTCGCGTTCGCCATCCTGCGCTTCGTCGTGGCTCTCGACGATCACAAGCCCCTGGATGTCGACGTGTGGTGGAACGACCTGATGCTGTCGAACCGGAACGACTTCTGGCTCGTCATGGCGTGGATCCCGGGGTGGGGCGGCGGCATCCTCGGCATGATCATCACGGCGATCGTGATCGTCGGACTCTTCCTCCTGCGTCGTCGATGGTGGGATGCCGCGCACTTCGCGATCGCACTCGTGGTGGTCGTCGCGATCGGATCCCCGATGGCGGCCCTGATCGCCCGGGTGCGGCCGGAGAGCTCGCTCGCGGAGACCGTCGCGACCTCCTTCCCGTCGGGCCACACCGCCGTGGCCGCGACCGTCGCGATCACGCTCGGCCTGATCTTCAGGCGCTGGTGGGTCTGGGTGCTCGGCGTCGTCTGGGTGGTGTGGATGGTGTGGAGCCGGACGTATCTCAGCGCGCACTGGCTCAGCGACGTGATCGCCGGACTGCTGGAGGGCATCGCCGTCGCCACCCTCGTCTGGTACGCCGTCGAAGCATTCCGCGACCGGCGTGCGCGCAAGCACCTGGGCGTGGAGATCCCGCCGGCGGGGTAGGCCGTTCAGCGAGACCCTACCGGCGACGTGCCGCCGGGTCTAGCCTGATCGCTGGGGGTTCGGGCACTGGGTGGGGGCGGACATGGCGACCACGAACGAAGCGGTGATCGAGCGGCTGATCGCGTGCATCAACGACCGCGACATCGCCGTCATGGACGAGCTGTTCCACGACGACGCGACCATGGACTGGCCGCAGTCGCGAGAGCGGGTGCGGGGAGCGGCGAACCGGCGGGCGATCTACAGCTCGTTCCCTCAGCTGCCGACGATCACACCGCGCCGGATGCTGAGCGCGGGCGACATCGTGATCGCCGAGGCCACGCTCGACTACGGCGGGCCGACCTACGAGACGGTGTTCATCTTCGAACTGCGCGACGCGAAGATCGAGAAGGAGACCGCCTACTGGAGCGAAGCGTTCGCCGCGCCGGAATGGCGGTCGGAGTGGGTCGAGGCGTTCTGAACCCGCGTTCTAGGCCCGTCCGCCGGTGAACCGCGGCGCGCGCTTCTGCTGGAATGCCTCGAAGCCCTCGCGGTAGTCGTCCGTGTCGCACAGCGCCGCCTGCGCGGCGTTCTCGGTCGCGACCGACTCCCACAGCCCCATGCGCTCGTCGCGCAGCCGGCCGATCAGCGTCTTGCTCGCCAGGAACGCCTCGGTGGCTCCGGAAGCCGCTCGCTCGGCGGCCTCCACGGTGCGGCCGTACAGCTCATCTGCGGGGAGCTCGCGCGAGAACAGCCCCGACTGCACGGCTTCAGTGCCGCTCATGAGGCGGGCGGTGTAGATCAGGTCGAGGGTCTTGTGCGCGCCGAGCCTCTCGTAGAAGAGGGCGTGGCCGCCGGAGTCCAGCGTCGCGCCGAGAGCCGCGAACGGCGAGCCGATCCGCGCCGAATCGGCGACGTACACGACGTCGGTGGCGATGAGCAGCCCGAGGCCGACGCCGAGGCAGGCGCCGTGCGCGGCGGCGAAGGTCGGCGCGGGAAACTGCGACATGCGCCGCAGCAGTGGGGTGACCAGGCCGTCGAGGTAGCCCATCACGTCGTCGTCGCGCGGATCGACGGCCGAGATGTCGCGGCCGGCGCAGAACGCCGGACCCTCCCCGCTGAGCACCAGCGCGCGGACGCCCGCCGCCTCGGCGTCGTCGTATGCGGCCGCCAGTTCGGCCAGTGCCGTCTCGTCGAGCGCGTTGCGCTTGGCGGGAGCATTCAGCACCACTCGTGCGACTGCGCCGTCTATCGTCAGCTCGATCATGCGGCCTCCTCGGCGGTCATACGTCGTAGTCCACCACGACGCGGTCGCTCGTCGGGTGCGACTGGCACGTCAGCACGTAGCCGCGCTCCAGCTCCTCGGGTTCGAGCGCGTAGTTCTCGGTCATGTGCACGCTGCCCTCGACGAGTCGGGCGCGGCAGGTGCCGCAGACCCCTCCGGCGCACGCGAACGGCACGTCGGCCCGCACCCGCAGGGCGGCATCCAGAATCGCCTCGTTGGCGGAGACCGGCGACTCGACGCGGGATGACAGCCCGTCCAGGGTGAACTCGATCGCGACCGTCTTGTCGCCCGCGCGGGCGACGACCGGCCGGCCGCGGTCGACGCGGGGGGTGTCGGCGTCCGTCGTGAAGAGCTCGAAGCGGATGCGGGATGCCGGCACGCCTCGGCGTTCGAGGGTGTCGCGGCACAGCGCCACGAGCTCGAACGGACCGCAGAGGAACCACTCCGTCACCGTCGCCGGCGGCACGAGCGAGTCGAGGATCGCGGCGAGCTTCTCGGCGTCGATGCGACCCGACAGCAGCGGTGCGGCGCGCTGCTCGCGCGAGAGCACGTGGTGCAGGGCGAGCCGCGCGGGGTAACGGTCCTTCAGGTCAGCGAGCTCCTCGAGGAACATCACGTCCTGCGTGGCGCGGTTCGTGTACACGAGCGTGAACCGGGCCGTGTCGGATGTCGCGAGCACGTGCGACGCGAGCGCCATCAGCGGTGTGATGCCGGAGCCGGCGGCGATTCCCGCGAGATGCGCGCCGTCAAGATCGGGCAGGCCGGTCGTGAAGGTGCCCTCGGGGCTCATGACATCGAGCCGGTCGCCGGCCTGCAGATGGGTGTTGGCCCACTCGGAGAACTGGCCGCCCAGGTCACGCTTGATGCCCACGCTGATCCGGCCGGGTGAGGGCGCACGGCAGATCGAGTAGCTGCGCCGCACCTCGCGTCCGTCGAGCTCGGCGCGCAGCGCGACGTACTGCCCGGGGAGGTAGTCGTACTCGCCCTGCAGGTCGGCCGGAACCGTGAAGGTCACCTCGACGCTGTCGGCGGTGAGCGGGCGCACCTCGGCCACCTCCAGCTCGTGGAAGCGCGCGCGGCGCCTGCTTGTGATGGGCGCAGTCGCGGTGCTCATCAGATCACCTTGAAGTGATCGAACGGCTCGAGGCACTCCAGGCACTCGAACAGCGCCTTGCACGAGGTCGAGCCGAAGCGCGACACCTCCCGCGTGCGCAGCGACCCGCACCGCGGACACTTGACCGCGAGCTGGACGCGGATGATCCCCTGCTGCAGCGCCGCGCGACCTGAGGGCGGGGCGATGCCGTACTTCGAAAGCTTGCGCTTGCCGGCATCCGTCATCCAGTCCGTGGTCCATGCGGGCGAGAGCACCATGCGCACCTCGACGTGCGCGTAGCCCGCGGCGTTGAGGGCGAGGATGACGTCGTCGCGCATCGCGTCCATCGCCGGGCAGCCGCTGTACGTGGGGGTGAGCGTGACCGTCACGCGGTCGCCGTCCACCTCGACGGACCGCAGCACGCCGAGGTCTTCGATCGTGAGCACGGGCACTTCGGGGTCGGTCACCGTGGCAGCGACCACCCACGCGTGCTGCTGCGTGAACGTTGCGTGCGGAGCCGGTCGAAGGGTCACCATGTCGCACCCCGGTGCTGCCGCGCGAGCACCTGCATCTCGGCGAGCACGAAGCCCAGAGCCGAGAAGTGGATGCCGCGCCGTCCGCCGCCGGACGACGTGAAGCCGTCCGGGAGCTCGAGCTCCGCCTCGGCGAACACGACCGCGATCACCGCGTCGAAGCCGGCGCGCAGCGCGGACGGGCGCACGGCGATCCCCTCGAGGCGGTCGATGAGCGGTTCGTCGCGGAACAGCTCGTCGACGTAGGGCCACACATCGCCGATCGCGCGGATCATGCGCGAGCGGGACTCGTCCGTGCCGCCGGCGAGCCGGAGCGTCCACTGGATCGCGTGGTCGCGGTGGTAGTCGACCTCCTTGAGCGACTTCTCGGCGATCGCGGCGAGCGTCGCATCGCCCGACCCGCGCAGTGCGCTGTAGAGCTCGAACATGTAGGTCGCCGCGACGAGCTGGCGGGCGATCGTCTGAGCGAAGTCGCCGTTCGGCTGCTCGACGATCCACGCGCACCGGAACTCCGGCTCGTCGCGGAAGTAGGCCAGGTCATCCTCCGAGCGTCCGTCGGCGGTGCCCGCGTAGTGCAGCAGCGAACGGGCGTGACCGAGCAGGTCGAGCGCGATGTTCCCGAGTGCGACGTCCTCCTCGAGCTCGGGCGCGCGTGCGATCCACCAGCCCAGCTGCTGCGCCAGGATCAGGGCGTCGTCGCCCAGCCACAGGGTGTACTCGGCGATGTCGGCGGATGCCGCAGCCCCTGTGTCGGCGCCGGTGAGCTCGTCGGCCAGCCGGAGCTCGTCGACGGTGACCTCACCGTGCGGGTCTGGTCCCTGGGCCTGTCGAAGGGTCACAGGTGCGGCACCCCCTCCGACGCGGTGTAGTACACGGCGTGGCGGTAGTTCTTGCCCGCGGGGCTCTCGAAGAAGGCGCCCTTCGCATCGGGGTCGCTCGTGGTGATCGCCTCGGCCGGAACCACCCAGATCGACACGCCCTCGCCCCGGCGCGTGTACAGGTCGCGGCCGTTGCGCACCGCCATCTCCGCGTCCGGAGCGTGCAGCGAGCCCACGTGCACGTGGCTCAGCCCGCGGTTCGCGCGGACGAACACCTCCCACAGGGGCCACACTTCGGCGGGCCCGGTGGCCGGATCGGGGACGCCGGGGGTGGCCATCACGCCACCGCCTTCTCGGCACGCGCGGCGTGCTTGCGCGCATACTCGGCCGCCGCCTCGCGCACCCAGGCGCCGTCCTCGTGCGCCTGGCGACGCGCCCGCAGGCGCTCGGAGTTCATCGGACCGCGGCCGGCCAGCACCTCGTGGAACTCGGTCCAGTCGATCTCGCTCATGTCGTACTGCTGCGTCTCGTCGTTCCAGCGCAGGTTCGGGTCGGGCAGCGTCACACCGAGGGCCTCGGCCTGCGGCACCAGCATCCCGACGAACCGCTGACGCAGGTCGTCGTTCGAGAAGCGCTTGATCTTCCATGCCATCGACTGGGCGGAGTTCGGCGACTGCTCGTCGGGCGGGCCGAACATCATCAGGCTCGGCCAGTACCAGCGGTTCACGGCATCCTGCGCCATCTCGCGCTGAGCGGGAGTGCCCTGCATCAGGGCGAGGAGGATCTCGAATCCCTGCCGCTGGTGGAACGACTCCTCCTTGCAGATCCGCACCATCGCGCGGCCGTACGGGCCGTAGGACGCACGGCACAGCGGCACCTGGTTGCAGATCGCGGCCCCGTCCACCAGCCACCCGATCGCGCCCATGTCGGCCCAGGTGGGGGTGGGGTAGTTGAAGATCGACGAGTACCGGGCTCGGCCCGTGATGAGCTGATCCGTCATCTGGTCGCGCGTGATGCCGAGGGTCTGCGCGGCGGAGTACAGGTAGAGGCCATGGCCCGCTTCATCCTGCACCTTGGCCATCAGGATCGCCTTGCGCTTCAGGCTGGGGGCGCGGGTGATCCAGTTGCCCTCGGGCTGCATCCCGATGATCTCCGAGTGCGCGTGCTGGGAGATCTGGCGGATGAGCGTCTTCCGGTACGCCTCGGGCATCCAGTCGCGGGGCTCGATGCGCGAGTCGGCGGCGATGATCTCGTCGAAGCGCTCCTGCTCCGAGACCTCGGTGGGAAATGCGGACATCTTCGACTCCTGCTTTTCGACGACCCAGTGTTTTACAGAACGATCGTTTAGTTATTATTGCAGACATGGAACGCCCGACGAAAGCGATGATGGAGCGCGACCTCGCCTCCGCGGCCCTCGGCATGGTCGTCGAGGTCGACGAGCCCGGCCGTGCGGTCGTGTCGATGCGCGTGCGGGACGACATGACGAACGGTTTCCACATCACCCACGGCGGCCTGGTCTTCGCGCTCGCCGACACGGCGTTCGCGATCGCATGCAACGAGGACGAGCGCATCACCGTGGCGCAGGGAGCGGACATCACGTTCCTGAAGTCGACGACGACCGGTCAGACCCTCACCGCGACGGCCGTGCGGCGGGCCCGCAACGGCCGGTCGGGCCTGTACGACGTGACCGTGACGGATGAGACCGGCGAGGTCGTCGCCGAGGTGCGGGGCCGCTCCCTCACCACGGATCGCACCCTCGAACCCCGCTGACGCTCAGACCGCGGCGAGCTCCTTCTCCACAAGGGTCAGCACGTCGTACTGCGCCACGATCTCGTCGTTCTGGTTGCGGATGACCGCATCCCACCGCACTTCGCCGTACTCGTCCGTCTCGCGCGGGGTGATCTGCTTCGCCGTCAGCTCGACCCGGATCTCGTCGCCCGGCGAGACGGGTGTGATGAAGCGCAGGTTCTCGAGGCCGTAGTTGGCGAGCACCGGCCCCGGGGCGGGGTCGACGAAAAGCCCTGCCGCCCACGAGACGAGCAGGTAGCCGTGTGCAACGCGCCCGGGGAAGAACGGGTTGGCGGATGCGGCCGCCTCATCCATGTGCGCGTAGAAGGTGTCGCCGGTGAAGTGGGCGAACGTCTCGATGTCGGCCAGCGTGACCTCGCGCGACGCGGAGACGATCTGGTCGCCGATCCGCAGTTCGGCGAGCGACTTGCGGAACGGGTGCACCCCTCCCGGCTGCGATGCCGAGCCGGCGTGCCACACGCCCGTGAGGGCGGTGAGCATGTCGGGGGAGCCCTGGATGGCTGTCCGCTGCATGTGGTGCAGGACCGCACGGATGCCGCCCAGCTCCTCGCCACCGCCCGCACGTCCGGGACCGCCGTGCACGAGGTTGGGCAGCGGCGAGCCGTGCCCGGTGGACGAGCGGGCGTCGTCGCGGTCCAGCAGCAGCACGCGGCCGTTGAAGGCCGAGATCCGCGAGATCAGCTCGACCGCGATCGCAGGGTCGTGGGTCGCGATGCTCGTCACGAGCGACCCGCCGCCGCGTGCGACGAGGTCGGCGGCCTCGGCCGTCGAGCCGTAGGTCAGGACGGACGTGACCGGGCCGAACGCCTCGACCTCGTGCACGGCGTCGGCCGCGGCATCCGCGAATTTCAGCATCAGCGGGGTGACGAACGCGCCGTCGGGCGCGTCGCCGACAGACCCGTCTGCGCGCGTCACGGCCGGCGCCTCGGTCGAGCCGATCACGATCTCGCCGCCGGCCGCCTCGAGCTTCGCGACCTGCCGCAGCACCTCGTCTCGCTGGCCGATCGAGGCGAGCGGACCCATCGTCACGCCCTCGGCGCGCGGATCGCCGAGCACGATCCGCTCGTCGATCCGCGTGCGGACCGCATCGACGAGGGCGTCGACGGATGCCGCGGGAACGATCGCACGCCGGATGGCGGTGCACTTCTGGCCGGCCTTCGAGGTCATCTCCGCCACCAGCTGCCGGACGAACGCGTCGAACTCGGGTGTTCCGGCCGCGGCATCCGCCCCGAGGATGGACGCGTTGATCGAGTCCGTCTCGCTCGTGAATCTCACTCCGCCGGTCTGCACGCTGTCGTGTGAGCGCAGCCGCTCGGCGGTGGATGCGCTGCCGGTGAAGCCCACGATGTCGCCGAGGCGCAAGTGGTCGAAGAGCGTGGGCACGCTGCCGCTCACGAGCTGAAGCGACCCCTCCGGGAGCAGCCCCGACTCGACCAGGATGCGCACGAACGCCTCGGCCAGATATCCAGTCGGGGTCGCGGGCTTGACGAGCGTCGGCATGCCCGCCAGGAACGCGGGGGCGAACTTCTCGAGCGATCCCCAGACCGGGAAGTTGAACGCATTGATCTGCACGGCCACGCCCGGCAGGCGGGTGTAGATATGCCTCCCGAGGAATGAGCCGTCCTTCGAGAGCGGCTCCACCGGGCCGTCGACGTACACCTGCGCGTTCGGCAGCTCGCGCCGGCCCTTGCCCGAGTACGAGAAGAGCACTCCGATGCCGCCGTCGATGTCGACCCACGAGTCGGCCTTCGTCGCCCCAGTGCGCGCCGAGACCGCGTAGAGCTCGTCCTTGCGCTCGGTGAGCGCGAGCGCGAACTGCTTGAGCAGCACGGCGCGCTGGTGGAATGTGAGCGTCCCCAGGCTGCGCTGGCCGACGGTGCGGGCATAGTCCAGAGCGGCGCCGAGGTCGAGCCCCTCCGTGCTCACGCGGGCGACGATCTCGCCGGTCGACGCGTCGCGCACCTCTGCAGCTTCCGCGGCGGGCGACGGCGTCCACCAGGCGCCTTCGACGTAGCTCGGCAGGATCTCAGTCATCGCTCGTTCTCCCATACGTAGAATCCCTCGCCGCTCTTGCGGCCCAGTCTGCCCTCGGCGACCATGCGGCGCAGGAGCGCCGGGGGCTCGAACCGCATGCCGAGGTGCGCGGCCAGCTCCTCGGCGATCCCCAGCCTGACGTCGAGCCCCACGATGTCCGTCGTGCGCAGGGGCCCTGTCGGATGCCGGTACCCGAGCGTCATGGCCGCGTCGATGTCGGCGGCGCTCGCGACCCCCTCCTCGAGCATGCGGATCGCCTCGAGCCCCAGCGCGACCCCCAGGCGGCTCGATGCGAAGCCCGGCGAGTCCCGCACGACGATCGCGGTCTTGTCGATCGCGGCGATCCATCCGCGGGCTGCGGCGACGATCTCGGACGACGTGACCGAGCCGACGACCACCTCGACCAGGGTCGAGGCGGGCACCGGGTTGAAGAAGTGCAGTCCGAGGAAGCGCTCGGGGCGCTCCAGGTGCGCGGCCAGGTCGTCGATCGAGATCGACGACGTATTCGACGCGAGAACGGATGCCGCGGGCATCGCGCGCTCGGCGCGCGCGAGCGCCTCGATCTTGAGCGCGCGATCCTCGGGAACCGCCTCGACCACGAGGTCGGCGTCCACGAAGGCGGCGGCATCCGTCGCGGTGGAGAAGGCTGCCTCGTACCGGTCGAGCGCGCCGGCGACCGTGCCGCGCTCGAGCGATCGGGCGACGGTCTGACGGACGCGCTCGGCGGCGGCATCCGCGGCATCCTCGTCGCGCTCCACCACGACGACTTCGGCGCCGGCCAGCAGGAAGGCGTGGGCGATGCCGGCACCCATCCGGCCGCCGCCGAGCACGCCGACCGTGCGGAGGCCGGTCATCGTGCCGCCCTCTTCTCGAGGAACGCCGTCATGCGGCGCTGCTTCTCGGGGCTCTCGAACAGCTCGGCCTGCAGCTCGCCGTCGATCGACGGATGCCGGCCGCGAGGGGCCCGCAGAGCGCGCTTGGTGTACTGCGTAGCGACGGGATCGTTCGCGGCGATGCGGTCGGCGATCGCATGCGCGGCGGAGAGCAGCAGTTTGGGCGCGTGGACGCTCGAGATGAGTCCGACCACCATGGCTTCGTCGGCGTCCAGGATGCGGCCTGTCAGCAAGAGCTCGCTCGCCCGGGCATCGCCCACGATCTCCCGCAGCCGCCAGGTCGCCCCCGCGGCGGCGATGATGCCCAGGCCCGTCTCCGGATTGCCGATCTTCATCGTGGAGGAGCCGATCCGGATGTCGGCGGCGTAGGCGAGCTCGGCACCGCCGCCGAGCGCATAGCCGTCGATCGCCGCGATCACGGGCATCGGCAGCTCGTTGACGCGGATGAAGGCGGTGGCGTTGATGCCCCGCAGCGCATCCTCCGCCCTGCGGTCGCGCAGCTGCGCGATGTCGGCGCCCGCCGCGAACGTGCCGCCCGATCCGGTGAGGATCAGGGTGCGCGGGTCCGACTCGAGTTCGCCGCACAGGGCGTGCAGCGCATCGATCATGGACTGGTCGATGGCGTTGCGCTTCTCGGGGCGGTGCAGCGTGGCCACGACGCGGTCGGTGCGACGCTCGATGTGCAGTGGGCCGTCGCCCATTCGCTTCCTCCTGACCGCGGTGTCGATGTCGGCGAACCCTCTGGCACGGTGAATTACCAAACGAACGTTCAGGAAATCAGTATGCCAAGCGGATGCCGCTCCGGCAAACCCGGGGCGGCGATGCGAGACTGAGGGCGTGACAGACCGCCCTGACGCTCCGCCTATGCCGACGGATGCCGCGCCCGCACGACGCGGTCGTCCCGGCTACGACCCGCAGCAGATCCTTCAGGCGGCGGTCGAGCTCTTCATCGCGCACGGCTACGACGCCACCTCCGTCGCGGCCGTGGCCGAGCGCCTCGGGCTGACGAAGTCGGCGCTGTACCACCACTACGAATCGAAGGAGCATCTGCTCGGCGTCGCGCTCGACGAGGCGCTCGGCGGACTCGAGGGCGTCCTGGGCGAGCCCGGCGCACGCACGGGGAGCGCCGGTGAACGGCTCGAGCACGTGCTGCGAGGTGCGGTGCGCGTGCTGGTGGACCGGCTTCCCTACGTGACACTGCTGCTGCGCGTGCGCGGCAACAGCGAGGTCGAGCGGCAGGCGCTCGAGCGCCGGCGCGCGTTCGACCACCGGATCACCGAGCTGGTGCGCGACGCCCAGGCCGACGGCACGGTGCGCGTGGACGTGGATCCCTCGGTCGCGACGCGACTCGTGTTCGGCATGGTGAACTCGATCGTCGAGTGGTACCGGCCGACCGGCCCCGAGGGTGCCGCCGAGCTCGCGGACGACGTGCTGCGCATCGCGCTGGACGGTCTGCGCACCCGCTGAAGCGCAGGGGCCGCGCGTGCGGCGTGAGCCCTTGCCCTCGCGCGGCCCGCCGAGGATGATGAGGGCTGGATTCGCCGGATGAGAGCGCGATTCAGCAGCCGGCGAACGGTCTCTAGAGAGGGAGGCCATCATCAGCGGGCGCGGCGATCGGGTCAGCGAAGAGGACTATCAGAGCCTCCAGCGCGACTACGCCGACGCCACCGAGCAGTTCGCGGCGATGAACGAGGTGCTGACGACCTTGGGGCGATCTGCATCGGATCCCGACGCGGTCCTCGACAGCATCGTGGCCAGCGTGCGCCGCTTGTGTCGCTGCGAGGCGGCGGCCATCATGCTCATCGAGGACGATCGCTTCGTCCTGGCATCCTCTGTCGGCTTCTCGAGCGAATACGTGTCACACGTCGGCGCCCATCCTTTCCGTCTCGATCGAGCCTCGCTGATGGGAAGAGTCGCCGTCGATCGGCAGGCCCAGCAGATCGCGGACGTCCTGATCGACCCGGAGTACGGGCGTCAGGACGTCCAGCAGATCGTCCGGTTCCGGACGGTGATGGCCGCACCCATGCTGCTGGACGACGAGGTCGTCGGGGCGATCTCGTTGGTGCGCACCGAGGTGGACCCGTTCGATGAGCGCGCGCTCGCACTGGTGGGCGCTTTCGCTGCGCAGGCCGCGATAGTGGTCCGAAACGTCCACCTGGTCCGCGAACTCGAGGAGCGCGGGGCCGAGCTCGCCCGCAAGGTCGAGCAGCTCGAGGCCCTGAGCGAGGTCGGCGGGCTGGTCAGCTCGAGCCTCGTCCTGGACGAGGTGCTCTCGAACATCATCATGAACGCCGTGCGGTTCTCGGGCTGCGACGGCGGGTCGATCATGGAGTACGTGGAGGAGGATCGCTCCTTCTCGGTGCGCAGCGCCTATGCGAGCAGCCCCGAGCTGCTGGCCAGGCTCCGCACGATCCGCGTCGACCTGGAGACGACGCTCGTGGGCCGGTCGGCTCTGGAGGGACACCCGATCGCCGTCGCGGATCTGGACGCCGTCAATCTCGACCCGCACCTGCAGCTGCTCCACGACGACGGCTGGCGATCAATGATCGCCGTCCCGGTGCTGCGCGGGGAGCGGATCATCGGCGCGCTCGTGGTGCGTCGGCGCTCGACCGGGGAGTTCTCCGACGAGACGGTCGAGTTCCTCGAGACCTTCGCGGGACAATCAGCGCTCGCCGTGTGGAACGCACAGCTGTTCCGCGAGCTCGAGACCAAGAGCGCCGAGCTGCAGGTGGTGAGTCAGCACAAGTCTGAGTTCCTTGCGAGCATGTCGCACGAACTGCGCACGCCGCTCAACGCCGTGATCGGCTTCTCCGAGGTGCTGCTGGAGCGGATGTTCGGAGAACTCAACGACCGCCAGGACGAGTACCTCCGCGACATCCTGAGCTCGGGCAAGCACCTGCTGCAGCTGCTGAACGACATCCTCGACCTGTCCAAGGTCGAGGCAGGCCGGATGGAGCTCGAGCCGTCCACCTTCTCGCTGCGCGGAGCGCTCGAGTACGGCATCTCGATGGTGCGCGAGCGGGCCGCGGGCCACGGCATCGACCTCTCCCTCGAGGTGGAGCCCGAGCTCGACACGATCGATTCCGACGAGCTGCGGTTCAAGCAGGTCCTGCTCAATCTGCTGAGCAACGCGGTCAAGTTCACGCCGGACGGCGGTCACGTGCAGGTCTCTGCGCGCCGCCTCGGCGGCGAGATCGCGATCGCCGTCACAGACGACGGCGTCGGCATCCCGCCGGAGGACCGCGAGCGGATCTTCGAGTCGTTCCAGCAGGGCCGACGGGGCGCGCAGAGCGAGGAGGGCACCGGGCTGGGACTCACGCTCTGCCGACGGATCGTCGCCCTGCTCGGCGGCACGATGTGGCTCGAGACCGAACTCGGCGTCGGCAGCACGTTCGGCTTCACCGTGCCGATCGAGGAGGCGTCCGAAGTGCAGGACGTGCCCGTGGCGGATGCCGGACTCCCGGTCGTCGTCGTGGTTGAAGACGACCGGGCGTCCCTCGACCTGATCACCGCCTACCTCGACGGACTCGGCGTTCGCATCGCGCTGGCCCGCGACGGTATCGAGGGCCTCGAGCTCATCAGCGCCCTGTCGCCGGCCGCCGTCGTGCTCGACATCCGCCTTCCCGGCCTCGACGGCTGGGAGGTGCTCACGCGGGTGCGCGCCGACGAGGCGACCCGGGCGGTGCCGGTCATCGTCGTGTCGATCCTCGACGAGAAGCACCGCGGGCTGGCGATGGGAGCGGCCGAGTACCTCATCAAACCCGTCGCCCGCGACGCACTCGTGAGTGCGCTGCGCCGCGTCGGAGCGCTTCCGGGCGTCCCGCCGGGCGGCGGCGAGCCCGCGACGGTCGCGGCACGGGAGGTGGCGTGATGGCAACCGGTCGCATCCTCGTCGTCGAGGACAATCCCCTCAACCTCAAGCTCGTCCGCGACGTGCTGACGGTATCGGGCTATGACGTCGTCGCCGCGCCCTCCGCCGAGGAGGGGGTGGTCCTGGCCGAGACCTGCCGGCCCGATCTGGTGCTGATGGACATCCAGCTGCCCGGGATGGACGGGTACGAGGCTCTGCGGCTTCTGCGGCAGAACCCGCGGCTGAACACGGTTCCGGTGGTGGCCGTCACCGCCTTCGCGATGCGGGAGGATCGGGAGCGCGCCGCACGCGAAGGGTTCGACGGCTACCTGGGCAAGCCCATCAGCGTGCGCGCTCTGCCGTCCCAGATCAGCGATTTTCTGAGCAGAGGACGCGTCGATGCCCCCTGACGAGCTGTCCGACGAGCCGATCACGATCGTCGCGGTCGATGATCTTCCGCAGAACCTGAGGCTGCTCGATGCCATCCTCAGTCCGCGCGGGTATCGAGTGCTCACGGCGCAGTCCGGCGAGGAGGCCCTCGGAATGCTGCCGGACTCGGGCGCCGATCTGGTTCTGCTCGACATCCTGATGCCCGGGATGGACGGGTACGAGGTGTGTCGCCGCATCCGCCGCACTCCGGGACTGGAGTTCCTGCCGGTCGTCATGATCACCGCGAGCGGCGACCAGGAGAAGGTCCGCGCGATCGAAGCGGGCGCCGATGACTTCGTCACGAAGCCGTTGAACCAGGGCGAGCTGCTCGCGCGGGTGGCGTCCCTGGCGCGGGTGAAGCGGTACCAGGACACGATCCAGCGGCAGACCGACGAGCTGGCCCGCTGGAACGCGGAGCTCGAAGCGCGCGTGACGGCCCAGGTGGACGAACTCGAGCGGGTGAACCGCCTTCGCCGCTTCCTTTCGCCTCAGCTCGTCGACCTCGTCATCGACTCGGGGGACGAGGGGTTCCTCTCCAGCCATCGACGGGAGATCGTCGTGGTCTTCTGCGACCTGCGCGGCTTCACGCCGTTCGCCGAGTCCAGTGAACCCGAAGAGGTCATGGGCGTGCTCGGCGAGTACCACACGGCGCTGGGGGAGCTGATCTACCGGTTCGAGGGCACCCTGGAGCGGTTCACCGGTGACGGGCTGATGGTCTTCTTCAACGACCCGCTGCCCGTCGACGACGCCGCTGAGCGAGCGGTCACGATGGCGGTCGCAATGCGCGACCGGGTCGCCGAGCTCGCCGAAGGATGGAGCCGCCGTGGCCATGACCTCGGCTTCGGCATCGGCATCGCCCAGGGCTACGCCACTCTCGGGCGAATCGGCTTCGAGGGGCGCTTCGACTACGCCGCGATAGGGAGCGTGACGAACCTGGCGGCCCGGCTGTGCGCGGCGGCGTCGGCGGGGCAGGTGCTCGTCGCTCAGCGGGTCTTCTCTGCGACCGACGGTCTGGCGATCGGCGAGCCCGTCGGCGAGCTCGACCTGCGCGGATTCAGCCGCGCCATCCGGGCATTCGATGTCACGGGCATCGATGCGAAGAAGGTGAGGCTCACACCATGACGACACTCACGAACGCGGCGGCCGGCGGCGTCGAAACCCTCTCGGCTCTCGGTCAAGACGCGCGCAACGCCCGGTTCCAGCAGCTTCAGGACCGGATGGAGTCGGTGTGGGTGGCGATGAAGCACGATTTCGAGGACGAGTCGGTCGTGGTCATCCCATCGGTCACCCCGAGCGGGACGGCGACCAGCGCCACGATGACGCAGGCGTACGAGGAGCGGTTCCTGTTTCTGCTGATCCTGCTGCGCCAGCCCCGTCTGCGCATGGTCTACGTCACCTCGATGCCCATCGACCCCCGCATCATCGAGTACTACCTCGCGCTGCTGCCGGGTGTCATCCCGAGCCACGCCCTGGCCCGCCTGTCGCTCGTGTCCGTCGGGGACGCATCGATCCGGCCCCTCAGCGCGAAGCTGCTGGAGCGCCCGCAGCTGCTCGCACGAATCGCGGCGAGGATCCCCGACCGGGCTCACAGTCATCTGATCCCGTACAACACCACCGAGCTCGAGCGGGACATCGCGGTGACCCTCGGCATCCCGATGTACGGCGCCGATCCGCGGCTCGCACCACTCGGAACCAAGACCGGATGCCGGCGGCTCTTCGGCGAGGTCGGGGTGCCGTATCCGCTCGGAGCAGAGGACCTGCACAGCCTCGACGACGTCACCGCGGCGATCGACGGGATGCTCGGAACGCGGCCGTCGATGGGCCAGGTGATCGTCAAGCTCAACGACGGGGTGTCCGGCACCGGCAACGCCCTGGTCGACCTCACCGGCGTCGTCGCGGTGCCCGGCGGCGAGCGGCGGGCCGAGATCCTCGAGCGCGTCCGCCGGATGCAGTTCGAGTCGCCGCGCATCGTGTTCGACACGTACGTCGCAACCCTCGAGTCCGACGGCGGGATCGTCGAGGAGCGCATCGTGGGTGAAGACCTGCTGAGCCCGAGCGTGCAGCTTCGGGTGCGTCCGGACGGCAGCGTGGAGCTGCTGTCGACCCACGACCAACTGCTCGGCGGTGCGAGCGGGCAGAGCTACCTCGGCTGCACGTTCCCCGCCGATCCGGCGTACTCGCGGCTGATCAGCGAGCCGGGCCTGGCGATCGGGGAGCGGCTCGCCCGCGAGGGCGTGATCGGACGCTTCGCTGTCGACTTCGTGGTGGTGCGGGATGCCGCAGGGCGGTGGTCCGCTTACGCGATCGAGCTCAATCTCCGCAAGGGCGGAACGACCCACCCCTTCCTCACGCTGCAGTTCCTCACCGACGGCGGCTATGACGGGGAGTCCGGCCGGTTCCTCACGCGGGAAGGCGACGAGAAGCACCTCGTGGCGACGGACCACCTCGAGTCGGACGAGCTGAGGGCGCTCTCGATCGGCGATCTGTTCGACTCGGTAGCCCGGCACGGGCTGCACTTCGACCAGTCGCGTCAGGCCGGCATCGTCTTCCACATGATCAGTTCGCTCACCGAGATGGGCCGGGTCGGCATGACCGCCGTCGGTGACACTCCCGAGCACGCTATGCAGCTTTACGAGCGCGCCGAGCAGGTGCTGATGGAGGAGGCGCGGGCAGCCGGCCGGGAGCTGCCGCTGCCGAGTCCGCTCTAGAGACCGGTCAGCGCCCGCTCGAGGTCGGCGAGCAGGTCGTCCACGCTCTCGATGCCGACCGACAGGCGCACGACCTCTTCGGGAACGGCGAGTTCGGTGCCGCGCACCGACGCGTGGGTCATCTCGTGGGGATAGTTGACCAGCGACTCCACCCCACCCAGCGACTCGGCGAGCTGGAACAGCCGCGTCGACTCGGCGAAGCGCCGCGCCGTCTTCCCGTCCGCGAGCGCCAGCGACACGATGCCGCCGAACGCGGACATCTGGCGGGCGGCCAGTTCGTGCCCCGGGTGCGAGGGCAGTCCCGGGTAGTACACGCGCGCCACCCGGTCGTGACCCTCCAGGAAGGCCGCGACGGCGGTTGCGTTCTCGCTGTGCCGCTGCATCCGCAGGCCGAGGGTCTTGATGCCGCGCGTGGTGAGCCAGGCGTCGAGGGGTCCCGAGACGGCGCCCGCGGCGAACTGCAGGAACTTGGCGCCCTCGGCGACCTCGTCGTTCTGGATCACGAGCGCCCCGCCGACGACATCCGAGTGCCCGCCGAGGTACTTCGTCGCCGAATGCACGACGACGTCGGCGCCGAGCGACAGCGGCTGCTGCAGCGCGGGGGAGGCGAACGTGTTGTCGACGACCACGAGGGCTCCGGCATCCCGCCCCAGCTTCGCCAGCCCGGCGATGTCGGTGATGCGGAGCAGCGGATTGCTGGGCGTCTCGACCCACAGGATGCGCGCCGGCCGCTCCTCGAGCGCCGCGGCGACGGCCTCGAGGTCGCTCATGTCGACGATACGCAGTCCGACGCCCCACGGGCCGAGGATGCGGGCGATCAGCCGGTAGGTTCCGCCGTACACGTCGTCGCCGAGCAGCACCTCGTCGCCGGGCTTCAGCACCGCGCGCAGGAGGGCATCCTCGGCGGCGAGGCCGGACGAGAACGACAGACCGTGGCGGCCGCCCTCGATCGCGGCCAGCTGGGTCTCGAGCGCGGTGCGCGTGGGGTTGCCGCTGCGTCCGTACTCGTAGCCCTGACGCAGGCCCCCGATTCCGTCCTGCGCGTACGTGGTGGAGAAGTGCACCGGCGGGATGACCGCACCCGTCGTCGGGTCGAAGGCCTGGCCTGCGTGCACGGCGAGGCTGTCGAACCCGCGAGCCGGGATGGTGGGGAGATCGGTCATGCGCTGCTTCCTGCGTCGGGGGCGGATCCGTCGTCGGTGGGGTAGCCGTGTGCCGACATCCACTCGTCGTCGAAGAGCTTGCTGAGGTAGCCGCGCCCGTGGTCGGGCAGCAGCACGACGACGACGGCGTCCTCGGGCAGGTCCTGGGCCGTGCGCAGCGCGGCGACGACCGCCATTCCGCTCGAGCCGCCCACGAGCAGGCCCTCCTCGCGGGCGAGGCGGCGGGTCATCGCGAACGATTCCGCGTCGCTGACCCGATGGATCTCGTCGACGACCGTCGGGTCGAACGCGGCGGGCCAGAAGTCCTCGCCGACCCCCTCGACGTCGTACCCGTGCACGGGTCCGCCGGAGTAGATCGAGCCGACGGGGTCCGCTCCGACGATCCGCACGGCGCCGCCGGACGCCTCCCGCAGGTACCGGCCGCTGCCGGTGATCGTGCCGCCTGTGCCGACACCGGCGACGAAGTGCGTGACGCGGCCGTCGGTGTCGCGCCAGATCTCAGGGCCGGTGGTCTCGTAGTGGCTGCGCGGGCCGTTCTGGTTGGCGTACTGGTTCGGCATGTAGGCGCCGGGGATCTCCTCGACCAGTCGCGCCGACACGCTGTAGTACGAACGCGGGTCGTCGGGCTCGACCGCTGTCGGAGCGACCACGACCTCGGCGCCGTACGCCCGCAGGACCGCCCGCTTGTCCTCGGCGACCTTGTCGGGAACGACGAAGACGCAGCGATAGCCACGCTGCTGGGCGATCAGGGCGAGCCCGACCCCGGTGTTGCCGCTCGTCGGCTCGACGATCGTGCCTCCCGGCTTCAGCAGCCCCTCGCGCTCCGCGGCGTCGAGGATGTTCTGCGCGATGCGGTCCTTCGCCGAGCCGCCGGGATTGAAGTACTCGACCTTCGCGAGGACCGTGGCACGGATGCCGGCGGTCACGTGGTTGAGACGGATGAGGGGTGTGTTGCCGACGAGGTCGGTCACGCTCTGGGCGTATCGCACGGTGGTGTCCTGTGGGAAAGGCCGTGCGTCAGGGGCACGGCAGCTGTCGGGGTCGTCGAAGCGAGCGCGAGGCACTCAGCGACAACAACGACAGGTCAGCACGCCTCAACAGTAGTGGACGCGAACGGATGCCGCGACCCCGGCATCCCGGCCGGGTGAGGACCCCGGCCGAATCGAGGAGCTTCCACCCGGGCCGCTCCTCAGCCCGGCAGATCTTCTCGTCCCCGCAGCACCGCATCCCACAGCGCGTCGGCGACCTCGCGCTTGGATCCGCTGACCGTCGCGACGACCTCGTCGTCGGCGCCGATGAACGTGAGCGTGTTGTCGGCGGACTCGAATCCCTTCTGCCAGCCCACCTCGTTGACGGCGAGCAGGTCGACGCCCTTGCGCCGGCGCTTGCTCCGCGCGCGCTCGAGCAGGGCATCGGCATCCGGCTCGGTCTCGGCCGCGAACCCCACGATCGTCTGGCCGGGACGGCGCTCACGGACGAGCGCGGCCAGGATGTCGTCGGTCTCGACGAGCGTGAGCGTGAGCTCGCCGCCGGTCTGCTCCTTCGTGAGCTTGCGCTCGGCCGCCTCGGCCACGCGATAGTCGGCGACGGCCGCGGCCATCACGACGACGTCGGCCCCGGCCGCGCGGGCCGACACTTCGGCGGCGAGCTCGGCGGCAGTGGTCGCGCGGGCGATCGCAATTCGCGGGTGGGCGCCCGCCTGGGCGAGCACATCGGCGTCCACCTGCGCCGCGACGAGTGCGACGTCGGCACCGCGGTCGGCGGCGGCCAGCGCCACGGCGACACCCTGCCGCCCGCTCGAGCGATTTCCGATGTAGCGCACGGGATCGATCGGCTCGCGCGTTCCGCCGGCGCTGACCACAACTCGCACACCCGTCAGATCGGTCCGGTGCGCCAGCAGCGCCGTGACCGCGGCGTGCAGCTGCTCCGGTTCGGTCATCCGGCCGGGGCCGACGTCGCCGCCGGTCAGCGGGCCGTCCTCGGGCCCGACGATGTGCACACCCCGGGCGCGCAGCACCTCGACGTTGTGCGTCGTGGCCGGGTGCCGCCACATCTCGGTGTGCATCGCGGGGGCGACGACGACCGGCGCGGTGGTGGCCAGTAGGCTCGTACCGAGCAGGTCGTCGGCCAGCCCGGCGGCCATCTTCGCGAGGAAGTTCGCCGTCGCGGGCGCCACGATCACCAGATCCGCAGCCTGCCCGAGCGCGACATGGCGGACCCTCGCGACATCGTCATGGACAGAGGTGGTGACCGGATTGCGGCTGATGGCCTCCCAGGTCGGGATGCCGACGAACCTCACCGCGTCGTCGGTGGGGATCACGTGGACCTCGTGACCGTCCAGAACGAGCAGCCGCACGAGCTGCACGGTCTTGTAGGCGGCGATCCCGCCCGTCACTCCGACGATGACGTACACGGGTCGATTGTGGCACGGGTGCCGGATCCGGCCGCTCGGGCGCAGCGAACGAGGGGGGCGCCGGCATGTGCACGGTGATCATCACGGTGCCCGTGGACGACTCACGACCGGTGCGCCTGCTCGCCGTCCGCGACGAGGATCCGGCTCGGCCGTGGAACCGGCTGGGTCGCTGGTGGCCGGAGCAGTACCCCGGCGTGATCGGCATCCGGGATGCGCGCGCCGGCGGCGCATGGCTGGCCGCCGACCCGGCCACCCGCCGGCTGGCCGTGCTGCTGAACCGCCACGACCTGTCGGACCGGTCCGATGCGGAGGTCCGCACCCGGGGCACGGTCGCGCTGGAGTCGGTCGTCGGCCGCTCGCCCGACGAGCGGCCGCACACCCGGGGATTCAACCTCCTGGAGGTGACCGCGCACACCGCACGCGTGATCTCGTGGAACGGGCTCGAGTCGCGGACCCTCGAGCTGAGCCCGGGCACGCACATGGTCGCCCACGATGATGTCGACGACCCCGGCACCGCCCGCATCTCGGCGTGGCTCCCGGAGTTCCGCACCGCCGCGGAGGACCCGCCGGGTGAGGAGTGGTGGCGACCGTGGCTGGCGATCGTGGACCGCAGCGCCGAGCTGGCCGGAGACGACGACGCCGCGATCATCCGCCGACAGACCTACGAGGGCATCCCCTCCTACTCGCTGCTGGTGTGCGTGGGGACGGTGAGCGAGTCCGGCGTCGAGGTGCGGGACGCGCCGCTGACCACCCCTGGGGAGTGGGAGCCCGCCGAATTCGGCTGACCGGTCGCGGCATCCTTCGCCTGTCGAGGTGTCGGCCGCGCGAGCGCCCGCCGCAGGCGCGACCCGCCCCGGCGGACCACCCGGGCGCCGAGGTCCCGCACCCTTCCGGAAGGCCACTCGCGGCGCAGCTCGACGGTCCCGTCGTCGCGCAGGACCAGTTCGGATCTGCGGCCGGCGAGCAGGGGCGATCGGCCCGCATCGCGCAGGACCGCGTGCTCCGCCCGGAGCGGGACCTCGAAGCTCCAGCCCGCATGCCGGACGCGGGCGTCGAGGGTGCCACCGCGCGAGGAGCTGACGCGGCTGAAGAGCTTCAGCGGGTCGACGGCCGCTCGCACGCTCGGCCACTCGGTGACGCCGCGTCCCGAGATGCGGCGTTCGGCGACGTCGGCAGCATCGTGCAGGACGAGGTCGAGCCGATCGCGCATGAGATCCCCGCTCGCGTCCAGATCGACGGACCCGAGCACGTCCTGCGTCAGAGGCCCGGGTGGAAGCCAGGCTCCCGAGCGATCGAAGACGAGCGCGTCGCGGCCGTCGTGCAGGAACCGCACGCGCACGGTCAGATCGAGCGTGCCGGTGCGCGACCACCGGGCGGCGGTCACCTCGGCGCGACACTCGAGTGCGGCGTCGAACTGGGCCAGATGCATCAGGGCCTCGCGCCGACCGGCCCGCAGGAGCGCCGAGCGGATCCGAAGGGGAAACGGCAGACCGCTCTCGACGCCCGGCCCGAATCGGTCGCGAGCCAGCGGAGTGACGACGTCGAGGAATGCGGCGCGGTATGTCTCGGGATAGCGCACCAGGCGTCTGCCGGCCAGCCGGTTCAGGATCTTGCCCCGGTACCAGTGGCGCAGAAGCTCGTCGCGCAGCGCACCCGGCGCCGTGTTCGCCTCGACCAGGTCGAGCACTGCCTCCAGGTGCGGGAAGTACGTCCTCGGGTCGATGCGCGACGAGCTCGCGCTCGTGTCGTTCTTCACCCACGCGTAGCAGGGCTCGCTCGCGAGGATCGAGATCGTGGACGCGTCGAAGTAGGCGCGCATCACGAAGAGGTGATCCTCCAGGCGCACTCTGCCGTCGGGGAAGCGGATGCCGTTCCTGCGGAGGGACGCGGTGCGGAACAGCTTGTGGGGCGTGAGGAGCTCCAGCAGCGGGTCTTGCCCGAGAGTGGCGAACGGCACGTCGCGACGGAAGATCCGGCGGGGGATCTTCCGTCCGATCCCGACCACTCTGCCGATGACGACGTCGGACGAGTGACGGTCGGCATAGTCGCACAGACGCTCCAGCGCACCGTCGAAGAGCCAGTCATCGTGATCGGCGAAGAAGACGTACTCGCCCCTGGCTGCGTCGATGCCGTGATTGCGCGGTGTGCCGGGCCACCCGGTGTGGGGCAGGCTGAGGATGCGGACGTGCGGGCGGGATGCCGCCACCTCGGCGAGCCGCTGCCGCGTCGTCTCGTCCGACCCGTCGTCGCACAGGAGCACCTCGAAGGCATCGGTCCCCAGCGTCTGACGGTCGAGGGACCGGACGAGGTCGTCGAAGCCGGGTCCCGGATTGAAGACGGCGACGATCACACTGACGCGCACGGCCGCGGGGGTTGCGGTGGTCATGGTCCCATTCGATCAACCCGGCCGTGTCACCTCACGGGGGTTGCGCGAGCCGCGGCGACATGCTTGTGCCGAGCGGTCGGAGAACCCGGAGATCGCGCTCACTAGACTCGAGAACCCGAAAGCCGAGGAGATCGCGATGCCCTTGGACCCCTTCTTCGCCGAGCGATTGAAGGTGCACCGGCGCTACCTGATCCGTCAGCGACTGGACGCCCTCTCGACCCGCTTCGCGCGCTGGAGAAGCTGGCCGTTCGGGCGGACCGCGGCTCAGCCGGAGGTCTCTGCGCCGTCCCCGCGTGCTGCGCCGTCCGCGCGCCCGGGCTCAGCCCCGAGGACAGCCAGGGAGCGGCACCGTCGCGCCGCCCGCGCCTGGGACCGCAAGGAGCTCGAGACCGTCGGGACGCCGGGCCCGGCGGTGCGCACCTCCGAGCACGACGTGCCGGTCGCCGGTCGGCCTTCGGTGCGCGTGCGCATCTACTATCCCGATGCGTCCGAGGCGGGGCCGGTCCCCGTATGGCTCACGTTCTTCGGCGGCGCGTTCCGGATCGGCGGGATCGATTTCCCGACGACGGATGCCGCGAACCGCCGCCGCGCGGCGGATGCGGGCGTCGCCATGGCCGCGGTGGACTACGCGCTGGCCCCCGAGCACCGCTACCCCACTCAGATCGAGCAGGCGCTCGCGGCGCTGGTGTGGCTGCAGGAGAACGCCACGGAGCTCGGCGTCGATCCCGAGCGCATCGGTGTGGCCGGCACATCGGCCGGCGCCTCGATCGCGGCCGCGCTGACGCTGGCGAACCGGGACCGCGCCCGTGTTCCCGTGCGCCTGCAGCTGCTGGAGGTGCCCGTGACCGACCTGACCGGGCGGCACCTGGATCTGCGAGCCACCCGGGCCCTCGGCATCCCGAGTCTCATCGCCCTGCGCGAGCTGCGTTCGGTCGCGCGCACCTACCTCGCCCGGTCGTCCGACGCACGCGATCCACTCGCCTCGCCGCTGCGTGCGGCGTCGCACGCCGGCCTTCCACCGGCCGTGATCCTGACTGCCGAATACGACCCTCTGCGCGGCGACGGCGCCGCCTATGCCGCCCGCCTGCGCGCCGCGGGAGTCGAGGCGAGCGCCGTGCAGTATCTCGGAGTGACCCACGACACCGCGATCTTCACGGGGGTCCTGCCCGCGGCGCGTCGCTGGCACAGCGACGTCATCGCGGCTCTGATGCGGCTGCACGAGGCGCACTGAGGCCCGGGCCCGCTCCGCTGCGGTCAGCCGGCGAGCGCGCGATGCACCGATGCGACCGCGCTCGAGCCCTCGCCGACGGCCGCGGCCACGCGCTTCATCGAGCCGCGCCGCACGTCTCCGGCGGCGAACACCCGCGGCACCGAGGTCTCGAAGGGCAGCGGCTCGCGGCCGAGCCTCTGCCATTGCGCCAGCGACTGCGCCGCGATGTCGGTTCCGGTGCGCAGGAACCCGTCCGCGTCGCGGTCGAGCCCGCCGAGCCAGCCCGTGGCCGGCTCGGCGCCGATGAAGCAGAAGAGCCCGCGGGCGTCGACCGTGCCGACGCTGTCGATGCTGACGCGTTCCAGCGCGTGCCCGCCGTCCAACCCGGTGATGCGCGAGCCGGTGTGCACCTCGATGCGCGGATCTTCGAGCAGCCGGTCGACCAGGTACGACGACATGCGCGCGCTCAGGTCGGTGCCGCGCACGACCAGGCGCACGGGGCAGCCGTTGGCGGCGAGGTACAGCGACGCCTGACCGGCCGAGTTCGCTCCGCCCACCACGACCACGGGCGCCTCCATCACCTGGCGGAGTTCGAGCTGGGTCGCGGCGTAGTAGATGCCCGCGCGCTCGAAATCGGCCCAGCGGTCGAGGTCGAGCCGCCGGTAGGCCGCGCCGGACGTGACGATGGCAGTGCGCGCACGGATGATGCGCCCGTCGGTGAGGGTGACATCCAGCAGTTCGCCCGTCGGCTCCAGCTTCACCGCTTCGCACGGCGCGTACACCCGCACGCCGAACTTGAGCGCCTGCAGCGAAGCCTGGCCGATCAGGTCGACGCCGCTCACGCCGAACGGGAAGCCGAGGAAGTTCTCGATGCGCGAGGTCGCCGCCGCCTGCCCGCCCGGTGCCACCGCATCCAGCAGCACAGTGCTGAGACCCTCGGACGCTCCGTAGATCGCGGCGGCGAGACCCGCAGGACCGCCCCCCACGACCACGAGGTCGACGACCTCGTCGGCTTCGCCCTGATAGCTCAGACCCAGTCGCTCCGCCACAACCCCCGGCGTCGCGCGCAGGATCGGCTCGCCCTGGATGAACGCGACGGGCAGGTCGTCGACGGTGATGCCGTGACCGGTCAGCGAGCCGAGGTCTCCCGGGGGCAGCTCCACGGCGGCGTGGACGAGGTCCAGGCGCTCGGCGAAGCGGCGCAGCGCCAGGAAGTCGCGCGACGACTTCGCCCCCACGAGCTTGAGCGTCAGGGCGGCGGGACCCTTCCGCAGCGACTCCCGGCGCGCCCACAGCGCGTGCAGGATGATGTCGCACAGCTCGTCGTCCTCGGTCATGAGCTTGCGCAGGTCGCTTCGCGTGACGCGCCGCACCCGCCCGGCCTCGGTCACCCGCGCCGACAGGAACGCGCCCTGCCCGTTCAGCAGTCCGAGTTCGCCGACGAACGAGCGAGGCCCCATCCGCGTGAGCACCGCCTCCTCGATCCACCAGAGGGAGTCGCGGACGATCTCGACCTCACCCGTTTCCACCAGGATCAGGTCGTACCGGCTGTCACCGGACCGGAAGAGGTACTCGCCGGCGGCGACCTCGACGGGCGTCCCGAACGCGCAGAGGCGCTTCCACTGCGCGTCGGTGAGCTCCGGCCGCTGCACGGGGTCTGGTTGGTCGCTTCCCATCGCGGAGGTCTCCCTACTGTGCCGGAATGGTCGAGGTCGTGACCGGCGCGGTGCCGGCATCGCCCTGCGACAGCGCGCGGATGAGCGACTGCGCATCGTACGGCCCGACGTGCCGACGGCCGTTGATGAAGAGCGTCGGCACGGATGTGATGCCCATCGCCTCGGCATCCAGCATGTCGTCCCGCACCCGCCCCGTGACCTCGGGCGAGGTCAGATCGCGCTCGAATCTCTCGACGTCCAGGCCGAGTTCGCGGGCCAGGCGGATGATGTCGGAAGGCCTCTGGTTCTCCTGGTCGGCGAACAGCCCGCGCTCGAACTCGAAGAACTTCCCCTGCAGGGATGCCGCCTCGGCGGCTTCCGCCCCCGCCAGAGCGTTCGGGTGGTACTGGGTCAGCGGCGCGTGGCGCCACACGTAGCGGAGCCGGTCGCCGAGCTCGCTGTGCACCTCCTGGATCGATCCCGATGCCTTCAGGCAGAAGCCGCACTGGAAATCGCCGTACTCGACGATGGTGTACGGCGCGTCGGCGGCGCCGAAGACGTGATCCCGCTTCGGGTCGACCGCGCGGGCGAGGGTCTGGCCGGATTCCAGATCCGGGCGGACGGCATCGGAGACCCTGAAGATCACGGTCGCGATGAGGAAGGCGATAACGGATGCCGCGAGCACGCCGACCCGGGCCTCGTTCTGCGCGACCTCGTCGTCGATCGCGATGTCGACGATGAACAGCGAGATCGTGAAGCCGATGCCGCACAGGGCCGCCCCGCCCGCGATGCGGTCCAGCGTGAGCCCCGGCCCGAACTCGCCGAGCCGCAGCAGCTTCAGGACGGCGGTGGAGCCGAACACGCCGAGGAACTTGCCGACGACAAGGCCGATCACGATGCCCCAGGTCAAAGCCGAGGTCATGGCGCCGGCGAGGATCTCGGGGCTGATGACGACGCCCGCGTTCGCGAGCGCGAACAGCGGCAGGATCACGTAGGCGACGTACGGCGCGTACGCCGACTGCAGGCGCTCGTTGATCGAGATCGACTCACGCAGGCTGTTGGCGGCGGCGCGCGCGTACTCGGTGTTGGGGGACTGCCGGAACGTTCGCGCGAGGTCGAGCGCGTGCTCGACGTCGCGCCGGTCGGGCCGGTACACGGGAACGAGGAGCGCTATCGCGACCCCGGCGAGCGTCGGGTGCACGCCGGAGGCGAGGAAGGCCAGCCAGACGATGATCGCGAGCGTCGCATAGACCGGCCCGCGTCCGCCGCGCAGGTAGCGGGTGAAGTAGACGCCGATGAGCCCCGCGGCCGCGATCAGCAGCGGCATCGGGTTGAAGTTCTCGGTGTAGACGAGCGCGATGATGCTGAGCGCCCCGATGTCGTCGACGACGGCCAGGGCCAGCAGGAACACGCGCAGGCGCCCGGGCACCCGTGGTCCGATCAGCGCCAGCGCGCCGACGAGGAATGCGGTGTCGGTCGAGATGACGATGCCCCATGCGTACGCCTGCCCGGAATCGGCGGCGATCAGCACGAACAGCAGGGCCGGGATCGCGAGCCCCGCGACGGCCGCGATGACCGGCACCATGGCGCGCGACCAGCTTGTCAGTTCGCCGATGGCGAACTCGCGACGCACCTCGAGACCCACGGTGAAGAAGAAGATCGCCATCAAGCGCGTCGTTGACCAGCGCGTGCAGGGTGAAGTCCAACTGGATGTCGCCCACGCCGACGGTCAGGTGCGTCTCCCAGAACGCCTCATAGGAGCCGACCGACACGTTCGCCCAGATGATCGCCGCGAGGGTCGCCAGCAGCAGGATCAGCGCGCCGATCCGGTTCTGGCCCATGCCGCGGATCTTCTCCGCGATGGACCGCCGGGTGCGCGACTGGGCGACCTGCTCGGGGTCGGGCGAGCGCTGGATGATCGTCAACTCAGCCATACGTGAGCATTCTCCTCGGCGTCTACCGGAGCGACAAGTCGAATCCGCTCGCGTGCATTCCCGGGACGGCGGTCGCACACGCCGGGCAGTCGCCGGCGGACGTGTGAGAATCAGACGTTACCCGGCAGACATGGACCTCTTGTGATCTCGATAATCGCGGCGATCGCCGTGCTCGCGGTGGCGGCGATCCTGCTGTTCGCGATGCGCGGTCGCGCGGAGCGCGACATCGCGATCAGCGGCCGATCGGCGATCATCACGGGGTCGCTCCCGGTCAGGCCCACTGCCGAGCCCGATGCGGCCGCCGCGCTCGCCGCCGCGGAAGCGGTCGGCAGCGCGATGATCCAGGCCGGGTACTCGGTCGAGACGGTGCAGGACGTCCTTCGCGACATCGCGAACGTCAACGGACTGCCCGAGAGCGAAGTGCTCGTCTTCCCGAACGCGCTGCTCGTGTCGGCGCGCGGCCAGGGCCAGCACCAGACCGGAGCCGTCGCCAGCGGTGACGGACAGCTGCTGTTCTCCCAGATCGACGAGGTCCAGCGGACGGTGGACGGCGCCCGCACCGGGGTCTTGGACCCTCGGTCGACGGTCGAGCGGATCGAGCGCATCCGGGCGATGTCGCCACCGTACGGTCGCGTCGTGCGCGTCGTCGGCTACGCATTCCTCAGCGGCGCCCTGTCGGTGCTGCTCGGCGCGTCCTGGACCGGGGTGTCCCTCGCCGCCGGACTCGGACTGATCACCGGTGCCGCGCTGCTTGTGAGCGAGCGCCTGCCGCGCCGCTACGGCGCCCTCATCACGGTCGGCATCGCGTTCTTCGTCGCGCTCGTGGTGTTCCTGCTGCTGCTCAACGGCGCGGGGTCCGGCATCCTGGCCGCACTGCTGGCGCCGCTGGTCGTGCTCCTGCCCGGGGCCCTGCTGACCACGGCGGTTCTGGAACTGGCGACGGGTCAGATGATCTCCGGTGCGGGCCGCCTGGCGGCGGGTGCGATGCAGCTCGTGCTGCTGGGTGCGGGCATCGTCACCGCGGGCGCCCTCGTCGGCGTGCCCGACTTCGACTTCAGCGAGCAGCCCGAGTTGCTGGGACCGATAGCCCCATGGATCGCCGTCGCTGTCTTCGGCGTGGCCATCTCGGTGCACCGCTGCGCGCCTCGGCGGTCGCTGCCGTGGATCCTGCTCGTGCTCTACGTCGCCTACTCGGCTCAGGTGCTCGGAGACCTGGCGCTGGGCGGCGTGCTGTCGGCTTTCGTCGGCGCGCTGGTGGTCACCCCGGTGACCGCCCTGGTGGCGCGTCAGCCGACCGGGCCGGCCGCCCTGGTGAGCTTCACCCCCGCGTTCTGGCTGCTGGTGCCGGGTGCGCTCGGTCTGGTGGGGGTCGCCGACGTCCTCGGCGGCGACGCGACGGCAGCCGCATCCCTCGTGGCGACGCTGTCGACGATGGTCGCGATCGCGCTCGGAGTGCTGGCCGGATCCACCCTCTCCAACCGGATGCGCCGCCCCGCCCTCTGAGCTCCGCGGCGGTTGTCTGCCACCGTCGCTGCGGACCCCACACACATCGGGGCCGTCCGCGCAACCCCCTGAAGCGTGGCGTCGGCGAGCGTAGCGTTCACCTCAGTCGTCCGAATCGCCCACTCCCATGACCACTCCCACCACTCTGCTCGCCGACCGTTACCGCCTCGTCAAGATGCTCGGGGCGGGCGGCATGGGCGTCGTGTGGCAGGCGTGGGATGAGCGGCTGCGGCGGCCCGTGGCGCTGAAGATGCTGCGCACCCAGCCGCAGCTCACCGACGCGGAGCGGCAGGCAGCGACCGATCGGGCCATGCGCGAGGCGCGCATCACCGCCGGCCTGCACCATCCGCACGCGGTCACCGTCTTCGACGTCATCGAGCACGAGGGCCAGCCGTGCATCGTGATGCAGCTGATCGAGTCGACGCCCCTGTCCGACCTGCTCCGCGAGCACGGACCGCTCAGCCCGGCCGAGACGGCGCGGATCGGCGAGCAGGTCGCCGCCGCGCTCGCCGCCGCCCACAAGATGAAGATCGTCCATCGCGACGTCAAGCCCGGCAACATCCTCATCACCGAGGACGGATCGGCGATGATCAGCGACTTCGGCATCTCGCATGCGCTCGGCGATGCGACGATCACCGCGACCGGCATGATCCACGGCACCCCCGCGTACCTCGCCCCCGAGGCCGCCCGCGGTCTGCCGACGACCTTCGCATCGGATGTGTTCTCGCTCGGGTCGACGTTCTACGCGATGGTCGAGGGGGAGCCGCCGTTCGGCTCCGACAAGAACGCGATCGCCTTGCTGCACCGTGTCGCGCAGGGCGGCTATCCCCCGCCGAAGCACGCCGGCCCGCTCGCGCCGCTGCTGTGGGAGATGCTGTTCCCCCAACCCAAGCGACGGCCGAGCATGGCCTCCGTCGTCCAGTCGCTGTCGGAGGTGCGAGAGCGTGCGCGAGGGGGGCCGGTCGCGGCGGCCGGCGCCGCCGCTGCATCCGTCGTCTCACCCGAGCTCGTCGCCACGCAGCCCCTCGCCGACGACGATGCGACCGTGGCCGAGCACCCGCCGACGCGCACGACGGTACCGCTGCAGGGCGCCGCAGCGGCGAGCGCAGCCCCGCCGCGCCCGGCGCCGCCGCTTCCGCCTCCGGATCCGGATCCGGCCACGGAATTGCCTCTGCACGAGGGCGAGCGCGACGGCGGGGACACCGCGGAGACGGCGCGCATGCAAGATGGGGAGCGCAACGGTGGGGCCACTGCGGAGACGGTTCGCATGCACGACGCCGCGCGCGGCGGTGGGGCCACTGCGGAGACGGTTCGCATGCACGACTCCACGCGCGAGGGCGGGGCCACCGCGGAGACCGAGCCGCTCACCGGGGCGACGGTCGCGGGGGTCGCCGCACCGCCGCCCGCCACCCGCGAGCCACCGCCGGCGGCCGGTCCGGCGCCCGAGCGCACGGGTCGCCGTCGCGCCGGTGTCGTCGCCGCGCTCGTCCTCGTCGTCGCCCTGGTGGTGGCGGCTGCGCTGCTCTTCACGTCTCTGCAGCCGGACGCCGACCCCGACGCCGGCCCTGCGAACGAGGCGACTCCCACTCAGACGCCCGCCGAAACGGAGCCCACGCCGACGCCGGAAGAGGAGGCGGTTCCGCCTCCGGCCGAAGAACCTCCGCCCGATGGCCAGGAGCCGGCCCCGCCCGCGCAGACCGCCGAGCAGCGGGCCGTCGAGGCGGTCTCGACCTACTACACGCTGCTGCCCGGCGACCTCGAGACCGCGTGGCCACGGATGACCGCCGACTACCAGGAGAATCACGCCGGCGGTCGGGGCGGCTACGAGGCCTTCTGGGCGGAGATCGCCGGCGTGGAGGTCGCTGACGTGGTGGCCGCCGCACCCGATCAGGTGCAGGCGACGCTCACGTACTACTACCGGGACGGGCGTGTCGTGCAGGAGGTGACGAGCTATCGCCTCGTGGACGAGGGGGGCGTGCTGAAGATCGCCGCGAGCGACGTCCTCAGCAGCACCGAGCTGTGAAGCGGCGCCGCGAACTCACGGCGCGCTCCCAGGTTGGCGGGACCAAAACGGGCGCGGCATCCGTTCTCCTGTAGTGAAGGTGCAGCTTCACCGACGTTGCAGCCAGCCGCGTCGCCATAGGAGGAGAACACATGTCACAGGACTACCGCGCGACCGCCGATGCGCTCAGTCGCCTCACCCCCGCCCAGTACCGGGTCACGCAGGATGACGGCACGGAGCCGCCGTTCCGCAACGAGTACTGGAACAACCACGACGCCGGCATCTACGTCGACGTCGTCTCGGGCCAGCCGCTCTTCTCGTCCACCGACAAGTACGACAGCGGCACCGGATGGCCGAGCTTCACCCGGCCGATCGAGCGCGCGGCCGTCACTGAGAAGGTCGACGGCAAGCTGTGGATGAAGCGCACCGAGGTGCGCTCGTCGGGCGCCGACAGTCACCTCGGCCACGTCTTCGACGACGGGCCGCGGGATGCCGGTGGCCTGAGATACTGCATGAACTCGGCCGCTCTCCGCTTCATCCCCGTCGCCGAGCTCGAGGCGCAGGGATACGGCGAGTACCGCAGCCTCTTCGAGGACACCACGATCGACACTTCGACAAGCTCAGCGAACCAGGAGAACGCATCATGACCAGCGGACCATTCGACAAGGGCGAGATCACCCGCACGCCGGGCACCGAGACGGCGGTGCTCGCCGGCGGCTGCTTCTGGGGTGTGGAGGACCTCATCCGCCGTCAGCCGGGCGTGCTCGACACGCGTGTCGGCTACACCGGCGGCAGCAACGACCACGCCACGTACCGCAACCACCCGGGCCACGCCGAGGCCGTCGAGATCGTGTTCGACCCCACGCAGACGACCTATCGCGACATCCTGGCGTTCTTCTTCCAGATCCACGACCCGTCGACCCTGAACCGTCAGGGCAATGACATCGGGACGAGCTACCGGTCGGCGATCTTCCCGCTCACCCCCGAGCAGGAGCAGGTCGCACGCGACACGATCGCGGACGTCGATGCGTCCGGGCTGTGGCCCCGGAAGGCCGTCACCACGATCGAGCCCGTTGCGCCGTTCTGGGAGGCCGAGCCGGAGCACCAGGACTATCTGGTCCGCATCCCGCACGGCTACACGTGCCACTTCGTCCGGCCGGGCTGGGTGCTGCCCAAGCGCGACGCGACCGTCTAGAGCGAACGAGAACGGCCGGACTCCTCGGGAGTCCGGCCGTTCTGCTGTCTGCCGAATCGACTCGAAGTGCGGTCGGCGGGTGCCCGCCGCAGCGCTCTGCGTCGTCTCGGCAGCAAGGGGCGCTAGACCGTGCGGACGAACGGGTCGAAGTCGACGGGCACGGCTTCGATCCTGTCGACCGTGCTCTCCACGGCGACGAACTCGCCCCGGGCGGCGGACTCCTGGGCTGCGACCATCGTGTCGAGCACGTGGTAGCCGAGCTCGCCGGTCGCGCGGTGCGGGCGCCCGGTGCGGATCGCGCGCGCCATGTCGAGCGCACCCAGCCCGCGGCCGACCACGACGCCCTCTTCGAGCACGTCCGTCCACGGCTGCTCCGCGACGGCGGCATGCGCGGGATCGGATCCGCGGTGGCTGAACGGGCGGGTGACCGCCGTGCGGCCGGTGAACATGTTCGGGTCGGGGAGCACGATCGTGCCCTCCGTCCCCGAGATCTCGACGATGCCCTGGCGGCGCAGCGGGGAGTCGAAGCTGAGCAGCGTCTGCGACTGCGCGCCGCTCTCGAACGACGCCAGCACGTTGATCGTCGACGGGACCTCGACCGCGAACCTCACGCCGGCATCCGGCCCGACGAGGATCTCGCGCTCGTCACTGGCCTTCAGGCCCAGCGCGGCGACCGCGGCGACCGGGCCGAGGATGCTCACGAGCGTCGTGAAGTAGTACGGGCCCATGTCGAACAGGGGCCCCGCGCCGTGTGCGAACAGGAAGCCGGGGTTCGGGTGGAAGACCTCCGGACCCTGGTACTGCATGCTCGTCTGCGCGAACAGCGGCCGGCCGATCTCGCCGCGCTCGATCGCTCGCTTCGCCGACTGGATGCCGGGACCCAGGACGGTGTCGGGGGCCACGCCCAGGCGCAGACCCGCGGCATCCGCCTGCGCGAGCAGCTCGCGGGCGCTCTCGCGATCGATGCCGATCGGCTTCTCGCTCCACACGTGCTTGCCCGCGGCGATCGCCTGCGACGAGATCTCGACGTGGACCGCGGGAACGGTCAGGTTGACGACCAGTTCGACGCCGGGGTGGGCCAGCACGTCGGCGGTGCTTCCGGATGCCGGGATCCCGTGCTTCCGGGCCTGTTCGGCGGCCCGGTCGGTGAGCAGGTCGCCGACGATCAGCACCTCGATGTCGGGGAAGCTGTTGAGATTCTCGAGGTAGGTGTCGCTGATGTTGCCGGCGCCGACGAAGCCGACGCCGACCGGGCCGGATCCGAGCGGGGCGAAGCCGGCCATCAGGCGAGGCCCCGCGCGGCGAGGAACTCGTAGCCGACCTGCACTCCGTGCCAGATGTCGCCGGGGTACGCGTCGAACTCGACGATCGCGTACCGCGCGTGCCGGGCC
This sequence comes from uncultured Actinomycetota bacterium, assembly GCA_963750955.1. Lineage (GTDB taxonomy): Bacteria > Actinomycetota > Actinomycetes > Actinomycetales > Microbacteriaceae > Microbacterium. Next base: position 133,021 of record CAVVSI010000007.1, read on the forward strand.
GCGTCCAGCGCGTCGGCCAGCGGGACAACGCCCTCGCCGGCGGGAACCTGGTCGGTGGGAACCGCGCCGAGGGACGGGAGAGGTTCGAGCGTGCCGTCCTTGACGTGCAGGGCGGTCACCCTGTCGCCCAGGCGTTCGAGCAGCGCGACCACGTCGGCGCCGCCGGCAGCGGCCCAGTACAGGTCCAGCTCGAGCGAGACGGCCGGATCGAGCAGGTCCGCGAAGATCTCGAGCGGAAAGCGCCCGTCGATCCTGTTCTCGAACTCCTGATTGTGGTTGTGGTAGCCCACCGAGATGCCGTAGCGGGCACCGGTCTCGGCTGCCGCGTTGAGAGCCTCGGCGGTCTTGGTGATCTCGTCCACGCTCTGCCAGCGGTCGGGCGCGACGAACGGGTCGAAGACGGTCGTCATGCCGAGCTTCTGCGCTGCCGCGAACACCTCATCGGGGGTGGGGACCGCGATCGACGAGTCGAACGGATTCTCCGTGCCCGAGGCCAGGGAGGCGTGGCCGGTGGGCGAGACGATGCCGTGGCGGGCGAACGCAGCGGCGAGCTCGTCGGCGCGGGTCACGAAGCCGAAGGCCTCGACGTTCGTGTAGCCGATGGAGCTCAGCTTGGCGAGCGTGCCATCCAGGTCGGCCGTCAGTTCGTCTCTCACTGTCCAGAGCTGGACCGAGATCGCCGGGGTGGTCATTGGTGTTCTGCTTTCTGCGTGGCGTCATTGCGGTATGGGAACGCTACCACAAGAAACCACCACGTGGAGGTTTTATCTTGCTAGGCTTCGCGCATGGTTCCCGAGACCCCCGCGCACGACGACGAGACGGCGCCGGCCGTCGCGCCGCGGTCGTACGCGAAGGGGGTGGCGAGGCGGCAGGAGATCCTGGATCGGGCGATCGAGGTGTTCGCCGACAAAGGCGCGGAAGGCACGTCGCTTCGCGCCATCGGCGAGAACATCGGCGTCTCGCACGCGGCGCTGCTGCACTACTTCGGCTCGCGGGAAGAGCTCCTCGTGGAGGTGCTGCGGGAAGGGGAGCGGCGGCGCATCGACCCGCACGAGAAGCGGGAGGTGGTCGGCATGATGGTGCGCGCGGCCGAGCGCAACGTCACGATCCCCGGCTTCGTCGCGCTGTACACGATGCTCCTGGCGGGGTCGCTCGAGGCCGACAAGCAGTACTCGCGCGAGTTCTTCGCCACCCGCTTCGCCCGCATCCGCGAGGAGCTCGAGCAGCTCATCCGCTCCGGGCAGGAGCAGGGCACGATCCGCCGGGGGATCGAGCCCTCGGCCATGGCGGCGCTCGTGATCGCGGCATCCGATGGACTCCAGATCCAATGGCTGCTGGAGCCGAAGGTCGACATCGCTCGGAGCCTCGAACTGCTCGAGACGATCCTGCAGCCCTAGGCTCGCGGTTCGGCCGGCACGAGTCGGAAAGATTCTCCGGATTCTCCGTAATGGATGCCGCCGATGTGCGTCTTAGGAGTGTGAAGTAGAGATCCATGTGCTTCACGGTGCTGCCCCAACAGTGCCTGGGCCGTCGTTGCTTGGTTTCATCCCCAGAAGTCAACGGCGGCCCTTACTCGTTCCCGGGTCACGGGCGCCCATTTCTCCTTCCGTTGGGGCACTCGCCGTGATAGGCATGCTTCATGGCTGACGATGTGGGATCGTCGCATGTTCGCACCGATTTTGGGGAATTGAGCGACGCCGAATTGGTCCGCGCGACCAGACAAGGTTCTCGACGCGCGTACGCGGCGCTGTGGAATCGCCATTCCCGCAGCGCGCTCAAGTACGCCAGGACGCTCACGGCCTCGGATGCCGACGACGTCGTGTCGGAGGCGTTCCTGAAGGTCTACGCCGCCATCAAGGCCGGTCGCGGGCCGGAGCAGGACTTCCGGTACTACATCCGCTCGGCCGTCCGGAACACGTACGTTTCGATGGTCCGCGCGAGGCGGTCCGCGCCGGCCGGCGACGCGATCGAAGACGTCGTGGGCGACGTCGGTGCCGAGATCGCGTCGGTCCGCAGCTTCGACGGCTCCGCCACCGTCCGCGCTTTCCTCTCCCTGCCCGCCCGCTGGCAGGAGGTGCTCTGGTACACCGAGGTCGAGGGTCTCAGCCGCGAGCGCACCGCAGCCGTGCTGGGCATCAACGCCAACGCGGTCTCGGCGCTGTCGTTCCGCGCGCGGGAGGCGCTGCGCACGGCGTGGCTGCAGGAGCACATCAGCACCCGCTCGGATCTCGATCGCGGGTGCGAGGCGACCACGCCGCTGCTCGGTGCCTACTCCCGTCGCGGGCTTTCCCGACGGGACCGTCTGCGGGTCGAGCACCACGTCAACGGGTGCGAGCACTGCACGTCGGTCGTCGGCGAACTGGCCGAGCTGCTGACGCCGGGACGCCTGGCGCTCATCCTGCTGCCGGTCGCCCTCACGGCGGCGGCTTCGCGGCGCTCGCGTCCAAGATGGGCGGCGGGTCGGCTGTGCTGGCCTCGGCGGCGACGATCGCGACGCCCACGGCCACGGTGGTCGCCACTGTGGGCGGAAGCGCCGCCACAGGAGCGGCGGCTCTCACTGTGGTCGGCAAGGTCGCGGCGGTCGCGCTCGTGGCGACCATGATCGTGCCCCCGACGCAGCTGCTGATCGAGGCGGCGCACCATCCCGCGCGGCATACGGAGTCGGCGTCGGCGCACACGGACGGCTCGCCCGACCTGGGACAGAGGGTGCACGTGCATGCCGTGGTCGAAGCGGACGAGTCGACCGATGACGCGGCGCAGTTCGCGCCCGACGCGGAGTCGGATGCCTCCTCACCGGAGGACCCGCGCGCCGATCGCTGGGCCGGCGCGGACGAGCCCCCGCGCGTTGTGGACTTCTCTGGCAGCGGCAACGCCGCGGAGAACGCGAATCTCGGTGCGAGCGCGAGCGGGAGTGCGAACGAGAACGTGGGCGGTGCGGTCCCCGGCGACAGCGGAAGACCGAGCGCCGTCGGGAACCCGGTTTCCGTTGAGAAGACGAAGTCGAACGTGAACCCGAACCCGAGGATGACTGAGAGCGGTGCGACCGCCTCCGACGGCAGGGCGAACCCGAACTCGGCGAGCCCGACCGTCGCGGGCGACGCGACAGCGACGGAGAAGCAGGCTTCGCCCGAAACCGCTTCTGCTCGGGCGAATCCGGCCGTTGCGCTCGACGCGTCGGCGAGCGGGGGGACGAAAGCGCCAGGGGCAGTGGCCGCCGCCGTAGGGCCGAATGAGAACGCGAACGCGAACGCGAACGTTGCCGGCTCCGCGGGCCCGAGCGACAAGGTGGACCCGCACGAGAACGCGAACCCGAACGCGAACGTTGCCGGCTCCGCGGGCCCGAGCGACAAGGCGGACCCGAGCGAGAACGCGAACCCGAACGCGAACGTTGCCGGCTCCGCGGGCCCGAGCGACAAGGCGGACCCGCACGAGAACGCGAACCCGAACGCGAACGAGAACGAGAACGAGAACGCGAACCCGAACGCGAACGAGAACGCGAACACGAACGCGAACCCGAACGCGAACGTTGCCGGCCCCGCGGGCCCGAGCGACAAGGCGGACCCGCACGAGAACGCGAACCCGAACGCGAGCGGCACGGCCCGCCCGAGCGACCACGCGAGCAGTGCAGCCGTATCCGACGTCCACACGAGTGCCACCGGCGACCCGAACGCGACCGGGAGCGGCGATGCGGGTGGTGCGCCGGCCGAGGCGCCTGCAGAAACCTCCCCGGCCCGCGCCAACGCGGCCGCGCCGGCCGGCGCCCACGCGGCCGAGCCGGCGGCCGAGGGGATGCCGCCGCAGTCCGCGCCCGCCGGCGGCTGAGGATGCCGGCGCACCCCTCCCCGCCCTTCGACGCGGAGCTCGAGCGCGTCCTCGAGGCGCTGGCCGACCGCGTCCCGCCCACGATCACGTCCGACATGATCGGGCGGTTCCGCGAGAACCCACCCGACCCGACGGTGGGCGGCCTGGTCGACGCGCTGGGGATCGTCCACGAGCAGCGACTCATCCCGGGGTTCGCGCAGGCGACGGTCGGATCCTCGATCTTCCGCCCGCCGACGCCCTCGGATCCCGGCCCCGGCATCCTCTACCTCCACGGCGGCGGCATGGTCTTCGGCAACCGTTTCGGCGGAGTCGGCGCGTACCTGCCGCTTGTCGCGACGCACGGCGCCGTCGTCGTCGCGATCGACTACCGGCTGGCCCCCGAGCACCCGGATCCGATCCCGGTCGAGGACTGCTACGCCGCGCTGGGGTGGACGGCCTCCCACGCCGCGGAGCTGGGCATCGACCCCGACCGGCTGATCATCGCCGGCCAGAGCGCAGGCGCCGGGCTGGCCGCCGGGGTCACCCTCCTCGCGCGCGGTCGCGGCGGACCCGCGATCGCCGGCCAGGTGCTGGTCAGTCCCATGCTCGACGACCGCAACGACTCCGTCTCGGCCCGACAGATCGACGGCATCGGCGTATGGGATCGTACGAGCAATGCGACCGGCTGGACCGCGCTGCTGGGCGACCGGCGCGGGGGTGAGGAGGTCGCCGACGCCGAAGCACCCGGTCGCGCCGCGGACCTCGCCGGCCTGCCGCCGGCGTTCCTCTCGGTCGGCAGCGCCGAGGTCTTCCGCGACGAGACCGTGACCTACGCGTCCCGGATCTGGGCCGCCGGCGGAGTCGCAGAACTGCACGTCTGGCCCGGCGCGTTCCACGGCTTCGAGAACTTCGCACCTGCCGCGCGGATCTCGACGGACGCCGCCGCGGCCCGCGATGCGTGGCTGCAGCGCGTTCTGGAGCGGTGAGCGGCGCGCGGCATCCGCTCGCGAGAGTCGCCCGCCGCGCTGCGGACGAGCAGACTGGGAAGGTCGATCGCATCGAGCTGCCCGAGCACGAGCCCGCGGCCGTGAAGAGGAGAAACCATGACCCCGTCCTACGATCCTCAGCGGATGCACGCGATCTCGGATGACACCCGCGACACCGTCGACGAAGTGCTCCACTACGCGCGGCGCCGGGCACTGTTCGAGAACATCCCGCTCGACAAGGCCATGTCGCCTCGCGAGCTCGAGCGGCTCGCGTCCGGCTCGATCACGGCGGACGGCATCGGTGCGCGGCGGGCGATCGGCCTGTTCGAGAACGTGCTCGCCCCCGCGTGCATCTCGACGGATCATCCGGGGTATCTGTCATTCATCCCCTCCGCGCCCACGAAGGCGGCGCTCGCGTTCGACGTCGTCGTGTCGGCCTCGGCGATCTACGCCGGGTCGTGGATGGAGGGAGCGGGGGCGGTGTTCGCCGAGAACGAGGTGCTGCACTGGCTCGCCGCGGAATTCGGGCTGCCCGCCGGTGCCGGCGGGGTGTTCGTGCAGGGCGGCACGGTCGGCAACCTCTCCGCGCTCGTCGCCGCCCGCGATGTCGCGCGACGCCGCAACCGCGCCGCCGGAGTGCAGGATCCGCCCCGATGGATCATCGTGTGCAGCGCCGAAGCGCACTCGTCGATCGTCGCCGCGGCCGCTGTGATGGACGTCGACGTCGCGACGGCGGCTCCGGATGCCGGGGGCCGGCTGCACGGCGAGGCCGTGGCGACGGCGCTCGACGAGCATGGCGCGGCCGTCTTCGCCGTCGTCGCCACCGGCGGGACGACGAACTTCGGGATCGTCGACGACATCGCGTCGATCGCCGCCGTCACCCGCGAGCGGGACGTCTGGCTGCATGTGGACGGGGCGTACGGTCTGGCCGCGATGCTCGTCGAGCGGATGCGTCCCGCGTTCGCGGGAGTCGGCGAGGCGGATTCGGTCATCGTCGACCCGCACAAGTGGCTCTTCGCACCGTTCGACGCGTGCGCGCTCATCTACCGCGACCCGTCCGTCGCGCTGGCCGCCCACACGCAGAAGGCCGAGTACTTGGACACGCTGACCGAGTCGGCGGACTGGAATCCATCGGATCTCGCGATCCAGCTCACGCGACGGGCGCGAGGCCTGCCGCTCTGGTTCTCGCTCGCGACGCACGGCACCGAGCACTACCGGGCGGCCATCGACGGCAGCATCCGACTCGCCGAGCGCATCGCCGAGGAGATCAGCGCACGCGACGGACTCTCGCTCGTGCGTGATCCGCAGCTGTCCGTCGTGGTCTTCCGCCGTGAGGGGTGGGGGCTCGCCGAGTATCAGGAGTGGTCGAGCGCGCTTCTGGAAGACCAGCGCGCCTTCGTCGTGCCCAGCTCGCACGCCGGCGAGACGGTCCTGCGCTTCGCGATCATCAGCCCGCTGACGACCTTCGAGACGCTCACCGGCATCCTCGACACCCTCGTCGCCCGCGAGTAGAAGCTGCGCTCCGACGCATGCCACACTCCTCGCATGAGCGTTCGCACAGAACTGAAGAGCCCCGGGTACGAAATCTTCATCGGCGCGCTGTCGGTGCTGTCGATCGCAAACCTCGTCCTGGCCCTGATCATCCAGGACAAGTCCCTCGAGACTGTCCTGACGGTCATGAACGGGCTCTTCAGTGCGATCTTCCTCGGAGACTTCATCTTCCGGTTCTGGACGGCCCCTGCGCGCGGCGCCTACTTCTTCCGGCACTTCGGGTGGGCCGATCTGCTTGCGAGCCTGCCCTTCCCCCAATTGAAGATCCTGCGCATCTTCCGTCTCATCCGGGTCTACCGCCTCATGCGCGAGATGGGCCCCGGGGTGATCTGGCACACACTCATCCGCGATCGCGCCGGAAGTGCTCTGCTCGTGCTGCTCTTGATGGGCATTCTCGTCCTGCAGTTCGGGAGCCTGCTCATCCTGTCGCTCGAGCAGCACGCACCCGGGGCGAACATCACATCGGCATCCGATGCCCTCTGGTACACCATCGTGACGATCTCGACCGTCGGCTACGGGGACCAGTACCCGGTGACGGATGCCGGGCGCCTCTGGGGCAGCGTCATCATCATCGTCGGGGTGGGCATCTTCGGAACGTTCACCGGCTACCTCGCGAATCTCTTCCTTTCACCTCGGAAGGAGGACAAGGCGATCTCCGACGCGTCGCCGTCGGCGTGACGCGGCTCGGCGGGACCTTGGCCTCTGGCGTCGGACGCGAGCGGGGTGTGGACTGGCGGTGCACGAGAGAGGGGAGCAGGCAATGACAGCCAAGGATGCCGCCGCCGGCGGGATCGAACACCTGAGCACCGCCGAATGCTGGCGACTGCTCGAGCGGAGCTCGCTGGGTCGCCTGGCCGTCGAAGGTCGGGGCGGCGTCCCGGACGTCTTCCCGGTGAACTTCACGGTGCACAGCGGATCGATCTACCTGCGTTCGGCGCCGGGCTCGAAGCTGATGGACATCGCGGCGCGGCCGGCGGTCGCATTCGAGATCGACGGCGAGGACCCGCTGTTCCACTGGAGCGTGGTGATCAAGGGCGAGGCCCGGCGTCTGGACAGCGACGCCGAGATCCACGAGTCGGGAGTGGACGCGCTGGTCTCGGCAAGCCCCACCAGCAAGCACAACTTCATCTGCATCACGCCGTCGTCCGTGACCGGCCGCCGCTTCCGCAAGGACGCTGCGAAGGAGCGCTCGGCGCCCGCGCCCACGACGTCGACCGGCGCTCATGAACCCCAGCGTCCGCCGGAAGACCCTCCGCAGCGGCCGGGCTCGGAGAGCGCGGATGAAGGGGGACCGTTCCCGATCCCCCACTACCCGCCCCGCCGCACCTAGCTCAGCGGGCCCCCGTCGACCACGTCGTACCGGTCGGGCTCGGCCGAGCGCGTGAAGCGCCGGCCCGTCACACGCGTCGGGACGATCCGAACCCAGCGGTACTTGAGGGTGGGGATCCAGGGTTGCAGTGCGAGCCGATCGGCGGCGTCGATCTCGTCCTGATGCTCGAGTCGCTCGGCCGTGCCCTTCACGACGACGCTCGCGGCGGCGATGTCGTCGTAGCGGTCGGCTTCCAAGGCGACGCGCGGATTCGCCGTCAGCTCGGCGAGCTTGGATCCTGGGGAGGTGCGGAAGTACAGCGCTCCGTCGGACACCGTGAAGTTGATGGGGAAGATGTCGACGTCGTCCCGGACGCTCAACGCGAGCCTTCCCAGCTCGGCGTGCTCGAGGAGATGCCAGCATTCCCCCAGCGTCATCTCCGTGACCGCGTCTTCTGCGAACTCCTGCATGATGACTCCTCGGTTCGACCCGGCGCGTCTCGTTTCGTGGCGCCGCCTCCGGACGATCACAGTCCATCGCAGGGCGGGCGGCGGTGCCAGGGCCGAAGGTCCCGCCGCTTCACGTCCCGCGCGGCAGGGCGACGGGCTGCGGCATCCGACCTCGCTCCCACATCCGATCGGTGACCACCAGCACGGCTGCGATGCCGAGGAGCACGACGGTGAGTCCGATGTTCACGGGGAGCCAATAGCCCGCGGTGTTGTTCACGCTCGTGTGCAGCAGCACGACGACCAGCAGTCCGCCCCGTGAGCGGTTGTACAGCCAGGTGAAGACGACGGCGAGCAGACAGCTGCTCGCGATCCGCAGCGCCAGACCGGGGATGCCGGCCCCCATCGCGTCGTCATAGAACCCGCGCACGTGCAAGGGCAGATGCCAGAACCCCCAGAGCAGCCCGACGAAGAGGCTCGTGAGGAGGGGGCTGAACCTGGTCTGCAGGGCGGGCACAGCCCAGCCCCGCCATCCGATCTCCTCGCCCAGCGGCCCGCCGTAGAGCAGCGTCGCCGCGAACACGAGCGCCAGACTCCACCCGCCGTCGCGGACGATCTGCGGCGTATCGCCGACGTCGCCGCCGAGCACCGCGACCAGCCCGGTGCCGACCGCGCTCAGCACGGGGAAGGCGAGCACCGCGACGACGAAGGTCCACCACGGGGACCGCGGCCTCGTGAGACCGCCGAGCAGGTCGCGCCACCCGGGGACATCGCTCATCGAGAGCCAGACCAGCGCTGCCGGGAGCACTCCGAGGACGGCGAGCAGTATCGCGGCCGGCGCGCTCAGAGCGGGCGTCCACCGCGGGACGAGTACGAGAACGCCGACTCCGAGCACGACGAGGGTGAGCACGACGCGCACCGTCCGTCTGCGACGCCGCCGTGGTTCGACCAGTTCCGCCCTCCCCGCAGGCCCGCGTCGGCTGAGCACCAGGGCGGCCATCGCAGGTCCGAACGTCGCCAGCGCGTCGAGCGCCCCGGACGCATCCGGATCGGCCGCGGTCAGGGACGCCGCGAACCACAGACTCCACGACACGCCGTACGCCACCGCCGCGAAGAGCAGCAGTCCCACGCCGAGGGGGAGCGGCCGCCGATCCACCTGAGGCATCGTGGTCGGCCGTCGCGGTCAGGCGGTCTTGGCGAGGCGGCCGAAGAGGTCGAGCCGGACCATGACGAGACCGGCTTCGACGACACCGGCGACGAAATAGACGGCCTGCAGGAAGCTGAACGGGATGTAGATCATCTGGACGAAGATCCAGATCAGGACGGCGAATGCGGCGACCGCGGACGCGAAGTCGGCCCACGGATGCCGGCGGAGGAGCATCACGAAGGCCACGGCGTGCAAGCCGCCGATGACGACCGCGAGCATGAGGCCCGGGAGCAGGTAGCTGGTGAAGGGGGTGCCCGCCAGGTAGGCGGCGGGCGGACTGAGGACGGTCGCCAGGCTCGGCGCGAGGGCCCCGACGACGAGCGCCAGTCCGCCGAGGAAGGCAGTGACCGAAACGAGCGCGAGGACTGTCAGCAGGGTCGGTCGGGCGAGAGCGCGGACACTCATCCCGGCACCGCGGCGGATGGGGCGAGGCTCGCGGCCCACGTCGCGGCGCGGTCCGCCTCGCCGTCCACGAGGACGTTGACGCTGCTGACGAGATAGCACTCCTTCTCCACATCCCGGATCCCGGCCTTCTTGAGCCGCTTGGCGATCGACGTCGAGGCGTCGCCCGTGAAGATCCGCGGCATGTCGACACGCGTCGCGAACGCGCCGAAGCGCGGGGTCGGTGTGAGCGCGCCGAGTCCTTTGATCCATTCCCGCACACCGGCATCGCCCGCCGTCGGCTCGAGCGTCAAGTGCTTCACCGGGTCCCGGGCCCATGCGGCCGCCTCCGTACGCGAGGAGGGCTGAGGCAGAGTGTGCGCGTGCGTCGGAGCGCCCACGAGCACGAGGTCGTATCCGGCGGGGTCGGGCGCGGTGCTCGCCGCGGAAACCGTGGTGGTCACACCGGCGGACTCGAGACCCTTCCTGATCGCTTCGGCGACCGCGCGGGTGTTGCCGAACATGGATTCGTATACGACGAGTGCGCGCATGAAGTGTCCCTTCGATCGACTGCACTCGAAGTCTCGTAGCCCGACCTGTCCGCGCACAGGGCCGAAGGTCCCGCCAGGCGGCTGCTCAGGGCCAGTCGTGCTTGCGTTCGGCTCCGTACACGGCGGCCTGGGTGCGTCGCTCCATGCCGAGCTTCGCGAGCAGACCGCTCACGTAGTTCTTCACCGTCTTCTCTGCCAGACCCAGCCGCGCACCGATCTCGCGGTTGGTGAGCCCTTCCGCGATGAGACCCAGCACCTGACTTTCGCGCAGCGACAGCGCAGGACCGGGCACGGGGCCGTGCACGTCCGGCTGCAGGGCGGTCGCCGCCTGCCGCAGAACCGCCGCGGACTGGATCGTCCCGCCGGCCGCAACGCGCCGGATCGCTTCGATCAGCGCGCGGCTGCGGATGTCTTTGAGGACGTATCCGCTGGCCCCGGCGAGCACGGCGGACCGCAGGGCGTCGTCATCGTCGTACGCCGTGAGGATCAGACAGGCGACGTCGGGGTGCGCCGAGCGGATGTCGCGGCACAGGTCGATGCCGTTCCCGTCGGGGAGCCGCACGTCGAGTACGGCCACGTCGGGCAGGGTCGCGTCGATGCGCCGCCCGGCCTCGTGGAAGGAGCCGGCTTCGCCGACGACCGTCAGATCGGGCTCGGCATCGATGAGCTGCGCGATCCCGCGCCTAACGATCTCGTGATCGTCCACCAGGAAGACGCGGATCACGATGGCCCCTTTCCGCCGCGGTCGATCGCCGCGGGCACCGACCATGCCACCCGGGTGCCGCCGCCGCTGCGCGGTTCGATCGTGCAGGTTCCGCCGCGCAGCTGCGCCCGTTCGGTCATGTTGGCCAGGCCGCTGAGCGGAACCGACGAGGGGATGCCGCGACCGTCGTCTTCGACGGTCAGCGTGACCATGCCCGCCTCGATGCTCAGATCGATCTCCACCGTCTCGGCATCCGCGTGCTTGGTGATGTTGGTCAGGCACTCCCTCAGGACCGCGGTGAGATCGTCGGCGAGCGGTGCGGACACGAGGGAGTCGAGGGGGCCCGCGAATGTGATGCGAGGCGTGAGCGGCATCCCTGTCGACATCTCCGACACGACGTTGAGGATGCGGTCGCGAGGGTGTCTGCTGCGCCCGCGATCGCCCGCCCCGAGGGCGAAGATCACCGTCCGGATGTCTTTGATCGCCGCGTCGACCGCGTCCACCTGCGTCTCGATCTCGGCCGCTGTCTGCGGATCCACGGTCGCCGAGATCGCCTGCAGGGACAGGCCCGCTCCGAACAGCCGCTGGATGACGTGGTCGTGCAGATCCCGCGCGATCCTCGCCCGATCACGCGAGAGCTCGAGCCGTCGTCGGTCTTCGCGCGCGCGCACGACCTCGATCGCCACTCCCGCCTGCCCCGCGAACGCGAAGGCCCTCTCGAGGTCGGCGTCGGTGAAGCCGGGGCCGTACTGACGGCGCGAGACCACGAGTGCGCCGAGCGGCTCGTCGCCGGCGAACAGAGGGATGGCGACCGTCGGTCCGAGCGGGCTCTGGTCGTCGAAGAGCTGCGACTGCTCCGCCACGCTGGCCGCACGGCGGGTGGCCAGAGCACGCGATGGGAGCGTCCCCTTCGCCGGGAACACGCGTCCGCGCCACTGATGGGCGCTCGAGCCGCGCGCGGTCGTGATCCGCAGCTCGTCGGTCCCGTGCGGGACCGCGACCGCGACGAGGTCGACGTCGATCAGCGCGCCGACGTGCTCCGCGATCACATCGAGAGCGTCGTCGCCGGTGGCTTCCAGCATCGCGGCCATCACGTCGGCGGCCGTCGCACTCCACACCTCGCGTGCCCGCACAGCGTCGTACAGGCGGGCGTTCTCGATCGCGATCCCTGCCGTCGCGGCCAGCGCGACCACCAGCTGCTCGTCGTCGGGTCCGAACGTGCCACCCTCGCCCTGCGTGAGGTAGAGGTTGCCGTAGACCTGATCGCCCACTCTCACCGGAACGCCGAGGAACGAGTCCATCTCCGGGTGGTGCGCCGGGAAGCCGGCAGCGCGCGGATCGGTCGCGACGTGCGCGATCCGGATCGGTACGCGCTCGTCGATGACGGCACCGAGCAGGCCCTTCCCGGTCGGCAGATGCCCGATGCGCGAGACCGTGGCGGAATCCACGCCGACGTGGATGAAGCGCTCCAGCCCGCTTCGGTCGGCGGCGATCACACCCAGCGCGCCGTAGCGCGCGTTGACGAGCGCCATCGCCGATTCGACGATCCGGCGGAGCACGACCTCGAGATCGAGGCGCTCGACGACGGCAGCACTGGCGCGCAGCAGGTCTTGCAGCCGCCTCTGCGCCCGCAGCGCCTCTTCTGCAACGCCATCGGGCGTGTCACCGGTCGCGTCGAGGTCACCGTTCATGGTCGCCTCCCGTCGAACGCGAGTCTAGTGATCGCGTTCGGGGTGGCACGGATCAGCTCGTCGGCTCGCCCGGCACGATGCAGACCGGAATCCGGCACTGGGTGAGCACGTCCTGGCTCACCGATCCGAGGAACGCGCCCGCCAGCAGTCCGCGATGGTGCGTTCCGATCACCAGCAGGGACGCATCCCGGCTGGCGTGCAGCAGCGCCGAGGCGGGACTGCCCTGCTCCATGACTTGCTCGACCTGGATGCCGGGACGCGCGCTCTGCGCACGCTGAGCGGCCTCGCGCAGGATCCGGCGGTGCCCCGCCCTCGCCTCGATCGGAGAGGCCAGGAGCGCCACCGATCCCTCCATCTGCGGAACGGGCATCTGCCAGGTGTGCACCAGCACGAGGGGTGCCTCGTCGATGACGGCTTCCCGTGCCGCGAAATCCAGCGCGGCGAGCGACGAGTCGTCGTCGTCGATCCCGACGATGATGTTGCCGCCCGTCGCGTCCCAGTCGTCGGGCACCACCGCCACCGGGGTCCGCGATTGCGACGCGAGGCGCAGCGGCATCCACCCCGCGAATGCCGCCCACACCGGTCGGCCGCGATGCGAGCCGACCACGAGCAGGTCGGCTCCGCGTGCGCGCTCGAGCAGCGCATCGGGCATCCGCCCCGTGAACCGATGGCAGTCGACCTCCGCGTCGGGCGCCAGATCGCGCAGGCGACGCTCCGCCTCCTCCAGGTCCGCGTCCCTCGCCGAGTCGTCCTGCAGCATGGTCCCGCCGATCATGACGATCTCGACATCGGCGGGCCGGAGCGCGGCTCGTGCAGCGACCCAGTCCAGCGCGACGAGCGATGTCCTGCTGCCGTCGAACCCCAGCACGATCGTCTCCACGGTTCTCCTCCTCAGCTCCTCGAGCGGCTCGCTATCACGCCGTCACTGCGAACGTTAGATCGACCGGCCGTCGTCCCGAAGGGCCGAAGGTCCCTCCGTCGGGCGGGCCCGGCGCTTCCGAAGTCGTGCGAGAGTCGGGGGGATGAACAGCCCCGCGGGAACGAAGAGGATCGTGATCACCGGAGCGAGCGACGGCATCGGGGCGGCGGCTGCGCGACAGCTCGTCGGCGACGGCCACGCGGTCGTCCTCGTGGGCAGGTCGGTCGCGAAGACGCGGCGGATCGCCGAGGAGCTCGGATGCCCTTCGTTCACCGCGGACTTCGCCGATCTCGCGCAGGTGCGGGAGCTGGCAGCCTGTCTCGACGCCGAGCTTCCGACCATCGACGTCCTCGTGAACAATGCCGGTGGCATCTTCGGCGATCGCCGACGCACAGTGGACGGGTTCGAGAAGACCCTGCAGGTCAACCATCTCGCGCCGTTCCTGCTGACCAATCTGCTCATGCCGAAGCTCTTGGAGGCGGGAGCGAGCGTGATCACCACGTCGAGCGCCGCCGCCCGCCTGTTCGGGCACATCGACCTCGATGATCTCGACAACGACCGCAGGTTCTCCGCGAACCGGGCCTACGGCGACTCGAAGCTGGCGAACGTGCTGTTCACGAAGGAGCTGCACCGCCGGTTCCACCCGCGCGGGCTCTCCGCAGCAGCGTTCCACCCCGGACCGGTGGCGACCGGCTTCGCCGCGGGCTCGACGAGTTCGATGCGATGGGTCTACCAGACGCCGCTTCGGCGCGTCGTCGGGCTCATCGCGCCTGAACAGGGGGCCATCACACTCGTCTGGCTCGCCGAGACGCCGCCGGGAGTCGCCTGGCAGTCGGGGGAGTTCTACGAGAAGCTGCAGGTCGCCCGGACCCATCCCCAGGCAGCGGATGGCGACCTGGCGCGGGCGCTGTGGGATCGCAGCGCCGACTTGGTCGGCCTCTAGGCGGATGCGCGCCGTCACGCCAGGATGAGTGCCGTGGTGATCGATGCAGGCCCGCCCTCTCCGCTGTTCGAGCCGCTGCGGATCCAGGGCGTCGTCGTGCCCAACCGCATCATGCAGACGGCGCACTCCAAGCAGTACTCCGATCGCGTGGAGTCCGAGCGCGAGACCGCGTACTTCGTGCGGCGGGCGCACGGCGGATGCGGCCTGTTCATCGCCGGCAACCACTTCGTCCACCCGTCGGGCTCGATCCGCGGCTTCCAGGACGCGTTCCGTCCGGAAGCCGCGGCAGCCGGCCGGCGCATGACCGATGCGATCCACGACGCGGGCGCGCGCGTCTTCGTGCAGCTCAACCACCACGGCGCACAGGCCACGCCGGACGGACCGGACGGCCCGCGAGCGGTGTATGCTCCGTCACGCATACTGTCGCCGTCGACGGCCCACGCCACCCGCGAGATGACCGTCGCCGACATCCGCGAACTCATCGCGGCGTGGGCGGATTCGGCCGAGATCTCACGCACGGCGGGCTTCGACGGCGTCGAGATCCACGTCGCCCACGGGTACCTGCTGCACCAGTTCCTGTCGCCGCTCTACAACGCGCGCACCGACGCGTACGGCGGCGATCTCGAGGGGCGCACCCGGTTCGCGCGAGAGGTCCTCGCCGCGGTGCGCGGCCGGGTCGGCGACGACTTCGTGGTCGGCATCCGGATCGTCGCGAACGAATTCCACCCGCAGGGAATGGATGCCGCGGCCCTCCGCGCGGCGATCGAGTCGTTGCGCGCATCGACCCGCATCGACTTCCTCGACCTGGCCGCCGGCGGCTATCACAACGTGCACTACGTGTTCCCGTCCGCCGCGATGCCCTACGCGTGGATGCGGGATGAGGTCGCGGCCGTGAAATCCGCGAATCCCGACATTCCGGTCTTCGGGGTCGGCGCGGCCCTCAGCGTGGAACAGGCGGAGGAAGTCGTCAGGGACGGCGTGGCCGACATGGTCGCGCTCACGCGCGCGCAGATCGCGGACCCCGACCTCGCGGTCAAGCTGCGCGACGGGCGCAGCGACAGCATCCGCCACTGCATCCGCCTCAATCAGGGATGCCTGGGCAGGGGCAGCCGCGGTCTGCCGATGTCGTGCACCGTGAACCCGCTCGCCGGTCGCGAGCTCGACCGCCCACCGCGTCCGCCCGCGTCGGCTCCCCGGCGCTGGGTGGTCGTCGGCGGGGGACAAGCCGGGATGCGCGCCGCGGTCGAGCTGGCCACGGACGGTCACGCCGTCACACTGCTCGAGCGGGGGCCCCAGCTTGGAGGTCAGCTCCGGCTCGCGCGCGCCGTGCCAGGTCGCGACAGCATCGGCCTGCTTCTCGACGACCTGCGGCGCGATCTCGCGACGGCCGGCGTCGAGATCCGGCTCGGCGTGGCGGCGACGGCCTCCCTCGTCCGAGAGATGCGGCCCGACGGGATCGTCGTCGCGACCGGCGCGACGGCTCCGCTCACCACCTCGCTGGCGATCGGGGGCGCGTACGTCGGCGGCTTCCCTCTTACGGGGACGATCGACGCGTTCGCCGCGGCGTCAGATCCCACGGCCCTCGGCCGGCGGATCGCCGTGGTCGATGCCGACGGCACGGCGTACGCGTCCGGCATCGTGCTGACGCTCCTCGAGACGGTCGAGGAGCTGACGCTGCTCACCCCGTTCGAGACGGTGTTCCCGCACGTGGGCTCCGGCTACGACCGGCCGCTCCTTCTCGAGCGGCTCGCCGCGCACCCGGGCTTCATGAGGCTCGCCTCGCAGCGGGTCGACCGCGTCGGCTCCCCCGCGCTGCAGTCGACCGACACGCTCACCGGCGCGGTCACGACGCTCGACGGCCTCGACGCCGTCGTCGCGATCGAGCCCCGCGCCTCGGTGCGCCTGTCCGGGCTCGACGACGGTGAGGGGTTGGTCCGGGTCGTGACGATCGGCGACGCGCACGCGCCGCGCACGATCGATGCCGCGATCTTCGAGGCCGTCGAGCTCGCCTACGAGGTCGCCCGGCTCGCCACCGTTCGCGGACGCCGGGACCGCTGATGGCCGGGTTCAGCCGGGGCGGTGCGGGGCACGGGACGGGTTTCTGGATCGTCGCCGCGGTCTTCCTCACCGCGATGGCCTACTCGACGGTCCCGACGCCGCTGTACCCGCTGTACGAGCAGCGCGACGACTTTCCGGTGAGCCTGGTCACCGTGATCTACTCTTCCTACGCCGTCGGCGTCATGCTCAGCCTCTACTTCGCCGGACACGTGAGCGACTGGCTGGGCCGCCGGCGGATGCTGCTGGTCGCCGTCCTGATCTCCATCGCCTCGGCGTTGATGTTCCTGCTCTTCCCGGAATCGGTCGGGCTGATCGCAGCACGCCTGGTCAACGGCGTGAGCATCGGCATCCTGTCCGCGACCGCGACCGCCTCCCTGGGCGAGCTTCGGGCCATCGCCCGTCCGGCGGAGAACGGCGTCGTGGCCACGTCGGTCGCCGGCGCGGCGAATCTGGGCGGCCTGGCGCTCGGGCCGCTCATCGGCGGACTCTGCGCCGAGTTCCTCCCCGACCCGCTCGTGGTGCCGCACGCGGTGTTCGTCGTCCTGCTGACCGGCGGCGCGCTCGCCCTGCTGACCGTTCCCGAGACGGTCGTGGCACCGGCCGGCCCGCACCGCTACCGGCCGCAGAAGCTGTCCGTTCCGCGCGCGAACCGCTCGATCTTCCTCGTCGCCGCGTTCGGGGCGTTCGCCGGCTTCGCGGTGTTCGGCCTCTTCAGCTCGCTCATCCCCACGTTCCTGGCGGGCACGTTCGGCGACCGCGACCACCTGCTCGCGGGGGTGGCCGTGTTCGCGATCTTCGCCTCTGCGGCGGCCGGACAGCTGGCCCTCGCCGCCAGGCCGCTGCGGACGCAGCTGACGATCGCGATCATCGCCTGCGCGGTCGGATTGACCCTCGTCGCCGCCGGCGCCGTGCTGCCGCAGATCGCCCTCTTCCTCGGCGGCGGCGTCGTCGCGGGCCTGGGCGTCGGCGTGCTCTTCCGGGGGGCGATCGCCACCGCGATGGCGATCGCCGAGCCCGGGCACGCCGGAGAGACGCTGGCGCTGCTGTTCCTGATCGCCTACGCGGGTCCCGTGATCCCGGTTCTCGCGGTCGGCATCGCCCTCGCGTTCGCGCCGCCGGTCGCGGTGCTGCTGGTGTTCGTCGCCGTGGTGCTGGCCGCGACGGTCGCGGCCGGCTCCATCATGCGCCGCCGCGCCGCCGCGTGAGCGGGCTAAGCGGCTGACCACCCGCCGTCGCTGGCCATGATGACCCCGTTCACGTTGACGCCGTCGTTGCTCAGCAGGAAGGTGATCGACGCCGCGAGCGCGTCGGCCTCGACCGGGTCGGGCATGACGGCCATCGCGGTCTGGATGCGCTCGGCTCCCAGCGGTGAGCCGAAGCTCGCCTCGATGTTCGTGATCGTCGGTCCGGGAGCCACCGCGTTGACGCGGATGCCGGAGGGGCCGTACATGAACGCACTGCTCTTGGTGAGGCCGGCGACAGCGTGCTTGGACGCCGTGTACGCGACGCCGGCGGCCGACCCGCGGAGCGCGGCCTCGGAGGCGGTGTTGACGATCGCGCCGCCGCCCTGGGCGAGCATCGCGGGGATGACCGCGCGCATCAGCTTCATGGTGCCGTCCACGTTGACCCGGAAGACCCGGTCCCACACGGCATCCGAGACATCGCCCACGGGCGTCATGTCGTCCATGATCCCGGCGATGTTGGCGAGCCCGTCGATCGTGTCGCCCGCGGCCGCGACGATGCGCGTGACCCCGGCATCGTCGGTGATGTCCGCCGTCAGCGAGACGATGTCCGCGTCGGCGTGCTCTGCGACGAACTCGTCGAGGCGCGCCTGGCTGACGTCGACCGCGACCACGCGACCGCCCTCGCGGGCGATGCGAGAGGCCGTGGCGCGGCCGATCCCCGAGCCCGCACCGGTGACGATGACGGTCTGACCGGTGAAGCGCCCCTGAATCGATCCGCTCGGTCCATTCGCGCAGTGCGACGGCTGAGGCGGCCTCGGATGCCGCGCCTTCCGGTTCTTCCGTGGCTGCCGCGCCGCCCGGCACGTCCCCCGTGGCCGCTTGCAGCACCAGGCCGTCGAGCATCTCCTGAGTGAAAGCTCCCCGGCTCATCTTCACGAGCCGCTTGATCGCCAGCCGCTTGATGGGTTTGAAGACCTCCGGCGACTGCCCGCCCTGGGCGAGCATGTCGGTGAGGATGGCGTTGCCGACCGGATCCTCGAGCCACGTGGCGATCGACGAGTCGGCGGTGAGAGGCGCGGTGCCCATAGTGTGTTCCCTTCTACCGGACAACGGTGTCCGGTAATAGGATACACGTGTGCCGACGCCCCCCGCCGATCAGCGCCGGCCCAACCGCGGGCCGGCGGCGGGACCGGGCAATCGTTCGGCGCTGATCGCCGCCGCGCGCGAGCTCTACGCCGCCCAGGGGTCGAGCGCACCGCTCAGCGCCGTGGCCAAGCGCGCGGGAGTGGGCCAGGGGAGCCTGTACCGGCACTTTCCCGATCGCACGGCATTGGCGGTCGCCGTCTTCGAGGAGAACCTCGCCGATCTCGAGGAGTTCACCGCACCGGAGGATCGCACGATCGACGATCTGCTGGATCGCGTCGTGTCACAGGCGATGGTCGCGACGGCGTTCATCGAGCTGATCAACGCCGACCGGCACGATCCGAGCGTCGAATCGCTCGGCGTCCGGTTCCGCACCGTCGTCCAGCGGCTGCTTGCCCGCGAACGCGGGCGGGGTCGGGTCGGCGCCCACATCGAGGTCGACGATGTCACGATGGCGACCGGGATGCTGGCCGCGGAGCTCGCACGCGCCGATCCGGATCAGCGCGCGGAGGTCGCCCGGCGAGCACGCGCGCTGTTCCGCGCGGCTTTCGCACCGCGCTGACTCATTCGCGCGGTGCGCGACGGTAGGCTCTCAGCATGGGCAGGTTCATCTACGACACCATGGCGAACTCGGTCGACATCGACGACCGGACGCTGGCGCACCTGCGGATCGTGGTCATGAACAAGCTGCGCCGCACCGAGGCGTTCATGTTCGACGTGGAAGTCGGAGACGGCAGCGGGCGACGCAGCTTCTGGATGCACCCGTCGGTGCCCATCCAGTTCCACTTCTTCGGAAGCCGCAGCCCGCGCATCAACCGCGCGTGGGTGGAGGATCTCATGCAGGCGGCGAGCGGTCCGAACGGCCTCACCATCACGCCCGAGCCCGCTGAGGACACGCCGACCGAGGAGTGATCACTCCTGGGGCGAGACCGGCACCTCGGACGTCTCCAGGATCTTGGCGGCCTCTTCCGCCGGGCTGGCGGGGATCTCGTGGCCCGCGACCGTCAGCTTGTCGATCGTGAGCTCCTCCACGTCGACCTTGCCGACAGACACCTGACCCTCGTCCACAGCGCCGGCGAGCACCTCGATCGGCCCGGTGTCGAAATGCTCCGCGACCAGAGTGATGCCGCCGGACGAATTCGCCGAGCTCGCGAGCTCCTCGATCCACGCGCGGCTCAACTCCGTCGGCTCCGGGTCGTCGAACACGAAGCGCAGGGGAATCGACGGGTGCAGCCAGATCGTGCTGCGGCCGCGCGGCTGATCGTCGGGATGCTGCCACGTCACGGTGAAGCTTTCGCTCCGCCGCAGCTTCGTCGCGATGACGACTTTCAGGTGCGCAAGCGCGCGGTCGTCGATGTGGATCGGGGTGGCCGATCCGCCGTAGTAGATAGTGCCCACCGGGCAACCCTAAGCCCTCCGCGACCCACCCTGATCGCACAGGTCGAAACCGGCACGGGTGAGCGCGTCGCGAGCGCCAGGTCGTCGACCAGCTCGGACCGGCTCCGGCGAACCACGCAGGCGGGCTGCCGCGGCTGCGCTTCAGAGCCGCGACCAGGCCTCCGTCAGCACGCCGCGCAGGATCTGCTCGATCTCGTCGAACTCGGCGGGGCCGATCGTCAGGGGCGGTGCGAGCTGGATGACCGGGTCGCCGCGGTCGTCGGCGCGGCAGTAGAGCCCGGCGTCGAAGAGCGCCTTGGACAGGAAGCCGCGCAGGAGCCGCTCGGACTCGTCGTCGTCGAACGTCTCCTTCGTCGCCTTGTCCTTGACCAGCTCGATTCCGAAGAAGAAGCCGTCACCGCGCACATCGCCGACGATCGGCAGGTCCGTGAGCTTCTCGAGCGTCGAGCGGAACACCGGGGAGTTCTCACGGACGTGCGCGAGCAGGCCCTCCTCCTCGAAGATGTCGAGGTTCTCCATCGCCACGGCCGCCGACACGGGGTGGCCGCCGAACGTGTAGCCGTGCGGGAACGAGACGTGGCCGTGCGAGAACGGCTCGTAGATGCGATCGCTCACGATCGTGCCGCCGAGCGGCGAGTACCCGCTCGTGACGGCCTTGGCGAACGTGATCATGTCGGGCTGGTAGCCGTACGCGTCGGCGCCGAAGTAGTGGCCGAGCCGCCCGAAGGCGCAGATCACCTCGTCGGAGACCAGCAGCACGTCGTACTTGTCGCAGATCTCGCGCACCCGCTGGAAGTAGCCGGGGGGCGGCGGGAAGCACCCGCCGGAGTTCTGCACCGGCTCCAGGAACACCGCGGCGACGGTCTCGGGGCCCTCGAAGTTGATCATCTCCTCGATGCGGTCGGCCGCCCAGACGCCGAACTCCTCCTGTCCGGAGCCGGTGAACCCCATCTCGCCGGCGCGATAGAAATTCGTGTTCGGCACGCGGAAACCGCCGGGTACGACGGGTTCGAACATCGACTTCATGCCGGGCAGGCCGGTGATCGCGAGGGCGCCTTGCGGGGTGCCGTGGTAGGCGATGTAGCGCGAGATGACCTTGTGCTTCGTCGGCTGGCCCGCGAGCTTCCAATAGTGCTTGGCCAGCTTGAAGGCGGTCTCGACCGCTTCGCCGCCGCCCGTGGAGAAGAAGACGTGGTTGAGGTCGCCGGG
Organism: uncultured Actinomycetota bacterium; assembly: GCA_963750955.1. Classification (GTDB taxonomy): domain Bacteria; phylum Actinomycetota; class Actinomycetes; order Actinomycetales; family Microbacteriaceae; genus Microbacterium. The sequence continues at coordinate 154,501 of CAVVSI010000007.1, forward strand.
CGCGAGGTCGGCGATCCGATCGGCCAGCTCGATCGCCGCCGGGTGCGCGTACGACCAGATCGGGAAGAACGCGAGCTGCTCGGCCTGACGGGCGCCGGCCTCGGCGAGTCGGCGGCGGCCGTGCCCGGCGTTGACCACGAACAGGCCGGCGAGACCGTCGATGTACTCCTTGCCCGCCGCATCCCAGATGCGGTGCCCCTCGCCCTTGACGATGATCGGCACGCCGCCGCCCTCGCTCATCACGGACTGACGCGAGAAGTGCATCCACAGGTGGTCACGGGCCATCGCCTGGAGCTCTGCCTCGGTGCGCGAGCTGGTTTCGGTCGAGATCGACATGTCGGGCCTTCCTGCCGGTTGACCCTGACGATACTCGGGTCATCCTTCGTCGGGAGAGCCCGTCGGATCGGACAGTCATGTCTGCGAATGCCGCCTCGGCCGCACCGATCAGCCCGCCGGCACCACCGTCCGCACTCTCACCTCGGTCAGCCGCCGATCTGCGGCCGTCACGACGTGAACGGGACCGGTGAGTTCGACCTCGCCGGTCGTCTCGCGATCGGCGCAGGACGCTCCGACCCACAGCTGGATCGCACCGGGCTCGACGATGCGCTCTGCGGTGCGCGACGTGAACGCCAGGCGCGCCGTCGGCACATCGAATTCGACCACTGCTTCCTGTCCGGCGTCGAGAGAGACGCGAGCGTAGCCCAGAAGCTGAGCGACGGGACGCGTCACCGAGGCGTAGACGTCGCGCGCATACAGCTGCACGACGTCGGTGCCCGCGCGAGATCCCTCGTTGCGCACGCGGACCGACACCGAGAAGGCATCATCGGTCGGGGCGTGGCTCTGGACGCTGAGGTCGCTGTGCGAGAAGGACGTGTACGACAGCCCGAAGCCGAACGGGCGGACAGGCGCGCTGCTCGCGCTCGTGATCTCATTCGGGCCGCCCAGGATCGGATGGAGATACGAGAACGGCTGCGATCCGGCGGAGCGGGGGAGGGAGACCGGCAGTCGCCCGCTCGGGGCGATCTCGCCCGCGAGGATCGACGCGATCGCCGGAGAACCCTCTTCGCCGGGAAAGAACGCCTGCAGCACCGCGCGGGGCACGGTCTCGCCATCCAGCGCCCAGTCGATCGCATACGGCCGGCCGGTGAGCAGGACCATCACGACCGGTGTCCCGGTCGCCACGACCGCATCGACCAGGTCTCGCTGCACGCCCGGCAGCTCCAGGCTCTCGACGTCGTTGCCCTCGCCCACCGTGCCGCGGCCGAACAGGCCCGCGCGGTCGCCGACGACCACGATCGCCACGTCCGCCTCGGCGGCCGCCTCCACAGCCTCGGCGATGCCGGAGCGATCGAGGTCCTCGACCGAGCAGCCCGGCGCGAATAAGACCTGCGCGTCGGAGAACTGCGCGCAGAGAGCATCGAACAGGGTCGGGATGTCGAACCCCATCTCCACTTCGGGGTGGTGCGCAAGAACGTGATTCGCGAACGAGTAGCAGCCCATCAGCGGTTCCGCGTGAGCGGCGTTGGGGCCGATCACGGCGATCCGCCGCGGTGCATCGAGCGGCAGCGTGCCGTCGTTGGATAGAAGGATCACCGATTCCTCGGCCAGACGTCTGGCCAGCGCGCGATGTGCCGGCGAGTCCAGATCCACCCAGGTGGGAGGCGCGTCGAACGTGTCATCGAGCAGGCCCAGGCGCTCTTTCTGGGAGAGCACCCGGATGACGGCGCGATCGACGAGCGCTTCGTCCACCGCGCCCGACTCCACACTTTCGCGCAGTGGGGCGCCGTACGCCTCGGTGCTCGGCAGTTCGACGTCGATTCCCGCGGTCAGGGCGAGCCGTGCCGCATCGCCCGCCTCCTCGGCGATCGCGTGCATCGTGTGCAGGAACAGGACGGAGAAGTAGTCCGCGACCACGACCCCCTCGAAGCCCCAGGTGTCGCGGAGCAGCTCCGTCAGGTACGTGGTCGACGCGGCGAGCGGCATTCCGTCGATCTCCGCGTAGGAGTTCATCACGCTGCGGGCCCCGCCGTCGCGCACGGCCATCTCGAACGGCGGGAGCAGCACATCGGCCACTTCGCGCGGACCCGCCGACACCGGAGCGTGATTGCGACCGGACCGCGAGGCCGAGTAGCCGACGAAGTGCTTGAGCGTCGCGTCGACCCCCGCATCCTGCAGGCCGCGCACGTAGGCGGTGCCGATCGTGCCGACGACGTAGGGGTCCTCGGCGATGCACTCGTCCACCCGCCCCCAGCGGGGGTCGCGGATCACGTCGAGCACCGGAGCCAGGCCCTGGTGCACGCCGAGCGTGCGCATCGATTCGCCGATGAGGCGCGCCATCTCCTCGACCGTCTCGGGATCGAACGACGCCCCCCAGGCCAGCGGAGTGGGGAAGGTCGCCGCCTTCCATGCGGCCAGGCCCGTCAGGCACTCCTCGTGGACGATCGCGGGGATGCCGAGCCGGGTCTGCGAGCGGAGGCGTCGCTGCTCGCCCCAGAGCCACGCGGCGCGCTCGACGGGATCGACCGGGCGGGTGCCGTACACGCGCGTCAGGTGGCCGATGCCGTCTCGCGTTGCATCTTCGTACCTCGTCGACGAGGCGAGCTCACCGGCCATCGGGGCGACCAGCTCGTCGCCCTGATCGACCCAGAAGCCCCCCAGCTGGGCGGTCTTCTCCTCCAGCGTCATCTGCGCCACGAGCGCGCGGACGCGCGCCGAACCGTTCGACTCACTCATTCGCAGGTCAGCCCTTCACCGCTCCGGTCAGTCCGCCGACGATGCGTCGCTCGAAAAGGCTGAAGAACACCAGCGCGGGGATCATCGACAGCGACGTGAAGGCGAGGACCTTCGCGGTGTCGACGGAGTACTGCGAGGCGAACGCCTGCGTTCCCAAGGGGAGCGTGAACGAACCCTCGTTGTTGAGGATGAACAGCGGAAGCAGGTAGCTGTTCCAGCTGCCGATGAAGGCCAGGATCCCGACCGTGATGACTCCCGGAATCGCCAGAGGGATCACCATGCGCCAGAAGAAGCCGAGCCGGCTGCATCCGTCGATCGCCGCAGCCTCCTGCAGTTCGTTCGGGATCGCCGCCAGGAACGGGACCAGGATGATGATCGTGATCGGCAGCGCGAACGCGATCTGGGGGATGATCACCCCCGGCAGCGAGTTCATCAGCCCGAGGCTTCGCACCACGATGTAGAGAGGTGTGATCGCGACGGTCATGGGGAACATCAGCCCGGCGGCGAAGACCGCGTAGATCAGACCCCGCCCGCGAAAGGAGTAGCGGGACAGTGCGAATGCGGCCATGAGTCCCAGCGCGACCGCCAGCACGGTCGTGGCGACGGCCGCGATCGTGGAGTTGCCCACCTGCGTCCAGAAGACGGGGCTCACCAGCACGTCGGCATAGTTCTGCCAGTTCCACACCGTCGGCAGGCCCGACGGGTCGACGGTGATCTCCGAGTTCGAGCGGAAGCCGCCCAGAATGATGTACGCGATCGGCGCGAGCATGAGCCCGATCAACACCAGCGCGACGAAGTAGATGAGCAGTCCGCCGCCGGAGCTCTTCCGTCCGGGTGCCGGGCGCTGTCGAGCGGGCGGCGCCTCGATGATGGTCGCAGCCATCAGACCTTCCCTCCTGTGATGGCGCCGGCCGTGTCACGGCGGAGCAGGAAGCGCTGATAGAGCAGCGCGACGGCGAGTGAGATGAGGAACATCACGACCGCGACGGCGCTGCCGTACCCGTAGCTGGCGGCATTGCGGCCGTTGGCCACCATGTAGGTGGCCATGGTGGACGTGCCGGCAGTGGAGGCCACGTACTGACCCCAGATGATCCACACGAGGTCGAACAGCTGAAGCGAGCCGATGATCGAGAGGAAGGCCCAGATGCGGATCGTGGGGCCGAGCAGCGGCAGCACGATGTGGCGCTGGATCTGCCAGTAGGAGGCACCGTCGATCGCGGCGGCCTCGGTGAGTTCGTCGGGTATGCCCTGGAGTCCTGCGAGGAAGAGGATCACGGCGAAGCCGATGTACTTCCACGTGATGATCACCATCAGTGTCCAGATCGCGATCGACGGGTCGGACAGCCAGTCCGTGGCAAGCGCTCCGAGCCCCATCTTCTCGAGGAGACCATTGAGTGCTCCGTTGGACTGGAGCATCAGGCTCCATCCGATGCCGACGACGACCTCGGAGATGACGTACGGCACGAAGATGAGCACGCGGATGACCGACTGGTAGCGCATCTTGCGGTTCAGCAGGAGCGCCAGGCCCAGGGCGATGGGGCCCTGCATCACGAGCGACATGACCGCGATGAACACGTTATGGCCGAGGGCCTCGTGGAAGGCCGGGTCGGTGAGGATGACGACGTAGTTGCGCAGGCCGACGAAGTCGACGGCAGGTCCGTAGCCGTTCCAGCTGAAGAACCCGTAGTACGCCGCCAGTATGACGGGGAAGATGACGAAGGCGACGAAGACGACCAGAGCCGGTCCGATCAGGATCGCGAGTTCGAGCCGGGGTCCCCATCCCGCGCCGCGGGAGCGTCGGCCGGCCGTTGGCCGGCCGACGGGCGGCTGGCCCGGTGGGGGCAGCGTCTGAACGCTGCCCTCACCGGCGACCGGCGTCCCGGGCACGTCTTCGGCGATCTGCGAAGAATCGCGCGCGGTAGCCATCAGCTGCCCTGCCTCAGGACTTCGCTGCCGCGTCGTTCACGGCATCCACGATGGCCTGGGCATCGCCCTGGCCTGCGAACATGTCGACCACCGCCACGTTCAGCGCGTTGCCGATGTTCTGGCCGTAGAGCGTGTCGAGCCACACCGAGACGTACGGTGCCTCGTTGTACGCCTTCAGGACCTCCTGGAGGGCGGGGTCGGTGACGACTCCCTGGGCCTCCTGCGAGGCGGGCAGGGTGACGAACGCCTCGGCGTATGCCTCCTGGTTCTCCTTCTCGACCGTGAAGTTGAGGAAGTCGACGCACTCGGCGGGCGCGTTCACCCAGCAGGTGTAGCCGTCCACGCCGCCCATCATGGCGCCGGGCTCGCCGTCGCCATCGACTGCAGGGAAGGGGAACCAGAGGAGGTCGGGCATCGGCTGCTCGTCGGGCGTCAGCGACGCGATCACACCCGGGTCCCAGGCGCCCATGAGCTCCATCGCCGCCTGGCGGTTGGCCACCAGACCCGCGGACGAGCCGGCACCCTGCTGTGCGGCGGTCGTCAGGAAGCCGTCGTTGAACGGCTCGGTCTCCAGGAACGCCTGCAGGTTCTCGCCGGCTTCGAGCCAGCAGGGGTCGTTGAACTCTCGGCTCACGGCCGCTTCGTCCATCGTCTCCTTCGCGCAGGCCCGCAGGGCGAAGTTGTAGTACCAGTGCGCAGCCGGCCATGCATCCTTCGCGCCGACGGCGATCGGCGCGATTCCGGTCGCCCTGAGCGCGTCGTTCACCGTCACGAGCTCGTCGATGGTGGCCGGAGGCGTCACCCCGGCGGCCTCGAACGCGTCGCCGGAGTAGAAGATGCCGGACGGAAGCACGGCGGTCGGGACGCCGTACACCTTGCCGTCGACCTCGAATGCGGACAGCACGCCGCCGAGCGCGGACTCGGTGGCGTCGGTGATGCCGCTCGTGAGGTCCATCGCCTGACCGGCGGCCACGACGTCGGCGAGCTTGCCGCCGCCGCGCGCCATGAAGATGTCGGGTGCGTCGCCGGAGTTCAGCGCCGTCTGGAGCTTTCCGTCCATCTCCTCGTTCTGCACCGACTGGATCTCGATCGTCACGCCGGGGTTGGCCTCCTCGAACGCGGCGACGGTGTCTTCCCAATAGGCTTTGCCGGGGCCGGTGGTGGAGTTGTGCCAGAACGTCATCGAGACGTCGCCGTCAGCCGATCCACCGTCGCCGCCACCGGCGCAGCCGCTCAGGATGAGCGCGCCTGCGGCCAGGACGGCAGAGCCCGCCAGGAGTCGCTTGCCATTCATGTGATTTCCGTTCTCTTCATCGAGTCGCCCCTCGCTCGCGGAGGTGGCGTGAAACCCGCACCGTCGGCGTCTTTCGGGACCGGTGTGTGCGTGTGGACCTGGATCGTCACATCCAGGCTGGCGTTCAGTGTTGCAACCGACAACATATTGTGTCAAACGTTTTCGAAAACCTTTTCCATTCGTTATCATCGGGCTCATGGGACGCCGGGCAACCATCAACGACGTCGCGGCCGCGGCGGGCGTCTCGGTCTCGACGGTCTCCAAAGCCGTGCACGGCCGCTACGGCGTCTCGCCCGACACGATGCGCCGCGTGCTCGAGGTCGTCGAGCGGCTCGGGTACCAGTCGAGCCTCGGTGCCAGCAGCATGCGCTCGCACCGCACGGGCGTGATCGGAGTGCTCGTTCCGGCGTTCGAGCCGTTCAGCGCCGAGATCCTGAAGGGTGTCGGCGCCGCGGTGCGCGGCACCGGATTCGACCTGCTCGCCTACAGCGGATCGCAGGACGGCACGGGCGAGGGGTGGGAGCGCCGGTCGGTCAGCCGCTTGAGCGGCACGCTCATCGACGGCGTCATCATGGTCACCCCGTCGGTGGTCAACGTCTCGGGGGAGGTGCCGATCGTCGCGATCGATCCGCACACCGGGCCGGCCGACATGCCCACCGTCGAATCCGACAGCTTCCACGGAGCGCAGCTCGCGACGCGATATCTCATCGAGCTAGGGCACACGCGCATCGGCTTCGTGTCGGGCCGCCCGGATCTGCGCTCGTCCGTGCTGCGCGATGCCGGCTACCGCAGCGCCCTGCTCGAGGTGGGAATCGCCTTCGACCCGGCACTCGTCGTGGTCGGCCGCTACCAGGAGGACGCCTCGCGCGAGATCGCGCACGATCTGCTCTCGCTCGTAGACCGGCCGACGGCGATCTTCGCCGCCAACGATCTGTCGGCGATCGCCGTGCTCGGGCGTCGCCGCCGAACTCGGGATCTCAGTTCCTGATGAGCTCTCGGTCATCGGCTTCGACGACATCCCCGAGGCGGCGCGCCATGCGCCGCCGCTGAGCACCGTGCGCCAGCCGATGCAGCGGCTCGGCGAGGTGGCGACGAAGCTGCTGATCGCCCTCATGAACGGCGAGACGCCGGCGCAGACGCATGTGCGCCTGCCCACACGACTGGCCCCGCGGGCGACCACCGCGCCGCCCCTGCGCTGACCCCCCGGTCAGGGGGCGGAAGCGGCCGGGTCGCGCAGCAGATCGGCGAACGCCAGCTCGGCCGCGCCGATCAGAAGCCGGTCTTCGGCCAGAACGGCCGTGCGGATGCTGAGTCCCTCCATACTGGCCGGCATCGCCTGCGCGGCGACGGCTTCCCTCAGCCCGTCCAGATCGTGCTCGGCCAGGATCGCGAGGAACCCGCCCAGTACGACGACGGAGGGATTGAGCACATTGACGGCGTTGGCAAGGGCCGTGGCAAGGATGCGGCGCTGACGGGCGATCTCCTCGGCCACGGTGACCGACCGCGACGCACGCAGGGCTTCGGCGAGCGTGGGTTCGTCGGCCGACATGAGCTCGACGGCGGCCAGCAGCCGCGCCCTGCTGACCTCGTCCTCGAGGACGCCGTCGCCTGCGCGTCGGTCGGACGCCGAGGCGATGCCGGGCCGGTTCTGGCCGAACTCGCCGGCGTAACCGCCGGCGCCCGGGACGGGTACACCGCCGATGATCAGCCCACCGCCGATGCCGCTCGCTCCGCCGTTGAGGTAGACCACGTCGTCCACGCCCCGTGCGGCGCCGAACAGGTGCTCGGCGATCGCACCCAGTGAGGCGTCGTTGCCCACGGACGTGGGGATGCCGGTCGCCTCGGTGACGAGGTGGCCCACCGGAGCGTCACTCCACCGAAGGTGCGGAGCATTGCGGACGAGGCCGTCCGAGGCGCGGACGAGCCCCGGGACGGCCAGACCGATGGCGACGATCCGCCGGTGTGCGAGAGCGCCGCGTCTCCAGGCATCCACCTGTGCGGCGATGATCCCGGTCGCGTCTTCGGGTGCCGTCAGATGGTCGACCTCGGCACGCGCTCTCACCGAGATGGTCCGGTCCAGTCCGATCGCAGCCATGGTCACGGCATCCACCTCGGGGTTGACGGCGATCGCGACCACGTTCGATGCGGCCGAAACCATCGGCGAGGGACGCCCGACACGCCGCGAGGGGTCGGGCGCGCGCTCCTCGGCCAGGTCGAGACGCACGAGTTCGCCGACGAGGTCGCCGATCGTCGACCGATTCAGCCCCGTGGTCTCGGTGAGCGCGGCGCGCGGGAGCGGGCCGTCCAGGTGGACCAGCCGCAGGACGCGCGCGAGATTGCGCTGGCGGGTGCCGTCGGCGACGGTCTTTTCGGCGGCGGAGGGGTCGATCATCCCGATCACTCTACGGCCGGCGGCGGTTTGTTGCGGGTGACATCAATCATCCGTGTGGTCGGTGGGCACGTCGACGTCGATCGCGTCGAGATCGCGCGCCGGGACTGAGAGTCTTCATCGCAAGGCTGGACGCGACTTCCGTGATGGTATAGGTTGTGAACCGCAACAATTCCCGCGAAGGAGCGTCATGCCAACCCCCACAACCGCCGACAAATTCTCGTTCGGACTCTGGACCGTCGGCTACAACGGAACCGATCCGTTCGGTGGTCCCACCCGCAAGCCGCTGGACGTCGTGCACGCCGTCGAGAAGCTCACTGAGCTCGGAGCGTACGGCCTCACGTTCCACGACGACGACCTGTTCGCCTTCGGGTCGACCGACGCCGAGCGCCAGACCCAGATCGACCGGCTGAAGGGCGCCCTGGCCGACACCGGCATGATCATCCCGATGGTCACGACGAACCTCTTCAGCGCGCCCGTGTTCAAAGACGGCGGCTTCACCTCGAACGACCGCGACGTGCGTCGCTTCGCGCTGCGCAAGGTGTTCCGCCAGCTCGACCTGGGCGCCGAGCTCGGTGCGAAGACGTTCGTGATGTGGGGCGGCCGTGAGGGCGCCGAGTACGACTCGGCCAAGGACATCCGCCAGGCGCTGGAGCGATACCGCGAGGCGGTCAACCTGCTCGGCGACTACGTCACCGACAAGGGCTACGACATCCGCTTCGCCATCGAGCCCAAGCCCAACGAGCCCCGCGGGGACATCCTGCTGCCCACGCTCGGCCACGCGATCGCGTTCATCGACTCGCTCGAGCGTCCCGAGCTCGTCGGCCTCAATCCCGAGGTCGGCCACGAGCAGATGGCGGGGCTCAACTTCGCCGCGGGCATCGCCCAGGCGCTGTACCACGGCAAGCTCTTCCACATCGACCTGAACGGTCAGCGGGGCATCAAGTACGACCAGGACCTCGTGTTCGGCCACGGCGACCTGCACAACGCCTTCGCCCTCGTCGACCTGCTCGAGAACGGCGGCCCCGGCGGAGTTCCGGCGTACGACGGCCCGCGTCACTTCGACTACAAGCCCAGTCGCACCGAGGACGAGAAGGGCGTGTGGGAATCGGCATCCGCCAACATGAACACGTACCTGCTCCTCAAGGAGCGCGCCGCGGCCTTCCGCGCCGACCCCGAGGTGCAGGAAGCGCTCGCCGCGGCGAAGGTCGACGAGCTCTCGGTGCCGACCCTGAACGAAGGGGAGACGTACGACGACCTCCTCGCCGACCGCTCGGCCTACGAGGACTTCGACCCGTCGGTCTACCTGGGCGGCAAGGGGTTCGGCTTCGTGCGGCTGCAGCAGCTCGCGACCGAGCACCTGCTCGGCGCGCGCTGACCTGCGCACCTGACCGCGAGACTGCAGAGGGACGTCGAGACCGAGGGGATTCGCCACAGTCTCGACGCCCGGTTGCAGTCTCGCGGTCGTCACAGCTTCAAGGGAAGGGCAACCGATGACACTGGTCATGGGGGTCGACTCGTCGACGCAGTCGTGCAAGGTCGTGATCACGGATGCCGCCACCGGCGCGATCGTTCGCGAAGGACGGGCCGCTCACCCGCACGGCACCGAGGTGCATCCCGGAGGCTGGTGGTCCGCACTGCGTGCATCGATCGCGGATGCCGGGGGCCTGGGCGACGTCGAGGCGTGGGCGATCGGCGGGCAGCAGCACGGCATGGTGGTGCTGGACGCCGAGGGACACGTCATCCGCGACGCGCTGCTGTGGAACGACACCCGATCCGCCGGTGCCGCGGCGGACCTGATCGCCGAGTTCGGCGCTGATGCGCTCGCGCAGCGCACCGGGCTCGTCCCGGTGGCCTCGTTCACGATCACCAAGCTGCGCTGGCTGCGCGACCACGAGCCCGAGAACGCGGCGCGCGTCGCGGCGGTCGCGCTTCCGCACGACTGGCTCACCTGGCGCCTGCGCGGCTTCGGGCCGGAGGGCGACTCCGCGCTCGGCCCGGTGCTCGAAGAGCTCGTCACGGACCGGTCGGACGCCTCGGGCACCGGCTACTGGAACCCCGCGAGCGGCGGCTACGACCGCGATCTGCTCGCCGCGGCCCTCGGACACGACGCGATCCTGCCCCGCGTGCTCGGACCCGACGAGTGGGTCGAGGACGAGGCTGGACGCCGCGTGGGCGGTGGGGCCGGCGACAACGCCGGCGCGGCCCTCGGGCTCGGTGCCGGCCCGGGCGACGTGGTCGTCTCGATCGGCACGAGCGGCACGGTCTTCGCGGTCAGCGAGCAGCGGACGATCGATCCGACCGGAACCGTCGCCGGCTTCGCGGACTGCACCGGCAGATTCCTGCCGCTGGTGGCCACCCTCAACGCCGCCCGCGTGCTCGATGCGATCGGCCGGGCTGCTCGGCGTCGATCACGACGAGCTCAGCCGCCTCGCGCTCGCCGCCGCGCCGGGGGCTGCGGGGCTGACGCTCGTGCCCTACTTCGAGGGTGAGCGCACCCCGAACCTGCCCGACGCGACGGCATCCCTCACCGGCATGACCCTCGCCTCGACGACCCGCGAGAATCTCGCGCGGGCCGCGGTCGAGGGCATGCTCGGAGGGCTGAGCGCCGGGCTGCAGGCGCTGCGGGGTCTCGGCGTGCCGCTCGAGCGGGCGCTGCTGATCGGCGGCGGTGCGCAGTCGGAGGCGGTGCGGGTGATCGCACCGCAGGTGCTCGGGATGCCGGTCGAGGTGCCCGCGCCGGGGGAGTACGTCGCGCTCGGCACCGCCCGGCAGGCGGCATCCGTCCTCGCCGCCTGAGCTGCTCCGGTGCCGAGGCGTCGGCATCCGCCCCCACGCGTTCATCCGTCACCTGTGCACGCGGAAGGCGCGGTTTCGCGTACGCGGGTGACGGATGAACGGAGGAAGACAGGTCGTCGGTCTCACAGGAGCTTCGTAGACCCGGCCCGTACGTTCGAGCACATGGCCCTCTCGCTGGATCCGGAACCCCTCGACGCAGACCCGCTGGATGATCAGGTGCCGTACTCGGCCAAGCAGCTGCGCGCCATGGCCGACGAGATGCAGCGATTCCTGCTCGAGTACCGGTTCGGCATGCAGGAGATCGAGACGAAGGTCGCGATCCTCCGGGACGAGTTCCTCTACATGCACGACTACAACCCGATCGAGCACGTGTCCAGCCGGGTCAAGTCGCCGGACAGCCTGGTCGCCAAAGTCGTCCGCCGCGGCATCGAGACGGACTTCCCGTCGATCCGCTCGGCGATCACCGACATCGCGGGCGTGCGGATCACGTGCAGCTTCACCACCGACGCCTACCGCCTGTTCGATCTGCTCACGCAGCAGGACGACGTGACGGTCGTGGCCGTCAAGGACTACATCGCCGAGCCGAAGGCCAACGGCTACAAGAGCCTGCACGCGATCGTCGAGGTGCCGGTGTTCCTCTCGAGCGGACGCGTCGCCGTGCCCGTCGAAGTGCAGTTCCGCACGATCGCGATGGACTTCTGGGCCAGCCTCGAGCACAAGATCTACTACAAGTACGACCGGCAGGTTCCGCAGGAACTCCTGACGAGCCTGAAGGATGCCGCCGACACGGCCGCCGAGCTCGACGAGCGCATGCAGCGCTTGCACCGGGAGCTGCACGGACCCTCCGGCCACGGCCGGATGGTCGCGGTCTAGCGTCGCCGCAGACAGAATGGGCGGGTGCCCCGTTCTGCAGACGCCTCCGCGGATCAGGACTCCGCGCGGCTCGACGCGGTCGCGCTGGAGTTGTACGCCCTGGCGCCGGAGGACTTCACCGCGGCCCGCAACGCTCGTGCGGGAGCGTCCGATCGGTCGCTCGCCGCGCGGATCAAAGCGCTGCGCAAGCCGACCGCATCCGCGTGGGCCGTGGACCTCCTCGCCCGCGAAGGGCAGCTCGCCGAAGCGCTCGAGCTGGCCGCCGCGCTGCGCGAGGCGCAGGACGACCTCGACAGCGCCGAACTGACTCGCCTGAGCCGTCAGCGCCGCGCTCTGGTGGCCGCTCTGGCGACGCAGGCCGTCGGGCTCGCCGAGGACCGCGGCGTGACGATCAGCGGGGCGGCGCGCGCCGACGTGGAGAAGACGATCAACGCCGCGGTGATGGATGCCGCGGCAGCGGCCGCCGTCATGACCGGGCGACTGGTGCGCCCGCTGGAGGCCACCGGATTCGACGCGGTCGACGTCTCTGATGCGGTGGGCGGGAGTCTGCCGGGAGCCCCGGACCTTCCCCCGCCCAGCCGCGACGACCTCGCCGAGCGCCGCGCCCGAAAGGCCGCCGAGAAGGCGCTGCGCGAGGCCGAACGGGCCTCCGGCGAAGCCGAGCGCGAGCTCGCGAAGATCGACGCCAAGCTCGCGAAGGCCCGCGAGCGCGGCGACCACCTGGCCGAGCGCATCGACGACCTGCGCACCGAGCTGGCGCGGATGGAGACCGACGCCCAGAAGGTCGGACGCGACATCGAGGGTCTGGACGAGGAGAGATCGGCCGCGGCCGCCCGCGCCCGTGCCGCCGAACGCGAGGCGGAGAAGGCGCGCAGCGTCCTGCCGGCGGACCGCGGCTGAGTTCGCGACTGCTGCCCGCGACGATATCCGCGCGGCCATGCGAGTCGATACGGTGAACGCGTGGACCAGCTGGAGCCGACGCTACTGATCATCCCGCTGCTCGCGGTGCTGGCTCCGCTGCTGGCGCGCAGTCTCAGCCGGTGGGTGCGCATCCCGATCGTCGTGTTCGAGCTCGTGCTCGGCATCGTGGCGGGACCGTCGCTGCTCGGCTGGGCCGAGCCGTCCGATTTCATCGCGGCGCTGTCGGAGTTCGGACTGGCGATGCTGTTCTTCGTCGCCGGATCGGAGATCGAGTTCACCGCGTTCCGCGGCCGCACCGGCCGATCGGCGGTCCTCGGGTGGCTCATCAGCCTGGCGGCCGGCGTCGGTCTGGCCTGGCTCTTCGCGCCCGGCGAGTTCGCCATCGTGATCGGCATCGCGCTGTGCTCCACCGCCCTGGGCACGCTTCTGCCGATCCTCCGCGACGCGGGCGAGCTGCGCACGCCGTTCGGCCAGGCAGTCGGCGCGATCGGAGCGGTGGGGGAGTTCGGACCCCTGATCGCGATCTCGATCTTCCTGGGTGCGAGCAATCCCGGCATCGAGACGCTGGTGCTCGTGATCTTCGCCCTGGTCGCAGGACTGGCCATCTGGCTGGCGTTCCGGATGCCGCGCGGCGCGATGCATCGTGTCGTGAACTCCACGCTGCACACGTCGGGTCAGTTCGCGATCCGGGTGGTGTTCCTGATCCTCGCGGCCCTGGTCGCGCTCAGCATCGTGCTCGATCTCGACCTTCTGCTGGGCGCCTTCGCGGCCGGCATCGTCTGGCGCCTGCTCATGCGCGACGCCGACGAGCGCTCCCGCGCGGCGGTCGAGAGCAAGGTGGAGGCCGTCGCCTTCGGCTTCCTCGTCCCGGTGTTCTTCGTCTACACCGGGATCACGTTCGATCTCGCCGCGCTGCTGGCCGAGCCGCAGCTGCTGCTCGTCGTGCCCGTCGTCCTCGTGCTCCTCTTCGTCGTGCGGGGGCTGCCGTCCACGCTCGCGGCGCCGGCCGGCTCGAGTCGCCGGGATCGGCTCTCGATCGCATTCCTGGGAGCCACCGGCCTGCCGATCATCGTCGCCGTCACCGCGATCGGCGTCGAGGAGGGCGTCCTGCGGACCGCGGATGCCGCCGTGGTCGTGGGCGCCGGCATGCTCTCCGTCCTGCTGTTCCCGCTCATCGCGATGAGTCTGCGCGGCGAGCGGATCGCACCCGTCACGGCTCCGCTCGAGGACGATCTGGCGTGAGCACCGCGTCGCTGCTCGACGAGGCGCGTGCGCGTCTCGCGGGCGCATCCCGCGAGGCGCTGGGCGAGCTCATCATTCCGCGCCGGGTGCTCGGCGTGGGCCGCGCACCGCGGATCGTGCCCCGGGGTTCGGCATGGCACGTCGGCGCGCTGCTGCTCACGGAGGAGGCCGTGCTGGCGACGGGCGAGATCGTCCGTGCACGAGAGGAGGTGCGACGCGGTTTCACCGCGGAGTCGCAGCGGCGGCGGGCCGAGCTCGCGGCCGCAGCCCGGCGGGGCGGCATCGCAGAGGGGGCGGTCGTGCACATCGGCTGGGTGGAGCTCGACGCCGACGCAGTAGACCGGGGTGCGGCATCCGGCCCGCTCGTCCTGCGTGACGGCACCCCGAATGTGCGGTGGAGCGCCGCAGGCGGCTACATGCCGCTGGCCGCGTACCTGGACGAGCGCATCGACCTGCTGCTTCATCCGCCGGGCGGCGCGTAGCGTCAGGCAGGCCCGAAAGCGCGCGCGAAGGCGCGGATCAGTCGCACCGGCTCGGTGACGGATGCCGCGAGCACGCGTCCCGCGATCGTGTCGTAGTCGCTCGCCGGGAAGTACCCGTCGTCGCGATACACGGCCATCCGCTCGGTGAACGCGCGGGTGGTCGGTTCCGGGTGGAACTGGGTGGCGTAGAGCCGGTCGCCGACCCGATACGCCTGGACGGGGCATCCGTCGTTCGTGGCGAGCAGCGTGGCGCCGTCGGGTACGCCGGCCGAACCCTCCTTGTGGGCCGTCAGCGCGGTGAACCGGTGGGCCAGCGTGCCCAGGAGAGGATCGCTCCGGCCGGCGGGCGTCAGGTCGACGCCGACCGGGCCGGTGTCCTCCGGGAATGCGCGGCTCACGTCGCCGCCGAGCATGCGGGTCACAACGCCGATCCCATAGCAGGTGAACAGGGCTGCGGGCGCGTCTGCGGACGGAGCGGCCATCACACCGGCGGCGATGCGCTCGAGGTCTGCCTCCAGCCGCCGCTGCACCTCCGTCTTGGTCGACTCGGGGTCGGTGACGTTGAACGGGCTGCCGCCCACGAGAAAGCCGCTGCAGCGCTCGAACACGTCGGCGGGCAGCGCGTCGCGGACGAGGTCGAGCTGCACGAGCCGAGACGGATCGAGGCGCGCCGCCGCTCGGAACGACTCGTACTCGGCCGCTGCCGCCCCCTGCTGCGGACGCACGCACACGTAGAGGAGCGGCGCCGTCGTCATAGCCGAAGTTTAAACGCGGATGGCGTCGCAGAACTCTTTCGCGAAATGTCGAGGCCCGGTGTATCACGGCGTCCCTTTCGCGCTCCTCCAGATGTGGACACAATGGGCACCATGACGCATGGGGGCGCCGAGACCTCGGTCGACTCTGCCGAGCCGACGCGCTGGGAGCGCGCGGCGACGCTGTTCCTGAGGTGGCGCGATGGAGACGCGCGCGCGATGGACGACCTCGTGCGCCTGATGACGCCGCTGCTGTGGCACGTGGTGCGCGCGTACGGTCTCGACCGTGCGCTCGCGGAGGACGTCGTGCAGACGACATGGCTCACGCTCGTGCGCAGGCACGAGTCGATCACCGAACCGCAGGCGGTGTCGGGGTGGCTGACCATGGTCGCCCGCCGCGAGGCGTGGCGTGTGGGCAAGCTGCAGCGCCGCGCCGACCCGACCGAGGCCGAGAGCCTCGAACCTCACCTGCCCGCCCAGGAGTCCGCAGAGCAGACCGCCGCCACCGACGAGCAGTCCCGTCGCCTGTGGCTCGCTGTCGCTCAGCTCAATGACCGGTGCCAGCGCCTGCTGCGCATCGTGGCGTTCGATGAGCGCCCTGACTACGCACGCATCGCCCAGGACATGGCGATGCCGATCGGCTCGATCGGGCCGACCCGTCAGCGCTGCCTCGGCAAACTCCGCGCCCTCCTCGAGGGGGACGGATGGGGAGGGGATGATTCTCATGGAGACTGAAGACTTCGCGGCGGATGCGGCGCTGTTCGCACGAATGCGTGCCATGTGGCAGGACGTCGATCCGATGCCGGCGGAGCTGGTCGACCGGATGGTCGCGGCCGTCGCCGTGGAGGACCTGTCCCGCGAGTACGCGCTGCTCACGCTCGTGGAGAGCTCCCAGTTCGCCGCCGTGCGCGGCGAGACCGACACCGCGACCCTCCAATTCAGCGACGGGACCACCAGCGTCCTGCTGCACGTGACCGCGACCGAGGACGGCTCGCGGCGCCTCGACGGGTGGGTGGATGCCGCGGTGCTCGCGATCCGCCTCGTCCAGGGCGACCGCGAGTGGACGGCCGATCCCGGAGAGCACGGCCGGTTCGCCTTCGAGAGCGTGTCGGCCGGGGTCTCGCGGCTGCGACTCGTCGTGCGCGGTGACGACGGCGACCTGCACGACTTCCAGACCCCCCAATTCGAAGTGTGATCAGCGACGGCGCAGACACCGACGTCTGCCGCGCTGTACGAGATGAGGAGACATCGTGAATCCGCACGCAAGTCCTGGGCCCCACAGCGAAGAGTGGCGCCGAAGCGGAAATCTCCGGTGGAAGGTCCTCGATCCCGCCGGACAGCCTCGGGGCAAGTGGCCGGCGACCGACCTGCCGGATGACGAGCCGGACGTCGAGGTCTATTCGACCGTCTACGTCTCGGATGAATTGATCATCACGGGCGGAAGTCGCGGCGAGATCCTGGACCGCATCGGCGGCGGCCTCACCGACATCGCCCGGCGAGCGGGATGGAGGATCGATCCCCGAGAGCTCGAGGACGGCCGCTCACCGAGCGGCGGCTCACCCAGCGGCGGCGTTTCGATGCGCGCACGCCTCAGCGTCCGCCGAGCCGACGAGGTCGACCCGATCACGGCCGCGACGCCCGATGCGTGGGAGGTGCTCCGTCAGGCTCGTGCCAACAAAGACGGGTCGGCTGACGGAGTCAGCCTCAACCACGTGATCACGACGGACTCCTACGGTCTGAATCCCTTCACCGCCAATCCGTTCACGGCGAACCCGTTCACCGCGAATCCGTTCACGGCGAATCCGTTCACCGCGAACGCGCCTGGTGTCGGCATCGGCAGCTACGGGGCACTCGGCTTCGGCGGCCGCCAGCCCGTCACGTACCGCGGCCCCGAACCTGTACCCGACTCCGACCCCGCGGGCCCGGTCGTCGCGGTGTTCGACACCGGCCTGGGTGTCCACCCGTGGTTCCCGTCCAGTGTGCGGCTGAGTCCCTTCCTTCCGAATGGAGTGCCCATCGGCATCTCGGCACCCGCCACCGATCCGGAGGTCTACCCATCCCTCTCGGTGCCGCTGGACGGCATCTTCGATGACGCGTCCGGTCATGGGACGTTCATCGCCGGCCTCATCCGCCAGGAGTGCTGGGAAGCGCGCATCCTGCCCGTCCGCGTCGCGGACGGCGAAGGCATCATCCTCGAGACCGACCTGATCGGGGCATTGGGCCGGCTCATCGACTACATCGAACAAGTCGAGCCCGTACACGTTCTGAACCTCTCCTTCAGCTTCTATCACGAGACTCCGGACGACCCGACCGCGATTTCGGCCATCACAGAGCTGCTCAGGCGACTGCGGGACGACTACGACGTGGTCGTGATCTGCTCCGCCGGGAACGAGGCGACCGACCGGCCGACATACCCGGCTGCGCTGCCGAACACGGGCGAGAGGCACCTTTCCGTCGGGGCACTCAATCCGGCGGACCACTCGGTGGCGCTGTTCTCGAACATCGGAGACTGGGTCGACGTCTACGCCCCCGGTGTCTCACTCGTCTCGACGGTTCCGGTCGACTTCGACGGCGGCATTCAGGCAGGGACGCGGGACGATAAAGACGGCCGTCGACGCGAGACCCTCGATGTCGACGACTTCCGCGGAGGATACGGCGTGTGGAGCGGCACGTCCTTCGCAGCCCCGGTCGTGGCCGGCCGCATCGCGGCGCAGAGGGCGGCGGGCAGCACCTCAACAGACGCGGTGATCTCGGTGATCGGAGACGCCCAGGCGAGAGACCACTCGCGATGAGGTGACGCGCCCGCCATCATGGGCAGATGACCCTCTCGGCCGCAGAGCTGTATCGGCGAGGCCGAGCTCACCTGAACGCGGGTCAGAACGCGGCGGCCCGCCGTGTTCTGGCGCAGGCGGCCGAGCGCACCGACGATCCGGACCTGCGGGCGCGTATCGCGGGTTCGCTCGCGGCGGTGGTGATGCGACAGGGCGACCCGGCGACGGCCGAGCGGCTGTGCACCGATGCGCTGCATGCGCCCGGCCTGCGCTCGCAGACCTCCGCGATGCTGAACGGACAGCTCGGCCTGATCGCCCTCGAGCGCGGGGATCTCGCGGCGGCGATCTCCCGTCTCGACTGGGGGATCGCGCACATCGGCGACGACCCGGAGCACCGCACACCCATGCTGATCAACCGCAGCGTGGCCCACATGCGCGCCGGCAATCTGGCGCCGGCGCGCTCGGACCTCGAGCGCGCGGCAGCCGACTACGCGGCATCCGGCGACGACGTCGAGCGCGCGATGGCGGTGCACAACGCGGGCTATGTCGCCCTGCTCGAAGGCAACCTCGTCATGGCGCTGGAGCGGATGTCGGAAGCCCGGCCCGTCATGGAGCGGGCGTCGGCGGTGAACACCGCCATCTGCGACCTCGACCGCGCGGAGGTCCTCCGTGATGCCGGCCTCACCTCGGAGGCGGAGCGCGCGCTCGAGCGGGTTGCGCGGGTGTTCGGAGCGCATCGGATGCAGCAGGCCCGCGCCGAGGCCGAGCTGCAGCTGGCGCGGTCGCAGCTCGCGCACAGTCCGGCCACGGCGGCGCAGACGGCCGCCGGTGCGGCGAGACGGTTCCGTACGCTCGACAGCGACTCGTGGGCCGCACAGGCCGAGGGGATCCGGGTCCGAGCGGAGCTGACCGACGGCGTGTACGACCTCGACGGCATGCCCGCCCCCCTGTCGCGGCATACTCCCGACGCCGCTGAAGTGGCGAGGACGGCGGACGCGCTGCGAGCCAAACGCCGCAACGTCGATGCCGCGGCGGTCGACCTGTCCGCCCAGCTGCACGCCGCCGGCAGCGGGGGCCACGGTCGCGGGTACCGCCTGCCCTCGAGTGCGACCATCGACGTCCGCCTTCTCGCGCACCGGGTCCGGTCCCGCCGCGCTCTCGCACGCGGGCGGGAAGCCGAGGCCCGACGACACGCCGCCGCAGGCATCGAAGAGCTCGCGCGATGGCAATCCGCCTTCGCCAGCCTCGACCTCCAGAGCGCCGTGCGCATGCATGGCGTGCCGCTGCTGATGGACGGGCTGAGCTCGGCCATGCGCTCGGCGAGGCCGGACGTGCTGTTCGAGTGGTCGGAGCGGGCACGCCAGTTCAATCACAGGATCGTGCCGGTGCGACCCCCGCCCGATCCGGAGGTGGCGGCTGAGCTCGCGGAACTGCGCGTCCTGCGCGGAGACTCGGTCGGCGATTGGCTCGCGACGCCGCGCGCCGCCGAGCTTCACGATCATCTGCGACGGCGGCAGTGGAGCGAGACGAGCGCCGCCGGAGTCGAGTCGCACGTGACGATGGACGAGCTGAGGGCGGCGCTGGATGACGACACGGCGCTGCTGTCGTTCGTCTGGAGCGAGGGGCGGATGGTGTGCCTGGTCGTCGCCGCGGACGTCGCGCGCGTGATCGACATCCCGGCATGGCGATCCGCCCGCACCCTGCTCGGCGGTCTCCGATCCGATCTGGACATGTCGGCGTCGGTGCGCTCGGGGCCGCTCGCCCTGGTCGTCCGGCAATCACTGGAGGAACGGCTTCGATCGCTCTCGGATGCACTTCTCGCTGCGCCGATCGCCGCGGCGCGGACCGGTCGCTACCTCATCACCGTGCCGGGCGTGCTGAACGGGATCCCCTGGGGGATGCTCCCCGCGCTGCGCGGCAGACCCTTCACGATCGCCGTCTCGGCCACGCGGTGGGCCGGTCTGAGGGAGCCCGCGCGGTCCTCCCCGCGATCGGCCGGGTTCGCCGTCGGCCCTCGAGTCGAGCGAGGGCGGGAGGAAGTCGCCGCCGCGACTGCGGCGTGGAGTGGTGCCATCGTCCTCGAGGGCGAGCACGCGACCGCGGTCGGGGCGACGGGCCTCGCCTCTCGGGTGGATGTCCTCCACATCGCCGCACACGGCCGGCACGCTGCGGACAACCCCCTGTTCTCGGGTCTGGAGCTGGCCGATGGCGCGCTGTTCGGCTACGACATCGACCTCATTCCCCGGCCGCCCGGCACAGTCGTCCTCTCGGCATGCGAAGTCGGTCGCTCGGCGGTGCGCTGGGGTGAGGAGGCGATCGGCATGACGCGCATCTGGCTGCACGCCGGCACGCGGTGCGTGGTCGCATCACCGGTGGTGGTCGCTGACGACGACGCGTGCGAGCTGCTCGGGGCGATGCACGAAGGGCTCGCGGCCGGCAGGCCTCCGAGCGAAGCTCTGGCGGCGGCATCCGAACGCACCGGCATCGTCGCGCCGTTCCAGGCTCACGGTGCGGGCTTTTGAGCGGGCGCCCTGCGCGCTAGATTCGCTTCTGATGCCGTCGGCTGGGGCGCGGCATCCCGCGTTCGGCAGCGAGCGGACATGACCGACGAGCCTCAGCGCGATCCGGGATTCCGCCTCGCGAGGGTCCCATGCCAGACGACGCTGCTGCGCATGCGGCACGAGGAGACATGATGAGCGATCTGCCCCCCGACGACCCCGCACGCGGCTCCGCCACCGGACCCGACGGTGCGCCGAACTGGCGACGGCGCTACGACGCGGCGCGCGCGCAGGGAGTTCCGCTCGACCCCACGAGCGAGCCCGTTCGCGGCGTCAGCGCCTACCCGACCGCGTACGCCCCGGACCACCTCCTGCTGACCTCCGGCGAGAACGTCGAGGAGGTGCTCGACATCCTTCGACCGGCCGCCGCCGACTTCGGGTGGGGTCTGCAGCTGCAGAATCTCGACGGCTCCGAGCTCGACCCGGTCACCGCCGGCGAACGCGCGAGGCGCGGTCGAGAGCGATTCGGACTGCCGACCGTCTACCGGGTCGAGATCTTCCCGTCGCCCAGCCCCGACCGCGACGACCAGCCCGTGCCTCCGATCGATGCCTGGCGCCTGCTGCAGCGCGCCCGCGCGAGGAACGACAGGGTCATCCCGGGTGTGAGCCTCGATCACGTGCTGTCGGTCGATCCGTTCGGCAAGACGAACCCCTTCGGCAAGACGAACCCCTTCGGCAAGACCAATCCGTTCGGCAAGACCAATCCGTTCGGCAAGACCAATGCACCGGGGGTCGACAGCTATGCGGACGCGGGTGGGGGCGCGCGCCAGGTGATCCGCTACGTGGGACCCGCCCCCGAACGGCGGGCGACGATCGAGCCGGACGGGCGGCGTCCCGTCGTCGCAGTCCTCGACACCGGATGCGGCGATCATCCCTGGCTTCCGGACGACATCGTCACGAGAAGCCCTGTCATCGACGACGTCGTGCTCGGCATCGATGATGCCGACACGGACCCGGAGACCGTGGGCGACGTGTCGGGTCAGTTCGACGGCGAGCTGGACGAGTCCGCGGGGCACGGCACCTTCATCGCGGGCATCATCCGGCAGGTGTGTCCCGACGCCGACATCGTCTCCTGCCGGGTCGCCGACAGCCAGGGAACCCTGCTCGAGGGTCACTTCATTTACGCGGTCCGCACGCTGGTGAAGTGGATGGCGACGCCCATCGCGGAGGGCGGTCGGCGGATCGACGTGCTGAGCCTCTCACTGGGCTACTACCACGAGACCCCCGAGGACGAACTGTTCGACCGCACGCTGAGTGAACTGCTCGCCGTCGCGCGCCGGCACGGGTGCGCGGTGGTCTGCTCCGCCGGCAACGAGGCGACGGATCGTCCCACCTTCCCCGCCGCGCTCTGGAACTGGGCGGGCTCGGACTTCGAGGTCGACGATCCGGCGGATTCGGCCCCCCACGTCGCGGTCGGCGCGCTCAACCCGAACGGCAGCGTCGCACTGTTCAGCAACATCGGAGCGTGGGTGCACACGTACGCGCCCGGCGCCGCGGTGCTCAGCACGTCTCCGCCCCTCAACGGCGGCGTGCAGGCGGGCACGCGGGCCGATCGGCTCGGGATGCGGCGCGAGACGATCGACCCGGACGACTTCACGGGCGGGTTCGCACTCTGGAGCGGTACATCGTTCGCCGCGCCGTATGTCGCGGCGCGGTTGGCTCAGGCGCTGGTCGTCCCCCTGTCCTCGACGGATCTGGCGCCGGAGGAGTGTGCGCGCGCGCTCAATCGGGCACGGGGCGAGGTGCTCGACGAGCTCTCCCGACAGGTGCTCGCGAGCGGGTGAGCCGGAGTGCCGAGCCGGGGCAGGGCCGTCATGGTCAGCAGGGGCAGGGCCATGATGGTGCAATGACGCGCTCCGCCGAGGAACTCCACGCGGCGGGAGTGCGCCTGGCCAACCACGGCCGCCATGCCGCCGCGACGCGCACCCTCTTGGCGGCGCAGGAGCTCGCCGAAGATGTGAATCTCCGTGCGCGGATCGCCGGGACGCTCGGATACATCAAGTCCCGCACCGGCTCGCCGGTCGAGGGCGAGCAGATGTGCATCGCGGCCATGGCGCAACCGGGGATCGACGCGCGCACCTACGCGCTGCTGGCCGGTCAGCTGGGTGCGCTGGCCGAGCAGGCGGGCCGTTACGACGACTCCGAGCGATGGCTCACCCAAGGGATCGAGGCTCTGGAGGAGGATTCGGAAGAACTCGCCAATCTGCTCGTCAACCGCAGCCTGGTCGATATGCACCGCCTGCGCCTGGCCTCGGCCTCGCGCGATGCCGCGCGAGCCTCGCGGATCTTCCATGCGCTCGGCCGACCGATCGACGAGGCCCAGTCACTGCACAACGAGGGCTATCTGGCTCTGCTCGGGGGCGATCTCATCACCGCCATGCGCGACATGTCGTCCGCGCGGGCGACCCTCGTGGACGTCTCTCCGGTCTTCGCCGCGGTGTGCGACGTGGACCGCGCCGAAGTGCTGCGGGATGCGGGTCACACGGTCGAGGCCGAGAGGACCCTGGCCCAGGCGGCGACCGTCTTCGGAAGGCAGCGGATGCCGCAGTCCCGGGCCGAGGCGGAGTACCACCTGGCACGGTCGCTCCTGGCACACGATCCCCTCCGAGCACGGCCCGTCGCCACCCGTGCGGCGAGACGATTCCGGTTGCTCGGCAGCGACGCCTGGGCATCCCGGGCGGAGGCCGTACGGATGCGCGCAGACCTCAGCGGCGGTCAATTGACCCGCACCGGCAACCACGTCCCCGGTCCGCGTCGACTCCCCGCCGGCGAAGAGGTCGATCAGACATCAGCCCGGCTCGAGCGATTCGGGTTCGCGGGCGAGGCGGCGGCGCTGCGCATGACCCACGAGCTCTGGCGCGCGCGGCGAGGCGCGGTCGGCGACGGCCGCAGCCGCGTCACCCGCGTCCCCCCGACCGCATCGATGGAGGTTCGGCTGCTCGCCCACGAGGTCCGTGCGACCCGCGCCTTCGCCCGCGGCCGGCACCCTGAGGCCCGCCGGCATGCGGCCGCCGGGCTCGACGAGCTCGCTGCCTGGCTGAGCGACTTCGGCAGCCTCGACCTGCAGACCTCCGCCGTCATGCAGGGCATCGGGCTCATCAGACTCGGGCTGGAATCGGCGATCAGGTCGCGGCGGCCCGAGCTGGTGTTCGAGTGGTCCGAGTGGGCGCGCCACATGGGCTCGCAGGTGATCCCACTGCGGCCGCCGCCCGACGCCCAGCTGGCCGAAGACCTGGCCGAGCTCCGCATGCTTCGCAGCGAGGGCGGGGAGTGGCAGTCCGATCCCCGCGCCCGCCGGCTGAGGGACAGCGTGCGGGAGCGACAGTGGTCGACCACAGGATCCGCCGCCGTCCAGCCGCGGGCCTCGCTCGACGAGGTCCGCGGCGCGCTCGACCCCGAGACCGCGCTGCTGTCGTACGTGTTCGACGGTGAATCCCTCGCAGTGCTCGTGGTCACATCGCGCGAGGTGACCCTCTTGCCGCTTCCCGGCTGGCCCGGCATCCGGAACGCGATCTCCGGGCTGCGCGCCGACCTCGACATGGCTGCGGCCGTGCGCGGAAGAATGGGCGAGGTCGTGCGTCGATCGCTCGAGGCCCGACTGGCAGCGCTGTCGCGCGCGCTCGTCGACGAAGCCGTTCGGATCGGGGGCGTCCGTCGCTACGTCATCACGGTGCCGGGTGTTCTCGGCGGCATCCCATGGTCGATGCTTCCCGGACTGAGCGGCTCGGTGATCACGATCGCGGCGTCGGCGTCGAGGTGGGTGCGGTCGCGTGAGCATGCGCGAGGGTCGTCTCCGGGCGCTGCGGGCTTCGCGGTCGGCCCGGGAGTCGACCGCGGCGAAGAGGAGATCGCGCTGGCGGCGGTCGCCTGGCATCGTCCCACGGTCGCCGAGCGTGCGACCGTGGACGACGTCACGTCCCTCGCCGCAGAGGTGGACGTGCTGCACATCGCCGCGCACGGGCGTCACGCCGCCGACAACCCGATGTTCTCGGGTCTCGAACTCGCCGACGGCGCGCTGTTCGGCTACGACATCGACCGGATGCAGCGCGTGCCCACGACGGTGATCCTCTCCGCGTGCGAGGCGGGCCGTTCCTCCGTGCGCTGGGGTGAGGAGGCGGTCGGGATGACGCGCGCATGGCTCCATGCGGGCACGGCGTGCGTGATCGCATCGTCCGTCGTGGTCGCGGACGACGATGCGTGCGAGCTGCTGGGCGCGGTGCACCACGGCCTTGCGCGCGGCGTCGCACCGGCCGAGGCGCTGGCCGCGGCATCCGATCGCACCGGGGTCACCGCACCGTTCCAGGCGCACGGTACGGGGTTCTGACTCCCTGAGTACTCATCTCAGAGAGCGGATGCCGCGCCGCGGGTCGCACCCGCGACGCGGCATCCGTCATCGATCAGCCGCCGAAGTGGGCGAGCATCCTCGCGACCACGTCGGCACGAGCGGCATCCGAGTCGAGCTGCTCGAGTCCGAAGCCGAAGAGCAGCGTGTCGGGCGTCGCGGTGACGGCCACGACGTCGCCGAGTCCGTCGGCGATCTCGAAGTCGCTCGTGTTCGACGCGGTTCCCTCGGGCGGGCCCAGGACCGTCCAGGTGACGAAGCCGTCCTCGAAGCCGTCTTCCTGGGTGGGCGCTCCGGCCACGACGAGCCTGGTGTCGTCGACGATGAGGCCGGCGCCTCCCGTGGCGGGGTCGGTGACGTAGCTCACCACCACCTCGACCGTGCGTCCGGCGTAGGCGCTGAGATCGAACGCCACCGGGATCCAACCCCCGGAGGAGCCGGTGAAGGCGTTCCATTCGCCCGTCGTTCCGACCGGGGAGCACGGGTCGCCGAGTGTCAGGTAGTGCTCGAGTTGCGGATGCAATCCGATGTAGTAGCCGACCTCGCACTCCGTCGGGACGGTTGTCGTCGTGTTGCCGTTGAGATCCGGAAGTGTCGTCCAGTCTTCCTGGCCCACGGTGTGAATCTCCACGATGACGTTGTCGTATCCCTCTTCCGTGTCGTAGGCGATCTGCGCTTCGAAAGTGGGAGTGTCGTCGGCCGAGAGTCCGGTGAGGTCGAAGGTTCGGCCCACACGCTGGTAACTCTCATCGACGTGCGTCGCCGCTGCCGCCCATTCGCCCTCCACGGCGACGATCCTGCCGGTCACTTCGGTGTAGTCAGCTGCTCCCCAGCTGGTGAACTGCGGGAACTGGTCGACGGGCAGGATCTCACTCGTCGGCGTGAAGGCGCCGACCTCGTCGATCGGGTTGTCGGCCGTCGCGGCGCCGCCGAAGACGGCCTGGAAGCCATCGAGCGGCTCGGCCGTGCCGACCACGCCCTCGGCCGTGAATGCCGCCCGATCGTAGGCGCCCATCCAGTACTGGGTGAAGTCGTCGGCCAGCAGAAGGCAGTCGGCGAACGGGTCAGCGGTGACGACGCACTCCTGGTCCGGGTAGCCGTCGAGGCCGTAGTAGATGCCGCCGAACAGGCTCGCCCCGAGGCCGTAGTACGCCGCGGTCTCGCCGGCGTAGGCAAGTTTGCCTCCCTGGTTGAGGTAGTCCCTCATGGCGAGGGTCAGGTACTGCTGCCGCTCGGCGACCGCGAGATCTGGAACTTGACCGCCGAAGTACTCCGTGAGCTCATCCTCGGGATCCTGGGTCAGCCTGTTGTCCCCCAGGTACCACAGCACCGCGTCGTAGTGACCCAGCACTCCCAGGTCGTGCGGCACACCCTGCGCGTCGACGTCCCAGACGTCGGGCGTCACGCCGTTCGCGAGAAGGGCGTTGACGTGCTCGTCGACGTACTTGGGTGCCGTCGTGCCGGCCGGATAGGTCGGGTTCACACCCATGTAGTCCTCGTTCGCGACGATGAGGACGGAGTTGCCGGTGTCCTGCGCGACCTCGTAGGTGAAGTGCTCGCTCTCCACCGGTCCCGGCTTCTGACCCTTCGGCAGATCCTTGCCGGTCGCGGTGCCCGTGAACCACACCTCGACGCTGTCCCCCGGGCTCGCGCCGGTCACCGCGCCGCGGTACTCGGCGTAATAGTCGACGTTCTCGAACCCGTAGCGTTCGCCGCCTGCCCATTCAGAAACGGTCGTCCTCACGGCCTTTCCGCCGTTGATCGAGTAGTACATCGTCTTCGCCTGCAGCGCCCGCTTGGCCCAGACCGCGACGGTCTGGGGGTCGCCGTACGACACCGTGAACGAGTCGACGCGGAAGTCCTCGGCGTCACGGTTCACGACGGAGACCGGGTCATCCGGGTCGATGGCCGACTCGGCGACGGCGAGCGCGAATGCGATGTTCTTCTCGAACTCCGCCTGGATGAGGGCCTCGTCGTCGGGGAAGTCGAAGCCCTGGTACTGGCAGTCGTCCAAGGTCCAGTCGTCGTCGGGCACCGAGTCCACCGCCGCCTCGCACGTCGACATCTCGGGTGTGAACCCGAGTGTGCCGTGCGCCTCCTGCATGTGCGAGTCGAGGTCGCCGTTCGTGGTGTACAGCTCCGCGGAGATGTCGGGGTCGTACCCCTGGACCGCAGGCTGCTCATCGTCGCCGACCATGGCCTCGTAGATCACGTCGTCCGGAGAAGGCGTCGCGACCTGCCAGCCGATCCCGTACAGCAGAAGCTCGGCAGCCGAATGGTAGTTGATCATGAACTCCGGAGTGATGTCTCCGAAGAGGCCGTCGAGGGCCTGGGTCTCGGGTTCTGACGCCGCAGACGGCCCCCGATAGGTGAGGCTGGTGGGATTCGGCGAGGAGCCCTCATTGTCGTATCCCCACCGGGTCGCCGAATTGCGATTCAAGTCGACGCCATCAGCGACGGAGACGTTGCCATCGCCGTCGTTGTCGGCGAGGTTCTTGCGCCAGAGTCGCTGACCGTCCTGGAACGAGTAGTCGTAGCCATCGGGGTTCGCAACCGGAATGAACCACAGCTCCGTGTCGTCCACGAGGTCGGTCATGCGCTCGTCCGTGCCGTACGACGTGAGGTACAGGTCGAGCAGTCGCCGCACCATCTCAGGCGTGATCCACTCGCGGGCATGCTGAGCTCCGATATACACGGTGGTCGGCTTCGCGCCGTCCTTGGCCTTCTCGATGTCCTTCGTCACGCGCACAGCGCCGATCTCCTGGCCCATGACGGTCTCGCCGATGACGCGGTACTCCGCGATATCGGGATGCGCCGCGGCCTGTGCCTTCAGTTCCTCCTGGATGCCGCCGTCACCGCTGTACATCCGGAACACACCGACGCTCTGCTCCATCGTCCTGCGCTCGGTCGACGGGTCCGCCTGCACCTCCAGTTCGACGCCGCTCGCGGCGAGCGCTTCGGCCTGAGCGCCGCTCAGGATGACCTGGACCTCCATCAGGCCGGATCCATCGGCGCTGGGGGTCGTGGTGACCTCGCGGCGATCGACGCCGAGTTCGATGATCTGAGTGAGACCCTCGAAGTCCACGGTTCCCGAATAGACCGCCAGCCGATCGTCGGCCGCAGGGGTGGTGGGTGGGCTCGCGACGCTGGGGGCGGCCGCCAGGCCGGTGAAGACGAGGGCCGCCACAGTGGCGACAGCAAGCTTGCGGAACATCTCTACTCCCTTGTAGGTGACGTGTCCGATCGAGGCGATCCCTCGACGCGATCGGCGCCGACTGCCGCCTGCGGCCGAACGTTCCTCATCCTGGACCCGCGTTCCGAGGCGGTCAACCCCACTTCTCGGTGACCCGTGCACCTCCTCCCGGATCAGCCGGCCGCGCGAAGGATTCTGAGAATTCTCTATCCGATGTATCAGGGCGCCCGGTGCGTGCTCTGCATTCATGGAAGGGCTCACGCAGTTCGGCGCCGGGGGGCACCGAGTGCTGGGGGCATGAGATCCGCGGGGCGCGATCGGGGCGCGAGGATCTCGGGGAGCCGTTCCGCGGGGGATGTCGCAGAGACCCAGGTCGGCGACATCCCCCGCCTTCGTTCAGGCGGAGCGCGGCGACCGGCCGTTGCCGCACGGGGCACCGCGGTCCGTCATCGTCGACGACTGGATCAGCCGCGCGAGGAGTTGGGCGTCCGCCCGCGCACGATGCCGATGAAGGCATCGACGACCGGAGTGGTGCGGTCCGACGGCCAGGCGAGCGCGACCGTCGAGGTGGGCGCGTCCCGCAGGGGTCGATAGGCTGCGTCCTTGCGGCGGTGCAGCCGCGCGAGCGACATCGGCACGATCACGATCCCGATCCCTGCGGCGACCGTCGCGATCGCCTGCGCCGTGTCTTCGGGGGATGCGAAGGATGCCGCGACCGCGCCGGGCACGTGCAGTCCCAGCACGTCGTCCTCCGGCACGATCACGACCTCGCCGCCCAGGTCGTCCAGGTCGAGCTCCTCGGCAGCGGTCAGGTGCGAATCGGCCGAGCACACGACCACCGCGATCTCGTCGTACAGCCGGATGACGCCGAGGCCGTCATCCTGGATCGGGAGCCGGACCAGCGCCGCGTCGAGTCCCCCCTCGAGCAGATCGGTGCGCTGGGAGGAGACGGCGATGGGCCGCAGCTCGAGCTCGGTCTGCGGCATCCGCTCGCGCCAGGCGTCGATCCAGCCACCGGGCGTCGCGCCCGGGATCGCGCCCAGCACGAAGGTCGGCGGCATCGGCGGGGTCGCCTCCGCGGACGGCGCGGAGCCCTTGGTGTTGCCGGCTCTCTTCGGTGCTGCGGGCTTCGCAGAGCGCCGGGGCGCGGCATCCGATCTCGACGTCTTCTTGGACGGACCGGGGCGGCCGGGTCGGCCCCGTGAACCGCCGCTCTTCGCCATTCCGCCAGCGTAGCGGCGCGATATGGTTCGCTCATGATCGCCGTCATCGCCACCGTGATCGCCGCACTGGCGGCCCTGCTGCACGTGTACATCTTCCTGATGGAGAGCGTGCAGTGGACTCAGCCGCGTGTCTGGAAGCGCTTCGGCGTTCCCGACCAGGCCGCCGCCGACACCACGAAGCCGATGGCCTACAACCAGGGCTTCTACAACCTCTTCCTCGCGATCGGCGCGGTTCTCGGTCTGGTGCTCTACTGGGCCGGCGGCGAGGACACCACCCTGCGGGTCGCCGGATTCACGCTCGTGCTGTTCAGCCTCGGGTCGATGCTCGCCGCCTCGCTCGTGCTGCTCACGAGCGGCCGGCGATACCTGCGGCCCGCGCTGATCCAGGGGACGCTGCCCCTGATCGGATTCGTGCTGTTCCTCTTCGCCTGACAGCGCCGGTCAGCACGCGCCCCAGAGCCCGAGTCCCCCCGCTGCCGCTTCGGCCTCGAGCGCGCGGAAGAGCGGCTCGTACAGCGTGTTCGGCGCGAAGACCATGACCACGCCGGCGCCCTCGGCGACGAGTTCGGCGTTCACGAACCGGCCGTCGGGCGTCCACAGATACAGCAGATGCCTGTCGTACTGGTCGCGCACTTCGAGATCGGCCGCCGCCCACACGCTCGACCCGGGCGGAAGGAGAGCGCTCAGACTGTTCGTCGCCTCACCGCCCCAGCACTCCGGGGCGGGGGAGACCTCGGGGGTGTCGAGCCCGATGAGGCGCACCCGCGTCGACTCGAGATCGGGAACGACGGCGTTCGGTGCCGACACGCGGGCGCGCAGTGTGTCGCCGTCGTGGACGCTCTCGACGGTCATCTCGAACGCGTCCGGAGGGATGTCCGGCATCGTCTGGCCGGCAGCAGGCGCGGGAGCCGCCGGAGCAGTGGGCGTGGCGTCGCGTGGCACGAACCACCAGATCGCGATCGCGACGGCGGCGAGGAACAGGATGCCGATTCCGGCGCGTCTGATCACCCTCGAAGCCTAGGCGGCGCGGGCGACAGTCGCGGTCAGGCCGCCAGGCGCAGCCCCCGGCGGTCGGTCGCGACGCGCTCGCCGTCGCCGATGGTCTCGTCGTCGCCGATCAGCGAACCCACCGCCACACGGGCGCCGGTGCCGACGTACGTGCGCACGCCGATCTTCGCTCCCGCTCCGATCGCTGCGCCGGAGCCGATGTGGGCATGCGGCGCGATGTCGGCCTCGGGGCCGATCACGGCATCAGCTTCGACCCACACTCCGCGGCCGACGTGCGCTCCCGCCGCGATCTGGACGCCGGGCTCGACGTACGCGCCCGCCTCCACGATCGCACTCGGGTGGACCTTCGCGCCGTGCGCGATCAGGCCCCGACCGTTCTGGTGCTTGCGATAGCGCAGCGACTCGCCACGGTCGTTCTCGATGTCGACGTAGTTCTTGCCCACGATCCCCTCCTGCGGCCCATTAGTGCCGAGTACAGGAATAACCTGCTCCTGTACATATTCATTCCCTTGCATCCGCTTCTTTGGATGCACTTGCGCGCTGAAAGTTCTTCGTATAGGACGCCGGATCGGATGGGGCGGCCGAGGCGGGTGGCTCTCGGGTCTCCGTCCCGCGGACTTCGGGTGGTTCGGACGGTTCGACCGGCCCCGTCTAGGCTGAGGGAATCCCAGCCCGGCCCGAGGAGACGTGTGCCTGATGACGTTCGAGCTCGGACCGGGCGCACCCAGCCGGACGGATCGTCCGACCGGGAACGATGCGCAGGAGACGCTGCCCACCGTCCGCGAGGTGGTCGGTCTCGACACGGTCGTCCAGGGCGTCCCCGAAGTCATCGTCGGCGGAGACGCGCTCGATGCCCGCGTGCGGTGGGTCCATGTGTCCGACAGCGCGGAGATCGCCCGCCTGCTGAACGGAGGCGAACTGCTGCTGTCCACCGGGTCGGCGTGGCCGACCGAACCCGGCGCTCTGCGGCGCTTCGTCGGCGAGCTCATAGGCGCCGGCGTTTCGGGGCTCGTCGTCGAGCTCGGGACCGCCCTCCGATCGGTGCCGGATGTCGTCGTCGATGCGAGCCGGACGGGCGGTCTCGCGCTGGTCGCCCTCCATCGCGAGGTGAAGTTCGTGTCGCTCACTGAGGCGGTCCACGGCCGGATCATCGCCGCGCAGACGGAGGCGCTGCGCGCGCGCGACGAGGTGCGCGAGCGCTTCACCGCACTCTCGCTGCGCGGGGCCCCCGCGGACTTCATCGTTCACCAGCTCGGTCAGACGCTCGGCTCCCCCGTCATCCTCGAGAACCTCGCCCACGAAGTCGTCGCCGGCGAGGCGCCGCTCGCCCGCGAGGCGGAGCTGTTCACGGACTGGGAGCGGCGTTCGCGGGCCGCCCACGATGCGGCGCGGCGGCGCCGGCCTGACGCGTCCGTACGCGACGACTGGCTCATCGTCCCGGTCGAGGCGCGCGGCATCCGCTGGGGAAGCCTTCTCGCCCTGCCGGGGCCGCCGCACCCCGCGGGTCGGGCCGCCGTGCTCGAGCAGGGTGCCATCGCCCTGGCGATCGGGCGGCTCGCCGAAGGGGACGCGGACGAGTGGGCGCGCATCGGCCGACGGCGCCTGCTGGACGGACTGCTCGCCGGGCGCTTCGCCGGCATCGCGGGTGCCGCCGCCCGGGTGGAGGCGGCGGGCCTCCCGGTGCAGCGCGCGCGGCTGTACGGCCTCGTCGTGTCGGGCGCGCCCGTGCGCGCCGAGCAGGTGGATGCCGCAGCTCGGGCACTGCGAGGGCGCGTGCTCGCGGGATCCGGGCCGGAGGGCGTCGCAGCCCCGGCGACCACGCTGCTGCTGTCGCTGCCCGAGGACGTCGGGTTCGACGACGGGACTGCGCTCGGCTTCCTCCGCGCTCTCGTCGGCGACGCAGCGGAGCGCGCCATGGCCGCTGTCGGAAGCCCGGCCGAAGGCCTGGAGGCCGCGCTGGTCTCACTTCAGGAGGCCGTCGACCTCGCCCGCGGCCGACGCCGCGGGCCCGTGCGGGGGCCGGTGCTGCGACGCGTCGAGGACCGCCCGCTCGTGCGGCTCGTGACGTCCCTGCGCGACGACCCCCGGCTGCTCGAACACGGGGAGCGGGTGCTGACGCCGCTCATCGTCCACGACCTCGGACGCGGCGGCGACCTGCTGGACGTCCTGGAGGCGATGCTCGCGCATCCCGGCAACCGCACAGCCGCCGCATCCGCGTCGCACCTCTCACGCTCGGTGTTCTATCAGCGCCTCGCCCTCATCGAAGACCTGCTGGGCGCGGACCTGGATGACGGCGAGACCCAGACCGCGCTGCACCTCGCGCTGCTCGTTCGGCGGTCGGCGGGCCGGTAGTCAGAGCGTGAGGGAGACCTTCCGGACCGCCGCTACGGCTCCCGCGGGCATGCGCGCGGTCATGAGTCGAACCCGAGTCCGAGGGCGTCGAGCGTCTTGAGCAGCAGGTTGCGCCGGCCGCGGTTGTGATCGGCGCGGTCGAGCGACCAGCGGGTCGCGTTGATGCCGATCGAGGCGGCCGGCTCCGGCGGAAACGGCAACGGCTTCTCGCGGACCATGCGCAGCGACGTGCGCTCGGTGGGTACGCCGTCGAGCAGATCGAGCATCACTTCGGCGGCGAAGCGCGTCGCGGCGACTCCGAGGCCGGTGAACCCCGCAGCGTATGCGACCTTGCCGTCCCTCGCGCTGCCGTAGAACGCGCAGAAGCGCGAGCAGGTGTCGACCGCGCCGGCCCAGCGGTGGGTGAATCGCAGGCCGTCCAGCTGCGGGAACATCGTGAAGAAGTGGCTGGCGAGCTTCTCGTACGATTCCGGACGGTTCTCGTACTGCGCGCGCACGCGGCCGCCGTAGTGGTAGACCGCGTCGTAGCCGCCGAAGAGGATGCGCCCGTCGGCGGTCTGGCGGAAGTAGTGGAACTGGTTCGCGAGGTCGCTGAGGCCCTGCCTGCCCTCCCAGCCGATTCCGGCGCGCTGCTCGGTGGAGAGCGGCTCGGTCATCAGCACGTAGTCGTACACCGGAACGGTCATCAGGGCGTTGCGGCGCAGCAGGGAGGGGAACACGTTCGTGGCGAGCACGGCCCTCTGCGCCGAGATGCGTCCGCGCTCGGTGATGACTTCGACCCCATCGCCGGACGTGTCGATGCGACGCACCGGCGAGTGCTCGAAGATCTCGACCCCGCGCTCCTCGGCCGCCTGGGCGAGCCCCGCCGCGAGCCTGCCGGGGTGCACGAGGGCGTTCGAGTGGGTCTCGAACACCGCACCGAGATAGGTGGGCGAGCGGACGGCGTCCTGGACCTGGGTGAGATCGAGGCGGACGACGCCCTCTTCGCCGCGGGCGGCGGCATCCTCGGCCCACTCATCGAGCCACTCGAGCTGATGCGGCTCCGTTGCCACGGCGAGGGCGCCGACGCGCTCCCAGTCGGCATCCACGCCCCACTCGGCGATGTCGGCGCCCATCGCATCGAGGTTCGCCAAGCCGAGGCGGTCGAGCTGATCGATCTCGTCCGGCCAGCGGCTGAGCCCGTTGTCGCGCCCGTGCGTGAGGCTCGCCTCGCAGAAGCCTCCGTTCCGACCTGATGCCGCCCACCCGACCGTCCGCGCTTCGACGATGGCGATGCGGGCGTCGGGGTCGCGACGCCGCGCGAGCAGTGCGGTCCACAAGCCCGTGTAGCCGCCGCCGACGACCACGAGGTCCGCGTCGCGGTCGCCTTGCAGCGGGGGCCGAGAGGGCTGTTCGGGGAGGTCGTCGAGCCAGAAGACGCTGTGGTGCGTTCCGGTGAGACTGCGCCGGACGACGGATGCTGCCGGCCGCTGTCGTTCGAAGACGGTCGTGCCCACGGGTATCACTTCCCTGTCGTTTGTGCTGGTTAGATCTTGCGGGGTGCACACCGCGCCGGCACACGAGTTCTCGCAAAGACAGGACGATCCGGTCGGTTCCGGCCCTGATCCGGCCAGTCGTGCTGTGGCCGGGCGGCCCCCAGAGCCCGCTCAGGTCTGGCACGTCGGGCACCAGAAGGTGTTGCGCTCGCGCGTCGGATCGGCGCCCAGCGATCCCTCGCGGATGATCGTTCCGCAGCGACGGCAGGGCCGGCCCTCGCGCCCGTACACCCAGGTCGAGCGACCGGGGCGTGCATCGCCCGTGAAGGTGCGCCCACTGCGATCGCGGTTGGCGAGCAGCATCCGGGCACCGAGGTCGATCACGGCGCCGGCATCCGTCTGCGAGGCCGGCGTGGTGGGCAGGATGCCGCGGACGAAGAGGATCTCGTTCGCGAACTCGTTGCCGAACCCGGCGACGTTGCGCTGGTCGAGCAGTGCGATGTGCGCGGGGCGATCGTCGGCGCCGAAGCGACGGGTCGCCTCGACGGGATCCCAGTCCGGCCCGAGCGGATCCGGTCCGAGGTGCCCGACGAGCTGGTCCTCGGCTCGCGTGGGAACCACCTTTATGTCGGCGAGGTCGAATCCGACGGTGTCGCGTTCGGCGGTGCCGACGATCGCTCGCGCCGTGTACGCCGGTGCCCGCCAGCGTCCGCCGCGGGCATAGACGTGCCACGCGCCCTCCATCTTGAGGTGGGAGTGCAGCGTCCAGTCGCCGATCCGGTGCAGGATGTGCTTGCCGCGCGAGACGACGCTGTGCACGGTCTGCCCGCGCAGATCGATGGTCGCCGCCTGCGGCACGCGCAGGTCGAAGCGGATGACCTCGGCGCCCGCCAGGGCGTCATCCAGGCGCTTGGCCGTGCGGTAGACGGTGTCGCCCTCAGGCACGCGCCGACTCCCGCAGAGCGTCACCTGCGGTCGCCCGACGGAGCGTGAGGCCGCGCGGCGACTCGACGAAGCCGGCATCCCGCAGCGCCCGCCCCACCGGAGTGCCGTAGACGAACGCGCCGTTGACCTGCTCGATCGTGAGAGTGGCGAGCCGACGCGCCCGCGCGGTCGCCACCAGATCGTTCGCAGCCGCGGCGAGCACGGCCGCGTCGTCGGTGAACGCCAGCGCCGACTTGCCGCCGCGCTCGAGATACAGGGCGAGCGCGCCGTCGACGATCGCGACCAGCCCGCCGGCCTTCCTCCCGGGGCGGTGGGTGACGCCCTCGAGTGCAGGCCAGGGCAGGGCCGCGCCGTAGGGGTTCGCGGGGTCGGTCGCGGCGAGGGTGAACGTGCGAAGCGGCGGCGGATCGGCGATCCCGGCGAACTCGCGCAGCCGATCTACCGTGGCGGATGCCGCGAACTGCGCCGCTCCGAGCTTCTCGATCACGTAGCCGCGCCGGCAGTGGCCGGCCTGCTCGAACCCGGCGAGCACGCGGTATGCCTGCGCGAAACCGCCGGGAAGACCCTCGGACTGCACCGAACCGCGGGTGACGACGCCGTAGCGGTCGAGCAGAAGGCTCGCGGCAGCGGTCGCCCGCAGAGTGGGATCGGACTCGGACGCGGTCAGCAGCGACCAGCGTCCGCCGATCGCCGGCGGACGCGGCGGTGTCTTCACGCGCGGCACCGACGTGCCGCGGTACATCCGTGAGCGGGGCGCCTTGCGCGCCGTGCGGTGCGCCTGCGAGCCGCCTCCGAGCAGCATCCGCACCGGGGCGAACGTGTCGTTCGTGACCCGGCCGGCCCAGGTCAGGTTCCACAGCGCCTCGATCGCCGACTGCTCATTCTCGGCATCCGCCAGTTGGCGCAGCTGCGCGGCGAAGTAGGCACCGCCGTTCGCCAGCGCAGCCACGATGCGCTCTTCGAGCGAGCCGGGGATCAGCTCGTCCTCGGGCGGCAGCAGGGTCAGAGGGGCGGCGTCGGCCGGATGGAGGGCGATCCAGCCATCGCGTCCCGGGAGGGAGCCATGGCCCGACCAGACGACCTCTCCGGTGGCGGTGAGCTCGTCCAGCAGAGCCGGGGTGTAATCCGACACCCGCGACGGCAGGACGAGCGACTCCCATGCGCTCGCCGGAATGGGCACTCCGGCGAGCTGCTCGATGACGGCGGCCACTCCGTCGATGCCCTCGAGAGGCCGGGCGACGTGCTGCCAGACCGGCAGGAATCGCCCGAAGGCCTCGGGCGAGACCGGTTCGACGCTGCCGCGGATCGCCGCCAGCGAGCGCATGCGCAGACGGCGCAGCACCTCGGTGTCGCACCACTCGGTCTCATCGGAGCCGGTGCCGGACGTGGGCAGGAAGAAGCCGCTCGAGATCCTGCCCTGCGACTCGAGGCGCTGCAGCGTCAGCCGCGCGACCGCGACGCCGACTCCGAGCCGCTCGGCGACCGCCGTGCTCGTGAACGGACCGTGCGTGCGCGCATACCGGGCGACCAGATCTCCGAGCGGATCGGCGAGCGGCTCGAGGAACGCGTTCGGGATGCCGACCGGCAGCGCCGCACCCAGCGCGTCGCGGAGGCGCCCGGCGTCTTCGATCGCCGCCGTCCGCACGGTGCCCGCGATCGTCACCGGGATGGCGCGGCGGGTCGTGACGAGCTCTGCCAGGTACGCGGCCGCCTCTTCGACGCTCGCGGAGCCCCTTCCTGAGCCCGCCGGTGGACTGCTCCCGTGCTCCGACGCTTCGACGAGCTCGGCGTCCGGGGGAGTCTCGGCTTCGGACCCCTCGGACGGCTGGAGCCGCAGCGCGACCTCGTCGGCGTCGAGGGGGCCCAGCATCCGCAGGAGGTCGGCGACTCCCTCGAGGCCCCGCGCACGCCGGTCGGGGTCGAGCCGCTGCACTTCGCGCTCGAACTGCGCCATGATCTCGGGGTCGAGCAGCTCGCGCATCTCGACCTTGCCCAGCAGCTCGCTCAGCAGCGCCGGATCCACCGAGAGTGCGGCCGCTCGCCGCTCGGCCAGCGGCGAGTCCCCCTCGTACATGAACGCGCCGACATATCCGAACAGCAGGTCGCGCGCGAACGGCGAGGGCGAGGTCGTCGTCGTCTCGACGAGACGGATGCTGCGATCGCCGATGCTCCGGGCGATGCGCAGCAGCGCAGGCACGTCGTACACGTCCTGCAGCACTTCGCGGAGCGTCTCGAGGATGATCGGGAATGTCGGATGGCGACGCGCGACCTCGAGCAGCTGGGCGGATCGCTGACGCTGCTGCCACAGCGGGGACCGTCGGTTCGGATTCATCCGCGGCATCAGCAGCGCCCGAGCGGCGCACTCGCGGAAGCGCGATGCGAACAGCGCCGAGCCGCCGACCTCGTCGATCACGATCTGCTCGAGCTCGTCGGGCTCGAACACGAACAGCTCTGCGCCGGGCGGGTCGGCCGCGGCATCCGGCACGCGGGCGATGATGCCGTCGTCGCTGGCGACCGCCGATCCTTCGACGCCGAGGCGCTCGCGGATGCGCGCGTTGACCGCGAGCGACCAGGGCCCGTGCACTTTCATGCCGTACGGGGAATGCAGGATCACGCGCCAATCGCCGACCTCGTCGCGGCTGCGCTCCACGGTGAGCGATCTGTCGGTCGGCAGCGTTCCGGTCGCCTCGCGCTGCTCGGCGAGATACGCGAGCAGATTGGTCGCCGCGTTGTCATCCAGGCCCGCCTCGTGGAGTCGGTCGCGGGCCTTTGCGGGGGCGGCGGACGACACCTCGCGCGAGAACTTCCCGAGTGCCTCGCCGAGCTCTGCGGGCCGGCCGAGACCGTCGCCGTGCCAGAAGGGCAGCTTGCCGGGCTGCCCGTACGCGGGGAGGACGTTGACACGGTCGTGGGTGATCTCGACGATGCGCCAGCTCGTGGTGCCGAGCGTGAAGACGTCGTTGACGCGGGATTCGTAGACCATCTCCTCGTCGAGCTCGCCCACGCGTGCGTTCTGCGACTCGCCCGCGATGAAGACGCCGAACAGCCCGCGGTCGGGGATCGTGCCGCCGCTCGTCACGGCGATCCGCTGCGCGCCGGGCCGACCGGTGAGCGTGCCCTGATCGCGGTCCCACACCAGCCGCGGGCGCAGCTCGGCGAACTCGTCGGATGGGAAGCGGCCTGCGAGCAGATCCAGGGTCGCTTCGTACGCGGAGCGGGGCAGGGACCGGAACGGCGCGCTGCGCTTGACTGTCTCGAACCAGCCCTCGACATCGACCGGCCCGAGCGCGCAAGCCGCCACCGTCTGCTGGGCGAGGATGTCGAGCGGATTCTGCGGCACGGCGATCGCCTCGATCTGCCCGGCGAGCATGCGCTCGGTCACGATCGCGGTGTGCAGCACGTCTCCGCGATGCTTCGGGAACAGTGCCGCGCGGCTCACCTCGCCGACCTGATGCCCGGCGCGGCCGATGCGCTGCAGTCCGGAGGCGGCGCTCGGGGGCGCCTCGACCTGGATCACCAGATCGACGGCACCCATGTCGATGCCGAGCTCGAGGCTGCTGGTGGCCACGACGCACCGCAGGGAGCCGGACTTGAGCTCCTCCTCCACCTGCGCGCGCTGCTCCTTCGAGACCGATCCGTGGTGGGCCTTCGCGAGCACCGGGTCAGCGCCTGCGCTGATGCCGGCCTGGGCCATCATGGCGGCGGGGATGGCGGCGTCGGGAAGATCCAGCCCCAGCCGTTCGGCGTAGATCTCGTTGAGGCGGCCGGTGAGCCGTTCCGCGAGCCGTCGCGAATTGGAGAACACGATCGTCGAGCGGTGCTGCAGGATGCGGTCCACGATCGCCTCTTCGACGTGCGGCCACAGCGACCCGGTCATCTCGGCGGTCTGCGGCTGCGCCGGGCCCCCGCCGTCGCCGAACCAGTCCTCGTCGATCGGCGCGTCGGCCGCGGCATCCGGCTTCGCGACGTCGGTGCGCGGGTCGGCGCCCGGCGGGGGCGGCGGGTTGAGCATGTCGTCGACGGGCACCACGACCGACAGATCGAACGCCTTCGTCGAGCGCGGTGCCACGATCTCGACCGGCGCGGTTCCGCCCAGGAAGCGCGCGACCTCGTCGATCGGACGGACCGTCGCCGACAGGCCGATGCGCTGGGCGGCCGGCGCATCGGGTCGCCGCTCCCGTCGGAGGGCGTCGAGACGCTCCAGACTCACGGCGAGATGGGCGCCGCGCTTGGTCGCAGCCACGGCGTGCACCTCATCGACGATCACGGTGTGCACGCCTGCGAGCGTCTCACCGGCCTGGCTCGTCAGCATGAGGTAGAGCGACTCGGGAGTCGTGATGAGGATGTCGGGCGGCGCCGAGACGAGCTTGCGCCGGTCGGAGGAGGTCGTGTCGCCCGAGCGGACGCCGACGGTCACACCGGGAACCGTGATGCCCAGGCGACGAGCGGATTGCCCGATGCCGACCAGGGGCGAGCGGAGGTTGCGCTCGACGTCGACCCCGAGAGCCTTCAGGGGGGAGATGTACAGGACGCGGGTGGGAGATGCGGGCGTCTCGGCCGCTCGCCCGCGGCGTGGAGCGGCCGGCCGGGGGGCGGCATCCTTCTCGTGGAAGATGCGATCGATCGCCCAGAGGAATGCCGACAGCGTCTTGCCGGAGCCGGTCGGAGCGACCACCAGCGCGTGCTTGCCGTGCGAGATCGCGTCCCAGGCACCCAGCTGGGCAGCGGTCGGCTCGGCGAAGGCACCGCGGAACCAGTCCTGCGTGGCAGGACCGAACCGCTCGAGCACGAGGTGCGCTGAGCCTGTCGAAGCGTCGGCCATCCGACCATCTTCCCCGGTGGGGACGACATTCGGGCCGGATGCCGGCCCGATCAGGACTCGGACGGGATCAGGATCCACAGCAGGATGTACACCCAGATCGACATCCCGAACAGCACCGAACCCGCCACGGCGAGGATGCGGACCGGGATCACACTGCAGCCGAAACGGTCGGCGAGACCCGCGCACACGCCGGCGAGCAAGCGGCCCTGGTGCGGCCGGACCAGTCGGTTCATGTCGACATCATCCCGCCGTACCGTCTCCCGCGCCAGGGCCGCCGCCTCACCGCTGCATCAAACCGCCGTCCCCCTGCAGTTCGAGCGTCGTGTCGATCCCCAGCCGTTGCAGGAACGCGTCGTCGTGGCTGACGACGAGCACGGCGCCGCGGTAGGCCGCGAGCGCGTCCACGAACTGATCGACCGTGTGCAGGTCGAGGCTGTTCGTCGGCTCGTCCAGCACGAGGAGCTGCGGAGGCGGCTCGGCCAGCAGCAGGCGGGCCAGCGCCACCCGGAACCGCTCGCCGCCCGACAGCGTGGCCACCTGCCGGTCGACCGCGGCGCCGCGGATCAGGAACCTCGCCAGCCGGTTGCGCAGCTCGCGGTCGGGCAGGGCGGATGCCGCATCCCGCACGTTCTCGAGCACCGACGCGTGCTCGTCCAGGCCGTCCACCCGCTGCGGCAGGTAGCCGATGCGGTCGGTGTGCGGCACCGCGCGTGCACAACGCAGGAGGCCGTGCGCCTCGATGTCTGTGCATCCCCGTGATTCCGCGCCGGAGGAGCCCCCAGCCGGGTCGGATGACACTGGCATTCCTGCATTGTGCACGGGGGATGGGCGAACGAGCCCGCTCCAGCAGGGTCGTCTTGCCTACGCCGTTGGGGCCGATCAGCGCGACCCGCTCGGGCCCCCGGATGACCCAGGCGCGCTCGCCGTCTCCGATCGTCGCGATGCGGCGGCCGGCGGGAACGTCGGGATCCGGCAGGTCGATGCGGATCGCGTCGTCCTCCCGCACCCTCCGCTCCGCCGCATCGAGGGCGCTCCGCGCGGCGGACTCGCGGTTTCGCATGTCGGTGCGCATCTTGCCGGCTGACACCTGCGCAGCGCGCTGCAGCCCGCCCGCCACGATCGGCGGCACGCGCTTCTCGAGCTGCGCCTTGCGGCCCATCGCCTTCCGCTTGGCGATCTTCTCCTCGGCTTCGATGCGGTCGCGCTTCTCGCGCTTGACGACCTGCGCGGCCGCCCGCTCGGCGTTGCGGGCGGCATCCTGCTCGGCATCCAGCCATGCGCGCCACTCCGAGTACGGTCCGCCGAAGACCGACAGGCGGTTCTCGTACAGCTCGGCGGTGTCGTCCATGAGCTCGAGCAGGCTCCGGTCGTGGCTGACCACGACCAGTGCGCCGCGCCAGCCGCGCACCATGTCGGCCAGGCGCGCCCGCGCGTCGCGATCCAGGTTGTTCGTCGGCTCGTCGAGCAGCGTGATGCCCGCCGCGCGCAGGCGGATCCCGGCGATCGCGGTGAGCACGGCCTCTCCGCCGGACAGCTCGCCGACGCGACGATCGAGCATGTCGGCCCGCAGCCCGGCCTCAGCCAGGGCGGCGTGCGAGCGAGCCTCGATGTCCCACGCGCTACCGACCGCGTCGAAGTGCGCCGGATCGACGTCGCCGGACTCGATCGCGCGCAGCGCGGTGAGCTGCTCTGCGACGCCGAGCAGCTCTGCGACGGGCCGCCCGACGTCGAGCGTCAGCCGCTGCGGCAGGTACGCGACCTCCGCGGAGGTGGCGATCTGGCCGGACGTCGCCGCGAGGTCGCCGGCGATCAGCCGCAGGAGCGTGGACTTGCCCGAGCCGTTGCGGCCGACGAGTCCCGTGCGCCCGGCGCCGAACGCGCCGGACACCTCGCTCAGTGCGAGGGAGCCGTCCGGCCACGCGAGCGAGACGCGGTCGAGGAGGACGGTGGGGGTGAGGGTGTGAGCAGGCATGAGGCCTCCCGGGTGTCAGGGATGCACTGACACCGGTCGCCTCGCCCGGTCAGGGACGGAAGGCGGTGCTCAACGGGGAGCGTCGACGGGTCAGCGCGCGGATGCGGGCGCGGAAGCGTCGATCAGTCTCACCGGAGGATCCTCACGTGGGGAACAGGAACGACCAGGATAGCGGATACCGGGCGGCGGCATCCGATCACTTCCCGGACTCGAGCGCCCCGAGCTGCTTCTCGAGGAAGACGCGCACGTCGTCGAGCTCCTGCTCGGACACGCTGTGCGGGAGTCCTTGATAGACCCGCCCGCTGAGCTCGGCATGCTCGGGCAGCCACGTGATCGTGTGCTCGACCAGCGCGGGCGGGATCACGTCGTCGCGGGTGCCGCGACCCCAGAAGACGGGCGGGCGGCGCTCGGCCAGTGCTGGGTCGCCGGCCAGCGCACCGGGGGTCGCGTAGCCGCTGAGGTTCACCGCGAACGCGAAGCGGTCCGGCCGCAGTCGCATCGCCTGCAGCGCAACGGCCGCTCCCTGCGAGAACCCGAGGAGCCCCACGACGGCGGTGGGGGCGACGGCGTCGACCCAGTCGACGACGAGGGATGCGGCATCCGTCACATGCTGCGGATCCCGCCCGTCGAGTCCCTCGATCGGGTACCACGAGTATCCGGGAGCGGGGAACGGCGGGGTGAGGGGCGCGCGCACGGCGGCGACGACGTAGCGGGACGGCAGGTAGGACACCAGAGCGAACAGGTCGTGCTCGTCGGCGCCGTAGCCGTGCAGCAGAAGCAGCAGGGGCCGGCCGGCGCGCTCGGCCGCCTCGGCGGACCAGAGCGCGGCGGCGTCGTCGAGGGCGGGGATCTCGGCCATGCCCCCATCCTCGTGTGGATTGGAGGAGTTCTGCACCAGGTGCCTGGGGTATACAGGAGACATGGCCGTCCGAACCCCCGATCCCGACCCCAACGAGCGCGACGACAGCGGCACGCCGCAGGATCCCCTCGGCGGCATCGGCGCGTCCTTCGGCCGGCGGTCCGACCCGCTCGGGGATGGATCGTTCGGCTCCCCGACGCCCGACAGCGCCACCAACCCGGGCTGGCTGTCCGACATCGAGTTGGCGGAAGTGCGACGGCGGATGCCGATCCTCTACGTCGAGGCCGTGCCGGTGCGCACCGACGGCGTGGGCGCCGTCACCGAGGTCGGCATCCTGCTGCGCGCGACGCCCCTCGGCGAGATGACCCGCACGATCGTGAGCGGCAGGGTGCGCTACGGCGAGTCCGTCCGTGACGCGCTGTTCCGCCACCTCGAGAACGACCTCGGGCCGATGGCCTTTCCTCTGCTGCCTCCGCAGCCCGTCCCCTTCACCGTCGCCGAGTACTTCCCGATGCCCGGCATCTCCGCGTTCCACGACGATCGCCAGCACGCCGTCTCGCTCGCGTTCGTCGTCCCGGTGACCGGCACGTGCCAGCCGCGTCAGGATGCGCTCGAGGTGACCTGGATGGCGCCGGCGGAAGCGGCATCCGATGCCCTCTCAGCCGAGATGGAGGGCGGACGCGGAAGCCTCATCCGCCTCGCGCTGGCGAGCGTGGGCGCGCTGCGCTGACCGTGTGCACGCACGCGGCTGGCTGAGTGTTCCCCGTGACCTGGGCCGAGGCGCCGCGACCGGCGTAGCCTGGCCCTATGAGCTCCACCCGACGTGCCCTCGCGTGGTCCGCGGCGATCGCCGTGCCGGTGCTGGTGGGTGCGGCCGTGCTGGTGCCGATGGCGGCGAGCGGTGCCGTCGACCTGCCCGACAAGACTCCGGAGGAGCTGATCGAATTCGCCGCGGCGAGCGAGGTCGACGCCCTGAGCGGCACGATCGTGCAGAGCTCCGAGCTCGGCCTTCCCGATCTCGGTGGGCTGATGGGGTCGGACGACGAGCCCGATGACGCCGGCTCGACGTCCGCCGACATCGACGACCTCATCGCGCTCGCCACCGGGTCGCACACGGCCAAGGTGTATCTGGACGGGCAGGACGCCCGCCTGCAGGTGCTCGATCAGCTCGCCGAGCGCAATGTGTACGTCGACGGCGACGCGGGGACGATCTGGTACGTCGACAGCGAGTCCGCGTCGGCCACGAAGATCATCCTCCCGAGCGACGCGGAGCTGGAGCAGCTGAAGGCCGAGGCCGAAGCGGAGCACGACGGCCCGACCGGTGATGCTGCAGTACCCACACCCGACCAGATCCTCGACCAGGCGCTCGCCTCGCTCGACGAGTCCACCGAGGTCACGGTCGGCACCGACGCCCGTGTCGCCGGTCGCGAGGTGTACGAGCTGATCCTCGCACCCCGCACCGGCGACACGCTCGTCGGCGAGGTCCGCGTCGCGATCGACGGAGAGAACGGCGTCGCACTCGCGGCATCCGTCACGGCCCGCGGCACAGGCGAGCCCGCGTTCGAGATCGCCTTCACACAGGTCGACTTCACCGCCCCCGACCCCGCCGTCTTCGCCTTCGAGCCGGCCGAGGGCATCGCCGTCACCGAGCAGCGCATCCCGCTGCCGACCGCCGAGGACCGGACCGAGCAGCCGGATGGCGAGATGCCGACGGATGCCGCCGCCCCGGTCGTGATCGGGGAGGGCTGGTCGGCCGTGGTCGAACTGCCGAACACCTCCGAGGCGGGTGCGGACTTGTTCTCGGGGCTCGACGCGGAGCAGCAGGCGATGCTCGAGAACGTGACGACCGCCGTGGACGGCGGCCGGGTGCTGCAGACCTCGCTGGTGACCGTTCTGATCACCGATGA
Source organism: uncultured Actinomycetota bacterium (assembly GCA_963750955.1). Lineage (GTDB taxonomy): Bacteria > Actinomycetota > Actinomycetes > Actinomycetales > Microbacteriaceae > Microbacterium. The sequence goes on from CAVVSI010000007.1 coordinate 199,339, forward strand.
CGGCCGCGTGCTCGCCGGTGCCGTGCCGGCCGAGCGTCTGGTCGAAGCCGCGCAGACCGGGCGCTGAGCGGCACGGTGGTGGCGCACCCGCGGGCGGAGCTCGCGATCGAGACCGCCGGGCTGACCAAGCGCTTCGGCGCGCAGAGCGCGGTCGACGGCATCGATCTGGCGGTGCCGCGCGGGGCTGTCTTCGGGTTCCTCGGACCCAACGGGTCCGGCAAGACCACGACGATCCGCATGCTGCTGGGGCTGCTGAACGCGACCAGCGGCGAGGCGCGGGTGCTCGGCGCGCCGATGCCGCGCGCGCTGGACGCGGTGCTGCCGCGCGTCGGCGCGCTCGTGGAGGGCCCGGCGTTCTCGCCGTTCCTGACCGGCGAGCAGAACCTGCGGCGCTTCGACGCCGCCGACCGACACTCCACTGCCGGCACCCGTGGGGCGCGCGTCGCGACGGCTCTCGACCGGGTGGGGCTCGGACACGCGGCGCGGAAGAAGGCCCACGCCTACTCGCTGGGCATGAAGCAGCGCCTGGGGCTGGCGAACGCCCTGCTCATGCCGAGAGACCTTCTCGTGCTCGACGAGCCGACCAACGGGCTCGACCCGCAGGGCACCCGTGAGGTGCGGGCGCTCATCCGCTCCTTCAGCGCGGACGGCACGACGGTGTTCGTCTCGAGCCATCTGCTCGCCGAGGTCGAGCAGCTGTGCACCCACGTCGGCGTCATGAGCGGCGGGCGCCTGGTCGCGCAGGGAACGCTCGACGAGTTCCGGCGCGCCGGGTCACGCACCCGCCTCCTCGTGCGCACACCCGACGTCGAGTCCGCGCGCACGGTGCTCGCGGGTCTCGGTGCGGGGTCCGAGACGCGGGACGCGGCATCCGATCTCGACGTGGTGACGGGCGTGCTTCCCGACGGGGTCGCGCCGGAGGCGATCGTCGCGGCGCTCGTGCAGGCGGGCGTGCGGGTTCGCGGGTTCGAGCTGGTCGGCGAGAGCCTCGAGCAGCGGTTCGTGGAACTCACGGGGGAGGGCTTCGATGTCGTCGCCTGACACCGACACGCGCACGGATGCCGCGCCGACGGCGCCGCCGGCCCGGTCGGGCAACGGCACCCTGCAGCTGCTCGGCAACGAGCTCGCGACCCAGTTCCGGCGGTGGCGCACCTGGGCGATGCTCGGCGCGCTCGCGCTCATCCCCGTGCTGATGGGGATCGCGATCCGGCTGCTCGGCGGCGGGAGCCCCGGACGCGGACCGGCGTTCCTGGACCAGATCACGAACAACGGCCTCTTCGTGGGGCTCGCGGCGATGACCGTCGCGATCCCGCTGTTCCTGCCGCTCACGGTGAGCGTCGCCGCGGGCGACACGATCGCGGGCGAAGCCAGTCACGGCACGCTGCGCTACCTCCTCATCGCACCGGCGGGTCGCGTGCGTCTGCTGATCGTCAAGTACGTCGCCGCGGCCGCGTTCTGCATCGCCGGCACCCTCACGGTCGTGGTCGCCGGCACGCTCGTGGGCTGGATCCTCTTCCCGATCGGACCGGTGTCGCTGCTGACCGGAGCCCAGGTGTCTGTCGCGGAGGGGCTGCTGCGGATGCTCGCGATCGCCGCGTACGTCGCGGTGTCGCTCCTCGGTCTCGCCGCGATCGGGCTGTTCTTCTCGACGCTGACCTCCGTGCCGGTGGGGGCCATGGCAGCCACAGCGATCCTCGCGGTCTCGGCGCAGATCGTCGGTGCCATCCCGCAGCTGGACGCCCTCCACCCGTGGCTGTTCACCGATCGCTGGCTGGACTTCGCCGATCTGCTGCGCTCGCCGATCGTCTGGGACTCTTTCCTCGGCAACGCCCTGCTGCAGGGCGCGTACATCCTCGTCTTCGGCGCGGCCGCGATCGTCCGCTTCGTAACGAAGGACGTGCTCTCCTAGGCCCTCCGCTGCCGGCGCGCGTCGAGGCCTAGCCGGCCGTCTCGCGCGCGATGGCGGCGATGAACGCGTCGATGTCGGCTTCGGTGGTGTCGTAGCTGCACATCCAGCGCACCTCGTTCTTCGCGGCATCCCAGTCGTAGAAGCGGAATGACTGCCGCAGACGGTCGGCCACTCCGTCGGGCAGCGTCGCGAACACGCCGTTCGCCTGCGTCGGATGGGTGAAGGCGACACCCGTGATCGATCCGTCGGCGATGCCGGCCTCCACTCCGGCGCGCAGGCGCGCGGCCATGGCGTTCGAGTGCGACGCGTTCCGCAGCCACAGGTCGCCCTCGAGCAGAGCGATCAGCTGGGCCGAGACGAAGCGCATCTTCGACGACAGCTGCATGTTCAGCTTGCGGAGGAACGTCAGGCCGGCCGACGCCGCGGGATCGAGGACGACGATGGCCTCGCCCAGCATCGCGCCGTTCTTCGTCCCGCCGAAGCTCAGCACGTCCACGCCGAGGTCTCGCGTGAACGCCTGCAACGGCAGGCCGAGGGATGCCGCTGCGTTCGAGATCCGCGCGCCGTCGAGGTGGAGCCGCATGCCGAGCGCGTGGGTGTGATCGGCGATCGCACGCAGCTCGTCGAGCGAGTACAGCGTGCCGAGCTCGGTGGACTGCGTGACCGACACCACGAGCGGCTGCGCGCGATGCTCGTCGCCCCAGCCCCAGGCCTCCCGATCGATGAGCTCGGGCGTGAGCTTGCCGTCATCGGTCGGCACCGTGAGCAGCTTGATGCCCGCGACGCGCTCGGGAGCCCCGCCCTCGTCGACGTTGATGTGAGCGGTGGATGCCGCGATCACCGCGCCCCACCGGGGCAGCATCGACTGCAGCCCGACCACGTTCGCGCCCGTGCCGTTGAAGACCGGGAAGGCCTCGACGCCCTCGCCGAAGTGGTGGGCGAAGACCTCCTGCAGCCGGGCGGTGTACTCGTCCTCGCCGTATGCGACCTGGTGGCCGTCGTTGGCGGTCGCGATCGCGGCGAGCACCTCGGGATGGATGCCGGAGTAGTTGTCGGAGGCGAAGCCGCGCAGGGCGGTGTCATGGAGCGGGGTCACCCGTCCATCCTCCCATCGTCGATCCGCTGCACCGACGTCGGCTCGACCCCCTCCCGCATCGCGCCGGTGCAGGCTATGGTCCTTGGTGGTCGCAGAACACCGACCGAGCAGGGGTGTGGGTATGGCAGATGAAGGCTTCGACGTGGTGGTCGACCGCGAGTTCGATGCGCCGATCGAGCGTGTGTGGCGTGCGTGGACGGAGTCGGACGATCTCAAGAAGTGGTGGGGCCCCGAGGGATTCACGTGTCCTCACGCCGACGTCGACGCGCGCGTCGGCGGGCGCATCTTCGTCACGATGCGCGCGCCGGCGGAGTGGGGCGGGCAGGACTACCACAATGCGTGGGACATCGTGCGACTCGAGCCCCCGCACCGGCTGGACTACGTGATGCGGTTCGCGGCTGCGGACGGCAGGGCCATCACGCCCGCGGAGGCCGGCATCCCCGCCGACGGCGTTCCCGAGACCGGCGAGCACTCGGTCGTGCTGAGCGAGCTCAGCGGCGGGCGGACCCGGCTCGAGATGGTCGAGCGCGGATACACCACAGCCGAGGCGAGGGACATGTCGCGAGCGGGCCTGGACCAGAGCCTCGACAAGATGGCAGCCCTCGTCGAGTCCGGGTCGCCCTGAGCCCGGCAGGCCTGAGATCCTCCCAAGGCGAACGGGATCGAACCGACGGATCCCGACCGGTGCCTGGCTAGAGTCGAGCCATGTCCGCTGAAGACGCCGCCGCGAGCCTGCGCGGCGTCCTTCGCCCCGACCAGGTGCTGACCCGACCCGGCGAGCGGGACGCGTACGCCCACGACGACGCCGAGTGGGCGGAGTTCCACCGTCCCGTCGCGGTCGTGCTGGCCGAGACGACCGACGACGTCGCGGCGGTCGTGCGCGTCGCCGCCGCCGCAGGACTCAGCGTGGTCGCCCGCGGAGCGGGCACCGGGCTCTCGGGAGGCGCCAACGCGCTCGCCGATGCGGTCGTGGTCTCGCTCGAGCGCATGACCCGTGTGCTCGAGGTGAACGCCGCCGAACGTTTCGTCGTCGCCGAGGCGGGAGTGATCAACGACGACCTGCGCACGGCCGTCGCCGCGCACGGCCTCTGGTACCCGCCCGACCCGGCGAGCTACCGGATCTCGACGATCGGCGGCAACGCGGCGACCAACGCCGGCGGCATCTGCTGCGTGAAGTACGGCGTGACGCGCGACTACGTGCTCGGCATGACGGTGGTGCTCGCCGACGGCGAGATCGTGCGCCTCGGGCGGCGCACCGCGAAGGGCGCCACGGGCTACGACCTCACCGCGCTCATGGTCGGCTCGGAGGGCACCCTCGGGATCATCACCGAGCTCACGCTCTCGCTCCTGCCGCTCGGGGGTCGCGAAGAGCGCGCGGTCGTGGGGTCGTTCGCGACGCTCGAGGATGCCGGCCTCGCGGTCGCTGCGATCACCGCGGCCGGCATCATTCCGTCGGCGCTGGAGCTCATCGACGAGACCTGCGTCCGCGCCGTCGACGAGTGGCAGGGGCTGGGGCTGCCCAGGGGGGTCGCCGCGCTGCTGCTGTCGACGGTCGATGAGCCCGGAGACGCCGGTGCCCAGGCGGCGGCATCCATCGCCCGTCTCATGACGCAAGCCGGCGCGCTTTCCGTGGATCAGGCTGTGGATCCGGCACGGATCGACCGCCTCTTCCTAGCGCGACGCCTGGCCTACCCCGCGCTCGAGCGCCTCGGGCCGGTGCTCACCGAGGACATCTGCGTGCCGCGGACGGCGGTGCCCGAGATGCTCGCGCGCATCCGCGACACCGCTGCGGCGCACGACGTCGTGATCGCGACCATCGCCCACGCCGGCGACGGCAACCTGCATCCGCTGATCATCGCGCCGGAGGGGGATGCCGCGGCCAAGGCCCGCGCGAAACTCGCGTTCGATCGCATCGTCGAGGACTGCCGTGTGCTCGGCGGCACGGTCACCGGCGAGCACGGCGTGGGCCTGCTCAAGCTGCCCGGGGCGCGCGCTGAGCTGGGCGGGCGGGTGCTCGCTCTGCACCGCGACATCAAGGCCGCGCTCGACCCGCTCGGCATCCTCAATCCGGGAAAGGCGTTCTAGCGACGCAGCCAGCTGCGCAGCACGTCGTCGAACGCCCTCGGCTGCTCGATGTTCGTCGCGTGTCCCGCGTTCTCGATGACCGTCGACTCACCCGAAGGCGTGAGCGCGGCCGAGGCGGCGGCGTGTTCGCACGGCCAGAAGTCGCTCTCCCGACCCGCGATGAAGAGCACGGGCACCGTTGTCGCCGCGATCGTCGGTCGCCAGTCCCGCTTGGCGTGGTCGTTCAGCAGCTCGAGTTCGGCGGTCGTGAAGCCGGCTTTCGCGGCCTTCAGATCCGTGCCCCGCAGCAGTCGCGCCACCCGCACCACACCCTTGGAAGCGAGCGAGTGCCGGCCGGGGAGGGGAACGCCGGTAGCGAAATACGTGTCGGCGTTGGACGCGTCGTACCCGTAGAACCCGTAGGGCCAGTCCTCCGCGTTCAGCATCTTGGGTGTCTGGTCGACGATCACGATGTCGCGGATGCCGGCGGTCCGGCCGGCCGCCAGCAGGGCCCAGATCGCGTTGCCTCCCATCGACTGGCCCACCACGGTCGCGTCCTCGAGTCCGAGCGCGTCGATGGCGTCGCCGATGTCGGCACCGTGGCGGTCCATGTCGTGGGCGCCGTCGGGGCCGATCTCCGAGCCGCCGTGGCCGCGCCGATCCACTGCGATCACGCGGTGTCCGGCCCTCTCCAGGGCGGACAGCTGCGGCTTCCAGCTCGCCGCCGCCGCCTTGAATCCGGCAACCAGCAGCACCGGCCGCCCGTTCGGGTCACCCGTTTCCAGGTGGTTCAGCCGTACGCCGTCGCTGCTGCGGATCTGCACCGTCACATTCTGGCGTAGCGGGCGCGGGCGAAGCAGAAGAGTCCGTAGATCACCAGGCCCGCGCCGACGATCCAGAGGATGATCGGCCCGAACGGCAGACCGGCCAGCGTGTGGAGCGCGGCATCCAGCCCGCCCGCCTGCTCAGGATTCGCGGTGACCGCCGCCACGACGAAGAGCACGCCGGCCACGCCGACCGCGATCCCCTTCGCGATGTAGCCGACGACGCCGAAGGTGACGATGCCCTTGCGCACGGGGTCCGGCGGTAGGTCGAGGTACTTCTCGAACGACCGCTTGATGCCGCGGACGATGAACGCGATCCCGATGCCGAGGACGATCAGTCCGACCAGGACCAGAAGGAACACGCCGCCCGGGGTGGCGAGCAGCTGCGCGCTGAAACTCTCCGTCTGCTCGGACGAGTCGGACTGGCCACCCATCGCGAAGGTCACTGCGGTGATCGCGATCGCGATGTACACCGCCGCGGTGCCGAAGTACTTGATCCGATAGCCCCACTTCTTCTTGGTGTCGGGGTTGCGCTCGAGGAACCCCTCCGCGATCTGCCAGATGGCCAGGGCGAAGAGGCCGATCGCGATGACCCAGAGCAGCAGCACACCCATCGGAGCTTCGCGGATCTGTCCGAGAGCACCACCCTGGTCAGCCTCGCCTCCTCCGCCGGTGGCGATGGAGATGGCGATCACACCGATCACGATGTGCAGGATGCCGAGCACGACGTAGCCGACCCGCGCGACGATGCGGAGGGCTGGCGAATCCTGGGCGGCTCGGGCGGCGCCCTTGGGGGTTGTCATACGCGAAGCGTATCCACTGGATTGCGCCGCAGATACGGCTTGACTCGGGGTGGAAATTGTGGCTGTGCGTCTCAGTCCTGGAGCGGGATGACGGTGTCGTTGAGCGTTGAGGCGTCCGCATCCCACAGCTGGACGAATCGCGCCGCCACGGCGTCTTCGAGCCCGTCCAGGCTCTTGACGCGGAACACCACCGCCGCAGCCGACAGGTCGGCTCCGTCATCCCGGGCGTGCTTGGCGAATCCCTGCGCGACAGCATGCGTCCACGCCTCGCTGGCGGCCTTCACCGCCGCGTAGTTCGCGCCGCCCGCGAGGGGGCGGGCAACCGCGGTCGACGAGACGATCGCAAGGCGGGCGGCGGTCGAGGCGCGCAGGTCGGCATCGAACGCCCGGGTCACCAGCCGCAGGGCAGTGAAGGAACCCTCCAAAAAGCGGTAATCCTCCTCGCTCTGGCCCGCGAGACCCCCACCGCCCCGCCAGCCGCCCACCAGATGCAGGATGCCGTCCACCGGCGCGTCCGAGTCGTGAACCCGCTCCGCGAGGTCCTGCACGGCCGCCTCGTCGGTGAGATCGCATGCCTCGAGCCGGACGCCGGGAATCGCGCCGAGGGCCTCGAGCTTGCCGGCGTCCCGGCCGACGGCGATTACCCGCGCCCCGGCAGCGGCCAGCGCGCGAGCGGCGGCGAGGCCGCTCGCGCTCGTGGCTCCCGCGATGAGGACGACGCGGCCGGCTGCGGAGCGCGGCGAAGCCTCGGGTTCAGCCATCAGTCGCCCGGATGCCGGCGGTCGACTCGATCACGGGCCGCATCTTCTTCTCCAGCGCCTCGAAGAACATCGACAGGGGGAACTCGTCGTCCATGACTTCATCGGTGTACCCCTTCGGTGCACCGGCGAGCACCTCATCGGGCAGTCCGCGCGCCCACTTCGAGGCCGGATTCGGGGTCAATGTCGCCCGCATCAGGTCGTATGCGGCGAGCCAGTGCGCCGTCTTGGGCCGATCGATCGACTTCCAGTACAGCTCGTCGATCGCGTCACTGAGCTCCACCACTGCGGCCGGCACATTCGGCCAGTCGAAGGTCAGAGCCGTGTCGGTCCAGTGCAGGACGCCGCGCTGGTGCAGCCACGCGAACAGCAGCTGACCGCCGACCGCGTCGTAATTGCGTACCCGCGACCCGGTGATCGCGAACCGGAAGATCCGGTCGAAGATCACGGCGTACTGCACGAGCTGAGCCTGGTGCAGCGTCTCGGACTGCAGCTCGGTGAGCGGGACGCCGATCGAGAACGGCTCCATGAGGTCTCGGGTCAGCGTCACGCACTCGCGGTACGCCGTCAGGTCGCAGCGGAGCTCCTCCAGCGAATACAGGAAGTACGGCATCCGCTGCTTGATCATGAAGGGATCGAACGGCAGGTCGCCGCGCATGTGCGTGCGGTCGTGGATCAGGTCCCACATCACGAAGGTCTTCTCGGTGAGCTCCTGGTCCTCGAGCATCTGCGCCGCCCAGTCGGGCAGCGTCAGCTTCGTGATGTCGGCCGCCGCGCGCACCACGCGCCGGTAGCGCGCCGCCTCGCGGTCCTGGAAGATCGCTCCCCACGTGAACGTCGGGATCTCGCGCATCGCCACGGTCTCGGGGAACAGCACGGCCGAGTTCGTGTCGTAGCCGGGCGTGAAGTCGATCAAGCGCAGCGACACGAACAGCCGGTTCGTGTACTGGGTCTCCAGGGCGGCGATGAACTCTGGCCAGATCACCTCGACCAGCAGCGCCTCGACGAACCTGTTGCGCGACCCGTTCTGCGTGTACATCGGGAACACGACGAGGTGCCGGATGCCGTCAACGCGCTGCTGCTGGGGCTGGAACGCGACGAGCGAATCGTAGAAGTCCGGAATGCCGAACCCGCCGTCAACCCACCTCTCGAAGTCGTGGGCGCTCGCAGCCAGGTATTCCGCGTCGTGCGGGAACCACGACGAGAGCGCGCGGATGGACTCGACGATGGACTCGACGCAGGTTCGAGCCTCCGCATGGTCGGCGGCATCCGGAATGGATCCGTCCTGCGCCTGAATGGCCTGCAGCGCGATCGCCGCATCTTTGAGTGCGTGCCACTCCCGGGTGTCCTCCACGGCGGTGTCCTCCACGACCTCGGGTTCACCGACGACCGCGTGGAGCGCACCGGGCTGGTGAGTCTGGCTGAGGGATGCTTCGGCAAGCTCAGTACGACGCATGGAGACCTCCGATCGAACGAAGAGGCGGAAAAATTCCGGCGGATTGCGGAATCAACCGTTATTCTTCCATGTATGGACGATCCTGTCGACTCGGCGATCCTCGCGGTGGTCTCCCGCGACCCGCGCGCCACGCTGGCCCAGCTGTCCGACCAGGTCGGGCTCGGGGTGTCGGCGGTGCAGGCCCGGCTGCGCCGGCTCGAGAGCACCGGCGTCATCGTGGGGTATCGCGCGCTCCTGAACCCGGAGGCGGTCGGCAGGACGCTGTCTGCGTTCATCGAGATCACGCCGCTCGATCCGTCGCAGCCCGACAACGCCCCCGAGCTGCTCGAGCACCTGCCGGCCATCGAGGCCTGCCACTCGATCGCCGGCGATGCGGCCTACATCCTGTTCGTCCGGGTGGCGACGCCGCGGGATCTGGAGACGCTCATCCGCGACATCCGTCTGGCCGCATCGGTCAGCACGCGCACCACGGTGGTCCTGCAGACCTTCTACGAGAACCGGCCGATCGCGCTATAGCCCGCGAGACAGGATAGGCGCCACGAGACGGATGCAAATGGACCCTGTCTCGCGGCGCATATCCGGTCTCGCTGTGAGGAAGCGGATGGCGGGCGTCAATCGTGCTGGGGGAAGCCCAGGTTCAGGCCGCCGTGCGACGGGTCCAGCCATCGGCTCGTCACGGCCTTCTCCTGGGTGAAGAAGTCGAAACCGTGCGGGCCGTACGCCTTGGCGTCACCGAACAGCGATGCCTTCCAGCCGCCGAACGAGTGGTACGCGACCGGAACGGGGATCGGCACGTTGATGCCGATCATCCCGACGTGCACCTCTCGCTGGAAGCGGCGCGCGGCGCCGCCGTCGTTCGTGAAGATCGCCGTGCCGTTGCCGTACTGGCTGCCGTTGATGATGCCGAGGCCCTCTTCGTAGCCGTCCACCCGCACGACCGACAGCACCGGGCCGAAGATCTCGTCGGAGTACACCGTCGAGGACGTCGGCACCTTGTCGATCAGGGTGGGTCCGAGCCAGAACCCCTCGGGGTCGCCGTCGATCTCGACGTCGCGTCCGTCGACGACCACGGCTGCGCCGTCGGATGCCGCCACGTCGATGTACGAGGCGACCTTGTCACGGTGCACCTGGGTGATGAGCGGGCCCATGTCGCAGCCGCGCGTTCCGTCGCCCGTGCGCAGCGTCCCCATGCGCTGCGACACCTTCTGCACGAACTCGTCGGCGATCGTGTCGACGGCCAGCACGACCGAGATCGCCATGCAGCGCTCGCCCGCCGAGCCGAAGCCCGCGTTGACCGCGGCGTCCGCGGCGAGGTCGAGGTCGGCATCCGGCAGCACGAGCATGTGGTTCTTCGCGCCACCCAGTGCCTGCACCCGCTTGCCGTGACCGGTCGCGGTCTCGTACACGTAGCGGGCGATCGGCGTCGAGCCCACGAAGGAGATCGCGCGCACGTCGGGGTGCTCGAGCAGCGCGTCGACGGCCTCCTTGTCGCCGTGCACGACGTTCAGCACGCCGTCGGGCAGGCCGGCTTCCTTGAGGAGGGCGGCCATCCAGTTCGCGGCGCTCGGGTCCTTCTCCGAGGGCTTGAGGATCACGGCGTTGCCGGCTGCGAGAGCGATCGAGAAGAACCACAGCGGCACCATGGCAGGGAAGTTGAACGGGCTGATGATGCCCACGACCCCGAGCGGCTGCTTGACCGTGTACACATCGACGCCGGTCGAGACGTTCTCGGAGTACGCGCCCTTCGTGAGGTGTCCGAGGCCGCAGGCGAACTCGACGACCTCCATGCCGCGGGCGATCTCGCCCAGCGCGTCGGAGAGCACTTTTCCGTGCTCGGAGGTGAGGATCTCGGCGAGCTCCTGCTTGCGGGCGTTCAGCAGCTCGCGGAAGTTGAACAGCACCGTCTGGCGCTTCGCGATCGACGAGTCGCGCCACTGCGCCCATGCGCCGGTCGCGGAGGCGACGGCGCCGTCGACGTCGGCGCGGGACGCGAGCCGCACCTCGCGCTGCACAGTGCCCCACGCCGGGTTGTACACCGGCGCGGTGCGCGTGGACTCGCCTGCCCAGGTGCCGCCGTCGACCCAGTGGTCGAGGATGGTGGTGGCAGACTCCTTCGTCTGCTCGAGCGTGGTGGTGTCAGTCATCTGTCTTCCTTCTTCAGGCCTCGTGGGCACGTGTCTTCCAGGGTAGGTCGCGCTCGGCGCGACCGATAGGGCCGTCGGTCGCGGCTGCTATGCGCCCGCCTCGACAGCCGTGAGCGCTTCGTCGTAGATCGCCATCGCCTGGGCGACCTCGTCGGCGGTCACGACGCACGGCGGCACGACGTGGATGCGGTTCTCGGCCGAGAAGGGCACGAGGCCGCGCGCGCTGAGCTCCTTCTTGAGCTGACCGATGAACTCCGCCGGAACGGGTTCGCGGGTCGAGCGGTCGGCCACCAGCTCGACCGCCCAGAACACGCCCTCGCCGCGTACCTCGCCGATGTGCCGGTGCTTCTGCTCGAGGTCCGCGAGCCCGGGCCCGATCGCGTCCTCGCCGATGCGCCGCGCATGCTCGACGATGCCCTCGGCCTCCATGGCGTCGATCGAGGCGACGATGGATGCCGCCGCCAGCGGGTGTCCGCTGTAGGTCAGGCCGCCGGGGAAGACGCGGTCGTCGAACGTCGCCGAGATCTCATCGGAGATGATCACGCCGCCGACCGGCACGTAGCCGGAGTTGACGCCCTTCGCGAAGGTGATCAGGTCGGGCACGACGTCGTAGCCCTCGAACGCGAACCAGCGTCCGGTACGACCGAATCCGGCCATCACCTCGTCGAGGATCAGGATGATGCCGTAGCGGTCGCACAGCGCGCGCACGCCCGCGAGGTAGCCGGGCGGCGGAATCAGGATGCCGGCGGTGCCGGGCACCGATTCCAGCAGGATCGCGGCGATCGTGGCCGGCCCTTCGGACTGGATGACCCGCTCGAGGTGATGCAGGGCCCGTGCGGACTCCTCCTCGGGGGTGGTCGCCCAGAACTCGCTGCGGTACAGGTAGGGGCCGAAGAAGTGCACATGCCCGCGGGCGTACTGGTTCGGCATGCGTCGCCAGTCACCGGTCGCGACGATCGCCGCGCCCGTGTTGCCGTGGTACGACCGGTACGTCGACAGCACCGTCTCGCGGCCCCCTTCCCCGCGTGCGGCACAGTGCAGTCGCGCCATCCGGATCGCGTTCTCGTTCGCGTCCGCCCCGCCGTTCGTGAAGAACACTTTGGCGAACCCGTCGGGCGCCTTCCCGACGATGCGCTCGGCCGCCTTGCCGCGCACGAGGCTCGCCGTGGCGGGACCGATCGTGGCCAGGGTGCCTGCCTGCTCCTGGATCGCCGCGACGACCGCGGGATGCTGATGCCCGATGTTCACGTTCACCAGCTGGCTCGCGAAGTCCAGCATCCGATTGCCCGCGTGGTCCCACACGGTCGCACCCGACCCCCCTGCGATCACGGGCAGGTCGAGGTTCGCCTGGGCGAGCCAGGAGTGGAACACGAAGTCACGGTCGAGCGCCTTCGCCTGCGCGTCCAGGTCTTCATCGGTCATGGCGGTGGTGTTCCTTCCGCGGTGCGCGTCGGCACCCGCTCAGCCAACGCTGGTCGCTCGAGGTCCGCGGGTCAAGCCACGGACTGTTCTGATCCGCATGCGGGGCGCGTCGAAGCGTCCGGCTGTCACGCCGGTCCCCGGGCCTGTCGAGGAGACGACAGGCCCGGGGAAACCACAAGCGACTAGTTGCCGCCCTCCAACAGCTCGACCTCGAGCGGAGTGAACTCCTCGCCCAGGATGTCCATCTCACCCTCCGCCTCGAGCTCGTCCAGCGCCCGCTGGATGTATTCGTTGCTGTACGCCGTCGTCGGCGGCTCCTCCGTGATGAGGTGCGCGCCGGTCTCGTTCACCGCGGCGAGCGCGCCCTCGACCGTGCGCGTCCACGCGGTCTCGTCGATGATGCCGATTCCGTCGGGAGCCGGCCAGATGAGCTTGTTGATCTCGTTCATCATCCACAGCTCGTGGCTCGGACCCCAGCCGGAACCCGACGCGAGCGTGATCTCGGCGGCTTCCTCGGGGTTGTCCCGCGAGAACACCCAGCCCTTGATGACGGCCTTGAGGAACTTGACGGCCGTCTCGGCGTACTCCACGTCGGACTCGAGCCGAGCGGTGTCGGCCCAGATCGCGTCCTGCAGCATCGCGCCGACGGTGTCCTCGTAGCTGATGACGTTGAAGTCCTCCGGCTGGTACAGCTCGCCGGTCTCGGGGTCCGTCGTCTCGAGCAGCTGCGCGTACTCGTTGTAGGTCATCGCCTGCGCGGCATCGATGTCACCCTGCAGGAACGCGTTCATGTTGAAGTCCTGCGTGATGATCTGGACCGTGGTGGCGTCCAGGTCCTCGGCGGCCATGGCCGCGAAGATCTCCCACTCGTTGCCGAAGCCCCACGAGCCGATCTTCTTGCCCTCGAAGTCGGCGACCGAGTCGATGCCCGAGTCCGCCCACGACACCTGGAGCGTGCCGGACCGCTGGAAGATCTGCGCGATGTCGGTGAGGTTGGCCCCGGCCTCGATCGATCCGAGCACCTTCGGCACCCATGCGATCGCGAAGTCGACGTCGCCGTTGGCGAGCGCGTCCTGCGGGACGATGTCGCCGCCGGACGGGATGATCTCGACCTCCAGGCCCTCCTCCTCGAAGAAGCCCTGATCGACGGCCGCGAAGTAGCCGGCGAACTGGGCCTGAGGGAGCCACTGGAGCTGGAGCTTGACCGGGGTCAGCTCTCCGGAGTCGCCGGAGGCTTCGGAGGAGGGCGTCGTGCCGCCCCCGCCGGAGCAGGCGGTCAGGATGATCGCCGCCGACAGGGCGAACGCGCCTGTCGCGAGACCGCGACGTGTGCTGTGTCTCATGTCGTTCCTTTCGGGTTCCCTTGCGGGTTTTCGGTGCGGTGGTGCGGGACCGGCCTCGCGGGGCGAGGACGCCGAACCGCCGCATCCCGCGAGACGCGCGTCATTGCGCACCTCCGACGGGGATGCGGCGGAGCACGAGGCGCTCGATGAGCGCTGTCGCGAGGTAGAAGATCAGGCCGACCACGATCGCCGCGACGACATACGCCCAGGCCCGCGCGTACGCGCTGGTGGCTGCGGACGTGGAGATCGCGCTGCCGAGTCCACCGCGCGGACCGCCGAAGTACTCGGCGACGAGCGCAGAGATGACGGCGAGCGAACTGGCGATGCGCACGCCGGTGAGCAGGTACGGCAGGGCGGTCGGCAGCGTCACGGTGCGGAACGACTGCGCTCCGGAGGCCGCGTAGCTGCGCATCAGGTCGCGGTGCACCGGTCGGGTCTGGCGGAGACCGCGGAAGGTGTTGATGAAGACCGGCACGAACGACGCGAGCGCGGCGATCGCCTGCCGCCCGAACTGGCTGTCGGCGCCGAACATCGAGTTGAGCACGGGAGCCAGGGCGACGATCGGAACCACCGCCAGGGCGGCCACGATCGGGGCCGACATCCCGTCGACGGCGTGCCAGCGCGCGGCGAGCGCGGCCAGCAGAATCGCCAGGACGGTGCCGACCACGAGGCCGATCAGCGCGTTGGTGCCGGTGACCAGCGCGGCCTGCCAGATCGCCGGGCCGAACTCGGCGAACTGCTGCGCGATCGCCGCGGGACTCGGCAGCAGGTAGTCCGATACGCCGACGACGCTCACCAGGAACTGCCACAGCGCGAGCCCGGCCAGACCCACCACGACGGGAGCGATCACCCGGAGGCGGCTCTCCGTGGCCGGACTCCAGCCCCGTCCCCGAGCGCTCGCCGGTCCCTGAGCCTGCCGAAGGGTGGTCATCGCTGCTCCCGGCCGGCGGTGGGCACGGGTGCTCCGTGGAGCGCCTCGCGCACGGCGGTGACCCGGTCGAAGAACACCGGCGCTTCGCGCAGCGATTCGTCGCGCGCGGCATCCTTCCCGAATCCCGTCTCGATCACGTCGGTGATCCGGCCCGGGCGCGGCGACATGACGACGATGCGATCGGAGAGGAACACAGCCTCGGGGATCGAGTGGGTCACGAACACGACGGCTGCGCCGGTCTCGGCGGCCAGGCGTGCGAGTTCGGCCTGCATCCGCTCCCGCGTCATCTCGTCGAGCGCGCCGAACGGCTCGTCCATCAGAAGCAGCCGCGGACGCTCGGCCATCGCGCGCGCGATCGCCACGCGCTGCTGCATCCCGCCCGACAGCTGATCGGGATGCCGGTCGGCGAAGTCCGTGAGCCCGACGAGCTCCGCGAGCTCGGCGACACGCGCCTTGCGATCCGCCGCTCCCACGCCGTGCAGCTCGAGGGGCAGCGCGATGTTCGCGGCGACCGTCCGCCACGGCAGAAGGCCGGCCTGCTGGAAGGCGATGCCGTAGTCCTGGTCCCGGCGGGCGCGGGCGGCGGGCTTTCCGAAGACCTCCACGGTGCCGGAGGTCGGCTCATCGAGATCGGCGACGAGGCGGAGCAGTGTGGACTTTCCGCAGCCGGATGGTCCGATGAGCGAGACGAACTCGCCCGCCGTGACCGTCAGGTCGATGCCCTCGAGCGCGCTCACGTCGCCGGTCTTCGTGGCGAACCGCTTGTTCACGCCGCGGACGAGGACCGCGTCCGTCCCCGTCGCCTCACTCGGGTGTGCCTGCGCAGCGTCCATCAGGTCGCCTCTCCTCGTCGATAGTCCTTGAGCAGAAGCCCGAGCATCGCGACCGAGCCGGCCGCGACCAGGCCCAGGGCGATCGCCCCGAAGATGGGTCCCCACGCCTTCGCCGGGTCGCCGGAGGCCTGTCCGGCGAACTGGATCAGCAGGCGTCCGATCCCGCCCTGCAGCCCGGTCGAGACCTCTGCGACGACCGCGCCGATCACGGCGTTCGCGGCGCCGAGACGCAGCGCGGGCAGGAGGTAGGGGACGGATGCAGGGAATCGCAGTCGCATCAGCGTCGGCCAGTAGCCCGCGGCGTACGTGTGCATCAGCTCGGTGTGGATCCGGTCGGGCGACTGCAGACCGCGCAGCGCACCCACCGCGATCGGGAAGAACGCGAGGTACGACGCGATGAGCGCGACCGACATCCAGTCCTGCCACTCGACACCGGCGATCTCGATGCGCGACCCCCAGCTCTTCACGATCGGCGCGAACGCGATGAGCGGCACGGTCTGGCTGAGGATGATCCAGGGCAGCAGACCCCATTCGACCAGGCGCCATCTCTGCATCACGAGCGCGAGCGCGACTCCGACCACGAGCCCGACGAGCCAGCCGACCGCCGCGATCCCGAGGGTGGTGAGCGCGGCCACCGCGATCGCCGCCCACAGCGGCGGGGATCCCTCCGCGCGGGTGACCGGCTCGAGCAGCCGGCCGATCATGTCCCAGACGTGCGGCATCGCGAGGTCCGTCGTGCGGGGCAGAACCCGCGCCCCGCCGATCACGACGCCGTCGGCCGGCCCGAGGAGCTTGTAGAGCTCCCAGATCGCGACGATCACGAGGATGCCGACGGCCCCCCAGCCCCACGCCGACAGCGTGCGCGAGCGGCCTGTGCGCGGGGGCTTCGCTCGCACCGGCCCGGCGGATGCGGGGGCGGTCTCGAGAGTGGCTGTCATATCGCGTGCTTCACTTCTTGGCGGTCAGGTGCTCGGACAGGGCCGGGATCACCGTCTCGCCGTAGACGCGCATCGTCTCTTCCTTGTTGTCGTGCTGCAGGTAGCCGGCGAACTGGGTGACGCCGATGTCGCGCAGCTTCTGCAGCTTGGCGATGTGCTCGTCGGCCGTGCCGAGGATGCAGAAACGATCGACGATCTCGTCGGGAACGAAGTCGACGTGGTCGTTGTCGGACTTGCCGTGGGTGTTGTAGTCGTACCCGGTGCGGCCGGAGATGTACTCCGTGAGCGCGTCGGGGACCTCTCCGTGATGCCCGTACTTCGCCACGATGTCGGCGACGTGGTTGCCGACCATTCCGCCGAACCAGCGGCACTGGTCCCGCATGTGCCCCCAGTCGTCCCCGATGTACATGGGGGCGGCAACGCAGAAGGCGATCGAGTCGGGGTCGCGCCCGACGTTCGCCGCGGCATCCCGCACGGTCTTGATCATCCACGCGGCGATGTCGAGGTCGGCCAGCTGCAGGATGAAGCCGTCGCCGACCTCCCCGGTGAGCTTGAGGGCGAGGGGCCCGTACGCGGCGACCCAGATGTCCAGCTCCGAGCCCCGGCTCCACGGGAAGCGGATCGTCGCGCCGTTGTACTCGACCGGCCGCGAGTTGCCGAGCTCGCGGATCACATGGATCGACTCGCGCAGCTCGCTCATCGTGACCGGCTTGCCGTTGGTGACCCGCACCGCCGAATCGCCACGGCCGATTCCGCAGATGGTGCGGTTGCCGTACATCTCGTTGAGCGTCGCGAAGACGGATGCCGTGACCGTCCAGTCCCGCGTGGCGGGGTTGGTCACGAACGGGCCGACCGTCACCCGCTTCGTCTCGGCGAGGATCGCCGAGTGGATGACGTACGGCTCCTGCCAGAGCAGGTGCGAGTCGAAGGTCCAGACGTGGCTGAAGCCGTGCGCCTCGGCCAGCTTCGCGAGCTGGACCGTGCGCGCGGCGGGCGGATTGGTCTGCAGTACGACGCCGAAGTCCATGGTTCTCCTTAGGTCAGGTACTGGCTGAGTCCCCGCTTGAGGTAGCGGCCGTCGCCCCTGGCGCCCAGGTACTCGCCGCCGTCGACGATCACCTTTCCCCGCGAGAGCACGGTGTCGACGTGTCCGTCGATCTCGAAACCCTCCCAGGCCGAGTGGTCCATGTTCATGTGATGGGTCTTGCCGACCCCGATGGAGGTGTGGCCGTTCGGGTCGTAGATCACGACGTCTCCGTCGGCACCTGGCTGGATGACGCCCTTCCGCCCATACAGTCCGAACATGCGCGCGGGAGTGGTCGAGGTGAGCTCGACCCACCGCTCGAGCGTGATCTTCCCGGTCACGACGCCCTGATACATGAGGTCCATGCGGTGCTCGATCGACCCGATGCCGTTGGGGATCGCGCGGAAGTCGCCGCGGCCGAGCTCTTTCTGATCCTTCATGCAGAACGGGCAGTGGTCGGTCGAGACCATCTGCAGGTCGTTCGTGCGCAGCGCCTGCCACATGTGGTCCTGGTGGCCCTCCGCCCGCGAGCGCAGGGGAGTGGAGCACACCCACTTCGCGCCCTCGAACCGCCCCCACTCCTCGCTGGATGCGCCCAGCTGCTCCTCGAGCGAGAGGTACAGGTACTGCGGGCACGTCTCGCCGAACACGTTCTGGCCTTTGTCGCGAGCGGCCGCGAGCTGTTCGACGGCCTGCTTCGCACTCACGTGCACGACGTACAGCGGAGCGCCTGTGAGGTTCGCGATCATGATCGCCCGGTGCGTCGCCTCCTCCTCCATCTGCCAGGCGCGGGCGATGCCGTGGAAGTACGGGTCGGTCTTGCCCTCGTCGATCAGCTGCGCCGCGAGCACGTCGATCACGGGACCGTTCTCGGCGTGCATCATCGTCAGCAGGCCGGTCTCACGCGAGACCTGCATGGCCCTCAGCACCTGCGCGTCGTCGGCGTAGAACACGCCGGGATAGGCCATGAAGAGCTTGAAGCTCGTCACGCCCTCGTCGATCAGGCCCGGCATCGCCGCCAGGGCGCCGTCGTCGACTCCGCCGATGATCTGGTGGAAGCCGTAATCGATCGCGCAGTTGCCCGCCGCCTTCGCATGCCAGGCGGCCAGGCCGTCCTGCACGCGCTCACCGTACTTCTGCACCGCGAAGTCGATGATCGAGGTCGTGCCGCCCCAGGCGGCCGCGCGGGTCCCCGTTTCGAAGGTGTCGATCGCCGCGGTGCCGCCGAACGGGAGCTCCATGTGGGTGTGAGCGTCGATGCCTCCGGGGATCACGTATTTCCCGGTCGCGTCGAGGACGCGGTCCACGGCTGCGGCGACATCGGTGCCGAGCAGCTGCGAGCCCGGCTGGAGGACGCCGACGATCGTCTCGCCGTCGATCAGGACGTCGGCCTGCGCGCGTCCGGTCGCCGAGACGACGGTGCCGCCGGTGATGAGTGTGGTCCCCATGGTCACGGCTTCGCGATCATCGTGTACGAGTCAGGGCGACGATCCCGATAGAACTGCCAGTCGTCGCGCATCTCGCGCACCATGTCCATGTCGAGGTCGCGGATGAGCAGCTCCTCGTCGGTGCCCGACCCCCGATCGCCTACGAAGTTGCCCCGCGGATCGATCACCTGACTCGTCCCGTAGAAGTCCACGGCGAGCTCGCCGTACTCGTTGTCTTCACGTCCCACGCGGTTGGGCTGCAGGACGAAATAGCCGTTGGCGACCGCCGCGGCCGGGCCCTCGACCTCCCACAGGCGGTTCGAGAGGCCCGGCTTCGTGGCGTTGGGGTTGAAGACGATATGCGCTCCGTTCAGGCCGAGTTCGCGCCATCCCTCGGGGAAGTGCCGGTCGTAGCAGATATAGGTGCCGACCTTTCCGACCGCGGTGTCGAACACCGGGTACCCGAGGTTGCCGGGGCGGAAGTAGAACTTCTCCCAGAAGCGGTCGAGATGCGGCAGATGGTGCTTGCGGTACTTGCCGAGGACGGTGCCGTCGGCATCGACCACCACCGTCGTGTTGTAGTACACGCCGGTCATGTCCTCTTCGTAGATCGGGAGGATCATGACCATGTTCAGCTCCTTCGCGAGGGCCGCGAAACGCTGCACGATGGGCCCGTCGGCGGGCTCGGCGAATCGGTAGTACTTCTTGTCCTCCGTGATGCCGAAGTAGGGGCCGTAGAACAGCTCCTGGAAGCAGATGACCTGCGCGCCCTGGGCGGCGGCATCCCGCGCGAACTTCTCGTGCTTGTCGAGCATCGACTCCTTGTCGCCCGTCCAGGTGGTCTGGGTGATTGCCGCGCGTACCGTCGTCATGCCGGTCTCCGTCCGTCCTCGACTGATCCTCTTGGCGCTGCCTCGACGGGGACCGGTTCGGGTGCCGGTGGGGATCATCCCCCGCTGTTCGATCTTGGTCCTCCGACGTTTCCCGTCGATTTCAGCCTGTGTCCGGACAGTAAAGCCTGAGGGCGATGTGCGGCAAGGGGTTGTGGGGATACATCTCCCGGCGGATGCCGCGACACCGGGTGTCACGTAGCGTGAAGCCGTGTTCCGCCCGCTCGAGCGTCATCAGATCGTGGTCCACGGCCTCGCCTGAGTGGCGAGCGTCAGCGACCCTCGAGCGCCGCCCGGTGCTTCGCGTACCTCGACCGGCCGACCCATCGCCACAGCACGCGCACCGGAGCCGGCAGGTGCTTGTGCAGCCACTCGTCGCCGCCGTCGGGCTGGGCCGCGAGGATCTCCCCGAGCTGATTCCACGTCTGCCCCTTGGGCACCGAGCGCCGGCCGTGCTCGGAGTACCACTCGACCTCCTTCTGCGTGATGGTCGTCTCCATCACCGGCACGATGTTCAGCTCCTCGTCGGGCAGGTGCACCTCGAGGGCCGCGTTGACGCCGTCGAGAGCGGTGAGCACGGGCGCGGCATCCGTCGGCGACGCGGTGAGCCGCCAGGCGGGAAGCGCGGCGTCCAACGCGGCCAGGTGCACGAGCATGACGGCGTGCTGCTCCTTCATCCGCTCCACGTGGGCCGCGCACGACGGTGCCCGCTCCTCCAGAGCGCTCCAGAGCCGCTCGTCCTCACCCTCGTGGTGCGCGTGCAGCCCGAGCGAGGTCGTCGACAGCTGTGTCGCCACCGCCTCGGCATGCGCCGTGTCGCCCGCGGCGACCCCTCGCACGAGCGCCGGCCCCTCGCCGAAGCTGCGACGGAACATGCGGTGGATGTCGATCATTCCGCTCGCGTCGCAGGTCTTCGCGGTGGGCGTCTCGCCGCTGTGCGGAAGTGGGGTGGCGGGCAACCGGATCCTCCTCGTCGGGACTTGTCGCGACGATAGACCCGCGGGGCCGCCGGGCGGAAGAGCCGAGGTCGCGCGGACAGCGCGGGTGGCGCGCGAACGCCTGCGGGCGAACTAGCCTCGGGGCATGCGCGTGAACCTGCGGAACCCGTCTCCGGCCGCCCGCCGGAGCGCAGACGCTGCCCCGCTGGGTGGGCCGCATCGATCGTGCGGCCAGCGGCCGCATCAATGCGTCCCGGTCCTGGCACGTCCACGACCGCGCCTATTCCCTGCTCAGCCGCGCGGGCGACCATGGGGTGCTCTGGTACGCGGTCGCAGGGGGCCTGGTCGTGCTCGGCCGTCCGCGTGCGGCCGTGCGGGGCCTCGGCTCGATGCTCACCGCTGCCTTCCTCTCCGACGTCGTCGTCAAGAGCTTCTTCGACGGAAGGCGACCGCTGATCGATGACGTGCCCGGCATCCGTCGACTCCGCGCATACCCCGAGAATCCGTCGTTCCCGTCCGGTCATTCCTCCAGCGCCGTGGCCTTCGCGACCGGCGTCGCGCTCGAGTCCGGCCCGGCGGGCATGGTCATCGCCCCGCTGGCCGCCGCGGTCGCGTACTCGCGCCTGCACGTCGGAGCGCACTGGCTCTCCGACGTCGTCGGAGGCGCGGCGATCGGCGCGAGCGTCGCCGTCCTCGGCAAGCTCCTTGTTCCCGCGACGCACCCGGCGTCAGCCGCTGGCCACGGAGGTCGAACAGGTCGTCGATCTCATCGAGCTGCCGCCCGCACCCGACGGCGCCGGCGTGCTGGTCGTGATGAACAAGAACGCCGGCACCGCCGTCATCCGCCTCGATCCTCGTCCGACGATCGCGGAGCGGCTGCCGGCGGCGCGGGTCCGCGAGCTCGAGCCTGACGAGACCATGGACGATGTCGTCCGCGCCATCATGTCGGGCGATGACCCACCCCGGGTGCTCGGCGTCTACGGGGGAGACGGGTCGGTCTCGCGCATGGCGCACCTCGCGCTCGAGTTCGGCGTGCCGTTCCTCGCGCTGCCGGGCGGCACGTTCAACCACTTCGCCCGCACGGCCGGCATCGAGACGGTCGACCTGGCGATCGATGCGCTCCAGGCGGGCTCGGGGATCGCCGCCAGCGTCGCGGAACTGACTGACGGAGGCGTCACGACGACCGTTCTGAATGCGGCGTCGATCGGCATCTATCCCGAGTTCCTGGCGCAGCGCACGAAACGCAAGGCGCGGCTCGGCAAGTGGATCGGCGGGGTGGTCGCGACCTGGCGCGAGCTGCGCGACGCCGAGCCGATCGACGTCGTGATCCGCGGTCGCCGCGCCCGCGTCTGGTCGGTGTTCGCCAGCGTCGGTCGCAACACTCCCGGGCAGGTCGCGACGTTCCAGCGCCGCACCATGTCGGAAGACGTGCTCGACATCCGGGTGCTGCACGCCCGCGGGTCTCGTCTGCAAGCGGTCGCGGCGCTCTCGTTCGGTGCGGTGACGCGCGCGGTCCTGCGCGCCGTGGGGCTTCTGCCCCCGGCGTCCGACATCGAGCGCATCACCGCCACCGAGATCGCGATCTCGGTGCGCCCGCGCGCCGGCGAAGCCACGTTCTATGCGCACGACGGCGAGCTGCAGCGGCGCCCGGCCGTGGGCGCCGACGGCCGCTACACGCTCTCGTGCCGGATCGTGCCGAAGTCCCTGCGCGTCTACGCTCCCGCCCCGTCGCGCGAGCAGGATGTGCTGGACTCCACTCCGCGGTGAAACGGCCGGGAGATTCCGCGGCATCTGGCCGCGTCCGGGTCCATCCGGGCGCATTCCGCCCGGAGTTTCGACCGACGGCGTCATCCCAGCGAGTACGGTGGTGTGCCGTCGTGCCGACGCGGCTGGCGACCCGGGTCGCACCGGTCGAAGCGCTCGCCGAGTGAGTCAGGCGGGCGCGGGTTCCGCGGTCTCCGGCTCGTGCGCCCACGTCGGCGCCATGGCTCTGATCCGCGCTGCGCGCCATTGCCACGTCCCCCACAGCATCGGCCAGAGGGCGAGGGCGGTCGGGCCGCCGATCACGAGCCGGTCGCGCCACAGCGTTCTGGTCGGATCGCCCGGGGCGGGCGAGATCGCCATCTGGTGATCCCACACGTCCAGGCTCGCGAGCGGCCCGGTCAGCGGGATGCCGCTGTCGCGGAAGATCCGCACGTTCCCGTTCGCGTCCTGCGCGGTGCGCTCGCTGACGTGGATGAGCTGCCGGCCCATCGGCACCAGACCGGCGAGCGAGAGCTGGACGGGCACATCACCGCCGGGTTCCCAGCTGGTGGGCAGGCCGTTCGGGACGAGCGGCGCGAGATCCATCAGCGGCCCGTACAGCTCGGCGACCGCGCGCGGAGAGTGCACGGCCCGCCACGCGGCGTCCGCGTCGCAGTCGATGACGAGCTTCAGCAGGATCCGCATCCTCCCAGTCTCCTGCACGTCACCCGCATTCGGCGTGACCGCATGCCACATGCGCGGCGCGAGACGACCGGATTGCGCGGCCGTCGGGATGCGCCGACAGTTTCACGTCCCATCGCATCGCCCCCGGGCGGCCGGCCCGCGGCCTACGCTGGTCGGATGCCCGAGAGCCCCTTCGATCAGAGCCGCTACCAGGTGCGACTGGACTGGGGCCTGGAGGGTCTGCGGCGCCTCGCGCCCGCCGACATCGTCGTGGTCGTCGACGTGCTGCGCTTCTCGACGACCGTGATCGATGCGGTCGCGGGCGGGGCCGACCACCCGCTGGATGCCGCGGCCCACGCGGTCTCGATCAACGGCGCGGCCGTCGCCGAAGCGGCCGCCGAGTCGGGCGCGGTCGTGCTGCTCGGCGCGCTGCGCAACGCCACTGCGGTCGCCGCGGCGGTCCTCGGCGAGCAGCAGCGACGCGGCGCGCGCACGAGCGTCTCGATCATCGCCGCGGGCGAGCGGACCGGACCTGATGCCGCGTCCGCGATGCGGTTCGCGGTCGAGGACCAGCTCGGAGCGGGCGCGATCATCGACGCGCTCGCCGCGCGCGGCATCGATCACACCTCGCCCGACGCGGCTGTCGCGGGTGAGTCCTTCCGCGCGCTGCGGCGCGCGACGGGGCATCTGCTGACCGCGAGCGGCTCGGGGCTCGAGCTCATCGACGCCGGGCGCCGGGACGAGGTGGTCGCCGCGGCGGCGCTGGATGCGGCATCCGTCGTCCCCGTCCTGCGCGACGGGGCCTTCATCGCGCTCGTCAGCGCGGCGTCATCGCCGCCAGACGCTCAGCCGGGCTGATCTCGCGCCGGGCCCACGTGAAGACGAAGCGCTCGTCGAACCGGGGCGCGCATCGCGCGCACGAGGTGGGACGGGTCACGCGGCGGTGCCGGTAGGCGAGGTGCCCGGCGGGGCATACGCCGATCCAGGGGGCGAGCTCGGTGGCGGTCTCGCCGTGGTGGGTCGTGCCGCCGACGTAGCCGAGGTCGCGTGCGACGGCCTTCCACTTCGCTCCGTGCCCTGCCTTCGCGCCGGCGAGCGCATGGGCGACCTCGTGCAGCAGCGTCTGATGGTTCGTGTCGTCGTCGTATCGGGCGGTCAGGTAGCGCGAAACGCTGATCCGCTTGCGCGTGTAGTCGCACAGCCCCGCGCGTCGTTTGGCGCTGTCGAAGCCGAACGACCACGACTCATCGAGGTGATGGGCGATCAGCGCGTCTGCCCAGACACGCACACGGTGAAGATCAGACATGGCCGCCAGACTAGAACGTACCTACGACACCCGGCGTGAGGCGCGGATCGGGCTCAGCTCGCGACCGAGGCGCTGCTGCGCCGCCGGTCCGCGGCGTCGATCGCGAGGAGGGTGGATTCGAGCTGATCGTCCGAGGCGCCGGACTCCTGGCGCAGGAACAGCGCACGCTTGAAGTCGGCGCGCGCCGAGACGAAGTCGCCGGCGTCGTAGAAGACCTTGCCGCGGTGCTGGTACGCGAATGCGGCGATCGCGTTCCACTCCTGGCCTTCGGCCTCGTACGCGCACGACGTGAGCTCCTGCTCCGCGGCCGCGTAGGCGCCGCGGAACTGCAGCACGGATGCGTGCAGGATCCGGGCGCGCAGCAGGTCCTTGCGGGTACCGGCCATTCGTGCGACGCGCACCGACTGCTCCGAGAGCACCAGCGAGTCCTCGAGGCGGCCGAGCACCTTCAACAGCCACACGCGCTCCAGGAGCGCGGGCAGGCTCCGCTGCTCGCCGATCTCGTCGAGACGGTCCTTGCACTCGCGCGGATCGACCTGCTCGCGAAGGGTATCGGGGTCGTACCCGTGGATGTAGCTCACTGTGTCTCCTCTCCGCGCGCGGCGTCTATGACCGACAGGCTCGCCCTCCCAGTGTGCCCCGCACCCGGCGAACCGCCGCCGGGACTCGCCGCTATCGCTTCTCGAAGACGGATGCCGCGGGCTTCGGCGACGGGGTGGAATCGGCATCCGTCGCCACGCGCGCACCCCGGGCGAACTCGTCGAGCTCGGCGCCCTGGGCGACCTTGGCGGGATGCGGCCCCGCCGCCATGAGTCGAGGCAGCCACGGGGCGGGGAGGGGCGAGCGGGATGCCGCGATCACCAGGTTCCCGAAGCGGCGCCCTTTGAGGACCTGCACCTCGGCCAGCACGAGAACATGCGGATAGACGGCCCGCACCGTGGCGACCTGGCGTCGTGCGAACGCGAGTCCGGCGCCGTCCGCGACGTTGACCAGCAGCACGCCCTCGGGAGCGAGCAGTCGCTCCGCGGCGGTGTAGAACTCCACCGTGGTGAGGTGGGCGGGCGTCTGCGCGCCGGCGTACACGTCCGACACGAGCAGGTCGACGTTGCCGGCGAGCGCCCCGGGCAGTCGCGCGAGCCCGTCCCGCGCGTCCCCGATGCGCACCCGGATCGACGCACCGCGGGGCAGTGGCAGTTCGGTGCGGACGAGCTCGACCAGCGCAGGTTCGAGTTCGATCACCTGCTGTCGCGAGCCGGGCCGGGTCGCCTCGACGTACCGCGGCAGCGTCAGCGCGCCGGCGCCCAGGTGCAGCGCGGTGAGCGGCTGACCCGGCATCCGGAGCAGGTCGATCACGGCGCCCATCCGTGCGACGTATTCGAAGTGCAGGTGGGTGGGGTCGTCGAGATCGACGTGCGACTGGGGTGTGCCGTCGACCTGGAGCTCCCAGCCGCCCGCGTACTCGGAGCGAACGACGTGCGCGAGGGTGCCGTCGGAGAGCCGCACAGAGGCGGACGGTGCCTCGAAGCGTGCGCGGGCCATGCCCCCACGCTATCCCGCGTCGCGTCCCGACGTCCGTGACACCCAGTGCCACGCGGGCGAGCCGAAACACAATCGAGACCCAGGCGTAATGGCCGCAGGCCGCGCGCGCGGGTAGCGTCGAAGCATCACACCCCTCGCGGACGAAGGAAGGCGTGAATCCCGCGCGCTCGTCGTCCGCATTGTCATGGAAGGTGCACAGCAGATGCTCCACAATTCGAGAAAGCGCTGGATGACCGGCGCGGCCGTCGTCGCCCTGGGCGCACTGGTGCTCAGCGGCTGCGCGAGTCAGCGTGAGGAAGGCGGCGGTGAGGAGGAGACCTCCGACGTCGACTCGACGTTCGTCTTCGGCTCGTCCGGCGACATCGCAGGCCTCGACCCAGCGATGGCCAACGACGGCGAGACGTTCCGCGTCTCGCGGCAGATCTTCGAGGGCCTCGTCGGCGTCGAGCCCGGCACCGCCGACCCCGCACCCGGTCTCGCGGAGAGCTGGGAGCAGTCCGAGGACGGACTCGAGTACACCTTCCAGCTCAAGGAGGGCGTGACGTTCCACGACGGGACGGAGTTCAATGCCGAGGCGGTCTGCTTCAACTTCGACCGCATGAACAACTTCACCGGCCTGGCTGCCACCGAGAGCCTGTCGTACTACTGGGGCAAGCTGATGCGCGGCTACGAAGAGACCGGCACCTCGATCTACGGCGGCTGCGAGGCCACGAGCGCGACCGAGGCGACCATCACGCTGACCCAGCCGTTCGCCGGCTTCGTCCCCGCGCTGTCGCTGCCGTCGTTCGCGATCCAGAGCCCCGCGGCTCTCGAGGAGTTCGCCGCCGATGAGGTGGGAGGCACCGCTGAGGCGCCCGTGCTCAGCGAGTACGCGCAGGGCCACCCGGTCGGCACCGGCCCGTTCAAGTTCGACGCCTGGGCTCCGGGCGAGACCGTGACGCTGAGCGCGTACGAGGACTACTGGGGCGAGCAGGGGCAGGTGCAGGAGATCATCTTCCAGGTGATCGGTGACACCACGGCCCGCCGTCAGGCCCTCGAGTCCGGATCGATCGACGGCTACGACCTCGTGGCGCCGGCCGATCTCGGTGCCCTCGAGGACGCCGGGTTCAACCTCGTCAACCGCGACCCGTTCAACATCCTGTACCTGGCGATGAACCAGGCCGTGCCGGCTCTGGCCGACATCAAGGTGCGTCAGGCGATCGCCCACGCGATCGACAAGGAGCAGCTGGTCACGCAGGTGCTGCCCGAGGGCACCGAGGTGGCTCGCGAGTTCATGCCGCCCGCGGTCATCGGCTGGAACGAGGACGTCACCACGTACGAGTACGACCCGGAGGCGGCGCAGGCTCTGCTCGCCGAGGCCGGCTACAACGAGGGCAACCCGCTGACGCTGCAGTTCAACTACCCGGTCAACGTGTCGCGCCCGTACATGCCGAACCCGGAGCAGATCTACACCAACCTGGCGTCGCAGCTCGAGGCCGTCGGCATCGTGCTCACCCCGGTCGGCGAGGACTGGAACCCCACTTACCTCGACCGCATCCAGGGTGGACCCGACCACGGCGTCCACCTGCTCGGTTGGACCGGTGACTACAACGACCCCGACAACTTCGTCGGAACGTTCTTCGCCTCGGCCGGCAACGAGTGGGGCTTCGCCAACGAGGAGCTGACCGCCGCGCTGACCGAGGCCCGGGGCCTCGCGACCGAGGAGGAGCAGGAGGCTGCATACCTCGCGGTGAACGAGCAGATCATGCAGTTCCTGCCCGGCATCCCGCTGGCGCACCCGGTGCCGACCCTCGCGTTCGCCGAGCGCGTGACGTCGTACCCGGCCAGCCCGGTGCAGGACGAGGTGTACAACCTGGTCGAGCTGAGCGAGTGACGCTCTGATCGGATGCCCCGTCCCCGCGTTCCGCGCGAGGGCGGGGCATCCGTTCCCCTCGGCCCGCTCGCCCGCGACCCCCGGGTCGCCTCCCCCGGAGATACCCCGTGCTACGCACCATCGGCAGCAGGCTGCTCCTGCTGATCCCGACTCTGTTCGGCCTTTCCGTCCTGCTCTTCCTCTGGGTCCGGGCCCTGCCGGGCGGTCCCGCCGTCGCGCTGCTCGGTGAGCGCGCCACACCGGAGGCCGTCGAGCGGATCAACGAGCAGTACGGCTTCAATGAGCCGCTGATCGTGCAGTATTTCACGTGGCTCGGCCAGCTGCTGTCGGGCGACTTCGGCACATCTCTGCAGACTCGGGCGCCCGTCCTCGAGGAGTTCGCACGGCGTCTGCCGGCCACGCTCGAGCTGGGCTTCCTGGCGATCATCCTGGCGGTCGGGTTCGGCATCCCCCTGGGCTATATGGCGGCTCGCCGCCACGGCCGGGCGTCGGACCACATCCTCGTCGGGGCGAGTCTGCTCGGCATCACGATCCCGGTGTTCTTCCTCGCATTCATGCTGAAGTGGGTGTTCGCCGTGCAGCTGGGCTGGCTGCCCTCCGAGGGCCGGCAGGACCCGCGCATGGACGCCACCCACTACACCGGCTTCTACGTGCTGGACGGCATCATCACCGGCGAGTGGGATGCCGCCTGGGACGCCTTCCTGCACCTGATCCTCCCCGCGATCGCGCTGGCATCGATCCCGCTCGCGATCATCGTCCGCATCACCCGGGCATCGGTGCTCGAGGTGCAGAACGCCGATTACGTGCGGACCGGCATGGCCAAGGGCATCTCGCGCGGCACCATCCGCGGACGCTTCATCCTCCGCAATGCGATGCTGCCGGTCATCACGACGATCGGCCTGCAGGTTGGCCTGCTGATCTCCGGAGCGGTGCTCACCGAGACGGTGTTCGCCTTCCCGGGCATCGGCTCGTTCCTCGCCCGAGCCATCTTCACCCGCGACTACCCCGTGCTGCAGGGGTTCATCATCTTCATCGCGGTCGGCTACGCCCTGATCAATCTGGCGGTCGACGTGTCTTACAGCTTCATCGACCCGAGAGTGAGGGTCTCATGACATCCGCCATGCTTCCCCCCGCACCGAGCGGCGGGCCCGTCGA
Source organism: uncultured Actinomycetota bacterium (assembly GCA_963750955.1). Taxonomy (GTDB): domain Bacteria; phylum Actinomycetota; class Actinomycetes; order Actinomycetales; family Microbacteriaceae; genus Microbacterium. Next base: position 228,439 of record CAVVSI010000007.1, read on the forward strand.
CGACACCTCCGTCGACGACAAGGAACTGCTCGCCGCGAAGACCGGGGGCGGCGGGTTCTGGCGGGACGTGTTCCGTCGGCTCCGCCGGAACCCGAGCGCGTGGGTGGGCGCTGCGATCATCACGCTGCTCGTGCTGGTCGCCGTCTTCGCACCGTGGCTGGCGCCGTACGGGCCGACCGAGCTGCCGGGCCAGCGGTACATCACCCCGACGCACATCCCGGGTCCCGGCGAGATCCCGGAGTTCCCGCTGGGACTGGACCGCTTCGGCGGCGACGTGCTGTCCAAGCTCATCTGGGGTGCGCGGGCCACACTGATCATCGGCGTCGTCTCGACCGCGATCGGCCTCATCGGCGGAATGATCCTCGGGTTCCTCTGCGGCATGTTCGGCGGCTGGGTCGACACGCTCATCATGCGCATCGTCGACATCCTGCTCTCGGTGCCGTCGCTGCTGCTCGCGGTATCGGTGGCCGCAGTCCTGGGCCAGACGCAGGTCTCGCTCATGATCGCCATCGGTGTGGCGCAGGTGCCGGTCTTCGCGCGCCTGCTGCGCGCGTCGATGCTGCAGCAGCGCAACGCCGACTACGTGCTGTCCGCCCAGACCCTCGGCCTCGGCCGCGGCAAGATCACCATGAGCCACGTGCTGCCGAACTCGGTCGGACCGGTCATCGTTCAGGGCACGCTGTCGCTGGCCACCGCGGTCATCGAGGCGGCGGCGCTGTCGTACCTGGGTCTTGGCGGCGATGTGCCGCAGACAGCCGAGTGGGGCCGCATGCTCACGTACGCGCAGCTGGAGCTCGCGGTCGCGCCGTGGCTCGCCTTCCTCCCCGGCATCTGCATCACGATCACCGCGCTCGGCTTCACGCTCTTCGGCGAGGCGCTGCGCGAGGCGATGGACCCCCGCACCCGCGCGCGCTGATCCTGCCGTCCTGACCGCGAGACTGCACCGGAGCGACGAGACCGCGGGTATCACCCGCAGTCTCGGCGCGCGGATGCAGTTTCGCGGCGTGAGGAGACCGGGGGGTGCCGGGTCAGACCGCGATGTCGAGCTCGTTGCCCGGGATCGAGGCGAGGAGGCTGCGCGTGTAGGGATCCCGCGCGTTCGTGAAGATCTCCTCCGAGGTCGCCGCCTCGACGAGCTGGCCGTCCTTCATGACGCACACGTAGTCGCTGATCAGGCGCACGACCGCGAGGTCGTGCGAGATGAAGAGGTAGCTCAGGCCGTACTCGCGCTGCAGGTCGCCGAGGAGCGTGAGGATCTGGTCCTGCACGAGCACATCGAGCGCCGACACCGGCTCGTCGCACACGATGAGGTCGGGAGAGAGTGCGAGCGCCCGCGCGATCGCCACGCGCTGACGCTGTCCGCCGGAGAGCTCCGATGGATACCGCCGCAGCATCGTCTGGGGCAGGGCGACGTCGTCGAGCAGCTTGCGCACGCGCGCGGCGCGATCCTTCGCCGAGCCGCGCTTGTAGTGGTCGAGGGGCTCGGTGATGATCCGCTCGATCGAGAACATCGGGTTCAGCGACGAGTACGGGTCCTGGAAGATCGGCTGCACACGCTGGCGGAACGAGCTGAGCTGCTTGCCCTTGAGGCCGGCGACGTCCTCGCCGTCGAACCGGATGACTCCGGCGGTGGGGTCGATGACCTTCAGCACCATGCGAGCCGTCGTGGTCTTGCCCGAGCCCGACTCGCCGACGATCGCAACCGTCTCACCGCGGGGGATCGCGAACGACACCTCCTTGACGGCGACGAAGTCCTCCTTCTGCCCACGGACAGGGAAGACCTTCGTGAGGCCCTCGACCTCGATGATGTAGTCCGGCGGCGCGGCGGGCTCGGCGACCCCGGCGGCGGGCTCAGCGACCACCGCGGCGGGCGCCTCAGCCGCGGGGCTGAGCGCGGCAGGGGCGGATGCAGCGGCATCCGCCGGCTCGTCCGTGCGAAGCCTGCGGAAGGCCTCTGGACGCAGGCGCACGGCCGCCACGGACGGCGCCGCCTTCACGAGCGCCTGCGTATACGGGTGCTGCGGGTCTTCGAGGATCTGGCGCGCGGGGCCCTGCTCGACGATCCGGCCGCGGTTCATCACGACGACCCGAGAGGCCCGCTCGGCGGCCAGGCCCAGGTCGTGGGTGATGAGCATGACGGAGGTGCCGCGCTCGGAGGTCATGCGTCCGAGCTGGTCGAGGATCGTCTTCTGCACGGTCACGTCGAGCGCACTCGTGGGCTCGTCGGCGATCAGGAGCTTGGGGTCGCACGCGAGGCCGATCGCGATCAGCGCGCGCTGCCGCATTCCTCCCGAGAACTCGTGGGGGTACTGCTTGGCCCGTTCGGCCGCGTTGGGGAGTCCTGCTGCGGCGAGTGTCTCGACGACCTTGCGGTCGACGTCCCTGCGGGTCGCGAGTCCGTGGGCGAGGAGCGTCTCGGCGATCTGCGTGCCGATCTTGGCGACCGGGTTGAGGTTCGACATCGGATCCTGCGGCACGAGGCCGATCGAACGGCCGCGGATGCCGCGCATCACGGTCTCGTTGGCGCCGACGAGGTTCTCGCCCTGGAACAGGATGCTGCCCTGGGTGACCTTGCCGTTGCCCGGCAGCAGACCGATGACCGCCATCGCGGTCGTCGACTTGCCCGAGCCGGACTCGCCGACGATCGCGAGCGTCTCGCCGGCCGCGAGATCGAGGTCGACGCCCTCCACCGCGTGCACGACGCCGTCGACGGTGCGGAACTCCACGGCGACGTCACGGACTTGCAGCAGCGGGGTGCCGGCGACGACGCGCTCGGAGGATCGGGGCATGGGTCCATCCTGCCTGCCGCGCGGGCCTCGCGCATCCGTCGCGGGCGAGCCTTTACTCACTCGTGACGGTTCGTGCCCGCCGCGGGGGGCGAGCGGTTGGGTACCGTGGAACATGGCCTGGATCGATCTGAACGCCGACCTCGGCGAGACGGTCGCGGGCGTGCCCACCGCCGACGACGAGGCGATGTTCGCGGTGATCTCGAGCGCGAGCGTCGCCTGCGGCGGGCACGCGGGGGATGCCGCGTCGCTGCGCGCATCGGTCGCTCGCGCCGCGCGGTTCGGAGTGGCCGTCGGCGCGCATCCGTCCTATCCGGACACGCAGAACTTCGGGCGGCTCCGCCTGGCGATCGGGCCGGACGAGCTCCGCGCAAGCGTCGCCGCGCAGCTGACCGCCCTCGTCGAGGCCGGCGGCGACGTGCGCTACGTCAAGCCGCACGGGGCTCTGTACCACGCGGTCACGATCGACAGCGAGCAGGCGGACGCGGTCGTGGCGGCGATCGCCGAGCTCGCTGCCCGGCTCGGGCGCGCGGTTCCGGTGCTCGGTCTGCATGGCGAGATCGAGCGAGCCGCGCGTGCGGCGGGGCTCGGCTTCGTCCGCGAGGCGTTCCTGGACCGCGGCTACCTCTCCGACGGCACGCTCGTACCGCGCGGCCGGTCCGGCGCTCTGCTGCAGGACCCGGCAGAGGTCGCCGCCCGTGCCGTTCGGCTCGTGCGGGAGGGCGTCGTGTCGGCCGCCGACGGCTCGCTCGTGGCCGTTCGGGCGGCATCCCTCTGCGTCCACGGCGATTCGCCCGCCGCGGTGGCTCTCGCGCAGGCGGTGCGTGCGGCGCTGGACGCCGACGGCATCCAGGTGCGCGCGCCATGGTGAACGCCGCTCCGCGCGTCCTGCCGATGGGCGAGCGTGCGCTGCTGCTGGAGGTGGACTCGCTCGCGGAGGCGACCGCGCTGCATCGCCGGCTCGCGGCATCCCGCCCCGACGGAGTCGTCGACCTCGTGCCAGCGGCCCGGACGGTGCTCGTCCGCGTCGAGCCGACGGTGCTGTCGCTCCCGGCGGCTCGGGCGTGGATCTCGCGGCCGACGACGGATGCCGCATCCGTCGCAACGGCGCCGGTCTCGGTGGTGGAACTGCCGGTGGCGTACGACGGCGCGGATCTCGATGACACGGCGGAGCTGCTGGGGATGAGCGCCGATGAGCTGGTGCGCCGGCACACCGGGGCCGAGTGGACGGTCGCGTTCACGGGCTTCGCGCCGGGTTTCGGCTACCTCGTGAGCCCCCAGTGGCCCTTCGACGTGCCGCGGCTCGCCAGCCCGCGCACGCGTGTACCGCGCGGGTCGGTCGGTCTCGCGGGGGAGTTCACCGGCGCGTACCCGCGTGACACGCCCGGCGGGTGGCGCCTGATCGGGGCGACATCGGCGCCGCTGTTCGATCCGGATGCCGCATCCCCAGCCCTGCTCGCCCCTGGCACACCCGTGCGCTTCCGTGCGGTCTTCGCGGCTCCCGACCGCGAGACTGCACCGGGAGCCCGAGACAGCGGGCAGACCCCGCAGTCTCGAGCGCCGGTTGCAGTCTCGGCGGCAAGAGGACTCCGGATCGTCGAGCCGGGACTTCTGTCGACCGTCCAGGACCTCGGCCGGCCGGGGTATGCGGCGCTGGGCGTCGCGCCGTCGGGCGCGCTCGACCGCGGTGCCGCCCGCACGGCGAACCGCCTCGTCGGAAACCCGGAGGGAGCGGCGGTGGTCGAGGTCACGATGGGCGGACTGCGGGTCATCGCACAGCGCGACCTGTGGTTCGCGGTCTCCGGGGCGTGGGGGCCGATCCGCCTGACCGCGGTCGGGTCGGTTGCTCACGAGGTGGACCCGTACGAAGCGCACCCGTGGCCCGCGGGAGCCGAGCTGCACCTGGGCTGGTTCGGCCACGGCGCCCGCGCCCACCTCGCGGTGCGCGGGGGCATCGAGGCGCGGACCGTGCTCGGCTCCCGCGCGACGGATGTGCTGGCCGGCATCGGCCCGGTTCGGCTGCGGGCGGGGGACGAGCTGCCGGTCGGCGACGAGCCGCACGAGCCGGTCCCCGTCGCGGTCCTCGCGCCCTGGGGCGCACCGCACGACGACGAGCTCGAGGTCGAGCTCGCCCCTGGCCCGCGGGCGGACTGGTTCGCGGCATCCGCCCTCGAGGCGCTGTTCGAAGCGGTCTGGACCGTGACGAACGACGCCGACCGGATCGGGATGCGCCTGGACGGCCCGGTGCTGGCGCGCACGAGAGAGGCCGAGCTGCCGAGCGAGGGCATGGTGCCGGGCGCCCTTCAGGTGCCGCCGAGCGGGCGGCCCACGATCCTGCTCGCCGATGGACCGGTGACCGGCGGCTACCCGGTCATCGCGGTGGCGACGGATGCCGCGCTCGACCTGCTCGCCCAGGCTCGGCCCGGCACGCGCCTGCGCTTCCGGCACGCCCGAGTGGTGTAGTCATCGTCGTCCGTGCCGGTGGCTTCGCGCGACCGGAGCGACGGTCACCAGTGCGAGAGAGACTCCGTGACGACCGCACGCTCCTTCTCGGACAGGGCCAGCGCGACCGCTTCGGCGACAGTCAGCTGGGCGCCCTCGTGCTCGCCTGCGGCCACTCCTTCCGGGTCCGTCTTCCGCATGGCGTCGAGCGAGATCGAGTGCACGGTGAACGCCTCGACGTCCCACGCCGCGATCCGATGACGGATCGCGGCGGCGGCAGCCGCCAGTGCACCGGCTCGGCGTGCGTCGCCGTGCGCGGCTGCGATCGCGCACATTCCCTCCAGCCCGTAGGCGACGCCTCCCTCGTGGTGGAGCCGCACCGAGTCCACCAGGGTTCGCCGGAACACGATGTCCGCCTCGTCGACCTTGCCGCTGACCAGCAGCAGCCGCCCGATCTGGTTGGCCGCGACCGAGCGGGTGAACAGGTCGCCGCCGGCTTCTGCGACTTCGCTCGCTCTGGTGAAGTGCGCCAGGGCCTCCTCGCGGTCGCCGCGCACCCACGCGACCCGGCCGAGCGAGACGCGTGTGATGGCCTCGGCCCAGCCGTTGCCCAGTCGGTGCAGACGATCCCCCGCGTCCACGAGCTCGCGTGCTGCGGTGTCGATGTCGGGGTCGGGAAGCAGCACCCGTGCGGTTGCCCTCGCGGCGAGAGCCATGGCCGCGGCCTCCTCGTCTCCGCTCTCCGTGAACAGCCGCACGCACTCGGCGAGACCCGCGACGACCTCCTGCGAGGGGTGCAGCCACATCTCACCCCACAAGGTGAAGAACCAGGCGATGGCCCGGGAGTGCGGAAGGATCGGCCGCTCCTTGCCCAGCAGTTCGAGCATCCACACCCGTACGCCGCCGAACAGTCCCAGGATCCACCAGTAGATGAGCAGACCCCACGCGAAGTCGGCCGCGTCGTCGAGCCGGTCGGTGTAGACGAGGTGCCGCACCGCGGCCCGCAGATTCGCCAGCTCCACGCGCAGCGCGGCGAGGGTCTCTGCCTGACTGCGGCCACGGAGCTGACCGGCGTCGCGCCGGACCAGCGCCGCGTAATAGTCCGCATGGGCGGTGCGCATGCGATCCGCCTCGCCGCGCTCCTTGAGGCGGCCGAGAGCGTACTCCCGGACGATCGCCAGGAGCGAGAGCACAGGTCGCCCGTCGACGTCGGTCTGCTTGACGAGCGAGGCGTCGATGAGCGTCGTGATCCCGTCGATCGCACGCCCCTCCCAGGAGCGGCCCACCCCGATGGCCTCGACCGCTTCGAGCGAGAACCGCTCGGCGAACACGCCCAGGTCCTCCAGCAGATCGCGGTCGCGCGCCGAGAGCAGACCGACGCTCCAGTCGAGCGTCGCCCTCATCGTGCGGTGGCGGTCCGGAAGATCACGAACCGCCGCGGTCAGGAGCGGGAGGCTGTGCTTGAGGCGCTCCGCGATGCCGGCGGGAGTGAGCATGCGCAGCTTCGCCGCCGCAAGTTCGATGGCCAGCGGCAGACCCTCGAGGCGACGGCAGATGTCCATGACCGCGCCGGAGTTCTCCTCGGTGAGTTCGAACGAGGGCTTCGCGGCCTTGGCCCGGTCGACGAAGAGCGCCACCGCTGCGGACTGCTGAGCGCGCTCGAGCGTGCCGAGGGCTCCGGGCGGGGGTGTGGCGAGCGCGCGCACCTCATAGACGCGCTCGCCCCGGATGCGCAGCACGATGCGGCTGGTCACCAGGAAGCTCGTCGTCGGAGCAGCCGTGTAGAGCCGGACGAGCACCGGCGCCACTTCGACGATCTGCTCGAAATTGTCGAGCACGAGCAGCACGTGCCCGCTGGTGAGGACACGCGAGATGCGCTCTTCGAGCACAGCCTCGCCGTTGTCGCGGATGCCGAGCGCGTAAGCGATGGTGGGAAGCAGGAGCGCGGGCTCGAGCGTGTTCTCCAGACCGACGAAGTACGTCCCGCCCGGGAACACGTCGCGGGCCGCGTACGCCACCTCGATCGCGAGGCGACTCTTTCCGATCCCGCCTGGCCCGATCAGGCTCACCACGCGATCGTCGCCGCGGGCAAGGACATCCCGCACCTCGGCGATCTCGCGATCCCTGCCGATCGTGGTGGTGTAGGGGACCGGCACCCGCGCGACGAGTGAGGGTTGTCCATCCGCTGCAGGCGGCTCCGTCGACGAGCGCGACTCGGCGAACCGCTCGGCCAGGAGATTCGCCAGATCGGCCGCCACCTGGTTCTCGAGGTCATCGGCCGTCTCGAACGGCAGGTAGGCGGCGGTGTCATCGGCCTGGATGCGCGCGATGAGCTCCTTGAGGCGATCCTCCCGTGTGGTGCTCCTCTTGATGTAGATGAGCTTCGGCATGCTCTTGGGGGCGAGGTTGTATTCGTCCTCGAGCCCGGAGATCTGCTCCTCAGGGGCCACCCACCCATAGCTGTCACCGTAGATGCCGACGAACACGTCGCTCTGCGCGAGGTATGAGCGGTACAGCTCCCGGGGCGGATGCGGGCGCGCGCCCAGTTCGAACATGACCGGGGCGAGCCGCATCCGCTCGATCGCGGAGCGCACGGCGCGCCGCTCGTCGGCGAGTTCGCGAAGCGTCGAGCTCACGAACACGCGAAGGCGCTGGTCGGGAGTGCGGATCACGGATTGCTGCACACCGGGCATGACCACATCATGACCTTCCCGTTCGATGGAAGAACAGGGACCAAGGTCACCACTGCGCGAGCGCCTCTCGCACATCCGCGTCGGCGTCGGCGTCGGGCAGGGCGAGGGCGATCGCCTCGGCGACGCTCATCTCCGCACCCGCCTGCTCGCCCGCCGACACGCTCTCGGGATCGCGCTCGCGAAGTGCCTCCAGAGGCGCCACGTGCACCGCGAAGCCCGCGATGTCGAAGATCCCCGTGCTCTGCCGGGTGGTCGCCGCTGCGGCGGAGAGCGCTCCCGCGCGCCATCCCTCGCCGCGCAATGCCGCGACGGCAGCCAAGCCCTCCAGGGCATACGCGGCGCCCTCGACGTAGTGGAGTCGGGCGGACAGGCCGAGGGTGAGCAGCCACTCCTGCTCGGCCGGCTCCACCTGGCCGAGCATGAACAGCACGCGGGTGCGGTTGTTGCCGGCGACGATGCGGGTGTGCATGTTCTGGCCCTGATCGGCCACCTCCGCCGATCGCGAGAAGTGCGCGAGGGCTTCCTCGATCTGTCCGCGGACGACGGCGAGGAAGCCGAGCCCCACCTCCGCCATCGACTCTGCCCAGCCGTCCCCGAGTGCGCGCAGCTTCGCCACAGCCTCGTTCAGCTCCGCCTCGGCCTTGTCCGCATCCAGGTCGGGGAACTGCAGCCGCGTCGTCGCGCGGGCGGCGAGGGCCATGGCTGCGGCATCCTCGTCACCACTCTCGGTGAACAGGCGCTCCGACTCGCCGAGCCCGCTGACGACCTCCTCGGACGGATGCCGCCACATCTCGCCCCACATCGTGAAGAAGCCGGCAGCCGCGCGCGTGTGCTTCGTGATGGGCTGCTGCTTGTCGAGCAGCTCGAGCATCCACAGCCGCACTTCGCTGAAGAAGCCGGAGATCCACCAGTAGACCAGCAGCCTCCATGCGAAGTCACCGGCGTCGTCGAGGCGATTCGTGTACACCAGGTGCCGCGCCGCCGCGCGGAGGTTTGGCAGCTCCAGGCCGAGAAGCCGCACCGCCTCGGGCTGCCCCGGGCCGCGCAGGTCGGGTGCGATCCGATGCACGAGGGCGACGTAGTAGTCGGCGTGCGCGACCCGCATCGCATCCGCTTCACCGCGCTCCTTGAGCCGTCCGATCGCATACTCGCGCATGATCGCCAGCAGCGAGAACGTCGGGCGCCCGCCGATCTCGGCCTGCGTGACGAGCGAGGCGTCGACGAGTTCCGACAGCGCGTCCAAGCCCAGCCCGTCCCACATCCGTCCGCGGCCGATCGACTCGACGGCTTCGAGCGTGAACCGCGTCGCGAAGACGCCGAGGTCTTCGAGCAGGGCTCGCTGCTCGGGCGGCAGGAGGCCGACGCTCCAATCGATCGTCGCGCGCATCGTGCGGTGCCGATCGGGCAGGTCGCGCACAGACGCCGTCAACAGGGGCAGGCTGTGCTCGAGACGCTCGGCGATGCCCTGCGGGGTGAGCAGGCGCACCTTCGCGGCGGCGAGCTCGATGGCCAGCGGCAGACCCTCGAGGCGCCGACAGATGTCTGCCACCGCTCCCGCGTTCTCCGAGGTGAGGGTGAACTCCGGCTTCACCGCCTGAGCGCGGTCGACGAAGAGCTGAACCGCCGGCGATCTGCGAGCTCGCTCCACGCTCACCGGCCCGGACTCCGCCGGCGGCGGCAGCGCCTCGACCTCGTAGACCTGCTCGCCGCGGATGCGCAGCACGATGCGGCTCGTCACCAGGAAAGTCGCCGTGGGAGCGACCGTGTACAGCCTCACCAGGAGCGGGGCGGAGCCCACGATCTGCTCGAAGTTGTCGAGCACGATGAGCACCCGCCGTCCGTCCAGAGCGTGGGAGATGCGCTCCTCCAAGCCCGCCTCGCCGTTGTCGCGGATGCCGAGGAAGTACGCGATCGTGGGCAGGAGCAGACCCTCTTCCAGCACGCCTTCCAGAAGGACGAAGAAGGTGCCGTCGGGATAGAGGTCCTCGGTGGCGTGCGCGACCTCGATGGCGAGGCGGCTCTTTCCGACTCCGCCTGGGCCGATGAGCGTCACGACCCTGTGCTCGCCCTGCTCCAGCAGCTGCCGGACCTGCGCAAGGTCGCGCTCGCGGCCGATCGTGGTCGTGTACGCGGCGGGGATGCGGGTGACGAGGGATGCAGATGGCCCGGCATCCTCCGATGCGTCGCCGGGCTTGGACTCGTCGAAGCGCTCCGCGAGCAGCGTGGCCAGATCGCCGACCACGCGGTCGGCGAGCTCGTCGGCGGTCTCGAACGGGAGGTACGCGGCGGTGTCATCGCGCTGGATGCGTCCGATCAGCTCCTTCAGCCGCTCCTCGCGATGATCGCTCCTCTTGATGTAGATGAGCTTCGGCACGTCCGTGGGCGCGAGGTTGTACTCGTCCTCGAGTCCTGAGATGTCCTCGCCGGGCGCGACCCACCCGTAGCTGTCCGCGTAGATGCCGACGAAAACGTCGCTCTGCGCGAGGTAGGACCGGTAGAGCTCCCGCGGCGGATGCGGCCGTGCCCCGAGCTCGAACATCACCGGTGCCAGGCGCATGTGCTCGATGGCCGTGCGCACGGCCGCCCGTTCCTCAGCGAGCTCGCGCAGAGTCGAACTCACGAACACCCTGATCCGCTGGTCGGGCGTGCGGATCAGGGACTGTTCCCCCCCAGTCATGAAGACATCATGGCCCCGATCGGGCCTGAAGTGCACTACTGGCAGTACGACGGCCTGTTTCTGGTTCGCGCTACGGCGAGACGAGCTTCCGGGCCGCGACGCTGTCCGCAGCGAATTGCGCCGCTTCGAAAGCGCCGAACTCGAGTCCTTCAGCCTCGCCGGCCGCGAGCTGGTCCGCCGCGTCGGTCGCTCGCAACTCGTCGAGGAAGCGGACGTGGTAGATGAAGGCCGGGGCGTCGATCGCAGCCGTACGGCGCCGGATGCTCGCTGCGGCCCCGGCAAGCACGCCGGCGCGCCGGACATCCCGCCGGCGTGCTGCGACGGCGCTCAGGCCCTCGAGGCAGTACGCGATGCCCTCCTCGTGCCGCAGCGCCACCGATCCCGAGAGGCTCTCGAGATAGGCCGCCTCAGCCTCCTCGAGCCGCCCGGCGAGCAGGTTCATGCGTCCCACATGGTGAAGCGCGACGGTGCCCCCGAATCGCTCGCCGCTGGCGCGCGAGGCCTCTGCGCCGCGACGGAAGAGCGCTGTCGCATCGTCGAGCCTGCCCCCCAGCAGCGCGATGCGTCCGAGTGCGACGAGGGCGAGGCACTCACCCCATCCTGCGTGCGCCGCGCGGAATGCCTCTGCGCCTGCCTGCAGCCACCCGGCGGCCGCTGCGACATCGGGCGCCGAACTGTTGATCTCGGCGACACCCGCTGTCGTGGTCGCCATCGCGACACCCAGCAGATCGCCTTCGGCCCGGAACTCCGCGGCCGCCTCGAGGAGCCTCGAGGCGGCCCCGGGTCGGTGCGTGGTCCATGCGTCGCGCCACCCCGCGTAGAAGGCGACGATCGCCTGCACGCGCGAGGACGCTTCGGCGCCCGTGCGGTCGAGCATCTCCTCCAGCCATACCGCCACCTCCATGAGGTAGCCGCCGACCCACCAGAACACGAAGAGGCGCCAGGCGACGTCGCATGCCGTCTCCGCGTCGGCGCGGGTGACCATGTGCCGCACGGCGGCGCGCAGGTTTCCGCGTTCGAGCCTCAGCCGGGCGACGGCGGCGAGCTGGTCGCCCGTGCCGAGGTGGTCAGCCTGCGTGCGGGCGACGGCCGCGTAGACGGCGGCGTGCGCGTCGCGCACAGCATCCTCTTCGCCGTCCGCAGCGAGGAGCTCCACGCCGTATTCGCGCACACTCACCAAGAGCGAGAAGGAATGCTCCCCCTCGACATCGGACTCGTCGACGAGCGACGAGTCCACAAGGGTTTCGAGCGACTCGAATACCTCGAAGTCCCATTCCCGCAGGCGTCCCAGCGCTTCGACCGAATCGAGCGTGAAGCCCGGCGCGAACACGCCGAGCTCAACGAGGAGGCGGCGAGATGCATCGTCGAGCAGCCCGGCGGACCACTCGATCGTCGATCGAAGCGTGCGCTGCCGCTCCGGGAGATCGCGAGACGAGTCCACGAGAAGAGCGAGCTGACGATCGAGTCGGCGCAGAATCTCGGCGGGGGGAAGCAGCCGTGTGCGCGCCGCAGCGAGTTCCAGCGCGAGGGGAACTCCGTCGAGCGCGCGACAGATCCCCACCACGGCGGCCAGGTTCGCGTCGGTCAGCACGAACTTCGGATTGGCGGCGGACGCTCGCTCCGCGAACAGCTCGACGGCAGGCGCCGTCCGCGCCCGGGCGAGCGAGTCGGGCGATGCAGGATCGTGGGTCGCGAGCGACTCGACCTCGTACACCCGTTCCCCGCGCACGCGCAGCACGACGCGGCTGGTGACGAGGAACGCCGCATCCGGTGCGACCGTGAACAGCTGCACCAGGATCGGCGCCGCGCTGACGAGCTGCTCGAAGTTGTCGAGCACGAAGAGCAGCCGACGCTTGTCCAGCGCGAACGCGAGACGCTCCTCCAGCTGCAAGCCGGTGGTCTCGCGGATGCCGAGCGCGTAGCCGATCGTCGACAGCAGCAGCTCCGGCTCGAGAAGATTCTCGAGCGGTACGAACACCGTGCCGTCAGGGAAGAGCGGAGCCGCCGCCTCTGCGGCGGCGATGGCGAGCCTGCTCTTGCCGATCCCGCCCGGTCCACTGAGGGTGACCATTCGGGTGCTTCGGTCGCCGAGGAGCGCGACGATGTCCTCGATAGCCTGCTCGCGACCGATGATCCGCGTATACGGCGCGGGCATGGGCGATTCGAGCCCCTCGACGGATGCCGGAACGGTCGGCCGTATGCGGGACGCGTCGAAGCGTTCCGCGAGCAGAGTCGCCAGGTCGCCGGCCACCTGTTCGTCGAGGTCGGCAGCGGTGTCGAAGGAGAGATAGGCGGCGGTGTCGTCGGAGCGAATCCGGTCGATCAGCTCGCGGAGGCGCGCGTCGCGGTTCTCCGAGGTCTTGACGTAGATGAGCTTGGGTATGGATGCCGGTGCGAGGTTGTACTGGTCCTCCAGGTCCGACACCTCCTCGTCGGGCGCGACCCAGCCGTAACTGTCGAGGTAGACGCCGACGAAGACATCGGATTGAGCGAGATACGCGCGATAGAGCGCGCGGGGTGGATGCGGACGTGCGCCGAGATCCATCGTCACGGGCGCGAGGCGGAGTCGCTCGATCGCGGCGCAGACGGCGCTGCGCTCAGACTCGAGCTCGCCCGGAGTCGAACTGACGAACACCCGGATCCGCTGGTCGGGCGTGCGAATCATGGGCTTTCGCGCCCCCATCATGATGCACATCATGGCCCTCAAGACCGTCGGGCGCCACACCCATCGCGCCCCGCGTGGCCGGCGCTCGGTGTGCGGCTCTTCCCCGGCCGCTCGTCCAGGAGTATCGTGCGCGACGGGCGGCGTGGCCGCCTCGCGGGGGATTCGTTGGGGCTGTTCGTCGCGCCTGGTTAACGAAGGGAAACGGGAATGAAGAAGATTGCGCTGGGATGCCTCGTCGTCGCGGGACTCGTGTTCGGCTCCGCCGGCGCGGCAGTGGCCGGGGAGACGAGGGGCAACGGGGACCCGAACGAGAACAGTGGTCAGCCGCACTCGGCGTGCCACTTCTCCGGTCTCGACGAAGCCGACTCCGTAGAGCAGAACCCGCCGCCGCTCAATGACGACGCAGTGGGCATGCGCGGCAACCAGGCACCCGCCGGCGAAGAGCGCTACCACGGCGTGCAGAACTGGGGTGCGTTCGTGCAGGCGGACGCCGAAGGGTTCCTGATCGAACTCGGCGCGCACCCCGGACAGGCGTGCCGCGGCAACGCCGAGTTCGAGGAGTGATCCGACCCCATAGTCGAAAGCACGCGGCGGCGTCCCGGAATCCGGGGCGCCGTCGCGCGGTTATACCGCAGGTCTGCGA
>CAVVSI010000008.1:0-24761 GCA_963750955.1 uncultured Actinomycetota bacterium
AAGCAGGAGGTGGGCGCCTTGGCGCGGATCGGCGGACGCAACTCGTGGATCGCTTGGCCGGCGGGACTGCTGTGCGCGGCCGTCGTCGCCGCGCTGGCGTGGCTCTCCCAGCCCATGCTGCCGGTCTCGGTCGCGTGGATGGGCGACATGCTGCGCGCATCGACGACGCCTCCGGTGGCCGCCCCGGTGACCGAGACGCTCGCTGCGCGCGCCACCGAGCCCGGCGACATCGACTGCCGGGCGCTGTACCCCGACAGCCTCTGGGCGGAGCTGACCTGGACCCCGGACGTGCTGCTCTCGCAGGGGAACTCCGCCCCTGCCACCGCGGTCACCGCGCTCAACGACGCGCTCGCCCCGACCGTGCGGATCACCTGCACCTGGCGGGCCGATCCCGGACGCGCGATCACCTCGACGCTCGCGACCGTGGCTCCGGACGCCGGGCTGATCGCGGACGCGTCGCTGCGCGGAGAGGGCTTCGCGTGCACGACGGATGCCGATGCCCTGGTCTGCACGCGCACATCCGGTGACGTGCTCGAGGAGCACACGATCCGCGGGGGTCTGTGGCTGTCCAGCGTGGAGAGCGCCTGGCATCCGGACGTCTACGGCGAACGCCTGGCCACGCACGTGTGGGGCTGACGCGCGATCGGGGCGCGCCACGCCGTGATCGCACGGCACGCCTCCGCGGAGGGGCGCGCGCGGGGGGTTACTCTCGCAGTGCAGGGACGTGCCCTGCGTGAGGAGTGCATCCGATGAGTGACTCGAAGTCGACCTACGGCGAGCCGGTCGAGGAGCCCCGAGCGGTCGATGACGTCGTCGGCAGCGCCCACGAGGGGATCGCCGATGCCGAGGCCGCGCGCCGCGACGCCGTCGAGGCCGACGAGCCCGTGCACACCACCCCCGCCGCGGAGAAGTCGAGGGTGATCTCCGAGCCCATGGTCGACGAGGACCCGGAATTCAACAGCGCGATGTACGAGGCCCACGCCGACGACGCCGCCGACGCCGGCACGCGCCGCACCGACGCCTCAGCGCCGCCGGTCGTCGCCACGGCCGAGACGGTCGCCGTCACGCCGAGCGAGCCCGTCGCCGAGACGCGGACCTCGGCACCGGTCTCCGATACATCGGTGAACGCCGCCGCGGTCGGCACCGGCGCCGCAGCAGCCACCACCGCATACGGCCCGCAGCCGATCTTCGTCCAGGCGCCCGAGTCGCCCCGTCCGCGCGGCAACCGCGGCGCCGCCGGCGCGATCGGCCTGCTCGCGGCCCTGGCATTCGGCGTGCTCTATCTGGCCGTATGGCTCGGGATCGGCATGATCGACGGCGACGTGACCGTCGGGACGCTCGGCACCAGCGCTCTGGCCGCTCTGGCCACGTGGTCGCTCTGGGTGCCCGTCGTGGTCTTCTTCATCGCCTTCTGGCTGCTCGGGGCGATCATCAACCGCGGGCGCTGGGGTGCGTGGGTCATCTTCGGCCTGCTGGTCGGAGTCGCCGCCTATCTGGGCCACCTGCTCGGCGCCCTGCTCCAGGCCCCGTTCTGGATGCTGACCGCCAGCGAAGGTGCGGCCCTCGTGGAAAGCCAGCTCCTCACGCCGCTCGCGATCGGCGCCTTCATCATCGGCCGCGAGCTCACGATCTGGTTCGGCGCGTGGGTGGCAGCGCGAGGCGCCCGGGTGACCGAGCTGAACGTCGAGGCCCAGCGCGAGTACGAGCGCACGCTCGAGGCGGGCCCGCAGCTCACGCGCGTGTAGCGGTGGCCGACGAGGCGGATCCCTCCGGCGGTCCGGTCCGCCCTCTCGTCGCGCTCGCCCTGGCGACCGTGACCTTCGTCGCACTGCTGATCTTCGGGCTCGGCATGACGAGCCTGCTGATCGGAGCCGACATCGTGGAGGCGCCGGGTCTCGGTCAGATCCCCGGAGTCTTCGCGACGACGATGACCACCGGCGGGTTCGCCCTCGCGCTCTGGCTCGGTCTGCGGGCGGCGCATCCCTCCTTCTTGTCGGCGCTGTGGACCGCAGTGACCTGCTACGTCGTCTACGTCGCCGCGCTGTGGATCGGGGTGGCCGTCGCGAGCGGCGATCTCGCCGTTGCGACGGAGGTCGCGGGACGCATCGCCACGACCTGGTTCGGTTTGATCGTCGCGCTGGCCGGCGGCCTGGCCGCCTGGGGCGGCATCGCGCTCGTGCGCACTCGCAGCGGCCGCCCGCGGTGGCCGTGGGAGGACGAGTTCGACGAGTGATCGACGACGCAGACGAGGCGGCGGATGCCGCGTGCTCGCGCGGCGTTCCGGAAGAACGGCGGAAACCCGGCTCGGCGGGCTACCGTGTATCCGTGGAGCGGTCGCTCGAAACCCAGGTCAGCCAGGCCGTCGACGCCTGGCTGCGCTGGCTGCCGCGCTGGGAGCCCGCGACGCATCGTGGGCGGGTCGCTCCCTGTCGCCGGTGCTTCGGGTCGCCGGTGCTGTCGGCCGCCGGACTGGGCGCCGATGTGCCGCACGGCGTGCAGCACGGGCTGTCCACCCGCATCAAGACGATCGTCGACCACGCGGTGGCCGAGTACACGACGCTGAACCTGCCGATGCTGCAGACCGAGCTCGACCATCAGGCCGCCCGAAACCGGGCGCGCAGCTACCGCCCGGCCGAAGGACTCGAGCCGGAATTCGAGGGTCTGCCGCTGGATCCGGAACCGCAGCCGGGCGCCCCGTTCCTGTTCACGATCTCGGGGCTCGCAGAAGAGGCGGATGCCGGCATCCCCGCCCTTCCGCCACTGAGCGATGAGGCCAAGGCGGCACTGCGCCAGGAGGTCGGTCTGGCGGACGACTACGCCAACATGATCGGGCGGGAGGTGTGCACGATACTTCTGCACCACAGGCTGCGCATCCAGGCCGCGATCACGCAGTACGTGGAGCCGCAGATCGAGGCGATGCTCGAGGAGCTCACGCGGTCGCTCGACTCCCCCTTCGACCCGAACGACCCGCCGCCGCTCTGATCGCCGCATCGGGTGTCGCCGGCCCGCCGATCCTTTCGGACGGTTTTGTTAGCATGAGCGGGTTTGCTGTGGCGCACACGCGTGCGCAGTATATGACGAGCGCTGCGCAGCGCGCCCCCGCCGGATCCGAGCGGGCCGACTCGGGAGGTGCCGGTGGCCACACGCCTGCCGTCCGCGCCTCCGATCCTGCCGGGCCTCGCCTACATCCGCCCGCTGGGTTCCGGCGGCTTCGCGGACGTGTTCCTCTACGAGCAGGACATGCCGCGGCGGGATGTCGCGGTGAAGGTTCTGCCGAGCGACGTCCGCGACCCCGACCTGCGCCGCATGTTCAACGCCGAGGCCGATGTGCTCGCCCACCTGTCCGCGCACCCCTCGATCGTCACGGTGTACCAGGCCGGCATCTCGGCGGACGGCCGGCCGTACATCGTCATGGAATTCTGCCCCGGATCGCTGTCGCAGCGGTACCGCATCGAGCGCATCCCCGTCGATGAGGTCCTCACGATCGGCGTGAAGATGGCCAGTGCGCTCGAGTCGGCGCACCGTGCCGGTCTGGTCCACCGCGACGTCAAGCCCAGCAACATCCTCGTGACGACCTTCGGGGCGCCGGTCCTCGCCGACTTCGGCATCTCGTCCTCGCTCACGCGGGAGACGGCCGACGAGGTGCTCGCGATGTCGATCCCGTGGAGCGCCCCCGAGGTCATCGCCGAGCAGACGGCCGGCACTGTCACGAGTGAGGTGTGGAGCCTCGGGGCGACGGTGTACTCGCTGTTGGCCGGTCACAGCCCGTTCGAGCGCCGCGAGCGCGGGCAGAACACGAAAGAGCAGCTGCGGCGGCGGATCGCCCGCGCGAGCTACACCGACATCGCCCGCACCGACGTGCCGGCATCTCTGCAGGTGGTTCTCGCGCGGTCGATGAGCCGCGATCCGCGGCAGCGTCACGCCTCCGCCCGTGAGTTCGCCGAGGCGCTGCGCGGTGTGCAGGCCGAGCTCGGCAGCTCGCCGACGCAGCTCGAGATCGCGGCCGACGAGTGGAGTGCGGCATCCGGCCCGGTCGACTTCTCCGACACCGAGCTTCGCGGCCCGGCCCGCAGCCGCATCGAGCGGGAGGAACGTCGCAAGACCCGGCCGGGAGCCGGCGTCGCCGCACTCGCCCGTGACGAGGACACCGAGTTCTCCGCTCCCGAGCGCGCCCGCACAGTGACGCCGTGGGTGATCGCCGCCGCCATCGCGGTCGTGGTCGCCGCAGGCGGCATCCTCACCGCCCTGCTGGCGACGGGCGTTCTGTGATGCGGCGACGGACGGTCGCGGGCCTGGTCGCCGCGGCGGCGGCCGTCGCGCTGATCGCGGGCGTCAGCGTCGTGTGGCCCGGCCTGGACGCCCAGAAGACGTCGAAGACCGACACCGCCGTATGGGCGCTCCAGACCGGCGACGGACGCCGTTACGCCCGGGTCAACACCGCGATCGGCGAACTCGACACGGTGCGCGACATCAGCAACCCCAGTTCGGTGGCCCAGACCGACGACGGCGCCTTCCTCTTCTCCGACAGCTTCACGAAGCTGACGCGGATCGATGCCGCGCTGCCTCCCGATCTCGACGAGGAGGCGCTGCGGGCTTCGCCGTCGACTCCGGCGGGCACGACCGAGGTCGTCACGGCCGACGACTTCGTCGCGTACCTCACCGACTCGGGCGCCGTCTTCGTGGGCCGGCTCTCATCGGGCAGCGCCACTCAGCTCGACCCGTTCCCGTCGGACGACGAGGACGCTCCGCAGTATGCCGCGGACGCCGTCGCGGTCGATGCGCGCGGAATGCTGTTCAGCTACTCCCGCGCCGACGGCTCAGTGCTGCGGTACGACATCTCCGCGTCCGAGGTGCGCGCCCGCGACCCGCTCGCCGCGGAGGGGATCACCACCCCCGCGATCACCGCGGCGGGCGACGCGTGGGCGGTCGTGGACGGCGCCGACGGCGACCTGTGGCTGAGCGGAGCGGATGCCGCGATCTCGACACCCACCACCGGCGCGGTCGTCGCGGGCGCCCCCGATCCGGCCGGCACGGCCGTATACCTGGCGGACGAGACCGCGCTGGTGCGCGTGCCCGTCGACGGCTCGGCCGTGACGACCGAGGTGGGCACCGGCGCGACCGTGCTGGGCACCCCCGCGAGCCCCACCGTGCATGACGGCGAGCTGTTCGCCGCGTGGCTGCCGCAGGGCGACCAGAGCGGGGTGCTGTGGGGCTCCCGAACCGGTCAGGTGCCGCTCCCATACAACGGGCAGTCGCTGGGCGATCAGCGCCGGCCGACGTTCGTCGCGAGCCAAGACGCCATGATCCTCAATGAGACCCGCACCGGATGGGTGTGGACGGTCCCGGACGGGCGACTGGTCACCTCGAGTCAGAACTGGTCGCTCGATGACCGAACCGATCCGGATGCCGAGCAGAGCGAGGAGCAGCTCACCGTCGTGATCGATCCCGAACCGCCGGTCGCGGTCCCCGACGGCTTCGGCGTGCGAGCGGGGAGCTTGGCGAGCCTGCCCGTCCTCATGAACGACCATGATCCGAACGAAGACGTGCTCAGCATCGATCCGGCGTCGGTCACCGGGCTGGATCCCGGCTTCGGGACCGTCGCGATCACCGACGACTCCCAGCGGCTGACCGTTCACGTCGCCCCGGGAGCGACCGGCAGCGCGAGCTTCTCGTACGCGGTCTCGGACGGCACCGCCGAGGGCGGCCTGCTGTCGCCGTCCACGACCGTGACGCTGACGGTCTCGTCCGCCGACGCCGCCCCGGAATGGTGCGGGGTCGAGGCCTGTCTCGTTCCCTGGCCCACCCCCGAGGTGGCGCGCGGCGGCACGGTCACGGTCCCCGTGCTGCCCGGCTGGGTGGATCCGGACGGCGATCCGCTCCTGCTCCTGGCGGTGCAGAACACGTCGGGCATCGGGACCGTGGCGGCCACGCCCGGCGGCGATGTCGTCTACCAGCACAGCGACACCGGCGGCGGGGGTGAGGAGCTCGTCGAGCTCAATGTCACCGTGTCGGACACGGCGGGCCAGATCTCCACCAAGCCGCTCCTCGTGCGGGTCTCCGCGCAGCCGGCGCTCACCGTGCAGTCGTTCGCCGTCGTCGACAGGATCGACGCCGGGCTCACCGTGGATGTCACACCGCACGTGACCGGGACGGCCGGGCAGATCTCGCTCGAGTCCGTGCGTGTGCTGGACGACGCCGCGGCCAGCGCGACCGTCGTCGGCGGCTCGGCATCCTTCGACTTCTCAGCGCGCACCCCCGGCACCTTCCGCGTCGGCTTCACCGTCACCGACGGCACCACTCCCGCCACCGGCACGGCGCGCATCACGATCCTCCCCTCGAATGCTCCGCCGCAGCTGGCGACCTCGCCGGTCGTCGCGTTCGTGCACCCGCAGGAGGATGCGACGCTGGACGTGTTCTCGGCGGCCTCCAACCCCACGCGGCGGGTGCTGCTGCTCAGCGAGGTCGTCGGACACGCGGATGCCGGCGCCACGCTCTCGGTCGACGGCGTGGGTCAGAACTATCTGCGCGTGTCGGGGTCGACCGCCACGGGCGCCGCCGGCCGCCTCGGCACCGTGACGTACACGATCAGCGACGGGACCGAGGATCAGGGCGCACTCGTCCAGGGCGAGGCGACGGTCTTCCTGCTGCCCCCCGCGCCCGAGCTCGCGCCCATCGCGGTGGACGACACGGTCGTTGTCCGGGCCGGGTCCCAGATCGACATCCCGGTGCTCGACAACGACATCGCTCCCGCCGGCGGGCGCCCGACCCTCAACCCCGCCTCGATCGTCTCTTCAAGCCCTGAGGCGCTTGCGTTCGGCAGCGGGGAGGTCCTGCGCTACCTCGCCCCGGCCGAGCCCGGCTCGTACACGATCGACTACGGGGTCTACACGACCGCAGCGCCCGCGCTCGCCGATTCCGCGACCGTGCGCGTCGAGGTCCTCCCCGATGACGCCAACCGCGCACCGCTGCCCGAGACTCTCGAGGGCCGCGTGCTCAGCGGCCAGTCGACCGTGGTGGAGTTCGACGGATTCGGCATGGACCCGGACGGCGACGTCGTGAGCCTGGACCGCATCGTGAGCCAGCCGGAGAGCGGCTCGGCGACCATCGCCGCCGACGGAGAGTCGATCGTGTACACGAGCGTGCCCGGGTACCGCGGGCAGGCCTCACTGCGCTATCGGGTGGTCGACGCGTTCGGCGAGACCGGCGAGGGCGTCGTCCGCATCGGCGTGCTCGACAGCCAGTCCAATCCCAGTCCGATCACCTTCACCGACTACGTGCAGGTCCAGGCCGGTGCGGACAGCTCGATCAGGGTGAGCCCGCTGGCCAACGACGTCGATCCGACGATGGGTGAATTGGCGATCACGGATGTGCGCCCGGATGCGCCCGCGGCCCTCGTCGACGGCAGCGCCAACCCCGAGTACGAGCGGCTGGACGCCCGACTGGATTCGGTCGGCGACGCGACGGTCGTCATCGAGGCGGGAACGGAGCCGAGGACGATGTCGTTCCTGTACGACGTCGAGTCCAGCTCGGGCAACACCGGCCGCGGGCTCATCGTGGTGCAGGTCGTCCGGGAGAGCGTGCCGAATTATCCCCTCGTCGACGACACCGTGCTGACCGCCGAGTCCAGGGACGACTTCCCGGCCGGGGTGGACGTGCTCACCGGCCGCGCCTCGTGGTCGGGCGGCGACGTCGACGACCTCGACGTGAGCCTGTGGGGCGACCCGCCGGGCGTCTCCGTGGACGGCCGGAAGCTGGCGGGTCAGCTGCCGGAGACGACCAGGATCATCCCGTTCGCGATCACCGGCGACGGATCGGACGGCGAGGTCACGACCTACGCCTTCCTGCGGGTGCCCGGCGACGAGGATCTGTCGCTCACCCTGCGGACGAGCGCGGCGCCGCCCCAGGTGACCGAACTGGAGTCGGTGTCGTTCGACATGGCCTCGCTCGTGGCCAAGCCGCGCGGAAGCAGCCTCGAGCTCGGCGCGGACGTGCGCTCGTCGGGAGCGCGGAGCGGAGCATCGTGCACCGTCGAGTCGGGCACTTCGGTCCGCTACGACTCGGGCGCCGGAGCACCGTGGACGGACGCGTGTCAGGTGCCGGTCCGCCTCGCCGGTCAATCGGACTGGACGTACCTGTCGGTTCCGATCATCGTCCGCGCCCTCGATCCGCAGCCCGAGCTGAGAGCGGGCTCGATGACGGTCGGCCCGGGTGAGACGGCGACGTTCGACCTTCGCAACATGACGTCGTGGCAGCTGCGCGAGGACTGGAGCGGCATCCGGTACGCACTGGAGTACGGCGGCTCGGCATTCGAGGTATCGGTCGAGGGATCGATCGTGACGGTCGTCGGCGCCGACCGCGCGGTGCCCGGGTCCGAGGAGGCCGCGGTCGTCTCGGTGACCAGCCACACCGCCGTCGCCCCGGTGCGCCTGATCCTGCGTGTCGGGGCCGCCCCGTCGACGCTCCCGCAGGGAGGATCCGTCGTCCAGCAGTGCTCGCAGGCCGCGGGCTCGTCGTGCGAGATGTCGGTCATCGGCGCCGTCGGGGAGGTCAATCCGCTTCCGCGCACGCCGCTCACCCTGATCGACGTGCGACCGACCGGCGCATGCGTGGGCGTGAGCTTCCAAGTCGCCTCGGCGACGTCCGTCGTCGCGTCGTGGACGTCGGACGCGCCGGGGGCGACGTGCTCGGCATCCTTCTCGGTCCAGGATGCGCAGGGACGGCGCAGCAATGCCGAGCGCGACGGGCAGCTCCTCCTCGATCTGCAGGGCTTCCCCAAGGCGCCCGCGAGCGTGTCGCAGACCGGATACGCGGACGGGTCTCTCAGCCTGCGCGTCGACCCGGGCGAAGCGCGGCTGGCCTATCCGGGCCTCAGCGGCTTCGTGATCCGCTCGAACGGGCAGGACGTCGCGCAGTGCGGTGCGGACGGCGTCTGCCCGCCGATCGCCGCGCCCAACGGCGAGCAGCGCACCTACGACGCGTACGCCCGCAACGCAGTCGGGACGTCGCGCTCGAGCGTGCGGACCGTTGCGTGGGCGTACAACTCCCCGGGTGCTCCCGCGAACGTGCAGGTGCGGCCGGTCCTCACCTCGGGCGAGGGCGGAGTGGTCGCCCTTCACATCGAGGGCATCGATCCGGAGTCGACCGGCAACCTCGAGATCACGAGCCCTGCCGGCGAGACGGTGCAGGTGCCCGTGCGGCGAAACGAAACGAGCGTCGACCTGCCGTACTACCGCGTCGGCTCCAACACGTCCAGTCCCATCACGATCACGCCCTCTTCGCGCTTCGATCTGCCTCCTGGACTCGGCGGGAGCCCCTCGGGCGCAGCGGCGACCGTGTGGGGCAACGGCATCGGGGCGCCGACCGGCCTCGCGCTCTCGCTCAGCTCGGCCTCGAACGGCGACGGCACGTCCACCATCACCGCACGCGGCTCGGCGCAGCTGAACGGCGACGGGTCCGCCCTGCGCTACGCGATCGTGCGCGGGGGGGACCGGTGCACGCCCACCGCGGGGGGCGAGACCGCCACCTTCCCGGGGCTCGCCGACGGCGACGAGTACGAGTTCACGATGTGCGTCGAGTCGTGGTTCGACGGCGACGTCTACGGCGAGGCGACGACCACGGCGAGCGTCCGCGCACAGCAGACCGGTCGGGCTCCGCAGGGCTATACGTTCCTCGTGGATGCCGCCCCCGAGGTCGGCGGCGGGCGCGCGGACTGGATCGTGCGCGAGCAGCCCACCTCGACGGAGGGCGTCCCGAACCGCAACCACGTGGAGTTCGTGGGCATCCCGAGCTCGGTCTTCGGGCGCGACCCCGGGATACAGGTGCGGTACGTGCACGACATCTGGGGAACGGCGACGTCGTGGGCGACGGTGACCCCGCGGGCGGGCAGCGCGCCGTACCAGGTGCAGGCGCGCTGGAGCGTGGAGAGCTGCGTGGGCGGATCGAACCTCGTGACGGCGGGGGACTCATCGTCCGATGCCGCCGGCGGCAAGGCCGCGATCACGTTCGGCAACACCGGCCTGCGCTTCTTCGACGCCTCCGGTGCAGTGCTCCCGCACACCGCCGACTCGTGGGCGGTGCCGGTGGGAGCGGTCCGCGTGGAGGGCATCGCCGTTTCGGTGAGCTGGAGCGCGCAGGGCTGGGGCCTCTCGCCGGCGGACGCCACGTTCTCGGCATCCTGCGATCCCAACCCCGCCCAGTCCACCCCCTGACCCACCGCCGACCCTCGACCGATCGACGAAGGACAATCGCAGATGACCATCACGCAGGAGCAGGCGACCTGGTTCGCTCATACGTTCGGCCAGATCGCCGACAACGTCGAGCGGGCCGTGCTGGGCAAGCGACACGTCGTCGAACTGGTCCTGACGGCGATGCTCAGCGACGGGCACGTGCTGCTGGAGGACGTGCCGGGCACAGGCAAGACCTCGCTCGCCCGCGCGGTCGCGCAGTCCGTACAGGGCACGAACACGCGCATCCAGTTCACCCCCGACCTGCTGCCCGGAGACATCACGGGCATCACGGTCTACGACCAGAAGACCGGATCGTTCGAGTTCCACTCCGGGCCGATCTTCGCGAACATCGTGCTGGCCGACGAGATCAACCGCGCCAGCCCGAAGACCCAGTCGGCGCTGCTGGAGGTCATGGAGGAGGGCAAGGTCACGATCGACGGCATCTCGCGTCAGGTCGGCGTGCCGTTCCTCGTGCTCGCGACCCAGAACCCCGTCGAGCAGGCGGGCACGTACCGTCTGCCCGAAGCCCAGCTGGACCGGTTCATGATGCGCGCCTCACTCGGCTATCCCGATCACGCGGCGACCGTGCGCATCCTGGACGGTGCCGCCGTCGCGACCGCCGACCTCTCGCCGGTGATCACGCCGCAGGCGATGGTCGGCATGGCCGACCTGGCCGCCGACGTCTACGTCGACGCTCTCGTCCTGGACTACATCGCCAGGCTCGTCGACGGCACGCGGGCGGCGGACGAGGTGCGGCTGGGCGTCAGCATCCGCGGCGCCCTGGCACTCACCAAGGCGTCCCGCTCGCGTGCCGCCTCCCTGGGACGCACCTACGTCACGCCCGACGACGTCAAGGCGCTCGCCGTCTCGGTGCTCTCGCACCGGCTCATCCTGCAGCCCGAGGCCGAGTTCGACGGAGTCACGCAGGAAGCCGTCATCGGCCAGGTCCTGCTGGATGTGGCACCGCCGAGTCGCCGCGAGACCGCATGAGTCTCACCCAGTCCCGCCTCACCCGCACGTCGGCATCCACCGGATCGGCGGCGGCCCCCGCCGCGCACTCCGGCGTGCACGGTGCGACGACCCGGATGACGAGCGCACGCGGCGGCCGGTGGATCGTTCGCGCGGTCGTCTGGGGGACGCAGGCTCTGCGCACCGCGGGATCGGCGCTCGCGACCGCATGGGCGTGGGCGGCGCGCACGGTCCGCCCCGCCGGCGTGCTGGTGGTGCTCGCCGCGACGGTGGGACTCGGCATCGGGATCGCCTTCGGGTGGATGGAGTGGATGGTCGCCGGCGGGATCGCGCTCGTGCTGGTGGCGATGTGCGTGCCTTTCCTCTTCGGCGTGCGCTCGTACGACATCGACCTGGTGCTCGCGCACGAGCGCGTGGTGGCCGGCGACGGCGTCACGGGCGAGATCGTCGTGCGCAACGAGGGGCGCCGTGTCGCGCTTCCCGGGCGTCTGGACATCCCGGTCGGGGCCGGGCTGGTCGAGTTCGGCGTGCCGCTCCTGCGCCCGGGACACGCCGTCGCCCAGCCTCTGGAGATCCCGGCGCTGCGGCGCGGCATCGTCACCGTCGGGCCGGCGACGACCGTCCGCAGCGACCCGCTCGGACTGCTGCGTCGGGAGCACGCCTTCCACGACGTGCACGAGCTCTACGTCCATCCCCGCACGACCGCGATCCCCTCCACGAGCGCAGGACTCATCCGCGACCTGGAGGGCAGTCCCACCCGCCGCCTCGTGGACGCCGACATGTCGTTCCACGCGATCCGCGAGTACGCGCCGGGCGATTCCCGCCGGCAGATCCACTGGAAGTCGACCGCGAAGACCGGGCAGCTCATGGTGCGCCAGTACGAGGAGTCGCGCCGCTCCCGCATGGCCGTCGTGCTGTCGGTCGCCGAGCCCGAATACGCGGATGCCGACGAGTTCGAGCTCGCGGTCAGCTGCGCCGCCTCGCTCGGCCTGCGGGCGGTGCAGGACGCCCGCGAAGTCGACGTCGTCACCGGCACGGAGATCCCCCGCGTCGTCCGCGGGCGGCTGCGCGCGATCCGGCGCATTCCCGCTTTCTCCCGGCGGACCATGCTGGACGGATTCAGCGCGGTCGAGCGGATCGGGAACACGATGCCGATCGCCGAGGTGTGCCGGCTCGCCGGCGAGTCCAACGATCGGCTGTCGATCGCGTTCGTCGTGGTGGGCTCCACGGTGAGCCTGGGCCGGCTGCGCCAGGCCGCTCTCGGCTTCCCCGCCGACACGACAGTGATCGCCGTGATCTGCGACGAGCGCGCCCACCCGCGGCTGCGCTCCTTCTCAGGTCTGAGCGCGCTGACCGTCGGAACGCTCGACGATCTGTCCGGCCTGCTGCTGCGCGGAGCGACCTCGTGAGCGCCGCGGACGACCTCGGCGCGGCACCGGTGCCGGCGGCGACGTGGGGGGATCTCGCGCGGTCGACGATGCGGCGACGCCGCCCGTACGTGCCGCGCATCGTCGCGGGCTCGCTGTTCTTCGCGGCCGTCGTCGCGATCGCCGCCCTCGCAGCGTGGCCGATCTATCGCGATGTGTCCTTCCTGTTGGTCGTCGGCGTCTCGGCTCTCGTCGCCGCGGGGATCGCGGCGCTCGTCTGGATCCGTCGCTGGGGCGGGTGGCATGCCGCGGGACTGCTGATCGTCGCGTTCTTCGCGCTGGGCGTGCCTCTCGCCGTCCCCACCCGCCTCGGCGAGCCCCTGGAGTTCCTGCGGGGCCTCGGCGAGGTGGCTTCCGGGGCGCTGTTCGCGTGGAAGGACCTCATCACGGTCGACCTGCCGGTCGGCACGTACCGGAACCTCCTCGTTCCCGCCCTGATCGTGTTCCTGGTCGGGACGTGCTCCGGGCTTCTGCTGTCGTGGCGCGAAGGCAGGGTGGCGTACGGCGCCGTCCCCGTGGCGCTGGGCATGATCTCGTTCGGCCTGTTCTTCGGCCGTCCGACCGTCAGCGCGCCGCTGACGCTCGGGCCGGTGACGATCGCGGCGCCCCTCGAGACCGCGCTCGGCATCGCCGCGCTCCTGTCGTGCCTGCTGTGGCTCGCCTGGCGCAGCCGCGACGAGCGCGTGCGCGCGCTGCGTCGTGCCGCGGCATCCAGCGGCGTCCACATGTCTCGACGGCCGGCCCGGGTCAACCAGCGCCGCACGGCGCTCGGCGCCGGCATGCTGGTCGTCGCCGTCGTGGCGGCCGCGATCGTCGTCCCGTTCGCCGCGCGCGGCGTCGACCGCGACGTGCTGCGCGCGAGCGTCGGCCCCGAGCTCGCGGTCTCGACCGCGGTGAGCCCGCTCGCGGAGTACCGCGCCCTCTTCACCGACGAGCGCGCCGACGACGTCCTGTTCACGGTGTCCGCCGAGGGTGCCCTGCCCGAGCGCATGCGCCTCGCGACGCTGGACAGCTACGACGGCGAGATCTATCGCAGCGGCGGCACCGGAGCCGTCGACGAGGCGCGCTTCGTCCGCGTGCCGTCGACGCTGGATGCCGGCAGCGGACGTCCCCTCGACGTGCAGGTCACGATCCAGGAGCTCGACGGCATCTGGATGCCGACGGTCGGGCAGCTGTCCTCGGTCCGTTTCACGGGGCCCCGGGCGGCATCCCTCGCCGATCGGTTCTACTACCGCTCCACGGCTGCGGCGGGCGTGCAGACCGCAGGCGGCGGCCTCGTCGCGGATGATGCGTACCGCCTGGAGTCGGTCGAGCCGTCGCCGCCAGATCTCGCGTCGATCGAGGCACCGGGCGGCGAGGCGACGGGCCTCGAGGTGCCGCAGAGCCTCCGGACGTGGGTCGACGAGCATGTGTCCGGGTCGGGCGGGGCGGCGCTGGCCGGTCTCGTGCTGCTCCTGCGCGAGCGCGGCTACCTCAGCCATGCTCTCGAGATCGGCGAGCAGCCCCCGTCGTGGATGCAGGCGCTTCCCGACTATGCCTTCCAGCCCAGCGCGTCCGGGCACTCCCTGGCTCGCGTCGACACGATGTTCGGCAAGCTCCTCGAGCGCGAGACCGATCCGCGGGCGGCGGCATCCGAGAACTACGTCGCCGCCGTCGGCGACGACGAGCAGTTCGCGACGGCGGTCGCGCTGATCGCGCAGCAGCTCGGGTTTCCGGCACGGGTGGTGGTGGGCGCACGGCTCACCTCGGCCGACACCAGCCTTCCGACGTGCGAGGCGGGAGTCTGCCGCGCGCAGGATCTCGCCGCCTGGACGGAAGTGCAGTCCGCGGCAGGGGAGTGGGTGCCGATCGACGTCACACCGCAGTTCGCGCAGTCGCCGAGCCTCGCGGTGACCGAGCAGCGCAATCCCGAGAACGTGACCGAGGTGCGCCCGGAGGCGGTCGAGGACGTCGTGCCGCCCGATCCGCTCCAGGAGGACTCGGGCGCCGATGACGGCGCGGACGACGCCGAGCCGCTGGACCTCGCGTGGCTGTGGCCGCTCCTGCGCATCACCGCGATCGTGCTGCTCGTGCTGCTGCTGATCGCGGGACCGTTCGTGCTCGTCGCCGCGGCCAAGGCGGCGCGGAGGCGCGGACGCCGCACGCAGGGCGCACCGGCCGCGCAGATCGCGGGCGGCTGGGACGAGTACGTCGACGCCGCCGTCGACTCCGGTCGCGACGCGCCCCCCGTGCTGACCCGCAGTGAGCTCGCCGAGGTCTGGGGTACCGCCTCCGGCGAGGCGCTCGCGCGGGATGCCGATCGCGCGGTGTTCTCGGGCGATCCGGTCTCGTCCGAGGACGCCCGCGCCTTCTGGCGCGCGGTGGACGCGGAGCGCGCGGGACTCGCCCGCGAACGCGGGGTCTGGCGCGGCGTCCTCGCATCCGTATCGTTGAGATCATTCGTCCGTCACCTGGCGCCCCCCGGCACCAGGCCGCGTTTCGCCGAGAGGGGGAAGCGCCGGGTCACCCAGCCCGCGCGCCTATCGCCATGACCACCATCGATGACTCCACCGGCGTCGCGCTCGGCGTGCTCACCTTTCTGCTGATCGCCGCACTCTACATCTGGACGGCGCTGGCGCTCTCCGCGGTTTTCCGCAAGTCGGGCGAGCAGGGGTGGAAGGCCTGGGTGCCCGTCCTCAACCAGGTCGTGCTGTTGGAACTCGGCCGGCTGTCGGGCTGGCTCTACCTCCTCGTGCTGATCCCGTTCGTCGGCCCGGTGATCCTGTGGGCGCTGCTGATCGTCGCATATCACCGCATCAACCTGTCGTTCGGCCACGGCGCGGGGATGACGGTCCTCGCGGCTCTGCTGCTGCCGGTGTGGGCATCGATCCTCGGATTCGGACCGGCGCGCTGGCTCGGCACCGAGATGGCGTCGCGCGGCCCCGGGGGAGGACCCCGCCGCACCGCACTGCCCGAGTCGGCGGACGAGTACGTACCGCGCGCGACACCCGCGGCGTACAGCCCATCCGTGCCGCTTGCGACCGCACCGGCGAGCGGGTGGACCCCGCCGCCCGTCCCGCCGCTGCCGCCCGCCCCGTCCTCCGCCGACCCCGCGCCGCCCGCGCCCGCCCCGGTCGCCGGTCGCTCCACGTTCGCTCCGCAGACGTCCGCGGCCGCGGGGCGCTGGGGGGAGTTCGATCTCGGCGCCGTGAGCGAAGTGACGAGCGAGGTCACCGGCGCGGACTCGGCCGCACCCGCCCCGATCTCGGCCGTGCCCGTCGCGGCGCCTTCGCCCGCGGCGCCGACCGTCGTGCCCCCGGTCACGAGGGTTCCCGCAGCGCCCGAGGAGGATCCCGAGCGGGAGCCCTGGGCCCCCGCACGATCTCCTTCGAGCGATGCCGAGGCGTTCCCGGAGCACTCGGGACAGGTCTCGGCGATCATCGGCGTGCCGGATGCCGGCACCCCGCGGTCGGCACGCGCCTCGGTCTCCGCTCAGCACACCAAGGCAGAGATCCCGGAGGACCCGATCGACGAGACGGTGATCACGCGCCGTCGTCGCACCGCCTGGTCGCTGGTCCCCCCGTCAGGCGCGGCCGTCCCGATCACGGCCGAGGTCGTCCTGCTCGGACGCAAGCCTGCGCCGGACCGCGCCCTCCCCGAGGCGCAGCTCATCCCGATCGACGACGGCACGGTCTCCAAGACCCACGCGCGCCTCGAGCTGCGCGACGATCGCTGGTACGTCACCGACCTGGGGTCGACCAACGGAGTGCTCTTCGCGACGCTCATGGGCACCGAGGTCGAGGCCACCCCCGGCGTCGAGGCCGAAGCCGGCGAGCGGTTCTTCCTGGGCGACGCCGAGGTGCGGCTCCAGCGGAGCGGGGGATGACCGACCTCCCCGACGAGGACACCATCCGCCGCCGCCGCGCCACCGGTGGTACGGAGCCCGACACCGAGCCGGTGGACGGCTCCACGGTCGTCGCGCGGCGCGAGTCCCGTCGCCGGGCCACGCGTGACAGCGCTGGAGCATCCGCTCCGCGGTCGGCTCCGCCCGTGCCCGCATCGACCGGAAGGCTGGCGGCCGCGCCGGACGCTGCATCCGGCGCCGTCTACGGTGCACGCCCGGCCGACTCCGTCGTCGTGCGCCGTGCGGCACCGCCTCAGCGCACTCCCCAGGAACCGATCGACGGTGCCGCGGCGACCACCGGCCATCGGCGCAGGGCGCGTCGCGCCGCCCTGATCGTCGTCATCGCGGCATCCGTCGTCGCCGTCGCAGCGGCCGCGTCGCTGCTGGTCGTCGTCTTCTCGCTCTGACGCACGGGCGCGTTTGCCGCCCCCGCGATAACCGCGTATCATTGACTGGGTGTGCGCACGTGCGCGCCTCAAGCTGTGCCCCGGCACAGGACGAGGCAGCCGGCGCCGCATCTCAGGGAGAAGCCTGCGAACAGGCGGCCCCCACGGCATACCCACCACACACTCGCGTCATACATCTTGCCGCGCCGGTGGGTCCACGTGAGCCTCGGACGACACATTTCGAAAGATCTGCGGAGTCCGGGGGGAGACCACGACGCTGTCACCGTGCAGCACCAACAAGGAGAGAACGTGCCAACCATTCAGCAGTTGGTTCGCAAGGGACGCTCGCCCAAGGTCGCCAAGACCAAGGCACCCGCCCTGAAGTCGAACCCCCAGCAGGCGGGCGTCTGCACCCGCGTGTACACGACCACGCCGAAGAAGCCGAACTCGGCGATGCGCAAGGTCGCCCGTGTCAAGCTCCGCAACGGCACCGAGGTCACCGCGTACATCCCCGGCGAGGGTCACAACCTGCAGGAGCACTCGCTCGTGCTCGTCCGCGGTGGTCGCGTCAAGGACCTCCCCGGCGTCCGCTACAAGATCGTCCGCGGCGCCCTGGACACCCAGGCCGTCAAGAACCGTAAGCAGGCTCGCAGCCGCTACGGCGCGAAGAAGGGTTAAGGAACATGCCTCGCAAGGGACCCGCCCCGAAGCGCCCCGTCGTCAACGACCCGGTATACGGCGCGCCGATCGTCAGCCAGCTCGTCAACAAGATCCTCGTCGACGGCAAGAAGTCGCTCGCCGAGTCGATCGTCTACACCGCCCTCAAGGGCGTTGAGGACAAGAACGGCCAGGACGCTGTCGCCACGCTCAAGAAGGCGCTCGACAACGTGCGCCCGACCCTCGAGGTCAAGAGCCGCCGCGTCGGCGGCTCGACCTACCAGGTGCCGGTCGAGGTCAAGCCTCACCGCGCCAACACGCTGGCGCTGCGCTGGCTCGTGAGCTACGCGAAGGGCCGTCGTGAGAAGACGATGACCGAGCGTCTGCAGAACGAGATCCTCGACGCCTCGAACGGCCTGGGTGCCGCGGTCAAGCGCCGCGAAGACACCCACAAGATGGCCGAGTCGAACCGCGCCTTCGCGCACTACCGCTGGTAACCAGCTCCTGAGTGCGGGAGCCGGACCCTGAGCCCGTCGAAGGGCGGCTCCCGCACTCACCCCTGATCTCGAGTCGACGCCCAGGCGTCTGCTCGATCACCCGAGAGGAACACCCCCGTGGCACAAGACGTGCTCACCGACCTCACGAAGGTCCGCAACATCGGCATCATGGCTCACATCGATGCCGGCAAGACGACGACGACCGAGCGCATCCTGTACTACACGGGAACCAACCACAAGATCGGCGAGACGCACGACGGTGCCTCCACGACCGACTGGATGGAGCAGGAGCAGGAGCGTGGCATCACGATCACCTCCGCCGCCGTCACCTGCTTCTGGGACAAGAACCAGATCAACATCATCGACACCCCCGGCCACGTCGACTTCACGGTCGAGGTCGAGCGCTCGCTCCGCGTCCTCGACGGCGCCGTCGCCGTCTTCGACGGCAAGGAGGGCGTCGAGCCCCAGTCCGAGACCGTGTGGCGCCAGGCCGACAAGTACGACGTGCCCCGCATCTGCTTCGTCAACAAGATGGACAAGCTCGGTGCGGACTTCTACTTCACCGTCGACACGATCGTGAACAAGCTCAAGGCCAAGCCGCTGGTCATCCAGCTGCCGATCGGCGTCGAGAACGACTTCGTCGGCGTGGTCGACCTCGTCGAGATGCGGGCGCTGGTCTGGGCAGGCGACGCCAAGGGCGATGTCACCATGGGCGCCAAGTACGACGTGCAGGAGATCCCGGCCGACATGGCCGACGTCGTCGCCAAGTACCGCGAGCAGCTGCTCGAGACCGTCGCCGAGTCCGACGAGGTGCTCCTCGAGAAGCACTTCGGCGGCGAAGGGCTGACGGTCGCCGAGATCAAGGGCGCCATTCGCAAGATGACCGTGAACTCGGAGCTCTACCCCGTGCTCTGCGGCTCGGCGTTCAAGAACCGCGGCGTGCAGCCCATGCTCGACGCGGTCGTGGACTACCTCCCGTCGCCGCTGGACGTTCCGGCCATCGAGGCGCACGACCCCAAGAACGAAGAGATCGTCATCGAGCGCCACGCGGATCGCGAAGAGCCGTTCACGGCTCTGGCGTTCAAGATCGTGACGCACCCGTTCTTCGGTCGCCTGACCTACATCCGCGTGTACTCCGGTCACCTCGACTCGGGTGCGCAGATCGTCAACTCGACGAAGTCCAAGAAGGAGCGCATCGGGAAGATCTTCCAGATGTACGCCAACAAGGAGAACCCGGTGCCTTCGGTCACCGCAGGTCACATCTACGCGGTCATCGGCCTCAAGGACACCACCACGGGCGACACGCTCTGCGACGCGCAGCACCAGGTCGTGCTCGAGTCGATGACCTTCCCCGAGCCGGTCATCGAGGTCGCGATCGAGCCCAAGACGAAGGCGGACCAGGAGAAGCTGGGTCTCGCGATCCAGAAGCTCGCGGAGGAGGACCCGACGTTCCGCGTCGAGCAGAACTCCGACACCGGTCAGACCGTCATCAAGGGCATGGGCGAGCTGCACCTCGACATCCTGGTCGACCGCATGAAGCGGGAGTTCAAGGTCGAGGCCAATGTGGGCAAGCCCCAGGTCGCGTACCGCGAGACGATCAAGAAGGCCGTCGAGCGTCACGACTACACGCACAAGAAGCAGACCGGCGGTTCGGGTCAGTTCGCGAAGATCCAGTTCGCGATCGAGCCGCTCGAGGTGACGGCCGAGAAGACGTACGAGTTCGAGAACAAGGTCACCGGTGGCCGCATCCCGCGCGAGTACATCGCTCCGGTCGACCAGGGCTTCCAGGACGCGATGAACGTCGGCGTGCTGGCGGGCTACCCGATGGTGGGCGTCAAGACGATCCTCCTCGACGGCGCGTCGCACGACGTCGACTCGTCGGAGATGGCGTTCAAGATCGCCGGCTCGATGGGCTTCAAGGAGGCCGTCCGCAAGGCGAACCCGGTCATCCTCGAGCCGCTCATGTCGGTCGAGGTGCGCACCCCCGAGGAGTACATGGGCGATGTCATCGGCGACCTGAACTCGCGCCGCGGTCAGATCCAGTCGATGGAGGATGCTCAGGGCGTCAAGGTCGTGCGCGCGCTCGTTCCGCTGTCCGAGATGTTCGGCTACATCGGCGACCTGCGCTCGAAGACCTCGGGCCGTGCCGTCTACTCCATGGAGTTCGACAGCTACGCCGAGGTGCCGCGCAACGTGGCCGACGAGATCGTCCAGAAGAACAAGGGCGAGTAAGCGGTTCAGGATGCCGGGACGCGAGTGCCGGCATCCATCCCCCTTCCACAACTTCACAGATTCGCAATACCTCTCTCCACTAATGTGGAATCAATCCCCGTAGAGAACCGGTCGCAAACCAGTGCCCGGCGCATCTACATGAACGTCCTGAGGAGGACCCAGTGGCTAAGGCCAAGTTCGAGCGGACCAAGCCGCACGTAAACATCGGAACGATCGGTCACGTCGACCACGGCAAGACCACGCTGACCGCTGCCATCTCGAAGGTGCTCGCCGACAAGTACCCGTCGGCCACCAACGTGCAGCGCGACTTCGCGTCGATCGACTCCGCCCCCGAAGAGCGCCAGCGCGGCATCACGATCAACATCTCGCACGTCGAGTACGAGACGCCGAAGCGCCACTACGCGCACGTCGACGCCCCGGGTCACGCCGACTACATCAAGAACATGATCACCGGTGCTGCTCAGATGGACGGCGCGATCCTCGTGGTCGCCGCCACCGACGGCCCGATGGCCCAGACGCGCGAGCACGTGCTGCTGGCCAAGCAGGTCGGCGTGCCGTACCTGCTCGTCGCACTGAACAAGTCCGACATGGTCGACGACGAAGAGATCCTGGAGCTCGTCGAGCTCGAGGTTCGCGAACTGCTCTCCAGCCAGGACTTCGACGGCGACAACGCTCCGGTCATCCGTGTCTCGGGCCTGAAGGCGCTCGAGGGCGACGCCGAGTGGACCGAGAAGATCGTCG
The DNA here is from genome assembly GCA_963750955.1 of uncultured Actinomycetota bacterium. GTDB lineage: Bacteria > Actinomycetota > Actinomycetes > Actinomycetales > Microbacteriaceae > Microbacterium. The sequence continues at coordinate 21,019 of CAVVSI010000008.1, forward strand.
AGCTCATGGAAGCCGTCGACGAGTCGATCCCCGACCCGGTGCGCGACAAGGACAAGCCGTTCCTCATGCCCATCGAGGACGTCTTCACGATCACCGGTCGTGGAACCGTCGTGACGGGTCGCGCCGAGCGCGGCACCCTCGCGATCAACTCCGAGGTCGAGATCGTGGGTCTGCGCCCGACGCAGAAGACGATCGTCACCGGTATCGAGATGTTCCACAAGCAGCTCGACGAGGCATGGGCCGGCGAGAACTGTGGTCTGCTCCTGCGCGGCACGAAGCGTGACGACGTCGAGCGCGGCCAGGTCGTCGTCAAGCCCGGTTCGGTCACCCCGCACACCAACTTCGAGGGCACGGCGTACATCCTGTCCAAGGAGGAGGGCGGCCGTCACAACCCGTTCTTCACGAACTACCGTCCGCAGTTCTACTTCCGCACCACCGACGTCACCGGCGTCATCACGCTGCCCGAGGGCACCGAGATGGTCATGCCCGGCGACACCACTGACATGACGGTCGAGCTGATCCAGCCCATCGCCATGGAAGAGGGCCTCGGCTACGCGATCCGTGAGGGTGGCCGCACCGTCGGCGCCGGCACGGTGACGAAGATCCTGAAGTAGTCCTTCGCGACAGCGATCCGGAGAGGGTCGGGCCTGATGGCCCGGCCCTCTCTTTCGTGTATCGGTTCCCACTGTTCACGGCGGTTTCCGGGCTTCGCCTCGTTAGAATCCCCTGGTGCCCGAAACACTGTCCAATGACGCGCTGGTCGACGAACGCCGGCCGCGCCGCAAGCGCCGCCGCATCTGGCCGTGGGTGCTGGGCATCGTCGGGCTCCTCATCGCCGGTCTGGTCGTCGGGGGGTTCTTCGCTGCGAAGTTCGTGGACGAGGCCTTGGACGTGCGCGCCGATCTCGAAGCGGCGAAGTCCAGACTCGGCAATGTGACCGAGCTCGTGCGCAGCGGGGATCAGGCTCAGTTCGACGCTGTGGCGACCGAAGTGCTCGCGTACACCTCCAGCGCCGACGAGAAGGTGCAGGGCCCGCTGTGGGAGTTCGCCTCGTGGGTGCCCTTCGTCGGGCAGAACGTCGCAGCCGTGCGATCGACCACCGAAGCCACCCACATCCTCGTCCGAGACGCCCTGCCCGCGGTCTTCCCCGTCCTCGGCGCGATGCAGCGGGAGAACATCCGCTTCGAAGGCGGCGGCTTCAACCTCGAGCCGTTCCGTCAGGCCATCGGTGCGCTTCCGGCCGTTGATGCGGCGTTCTCCGAGGCTCAGGCGAAGATCGCCGACATCGACCGTGCGGACCTGCTTCCGATCGTCGACGAGGCCGTCGGACAGGTGATCGAGGTGATCGACCAGGCTGCCCCGCTGAGTCATACTGCGACCGCAGTCCTGCCCACTGCACTGAAGATGCTGGGCGAGGACGGACCGCGCACCTACCTGGTGCTGTTCCAGAACAACGCCGAGATCCGGGCGACGGGCGGCGCCGCCGCCGCGGCGGTCTACGTGCGGGCGGAGGGCGGTCGAATTCAGCTGGTGGGCCAGACGGGATCGACCACGTTCGAGTCCGGCCCGCTGGCGGAGGTCCAGACTCTTGCGCTTCCCGCCGAGACGCTGGCACTGTACGACCCCGAGTTCGCCATCTCCTCGCAGAACTTCACGCGCACGCCGAATTTCCCGACCGCCGCGCAGCTCTTCCAGTCCAAGATCGCCGCGCAGGAGGGATTCGCGGTCGACGGGGTGATCTCGCTGGACCCCGTCGTGCTCGCCGACATTCTCGCGGTGACCGGCGGCGTCACGGTGGAGGGCGTCGAGATCACGGCGGAGAATGCGGTGCCGCTCCTGCTGAACGAGACGTACTTCCGATTCCCCGACGACCAGGCTCCGGCCGACGCCTTCTTCGCCGCGACCTCCGCGACGGTCTTCCAGAAACTGGTGTCGGGGGACTGGGACCTGATGCGGATGCTCGACGTCTTCCAGAACGCCGGCCTCGAACAGCGGCTCTACGGCTGGTTCAGTCGCGCGGAGGAGCAGCAGGTCGCACGCGAGCTGGGGATCGACGGCGTCATGGCAGCCGACAACGCCGCGACCACCGAGGTCGGGATCTTCCTCAACGATGCGGCCGTGAGCAAGCTCGAGTATTACCTGACCACCGCCGTCTCGGTCACGTGCGACCCCGCGGCGCGCACTGTGACGACATCGATCTCGATGACGAACTCGGTCGACCGCGACGACCTCACGTATCACATCGGCGCGCTGCGCTCGCCTCGATACGGCGGTCTGCAGACAACGATGCTGCTCGATGTGCTCTACTTCGCGCCTCCCGGCGCGACGATCATCGGCGTGGATCCCGGGTCCGGCGACGCCGAGGGCTTGGACCGGGTCAGCACCGAAGACGGCCGCAATGCCCAGAGCATCGCCGTCATGGTCGACAAGGGCCAGACGCGCACCGTCTCGTACACCAGCCAGCTCCCCGAGGGCGAGCTCGGGGCGCTGTCCGTGCGGTACAGCCCTACCGTCACGGACACCCCTGTGACGATCGCGCCCTCGTGTGCGGAGCTCGCGAGTCCCTGACGCGCGCTCTCATCGAAGGGGTCGGGGCGAACTGCGTCTACGGTGATGCCGGTGCGAATGCGATGTGCGGGCTGACCCATTTCCGCAGCGAATCGTCGAACTCGGTCGCGTCGAACCGCTGGGCATGAGTGGAGATGTCGGCGGGGGAGAGCGCAGCGCAGATCTGCGCAGCCCCGCGGATCTCCTCCGGGGAATGCGGATCGAACAGCGCCCCGCCGACGCCGTCTTGCACGGACTCGCCCGAGCCGCCGATGCGGTTCGCCATGACCGGCGTGCCTGACGCCATCGCCTCGACAGCCACCATTCCGAAATCCTCGATCGGGGGGAAGACGAAGATGCGGGCGCGCTCCATGAGGGCGTAGATGAGGCCATCGCTCGGCTGGATCTGGAAGTGCACCGGCACGCTCACCTCCCCTGCCATCGCCCGCAGCTGGGCGTCGAGCGGCCCATGCCCGGCGATCACGACCGGCAGGTCCAGCAATTGTCCCGTCTGCATGACGACGTCCAGCCGCTTGTACGGAATGAAGCGGGAGACGCCGAGCACGAAGTCGCTCGGCAGCGCGTCCAGAGACCGCTGCTCCGCATCCGTCAAGCGGTCGCGCCACCGTCCGCCCCGGATCCAGGACACGTCCACGGGCGGGTGGATCACCCTCGCCTCGCGATCCCAGGCGCGCTGCACCCGGTCGGCCACGAACCGGCTGTTGGCGGCGATGCTCGTCGACTCCTGGGCGGAACGTCGATCGAGCGCGCGCAAGGGCGGTCCCGCTATCCGCGTCGCGAGGTTGTCACCGCGAGCATCGAGCTCAGGAGCCCACAGGTACCTGGCCGGAGTGTGGACGTAGACGTACTTGGGCACGTCGGGTGAGCCGACGTTGACGTGGTGGGCGAAGGCGTGCGAGCTGACGAGAGCCCAATCGTGACCGCGCCGCGGAATGCGCCAGGTCGGCGGCATCAACGGAAGCGCGAGGGCCTTGTGGCGCCGCAGGGGCGTGCGCGCCAGCCACGTCTCGCGCACGTCGCGGTCGCGGTACCGTCCTGGAGCGTCGTTCCACGGGCACAGCATGTCGGCGGTCGGGAAGAGGCCCGCGAGTCGATCGAGCACGCGCTCGGCGCCGCCGGTGGGCTCGATCCACTCGCTGACGATGAGTCCGGTCATCGCCGGCTCCGCGCACCGG
>CAVVSI010000009.1:0-294459 GCA_963750955.1 uncultured Actinomycetota bacterium
CAACTCCCCCCTCGCGCACGAAACGAAGAATGGGCCCCCGAGAGGGGGCCCATTCTCGTCTCACCGCGCGTGGTCCCTGTCGGAACAGGCTCCCCACGCGAGAGGCCCGACACGTGTGCGGTCGCCGGCGTCAAGGGGGTGCCCACGCTGCGGGGCGAGGATATGATCGCCCCACCCGAGCGGCACACTCGGAGCAGTTGACGAGTCGAACCGAGGCGCCACCATGGGACCAGGCCAGCCGAGTCGTTCCTTCCGCCCGGTCATGCCGACGACTCGCGAGTCCGCGCGTCCGGAAGCGCCCTGTGCGTGACATCGGCCGGACGAACGCGACGATCACTGCGGCGGGCTGGGCGGTGGGACTGCTCGTCACCGCGCTGGTCCTCTGGAGCCCCGTCCTGGCCTTCGGCTATCGCAATCCCGCCCTGCACCTGATGCTCGACACGGTGGACGCGTGCGTCGCGCTGCTCGTCGCCTACCTCGTCTACGGCCGGTTCACCCGTGAAGGACGCCTGCAGGACCTGCTTCTCGCCAACGGCCTGGTGCTGCTGGCGGTCTCGGGGCTGGTGCTGAGCTACGCCGCAGATGCGCTCAGCCGCTTCGCGGCCGGCACGTTCGACATCTGGCTCCCGCTCGCGGTGCGGATCCTGGGCGGTCTGCTGATCGCCGCATCCGCGCTCGCCGGTGACATCTCGGCGCGGCGATTCATCCGCAGGCGGCCGTCTGAAGCGATCGCCGCCGGCGTCATCCTCGCGGTCTTGCTGCTGTCCTTCGCTCTCTGGTCTCTGCGTACCGACCTGCCGCTCGCACTCGACCCCACGTACGTGCCCACGTCGACCGACGGCCCCCTGACGGCCGCGCATCCGCTGTTCATCCTCGGACAGGCCATCGCGGCCCTCTCCTTCTTCGTCGCCTCGATCGCCTTCACCGTGCAGGCGACCCGGCGCAACGACGAACTCCTCCGGTGGCTGGGACCGGCATGCGCTCTCGGCGCGTTCGCCCGGGTGAACTACGCCCTGTTCCCCTCGCTCTACACCGACTGGCTGTACACCGGCGACTTCCTGCGCACCGGCTGCTACCTGCTGCTGCTGATCGGGGCGATGCGCGAGATGAAGCAGTACTGGAGCGCCCAGGCCCGCGCCGCGGTGCTCGACGACCGGCGACGGCTCGCGCGCGAACTCCACGACGGCGTGGTCCAGGAGCTCGGCTACATCCGTTCGGAGAGCCACTCCCTCTCCGAAGACACACCGTCCCGGCCGCGGATCATCCGGTCGTGCGACCGGGCGCTGGACGAGGCTCGCGCGGCCGTGCACGCTCTGGGGCGCGCCGGCGACGAGCCGCTGGGCTTCATCCTGCACCGAGGGGCGCGCGAGCTCGCCGAGCGGTACCGGGTCAACCTGGAGGTCGACCTCGACGATTCGGTCGATGCCGACATCGAGCAGAAGCACGCGCTCATGCGCATCACGCGGGAAGCAGTCTCCAACGCGGTGCGTCACGGCAAAGCCGAGCGGGTGTGGGTCCGCCTGTCCCAGGACGGGGCGCACCGTCAGCTGTCGATCCAGGACGACGGCACGGGGTTCGACGTTCCCGCCGTGGTCGCCGCCGGCGGCGGCTACGGGCTCACGAGCATGCGCGACCGCGCCCGCGCCCTGCCGGGGTCGTTCACGCTGGAAGCGGCATCCGATTCGGGGAGCCTGGTGACGGTCACATGGTAGAGCCGCGCGCCGTCCGCGTGGTGCTGGCCGACGATCACGCGGGGGTGCGCGCGCAGGTGAGGTCGGCGCTCGAAGCGGGCGGGTGCGTCGTCTGCGCGGAGGGGGCCAGCGCCGAAGAGGCGATCCTCCTCGCTGTCGAGCATCGGCCCGATGTGGTGCTCCTCGACATCCACATGCCGGGTGACGGCATCCACGCCGCAGGGCGGATCGGCAGGGAGGTTCCGGATGCCGCGATCGTGATGCTGACCGCGTCGAAGGATGACGATGACCTGTTCGACTCCCTCCGGGCGGGCGCGTCCGGCTATCTGCTCAAAGACGCCGATCCGGCATCCCTCGCCGACTCGCTGCGCGGTGTTCTCGCGGGTGAGGCGGCCATGCCGCCCAGCCTCGTCACCCGGATCCTCCAGGAGTTCCGCCGCCCGGCGCGCCGTCGCTTCGGCCGGTCATCGGCCGCGGCCAAGCTGAGCGACCGCGAAACCGAGGTCATGCAGCTGCTCGCACAGGGACTGTCCACCGAGGAGGTCGGAAGGAAGCTGTTCCTGTCGCCCACGACGGTCCGGGTGCACGTGTCGACGGTGCTCCGCAAGCTCCAGGTCAAGGACCGCGCGAGCGCCTTCACGCTGCTGCGCGAGGAGGGCGACCCGCGCCCCGACTAGCCGCTTCGCTGAGCGATGCCCGAGCCGCAGCCGGTTACTCCAGGGTCGGCACGAGGACCATCACGATCTCCTCGATCTCGCGACCCACACCCGGTGCGAACTCGAGCTCGCGTGAGACCTCGGTGAAGCCCACTTTGGCCAGGACTGCGATCGACGCGGAGTTGTGCGCCGCAACCCGGGCGAACAGGGGTCGCTCGGGTTCACGTGAGACGAGCACCCGCAGCGCCTCGGTCGCCACACCCCGGCCCCACGCATGGCGCGCGATCCAGTAGGTCACCTCGCGGTCGCCGTCCGCCGAGAACAGCGCGGCGGTGCCCGCGAATCCGCCGTTCTCCGTCACGACGTAGGTCGACACCTCCGATGCGGCGCGCTCGCGGGCGATCCACTCGTCGAACGCCGCACGGTCGTCGGGGTCGGCTGCCGTGAAGGCGGCCATCTCCACCGCCACACGGTCGCGCATCATCTCGAAGATCGCGTCGAGATCGTCGTCGTCCAGGTCGCGCAGTTCGATGTGGCCCACGCGGTCAACGCTATCCACCGGCGGCGAACGGCAGAAGGTGTCTCAGGCGACGCCGTGCAGTTCGCGCAGAAGGGACTCGGCGCGAGCGCCGTCACGCTGGGCGACGGCATCCCGGAACTGCTCGTAGCCGGCCGTCCGCTGCACGGGGCATTCGACGAACGGACGCCAGCCTGCGAGGTTGCGTCGGATCGCGATGTCGGCCTCGCGCATGACGCGCACGAAGGCGACGTTGGCGGTGTCCTCGACGATGTGGTCGAAGAAGCGGGCGCTCGCGACCATGATGGCCGGATGATCGTCGACGCGGGATGCCGCCACGATCGCCTCCGCGTGCTCCAGGGTGTGCGCGAGATGCTCATCCGAGCAGCGCCGCAGGGCCATGCGGAGGGCGCTGCCCATGAGGTACACGAAGAACTCATGGGTGTCGGCGTGGACGCGCTCGTTCGGAACGGACACCCGGGTGTATCGATTGGGTGAGACCTCCACCAGGCCCGCGCGCTCGAGTCGCTGAAGCGCCTCGCGGACCGGAGTGCGCGACACCCCCAAGCGCTCCGCGAGCTCCTGGTCGCGCAGCCGTTCACCGGGGCTGAGCCGGCCGTCGAGGATCGCCTCGCCGAGGAGCGCGTACACCTCGTCGCCGAGGACCGTGCCGCGCGGCTCCAGGGGTGCGAAGGGGGTGGTCATGGGTGGGAACAGTCTACGACCGAGGATTCAGCTGAATGGACCGGGTCCAGCGCGCGCTGACCGCCGCTGCGGCACTCGGCGAACTCACGGATTCCGAGTGATCTTCCGGGCGTGGAAACCTCGCCGAAAGGCCGATATATCGGTAGAGTGTGCCCTGTCACGCCGAGCGTGACGTATCCGGGGGGATCCGTCGACGCCCGGGCTTCGAGTGTCTTGCTCAGCCCGGGCGGGCGATGGCGTTCGCAACGTTTGTGTCACCATCTTTCGGGAAGATTCCCACCTGCTCGCCGGGGTTCGATACCCTGAGTGGGACTCGACGCAGACAGCTCGGGCACAAGAGAACGGCAATACATGAGTACCCAGGGCACGGTCAAGTGGTTCAACGCGGAGAAGGGCTTCGGCTTCATCGCTCCTGATGACGGCGGCGCCGATGTTTTCGCGCACTACACCGCGATCCAGTCGGGCGGCTATCGCTCGCTTGAAGAGAACCAGCGCGTCGAGTTCGAAGTAGCCCAGGGCCCCAAGGGCCTGCAGGCTGAGAACATTCGTCCGGTCTAACCGACCTATCGCGCAGCGCCAGCCGCTGCGCCCAGTGAGGCGGGTTGCCGCGATATTCGTGGCGCTCGCTTCACTGCCATTTCACGCGAAGATCCGCGCGAGCTCTGCTCGTGCGGATTTTTGTTTCCCGTAACTTCCTGGACTCACTTCGCGTATAGCGTCGGACGCGGGCCGATGGCGACCCTCCATGATCGCGATCCGATTGGACTTGCCGATGGCTTCCATCTCCCGCCGCACCGCGCTCGCCGCCCTGCTGACCACCGCGCCGATGCTGATCGCAGGATGCGGATTCCCCCGGGATGCTCTCACTCCCGGAGGGCCGATCGCGACGCCGAGCGCGGTGAAGACCGGGTCTGCGGCGGCAACTCCGGCGGTCGCGTCCGTGGGCTCCCTCGGCACGGCGGAGTTCGGACCCACCGGCAGGCACTGGCCCTCGAGGACGCCGGCTCCCACGGACGCATTCGACTTCACGATCGAGGTCAACCCGACCTGGGCTGCCATCGGCGACGGCATCAAGCAGGCGATCGCGAAGGCCCCGAAGGGCAGGACCCGGGTGCTCGTCAAGCCCGGCGTTCTGCCGGGGTTCGGGGCCGGATCGACCAAGCCGCCGGTGCTGAAGGGCGTGGGCAAGACCGGAATGCCGTACCGCGTGCTCATCATGCCTCGCGACGGAGTCGGTACCGTGACATTCGCCGATTCCCTGCGCTTCGACCTGGTCGCGGGCGTGAGTTTCGTCGGCTTCTGGCTATTTCCCAACTCCATGGTGCTCAGCGGGGTGCAGGACTTCGCCTGGGCGTGGTCCAAGGGGCAGGCTTTCAACATCAGCTCCAACTCGACCGTCGTCACGTCCAACGTCGAGCTGGTCGAATGCGTCACGGCGGACGCCCGCCTGATCGACGCCGACACCTGGGCGTTCCGCACAGGCGGCCAGGCGTACATCAACGTCTCCGTCGTCGGCTGCTACCTCGCCCCGTCGTACAAGGCGGCCGGATCCAGCGCCCACTGCGACACGCTCCAGCTGTCGGGCAACGAAGCCAAGACCGGGCTCGTGTTCCGCGACACCGTGCTGTTCGCCTCGACCAACGCCGGTTTCATCCCGTCAGGTGGTGCCGGCGACGTGCTGTTCGAACACTGCCTCTTCGTCGGCGGCGATCGGATGCTGGTGCGCTACCCGCTGCCGGCGGGCGCGAACGCCTTCACGTCCGGTTATCCGGCGGCGATCAACGGCGTCGGCTCGGTCGACGTGATGTCCGCGAAGGACTCGACCTTCATCGGCAACGTGCGCGGCACGTTCAAGTCGGTTCTGAATACGAAGGTCTCGGCAACGAAGCCGCCTGCTGCGACATCCGGGGCCTTCACGAGCGATCCGTCCCTGTCATCCATCGACGCCGCATGGCTCGAATCCCGCAGCCCGATGCCCAGCGACGACCGCCTGCGCGCAGCGTGGGCAGCCGTGTAGCGCGGATTCGGAGGCAGGCTCATCGTGCACCAGGATGATGCTCCGCGCGTGCACATCGCCTTCGCCGCGGACAATGTCGTTTCCAAGGGTCTCGCCGCCGCCGTCCGCTCGGTGGATGAGAGCCTCGCCCGCGCGGGACGAACCGGCTCCGTCTACGTCGTCGACTGCGGATTGAATGCTCGATCGCGCCGCAGGGTCACCCATAGCGCCGATCCCGCACGGACGACGGTGACCTGGCTGACCGTGCGAGGAGAGGCTCACGATCTCGTGCGGTCGCTCGCGGCGGGGTCGACTCGGCCGTATCCGCCGTCGGCGTATGCCCGCCTGCTTCTGCCGGCGCTTCTCCCCGGCGACGTCCACAAAGTCGTCTACCTCGACGCCGACACGATCGTACGCGGGGACATCGCGGGGCTTTGGGACGACGACATGGGAGATCAGCCGCTGTTCGCCGTGCGTGACCTTCCGCTTGAGAACGGGAACGCCGCGCGCATCGCGCGGACCGTCGACCAGGCCCGCTATTCCTACGATCCCGCAGGCGTGTACTTCCAGTCGGGTGTGCTCGTCATGGACATCTCGGCATTCCGGCGAGAGCGGCTCGACGAATCAGCTTTCGCGTTCCTTCGCGAGTATCCGACGATGCAGTTCCCCGACCAGGACGCCCTGAACGCGCTGCTGGCCACGCGGACGCGGGTGATGGATCCGCGCTGGAACCAGATGGTCGCCATCTATCGCTATCCGGATGCCGCAGCCAGTCCGTTCGACGAGGCAGAGTTCCGTGATCTCCGGGACGATCCCTTCGTCGTGCACTTCTCCGGCAGGCCCAAGCCGTGGGAGCCTGGATGCGAGCATCCTTGGCTCGCCGAGTGGTTCGCCCTCCTGGATCGGACGCCCTGGGCCGGGTGGCGTCCGACTCGGTTGAACGGCATGCTGGAGCGCCTACCCCGCATTCCGCGGGTCGCGCAGCGCCGCATCCGCAACGTCCTGCGTTCGCTGACGACGCAGGATCCGCCACCCGCTTCGGGGGCCTCGACCGGGGCGGCCGCATGAGGCCGCCGCGCTGGCTGCTGGCACCGCTGCAGTCGGAGCGCCTCATCCGCTTCGTCGATCGTCTTGTGCTTCGCACCCGCCGCGGTGATGGCGCCTCGCACGTGCTGATCGCACCACCGGGCGGCGGCAACATCGGCGACCAGGCGCTGGTCGAGGCATTCGTCGAGGCGACCGCCGACCCGGTGGTGGTCGTCGTCCGCCGGCGCGGCGATGTCGACATCCCGCCGCGGCTGAGCGCGCGGATGCGTCTGGTGCCGTTGCCGGCACTGGTCTACGGCTCGGCGATCGGGCACTGGCGCGACGCGGCGAAGCTTGATCGAGAGCTGCGCGCGGCGGCATCAGTGAGCATCGTCGGCGCCGACATCATGGACGGCGCCTACGTGCTGCGCGCATCGCTCAACCGGGCAGCGCTCGCCGAGCGCCTGGCGCGGCTCGGCTGGAAGCCCCGCATCCTGGGCTTCAGCTGGAACGGCACGCCCCACCCCGCCGCGCTGGCGGCGTTGCGGCGTGCGTCGGACGTCGGGGTGCGGATGCTGCTTCGCGACCCGCTCTCGGCGGAACGGGCGCGCCGCGACGGCATCACGGTCACCGATACCGCCGATCTCGTCTTTCTCGCCGACAGCAGAGAGGATGAGGTGCTGGCCGACATCGCGCCGGATCTCTGCGCGGATCAGCCGCTGGCGCTGATCAACGCCTCCGGCCTCGTCGGCACCGGCTCCTCGCAGGTGCACGACTACGCGACGATCATCGCGATGCTGCGAGCCGACGGTATGCGAGTGATCATCCTCCCGCACGTCTGCCGGCCCGGCGCCGACGACCTCCCGCTGTGCCGACGCATCGCCGCGGAGTTCGCCGATGACCCCTCGGTGTCGCTCGTGGAGCGTCTGCTCGCCCCCGCGCAGATCCGGGGACTCGCCGCCCGCGCGAGCGTCGTGGTGACCGGCCGCATGCACCTCGCCGTCATGGCGCTCCTTGCCGGGACCCCGCCGATCACCGTCGCCACACAGGGCAAGGTGGAGGGGCTGATGCGGCTCTTCGGCTGGCCGGAACTGTGCGCGCAGCCGGGCGACGGCTTCGCCGCCCGCGTGCAGCCGGTGTTGCGCGCCATTCTGGACGATCCGAGGGAAGCGCGCGCGCGACTGGTCGAGCGCCTCCCGGATGTGGTCACCCTCGCCGCAGCCAACGTCGAGGGACTGAACGCCGCGCGCCGGGAGGTGGTCCTCTCATGAGTGCGGCCGACCGTCGTGTGCCACGTATCAACGGCCTGAAGCTCTTCGAGATCGCGCAGCGAGCCAGGGATGCGGCCTTCAGTGTGATCGCAGGACCGGGCTTCGCCTCCTTCGGCCCGGGAAGCCGCATCATGCTGCCTTTCCGAGCGGGAAATCCGCAGCGGGTCTCGATCGGGTCGCAGGTGCTCATCGGGCCGTCCTCGTGGTTCATGGTCCCGCGGCTTGACGCGCCGGGTGCCGTCATCCACATCGGCGATCGCGTGCGCATGAACCAGACATCCATCTCCGCCGTCGAGCGCGTGACGATCGGCGAGGCCACCGCTCTTGCGCGCGGGGTGTACATCGCGGACCACATGCACGGCTTCCACGACCCGGGGCTCGCGGTGCGCGACCAGCCGCTGGAGCGGATCGCGCCGGTGACCATCGGCCGCGGCGCGTGGCTCGGCCACAATGTGGTCGTCCTCCCCGGCGTGACCATCGGGGACGGGGCGGTCATCGGCGCGAACAGCGTGGTCACCCGTGACGTGCCGGCCCGCACCGTCGCGGCAGGAGTGCCGGCGAAGGTGCTTCGGAAGATCGACGAATGAGCACCGCCGTCCTCCAGGCTCCCCTGGACCACGTCTTCACCTTCTCGTACGAGACGTACGCCGACGCTGAGCAGCGGGGCATGATGCGGCCGCCGGACCGCATCCTGCAGACGCTCGTGTCGAGCCCGCGCGTGGGCCGCCTTCTGGTGGCGAACCCGTATCGGTCCTTCGCGAGCGAAGCGGCACGTCGGGTGCGCGGGCGCGATCACGGCTTCAGCGGGGCGGCCCATCAGATGCTCGTGCAGCCGATGCGGTTCTCCCGCGCCGATGCCACCTCGCGTCGACGTCTCATGGCCGCGTACCGGCGATACGACGAGAGCCTCCGCCGTGCGGCCGAGCAGATGGGACTGCACGCGCCGAGGGTCATCACGACCAATCCGCTGGTCGCCGGATTCGCGCCCTTGGCCTGGGCTTCGACGGTGACCTACTTCGGCCGGGACGACTGGCTGAGCTCGGAGGCGCGCCGAGCCTACTGGCCGGCGTATCGCGCCGCGTACCGGCGCATGCGCGAGGCCGAGGTGGGGGTGGTCGCGGTATCGCAGCAGATCATCGAGCGCATCGATCCGCTCGGTCCGCATGCCGTCGTTCCGAACGGTGTCGAACCGGCGGAGTGGGCGGGCCCTGTGCCGCAGGTTCCCGACTGGCTCGGCGCGATCCCCGGTCCGCGCGCCATCTACGTGGGGACGATCGACACGAGACTCGACACCGAAGGCGTGGTGGCCGTGGCAGCGGCGCGGCCGGATGTGAGCTTCGTGCTGCTCGGGCCGGTGCCGGATGCCGGCTACATCCGTCCGCTGCGCGGCATCCCCAATGTGCACGTTCACCCCGGAGTGGGCAGGGCCGAGCTGGTCGCTGCTCTGCGCAACAGTCACGTCTCGCTTCTGGCCCATCGCCGCACCTCGCTGACCGAGGCCATGAGTCCGCTCAAGGTGTACGAATACCTCGCCGCGGGGCTGCCGGTGGTCTCGATCGACCTGCCGCCGGTGCGCGGTCTTGGAGACCGCGTGCTCCTTGCGCCCCGCACGGCGGAGATGGCTCCGATGGTCGACCGAGCGCTCGAGATGGGCATCGCGGCAGACGGCGAACGGGCCGAATTCGTCGCCCAGCACAGCTGGGCGTCGCGGCATCGCGTCATCCTCGATATCTCGTGCCGGAGCCTCATGTTACGTCGAGGTGAAGAGTTCTCTTCGTCCGTGTGAAACCTCGCCTCAGCCACGTCGCTCCGGCCGCGGGGACCATAGCCTGGAAGCGCATCCCGGTTCGCCGGTCCGCGCTCCAACAGCTCCACAGACTCCACCCGCTCCACCTCGACCCGTCGACTTCCGACTGACAGGCCGAGCCCGGGTCACAGCCGCCCCAACAGTCATTTCGCTCGATGATCCTGGGGGGTCGGAGTTGAGCTCTGTCAGTCATTCGCTGCCCGCGCAGAGTGCGCAGTCCTGGGATCCCATCGCCCGGGGGGTCGTACCGCGTCAGCCTCTGACGCTTGCCTGGTTTCCGCGGCTGATCACGGGGATCGTGATCGGCGACGCGCTCGCCATCGCCTTGTCGCTGATCGCTGCCACATTCGTCCGTTTCGGTGTCGGGCCCTCCGGTCTGCCCGACACCGGTCCTGGTTATGCCATCGCCGCCGGCTGCGTCGCGGCGGTTTGGCTGATCGCGCTGTCGGGCGCGAAGAGCCGGGCGAAGCGGATCATCGGCGAAGGGCTGACCGAGTACCAGCGTGTGACCAATGCGACGCTCGTTGCGTTCGGGGTGGTCGCCATCTTCTGCTATCTGGGCCAGATCGAGTTCGCCCGTGGCTACGTGGCGCTGGCGCTTCCCCTCGGATGGGCGCTGCTGATCTGCAACCGGCTGGCCTGGCGCCGCATCCTGCTGCGCATGCGCCGCGACGGCAGGTGTCTCACCGGCGCGATCGTCATCGGTTCGGCCCTCGACGTCGAGCGGACCGTCAAAGAACTCGCCAGGAACGTGCGGGCGGGCTACCGCTCGATCGCCGTGGCCATCTTCGACCGGCTCGAGGACGCCTCGCCCGAAACCAGGGCTTCGCTTGCCGGTCTCCCGCGGGTCGATTTCGACCGCGTCGTGGATGCCACGAAGGATTCGCGAGCTCGGGCACTCATCCTGGCCGGCGACCTGCCGGGCGGCCGCGACCACATCCGCGAGATGGGCTGGCAGCTCGAGAACTCGCGCGCCGAACTCATCCTGGTCTCGCGGCTGACGGATGTCGCCGGCCCTCGCGTGCACCTGCGCCCCGTCGTGGGTCTGCCCATGGTGCACGTTCAACTGCCGCAGTACACCGGAGTGGCGCACACGGTGAAGCGAGGCTTCGACGTGTTCGCTTCGGCAATCGCACTCCTGGTGCTCTCGCCGGTGCTCGGTGCGATCGCGCTGACGATCCGTCTGAGCGACAACGGGCCCGCGCTGTTCCGCCAGGAACGCGTGGGCGTCGGCGGATCGTCGTTCACAATGCTCAAGTTCCGCTCGATGGTGATGGATGCCGATGCCCGGCGCGCCGAGCTCCTCGAGCAGAGCGAGGGCAACGGCGTCCTCTTCAAGATCAAGGACGACCCGCGGATCACCTCGGTCGGGCGGGTGCTCCGGCGCTTCTCCCTCGACGAGCTTCCGCAGCTGTGGAACGTGCTGCGCGGCGACATGAGTCTCGTCGGGCCCCGCCCGCCGCTGCCCAGCGAGGTGGAGCTGTACGCCGGTCACGAGACGCGCCGCCTCCTCTCCAAGCCCGGGATCACGGGTCTCTGGCAGGTCAGCGGCCGCAGCGACCTGAGTTGGGAGGACAGCGTCCGCCTGGACCTCTACTACGTGGAGAACTGGTCTTTCACGGGCGACCTGATGCTGGTCCTGCGCACGGTCGTCCAGATGTTCAAGCACGACGGTGCCTACTAGAAGGAGCGGATGATGCCGAAGACGATGATGGTCTGCTCGGGTGGCGGGCACCTCAAGCAGCTGTTCACTCTCTCGTCGCGCCTCGGCGTGGCACCCGAGGATCAGGTCTGGATCACGTTCGAGAACGGACTCTCGTCTTCGCTCCTCGAAGGTCGCGAGGTCCACTATGCGCCGTTCGTGGCGCCCCGAGATCTGCGCAACCTCTGGAGACTGCGCTCGCTCGCCTCCCGCGTGATGCGCAAGCAGACGTGGGACCGCGCGTTCAGCACCGGGTCCAGCCCGGCGGTCGCCGTGCTGCCGATGGCGGCGGCGCGAGGCGCCGAGGCCCACTACATCGAGAGCGCGGCGCGAGCCGACGGACCCTCGATGTCTGGCCGCATCCTGGAGCGACTCGGCCGGGTGCACACGTACACGCAGTATCCGTCGTGGCAGAGCTCGCGCTGGCAGTACGGCGGGTCGATCTACGACGGGTTCGTGGCCGGCCCGACCACGCGTGTTCCGACGCACATCCGCAAGGCCGTGGTCACGGTCGGGACGCAGGAGGGCTACGGCTTCGACCGGCTCTACGATGCGGTGGTGCCTCTGCTGGCAGACTGCGACGAGGTCCTCTGGCAGACCGGCACGCAGGACGTCTCCCGCTGGGGGATCGAAGGCCGCGACCGCGTGCCCCACGCCGAGCTGAACCAGGCGGTGCGTGAAGCCGACGTCGTCATCGCGCACTCCGGCACAGGATCGGCGATCACCGCGTTCGAGCAGGGCAAGTTCCCCGTGCTGGTGCCTCGACTCGCCCAGCACGGCGAGCACATCGACGACCATCAGCTCCAGATCGCGATCGAGATGCAGCGCCGTGGGCTTGCCTTCATGCGCATGCCCGAGGACCTCCACCCCGACGTGCTGCTGAACGCGGCGGCGCGCACGGTACAGGTGGTCGAGGCCCCACCGATGGCGATCGCCGCCTAGGGGCGGAGCAAGGGCGGGGCGATCACAGCCGGCGGAGGAGCTTCGCGGGGACGCCCCCATACAGGGCGTCGGGTTCGCAGTCCGCGGTCACCACGGCACCCGCGGCCACCACCGCACCGGCGCCGACCGTGACGCCGGAGAGGATGGTGACGCCGGCGCCCAGCCAGCAGCCGTCGTCCAGCACGATCGGCGCGGCGACGGTGGCGCCGGCCCGCGCCGAGGATGGCCCGAGCTCGTGCGTGGTCGGCACGAGCGTGCACCGCGGACCGATGCGGACCCCTCGTCCGATCGTGACGGGCGCATTGGCGCCGACGAGCAGCTCCGCGTTGATGAAGACGCCGTCCCCGATGCTGAGGACCCCGGGATCGCCGATGAAGCGGATCCCGGAGAGCACTCGGGCCCGCCCGACTTTCACCCCCGCGCGCCGGAGGATCCGCGATCGCGTGGTCGGCGACCACATGCGCGAAGACGCGACGGCGGCGACGAGGTGCGGGAGCTGCATCCTGCGCATCCCGCCCCTACGGGACGAGCGTCCTCTCGACGACGTCCCATGCGGCTGCGGCGATGGCGGCCTGACCGGCGATCGAGGGGTGGAAGTGGTCGAGGGTCGAGACCTCCGCGGTGGTGAACTCCACCGAGTTGACGGCGCCGTCGTCGGACACGCAGCCCGCGCTGGCTGCACAGGCCGCGACGATCGCGGCGTTGTTCGCGTCGATCGTCTGCTGGATGGTCCCGCGCCGCGCCTCATCGTCCGCCGCGTCGGAGGTGGCGTCCTCGAGCATCGACGTGCAGGAGGTGCTCGAGTTCCACGCGTTCACCGCGCTCGGGTCGTCGCGCCCGACTCGCCACAGCTGAAGGAGATCGGGGATCGACAGTGCGACCACCGTCGCGTCGGGAAGCGCCTGCCGAGTGCGGGACAGGAGGTCCGCGTACCCGGCGGCGAACGTCGCAGGCGGAGTGATGGCCGAAGTGCTCGCGGTGCAGACGTCGTTGGCACCGACCAGGACCAGCACGAGGTCGGCGTCGGAGTCGGTCAGTGCACGGATCGCGGCATCCCGCGTGCCGATGCCGGCACCGGGGCGCGCCAGCGCCATCGTCTCGGGAGTGGTGCCGCTCAGCTGTGCCCAGCGACTGGCCACCGAGTTCACGGCGGGGTCGTTTCCCACGGCCCACGAAGCCTGTTCGCAGATCCCCGGTTCGGCGCAGGCGTTGACGCCGAGCGACATCGAGTCGCCGACGACGGCGATCGTGGAGATCTCGGGGAGCGCCGCGGCCGGTGTCGGGGTGGCGAGCGGTGCGGGTCCGGCTGCGGCGCAGCCGGCAAGCGCGACCGCGGCGGCGATCACCACCGCCGCCGCAAGCTCCCTGGCGCTGATCCTGCTGATCGATGTCACGATGTGCCGCCCTTCGCCGCGGATTGCTCGGCACGCAGTGTGCTCGAGATCTCATCGGGGCCGATCTCGGCGACCCCGAGCACCGCGGCAGGCGTGTTCTCGGGAAGGTCCGGATCGGATGCGCTCTGACGGGACGCGGGTCGGCGTGCCTTGAGCACGAAGTCGAGGATCGCCCTCATGTCGCGGCGGTACGCCGGGACCACGAGGAACACGCTCATCGCCGCGACGCCGGCAGCGCCCCCGAGGATCACCTGGACGAGAGCCGGCCACCCTGTGGTCAGCGACACCACGGCCCAGGAGGCGGCGAAGGCGAACGGCGTCATGATCACCGGACGCACCAGCGGTGCGCACAGATCCGTCCACCCGCGCAGGAAAGTGCCCCAGATCGCCACGGTGAATCCCGGAACGAGCATCACGACGGTGATCACTCCATAGAGCAGCGCGAGCCCCTCCATGCCGTTCCACCAGATGCCCACGAAGAACATGGCGATCACGATCGGTCGCGTGATCAGCGAGTAGACGAGCTGTCGGTGGGCGCGTCCGAGCGTGATGAAGAGCCAGCCCTGCACGTTCCCGATCGCCTGCGCGATGCCGGCGATCGCGAGGAGGCTGAAGATCACCGCCGCCTCCTCCCACCCCGGTCCGAGGAGAACCGCGATGAGCGGTCCGGCGACGGCGGCGGCGATGGCGTAGGTGGGCAGCGAAAGGTAGCCGATGATCGACAGCGCGGCTCGTATATATCGGCGGTAGCGCTCGGCGTCATCCTGCAGGCGGCTCAGCACAGGGAGCGCGACCCTGCCCAAGGGGCCGTTCAGCTGCTGCTGCGGCAGGAGGAAGAGCGCGTAGGCGCGTGAGTACTGGCCGAGCGCGGCCGGACCCAGCTGCTGGCCGATGATGACGTTGTCGAGGTTGCGAGCGGCGTAGTTGAGCAGCTGCACACCGAAGATGCTCCCGCCGGTGGTGATCAGCGGGAGCACGTCCCGACCGAGGCGGGGCTTGCCCCATCTGGGCTTCGCGGCGACCCAGAGCGCGATCAGGCGGTAGACCTGTCCGGCGCCGGCGAGGATCACGAGGGACCACACCCCGAAGCCCAAGACCGCCGCGATGAGCGAGAGCACGACGCCGACGAGCATCGCGATGATGTCGATCATGGCCAGTGTGCCGAACCGGAGCTCCCGCTGGATGGCCGCCTGCATCGGCATCGCGAGGCCGTTGAGCAGCAGCGTGGGCGCGACCGCCAGCGTCAGAACCAGCAGCTGAGGCTCGCCGTAGAGAGCCGCGATGAGCGGCGCGCAGGCCGCGACCACCACCATGAGGCCGCCGCCGAGGAACGCCGAGAACCAGAGGAGTCCCGACCACTGACGTTGCGTGAGGGTGCGCGCCTGCAGGATGGCACCGGTCATGCCGAAGTCGCGCACCAGATCGGCGACGCCGACGATCGCCATGATCATGACCACGAGTCCGAAGTCGCTCGGGTCGAGAAGTCGTGCCAGGAGCATGGTCGAGACGAGCTGGATGAGGGTCTTCAGCCACAGCCCGCTCGCGGTCACGGCCGCACCGCGTGACGCGGTGTGGCCGAGGTTCTTCGGGGCAGCCGGCGCGTCGAGCGGCGGCGGAGATGCCGGAGCCCTCATACATCCGCCAGCGCTCGGGATGACGGGTCGCGCGACCAGCTCACGGCTTGCCCCCGCCGAAGCATGCGGCGCGCGCGCATCCTCGGGACGACGTAGCCGTAGACGTAGAACGGCAGCGCGAACCACAGCGCCGGACGGCGCGCAACGCGGCGGAGCAGGTTGCCATAACGGGACCCCGCGGCATCGTGCGTCGCCAGCTGAGACGTGCTCGGAAGCGACTGGTTGCCGACCTCGATGCGGGTCGCACGACGGATATGGGTCTTCATGTCCTTCGGGGCATATATGGTGAAGCTGTGGCCGTCGAGGGTGATCCGCTCGTCCGCCAGGAACCGCTGCTGGACGAACCGGTCATCTGCGATGACGTCCGGAAACTCACCCCACCGCGCGCGCCCGGCTTCGTTGACCGCGTAGACGCCGGAGCCGACATGGCCGCTCCGCCGGTAGTCCGACTCCGCCCAGATCCGCTGGAACTGACGCACGGCGAACGACGACCGCGAACTGTCGACGATCAGCTTCGGCGCGGCCACGCGTGGCGCGCGACTCGCACCGAGCACCCGCGCCAGGGCCCGCAGTGCTTCGGCGTCGAGATAGACGTCGGCATCGAGATAGGCGCGCGGGAGTGTGCTCGCCAACGCGTCCCCCGCGTTCAGCGCGGCGATCTTGGACGCCTCGGAGATCTCCGACACCCGGATGCCGCGATCCGCCGCCGCCGCGTACTGAGCCGTGTCGTCGCTGCAGCCATTGGCGACGACGATCACCTCGAACTCGCCGGGGTGTGCTCCATCGAGAGCGTGCAGCAGAGTGCGTGCGATCAGCGCGCCCTCATCGTGCGCGGGAATGACGATGCTGAGCATCGGCGTCATGCCGTCATCCGTTCCGGCGCGAGCGCCGTCGACTCGCGCTCGGCTCGTGTCCGCAACGTCGGCGGACTCGCCGTCAGCAGCCACGCCGCGATCGCATAGAGGATGCAGAGTACGAAAAACGTCTGGTAGAAGCCGAAGGCATCGTAGAAGAACAGCGCGGCGGTGTATCCGGCCCCGGAGACGACGATCGCAAAGCCGAGGAAGCCGAAGCGCGGGTCCTTGTTGCCCACGGTCAATGTCCAGCGCAGGATCATGATCAGCGGGATGAGGGTGAGCGCGGCGACGCCGATGACTCCGACGGCGCCGGTCTCCAGCATCGAGCCGAGCACCTGGTTGTCGAGGATGTACGCGTTCTGCTCCTCGCCCACCACGATGCGGCTTCCGACGCCCGTCCCGAAGAACGGCCGGATCACGTACAGGTCCAGCGATGGCCCCAGATCGGCCAATCGACCGGCACCCCGGAATCCGGGGGAAGTCTTCTGCGAGGCGACGAGTCCGTCGATGTCGAGGAACGAGACCAGCAGAGTGTCGAAGACCTTGGGCACGGCGAGGAACCCGAGAACCAGTGCGGGCAGGCCGAAGGACAGCATCAGCAGGCCCAGCCAGGGACGGAAGATCAGCGTGACCAGGAACATGATCGCAAGCACGACCACCGCCGTGCGCGAGACGGCAGAAAGCACGCCGCAGAGGAGCACACCGGTCACGATCCCGTACAGGATGCGGCGGCTCAGTTCGTTGCGCGGCCACTTGCCGTACTTCGCCAGATAGATCGCGAGCGGGATCAGCATGCAGAGCATGACGGAGAGGGCGATCGGATGCTGCGCGGAACCGTACGAGCGGTATCCGCCGGCGCGGAACGCCTCCGCCTCCTCACGCAACGCGATCAGCGGCAGGAACGAGTCCAGACGCAGGAAGACGTTGAAGCGCGTGACGCGCTCGAATGTCGCGAACGCCGCCACGACGGCACCGCACCAGACGAGTCCGGTGGTCAGCCCCATGACGAGCGTCTCCGTGGTCAGGAGCTGGCGCACGACGTAGAACGTCGACAGCAGGATCGCGTAGTTGACGACCGCGCCGACCGCGTCAGAGGCGAGGCCCTGCTGGACCAGCTCGGTGCCGTTCATCGGTATGGAGATCACGAGGCTGGCGAAGAAGATGCCGATGGGCCAGCCGAATGCGACCGGCTGCCACTTCCGCTTCTCGTCGAACAGCAGGGCACCGAGGATGACCAGCACCAGCAGCACCAGGATCACGCGGTACGGCTCGAGCGCGAAGTCCAGCGGTATCGGCAGCGACCAGCGCCGCACCGGGATGAACATGATGATCGCGACGAGGATCACCAGTCCACCGGTGAAGGAGAAGATCGCCCTGCGACCGAGGTACAGGATCCCGACGCCGATCATCACGCCCCCCGCCACGATGGGTGGCAGGAAGAACACGCTCACGGCGGCGATCGCCAGAAGCACGAGGACGGCCGCGATCTGCCTCCCGACGGAGAGGGTGGTTCCCCCTCCGTCGGGAGCGGCATCCTGGCTCGTCTGATCAGACGCGTGCGACGCGAGCGTGCCCTCTGCCGAGGGTGAGACTGTCACGGAATCTCCGATCAACCCACCGGAGCGGGTTCGCGCTCGTCGGAGCCCTCTTCGGCCGGCTCAGGGTCGCTGCGCTTGTCTCGCCGCGACGGCCGAGGCGTGAACTCGGTCGGCTGCGCTTCGTCTGCGACCTCGGGGTCGTCCGCGGCGGCTGTCGTCGGAAGCTCGCCCTTGGCCGCTTTCTTCTTCGCACGACTGGACTTGGCGCCCGCGATGATGAACGCCGCGGCGACGAAGAGGAGGAAGACGCCGAGGAATGCGACGACCACCGGAATCATCGGGTTGCTGCCCTCCACTGCCTCAGGCGGCGACTCGTCGAGCACCGAGAGGATCACACGGTCGGTCGGGGGGACCGCCTGTGCGTCCTGGTCGGCGACCACCTGATCCAGGAAGGCAGCCGTCGCGGTCGTGGAGATCTCCTCCGCGCGCTCCGGTACGGTCGAGACTCCGACGACCTCGATGATCGGCAGGCTGTAGCGGCCGGGGAAGGCTTCATCCCCGCCCGGCTGCGTGGTGCGCCGCAGCGCCGTCAGCTGCTCGGTGGCCGCGAGTTCGCCGATCGATCCCTCGACGGCGACGCGCATGTCCTTGCCGCTGACGAGATACGCGTAGAGGATCGCCTTCGAGGTCAGGTCCACATCCGTCGGCTGCGTCTGGCCCTCGACAAGTGCCTGACCCGGGATGACCGCGGTGTACAGCGGCTGTGTCTGACTGCTGATCAGGACCGTATTGCTCGAGGTATAGACCTGCTCGGCGCGCGGCACGACTTCGCCGTCGTCGATCTTGAAGCCGGCGAAGAAACCCGCCAGTGCCGCGACCAACAGGCCGATGAGAAGCAGCCATCTGCTGTTCCAGAGAATCTGAAGATACTTCGGTACTTCCATTTTTCACTCCCGTAACGCCCCCACGGGCGAGTGATGAACGTGCCGCCGGTGGCGCTGGACGAGAAGCAGATCGTCTGTCGACGACGATGATCCCCACGTTCATGATGGACGACGGGCAATCCGAGCGTGTTGCCGGATTGTTAAGGGCTGGAGACGTTTCGGTGGCGGGAGGCCGTTCGGCTTGCAACGCCGTGAGCGGCCCGTTCAGAGTTGAGGCACGGCACCGCGTGAGGTTCTCGCGGAGCAGATCAGCAGCTGGGGGGCGGCATGAAGATACTCGTCTCGTTTCCGCACGCCCTGGGTGCACCGGGCATCGGATGGACCGCCTGGAACCAGGTGCACGAACTCGTGCGCCGCGGGCACGATGTCACGGTCGTGGCGGCCAGCGTGTCGCGCCCCGTGGTCGGGGCAGCCGTGACGCAGAGCCTCGCGGTCGGCGGAAGGCGCATCCCGCATCGGGCCATCGGGCGCGATCGCGCGTTCGCCCGGCACGATCGCGTGGCCGAACGGACGTACCGGAGACTGCGCCCGGACGTCGTGCACCTGTGGCCGCTTGCGCCGGGATTCACCGCGGCCGCGGCACGTGCCGGCGGCGCAGCTGTCGTCCGCGAGGCACCGAACACCCACACCGTCCGCGCGTGGCGGGTGGTGGAGGAAGAGGTCCTCTCGCTCGGGCTGTCGGGTTCGATCTCGACGGCGCACACGGCTGACGACGCACACCTGCGGATGGAGCAGGCCGAGTGGGATGCCGCGACCGGGATTCTCGCGCCCTCCGATGCAGTAGGGGATTCCTTCCTTGCGGAAGGCTTCTCGCCCGAACGGATCTTCCGCCACCAGTACGGCTTCACGCCTGGGACGCGCCGGGTCGAACCGCGTCGAGCCGACGGCCGACCTCTGCGGGCGATCTTCGTCGGCCTCGGCGAACCGCGCAAGGGACTGCACTACGCGCTGCGGGCGTGGCTGGACTCCGACGCGAGCCGGGACGGCACGTTCACGATCGTCGGTCGCATGCTTCCCGCCTACGCCGAGTTGCTCCGCGATGAGCTCGACCATCCGAGCGTGCGCGTGGTCGGCTTCTCGTCCTCGGTCCAGGCGGCGCTGTCTGCATCTGATGTGCTGCTGCTTCCGACGATCGAGGAGGGCAGTGCGCTCGTGACGTACGAGGCTCAGGGCGCGGGCTGTGTGCCTCTCGTCTCGAGTGCGGCGGGCGCAGTGATGGCCGACGGGGTGCAGGGGCTGATTCACGAGCCGCGCGACGTGGCGGCGCTGACCGGGCACCTCGACCTGCTCTCGGACGATCGCGTGCGACTCGCCGAACTCTCGGCGGCATCCATCGCACATTCGCCCGACCTGACATGGGAGGCCGCCGGTTCCAGCCTCGAGGCGGCGTACCGCGCTGCGCTCGACGCTGCGCACTCCTCGACGCCGCCCGGCCGGCAGAAGGGAGAGATCGATGCCGTCGCCGTCTGATGTCACGGTCATCGTCTGCACCCGCGACCGGCCCGTGATGCTGGAGGGCGCGCTCGAGGCGATACGCGCCTCGACGCCGGCCGAGGTTGCGATCCTCGTCGTCGACAGCGCCAGCGCCACCGCTGCGACGCGTCATGTCGCCGAGGCGGCGGGTGTCGGCTACGTGCGATCGGGCAAAGGGCTGTCCGTCGCCCGGAACGTCGGCATCACGACCGCCGACCGACCGATCGTGATCTTCACCGACGACGACTGCCGTCCCACGGAAGGCTGGGTCCAGAGGCTCAGCGTGCACTTCGACGAGGACGCCGTCTCGGCGGCGACCGGCAGGATGCTGGACCACACCGTTTCTCCCGATGTGCCGTACCACCGGCAGACGCGATATACGCGCCCGCTGTCGGGGATCGACGCCGGGCACGGTGCGGTCATGGCCTTCCGGCGCGAGGTTCTGCTGCGGCTCGGCGGGTTCGACGATCTCATGGGTGCGGGTCAGCGGATGGCGGGCGCCGAGGACCTCGACATCTTCATCCGGATCCTGCGCGGCGGTACCGGCATCGTCCACGACGGGACCTGCGTCGTGCTGCACGCCAACACCCGGGTCGGCGACGCCTACGTGGAGCTGCACCGCGGGTATGGCCGCGGGCTCGGCGCCCTCGTCACGAAGTGGCTTCGCACCGACCCGCCCTTCGGGCTGAGCGTGGGCTGGCGACTGTGCGGTCGCACGATCGTGCGGATCGCGCGCGCCCTGGCGGCGGGAAAGCCCGCCGACCACGAAGTCGCCCTGCTGACCGGCATGGCCGAGGGAATTCGCGCGACGTGGCGCACGCCGCTCGTCGGTGAGCGGTTCATGCCACCGTGGCAGTCCGGCGGAATCCCCGCTTTGGTGACCATCGCCGCATCAGCGGCTCGAGAGGAGACCGCATGATCGAAACGCAGACCCCGCCGGTCAGCGTCGACCTCATGCGCACCCTTGACGAGAAGCACATGGCCACGAGCCTCGCCTTCGAAGCGATGCACACGGCCGGAGTGTTCGTCGTCGACGGCGCGCCGCTGACGACGCCCGATGGGAGCATCGACCGCGAGCGGGTTCTCGCGGCCGTATCGCAGTCGATGGGGCGCATCCCGGAGTTGGGCAAGCGCCTCATGCCTTCGCCCCTGGGCCTGACCGCACCGGCCTGGGTACCGGACGAAGACTACGACGTCGTCCAGCACGTGCACTTCGCGGACGGGACCGATGACCTCACCCCGGCGTCGATCAAGCGCCTTGCCGGCGTGAACCGGCCGCCGCTCGCACGGAACAAGCCGCTGTGGGACATGACGGTCACGAGGCTCAACGACGGCGACATCGCGTGCGGGTTCCGTCTTCACCACGTCGTGGGCGACGCGAAGTGGGCGTTCGACAGTCTCACCCTCGTGACGGACCCCGATCCTGTGCCCGAGCCGATGCCCGAGAGCACCCCGGTGCGGGCGCCCCGCACGTCGCTCACGATTCCGGTCCATGCCGCGGTCGCGTGGGCGCGCCAGCAGCCGTCGCTGCGGGAGGGGTGGGCGGAGTACTGGCGCAAGCCCATCGTCAAGCGCGCCAAGCGCATGGGGGGGCGCAACACCCGGTTCCTCAAGGAGTGGGTGATCCGGCGGAAGAATCTGCGGGAGACTTACCTCCCGCCCACGACGGTCTCGTTCTTCTCCCTGGATGCCTCCACGAGCGCGCGCGCAGCCGCCAAGCTGCGCGGCTCGCTGAATGACCTCCTGGTCGCGGCGGCGATGCGGGCGGTCGATGACGACGAGCTCGGCATCGACGTCTTCGTCCCGGTCTCACGGCGCACCAAGAACGACCGGCAGATCCGGAATCACGTGCTGCTGACCCGGGTTCACGGCGCACCGGGCGCGGGGCTGAACGAGCTGGTTCCGGAAGTGCGCCGTCAGGTCGTGGCGTTCTCACGGGGTACGGAGATCGAGCCGCTTCCGGAAGGCCGCGCGATCGGCTACGCCACCATCGTCCCTTGGGCCGACCACAGGCGCTACCTCGCCGGCGCGGAGGTGCGCAACCTCGTCGCCCTGCCGGCATCCGACCCGCGTGACGAGTTCTCTGTGTTCGCGTCGACCTACGAAGGCGTCCTGAACGTCACGGTCGCAGGCCGTGCCGAGCTGGACGTCCAGGGGTGCGCCGACCGACTGCAGGCGATCCTCGAAGAGCTCGCCGCCGGTCGCAGGGATGCCGCGTGAGCCGCTACGCCCAGGCGCTGCTGTCGGCGATCGATCCTCGCGTCTACTTCCATGGGCTTCGGATCCTGCACTTCTACGGGTATGCGCACGTTTCCCAGGTGCGGAAGCTCGACCGTGGCTCGAGGGTGACCTTCGCACCGAACGTGTCGTTCCGAAACGCGGAGCGCATCACGATCGGCAGCGGCACGCATATCGGCGAATACTCGACGATCTGGGCGGGCAACTCGGTCGGCCGGATCACGTTCGGTGAGAAGTGCCTTCTCGCGCCCCGGGTGACGGTCACAGCATCCAACTACGGCATCGAGCAGGGCATCCCCGTGATGGATCAGCCGAAGAGCGAGAGCGACATCGTGATCGGATCGGGGAGCTGGCTCGGTGCCGACGTCGTCGTGCTCGCTGGCGTCACGATCGGTGCGGGAGCGATCGTGGCGGCCGGCGCGGTCGTCACGAAGGACGTTCCGGCGAACGCGATCGTCGGGGGAGTGCCGGCGAAGGTCATCGGCACGCGGCCGCTCGCAGAGCGCATCCCTCTCACGGCTGGAGCTGCATGACGCCCACGGTCGACGTGATCATCGTCAACTACAACACACGGGATCGCACGCTCGAATGCATCTCCTCCGTTCTGCAGCAGAACCTTCCGGGTCATCGGGTCGTCCTGGTGGACAACGGCTCGACGGATGGCAGCGTCGAGGCGATCGCGGCGGCGCACCCCGAAGTCCTTCTCGTCGAAGTCGGCGAGAACATCGGGTTCGCGCGCGGGGTCAATCGCGGCGTCAAGGCCGGTGATGGCGAGTTCGTCCTGCTGCTCAACCCCGACGCCACCGCCTTCCCCGGTTCACTCGAGGCCCTGCTCCGGTTCGCGACGGAGCACCCCGAGCACGGCATCTACGGCGGGCGCACCGTGCGGGAGGACGGAACGCTCGACCCGTCCTCGTGCTGGGGCGCTCCGACCCTGTGGTCTCTGCTCTGCTTCGCGGGCGGACTGTCAACCGTCTTCCGCGGCTCTCGCCTCTTCGACCCCGAGTCGCTCGGTGGATGGCGCCGCGACAGCGTGCGCGAGGTGCCGATCATCACGGGATGCCTGCTCCTGACCCGTCGCCGGGACTGGGAGCTGCTCGGCGGCATGGACGAGCGGTTCTTCCTCTATGGCGAGGACGCCGAGTTCTCGGCGCGGGCGTGGAAGCACGGGCTGCGTCCCGTGATCGTGCCGGATGCGGTCATCCAGCACGACGTCGGAGGATCGACCGGATCGAGCGGCCGCAAGATGGCGATGGTGATGGCCGGCAAGGTGACCTACCTCTGGGCCGTCTGGCCGTCGATCCTCGCCGTGATCGGCAACCTGCTTCTGCAGGCGGGATCGGGCGTGCGCGGGCTTCTGGAGATCGCCACCCGATCGCGCAAGCGCACATGGCGGGATGTCTGGAGTCTGCGGGCATCGTGGCGGCGAGGATACCCGGCAGCCGAGCGCGCGCTCTTCGGCCGGACGCCTCCCGCCGGCTCCGTGCGACCGTCGGCACCGCGTCCGCTGGTGGTCCAGGCCGAGCCGGCGTTCCGCACGCAGAACGCGAATCCGTACAACCGCGATCTCTATCGGGCGATGCAGCGTCGGGGTGCGACCGTCGCCGACCTCAACTACTGGCACATGCTCTTCCGCAGGACGGACGTGGTCCATCTGCACTGGCCGGACCTGTCGTTCCTGACCGGCCCGCGTCGCAGCATCCACGTGGCCCGCCTGACGCTCTTCTACGGAACGCTGGCTCTGTCCCGCCCGCGCGGGACGGTGATGGTATGGACCGTGCACAACGTCGCGGCCCACGAGCAGCGGTCATCGCGCCGCATCCGAGGCGCGGCGCACCGGCTGCTCATGCGCAACATCGACGGCATCCTCGCGCTGACGGACGGCGGGCTCCAGGCCGCGCGCACCGCCTATCCCGAACTCGCGGCGACGCCGGCCGCTGTCACCCGGCACGGACACTATCGGAGCTCCTACGACTTCTCGGTGACCCGCGAGCAGGCGCGGGAGCGTCTCGGTCTGCCGGCGCGTGCGAAGGTCATCGCGTCGGTCGGCCAGATCCGCGACTACAAGAACGTCCCTCACCTGGTGAGCACGTTCCGCGAGGTGGACACCGATGCGGTCCTCCTGGTCTCGGGAAGTGCGCCGGCTGCGCTGGCGAAGAGCATCCGCCAGTCCGCCGGCGACGATCCGCGCGTGCGCCTGGACCTGCGGTTCCTGCCGGACGACGTCCTGCCCGTCGTGCTCGCCGCGGCAGACCTCATCGTCCTGCCGTACCGGCGGATCCAGAACTCCGGATCCGCCATCCTGGCCCTGTCGGCCAGCCGGCCGGTGCTCGTTCCCGATCTCGGGGCGATGAAAGAGCTTCAGGCCGACGTGGGCGAGCAGTGGGTGCGTCTGTACGAGGGTGAGCTCGACGCAGAGAACCTGGTCGCAGCGCTCGACTGGGCGTGCGCTCCGGTCCGCGAGGATGTCGCCGACGTAACCCCCTACGAGTGGGACTCCATCGCCGTCCGCACGATGGAGGCGTTCGAGGAGTTTCGCCAGAAGTCACGAACGCGAAATACGCGGTCCGTACTGTGGGCCGCGACGGCAACTGAAGTCTGAGCCGTCTGAGAAGAGTGGGGACTCTCGTGAGCATGCAGATCATGACGGCCTGGCGCAGCCGCGCAGTGGCGGCACTGGGGGCGCTGGCGTTGATCGCAGGAGGCATCGGCGCGGTTGCGCCGGCCGCGGCGACGCCGCTCCCCGCCGGCAGGTATGTCGTGGCGCTCGCCGACGGCGTCGACCCGAAGGTTCTCGCCGCGCGCGCGGGGATGAAGATCGAGCAGCTCTACGACAGCGCGCTCAACGGCTTCACGGTCTCGCTCACGTCGACGCAGGCCACGCGGCTCGCCGCCGACCCGCGGGTGACGGCCGTGAGCGCGGACGTCGAGTTCGAGGGCGCTGCGCAGGTCGTGCCCCCGAACATCGGCGCGGTGGAGGCCGACCAAGCCCCCGTCCGAGCGGGCGACGGCGTCACCCCGATCTGGGCCGGCCCGGGCGTCGCCGTGATCGACTCCGGCGTCAACCTTCACACGGACTACAACCGCGCACTGGCGGTGAACTGTCTCGGCACGGGTGACGCGAACGACGGCAACGGCCACGGTACGGGCGTGTCGGGATACATGGCGGCGTTCGACAACAGCTTCGGCACGGTGGGCGTCGCGCCCGGCGCTCCCATCTATTCTGTGCGCGCGATGGACGCGAACAACCGCGGCACGCTCTCCACACTCCTCTGCGCGATCGACTGGGTGGCCGACAACGCCGACACCTACAACATCGGCGTCGCCAACATGAGCATCACCGCGCCCGGCGCCGATGACGGCAATTGCGGGTACTCCAACTCAGATGCGCTCCACCAGGCGATCTGCTCCCTCGTCGCGCAGGGCGTGCTTGTGGTCGCCGCTGCCGGCAACTCGACGGCGAACATGGCCGGCTATCTGCCGGGGGCCTATGACGAGGTGCTGACGGCGACCAACGTCGCCGACTACGACGGCAAGCCGGGCGGCACCGGCAGTGCACCGTGCGCAGTCTCGACGCGGGACGACACTCCGGCGGTCAACTCGAACTGGGCTGTCTCGGCGGCCGACGCGGCGCACGTGATCGCCTCACCCGGAATGTGCCCCTACACGACCCTCAAGGGCAACCGCTTCGGGTACATCCAGTCCGGTACGAGCATGTCGGCCGCGGCACTGAGTGGTGTCGCCTTGAACTGCTTGCTTCCCGGCCGCGACTGCGTGGGCAAGACGCCGGCGCAGATCCGCAGCATCCTGCGCAATCAGGCGGTGGCAGCCGACGTACGCGGTCACTCGTACGCGGGCGATCCGAACTCGAGTCCGATCTCCGGAAGGACGTACGGATACCTCGCCTCGACGATTCCGTCCGGCGGTGTGGTGGAACCCACTCCCACCCCGACTCCGACTCCGACTCCCACTCCGACGCCTTCGCCGACTCCGACTCCGACTGTGACGCCCACGCCGACGCCGACCCCGACGCCGATACCCGACCGCACGGCTCCCACCGTCGCCATCACCTCACCCGCCTCGGGAAGTGTCGTCACCGGGACGAGCGCGATCGTGGCGACAGCGAGCGACGACGTCGGTGTCACCTCGGTCACCTTCTGGTCGGGCTCGACCCGCCTGGGCGCGGCGACCAGGCAGTCCGATGGGACCTGGCAAGCCGGCTTCTCGTCGCGCTCGTACCCGAACGGCACCTACCCCGTGACCGCCCGCGCGAACGACGCGGCGGGCAACGTCGGCACGAGCTCGGTGACGAGCATCACGATCCGCAACTGACCACCACGCACGACGCCACGAGAGGAGACGCGTGATCCGCTGCTTCATCGAGAACACGACCGTAGAGCAACTGGGGGAGGAGCGATGAAGCTGTCGGTGATCGGATGCGGTTACCTGGGTGCCGTCCACGCCTCGGCGATGGCCGAGCTCGGCCACGAGGTGGTCGGGGTCGACGTCGATGCGAGCAAGATCGCCAGTCTCGCTGCGGGCACGCCTCCGTTCTTCGAGCCGGGGCTGCCCGAGATCCTCGCGTCCGCCCTGGAGACAGGCAGACTGCGCTTCACGACCGACATGGCCGAGGTGGAGGGGGCCACCGTGCACTTCGTCGCGGTCGGCACCCCGCAGTCGAAGGAGTCGTACGCGGCCGACCTGACCTATGTGGACGGCGCGATCGATGCGCTGCTGCCGTACCTGGCCGAGGGCGACCTCGTGGTGGGCAAGAGCACGGTGCCCGTCGGCACGGCCGCGCGCCTCAACGAGGTCATCGCCGCGAGCGGGTCGGGTGCCTGCCTGGCGTGGAACCCCGAGTTCCTGCGCGAGGGCTACGCCGTCAAAGACACTCTCGAGCCCGATCGGCTGGTCTACGGAGTGTCGGACGACAGCGCCGTTCCGATCCTCGACGAGGTGTACGCCAGAGCGATCGCCGGCGGCTCACCGCGCCTGGTCACCGACTACGCCACTGCCGAGCTCGTCAAGGTGGCCGCCAACGCCTTCCTGGCCACCAAGATCTCGTTCATCAACGCGATGGCCGAGATCGCCGAGGTGACCGGCGCCGACGTCACCCAGCTCGCGGATGCGATCGGCCACGACGCGCGCATCGGCAGGCGATTCCTGAACGCGGGCGTCGGCTTCGGCGGGGGATGTCTGCCCAAGGACATCCGCGCCTTCACGGCACGCGCGGAAGAGCTCGGACGCGGCGAGTCCGTCGCGTTCCTCAAGGAGGTGGATGCCATCAACATGCGAAGAAGAGACCGGGTCGCCGACCTGGCCGTCGAGGTTCTGGGCGGTTCCGTCTTCGGACGCAAGGTCGCCGTCCTCGGAGTGTCGTTCAAGCCCCACTCCGACGACGTGCGCGACTCGCCCGCGCTCGACGTCGCGGTACGGCTGAAGGGCCTCGGCGCCGACGTCGTCGTCACCGACCCCGAGGCCCTCGACAACGCGCGGGCGCGGCATCCTCAGCTGCTCTATACCCAGGTCACGGACGAGGCCCTGCGCCATGCCGACCTCACCGTCCTCGTGACCGAATGGCCCGAGTACACGGCGCTGGATCCCCGCTACGTGGCCTCGATCATGCGGCAGCCGCTGGTGATCGACGCCCGCAACGCACTGGACTCCGCCGCCTGGAAGGCCGCGGGCTTCGCGTACAAGGGACTGGGCCGCGCGTGAGGTCGAACGAACAACCGGCTGCCGGGCTGAGCCGTCGACCGCCCTACGTCCGTTCGCGCTGCGGGTGAGCGGCAGCAGGCTCAGCTGTCGGACGCCCGCACCGACCGCTCCGCGAGCCCTGGCGGAAGCGTGAAGAGTCCGGGCACCCGCGCGGTCACCGAGTAGACCGCCAGGCACGCGGCGATCGCCACTGCGGCCAGCAGCGGGGCCGCGATCAGCGTGGGCACGATGCCCGCCGGCACGAGCGGGGCGAGCGCCGAGATCACCAGCACGTGCAGCACGTAGACCGGGAGCGTCCGCATGCCGATCGCGGCGACTCCCCTCCCGAGGATGCCCGATCTCGCCAGGAGTGCCGCCAGTGCCACGCCCGCCGCGACGCCGACCACCGCGACCGGCAGGGTCGCGATCCATCGCACCGGCTGCGGAATGAAGACGATGCCGATCGCCAGCGCGGCGTAGCCCAGGAGGGTGGCGGTGCCGGTCACCCACGTCACCCGTTCGGCGAACCGCAGGATGAGACCCCGAGCGTGCATGCCGAGCAGGAAGAAGAAGAAGTACGTTCCGATGGACCGCCAGGTGTACCCGACGCCGAGCTGGATGAAGCCGCTCGCGAAGAGCGCCGAGACGACCGCGCCGCCCGTCAGCTGCGACCACGCGGGCAGCGAGCGGATGGCCCACGCGAGCGCCATGTACAGCGCCAGCGCATAGAGGTACCACAGGCCCGACCACGGCTGGACGGGCGAGACCAGCAGCTGCATCCAGGGGTTGAGCTCGCCGAGCGGCCACGGCACGAACGAGAACCAGATCGCGCGCACGAGCCCCCACAGCCCATAGAGGTAGACGAGCAGGAGCATGCGGCGCTGCCAGAGCGATGCGAACGTGAAGGTCCGCACGCCATTGGCGGCCAGGAGCCCCGACACCGCGAAGAACAGCGGCATCCGCATCGTGGTCAGCCCCGCGTCAGCCCGATACAGCGGCCCCGGACTCCAGCCGTAGGCACCGAGGAACTGCAGAGCGTGGTGGAGGACGACCAGAGTGATCGCCACCCCTTTGGCGATGTCGATCCACGGGACGCGCACAGGAGGCGTGGACATGCTCCGACACTATGGATCAAGCTCACCGCGGGCGTTTCCGGACGGTGAAGGAGCGTTGCGAGCGCGTGAACTCTTCCGGCATCGGGGGCCGCGACACAGTCCCGAATGGGGCTCAGTCGCGCTCGCCCCGCACCAGTTCCAGCCCCGCGCCCGCGAACTGACGCAGCGTCGCGTCGGGCAGGAACGCCCGGGTCAGCCCCGCGCCGATGCGGGTGAGGTCGCTCTCGTCCCGGAACAGCAGGTGCATCGTCTCGTACCGCGGGTGGAACTTCTCCTTGAACCGGTGCAGCGATCCGAACCCGTAGACCGGTTCCAGCATGTTCGCCAGCCAGTCCGACAGGCTCTTGATCGCCCCGGCATCCGGCGGGTAGTCGTGCGCGAGCGGCGCTCCCGACAGCGACAGGACCTCCGCGCCCTCCTCGGAGAAGTGCTTGGCCGACGAGCCGATCAGGAACTCCATCACGGGTCCGAAGCCGCCGTCGCGCCGCCTCATGAGGTCGAGCGTCCAGCCGCGCACCTTCCCGTCGCCGCCATACACCGGCAGCCATGACAGGAACCCGTCCACGTCGCCCTTCGCCGAGACCGCGAGCGCGACCCTCACCTCGGGGTCCATCGCCTCATCGAGCGTGCCGAGGGTGAAGCCCATCTCGGGCAGGCCCTTGTCGCCCACCCACATCTCCGAGATCGCCCGCAGCTGCTGCTGCACGCCCCACGTCTCGTCCGCGAGGCGGGTCATGCGGAAGGTGACCTCCTCGCGGACGGCGCGGTTGATCGAGGTGCGCACCGCCGACCACGCCTTCCCCGTGAACTCGAGCCCGGGCAGGTCGACGATGGTGTCGTCGGCCACGACGAGGCTCCGCCACGTGCCGGGCACGGCATCCTTGGTCGCATCGCTCGCACTGAAGAAGCACGGGATGAGGCCCGCCCGCTCGGCCATGCCGATGAACTCCATGGCCGACTGCGCGCGGGATGACTCCGGGCCGAGCGGATCGGCGAGCGCGATCGCCACGCCCGCGCGCTTCTGGTAGGCGACGATCCCGTTCGTCGTCCGCGCGTAGCTGTTGCCCCCCCACGTCGTCATCCATGACAGCGTGCCGCCGCCGTGCGCGCGGAGCTGCTCCTTGACGTCATCGATGGTCGGCTCGGAGCCGGCGCCGAGCGTCGCCTTGCGGTGGGCACCGAATGCGCCGCGCACGACGATCAGGTAGACCAGCAGCACCGACCACATGGCCGACTGGGCGATCGCGACGCTGACGTCGCCGACCGAGGTCTGCACTTCCGCTCCGGGAACCAGGAGCAGTGCGGCGAAGAGAAGGCCCGTCAGGACGTTGAATCCGCCGAGGACGAGGCTCAGCACCCAGGCCCACCGTCTTCCGCGGCGCAGACCGTTGGCGATGATCAGGATGAGCACGACATCGATTGCGATGTCGAGCGGAGATCCGCCTCTGGCGTCGGTGTGCCCGAACGGGCCGTCCGTCGGGACGAAGAAGGTGAGCACGTCCACCGCCAGCACCACCAGCACGCTCACGAACGCGATCAGCCGCTGCTCGCGCACCGTCGTGCGCTGGAACCGCAGCGACCGGTCCACGACGAGGATCAGTGAAACGGCCAGCGCGTGCTCCAGGTCGGCGAGCGAGCCCCAGAAGAAGAGCGTCACGACGATGAAGCCGAGCAGGAGCGCCCACGCCCGCACCCGCCACGGCGCCGCGAGCAGACCGGCCGCTGCGGCGAGGCAGGCCATCGCTCCGCCCGAAGGCCCGACGTCGAGGGCGAGCGCCTCGGCCTGAGCCCACGGCCACGGCAGGAAGGCGAGGAGCCAGATCAGCAGCGCGCTGGCGAAGATCGCGAACAGCTGGCCCACGCCGAAGTAGGCCAGCGCGACCCGCGACCCCCGGCGGATCTCGAGGTACGCCATGCCGATGAGGCTCGCGATCGTGAAGGGGTAGACGAGGGGATGGTTGACGAAGAACGTGCCGGTGACGGGGGTCCACCAGCGGCCGTCCAGGAGGGCCGGCAGCCCGTATGCGACGGTCTCGAAGAGCGGATGATCCTCGAAGGGGCTCCACAGTCCCGCGAAGACCACCCCGACGATGAGGAGGACCGCCACGAGGATCAGCGTCGCGGGAATCCGCGCGACCACGCGGACGATCGGATGCCGCGGCTTGGCCTGGAGGTCGCTCATGGGTTCACGATAGCGGCGAGGGTGCGGCCGGGGCCGCCCGCGCGGCCTTGGGGCGGACGGGTCGCAGCTCAGCGCCCGCCGAGCCGGTCGAAATCGGCGAGCGCCTGGGCGTCCTCGGCATCCCTCATCGCGCGTCGCGCCGCATCGAGAGCCTCGACCGGATCCTGGACCTGGCGGGCGGCGGCCAGCTCGCGCTGCGCCGACGCCAGCCGGGATCGCGCGTCCGCACCGGCGCGGGCGTGGCCGACCGACGCCTCGGCGTGGGCGATCGCGTTGCGGGCGGCGGCCAGCGTGCCGGGCAGCGCGGTGCGGGCGCCGCGGATGCGCTGCTGCGCGGTGCGGGCGTCGCCGAGGGCGAGATCCAGGCGGTCGCGTGCGCGTGCGATGCGGTCGATGGCCCGGGTGGGGCGTTGCGCGGCATCCGCCTCGAGCCCCGACAGCTCCGCGTCGATCGCCCGCAGCTCGCCTCCCAGCCGGGCCGCGTCGGTCGGATCGAGCTGCTCTCGGGTCACCCCCGCCTGCCGCAGGGCCGTGCGGGCGGCGGCGAACTCACCGGGCACCGCCTGCGCGGCCTGTGTGACGAGGCGGTGGGTCTCCTCCAGCGTGCGCGCCTCGGTCTCAGCGCGGCGCAGTGCGCGCTCGGCGGTCGCCAGGTCGGCGAGGGCGCTGCGAGTGGGGTCGTCGGCCGAGCGCGCCGCGATCGCGAGCGACCGCTCCGCCTCATCGGCGCTGTCCACCGCCGCGCGCGCCGCTCGCGATGCGTCCTTCCACTCGTCCTCCGCGAAGCGGGACGACAGCTCGGCGACAAGGGCCGCGGGGTCGCCCATCGTGGCCCGGAGCGTCGCCAGTCTCCGCTGGGCGGCGGCGATCTGCGCGGCCGCCGACACGTTCGCGCGCACCCAGTCCGAGTGCTGCGCCCGGGCAGCGGCGATCGTGGCGAGCGCCTCGGTGCATCGACGCTGGATGCGGGCCGACCCCTGACGGATCTGCACGGGCAGCGCGTCCGGGGCGGAGATCGCGCGGTACTCCTCGAAGGACTCGTCGCGCACGTGCTGCGCGGTCAGCCGGGCACGACGCAGGGATGCCGGTGCGCCGCCGCCGTACAGGGCGCCCGAGAGCCCGACCTCGAGGTCGAGCTCGTCCACGGCGTCGTCGAGCTGCACGAGCATCGCGCCCGCCCGCCCGCGGATCTCGACCGCTGCCGCCCGCGCGCGCGGCGATCGCCGTGCCGAACGGATCGCCCACGCGATCACGGCGATCGCCAGAGCGGTGACGCCGAAGACGACCAGCGCGGGAATCACCCACGACAGGATGCCGGCGACGACCTCACCCATCGGAATCCCGAACCAGGAGAAGGTCGCCCAGTTCGTCGACGGTGTCGACGGCGGCCTGGGCGCCCGCGGACTCGTGGGGCCAGCTGAAGCCCCAGCGCACGAAGATCACGGGCACTTCGTGCGCGGCTCCGCCCTCCACATCGTGATGTCGGTCGCCGACCAGCACCGGGCGGCTCGTGTCGGCCCCGGCCGCGTCCAGGCGGCGCAGCGCCTCGGCCACGATGTCGGACTTCGCGGCGAGCGTGCGCTCGTCGGAGGTGGCGCCGACGATGGCCGAGAAGCAAGGCGAGAGGTCGAAGTGGTCCATGAGGGCGTCCACCTGGATCTCGGGCTTGGAGCTCGCCGTCGCCTGCGGGATGCCGGCCGCGGCGACTTCCTGGATCAGCTCACCCACCCCGGCGAAGAGCTTCGCACCGGTGGTGTAGCCGTCGGCCCTGCCGAGCACGCGGTAGAACGCAACGGCCTCGGCCGCCTGGTCGGGACTCATCCCTCCGGTGACCTGGAAGGATTCGAACATCGGCGGGCCGAT
Organism: uncultured Actinomycetota bacterium; assembly: GCA_963750955.1. GTDB lineage: Bacteria > Actinomycetota > Actinomycetes > Actinomycetales > Microbacteriaceae > Microbacterium. The sequence goes on from CAVVSI010000009.1 coordinate 33,249, forward strand.
CCAGTGCACGAGCTCGGCACGCGTGGGCGCGGTCCTGCCGAAGTGCTCGAGAGTGATGGTCAGCCGACGCAGGATGCCGTCCGAGGCGTCCACGATCGTTCCGTCGACATCCCACAGCACGCATGTCCACGGCGATCGGCTCCCCATGGCAACAGCCTAAGTGCGGACGGGGGAGCCCTCGGTTCGTCAGAACAGCCGGGGGGCGCCCGAGTCGACGCCCTTCATGCCGTCGTAGTCGAGCGTGATGCAGCGGATGCCGCGGTCGGCGGCGAGGACGCGCGCCTGGGGCTTGATCTCCTGGGCGGCGAACACCCCGCTGACCGGCGCGAGGTGCGGGTCGCGCCCGAGGAGCTCCAGGTAGCGGGTGAGCTGCTCGACGCCGTCGATGTCACCGCGGCGCTTGACCTCGACCGCGATGGTTCCTCCGGCCGCATCCCGCAGCAGCAGGTCGACCGGACCGATCGCCGTCGGAAACTCGCGTCGCACGAGGGAGAGTCCGGCGCCGATCACGTCGACCTGCTCGGCGAGCAGACGCTGCAGGTCGGCCTCGACGCCGTCCTTCACGAGCCCGGGGTCGACGCCCAGCTCGTGCGAGGTGTCGTGCACCACCTCATGGATGCGGACGAGAAGCGCATCGCCGGTCTTGGCGTGCGTGACCTTCCAGAGCTCCACGACGCCGGCGGCGGCATCCGTTTCATCGGGTGCCTGGAGGGTCAGGGTGCACGGCGGGCTCATCCAGTTGAGGGGCTTGTACGAGCCGCCGTCCGAGTGCACGAGCAGGCTGCCGTCGCCCTTGTGCACGAGCAGGCGTGTGGCCAGCGGCAGGTGCGCGTTGAGGCGGCCGGTGTAATCCACCGAGCATCGGGCGATGACGAGACGCACCCGACGAGCCTAGACCGCCGCCGCGCTCAGGCGGAACGGTCGGCGTGGTCGCGGGGGTGCCCCGCGCCCACCGTCGAGCCGGCGATCGGCTTGGCGGCACCCGACGCGAGGCCGGATGCCACGGCGAGCGCCACCAGGATGTACAGCGTGTTCAGCAGGCCGATGTTCTCGCTGATGAATCCGAGGATCGGCGGACCGCACAGGAACGAGATGTAGCCGATCGTCGCGGCCGCGCTCACCCGCGCGGCCGCCTTGGCCGGGTCGTCCGCCGCGGCGGACATGCCCAGGGGGAAGCCGAGCGAGACGCCCGCACCCCACAGTGCCGCGCCGACGAAGACGAGGGGCATGCTGGGGGCGAGGATGAACAGCAGCAGGCCGGCGGTTGCGAGCGCGGCCAGCACCCGGAGCGTCCAGACGCGACCGAATCGGTCGACGAGCGGACCGCCGAAGATCCGCACGACCGTCATGCTCACCGAGAACACCGTCAGGCCGAGAGCGCCGACGGCCTGGGACGAGCCATGGCCCTCGACCATTCCGAGGGCGAGCCAGTCGTTGGCTCCGCCCTCGGCGAAGGCCATGCCGAGCATGATCACGCCGAGCGCGTACGTGCGCGGCTCCCGCCAGGCGGACAGAGCGGTGTGCAGCCGCTCCCTCCAGTGCCGCCGATCGGTCTCGTCCGCCGGGTCCATCGTGATCTCGCGGGCCGGCACGTTCGCGTGCGTCACGAAGGCGATCACGACGATCGCGACCGCCATCACCGAGGTGTGGACGAGGACGTTCAGGCCGATGGCGACAGCGAGAGCGCCGAGACCGGCGCCGATCACGGTGCCGAAGCTGAAGAACGCGTGGAAGAGCGGAAGGATCGTCTTGCCGACCTGCTTCTCGATCGCGGCGCCCTCGACGTTCATCATCACGTCGACCGCCCCGTTTCCGAGCCCGAACAGCACCAGGCCGCCCACGACGAAGACGTAGGAGTGCAGCACGTCGGTGCCGACGCCGATCAGGGCGACCCCGACCGCGAAGACGAGGATCGCGCCCAGCATCCCGGATCGCGCGCCGAAGCGGGCGAGGACCACCGTGGCCAGCGACAGCCCGACGATCGAGGCGATGCCGGCCCCCAGCAGCATGAGGCCGATCTGGATGTTGTCCACATCGAGCGCGACCTTGATCGCCGGGACGCGGGAGGCCCATGTCGCGATGCTGAGGCCGCTCGCGAGGAAGATCGCGAAGACCGCCGTGCGCCAGCGCACGAGCTGCGAGCGCGTGAGGACGAGTTCCATGGGGGCCATTCTACCGAATCGTTTCGAGCTGTCGAATCGATTCGGTACCGCGCCCACCGCGCGGTAGCATCGAGGCGTCATGAGCACGCGCCGTCCCACGATCACCGACGTCGCCCGTACCGCGGGCGTCTCGCCGTCGACCGCTTCGGTGGTCTTCAGCGGCAAGACGGCCGTTTCGGACGCCACCCGGAAGCGGGTGCTGGACGCGGCCGGCGCGCTGGGCTACACCGGGCCCGATCCGCGGGCCGCGTCGCTGCGGCGCGGCCGCTCGGGCATCGTGGGCGTGGTCTTCGAGGAGCACCTCGGCGCCGCCTTCCTCGATCCGGTCAAGACGCAGATGATGGACGGCCTCACGGACGGCGTCGCCGCACTGGGGGCGGGTCTGCTCCTGCTCCGCGACCGTGCCCTCCACAACGATGCGCCGCTCGGCACCGAGCCCACGCTCACGACCGCGCCGCTCGATGCGGCGGTCCTCATCGGCTGCAGCCCCGTGCTGCGCGAATCGCTCGCGGTGGTGACGGCGCGTGGCATCCCGGTCGTCGTCATCGAAGGCGACGCAGGCGAGGGCATCCCCAAGATCGGGCTCGACAACCGAGAGGCCCAGCGGCAGGCGGCGAGCCACCTCAAGGCGCTCGGCCACGAGGACGTCGCGATCGTGACGCTGCCGGTGGGTGCGGGCGGCGACCGCGGGTGGATCGCGGCCGACCAGACCGTCACCGTCGACGTCACGCGGGAGCGGCTGGCCGGTGCCCGTGACGTCTACCCGTATGCGCGGGCCTATGCCGCGGGAGGCAGCTTCATCGACGAGGGTCTCAGCGCAGGTCGCGCGATCTTCGCCGACGCCGCCGAGCGCCCGACCGCGGTCATCGCGCAGAGCGACCTGCTGGCCGCGGGCGTCATCCGCGCCGCCGAGGAGGCGGGTCTGCGGGTGCCCGAGGACGTCAGCGTGACCGGATTCGACGGGATCGTCGTCGACGGTCTCGCGCCGTACGAGCTCACCACCCTCGTGCAGCCGGCGGCCGACAAAGGCAGGGCGGCGGGCCTGGCCGTCGCGGCGATGCTCGCCGGTGAGCCGGCGGCGTCGATCCGATTCACGTGCGACTTCCGGGTCGGCAACACGACCGCTCCCCGCGCCTGAGCCGCGCCGCAGCGGATCGGGGCGACTTCTCGCGCCGATAGACTGGATTCGACACCCCGATCGCCCGAGCCGCCGCCCAACTTGCTTTCGAGCAACGGCGCCGTGAGGCCGACGAACCCGAGGAGGCCGCGCATGTTGGCCCTTCTCGCCGCGTTCGCACTGCTGCCGATCCTCCTGCCGTGGCTGGTCGGGCGGATCGGCGCCCGCGCGTTCTATGTCGGCGCGCTCCTTCCCCTCGCTGCCTTCGCGTACACCGTCGTCCAGACTCCCGAGGTCCTGGCGGGCAGCACGCCGTACGAGTCCTTCGACTGGATCCCGCCGCTCGGCATCCAGCTCTCGGCCCGCCTCGACACGCTCTCGTGGGTGATGGCACTCATCGTGACCGGCGTCGGCGCCCTGGTGCTGCTCTACTGCCGCTGGTATTTCCGCGACAAGACGGAGGGGGTCGGCCAGTTCTCGGCGGTGCTGCTGGCATTCGCCGGGGCGATGTACGGGCTCGTCATCACCGACGATCTCGTCGTGCTCGTGATGTTCTGGGAGCTGACGAGCGTGCTGTCGTACCTGCTCATCGGCTTCTACAACCGACGGGCCGTGAGCCGAAGGGCCGCGCTGCAGGCGCTTCTGGTCACGACACTCGGCGGCCTCATCATGCTGATCGGCGTCGTTCTGATGGTGGTGGAGGCGGGCACCTCGAGCATCTCCCAGATCCTCGCCGCCGCGCCGACCGGCCCGGTCGTGGATGCCGCGCTGGTGCTGCTGCTGGTCGGGGCGCTCAGCAAGTCGGCGATCTTCCCGTTCCACTTCTGGCTGCCCGGTGCGATGGCCGCGCCGACCCCGGTGAGCGCCTATCTGCATGCGGCGGCGATGGTGAAGGCCGGCATCTACCTGATCGCCCTGCTCGCTCCGGTGTTCGCCCTCTCGCCGGTCTGGCGGCCGATCGTGATCGGCCTCGGCGCGTTCACGATGCTGCTCGGCGGGTTCCAGGCGCTGCGCGAGAGCGACCTCAAACGCCTGCTGGCCTTCGGCACGGTGAGCCAGCTGGGACTGCTGACCGTCGTCCTCGGGTACGGCACGCGGGATGCCGCGCTGGCGGGTCTCGCCCTGCTGCTCAGTCACGCGCTGTTCAAGTCCGCGCTCTTTCTCGTGGTCGGCGTGATCGACCGCCAGCTCTCGACGCGTGACATCCGCGAGCTCAGCGGAGTCGGCCGGCAGGCGCCGGTCATGGCGGTGTTCTCGTTCATCGCCGTCGCCTCCATGATCGGCATCATCCCGACCGTCGGCTTCGTCGCCAAGGAGGGCGCCCTCACCGCGCTGCTGCACGAGGCCGCCGGCGGCGAGCCCTGGGGCATCGTCGCCCTGATCGGCGTGATCCTCGGCTCGGTCCTGACCGCGGCATACGGCATCCGCTTCCTGTGGGGCGGGTTCTGGACGAAGAAGGCGCCCGAGGGCGGACCGGCGCCGCGCACCGAGTGGCCCGATCCGCCCATCGGCTTCCTCGGAGCGCCCGTCCTCCTGGCGGGACTCACCGTGGTCGCCGGAATCGCCGCTCCGGTGCTCGATGTCGCCTTCGCCTCGTACGCCGACCTGGCGCCTGCCGCCAGTCCCGGCATCGCGCCCCCCGAGCACCCGGCTCATCTGCAGCTCTGGCACGGCTTCGAGCCGGCTCTGTGGATCTCGCTCGCCACGATCGCCGTCGGTGCGCTCGCCTTCGTCGCGACTGCGGGCAGGCCCGCCCTCAAGCGGATGCTGCCCTTCACCGCACCGGACGTGTACAACGCCGCGCTGCGGGGCATCGCGAGCCTCTCGGTGCTGACGACGAGCCTCACGCAGCGCGGGTCGCTGCCGGTGTACGTCGGAACCATCTTCGTGGTCTTCGTCGCGGCCGAGGGAACCGCCCTGCTCGCCGGCGACGACTGGCGCGCCCAGCTGGATGCCTACCACACGCCGATGCAGCTGCTCGTGGCGCCGATCATGATCGCGGCGGGCATCGTCGCGGTGCGCGCGCGCAAGCGCTACACCGGCGTCGTGCTCGTCTCCGCCACCGGTGTAGGACTCGTGCTGCTGTTCGCCACGAGCGGCGCCCCCGACCTCGCACTCACCCAGATCCTCATCGAGACCGTCACACTGGTCGCCTTCGCTCTTGTGCTGCGGCGCATCCCCTCGCGCATGGGCGATCACAACGCATCGGTGTGGCCGATCGCCCGCGCGGTGCTCGGGGCGGCGGTGGGACTGACCATGGCCTTCATCGCGATCATCGCGACCGCCGATCGCGTCGAGCCTCCGATCTCGCAGACGTTCCCCGAGCTCGCGTACGACATCGGCCACGGGAAGAACGTCGTGAACGTCGCACTCGTCGACCTGCGCGGCTGGGACACGATGGGCGAGCTGTCGGTGCTCATCCTGGCGGCCACGGGAGTGGCATCCCTCGTCTTCGTCACCCACCGCGCCGACAGCCTCTCCACGTTCACGGCGCCCCTGCCGACAGCCGCCGCGCGGACGCGCCGACCCCTCGTGGAGACCGAGGACGGCATCCGCCCGGTCGACGGCTCGGGGCGGCCGGAGCGGATGGCCTGGCTCGTCGGCGGGCAGCGCGTACGCCCCGAGAACCGCTCGATCCTGCTCGAGGTGATCGTGCGCGTGCTCTTCCACTCGATCATCATCGTGTCGCTGTATCTGCTCTTCGCCGGGCACAACCTGCCCGGCGGCGGATTCGCCGGCGGGCTGGTCGCGGGCATGGCGCTGGTCATGCGCTACATCGCCGGAGGCCGGTACGAGCTCGGCGCCGCCGCGCCGACCGACGCCGGCCGACTGCTCGGCGTGGGCATGATGATCGCGGTCGCCTGCGCGGTCGTCCCGCTGCTGTTCGGCCTCTCGCCGCTGACGAGCGCCTTCTTCGAGACCGAGCTGCCCCTGGTCGGGCACATCGAGTTCGTCACCTCGACGCTGTTCGACATCGGGGTGTACCTCGTGGTGATCGGGCTCGTGCTGGACGTGCTGCGCAGTCTCGGCGCCGAAGTCGACCGCCAGGCGCAGCAGCAGAGTTCTCGTGGGGTGAACGGCTGATGGACGTGTCGCTCGTGCTCATCGTCATCATGGCGGTCCTCTATGCCTGCGGCGTGTACGCGATGCTCGAGCGCAGCCTCACCCGCGTCCTGATCGGATTCCTCCTGCTGGGCAACGCCACCAATCTGCTGCTGCTGATCGTGATGGGCCGGCCCGGCATCGCCCCTTTCTTCGGGGCAGGCGACACCGCCGACATGTCCGACGCACTGCCGCAGGCGCTCACGCTCACGGCGATCGTGATCACCTTCGCGATCTCGGCGTTCCTCCTCGCCCTCATCTACCGCTCGTGGCAGCTGGGTCAGGCCGACACGGTCGAGGACGACGCGGCCGACATCGCGGTGCGCGCGCGCAGCATCGAAGCCGAAGACACGATGGAAGACGACACGGCCGTCGAATCCGACGACACGGTCACCGACTTCGTCGGGCTCGCGACGGCGCCGATCACCGTGCTCGGCAGCCGCGACTTCAGCGGCATCCGCGACGACGCCCCCACCGACGAGGCGACTCGGCGCCGGGATGGTGATGCCGAGTGAACGCGCTGGTCCCGCTCCTGGTGACGCTGCCCCTGCTGGGCGCGGCGATCAACCTGATCGCCGGGCGGCATCGCCGCACTCAGGTGGCCGTGTCGATCGTGACGCTGACGGTCGTGCTCGTGATCGCCGCCGTGCTGCTGGTGGTCGTCGACGCGGGCGGCCTGCCTCTCGTCGTCTCGGTGGGCGGATGGCCGATTCCATTCGGGATCGTGCTGTACGTCGACCGGCTGTCCGCGCTGCTGGTGGTCGTCTCGAGCATCGTGCTCCTCGCGGTTCTGCTCTTCTCCGTCGGCCAGGGCGCCGCGGACGGCGACGACGACACACCCGTGTCGATCTTCCACCCGTCGTACCTCATCCTCGCCGCCGGCATCTTCAACGCCTTCATCGCCGGCGATCTGTTCAATCTCTACGTCGGCTTCGAGATCCTGCTCGTCGCGTCGTACGTGCTGATCACGCTCGGCAGCACCGAGTCCCGCATCCGCACCGGTGTGGTCTACATCGTGGTCTCGCTGGTCTCGTCGATCCTGTTCCTCGCGGCGATCGCGGTGATCTACGGGGCGCTCGGCACCGTCAACATGGCGCAGATCGCCGACCGGATGACCGAGCTGCCGCAGGAGACGCAGACCGTGCTGCACCTGCTCCTGCTGCTCGCCTTCAGCATCAAGGCGGCCGTCTTCCCGCTGTCGTTCTGGCTGCCCGACTCGTACCCGACCGCACCCGCCCCTGTCACCGCCGTGTTCGCCGGCCTGCTGACCAAGGTCGGCGTCTACGCCATGATCCGCACCGAGACGCAGCTCTTCCGCGACAACGACCTCAACGCCCTGCTGCTGATCGTGGCCCTCGCGACGATGATCGTGGGCGTCCTCGGGGCGCTCGCGCAGGCCGAGCTGAAGCGCATCCTGTCGTTCACGCTCGTGAGCCACGTCGGCTACATGGTGTTCGGGCTCGCGATCGCCACGCCGCTCGCGGTCGGGGCGACGATCTACTACATGGTCCACCACATCGTGGTGCAGACGACGCTGTTCCTCGCGGTGGGCCTGATCGAGCGCCGCGCAGGCAGCACCTCGATCCTGCGCGTGAAGGGCCTGATGAAGGCGGCGCCGGTGATCGCGGTGCTGTACTTCATCCCCGCCGTCAACCTGGGCGGACTGCCGCCCTTCTCGGGGTTCATCGGCAAGTACGCCCTGTTCGACGCGGCGGCCGAGGTGGGCACGCCGCTTCTGATGGTGCTCATCGTCGGCGGCATCGTCACGAGCCTGCTGACTCTGTACGCGCTCATGCGCGCCTGGAATCTGGCGTTCTGGCGCGAGGAGGACGACTCGGCCGAGACCGAGGCGCGCATCGCCTATCTGGGCGACGCGCCGGCGGCGGCGGTCGAAACCGAGCGCCGGGTGATCCCGCGCATCATGACGGCGGCCACTGTCGGCATGGTCGCCATCACGGTGGGCCTGACGCTGTTCGCCGGCCCGCTCTACGACGTGTGCGCCCGCATCGGCGCCGCGCTGCTCGAGCCGGTGAGCGTCGCCCAGCTCGAACAGGAGGTGAGCCCGTGAGCGCGCCTTCCCGCGATGCGCGATCGACGGATGCCGGGGGCAGGACCACCCTGCTGACCCGGCTCTGGCGCCAGCTGCCGTTCTTCTTCTGGCTCATCGCTCTGTGGATGCTCCTGTGGGGCCAGTTCACCGTGGTCGCGTTCGTCACCGGGCTGGTCGTCGCGGTGTTCGTCACGAGCGTCTTCCGCCTCCCGCCGGTGGAGCTGTCGGGGCGGCTGAACCTCTGGTACGGCCTGGTCTTCGTGGTCACGTTCTTCGGCGCGCTCGTGCGCGGATCCCTGCTCGTCGCGTGGCAGGTGATCGACCCGTGGAAGCGGGTGGGCAGCGCGGTCATCGCGGTGCAGCTGCGCACGGACGACGACCTGATCATGACGCACACGGGAGTCACGGCATCCCTCATCCCGGGATCGCTCATCGTCGAAGCCGACCGCGACCGACGGATCCTCTACCTGCACGTGCTGGGGCCGAGAACCGACGCCGACATCGTGAGCCAGAAGCGGGCCGTCCTCGGCTGGGAGGCCCGGATCGTCCGGGCGGTCGGCTCCCGCGAGCAGCTCGCCGTCATCCGCGCCGCCGAGATCGACACCCCGCGGCAGACAGGAGCGCCGGCATGAACGCACTGCTGGTCGTGAGCTACGTGGTCTTCGCCGTGGCGGCGCTGCTGACGCTGTGGCGCATCGTGATCGGCCCGTCGATCCTCGACCGCGCCGTCGCCTCCGACGTGCTCCTCACCGAGGTCATGTGCATCCTCGGCGCCGAGATGGCCATCAACCACCACACGCGGAGCCTTCCGGTGCTGCTGATCATCGCCGCCGTCGGCGTGTTCGGCTCGATCTCGATCGCCCGATTCGTCGCGAGAAGGGACAACGTGCAGCAATGAGGAGCATCTCTCCCGCTCTCGAAGCCGTCTCGCCGCTGGATGCGGTTCTCGACGTGACCGTTCTCGTGCTCATCCTTCTCGGGGCGCTGCTGTGCCTGACGGCGGCCATCGGACTGCTCCGCTTCACAGACGTGCCCATGCGACTGCACGCCGCCACGAAGCCCCAGGTGCTCGGGCTGATTCTGATCTGCCTCGCCATCGCCCTGTCCCTGCGCTCGTGGCCGGTGGTCGCCTTTCTGTTGCCGGTGGTGCTCATCCAGCTGGCGACCGCGCCGCTGTCGGCGCACATGATCGGGCGCCGGGCCTACCGCAACGGCACGATCGACGAGAGCACGCTGTACGTCGACGAGCTCGCCGAGTCCAAGCGCACGCCACCCGCCGCGGGGGGCTGACGGGGTCAGTCGGCGGGGACCAGCGTCAGCTCGTGGGTGGTCGCGGCATCCACCGCGTCATCCGTGAACGCCCACGGCGTGAGCTCTGCGCGCTGCCACGCCGACGTCTGGTCGACGTAGTTCGGGTGGAAGGTGTGGCCGCTCGTGCCGGTGAGGTGGTTCCAGCCCGACGCGTCGAAGTCGGCGAGATCGACCACCATGCGCATCGAGGGGACGGTGACGGTCTCGAAGGTCCCGCCGATGTCCCACCCGGTCGCGTTGGCGACCGACGAGCCGCCGCCGACCGGGTACGGACCGCGGTTGAAGAGCGCCTCGATGGGCGCGATCCCCGACGTCCCGAACGTGTCGCTGCGCAGGGGCAGCGCGTGCAGCGCCCCCCAGCTCCACTTCGCGGGATTGTCGCCCTGCAGCGCCACGAGGCGGTCGTATGCCTCGTTCGCGGCGTGCTCGAGCATCTCGGTCTGACCGTCGACGCCCAGCTCGGCGTTGGTCCACCACTCCGAGTCGGGATCCTCCAGCAGCGCGTCCACGACGAGGAACAGGCGGCCCTGCCCGGTCACCGGCGCGGGCGCCGCGCGGCCGTGGACGAACAGGTCGAGCACCAGCTGGTCCCACAGCACGTTCGCGTAGGCCGCGGCGGCCGAGTCGGCGCCGTTCTGGGCATCCCACGATCGCAGCAGCTCGAGCGCGGCATCCGGGCCTTGGCGACCCGTCACGATGTCCATGTACGCGGCCGTGAGCTGCTTGCCCATCGCGAACTCGTTGTCGGCCTGGATGTCGCGCATGTCGTCGGCGCTGAGAGCTCCCATCGCGGCTTTGCGCTGCAGCAGATCGACGATGCGCGCTGCCCGCCAGCCGTAGTCCCAGTCACGGGTGAGCAGGTAGGGGTAGTCGGCGCCGACGATCGCATTGTTCGCCGTGACGATGTACCCCTCGGCGGGGTTGTACGACATCGGCAGCTCGTCGGCCGGGATGAAGCCCTGCCAGGCGTACGCCGAGTCCCACCCCGGATGGGGCATCGATCCGTCGCCGGCGCCCCGGATCGGAAGGCGGCCCGGTGTCTGGTAGCCGATGTTGCCGTCGACGTCGGCATACAGGAGGTTCTGCGCGGGCACGTCGAACAGGGCCGCGGCGGCGCGGAAGTCCTCGAAGTCCTCAGCGAGGTTCAGGGCGAAGATCGACGCGGCGGTCGTGCCCGGATCCAGCGCCGTCCAGCGCAGGCTCACGGCGTACTGGCCCTCCGGAGCGGTGACCGGCTGGGCGACCACGCCGTCCGTGCCGCTGTAGGGGTCCTCGGTGATCGCCGTGAAGTCGGGACTGAGGCCCGACAGGATCGGCCCGTTCGCGGTGGAGCGGATGCGCAGCTCGACGTCCTCGCCGCCCGCCACCTCGATCGTCTCGGTGCGCTCCTCGAGGGAGATCAGCTGCCCGTCCCGCCAGTACTGCCCGCCCTGGATCTTCTCCAGATACAGGTCGGTCACGTCGGTGGTGAGGTTCGTGAAGCCCCACGCGACGCGGCTGTTGTGGCCGATCACGACGCCCGGCACGCCCGAGAAGCTGAAGCCCGAGACGTCGAACGCGCAGGCGGCGGTGACCGTGCGGCACTTCAAGCCCACCTGATGCCAGACGCTGGGCAGTGCGGCGCCGAGGTGCGGATCGTTCGCCAGCAGCGGCATCCCGCTCTCGGTGAGGTCTCCGGACACGACCCACGAGTTGGAGCCGATGCCCTCGCCGGCGTTGCCGATGAGCGCGCCGACGGCCTCGATCACGCCCTCGGCCTCGCCCCACTCGATCGTCGCCGTGACCACGCCGGGATCGGATGCTGCGCCCGCACTTGCCGGCTGCGCGGCGACGAGCGTGGGAACGATGACCGGATTGCGGTCGAACGGATAGCCCGGGTACAGCTGCGCGAGCTGATCGGACGTGAAGTCCGGTGCGAGGAGCGCGCGCTCGGTCTCGTCCTCGATGTTCGTCCGGAGGTCCCACGCCATCGCCTTGAGCCAGGCCACCGAGTCCTCCGGCGTCCACGGTTCGATCTCGTAGTCGGCGTTCTGCAGGCCGAGCACCGCGTACTCGAACGACGCGTCGGCCCCGTCATGGTCGGCGAGGTAGGCGTTCACGCCCTCGGCGTAGGCCTCGTAGTACGACGCGATCGTCGGGTCGAGGGCCTCGACCTCCTGCGCCGCGACCTCGCGCCAGCCGAGCGTGCGCAGGAACCGATCGGTGCCCAGCTGGGACTCGCCGAACAGCTCCGAGAGCCGACCGCTCGTGACGTGACGGCGGAAGTCCATCTCCCAGAAGCGGTCCTGCGCGTGCACGTACCCCTGCGCGAAGAAGAGGTCGTCGGTGTCGGATGCCGTGATCGTGGGGATGCCGAGCGCATCGCGCTGCACGTCCACGTCCCGCCCGAGACCCTCGACCGCGATCGTCCCCTCCAGCTGCGGGAAGGAACGCTGGATCGTCCACACCACGAAGCCCGCCGCGACCAGGGCTATCACCGTGACGCCGGCGACGAGGCTGAACAGCGCGATGCCGATCGCACGACCGACCGAGCGCTTGCGGGGCGGGTCGTCCGCGATGATCGGCGCGGCTGCGGTGGCGGGCTTCAGCATTGAAGGTCTTTCGAGTGGGGGCGTGGGGACGCGATGTCAGCCACCGCGGTCCTCAGTCCCACGCGTTCGGGCGCGCGGGTACCGTCTGGAATCGTAACCCGACCCCGCCGCTACCCGCACTTCACCGACCAGGTGTCGCGTTCGGGCAGGTCGGCTCAGTCGGTCCCGGCGTCGAACATGGCCGAGTCGGATGCCGCCTCGATCGCCTCCTCGAGGGCTTCGGTCGCGGCATCCGGCGGCGAGGCCGGCTCGGTGATCTCGTCTGCGTGACCGGCTGTGATCCGCCCGACGAGAGCACCGGTGGCGCCGCCGATCAGGCCGAGGCCCGCGTACTGCTCGAGGCGCGAGCGGGAGTCGGAGATGTCGAGGTTGCGCATCGTCAGCTGACCGATGCGATCGGTGGGTCCGAACGCGGCGTCGCCGACGCGCTCCATCGAGAGCTTCTCGGGGGCGTAGGAGAGGTTCGTGCTCGTGGTGTCGAGGATCGTGTAGTCGTCGCCGCGCCGGAGGCGGAGCGTGACCGTGCCGTTGATCGTCGAGCCGACCCACTTCTGGATCGACTCGCGCAGCATGAGCGACTGCGGCTCGAGCCACCGGCCCTCGTACATCAGGCGCCCGAGGCGGCGCCCCTGCTCGTGATAGGTCGCGAGGGTGTCCTCGTTCAGGATGCCGTTCACGAGGCGCTCGTACGCGATGAACAGCAGCGCCATGGCCGGAGCCTCGTAGATCCCGCGGCTCTTCGCCTCGATGATGCGGTTCTCGATCTGGTCGCTCATGCCGAGGCCGTGACGTCCGCCGATGCGGTTGGCCTCGTGCACGAGCTCGACCGGGTCGGCGTACTCGACGCCGTTCAGCGCGACCGGGCGGCCCAGCTCGAAGGTGACCGTGACGTCCTCGGTCTCGATCGCGACGGCCGGATCCCAGAAGCGCACGCCCATGATGGGCTCGACCGTCTCGAGTGAGACGTCCAGGTGCTCCAGGGTCTTGGCCTCGTGCGTGGCTCCCCAGATGTTGGCGTCGGTCGAGTACGCCTTCTCGGCGCTGTCGCGGTAGGGGAAGCCGTGCTCGAGCAGCCACGCCGACATCTCGGCGCGCCCACCCAGCTCCGTGACGAAGTCCGCGTCGAGCCACGGCTTGTAGATGCGCAGGCGGGGATTGGCGAGCAGGCCGTAGCGGTAGAAGCGCTCGATGTCGTTGCCCTTGTAGGTGGAGCCGTCGCCCCAGATGTCGACGCCGTCGTCCTTCATCGCCCGCACGAGCATCGTGCCCGTCACCGCGCGGCCGAGCGGGGTCGTGTTGAAGTACGTCTTGCCGCCCGAGCGGATGTGGAAGGCGCCGCACGCGAGGGCGCCGAGGCCCTCCTCGACCAGCGCGGTCTTGCAGTCGACGAGCCGCGAGATCTCGGCTCCGTACTCGAGTGCGCGGTCCGGGATCGCATCGATGTCGTCTTCGTCGGGCTGACCGAGGTCACCGGTGTAGGTGCAGGGAATCGCGCCCTTGTCGCGCATCCACGCGACAGCCACGGAGGTGTCGAGGCCCCCGGAGAAGGCGATGCCGACGCGCTCGCCGACGGGGAGGGACTGCAGGACCTTGGACACCCCCCGAGTCTATCGAGCCGCTGTGCGGCGCTCCGTCGGCGGGATGACGTGGCGAAGCCGGGTCGGAGAAGGTCCGACCCGGCTTCGCGTCCTGTCTCAGAACGCGCCTGTCTCAGACGTGCAGCGCCCCTCTCGCCGACGCCGCGCCGCCGCGCACCGAGGCGCGCCGCTCCCGGTATCGACCGATCGCGATGATCGCCGCGCCGATCGCGAGGAACGCGACCATCATGGCGCCGATGTACGCGAAGGCGGAGGGATAGCCGCCGGCTCCGTTCGGGTCGAGGAAGGGGTAGGGGTACCACCACGAGGTGCTGCCGTCGGGGTTGGAGACCCGCAGGCCGCGCATCATCGTGTAGACGACCCAGCCGATCGGGTACACGACGAAGACCACGATCGAGCGCCACGGCAGTCCGCGCCGTCGCGGGGCCAGCAGCAGGTCGATGAGGAAGTAGATCGGCAGCACGACGTGCAGGACCTCCACCGCGTAGGAGTCCAGGAGCGCGATGCCGGCGGAGTCCCCGAGGGCGATGCCGGACGGGGTGTCGCGCAGCAGCACGTTGTAGACGATGCCCAGGAGCAGCACGGGGCCGGCGACGGCCGCCAGCCCGATGGCGATGCCCAGCGGCTCGCGCGACGTTCCGGGATGACGCTGCGCCCACGATGCGGCGGTCACGAGTGCCACCACGCTGAGCAGCGACGAGACGATCGTGAACAGGCTGAAGTAGTTGACCAGCACCAGCTCGAGATCCTGCATCTCCCGAGAGGCCCGGTCGATGTTGACGATGAATCCGGCGACCACCCCGGACAGCGCGGTGATCGCCGCAGCGATCCTGAACCATGACCAACGCATTTCGATGACCCTTTCGTCTCCCCCATGAAGGCATCCCCAATGAGACAGATGTAGCGGGTGCAGATACGGCTGAACGAAACATTGGCGCCGCAGCGGTCGAAGCCACCCAAATGGGGGACAGAAAGATTGTGGAAAGGCTACAAAGCGGGTTGAAGATCCTCTGTCACGAGGGCGGAGCTGCGGTACGCCCCGCGGCGGCGCCCCACCCAGACGACGAGCAGCGCCACCGCGATGATCGCGACCGCGATGCCGATGACGTAGACGATCACCGAGCCCCACCCGCCCGCGTTGTTGGGGTTGAGGAAGGGGTACGGGTACCAGTACGGGTCACCCGTGCCGGGATTGGTGATGAACGATGCCCGCAGCAGGGTGTAGCCCACCCACAGCAGCGGGAAGATCACGATGCCGGTCACGGTGCGCCACGGCAGGGCACGGCGGAACGGGCCGAGGAACAGGTCGG
Organism: uncultured Actinomycetota bacterium; assembly: GCA_963750955.1. GTDB lineage: Bacteria > Actinomycetota > Actinomycetes > Actinomycetales > Microbacteriaceae > Microbacterium. The sequence goes on from CAVVSI010000009.1 coordinate 48,490, forward strand.
CGAGCAGGAACAGCGGACCGATCAGGTGGAGTATCTCGTTGGACCACGGCACGATCGACCCGGGCTCGAGCGCGATCCCCCGCAGCAGGGTGTTGTAGACGATTCCGGTGACCACCATGTAGGTCGTCACCGCGGCCAGGAGGAACGCGAGCCATCGCGGCTCCACTCTCGCTCGGCGCCCCTGTGAGAAGTACCAGATGGCGGCGGTGGCCAGGATGACGGCCGAGGCGGCATTGGAGAGGATCGTGAAGAAGCTGAAGAAGTTGGCGACGATCGTCACGACGTCGCGGCCGGCCGAGATAGCCCCGGAGACCGACTGCACGAGCTGACCGACGATGGCGGCGACGATCGCCGCGGCCATGGCCAGGCGCAGCAGCGACCAGACGAGCGACCACAGGGGGGAGCGCAGCATGGCGCCACACTAGCGGCCGTGCGCAGGCGCGGGGCGCTCGACGCGGCGATCCGGTGGGCTCTCCGGCCGCCCCCGATAGGATGGGGTGTACCGTCGGATCCTTCCCGAGGAGTGAATACATGCCCGCCATCGTGATCATCGGAGTCCAGTGGGGGGACGAGGGGAAGGGCAAGGCCACCGACCTTCTCGGTGATCGCACCGACGTCGTCGTCAAGTTCAACGGCGGCAACAACGCCGGCCACACCGTCGTCATCGGCGACGAGAAGTACGCGCTGCACCTGCTGCCTTCCGGCATCCTGTCTCCGGGCGTCACGCCCGTGATCGGCAACGGCGTCGTGGTCGACCTCGAGGTGCTTTTCGCCGAGCTCGAGGCTCTGCACGCCCGCGGACTCGACACGAGCCGGCTCAAGATCAGCGCGAACGCCCACGTGATCACGCAGTACCACCGCACGCTCGACAAGGTGACCGAGCGCTTCCTCGGCAAGCGCATGATCGGCACGACCGGCCGGGGCATCGGACCTGCCTATGCCGACAAGATCAACCGCGTCGGCATCCGTCTGCAGGATCTGTTCGATGAGAACATCCTCCGCCAGAAGGTCGAGGGCGCGCTCGACCAGAAGAACCATCTGCTCGTGAAGGTCTTCAACCGCCGGGCGATCACGGTCGACGAGATCGTCGAGGACCTGCTGTCGTATGCGCCGCGACTGCAGCACATGGTGTGCGACACGTCGCTGCTGCTGAACGAGGCGCTGGATGCCGGCGAGGTCGTCGTCTTCGAGGGCGGGCAGGCGACGATGCTCGACATCGACCACGGCACGTATCCGTTCGTGACCTCCTCGTCCGCGACCGCGGGTGGCGCCGCGACCGGCGCCGGCGTCGGGCCCAACCGGCTGGACCGGATCGTCGGCATCGTGAAGGCCTACACCACGCGGGTCGGCTCGGGCCCCTTCCCGACCGAGCTCTTCGACGAGCAGGGAGAGTGGCTGCGCTCGCGCGGCTTCGAGTTCGGCACGACTACGGGGCGTCCGCGCCGGGTCGGCTGGTACGACGCGCCGATCACGCGCTACGCGACCAGGATCAACGGCATCACCGACCTGGTGCTCACGAAGCTCGACATCCTCACCGGCCTCGACGAGATCCCGGTGTGCGTCGCGTACGAGGTCGAGGGCACGCGTTTCGACGAGGTGCCGGTGAACCAGTCGGACTTCCACCACGTCACCCCCATCCTCGAGTTCTTCCCCGGCTGGAAGGAAGACATCACCGGCGCTCGCACGTTCGAAGAGCTGCCCCGGGCGGCCAGGGACTACGTGCTCGCGCTGGAGGCGATGAGCGGAACCCGCATCTCGGTGATCGGCGTCGGGGCTTCGCGCGATGCGGTCATCGTGCGCCACGACCTCGTGGACTGATGCGGTTCTGGCTCGGCGGGTACACGGCCGACGGCGAGGGATCGGCATCCGGGATCGGCGCGCTCGTCGCCGGCGCCCCGGATGACGCACTGGCCGGCGGACAGCTGAGCTTCGGCGGCACGGCAGCGGGGACCGGCGGATCGCCGTCGTGGCTGGCCGCGCACCCGACGCTGGATGTCGTGTACGCCGCGCTCGAAGTCGCGGGAGCGGTGCGCGCGTTCCGCCGCACCGGGCCGTCCTCCCTTGCTGCGCTGGGCGGCGCAGTGGCCGGCGGCGAGGCGCTCTGCCACATCGCGGTGGCTCCCGACGGCGGCTCGCTCGTGGCCAGCTGCTGGGGCGACGGGCGCGTCGTGCGGATGTCGCTGGATGCCGCGGGCCGGCCCTCCGCGCCGACCATCGCCCAGGCCGCAGCGGACCCGTACGATCCGGATGCCGTCCCGGCCGAGTTCGCTGGCGGCATCGACCTCGCCGCGGCCTCCCAGGCCCTCCGCGCCGCGGCCGGCGCCGAGTTCGCGCACCTCGTTCCCGACTACGACGACGCCGACGAGGGTCCAGCGGATGCCGCGCCCGACGCACCGGCCGACACTTCTGCGCGAGTCTCCCGTGCGCACGAGGCAGTGTTCCTGCCCGGCGGTCTCATCGCCACGACCGACATGGGGTTCGATCTCGTCCGGTTCTGGCGCCCGACGGATGCCGGACTCCAGCCGCTGCAGCAGGTCGCGCTGCCGCTCGGGACCGGCCCGCGGCACATGGTCTGGCACCCGAGCGGGCACCTGTACGTCGTGGCCGAGGTCAGCTGCGAGATCTACGCGCTCGCGGCCGACGTCACCGGTTCCTGGCGGATCGTCGCAGGCACACCGCTCGGGTCCGGCACACTGCCGGGTGATACGGCCGCCGAGCTCGCGGCATCCCGCGACGGCGCCTTCCTCTATGCGGGCGTGCGCGGCAGCAATACGCTGGCGACCGTCCGGGTGAAGGGCGCCGGCGACGCACTGGCGCCGATCGCGTTGGTGGATGCCGGAGTGGACTGGCCGCGCCACCACCTCGTCGTGCGCGACACGGTCCTGGTGGCGGGGCAGCGGTCCGACGAGGTGGCCTCGCTCACGCTGGACCTGCGCACCGGTGTTCCCGGCCGAGTGCGACATCGCGTCGAGGCGCCGTCGCCCACCTGCCTGCTGGTCGCGAAGTAGCTAGGTCTTCGCGTCCTGCTTAGGGATGAAGACCTGTTTGATGATCAGCAGGATCGACGCGGTCACGGGCACGGCCACGAGGGCACCGATCAGTCCGAGAAGCGTGCCGCCGATGAGGGCGCCGATCACCACGAGCGAGCCGGGGATCGAGATGGCCTTCGACATGACCCGCGGCGTGATCACGTACGCCTCGATCTGGATGTAGATCAGGTAGGCGATCGCGAAGATGAGCGCCGAGAGCGGGCTGGAGAACAGGGCGAGCACGCTCGCGAAGATCCAATACAGCACCGGTCCGACGAGCGGGATGATCGTGATCGAGAACGCCAGCACCCCCATCAGCAGGGGGTACGGCAGTCCGAGGAAGAAGTGCAGCAGGAAGGCCACGATCGAGTTGAAGAAGGCCAGGATGACCATTCCCATGAGATAGCTGCCGATCGAGTCGGTGATCTCGTTCGTCATCGTGCGCACCTTCGGCCGGTTGCGAGCCGCCGCGAACTGCATGAGCGACTCCTTGATCGCGGGCAGCGACGCCACGAAGTACAGCGTCAGCACGACGACGATGAGTCCACCCGAGATGGCCGTCGCGATGCCGGCGCCGATCTTGAGCAGCCCGCCCGAGATCGCGGCGATGTTCGCCGGATTCGTGATGAAGGACTCGAGCTCGTTCACGAGCGTGGTCAACCCGGGTCCGAAGATGCCCTCCAGCCACGCGTAGGTGTCGGTGGTCTCGAAGTTGGCGATCGTGGCGGGGATGCCGGTGATGAACGAAGTGACCTGGTCGACGAGGGTCGGCACCACGAGCCAGATCAACCCCGCGCCGAGGACGCCGAAGATCAGGAAGACGATCGTGATCGCCCACGGCCGCTTCACGTTGTGACGCTCGAACCACTTGAGCACCGGATCGAGCCCGAGCGCCGCGAACATCGCGAGGGCGATGTAGATGATGACCGTCGCGATGTTGGTCAGCGCGATTCCGAGCGCGAGCGCCGCGAGTCCGCCGAGGGTGAGAAGGAAGCCGACGCCGAATGGACTGTCCAGGCGTGCCCACAGCGGCTTGCTCGCGCGATCGGACGGCACGGAGGTGGAGGCGGGGACGAGGTATGTGTCGGGAACGGCTGCATCAGTCCCTGCCGCGGGACTGGCCGCGAGTGGCCCGGGCGAGGGGGTGCCATCGGTCATGGCTCACACTCTAGGGCTCGGCGTCGGCCGCCGTCCTCACTCCTCGCGGATGAACCCCGCTCCGCGAGGCCGCGCCCGGTATCGTCGGGATGCGAGGAGGAACTCCATGACCGATCACATCGCCGGCACCGACGACGCCGCAGCGCTCGAGACCCTGCGGCGACTGCGGGGGAGCATCGACAACATCGACGCTGCGCTCATGTATCTCCTCGCCGAGCGCTTCCGCGCCACGAAGCAGGTCGGACAGCTGAAGGCGGAGCACGGGATGCCGGCATCCGACCCCGCTCGTGAGGAGCAGCAGCTGTCACGCCTGCGGTCGCTCGCGATCGACGCCGATCTCGATCCCGAGTTCGCGCAGAAGTGGTTCACCTTCGTCGTGGCCGAAGTCATCCGCCACCACGTCGAGCTGGCCGAAGACCGCTGACCGACATTCGAGGCGAGGAGCACCCCGGGATGGGCAACGCACTGACGATCGGCACTCTGCTCGAGTCGGAGAACGCCGCGCCGGCGCGGCTTCTCGCGTCGAAGCTGAACCGCCACACCTTCTGGTGCGGACAGAGCGGATCCGGCAAGACCTACGCGCTGGGCGTGGCGCTCGAGCAGATCATGCTCCACACAAAGCTGCCGCTGGTGATCCTGGACCCGAACTCGGACTTCGTGAAGCTCGGCGACCTGCGCGAAGGGGTCCCCGCTGCCGAGGCCGCCGAGCTTGCGCGGCGCGACGTCCGCGTGCGACGCTCGACGGCCGCGGCGGGTGAACCGCTGCGGACCCGGTTCCTTTCGATGCCGTTGCGCTCGCGGGCGGCGATCCTCCAGATCGACCCACTGCTGGACGCGGAGGACTTCAACACGATGCTGCGTATGGAGACGGACATCGGCCTGATCCCCGACCACGATCTGGTGGGCTTCATCCGCTCGCATCCCGATCGGGTGCGTCACAGGCTCGCGATGCGGCTCGAGAACCTCGGGGTGGCGGACTGGAAGCTCTGGGCTTGGGGTCAGCGCAGCGTCACCGACGACATCGACGACCGGCCCGATGCGACGGTCGTCGACCTGGGTGGGTTCACCACCCAGGCCGAATCGCGAGCCGCCGCGCTCGCCGTGCTCGATCACCTGTGGGAGAACCGCGAGCAGCGCATCGGCCGGCTCATCGTCATCGACGAGGCACACAATCTGTGCACGCCCGAGCCGGCCACCCCCGTCGAGAAGCTGCTGACCGAGCGCATCGTGCAGATCGCCGCCGAGGGCCGGAAATACGGACTCTGGATGCTGCTTTCGACGCAGCGGCCGTCGAAGGTGCATCAGAACGCGCTGTCGCAGTGCGACAACCTCGCGCTCATGCGCATGAGCTCGCCGCGCGACCTCGCCGACCTGTCCGAGGTCTTCGGGTACGCACCAGAGTCGCTGCTCGAGCGCTCGCCCGCGTTCACGCAGGGGCAGGCGCTCTTCGCCGGCGGATTCGTCGACCAGCCGAGCCTCGTCCAGATGGGTGCGCGGCTGACCCACGAGGGCGGCACGGACGTTCCGGTGCCCCTCCGCTGAACGACGGATGCCGCGACGCGGCGATAACGCGGGGCCGCGGCATCCGCCATCGCGATCAGGGGATCGCGCGCCGCAGGGTCAGGAACGAGATCCCCGCGAGCACCGCGCCCAGGAGCAATCCCCAGAGCGTCATGCCCACCGCGCCCTGCTGTCCGAACCAGGCGAACACCTCGGACCAGGCGTCCATGCGGCCGATGAGCCACATGATCGCGACGAGGACGACGCCGATCGCCACGAGGACGATCGTGAGGACGAGCGAACCCCAGCGCTTGTAGATCGTCGCCGCCCAGAACCCGGCCACGAACATCAGCATCGCGATCGTGAAGTACCCGAGCCAGGCCGCGCCCCATCCTGCCGCCCAGAGCGCCTCGACGTAGAAGAAGTAGCCCTGCATGCCGTACCCGTTCGTGGCGAGCTCGATCACGCCGCCCACGACGAAGATCGACGCCAGGATCGCAGCGGTCATCAGGGCCGTCAGGAGCGTTCCCAGGTAGAACTCACGGCGCGTCACGCTCATCGCCTGCGAGAACGGGAACGACAGGGTGAGCGCCTGGACCCCGACGACCAGGAAGTACCAGAGCGGGGCCTGCGCGCCGCCCCCGTACATCGGGCCGGTCGCGCCTCCGCTCCGGATCAGTCCGTAGATCGCCAGGGTGAGCCCGAGTGCACCGAACAGCACCAGCAGCGGGACCCAGATGTAGGTCTGCTTGTTGACCAGCTGAAGCCGGACGACGTTCAGCGTGCGGTTCACCGTGTCACCTCCTCGATCGTCGTGGACGCATCCAGGGCGTCCCCGTTGACGTGCCGGGTCAGTCGGACGATCAGCTGCTGCAGCGACACCGGCGCGACCTCGAGGCCGAGCGCCCCGAGGCGTGAGCGGTCCTCTGCGCTGAGGGTGCCGAGTGCCGTGACCGCGCTCACGCGGCCCAGAGTCTCGCGGTGGATGACCTCGCGCCGGCCGATGAAGCCCTCCACCGCCGCCGAGTCGCCGACGATGGTCGATGCGCGGTCGCGCACCGCATCGGTCGTCTCGTCCATCAGGATGCGTCCCCGATCGATCACGAGCACGCGCTCGATCAGGTTGGAGACCTCGTCGATCAGGTGGGACGACAGGATCACGGTACGGGGATGCTCCGCATAGTCCTCGAGAAGCCGGTCGTAGAAGATCTGGCGGGCGACGGCATCCAGCCCGAGATAGGGCTCGTCGAAGAAGGTGATCTCGGCCCGCGAGGCGAGTCCGATGATGACGCCCACGGCGGACAGCTGTCCGCGCGAGAGCTTCTTGATGCGCCTGTCGACCGGCACTTGGAAATCGGCGATGAGCCTCTTCGCGAAGGTGTCGTCCCAGTGCGGGAAGAACAGGCGTGCCGACCGGAACGCGTGCGTCGGCTTCGCGTCGTCGGGGTACTTCTGGCTTTCGCGGACGAAGCACATGCGCGAGAGGACGCGGGCGTTCTCGTAGGGCTTCTCGCCGAACACGCTCACCTTGCCGCTCGTGGCGAAGTTCTGCGCGGTCAGAATCGACATGACAGTGGTCTTGCCTGCGCCGTTCCTGCCGAGCAGGCCGTAGATGGTGTCCTTCTCGATCCTGAACGAGACGTCGTCCACCGCCACCACATCGCGGTAGCGCTTCGTGAGGTCCGTCACCTCGATCACAGGGTTCATCGGGGTGCTCCTTCCTGGGGTGTGCCGGATGCCGCTGCCTGCGCACCCGCGTGCTCAAGGATCAGACGGCTGAGGTCGTCGGCGCCGAGACCGAGCTTGCGGGCCTCGACGAGCAGCGGCTCGACGAAGCGGTCCGCGAAGGCCGAGCGGCGCTCGGCGAGCAGAAGCTCGCGCGCACCGGACGCCACGAACATGCCGATTCCGCGTCGCTTGTAGAGCACACCCTTGTCGACGAGCATGTTCACTCCCTTCGCGGCCGTCGCGGGATTGATGCGGAAGAACGCCGCGAGCTCGTTCGTCGAGGGCGCCTGCGACTCCTCCGCCAGGGTGCCGTCGATGATCGAGTCCTCGACGCCCTCGGCGATCTGCAGGAAGAGCGGCCTGCCTTCTTCGATCACATGGCCCCGCTTCGCTGGTTACCTACATAAGTAATTAACCATGGAACGGGAGCGTTGTCAACAGGCCGCAAACAGCCCTCGCTGCCGCACGAACTGTACAACGTCGTAAAAAAAGTCTTTACAACGTAGTAATGCGGAGCGTAGCCTGGCGCGGCAGAGCACCCCCCGGCGCTCGGCATCCCATTCAAGGAGGAATAGTGATGAGAGCGTTGCAACCGTCCGGCGAGCCCGAAGTGGTCTCGACAACACGCCGCGCGCGCCGGCGGAGCAGGGTCGGACGGCCGATCGCCGCGCTGGCACTGGCCTCGGCGATGGTCCTCGGATCGTCCGCCGTGGCGGCGAACGCGATCGACGTCCCCTACCCGCCCGGCCCGACAGTCGTTGCCGACCCGAACTCGCCGACCGGCTACACGGGGCATTTCGTGTACTGCAACCCCGCGGCGACGAGCGTGCGATTCGTGGCCGACATCATGCTGCGCAACTGGGCGGATCCGACGGACACGAAGGTCTACACGCCGTTCGAGTACAAGCCGGGCCTGATGCGAGGCGGCGGCGGGTACGACGTGGAGATGACGAACGTCGGCGACAACTGCTGGTACACCAGCGTGCCCCTCGCCGCAGGCGCGAACCAGTACTGGTTCTACGTCAACAACAACACCAACCTGTGGGTGGCCGACCCGGCGAACTCGCCGATCTATCCGCCCGACGGCCTGACGGGCACCGCCCGGCGCGCCTTCAACAAGGTCTTCGTGCCGTACGACGCCGAGAAGCAGAACTTCGCGCCGCTCGAGGCCCGTGCCATCTCGGAGAACCCCCGCGAGGACTCGGCGAAGGGGACATGGACCTACGTTGAGGTTCCGGGCCTGCCCCTACTGGGCGGCACCATCCCGCGCACCATCGGCGTGTACCTGCCTCCGGGCTACGACCCCGACCGGGCGGAGCCGTACAAGACGATCTACATGCAGCACGGCGGCGGTCAGGACCAGTCCGACTGGATGAACATGGGCAACGTCCCGGTCATCATGGACAACCTGCTCGACGACGGCGTCACCGAGCCCGCGGTCGTCATCACGACGAACACGAACTCCCTCGGACCCGTCGGAAACCAGGCTGTCCTGGGCGACGCGTATCCCAACCTGCGCAACGTCGTGATCCCGTTCGTCGAGGCGAACTACAACGTCTCTACCGACCCGATCGAGCGGGCGTTCGCGGGTCTGTCCGCCGGCAGCTTCGTGACGCAGAACCTGATCCGAGACGACGCCGACCTGTTCGGGTACTACGGCCCATGGAGCGGTGGCGTGAGCGTACCCGTTTCGACGCCGAACCTCGCTGCGCCGTACATCCACTACGGTGGCGGGGCGTGGGACTTCGGTCTTCCCAACGCCAACACGGTCGCAGCGCTCGACCAGGTGGCCTTCGTGGAGAACACGGTGGTGGCCGGTGCGCACGACTTCAACGCGTGGAACCAGCTGTTCACGATCTTCGCGAGGGACTACCTGTGGCAGCCGGAGGCGTTCGTGGTCGATGAGATCAACCAGCTGAAGAACGCGGTGGCCGGTACGAGCCTGAACAAGGGCAATGCCAACGCCCTGACGGTGAAGCTCGACCAGGCCTTCGCGCTGGTCGAGAAGGACGAGAACGAGGGTGCGGTCGAGGTGTTGACCGGACTCCGCGACCAGGTGAACGCGTTCACCGGCAACGGCAAGCTTACGGCCGCGCAGTCGGCCGCGATGCTGCCGATCATCGATCAGCTCATCTTCAACCTCGGGTACTGGCAGTAGGAGCAGAACCGAAACGGGGCTGCCGGCACGGACTTCCGTGCCGGCAGCCTTCTGCATCCGCGGGCGCGCCTGGCAGGGTGGGAGAACGCGAAGACGAGGAGACGCACATGAAGGAGCGGATGCTGGCAGGACGACAGGTGTCGGCCATCGGGCTCGGCGCGATGCCGATGTCGATGAACAACGACAACCGGTTCCCCTCCCACGACGAGGCGATCGCGACGGTGCACGCGGCACTCGACGCCGGCGTGACCCTCATCGACACCGCCGACTGCTATGCCCCGGCGTGGAACGAAATGGGCCACAACGAGCGGATCGTCGCGGAGGCCGTCAAGACCTGGGGCGGCGACCGATCGGCACTCCTCATCGCGACCAAGGGCGGCATCACGCGCAACGAGGGCGAGGCCTGGGGCCGCGACGGCTCGGCCACCTACCTTCGCGCAGCCGTGGAGCGGTCGCTCGAGAACCTCGCCGTCGACGTCATCGATCTGTACCAGTACCACCGCCCCGATCGGTGGCTCGTCTACGGCGAGGTGATGGCGACGCTCGCGACGCTCCAGCAGGAGGGTCTCATCCGCGCGGTGGGCATCTCCAACGCGAGCGTCGAAGAGATCGAGATCGCCCGGCTGGTGCTCGGCGACGGCAACCTCGCGAGCGTGCAGAACGAGTTCTCGCCCAAGCACCCCGGCAGCATCGACGAGCTGCGCTATTGCGCGGAACACGGGATCCCCTTCCTCCCATGGAGCCCGCTCGGCGGGACCGGTGGCGGAGCCCGCGAGGTGGGTGACCGCTTCGGAACGTTCGCCCGGATCGGCCAGGAGCGCGAGGTCAGCCCGCAGCAGGTCGTGCTCGCCTGGGAGCTCGCGCTCGGGTCGCATGTCATCCCGATCCCGGGGGCGCGGCGCGCGGCATCCATCACCGACTCGGCAAAGGCGGCGGATCTCGACCTGACCGACGGAGAGGTCGCGGAGCTGTCGCGGTCGGTCGGCATCGACCGCTGACCCACCCGCACGCGGGCGGCGTGTCCGCGAAGCGTGGCACCATTCCGGTATGACTCGATACGCCATCGACGCCGGGATCGCTCTGCGGCTCATCCGCGAGGGAGCGGATGCCGATCCCGCTCATCAGCTGGTGGGTCCGGCGGTGCTCAGGTCGCATGCGCTCGCCATGCTCTACCGCGACGTTCGTGACGGCACGATCACCGAGGCGGAGGGGCGCGAGCAGCTCGAGCGGATCGCGGCGCTGAAGATGCGGCTGCTCGGCGACCGGGTCTCGCGGGCGACCGCCTGGAAGATCGCCGCGGCGCTCGGATGGGACGACGTGGGCTCGGCGGAATACCTGGCCGTCGCGTCGCTTCAGGCGGACGCCCTCGTCACCGACGACCAGGAGCTCGCGGCTGCTGCCGAGGGCATCGTGCGCGTCGCGGCGTACGAGGACCTCGTCACGTAGTCCGCCGGAGCTACGGGCGGGTCGTCGTCTTCTCGAGCCAGGCGATGGTCTCGGTGAGCGCCTCCTGCGCCTCGGGCAGGTCCAGGTGGAACTGATACTCGTGCTGCAGCGCCGGCTCGTGGGTCGCCGGCCAGAACAGCTCGGTCACCGGAACCCCGAGCTCGTCCAGCCGCTGGGCCATCGGAACGGATTGCAGCCATGTCAGGCCGTCGCCGTTGCCGCCGCTGATGTACGTCGGCGGGAAGTCGCCGGTGACGAACTCGATCGTCGACATCGTGGCGCCGGAGGAGCGCTCCGACCAGTCCTTCGTTCCGGTGTACGCCCAGAGCGCCATCTTGAATCCCCACGCGGCGAGGCCGTCCAGCTCGGCCATCGCCCGCAGGTCGTAGACGCCGCAGTTCAGGAGCACGCCGGCCAGCTGGGCGGCATCCAGCGACGGCTCGATCCCGACGAGGTCGGCGTACCGCGGACTCGTCACCAGCGTGGCGAGCTGGCTCGCCAGCTGGGCACCCGCGGAATCGCCCGCCAGCACGATCTGCGACGCGTCGACGCCGAGCTCCTCCGCATGCTCCCGCACGTAGCCCAGTGCGTCGTTCAGCTGGATCACGGCCGTCGGGTAGGTCGCCTCGGGCCCGACGCCGTAGTCGATGCCGATGGTCGTGTACCCCTGCTCGGCGAGGATGCGAAGGTACGGGTCGATGTTCACGGTCGAGCCCGAGATCCACGCGCCTCCGTGGATCCAGACGACGGTCGGCAGCACCTCGCCCTCCGCCGCCGGGGTGAAGACATCGAGAGCCGTCGCATCGCCCCCGTCGTCGACCACATGCATCTCACGCAGTCCCGCCGTCGGAACGTACGGCGTCATCTCGGCGACCGTCGCGGCCGCGCTGCGCTCGAACACCCCGCGGATCAGCATCGCCGACGGCCACGGGGTCAGCGACGTCACGACGGCCGCGATGAGCACGATGCCCAGGGCGACGGCGAGCGCGACGCCCCACACGCGACCGCGCGGTCGCCGGGTCACTTCGTGGGCTCGGGCATGTCCTGACGCGTCCACGCGATCGCGATGAGCCGTCGCAGCACGTCGAGGTCGAGGTCCTCGAGCTTCTTGGCGTACACGCAGCTCACGCCCTGCGTGTAAGTGCCGAGCTCGGGGAGCACCTCGGCCGCCTCTGGCAGATCGTTCAGCCCGTAGAAGGTCAGCTGCGCCTTGCGCGGCGAGAAACCCGTCTTGTACCAGTTTCCGCGCGTGCGCGGGTTGGCCGGGGAGATGTAGCGGAAGCTGCCGTATCCCACCATTGTCGGCCCCCACATGACCGGCTCGGCGCCGGTGATCTCGTGGAAGATCTCGGCGAGCTTCAGGCCCTCCTCGCGCCGGCGGGGAGTGGCGGCCGCCTCCAGGAACTCGTGCACATCGGCATCCGTCGGCGCCGTCTTCGGTTCACCCATGCGGAAAGTCTGGCACTTCGCATGTCGGTTGTGGGGCCTACGGTGTGGCTGTGGCCACCCTCGACGATCTCCGTCGCCTCGCCGCCGAGCTGCCCGGCAGCGAAGAGCGTGCGACGACGGGCGGCGCCGCCTGGTTCGTGCGCCGCAGGCTCTACGCGTGGGAGTGTCATCCGTGGCCCAGCATCCCCGCCGATATCCGCACGATCGTCGCAGCCGAGCTCGTGGTCGGGGTGAAGGTGGCCGACCGGCTCGATGCGCTCGCCCTGGTCGAGATGGCGCCCAAGGTCTTCCTGCGCACCACGACACCCTGGAGCGAGCCGAAGGTCGCCTTCCGCATGGCCGGCATCGATGACGACCACCTCGCCGAGCTCGTGACGGAGGCATGGCGTGTGCAGGCGCCGAAGTATCTCCGGCGCCTGCACGACGAGGGGAGTGTCAGCTGATCTTGCGGCGGTAGATCGACATCGCCAGGAAGTAGGCGACCACGAGGATGCCGACGCACCAGGCCAGCGCGATCCAGATGTCGTTCCCGACCGGCTGCTGCGCGAACAGGTCCCGGATGGTGTTGACGATCGGGGTCACGGGCTGGTTCTCGGCGAACCACGCGACGGGCGCGGGCATCGTGTCGGTGGGCACGAAGGCCGAGCTGATGAACGGGAGGAAGATGAGCGGATACGAGAACGCGCTGGCCCCGTCGACTGTCTTCGCGGAGAGCCCGGCGATCACCGCGAGCCACGTGAGGGCGAGCGTGAACAGCATCAGGATGCCGGCGACGGCGAGCCACGCGAGCACTCCGGCCCCCGTGCGGAAGCCCATCACGAACGCGACCCCGATCACGATCACGAGTGAGATCGTGTTGGCCACCAGCGATGTCAGCACGTGCGCCCAGAGCGCGCTCGAGCGGGCGATGGGCATCGATTGGAATCGCTCGAAGATGCCGCCCTGCATGTCCATGAACAGGCGATAGGCGGTGTAGGCGATGCCGGAGGCGATCGTGATCAGCAGGATGCCGGGCAGCATGTAGTCGATGTAGGAGTACGCGCCCGTATCGATCGCTCCGCCGAAGACGAACACGAACAGGATCATGATCGCCACGGGGGTGACCGCCGTGGTGATGATCGTGTCGGGACTGCGGAGGATGTGGCGCAGCGACCGGCCGGTCAAGACGGCGGTGTCACCGGTGAAATGCATCGTCATGGTCATTCCTCACTTCTCGGTCGCGGCGGTGCGATCGAGATCGCCGCCGCTTTCCGTGTCGTCGCCGACGATCGCGAGGAAGACCTCCTCGAGGGTCGGCTGCTTCTCGACGTACTCCACCTTCGCGGCGGGCAGGAGCTGCTTCAGCTCGGCGAGGGTGCCGTTCACGATGATCCGTCCTCTGTGGAGGATCGCGATCCGGTCGGCGAGCTGCTCCGCCTCGTCGAGGTACTGGGTGGTCAGCAGCACCGTGGTGCCGCCGTCGGCGAGCTCCTTCACGGTCTGCCACACCTCGAGCCGGGCCTGCGGGTCCAGACCGGTGGTCGGCTCGTCGAGGAAGATGACCGGCGGGCGGCCGATCAGGCTCATCGCGATGTCGAGGCGACGTCGCATGCCGCCGGAGTAGGTCCCCGCCTTGCGGCCGCCGGCATCGGTGAGCGAGAAGCGGGCGAGCAGCTCGTCTGCGATCCGGCCGTGATCCTTCATGTGCCGCAGTCGCGCGACCAGTACGAGGTTCTCGCGGCCCGTGAGGATCTCGTCCACGGCTGCGAACTGCCCGGTCAGGCTGATCGACTCGCGCACGTCCTGCGGCCGCTCGGCGACGTCGAACCCTGCGACGCTGGCAGTGCCGGCGTCCGCAGAGAGGAGCGTGGAGAGGATCCGCACGACAGTCGTCTTGCCGGCTCCGTTCGAGCCGAGCAGGGCGAAGATGCTGCCGGGGGCGACGTCGAAGTCGACGCCCGTGAGCACGTGCAGGTCCTTGAACGACTTCTCCAGGCCGCTCACTCGAATGGCGGCATCCGTGATGGTCATCATCGTGCGCCCTTCTTGCCGAGTCCCTGAATGGTGTCGGTCAGGCGGGCACGCTCCTTGTCGATCCAGCGCCTGCCTGAATAGGCGGCGGCGAACGCCTCGGCGAACTCCACCGGATCCTCGCCGACGATCGCATCTACGGGCGTCCCATCGGCGGCCGCACGCTCCCAGAGGTCGGCGAAGTCGTTCAGCATCGTCATCATCATGGCGGGGTCGCCATCGGTGATGCCGCCGTTGTACATGAAGTAGCGCTCGAAGGCCTTCGCGGCCGTTCCGTAAGGCTCGGGCAGCGCCGCAATGCGGGCCTTGTACTGCCGGTACGCCTTCTTGTCGTCTAGCGATCCCGTGAGGAATTCGATCCACTTCGCAGCCATGGCTACTCTTTCCCTTCGTGGTCGTGGAGCTGTTCGATGCGTTCTGCGAGGAAGCTCCACGAACTCCAGAACTCTTCGAGCTGATCGGCGCCCCGCTGATTGAGCGAGTACACCTTGCGCGGAGGGCCCTTCTCGGAGGGCACCTTCTCGACGTCGACGAAGCCGCGCTGCTCGATGCGGACGAGCAGCGCGTAGACCGTCCCCTCGGCGATATCGGCGAAGCCCTGCTCACGCAGGCGCGCCGTGATCTCGTAGCCGTACGCGGGGCGGACGGCCAGGACGGCGAGCACGATGCCCTCGAGCGTGCCCTTGAGCATCTCCGTCATCTGATTGCCCACGGCGCCTCCTCTACTCTGTGATGCTGACTACCAGTACACAGTAACACTGAGTACCGGTAGATAGCAACACTGATTAGTGCGCCGAGGGGATCAGCTGATGCGCAGCTCCTCTGGCTCGACGACGATGTCGACCAGTGCGCCGTTGCGCCACACGGTCAGCTCCATCCGTCGGCCGATGGCGTGCTCGACCAGAAGTCGCTGCAGCCCGGTCGCGCTCGTGACGGGCGTGTTGTCGATCGAGATGACGATGTCGCCGCGGCGGGCTCCCGCGTCGGCCGCCGGGCTGCCGACCACGACGGATGCCACCTGCATGCCGGTGCGCGAGCCGACCCGCGCGGCCAGCTCGGCGGTCAGAGTCACTTGGGCACCGGCCACGCCGAGCCAGGCTCGGCGCACGCGCCCACGGGTGATCAGCGCATCGATGATCTCGCGGGTGGAGGGGTTGATCGGCACCGCCAGGCCGAGTCCGATGCCTGCGACGGCGGTGTTCACGCCGATCATGCGTCCGGAGCTGTCGGCGAGCACGCCGCCGCTGCTTCCCGGATTCAGTGACGCATCCGTCTGGATGACCTCGTCCACCACGCGCCCGGCCTGCGTCGGCAGCGACCGTCCGAGCGCGGAGACGATTCCGGCCGTCACGCTGCCGGCCATCCCGAGCGGATTGCCGAGGGCCACGACCAGCTGTCCGACGCGCAGTCTCGACGCGTCGCCGAAGGGGATGGGCGGCGGGGTGGCGCCGTCCGCCTCGAGGACCGCGAGGTCCGAAAGCGCATCGCTGCCGACGATGCGCGCCGCGAGCACCGAGCCGTCGGAGAACGCCACCTCGGCGACGTCTGCTCCTGCCACGACATGGGCGCTGGTGAGGAGGTGCGAGCCGTCGGAGATCACCGACGCGCTTCCGGCGCCGAGTCCGCGCGCGGATCGCACCGACACGGCGGCCACCGAGGGCAGCAGCGTGGCGGCGACCCGCACGACGGCCGAAGAGTACGCGTCCAGCGCGTCTTCCTCATGCATGCGACCATCTCAGCACCCCGGCGGCGCGTCGCGGCGGAGTTCGCCGAGAGCGCACCGCAACCGGACTGTCGGGTCGTCAGGGGTGGGACTTCGGGCGGACGACGCGGCCGGGCGCCGTATCGGAGGAGCGCGCGGGCACCGGCCACGGTGCGACCTGCGCGGCGCGAGCGGCAGAGGGTTTCGGGGATGCGGCATCCGGTGCCGTGGTGCGCGGAGGCGCATCCACCTCCGGCGTCTGCGGCATCGCGCCCGTCGTGAGCTCGAGCGAGACCTTGCCCTCGAGCACCTCGATCGCCTCGTCGGACAGCGAGATCAGGCCGTCGAGCTCCTCGCGCACGCGGCGGTACGCGACCTGGCGCTCGGCCGGGGTCGCCGCCTGGTCGATTGCGATCGTGAGCAGCTGCTTCGCGGTGTCGAGGCGCTTGCGCTCGCCCGTCGTGAATGAGGAGTCCTTGATGCGCCGGGCGTCGCGCTCGGCCACGTCGAATGCCACCTCGAAGTCGGCGACGGCGTTGCGGTACTCGGTGAGCTGGTCCTTCGTGAGACGGGCCTTGGCGGATGCCGGCCGCAGACCGTCGGCCACCCGCTTGGCGCGCAGGAACGCCGCTGTGAGCGGCTGGCGCCCGTCGCTCATCGCGGGGAATGCGATGAGCTTGGCCACATCGAGCTCGTAGTCCAGCCACCGTGCGGTCACCGCGTCGTGCGAGGCGAACAGGCGCTCGAGCTGGGTGCCCTGGGTGGTAGGACCGCCCGCGCGGACGGTGGGCGTCGTCGCGGTCGCCGTCGTGAGCGGGGGAAGGGATGCCGCTGCCACGGCGCCTCCGCGGGCGGCGGCCTGCGCCGCTTTGAGCTCGGCCTTCGCGTGGAGCACCTCGAGGCGGCGCTTGTGCCGGCGGCGTGCGTTGCGCTCCCAGGCACTGCCGACTCCGCCCATCACTGCCATGAACGGGAACGCCAGCCACCAGTACTGGCCGATGAACGCGAGGATCGGCTCCACCCTGTCATGCTAACCGTCGGCCGCGCCGCGTGTCCGGGCTCAGGGCAGGCTGCCAGCGGGGCCGCTCACTCGGAAGTCGGCTGGCGCGGCGGGCTCCACGCGGGCACCGGCCAGATCACCGTGCGCGGAGCCGCGGGCCGGGGGGCGGCGGCACCCGCCTGGCGCTCCGCCTCGTCGAACGCGGCCTCGAGTGCGCGCACCCCGTCGCGGTAGGCGAGGTACTGCTCCGGCGGGATGCGCTCTCGAGCCGATGCGGGACGCAGCTGCTGCGCCTCGCGATATGCGCGGAGGAACACAAGGGTCGCCGGTTGCCGGGCGTCGCTGAGCTGGGGGTAGGCGAGCGCCTTTGTGATGTCGGTCTCGTACGCCATCCAGCGGGCCACCACCGCATCGTGCGCGGCGAAGAGCCGCTCGATGGGCAGCGGATCGGCCGCTGTGGCAGCGTGATACTGCACCGTCGTCGCCCGTACACGCGCTCGTCTCGCCCGCAGGTTCAGTGACGCCGACTTCATTGCGCCCTTCGCCTCCTGCAGCTGCCGCTTCGCCTGCATGGTGGCCGGGCTGCCGAGCCAGCCGGCACCCCAACCGGGGGCCTGGGTGGCCGCCCGGGCGGAGAGCACGTTGGCCTCGGCTTCGCGGACGCGCGCCCGCGCCGAGATGAGCGCTCGATAGGCGAGGGCCACCTCGCGGCGGGCGGCGTCGAGTTCGAGTCGCCGCGCACGGCGACTCTTGGCGGTCACGCCGGCATACGTCGCGAAGCCGGCAGCAACAGCAGCCGGAGCCGCCCACCACCAGCTCTCGACGAACAGGAGGAACATCTCCACCAGCCCATGCTAACCGCCGACCGCCGGTCGTGCCGGGGGGTCAGCGGACTGACAGGTCAGCCGAAGATGAGGGCCAGCACGGTCGCGCCGCCGCCGACGAGGATCAGCGACACGATGACGACCCAGGCGACGATCTTGACCCGCCGCTGTCGCGTCTCGTTGTAGTCGCCGTACTCGTCGTCGTTCGCCATGCCGTCAGCTTACCGGGCCGCTACTCGACGACCGTTGCGCCGAAGGCGGCGGGCAGGGTCGCGGTCGACAGGCCGCGCAGCTCCGTGAGCGTCACGGTGAACAGGTCCTGGACCTCCAGGGCGGGCTCGTCGCCGTTCCCGGGGGCGTCGCTCACGCCGATCCGCAGCACGGGGTAGCCGCGACCCTCGCACAGGCCGCGGAACTTCACGTCGTCCTCGCGCGGCACCGTCACGAGAACGCGACCGGTGGATTCGGAGAACAGTGCGGATGCGGCGTCGACCCCGTCGCGCTCCATGATCTCGCGCAGCCACACGCGCGCTCCGACGCCGAAGCGCAGCACGCCTTCGGCCAGCGCCTGGGCGAGTCCGCCGGCGGACAGGTCGTGCGCGCTCGAGATGAGCGACTGCTGCGACGCCGCGTGCAGCAGCTCGGCGAGCTTCTTCTCGCTGCCGAGGTCGACCGCCGGCGGGCGGCCGCCGAGGTGACCGTGGACGGTGCCCGCCCACGCCGAGCCGCTGAGCTCGGTGGCGGTGACGCCGAGCAGGTAGATGTTCTCGCCCGGATCCTGCCAGCCGCTCGGGACGCGGCGCGCGACGTCGTCGATGATTCCGAGCACACCGACCACGGGGGTCGGGAAGATCGGCTGATCGCCGGTCTGGTTGTAGAAGCTCACGTTTCCGCCCGTGACCGGGATGCCGAGTTCGAGGCATCCGTCGGCGAGGCCCGCGACCGCCTGCGAGAACTGCCACATGACCTCGGGGTTCTCGGGGCTTCCGAAGTTCAGGCAGTCCGTGACAGCGGTGGGCTCGGCGCCCGTCACCGCGACGTTGCGGTACGCCTCGGCCAGGGCGAGCTTGGCGCCCTCGTAGGGGTCGAGCTGGCAGAAGCGGCCGTTGCAGTCGGTCGCGATCGCGAAGCCCAGGCCCGAGTGCTCGTCGACGCGGATCATGCCGGCGTCGTCGGGGAACGCCAGGGCGGTGTTGCCCATCACGTAGTAGTCGTACTGGTTGGTGACCCACGACGTGTCGGCGAGGTTCGGGCTGGCTACGAGCTGAGTGAACTGCGAGCGGAGGGTGTCGGGGTCGTCCGAGCGGGCGAGCGCGCTCGCGGAGTCATCGCGCAGAGCGTCGATCCAGGTCGGATATGCGACCGGACGCTCGTACACGGGTCCGTCGACCGCGACGGTCGAGGGGTCGACGTCGACGATGACCTCGCCGTGCCACTGGATCACGAGGCGGCCGTCGCCGGTCACCTCGCCGAGAACGCTGGTCTCGACATCCCACTTGCCGACGACCTCGAGGAATGCGTCGAGCTTGTCGGGAGCGACGATCGCCATCATGCGCTCCTGACTCTCGCTCATGAGGATCTCCTCGGGCGTGAGGGTGGGGTCGCGCAGCAGCACCTTCTCGAGGTCGACGCGCATTCCGCTTCCGCCGTTCGCGGCCAGCTCGCTCGTCGCGCATGAGATGCCGGCGGCGCCGAGGTCCTGGATCGCCTCGACCAGGCCGTCGCGGTACAGCTCGAGGCAGCACTCGATGAGCACCTTCTCGGCGAACGGGTCGCCGACCTGCACCGCCGGGCGCTTGGTCGGGCCGGTGGAGTCGAACGAGTCGGACGCGAGGATCGATGCCCCGCCGATGCCGTCGCCACCGGTGCGGGCGCCGAACAGCACCACTCTGTTGCCGGCGCCGCTCGCGTTCGCGAGCTTGAGGTCTTCGTGGCGGAGCACCCCGACCGCGAGGGCGTTCACGAGCGGGTTGCCCTGATAGACCGCATCGAAGACGGTCTCGCCGCCGATATTGGGCAGGCCGAGGCAGTTGCCGTAGAACGAGATGCCGCTCACGACCCCGTGCACGACGCGCGCGGTGTCGGGGTGATCGATCGCGCCGAAGCGCAGCTGGTCCATGACCGCGACCGGGCGGGCGCCCATCGAGATGATGTCGCGGACGATGCCGCCGACACCGGTGGCCGCGCCCTGGAACGGCTCGATGTAGCTCGGGTGGTTGTGTGATTCGACCTTGAACGTGACCGCCCAGCCCTCGCCGATGTCGACGACACCGGCGTTCTGGCCCATGCCCACCATCAGGCGGGTCTTCATCTCGTCGGAGACCTTCTCGCCGAACTGACGCAGGTAGATCTTGCTCGACTTGTAGGAGCAGTGCTCCGACCACATCACCGAGTACATGGCCAGCTCGCCGCTCGTGGGGCGCCGGCCGAGGATCTCGCGGATCCTGGCGTACTCGTCGGCCTTGAGGCCCAGCGCGCCGTAGGGCTGCTCCCGGTCGGGGCTCATCGCGGCGTTCTGGACGGTGTCGGCCACGGCGCGGCCGTCGACGATCGGGGAGGGGGTGGTCACGCGGCTCAGCTCCAGGAATCGGGGACGCCGGACCCTCCCCATCCTACGTGGCCGCCCTCCCCCTCCCCGCGAGACCGCGACGGGGCGCGAGACAGCATGGGCGCGACGAGACGGAGGCGGATGCCCCCTGTCTCGCGGCGCCTATGCAGTCTCGCGGAAGGAAGGAGAGGCGCCGGGGTCAGGCGGACGCGCGGGAGAGCGCGTCCTCGAACGCGACCCAGGCGAGCATCGCGCACTTGACCCGGGCGGTGTACTTCGAGACGCCGCTCAGGGCCTCGGCATCCCCGTATGTCTCCTCATCGATCGGGATCGTGCCGCGGGAGCGCAGGGCAGTGCGGAACCCGTCGATCAGGGCGGTCGCCTCGGCCCGCGGCATCCCGCCCTCGCGTGCCTGCCCTGAGTCCGTCGAAGGGTCGACCAGGGCGGCGAGCATCGAGGCGGATGCCTGCGAGATCGAGCAGCCGGCGCCGTCCCAGGTCACGTCGCGCACGGTGTCGTCGGCGTTCATGCGCACCTGCAGCGTGATCTCGTCGCCGCAGATCGGGTTGCGCTGGTGCGAAGTC
Source organism: uncultured Actinomycetota bacterium (assembly GCA_963750955.1). Classification (GTDB taxonomy): domain Bacteria; phylum Actinomycetota; class Actinomycetes; order Actinomycetales; family Microbacteriaceae; genus Microbacterium. Next base: position 69,626 of record CAVVSI010000009.1, read on the forward strand.
GCGGAGAGTCCGTCGACGCCAGACTCGCCGATCCCCTTGCCGTGCGGCCGCTTGGAGTGCTCGAGGATGAGTTCCTGATACAGCGAATCCAGCCCGCTCATGCGCCGGCTCCGAAGAACGGGCGCACCTGCGTCAGGGCGTCCAGGAACGCATCGACCTCGTCTGCGGTGGTGTAGAGCGCGGTCGAGGCGCGCACCGAGGCCGTCAGCCCGAAGCGGGCGTGCAGAGGCGCGGCGCAGTGGTGGCCGACGCGCACCGCGATGCCGCGGGAGTCCAGGAACTGCCCGACGTCGTGCGCGTGCACGCCGTCCAGGTCGAAGGCGGCGAGTCCCACCCGCTCGAATTTTTCGGGCGCGTCGCCGAGCAGCCGCACACCGTCGATCGCGCGCAGGCCCTCGCGCAGTCGACGCTCGAGGGTCCGCTCGTGCGCGTGCACGGCATCCATCCCCGCTGCCCGGAGATATCGCACGGCGGCCGCGAGGCCGATCGCCTGCGACACCGGCTGGGTGCCGGCCTCGAAGCGCTGCGGGGGCGGAAGGTACTCGGTGCGATCGAGTCCGACGCGCGTGATCATCGAGCCGCCGGTCAGGAACGGCGGCAGCGCCTCCAGCACGTCCGCGCGGCCGTAGAGGCCGCCGATGCCGTACGGCCCGAGCATCTTGTGCCCCGAGAAGACGGCCAGGTCGACGGCGAGGGCCGGCAGGTCCAGCGGCAGATGCGGCGCGGACTGGCAGGCGTCCAGAACGGTGAGGGCGCCCACCTCGCGAGCGAGGGCGACGAGGGCCCCGACCGGGTTGACGATCCCGAGCACGTTCGAGACGTGCGGGAAGGCGACGACGCGCGTGCGATCGCCGATCACGGATGCCGCGGCATCCAGATCCAGCTGACCGTCCTCGTGCACGCGGATGTGGCGCAGGACCGCCCCGGTGCGGGCCGCAAGCTCCTGCCAGGGCACGAGGTTCGCGTGGTGCTCGCTCTCCGTCACGACGATCTCGTCGCCGGGCGCCAGGGCGAAGCGCGCGCTCGCCGGCGCACCGCGACCGAGCGTGGAGTTGCCGATCGCGTAGGCCACCAGGTTGAGACCGGCGGTCGCGCCGCTGGTCCAGACCAGCTGCTCGGGGGCCGCGCCGACGAAGCCTGCGACCGTGGCGCGGGCGTCCTCGAACAGCTCGGTCGCCTCGGCGGCGAGGGTGTGCGCACCGCGGTGCACCGCCGCGTTCTCGTTCATGAGGAAGGCGACCTCGGCGTCGATCACCGCCCGCGGCTTCTGGCTCGTCGCGGCGGAGTCGAGGTACACGAGCGGATGACCGTCGACCAGGCGCTCCAGGATCGGGAAGTCCGCGCGCAGCGCGCCCGGATCCAGGGCGATCGGAGTGTCGGTGGAAGTGCTCACCCTTCCAGGCTACGCGCACCCATCCCGCGCCGGGCGGGGCATGGCGCGGGCCGAGCGGGGCCCGGCGGAGGTCGCATCCGACCCGCATACGATGGCGAGGTGGACTTCTCCTTCGCCTTCACCCCGGATCTCATCGCCGTCTTCGTGACCCTGTTCGTCCTCGAGATCGTGCTGGGCGTCGACAACGTCATCTTCATCTCGATCCTGGCCAGCAAGCTCCCCAAGGAGCAGCAGGCGAAGGCGCGCAACCTCGGCCTGACGCTCGCGATGCTGATCCGCGTGATCCTCGTGTTCTTCGCAGGCTGGATCATCACGCTGAAGGAGGACGTGGTCGTCTGGTTCGGCATAGGCTTCTCGTGGAAGGACTTCATCCTCATCGCGGGAGGCCTGTTCCTCGTCTACAAGGCCGTGACCGAGATCCACCACAAGCTCGAGGGTGCCGAAGAGGACCACGGCTCGGGCAGGAAAGTCGCGCAGGTCACGTTCGCCTCGGTGATCGCGCAGATCCTGCTGCTGGACATCGTCTTCTCACTCGACTCCGTCATCACCGCGGTCGGCATGACCGAGAACCTCGTCGTGATCATCACGGTCGTCGTGCTGTCCTTCGGCATCATGCTCTTCGCCGCCCGCTTCATCTTCACGTTCGTGAACAAGCACCCCACGGTGAAGATGCTGGCGCTGTCGTTCCTGCTGCTGATCGGCGTCTTCCTGATCGCGGAGGGCTTCGGGGTTTCGATCGACAAGGCGCTCATCTACGCGCCGATGGCGTTCGCGATCCTGGTCGAGGCGCTCAACCTCATCTACGCAGCCCGAAAAGCCAAGCGAGAGCACAAGGAGCTGCATGCCGTGCAGCTGCGACCGCAGTACCCGGACGTCGACGAGTCGATCGCGGTCTCCGCGGCGCTGTCGACGAGCCCGGATGCCGGTGCCGTCGGTCTCTCCCGCAAGCCCGTGTCGGGGGCGACGGCCACGGAGGAGCGCGCCGGGCTGGGCTGAGTCCGCACTCGAGGGGCTGATGAGGGTGCCGACGCCGGAGCCGCCGAGCAGAGCTACGTCGCCGGCGTGCCCCAGAGCACGAGGCGGTAGCCCATGCCCGACTCGGTGAGCAGGTGCTTCGGGTCGGCGGGGTCGTCCTCGAGCTTCTTGCGCAGCTGCGACATGTACAGCCGCAGGTAGCCCGAGTCGCTGACCTGCTCGCTGGCCCAGATCTCCTTCAGGAGCGTCTGGCGCGTGACGAGGGCTCCGGGATTGCGGGCGAGGAATTCCAGCATCCGCCACTCCGTGGGGGTCAGGTGTACGCGCTCGCCGGCGCGCGTCACCGACTTCGCCGCGAGGTCGATCGTGACATCGCCGAACGATACGGCGGGCTCTTCCGCACCGGGCACCACCCGCCGCGTGAGCGCCCGAAGCCGAGCCAGCAGCTCGTCGATCTGGAACGGCTTGGTCACATAGTCGTCGGCGCCGGCATCCAGCGCTTCGACCTTGTCGGCCGAGCCGGTGCGTCCCGACACGACGATGATGGGCGCGGCGGTCCACCCGCGGAGCGCGTGGATCACCCGCACTCCGTCCAGGCGCGGCATCCCGAGGTCGAGCAGGACGATGTCGGGGTGCGATTGCGCGGCGAGGGCGACGGCCGCGGCGCCGTCGGGGGCGGCGACGACGTCGTAGCCGTGCGCCGCGAGCGTGATGCGCAGGGCGCGCACGAGCTGGGGGTCGTCGTCTGCGACGAGGATCCTCATCGCGCTCCTGCCCGTGCGGAGGCGAGCGGCAGCGAGATCACCATCGTCAGGCCGCCCCCTTCGGTGTCCTCCGCACGCAGGGAGCCGCCCATGCCCTCGGTGAAGCCCTTGGAGAGGGCGAGCCCGAGCCCGAGTCCGGCCGTGTTGTCGAGGTCTCCCAGCCTCTGGAAGGGCGTGAACATGTCGTCGCGCTGCCCCTCTGGCACCCCTGCGCCCCGGTCGATCACGCACAGCTGCGCAGTGTCGCGGACGCGGCGGGACTCGACGCGCACGCGGGTTCCGTCGGGCGCGTGGCGCACCGCGTTGGAGAGCACGTTCACGAGCACCCGCTGCAGGAGGACGGGGTCGGCCAGCAGCGGAGGCATCTCGGGATCGAGCGCGAGGTCCACCTCGGTCGGGCCGAGCCCGAGCTCCTCGAGCGATCCCAGCACGGCGGCGGCGGCATCCACGTCTTCGAACGAGACGGCCAGCACTCCCGCCTGCACGCGACTCACATCGAGCAGGTCGGTCACGAGCCGCGACAGCGTCGCGAGGCTCTCGTCGGCCGTCTCGAGCAGCTCGGCGCGATCCTGCTCGGACAGGGCCGGTCCGGCCGCCCGCAGACCTCCGATCGCGGCGACGGCGGCGGCGAGCGGGCGGCGGAGGTCGTGGCTCACCGCGGACAGCAGCGCGGTGCGCACCTGGTCCATCTCCGCCAGTCCCTCCGCTTCGCGGGCGGTCTCGGCCAGGTCACTGCGCTCGAGTGCGCCGGCGAGCTGGGCGACGATCACCTCCAGCAGCCGTCGCTCCGATGCGTGCAGGGGTGCGCCGTGCAGCTCGAGCGTCGCCCGCGGGCCGGACGCGTCGCCCACCGGTACGGCGGTGAAACGGCCGTCGCGCAGCGGCTCGCCGTCGGTCGCGAGAACCGTGCCGTCGGCGCCGACGAGGCGCACCCCGGCACTGCCGAAGACCTCTCGTGTGCGGGTCACCAGCGCGGGCACCGCGCTCTGCCCGCTCAGCACCCGTCCGGCGACCGAGGCGAGCAGCTCGGCCTCCGCCCGCGCCCGGTCGGCGACGCGCGCTCGCCGCGCAGCCTGATCGACGATGTAGCTCACCAGGATCGCGATCACGACGTAGAGGAAGAGCGCCCACAGGTGCAGCGGATCGGAGATCGCGACGGTGAACTGGGGCGCCACGAACAGGAAGTCCAGCGTGAGCCCGGACAGCACTGCGGCCAACAGCGCGGGCCAGATCCCGCCCACGAGGGCGACGATCACGACGAGCAGCTGGAACGCGAGCACCTCGGACGTGATGGACTCGGGCGTGCGGAAGCTGTAGAGCACCCACGTGAGGAGCGGTCCGCCCACGAGTGCGATCACGAACCCGAGCACGACGCGCTCGCGGCTCAACGCACCGGCCGTCAGACGAGGAAGGGCGAACCGCTGCGGGGAGCTCATGCGTCCCGCCCGTCGGAGGACAGCATCCGCACCCCGTCGATCACGGCCGCGTGCGTGCGGTGTGAGCCGAGCACGCGGAAGTGGCCGGATGCCGGCACCAGCACGTTCGTTGCGCCGTCGAGCGCACTGCCGTCGGGGATGTGCGGATCGAAATGGCCGAACACCGACACGATGCGGCCGTTGACGGACTGCTCGTTGCCGAGCAGAACGATCGTCTCGTCGTCGGGGAGGAACGCCCGGATGCTGGGCACGAAGAAGAGCCCGGCGAGCGGCGATCCGTGGAACGGCGTGCAGACGGCCACGAGTCCGAGCAGGCCGAGCGGCGCACTCGATGGCGCGCCGGCCTCTGCCGGCGCCGATGCGCCGGCCGCGGCATCCGCGGGATCGCCGCCCGTCGCGGCCTCGATCGCGGCGGCCGCCGCGGCGCCGGACGAGATGAGCAGATGCTTGCCGATCAGCCCGCCCTTGCTGTGCGCGACGAGCACGCGGCCGGCCGCGGCGGGCTTCCTGCCGGCGAGCGCGCGCCCCAGGCGCTCGGAGGTCTCGACGATGCCCCGTCGGTTCATACCCAGTCCGTGCACGACCCGTACCCGGTGGCCGGCGGCGTTCAGCGCGTTGCCGAGCGGCCGCAGGAACGTCCAGTGCTCGTAGACGCCGGGGAGCAGGATGACCTCGGGGAGGTCCTCCGATCCCGACGCCCATGCGCGGGGCGCGGGGCGGGGGCGGCCGAGGGTCCACGGGACGGTGATGATCGCGAGCTGACGGATCGCGGCATAGGCGTAGTCCAGGCTCCACCACCAGCCCCGCTGGATCAGGCTCGGTCGTCGGATGGCGACCTGCTCGCCGGTGCTCATGTGCCGAAGTCTACGAGCCGTCGCGGCGCGTGCCGGGGTCAATCCTCGCGCTCGAGGCTCGAGCCGACGGCCGTCGTGGCGCTCATCACCTCCGGCTCGAAGGGGCGCCCTGCGCGCTCCTGACCGGGAAGCGGGCGCGAGCGCCGCCCGTAGATGAGTTCGCTGGAATCCAGCAGCCAGGGAACAAGAGTGATGGACACCCCGTGGATGAGCATGAGCTGGCCGGCGATGCGCCGGGCCCGACGATTGTGCAGCAGCGACTCCCACCAGTGCCCGACGATGTACTGCGGCAGATACACGGTCACCACCGCAGAGCCGTGCTCGGCGCGGTAGTTCCTGATGTACGCCGACACGGGGCTGCCGAAGGATCGGTAGGGAGAGTCGATGATGACCAGGGGCACCGGGATGTCATGTGCAGCCCACTGCGCACGCAGTCGGGCCGTCTCGTCGGCATTCACCGACACGTGCAGCGCGAGCGTCTTGTCGTGCCTGGCCGCCAGGGCGTAGTCGAGCGCCTTGACCACGGGCTTCTGGAGGCGGTTGACGAGGATGAGGGCGACGTCGCCTTCCGAGCCGAAGTGGGTTCGGTCGTCGACGGCGATCTCGTGCTCGACGTCACGGTAGTAGCGGTGCACGCCGATCATGAGCACCGCGAGGATCGGGATCATGATGAACACGAGCCAGGCGCCGTGGGTGAACTTCGTGATCGTGACGATCGCGAGAACGAAGACCGTCATGCTCGCGCCCACCGTGTTGATCACGAGCCCGATCCGCGCCGATCGGCGCTCGGATGCCGCGGCCTGCCGTGCGGCGGGATTGGCGGCCGCGGCCCTGAGCTCACGCAGCGTGCGCCGCCAGTGCCGCACCATACCGATCTGGCCGAGCGAGAAAGACGTGAAGACGCCGATGATGTAGAGCTGGATGAGTGTCGTCAGCTGGGCCTGGTAGATCAGCAGGACGCGCAATGGCGATGGCACCGAGGATGATCATGCCGTTCGAGTAGACCAGACGATCGCCGCGTGTGTTCAGAGCTTTGGGCGCATATCCGTCGCGAGCCAGCACCGACCCCAGCAGCGGGAAGCCGTTGAACGCAGTGTTGGCGGCGAGCAGGAGCACGCATGCGGTGGCCGCCTGGATGATGAAGAACGGGATCGAGCCCATCCCGAAGGTCGCGGCCGCGACCTGCGCCATGAGGCTCGGCTGCGGCTGGTTCTCGCAGTCGAAGCCGATCGAGGTGGCACGGGTTCTCGGCGTAGTGCACGCCCGAGACGAGCGCCAGAATCGGTGAGACCCGGAGAACAGCAGCGATCGCGATCCCACCCATGAGCACGAGGGTCGTCTGGGCATTGCGCACCTTGGGCTTGCGGAACGCGGGCACGCCGTTGGAGACCGCTTCCACTCCCGTGAGCGCAGAGCAGCCGCTCGAGAACGCGCGCAGCACGAGGAGGATCACCGCGGCCTGTGTGAGACTCTCCGCCTGGACGGCGAACTCCGCGCTCGAGGCGACGGGCGGATCCCCGGCGAGCGTGCGCGCGAGTCCGACCACGATCATGACGGCGACCGATCCGATGAAGACGTACGTCGGGATCGCGAACAGCAGTGATGCCTCCCGCACACCGCGAAGATTCACCAGGATGATCACGACGACGAACCCGATCGCGAGCTCGACCCGGCCGGGGGCGAGGAACGGGACGGCGGAGATGATGTTGTCCACGCCGGCCGCGACCGAGACGGCGACGGTCAGCACGTAGTCGACCAGCAGCGCGGCGGCGACGATGACACCCGGCACCTCGCCGAGGTTGGTCCGCGCGACCTCGTAGTCGCCACCTCCGGAGGGATATGCCTTGATGAGCTGCCGGTAGCTGATGACCACGACCAGCAGCACGACGACGACGGCGATGCCCACCCACGGACTGAACGCGAGGAAGGCGAGGCCTCCGGTCAGCAGGATCATCAGCAGTTCCTGCGGCGCATAGGCCACCGAACTCAGCGCGTCCGATGCGAAGATGGGCAGCGCCATCTTCTTGGGAAGCAGCTGCTCGTCGAGTTCCTCCGAGGTCAGGGGGTCGCCCAGAAGGAGGCGCTTGGCGATGGGCGAATCGGTGCCGGGATCGCGGTTGTCGATGGTCACGGCGAGCGATGCTACGCGCGCTCAGCGGTGGGGTACCGGCATCCTTACGGAATCCATACGACCGACGGGTCCGGCCACGCGGCTCAGTCGAGGAACTCGCGCGCGGCCACGACGAGCGCGTCGACCCCGTGGCCCAGCGTCGGCTGCAGCACGGGCGCGAAGTACGGCGAGTGGTTGGTCGGAATGTCGCGGTCGATCGTTCCTGCCGCCTTCGCGTCGGCGTACTTCTGCGCGTCGACGCCGCCCCAGAACCAGAACACGAGCGGCACACCGGCCTCACGAGCGAACCACGAGACGTCCTCGCTTCCGGTGAACATGCCCGGGTCGACGACGGTGCCCTCGCCGAACGCCGCGTCGAACGCGAGCGTGAGGCGGGCTGTCGCGTGCACGTCGTTGATCGTCGGCGGCAGCGAGTGGTCGATCTCGATCACCGGCTCCTCCTCGGCGCCCGAGGCCTGCGCCTCGGCGCGCACGACGCGCTCCACCTTCGCGAGCACGCGGGCGCGCGCCTCGTCGTCGGGGTACCGCAGGCTCAGCTCGAGCCTCGCCTCGGCCGGGATGATGTTGTTCTTCAGGCCCGCGTGGATCGAGCCGACCGTCACCACGGCGACATCCCGCGGGTCGACCTCGCGCGAGACGATCGTCTGCAGGCGCATGACGGTCGCCGCCGCCATGACGACCGGGTCGATCGTCGAGTGCGGGCGGGAGCCGTGCCCGCCGCGCCCGAGCAGCGTGACGGTGAGGCCGTCGGATGCCGCCATCTGCGTGCCGCCGCGCACGCCGATCGTCCCGGCAGGCAGAGGTGTGACGTGCTGGCCCAGCACGATGTCGGGCTTCGGGAATCTCTCCAGCGCGCCGTCGGCGATCATCGCCTGCGAGCCGGCGCCGTGCTCCTCGGCGGGCTGGAAGGCCGCGACGATCGTGCCCGACCACTCGTCCTTCGTCGCGAGCAGGCGCTCGAGCGCGCCCAGCAGGGCGGTGACGTGCATGTCGTGGCCGCACGCGTGCATGACCGGCACCTCCGTGCCCGCGGGGTCGGTGCCGCGTGCGGTGCTCGCGTACTCGAGTCCGGTCAGCTCCCTCACCGGCAGCGCGTCCATGTCGGCACGCAGCCACACGACCGGGCCCTCGCCGTTGCGGATGACCCCGATCACGCCGGTCTTGCCGATGCCCTCTTCGAACTCGATGCCCAGCTCGCCGAGGTGCCGGGTGACGACTCCGGCGGTGCGGGTCTCTTGGAAGGACAGTTCCGGATGCCGATGCAGGTCGATGTAGAGGGCTTCGAGGTCCATGGTCATGGGCTCGAGCCTAGCCGCGGCATCCCGCGGGTCAGTGGTCGAGCCGGGCCGTCGTGCCGCGCACGATCAGTTCGTACGGCAGGCGTCGCGGCTGCTCGGGCGGCGCTGCGGCATCCGTCGCCTCGAGCTCGTCGAGGATCGCGTCGGCCGCGCGCTCGCCCTGGCCCATCGGGAACTGGTCCACGGTCGTCAGGCGGAAGAATTCGCCGAGCTCGTGACCGTCGATGCCGATCACGGAGAGATCCTCGGGCACGCGGTAGCCGAGTTCGCGGGCTGCCAGCAGGGCGCCGATCGCCATCTCGTCGGACGCGGCGAAGATCGCCGTCGGCCGTTCGCCCGGTCGTCCGAGCAGCTGCTTGGCCGCCCGGAACCCGCCCTCGATCGTGAAGTCGGCGGGCTCGTAGAGAGAGGGGCGGGCCGGGATGCCGGCATCCGCCAATGCCTGTTCGAAGCCCTGCCGGCGCCTCGTGGGGATGTGGAAGTCGATGTCGAACTCCGGACTCGCGCCGATGTGCGCGATGTCGCGGTGTCCGAGGGCGACCAGATGCTCTGTCGCCAGGCGGGCGACGGCGACGTCGTCGACCGTGAGGGTCGACAGGCGCGGGTTGGGTCCGCCGATCGCGATCACCGGCAGGTCGAGCTCGCGGAGTCGCTCGATCTCCTCGTCGCCGAGCTCGATCGAGATCGCGATGACCCCGTCGACGCGCTGCCGGCGCAGGAACGTCTCGAAGATGCTGCGGCGCTGCTCGCGGTCGGCGGTGAGGTTGTACAGGGTGATGTCGTAGCCCCGCCGCATCAGCGCGGATGCCGTGCCGCTGAGCACGGTGCTGAAGAACCAGCGGTCGAGGAACGGGACGAGCACGCCGATGTTGCGGGTGCGCCCCGACGCCAGGCTCGATGCCGACGACGAGACGACGTAGCCGAGCGTCTTGGCCGCCGACTCGACGCGCGCGCGGGTCGCATCCGACACGTGGCCGCGTCCGCTCAGCGCACGCGACACGGTCGCCGTCGAGACGCCCGCATGGCGGGCGACCTCATCGATGCTGACCACGTCGTCCCCTCTCGAGCGCCCCTGCGGCGGTCGGGCTCAGTCGCTCTCGAGCCAGACGGCCGTGTCGACGGGCAGGAAGCCGTCGGGTGTCGGGCCGCTCGTCGCGATCACGTTACCGTGCGGGAGCGGGATCGCCGTGGAGCCGATGTTCGCCACCACGGTCACATTCCCGTTCCGGAATGCGAGGACGCCGGCCGGGAAGCCATCGACCCACTCCAGGGTGCCCGAGCCGAGCTCGTGCGCGCGGCGCGCCGCGAGCAGCGTGCGGTAGAGCGTCAGGGTCGAATCGGGGTCCTCGATCTGCGTGTCGTGCGCGATCGCCGCCCACGTCGCGGGCTGCGGCAGCCATGCCGCTCCGTTGGGGCTGAACCCGAACGCCGGGCCGGTCGCCGTCCACGGCAGCGGCACGCGGCAGCCGTCGCGGCCGTAGCGCTCGCCGGCGGTGCGGAACCACGTCGGATCCTGGCGGGCCTCGTCGGGCAGGTCGACGGCCTCGGGCAGGCCGAGCTCCTCGCCCTGGAAGATGTACGCGGAGCCCGGAAGGGCGAGCATCACCGTCGTGGCGGCACGCGCCCGGCGCAGACCGACGTCGGCGATCGGCTTGCCCGGGGAGTTCGGGCCGATGCCGTGGCCCTGCGGGTTCTCGGCGGTGAGCGCCAAGCGCGAGGCGTGGCGGACCACGTCGTGATTGGAGAGCACCCAGGTGCTCGGTGCACCGACGGCCGCGTATGTGCGCAGCGACTCGTCGATCACGGCGCGCAGGGGCGCGGCATCCCACTCGGTCTCGAGGTAGGCGAAGTTGAACGCCTGATGCATCTCGTCCGGACGCACCCACTGCGCCGTGCGCTCGATCGTCGGCAGCCAGGCCTCGGCGCAGAGCGCGCGGTCACCCGGGTAGTCGGCGAGCACCCGGTGCCAGTCGCGGTAGACGTCGTGCACGCCGTCCTGGCCCCAGTACGGCACATCGCTCTCGCCGCCGCCCATCGAGTCGGCGTCGGCCGGCGGGGTGTAGTCGGGGAGCGTGGGATCCTTCACCAGGCCGTGGGCGACGTCGACGCGGAACCCGTCGACCCCACGGTCGAGCCAGAAGCGCAGGATGCGGCGGAACTCCGCGCGCACCTCTTCGTTCGACCAGTCGAAGTCGGGCTGCGAGGTGTCGAACAGGTGCAGGTACCACTGACCGGGGGTGCCGTCGGCCTCGATCACACGCGTCCAAGCCGGTCCGCCGAAGACGGATTCCCAGTTGTTCGGCGGCAGCTCGCCGTGCGGACCCTTGCCGTCGCGGAAGAGGTAGCGCGCGCGCTCGCGGCTGCCCGGACCGGCGGCGAGAGCGGCCTGGAACCAGACGTGCTGGTCGGAGGAGTGATTGGGGACGATGTCGATGATGATCCGGATGCCGCGGGCGTGGGCCTCGGCCAGCAGCTTGTCGAAGTCGGAGAGCATGCCGAAAAGGGGGTCGACGGCGCAGTAGTCGGCCACGTCGTACCCGGCATCCTTCTGCGGCGACTTCTGGAACGGGCTGAGCCAGAGCGCGTCCACGCCCAGGTCGACGAGGTCGTCGAGGTGTGCGGTGATGCCCGGAAGATCGCCGACGCCGTCGCCCGAGCTGTCGGCGAACGAGCGGGGGTAGATCTGGTAGATGACGGCGGTGCGCCACCACTCGGCTCCGGGGCGGGAGGAAAGTGCGTCGAAGCGCTCGGCGATGTCGGGCGAGGTCATCGCTCCAGGATACTGCAAGCGCTTGCATCCGCTCGTCGCTGCGTCTCTTCATCACCTCGTCGCTCCTTCGTCCGTCACTTGTGCACGCTCCTGCGACCCTGGAGCGTACGCAGGTGACGGACGAACGGTGGCGCGAACAGGTGCGCGGCCGACCGACGGATAGGGTGGGCGCGTGCCCGCCGTCGACGCCCTCAGCCGTGCCGAGTCGCTGATCCTCGAGATCCCCGACCACCCCGAGCCGGGCATCCTGTTCCGAGACATCACTCCGCTGCTGGCGGATGCCGCGGCCCTGCGCGCCGCGATCGACGCGCTGACCGCGCCGTTCGCGGGCACGTTCGATGTGGTGGCCGGTGTGGAGGCCCGCGGGTTCCTGCTGGCGGGCGCGGTCGCGATCGCATCGGGTGTGGGCCTGGTGCCTGTGCGCAAGGCGGGCAAGCTGCCGCGGCCCGCGGCATCCGTCTCGTATTCGCTGGAGTACGCGGACGCCGTGATAGAGGTGCAGGACGACCTCGCACCGGGCACGAGGGTGCTGCTCGTGGACGACGTGCTCGCGACCGGCGGAACGCTCGTCGCTGCCCATGCGCTGTTCGCCGAACTCGGGCAGCCCGTCGTCGGCACGGCTGTGCTCATGGAGATCGAGGCGCTCGGCGGACGCACCCTCGTGGGCGATGTGCACACGGTGTTCCGCGGCTGAGCAGCTGCTCGCGCCTGGCGAGAACAGGGGATCCGGCAACACCAGGACGCTTCGCACTGAATCGTCCTGAGCTCGCCGAATCTCCTGTCTTGGCTTCAATCGAGGCTGACGGGCGGCGCGCTCACGCGGCGCCCCCGGACGAAGACCCCGGTCACCGACGCCTCGCGCATGCCCATCAGGAGCGTGAAGAGATGCGAGCGCGCACCCCCGGCCGCGGCGGCATCCAGCGTGAGGGCGAAGCCCGGCTGCGCTTCCGGATCGACGATGACGAAGTCCGCGTCCTTGCCGGCGTCGAGGTTGCCGATGTGAGACTCCTGGTCGAGGGCCCGCGCGCCGGCGAGCGTCCCGAGGAAGAGCAGCTGGGCGGGGTCGATCGCCGTCGACCGGTCGCCGGGCTCGCTCATGTGCACCTTGTAGCAGTCGTTGAGCACCCGCGGGATGAGCCATTCGTCACCCGCGCCGATGTCGGTGCCCATCGCGATCGTCGCCCCCGAGGCGGCGGTGCGTCGCCACGGCATCGTCCCGCTGCCGAGGAACAGCTGCGAGGTCGGGCAGTGGGCGATCGACGAGCCCGTCTCGGCGAGGCGGTGCAGCTCGCCGTCGGTGCAGTGCACGGCATGCGCGAGGATGCTGCGCCGCCCCAGCAGGCTCTCGCCGCTGACGTTGGATCCGGGCAGGCAGCGTCCGTCATACGTGTCGAGATAGGCCTGCACCCCGTATCGCTCGCGCACCGCGACGATCTCGCCGTCTCCGGGCCGGTCGTTCTCATTGAGGTGGGAGTGGAAGTACACCCCGTCGCCGCGCACCTCTGCGTACAGGTCCCCCAGGCGCGCGAGCGTCTCGCGCGTCACGGCGAGGCTGAACCGGGGCACCACTGCGACCTGCGCGAGCGCGTGGCGCGCATCGGATGCCGGGCCCCCGGCATCCTGCCCGTGCCAGCGCGCGATCTCATCGCGTGCGAGACCGATCGCATCGTCCTCGCTGGTGAGGAGCGCGGCCGCACTCGGCGGACCGACCGTCTGGATGCCTCGACCGCTCACGATCCGCAGTCCGGCGTCGAGCGTCCGCCGGAACAGCGCGTCCTGCGCTTCGGGGAAGGCGGATCCGAAGACGAGCGCCGAAGTGGTGCCGGCAGAGACGCGGCGGCGCACGAACTCGGCGGCGACCAGGTCCGCGAAGCGGGCATCGGCCAGCCGGGATTCGGCGGGGAAGATGCAGCGCTCGAGCCACTCGAGCAGCTCGCCGCCGCCGAATTCGTCGGTCGCCAGCGTCTGCGGATAGTGCACGTGCGTGTCGACGAACCCCGGGAGCAGGCAGCCTCCGGTCGCGACGACCGCGTCGTCGCCGAGGGATGCCGGAATCCCCGTCCACGAGCCGGAGTAGGCGATCCGTCCGTTCGCGTCGACGACCAGGGCGCCGTCCGGCTCGGAGACGAGCGCGTCCGCGGACTCCTCGAGCGATGGCGCACCGGCGATGTGCAGCAGATGACCCCGGTAGATCGTCACGGCGTCTCCTTCCGGCCCGTCCGCATCCGCACGCGCCGCCGCCGGTGTCGAGTCTCGGAGGCCGGCGTTGCGACTGCGTAACAGCGCCGTTAAGTCTGCGGAACGCCTGCCCTCGGAACCTGGTGAGCACGCTCCCGGTGAGCATAGTCTGCCCGGAAGCACCGGGGCGGTCCGTTGTCGGCGCCGTCCTCCTCTATCGAAGGAGCGGACCGATGGCCGCAACGGACGTCACAGAGCGCAAGGCTGCGAAAGCCGCCAAGCGCAACGCGAACACGGTGGACGGCATCCCGCCGCTCGCCCGGCTGTTCCCGCTCGGGCTGCAGCATGTGCTGGCGATGTATGCCGGCGCTGTCGCGGTGCCGCTGATCGTGGGGGGCGCGCTCGGCTATTCGGCCGAGGATCTTGCGTTCCTCATCAGCGCCGACCTGTTCGTGGCCGGCATCGCCACGATCATCCAGTCGGTCGGGTTCTGGCGATTCGGCGTGCGTCTGCCGCTCATGCAGGGCGTCACCTTCGCCGCGGTCGGCCCGATGATCGCCATCGGCCAGAGCGAGGGCATCCAGGCGGTGTTCGGGGCGACCATCGCATGCGGACTCTTCATGATCCTCATCGCGCCGTTCTTCTCGCAGCTGCTGCGGTTCTTCCCGCCGATCGTGACGGGCACGGTCATCCTCATCATCGGCCTCTCGCTCATGCGGGTCGCCGCCGGCTGGATCGTCGACGGCTCCGAGGAGGGGGCGCCGCCGATCAACGTCGCGTTCGCGTTCGGGACCCTGCTGCTGATCGTGCTGATCGAGCGGTTCGCGCCGCCCGCGCTGCAGCGGGTGTCGGTGCTGCTCGGCCTGCTGCTGGGCACGGTCGCGGCGCTCTTCGTCCCGGGAATGGTGGACTGGTCGGCCGTCGGCGACGCCGACTGGTTCGCCCTTGTGACACCGTTCCACTTCGGGCTGCCGACCTTCCAGGTCGCCTCGGTCGTCTCGATGCTCATCGTCGCGATCGTGATCATGACCGAGACGACCGGCGACATGATCGCCGTGGGTGAGATCGTCGAGAAGCCGGTCACCCGCCGGCAGCTCGCGGACGGGCTGCGTGCCGACGGTCTCGGCACCGTCATCGGCGGTGTGTTCAACACCTTTCCCTACACCGCGTTCGCCCAGAACGTCGGGCTCGTGTCGCTGACCGGCGTGAAGTCGAGATGGGTGGCGACCGCGGCCGGCGTCATCCTCGTCGTACTCGGCCTGATACCCAAGATCTCCGCGGTCGTGGAGGGCGTGCCGCGCGCGGTCCTGGGCGGGGCGGGCATCGCGCTGTTCGGAATGGTCGCGGCATCCGGCATCCGCACCCTCTCGAAAGTGCGGTTCAACAACAAGAACGTGCTGATCGTCGCGATCTCGGTGGGCGTGGCCCTCCTGCCCACCGTGGCGCCGACGATCTACGACCAGTTCCCGCAGTGGTTCACGCTGATCTTCGACTCCGGCATCAGCGCCGGCGCGATCACGGCGATCCTGCTGAACCTTCTGCTCAACTCCGACGAGATGCGCAGAGACCATGCCGCCGATCCGCACATGGGAGCGTTCGACGCCGTACGCGGCCCGGCGGCGGCCGCGCTGGTGCACCCGGAAGCCGAGGGCACGGGACTGATCCCGACCCGAGTGCTCTCGGACGAACTGGCCGCTGAGCAGGGCGGCGACGGGATGCCGGTCGACGCGTCGTCGATCCGCGACGACGACCCGGCGCCGGACCGCGAGACAGGACAGGCGCCGCGAGACTGAGGCGAACCGCCCCTGTCTCGCGGCGATCATGCTGTCTCGCGGTCTGGAGAGCCGGGTCAGACGAAGGCGGGCAGGTCCAGCCAGGCGTCGGGGGCGGGGGCCGCGCCGTCGCGCGTGATCGTGCCCTCGATCAGGCCGTAGGGACGATCGGCGGCGTAGAAGACCTCGCCGGGGTTCTCGAGTCCGAACGGAGCGAGATCGGCGAGGAAGTGGTGCTTGTTGGGCATCGCGAAGCGCACCTCGGCGATCTCGGCCCGGCTTTCGATCGCCGCCTTGCCCATCGCGAAGAGCGTCTGCTGCAGGGCGAGCGAGTGCACGGTCGCGAAGGTCGACAGCAGCACGGCCGACAGCTCGGCGTAGAGGCCGTTGTAGTCGATGCCGGCCTCGACCGCCTCGGGCAGGAACCGCCACCGCCCGGTGACCGCGGTCGCCATGATGCGGTCGTCGGTCTCGACGAGGGTCGTGTACCGGTCGCGGGGGAATCCGGCGAACTCGCTGCCGGTCGACTTGAGCACCGTCAGGTCCTTCACCCCGCCGGTGACGTGCGTCGCACCGTCGATCACCTGCACGGCTGCGAGTCGGGTGCCCTGGCCGTTGCGGACGAAGGCGTGATCGTGGGGCTGTCCGTCGACGAGGATGCGGTCCCACTCGTACTGCTCGGCCTGCCACAGCCCGCCTTCGATCCAGTCGAAGCCGTTCACGAAGTGCTCCGACAGCGTCAGCAGGTACTCCTCCGGCGAGCGGACGCCGTGCTCCTTCGCGAACGCGAACGCGGTGTTCTTCTGCGTGTCGGTCGCGACCACCAGGCTGTTGTCGCCGGAGAGGTAGGAGTCCGCGAGGGCTGCACCGCGCAGCTGAGACGTGACGTTCAGGTCGACGATCTCGTGCCGCGGCGTGTCGCGGTAGATGCGCACGACCCGATTCTCGGCCTTGCCGTACTTGTTGGCGCCCAGGCTGACGGACACGTCACTCATGTTCTAGCTCCCTCGGTAGGTCGAATAGGCGAACGGGCTGAGCAGCAGCGGCACGTGGAGGTGCCTGCTCGTGCCGTCGGCCGCGATCTCGACGCTGAACGTCACGGTGACGAAGGGATAGAAGGTCTCCACGCTGCGGGCGGCGAAGTACGCGCCGGTGCGGAACGCCAGTGTGTACTCGCCTGAGGGCAGAAGGTCGGGACCGAGGCTCGCCCGCCCGTCCGCGTCGGTGACGCCGGAGTCGACCGGCAGGCCGCGGGAGTCGGCGAGTTCGACGGCGACGCCGACCGCGGGGGCTCCGGTCGCGGCATCCAGCACGTGCGTGGTGAGGTGGGTCATGGGGCGATCCTCTCGCTCGGGGCGCCTGCTGCGTAAGCCTCGGTGACCGAACCCCGCAGGCGCAGGATCGCGATCTCGGCGAGTTGGCGGAGGGCCTCGCGCGCCTCGTCGTCGTCGTCATTGCCGAGGCGCCGCCGGAGTTCCGCGAGGATCGCCTCCGGCGAGCGGCCCGCCGCACGGATCAGGAAGACGCGGCCGAAGCGCTCCTCGTACGCGGCGTTGCCGGCCGCGATCGCGACGGCGACGCCGGTGGCGGCATCCGTCATCGCCGCCTGTTCACGGCGGGATGCCGCAGCCTCGGCTCCGGCTCCGATCGGGCGCTGCCCGATGCGCGGATGGTGGGCCAGGGCCGCGTCGAGGTCTGCGGTCGTCCACCGCTCCGCGAGCGCGCCGGCGTGCGCGGCGAGCGCGTCGACCGAGTCGTACGGCCGCCCGGCGACCACCACGTCGACCCACGCGGGGATCGCGGCCCACACGCCGACGACGGATGCCGCAGCCGCGGCATCCGCGGTGTTGAACTCGTCGAGCAGCATGGCGCCACGGTACTCGCCGCTGATTTCGGCCCGATTACGCCTCGCGATCGGAGAACGAGACGCGCGACCCGGGTTTTACCTCGGCGAAACGGACTGCGCGCTCGGGGGCAACAGCGCGGTGGGACGATGCCGTCTTCGCTCCATCCAGTCCCATTCACCTACTGGAGGCCCCGCATGACCGTCACACTCCCCGCCGGCGACTTCGACACGCACGCCGGCAGCGACCCGCACCCCAGCCTGTACAACGAAGACCTCGCTCCGCTGCCGGAGGAGAAGCGCCGCTGGGGCGCGTTCGAGTTCTTCAACGTCTGGACCAACGACGTCCAGAGCCTCGCCGGCTACACGCTCGCAGCGAGCCTGTTCATCACGGCCGGCATCAACGGCTGGTGGGTGTTCGCGGCGATCATCCTCGCGGGCTTCTTCGTCAACTTCCTGGTGAACCTCACGGGCAAGCCGAGCGTGAAGTACGGCATCCCGTATGCGGTGATGGCCCGCTCGAGCATGGGCGTGCGCGGGGCGCAGTTCCCGGCGCTCATCCGCGGGATCGTGGCGATCTTCTGGTACGGCGCGCAGACCTACTTCGCCTCGACCGCCGTCGCGCTCGCGATCAACGCGATCATCATCACGCCGCCCGAGGCGACCTTCATGGGCATGACGTGGGTCGACTGGGTGTCGTACGTGTTCGTCGCCACGCTGCAGGTCGTGCTGTTCCTCAAGGGCATCGCGTGGATCGAGAAGTTCCTCAACTTCGCCGGTCCCGCCGTCTACGTGGTCATGATCGGGCTCCTCGTGGCGATCTGGGTGCAGGCGGGTGACCGGCTGCTTCCGGCCGTCGGCTCGATCTTCAACAACAGCTCGGTGGAGGGCTGGGCCGCCGTAGGCGCGTTCTTCGGGGTGATCGGCACGATGATCGCGTACTTCTCCGCGGTCATCATCAACTTCGGCGACTTCGCACGCTTCTCCAAGACCGAGAAGGCGATGCGGCGGGGCAACTTCTACGGCCTGCCGGTGAGCCTCACGTTCTTCACGTTCCTCAGCCTCTTCACGACCGCCGGCGCCTACATCGTCCTGCAGGGCGGCGAGGGCGAGCCGCTCACCAACCCGGCCGAGATCGTCGGGCTGGTCGGCAACGTGTTCCTCACGATCATCGCGGCGATCACGTTCGTGATCGCGACGATCGGCATCAACCTGGTCGCGAACTTCATCCCGCCGGCCTACGACTTGTCGAATCTCAATCCCCAGCGCATCAGCTTCAAGACCGGCGGCTACCTGACCGCCGCGCTCGGATTCATCGTCGGTGCGCTCTGGGTCGCCACGATCAGCCAGATCGGGCTGCCGATGTTCGTCGACACCCTGGGCGCGATCCTCGCACCGCTCTACGGTGTACTCGTGGCCGACTACTACATCGTGCAGCGGCGATCCATAAAGGTCGCCGACTTGTTCTCGATGGACGAAGGCGGCCGCTACTTCTACCAGAAGGGCTGGAACATGCGGGCCCTGATCGCGATCGGCATCGCGGCGATCTTCTCCATCGCGGCGGTGTGGGTGCCGGCTCTGCATGGTCTGAGCGGCTTCGCCTGGGTGATCGGCGCCGTTCTCGGAGCGGTGCTGTACACCGCGGTCATGTGGTCGTACCGGCCGAAGGGCGATGCTGCGGATGCCGGAGCCGGCGTACCCGCCGAGCCGATCACCGAAGAAGCGCGAGTCTGAATGGCGGACAAGCGCCGCGTCATCCGCGCCGGAAGGACCTTCCTCGGAGGGTCCTTCCGGCCTGCGGCGGTCGTGATCGCAGACGGGCAGATCGCCGATGTGGTCGGAGTCCGCGACCGAGTGCGCAACTCGCGCACGGTGCTCGTCCCTGACGACGCCGTGCTGCTGCCCGGGCTCGTCGACTCGCATGTGCACGTCAACGAGCCGGGCCGTACGGAGTGGGAGGGCTTCCGTTCGGCGACGCTCGCGGCGGCCGCGGGCGGGGTGACGACGATCGTCGACATGCCCCTGAACTCCCTGCCGCCGACGACGACCGCCGACGCGCTCGCCATCAAGAAGACGGCTGCGGCACCGTCCGCGTACATCGACACCGGCTTCTGGGGCGGCGCGGTGCCCGACAACCTCGGCGCGCTCGCACCGCTGCACGAGGCCGGGGTCTTCGGCTTCAAATGCTTCCTCTCTCCGTCGGGCGTGGACGAGTTCCCGCATCTGAGCCGCACGCAGCTCGGCGCGGCGATGGAGGAGATCGCGGCGCTCGGCTCGCGGATCATCGTGCACGCCGAGGACCCCGCGCTGCTCGCGTCGGACGGCGCGCTCGGCCGGGGCTACGACGCATTCCTCGCCTCCCGGCCGGCCGCGAGCGAAGCCTCCGCGATCGACGCGGTGATCGCCGAAGCGCGGCGCACCGGTGCCCGCGCGCACATCCTCCACCTGAGCGACGCCCATTCGCTGCCGGCCATCCGGGCGGCCAAGGCCGAGGGCGTCGCGCTGAGCGTCGAGACGTGCCCGCACTACCTGACGATCGTCGCCGAGGAGATCCCGGACGGCGCGAGCGAGTTCAAGTGCTGCCCGCCGATCCGCGACGCGTCGAATCGCGATCTGCTCTGGGAGGGCGTCGTCGACGGAACGATCGACGCGATCGTGAGCGACCACTCGCCGAGCACCGTCGACCTGAAGCGGTCGGGCGGGGGAGACTTCGGGCTCGCCTGGGGCGGGATCGCGGGCCTGCAGGTCGGACTCTCGGCCGTGTGGACCGAGGCGCGAAGCCGCGGCATCCCTCTCGAGGGCATCCTTCCGCTGTTCACGACGGGTCCTGCCTCGGTCGCCGGCCTGAGAGGTGCCGGCGTGATCGAGCCCGGCGCCCCCGCGCACCTGACGGTCTTCGGCGTCGACGACCCGTTCCCCATCGACGCGGCCAGGCTGCTGCACAAGAACCCGATCACGGCGTACGACCACCGGCTGCTGGCCGGCAAGATCCGGCGCACCTGGCTGCACGGCAAACCGATCTACAACGTCACCGAGGGCGGCGCGGGCGAAGCGCCCCGCTTCCGCGGCAACCCGCGCGGGCGCCTGCTCTCGGCGCGCACGGTCGGCTGATGCAGTTGGATGGGGACATGCCGACCGACTTCGAGATCCTGCAGCCGGACGTCGGCGACATCCCCGGCGATCACTACCTGCGCTCGACCCCCGACACCGTGCTCTGGGGACGACTGCCGTGCGAGACGGATGCCGCGGCCCTCCGCATCCGGTCGGGTCAGTCCGTGACGATCGACACGGTGAGCCACGAGGGGATCCTCGAAGACCACGGCAAGGATCCGCTGGGCTACTTCACGGGTCAGGGGGTTGCGGCCGAGGCGGTCCTCGAGGACGCGATCGCGATCGCCGCGACGCTGTCGCGCGACCCCGCCGCCGACGGGCCGCACGTCGTGACCGGTCCGATCTTCGTCGAGGGCGCCGAACCGGGCGATCTGCTGAGGATCACGGTCGAGTCCCTCGCGCCCCGCGTGCCCTACGGGGTGATCTCGAACCGCCACGGCAAGGGCGCCCTGGTCGGCGAGCTGCCGCGCGGCGACTACCACGTGAGCGTGTTCACTCCGGTGCAGGAGCGCGGCGGCCGCCTCGTCGGACTGCTGCCGGTCGTCGACGACGGCGAGCGCGTCGTCGCGTTCCCGCTCTCACCCTTCCTCGGCACCATGGGGGTCGCGGTCGCGGGCGATGAGCGCCCGCACTCCGTGCCGCCTGGGTCTCACGGCGGGAACATCGACATCAACCTGCTCGTCGAGGGCACCGCGCTCCACCTTCCGGTGCAGGTCACCGGCGCGCTGGCGTACGTCGGAGACCCGCATTTCGCTCAGGGCGACGGTGAGGTCGCGCTGACGGCACTCGAAGCCTCGCTGCGCGCCACGCTGCGCTTCGATGTCATCCCGCGCGCCCAGGCGATGGCCGAGTTCGGCGAAGTCACCGGCCCCCTCGTCCGCACGCCCGAGTACCTCGTGCCCACGGGACTGGACCGCGACCTGAACGAAGCGATGCGCAAGTGCGTCCGGTCGGCGCTGAACCTGATAGAGGCGCGCTGGGGCCTGCAGGAGCACCTCGCTTACGCCTACCTCAGCGCCGCGACCGATTTCGACATCTCGCAGGTGGTCGACATCGTCTGCGGCGTGCATGCCCGCATCCGCGAGTCGGACTTCGTGGCGGTCGAGCGGGCACGCGGGCGCGCGCCGAGAACAGGAGCTTCGGCGGAGACAGGAGCGTCGGTGGCGGATCAGCCTGTCCTCGCCGAAGCTCCTGTTCTGGATGCCGCCCGGGGGGAGGCATCCGATGACTGAGCCCGTGATCCCCGGCGCTGACGCCGTGCCCGAAGACCTGCTCGCAGCATTCACCGCCTACGAGCGGGCGATCCTCGCGAACGACCTCGATGTGCTCGACGCGTCGTTCGCGCCGGGCGAGGGCACGATGCGGGGGGATGCCGCGGGCCTGCTCGTCGGCCACGACGCGATCAGCGCCTTCCGTGGCGTGCGCGGCGGCGTGCCGCCCAGGGTGATCGAGCGCATCGAGCACCGCGCGCTCGCGCCGGATGTCGCGCTCCTCGTCTCGGTCTCGCGCTTCACCGGTGGCGGCACGGGTCTGCAGACGCAGGTGTGGGAGCGCGTCGACGGCCGCTGGCTCATCACCGCGGCCCACGTCACGCCGCGGCCGCAGGCCCTCGACCGCTCTGTGTGGCGGACGGTCGGCGACCCGCTCTGGCAGGGCACGTGGGAGGGGGCGCTCGCCGGCCTCACCGTCGCGGTGAAAGATCTCTTCGCGATCAAGGGCTACCGCATCGGCGCGGGCAACCCGACGTTCCTCGCCGAAGCGCGGGCCGAGACCACGACCGCCGCGGCGGTCACCGACCTGCTGCGCGGCGGCGCGTCGCTGCGGGGCATCGCCCGCACGGACGAGTTCGCGTACAGCATCGCCGGCGACAACGTGCACTACGGCACCCCGCCCAACGGCGCCGTGCCCGGAGGCCTGCCGGGCGGATCATCGAGCGGTCCGGCATCCGCTGTCGCCACCGGCCAGGCCGAGATCGGTCTCGCGACCGACACCGCCGGTTCGGTGCGGGTTCCCGCCTCGTATCAGGGGCTGTGGGGACTGCGCACGACCCACGGGCTCGTGCCGCGACAGGGCCTGCTGCCCCTCGCGCAGTCCTTCGACACGATCGGGTGGCTCACCCGCGACGGCGAGACCCTGCAGCGCGTCGTGGACTGGTGCCTGAGCTACGACGGATCGGAGTCGACCGAGAACGTGTACGGCGAGTCGGACGACGACCTGCCGTGGCGGTTCGCCGTGCCTGCCGAGGTGCTGGCCGCTGTCGAACCCGACACTCGGGCCGCGTTCGAGGAGCTGCTGCAGACGCTCGCGTCATCGACGGATGCCGCGCCCGTCGAGACCGTGTCGATCGGCGACCTCGACGAGTACTTCGTGCCGTTCCGCACAGTGCAGGGCGCCGAGGCGTGGCGCAACAACGGCGAGTGGGTGCAGGCGCATCCCGATGCGCTCGGCCCCGCCGTCGCGGAGCGGTTCCGCGCGGCATCCGTCGTCAGCGCCGAAGAGGAGACGGCCGCGCGCCGCGCCCTCGAGCCGCTTGCCGAGCGTGTGAACGCCCTCGTGGCCGACGCTGTGCTGCTCATGCCGACCGTTCCCGGCCCGGCCCCGATGCGCACGGCCATCGGAGAGCGCGTGAACGCCGTGCGGGTCGCGACGCTGCGGATGACCACGCCGGCCGCGATCGCGGGGCTGCCGTCGCTGAGCGCACCTTTACTGACGGTGCGCTCGCACCTCGGCACGGCGGTTCCCACTGGGGCTGCGCCCCAGACCCCCGACTCGCTCCGCGCGCCGGTCGGGGTCTGCGTCACGTCCCGCTCCGGCACCGACATCGCGCTGGTCCGTCTCGCCCGTCGCCTGGCCGAAGCGGTGCAATCATGATCCGCTCCGGATCGCCGAGTGCACGACTTCGCGCCGAGTGCACGCCTTCGCCCCGGGACCAAGCCGTGCGCTCGGCGCCATGTCGTGCACTCGCGCACCGAGAGGAACTCTCATGAACCTCCCCGGCCCCATCTCCCCGCCGGCCCGCCTGCTCATGGGCCCGGGTCCGATCTCGGCGTACCCGAGCGTGCTGCGCGCGATGTCGGCCGAGCTCGTCGGACAGTACGACCCGTTCATGACCGCGACGATGACCGAGACCCAGGAGCTCTACCGGTCCGTGTGGGCCACCGAGAACGAGGCGACGCTGCTGATCGACGGGACCTCGCGCGCCGGCATCGAGGCGGCCATGGTCTCGCTCATCAGCCCCGGCGACCGCGTGCTCGTGCCCGTGTTCGGACGCTTCGGGCACCTGCTGGCCGAGATCGCCGAGCGCGCGATGGCCGAGGTGCACACGATCGAGGTGCCGTGGGGCCAGGTCTTCGCGGTGTCGGCGATCGAGGATGCGATCGTGCGCGTGAAACCGCACCTGCTCGCCCTCGTGCAGGGCGACACCTCGACGACCATGCTGCAGCCGCTCGACGAGGTCGGCGCGATCTGCGCGAGGCACGGCGTGCTGTTCTACAGCGACGCCACCGCATCGCTGGGCGGCAATCCCTTCGAGGCGGACGCATGGGGGCTGGATGCCGCGACCGCCGGTCTGCAGAAGTGCCTCGGCGGTCCGTCGGGCTCGGCACCGATCACGCTGTCCGAGCGCGCCGTCGAGGTCATCCGTGCCCGCACGAAGGTCGAGGCCGGCATCCGCGAAGAAGGCGATGCGGATGCCGCGGACTTCGTCCGGTCGAACTACTTCGACCTCGGGATGATCCTGGACTACTGGGGTCCGCGCAGGCTGAACCATCACACCGAGGCGACCTCGATGCTCTACGCCGCGCGCGAGTGCGCACGCGTACTGCTCCTCGAGGGGCGGGACGCCGCGATCGAGCGGCATCGGCTGCACGGGGCGGCGATGCTCGCCGGCGTCCGGGGTCTCGGCCTGGTCGTCTTCGGCGACGTCGCGCACAAGATGACGAACGTCGTCGCCGTCCGGATCCCCGACGGAGTGCCGGGGGATGTCGCGCGGGGCGACATGCTGCAGGACTTCGGCATCGAGATCGGCACGTCCTTCGGGCCCTTGCACGGCAAGGTCTGGCGCATCGGCACGATGGGCTACAACGCCCGGAAGGACGCCGTGCTGCCGACGCTCGCTGCACTGGAGACGGTGCTGCGCCGCCATGGCGCCTCCGTACCGGTATCCGGAGGTGTCGAGGCGGCGCGCGATGTCTACGCCGCTGCGGCTGATCAGCGCCGAGACGACTAGCCGCATGCCCGCCCGTCTTGCAGAGCTCGCCCCCGACGTCTATCAGACGGCGGCGCGGCGCGTCATGGCGCGCTGTGACGAACTCGCCCGGATCACTGCGACGCCGGGTGAGATCGAGCGCGTCTACCTGTCTCCGGAGCACGCGCGCGTGAACCGGCTGGCGGCCGAGTGGATGCGTGAGGTCGGCATGACCACGTGGGAGGATGCCGCGGGCAACCAGATCGGCCGGATCGACACTTCGACGGGCTCAGGGGCCAGGACGGTGGATGCGCCGGCGCTGATGCTCGGCTCGCACCTCGACACCGTCCCTGACGCCGGTCGGTTCGACGGGATCGTCGGGGTGCTGATGGCGCTCGAGGTCGTGCGGCTGATCCGCGTCCCGCGCGCCGACGGCACCGGAAGCGTGTCGCCCCTCCCGTTCGCGCTCGAGGTCGTGGCGTTCTCGGACGAGGAGGGCACCCGCTTCGGCAAGGCGCTCCTCGGCTCGTCCGCGGTGGCGGGCACCTGGGACGAGGAGTGGTGGACGCTGACGGATGCCGACGGCACCAGCCTGCGAGAGGCTTTCCGCGAGTTCGGCCTCGACCCCGGTCGCATCGGCGAGGCCGCACGACGGCCGGACGAACTGGTCGGCTACCTCGAGGCCCACATCGAGCAGGGCCCGGAGCTCGACCGGCGCGGTGAATCGCTCGCGGTCGTATCGTCCATCGCGAGCGCTCGACGCTTCCAGCTCGTCATCGAGGGCGAGGCACGGCACGCCGGCGGCACTCCGTACGACATGCGCCGTGACGCGCTGCTCGGAGCGAGCGAGGCGGCGCTCGCCGTGGAGCGCATCTGCCGCCGCGAGCATCACATCATCGGCACGGTCGGACAGCTCGAGGCCTTCCCCGGGGCGGTGAACATCGTGCCCGGCGAAGCCCACCTGAGCCTGGACCTGCGGGGTGAGCACGACGGCTCGCGCGATCGCGTGTGGGATGCGATCGCCGCCGAGCTGGACGTCATCATGGGACGACGCGGGCTCGGGTGGCAGGCGCGCGAGATCCACAGCGCGGCCGCCGTGATGTGCGCCCCGCTGCTGCGCGACGTCGTCCGCGAGGGCATCCTCGCCACGCTTCCCCGCGGCGCCGGCGAACCGGCCACGATCTTCAGCCGAGCCGGCCACGACGGCATGGCGATCGGGGCCATCACCGACGTCGGGATGCTGTTCCTGCGCAATCCGGACGGCATCAGCCATCACCCGGATGAGTCGGTGAGCACCGCGGACGTGTCGCTCGGCATCCGCGCCCTCGCCGAATCGGTCCTGCATCTGGCCGCAGAGAGCCCCTGACACGACCGTCAGCGCCGGGTCGGCGACATCCCCATGCGCACGAGCACGATGTTCTCGACGATCTGCACGATGTTGTAGAGCAGCAGCGTGATGAGGGTGATGAGGGCGATCGAGGTCCACAGCTGCGTGAACTGGGCCTGGGCGTTGAACTTGAGGATCGAACCTCCGATGCCCTGCCCCGTCGAGAGCCACTCCGCCAGGAGTGCACCGGTGACAGCGCCCGGCACCGATACCCGCGCCGCCGCGAACAGGGACGGTCCTGCGCCCGGAATGCTCACCTTGCGCAGCGACATGAGCCTGCCCCCGCCGAAGACGTGGACGACGTCGATGCTCTGCCGGCTGGCCCGGCTCAACCCGAACAGGATGCTCGCGAGGGCGGGGAAGAGCACGACGATCGTTCCGATGACTGCGACGGAGGTCACGGTGCCGCGGCCGGTGACGAGGATGATCACGGGTGCGATCGAGACCAGCGGGATCGTACGCAGGAGAAGCACGAGGGGCATCACGCCGGCTTCCACCGCCTTGGAGAGGCTGAACAGGATTGCGAGGATCACGGCCGTGATCATGCCGAACACGAATCCGATGGACGAGTCGACGAGGGTCTGCACGACGAGCGGGGCCATCTGGGCGCGGTGCTCGGCGGCATCCTCATCCACGAAGAGGAAGTTCCAGACATCGACCGGTCCCTTGGCCACGTAGGGCGAGATCCCCGAGAAGCTGACGATCGCCTGCCACAGCAGCAGGACGACCGCGAACGTGATGCCCGCGTTGCCCAGCGATCGGCCGAGCGTCCGCAGGAGCGCCCGACGGCGCTCCGCCTTCCACTGCGCCTGGGCGGCCGGATCGGCGGCGGACGTCGTCGGCGCCGTCTGGGTCTGTGTCATCGGGCGCCCCCCGATACCCAGGGAGTCACGAAGCGGACCAGGAGGCCCACGAGGCCGTAGGCCACGAGCGCGAACACGGCGCACAGGAGGAACACCGACCAGACCCCCGCCGCGTCGAGCTGGCCCTGCAGTCGGATCAGGGTCGGGCCGACGCCCGCGGTGATCGCCCCGAGGTACTCGCCGAGCACGGCGCCGAGGAACGCGGTCGGCACCGCGATCTGCAGGGCGTTCAGGATCGCCGGCAGCGCCGCGATGAGCCGCACCTTGCGCAGCTGGGTCCAGGAGTTGCCCCCGAACACGCGCACCACGTCGAGCGACGATTTGTCGGCCGACGTGAACCCGAGGATCGCCCCGACGACGGTCGTGAAGACGCAGACGAGCGCGGCGAGGAAGATGGCCGTCGCGGAGGGGTCGCCGGGGCTCCTCGCGCCGCCGAGCACGACGACCGAGATGCCGCCGATCGCGACGATGGGCAGGCAGTAGCTGACCACGGCGATCTGGGTGATGACCGTCTCTGTCTTGGGGAAGACGAGCACGAACGCCGCGAGGACCAGCGCGATGCCGTTGCCCCACACGTAGCCGATCGCCGCGGCGGTGATGGTGGGCTGGAACACACTCCAGGCGCCCGCGATGTTGCCGTCGACGAACAGCCACTCGAAGACCGCCCACGGCGTCGGCACCGGGGTGAATGCGGTGCCCTCCTGCGGTCGGAACGCGAGAACGGACAAGAGCCACCAGAGCACGATGAGGGAGACGCCTCCGACGATGCCGGCCAGCCAGGAGGGCATCCGGACGGCGCGCATCACGCCTCCGCCTCGGCGCGACCGTCGGCGCCGAACAGCAGCTCCGACGCCCGATCCACGTACGCGTGGAACTCGGGCGTCCGCATCAGGTCGGGGGTGCGAGGGCGCGGAAGATCCACCTCGATGATCTCCTTCACACGGCCAGGTCTCGGCGACATCACCGCGACACGGTCGGCGAGGAAGATGGCCTCGCCGATGCCGTGGGTCACCAGGAGCGTCGTGGCGGGCTTCTCGGTCCAGATGCGCAGCAGCTCGAGGTTGAGGTTCTGCCGGGTCATGTCGTCGAGCGCACCGAACGGCTCGTCGAGGAGGAGCACCGAAGGCCGGAGCACCAGCGCGCGCGCGATGGACGCGCGCTGCCGCATCCCCCCGGACAGCTGCGCGGGCTTCGCGCCGGCGAAGTCCTTCAGACCCACCAACGCGATCAGGTCGTCGACGTAGGCCTTGTCCACCGGCTTTCCGGCCACCTCGAAGGGCAGCTCGATGTTCTTGCGGACGCTGCGCCAGGGAAGCAGCGCGTGATCCTGGAAGGCGATCCCCAGTTCACTGGCCGCCCGCATCTGGTCGGGCGATTGGCCGTCGACCAGCGCGGCGCCCTTCGTGGGGTGGTCGAGCGCAGCCAGGATGCGCAGAATGGTCGACTTGCCGCACCCCGATGGTCCGAGCAGGGCGAGGAACGATCCCTTATTCGTGTGCAGATCGGTGTCCTGCAGTGCGAGCAGCGATTTTCCACCGCGCAGCGCGAACGACTTCGAAACTCCGGCGATGTGGATGCCGGTGCCCGTGTGGGCACCGGCATCCGTGGGTGTCGCGATGGTCATGATCCCCTAGGGCAGGTAGTCCACGAGGTCCGGGTTCTCCGCGTAGATCTCGTCGATGATCGTCGTGTCGAACAGATCGTCGGCGGTGAGCTCCCAGCCCGAGGCCGCCAACGAGGCGAGCGTCTGCTCCTTGAGGTCGTCGGAGATCGTGAACAGACCGTTGGCTTCGGTCTCTTCCGTCGAGATCAGAAGCGCCTGCGCCTCGATGCCGGCGGCGACCTTGGCCGGATCGAGCTCGCCGAACGTGAGATCGCCCGCTGCGGCCGACTCGTTGTAGTACTCCGTCACGAGCGCCACGGTGTCGTCGATCGGCGCGGTGAAGGTGTCTGTCCACCCCTTGATCTCGGCGATCAGGAACGCCTTGATGAGCTCGCGGTTCTCGGCGAGGTACTGGTCGGTGACCGTGAACGTCTCGGCGACGTAGGGCAGCCCGTTCTCGGCGTACGCGAGATTCGTGACCGGGTAGCCCGCCATCTCGACCGTGATCGCCTCGTTGGTGAGGTAGGCCATGAAGCCGTCGACCTCGCCGTTGATGAGCGGCGTCGGGTCGAAGTCGACCGGCACGATCTCGACTTCGCTCGGGTCGATGTCGTTCGCGGCCAGCAGCGCTGCGAACACCGAGGCGTTCGAGTCCTGCACGCCGATCTTCTTGCCGATGAGGTCTTCGGGGGTCGCGATGTCGGCGCCGTCGGCGAGGGAGAGGATCGTGAACGGGTTCTTCTGGAACGTCGCACCGATGATCTTGAGCGGGGCGTCCTGCTCGGCCACCGCCGCGCCGACCGATGCTGCGTCGCTCAGCGCGAACTGCACCGTCCCCGAGAGCAGCTTCGCCACTCCGGTGTCGGGGCCGGCGACGCCGGCGACCTCGGCGAAGCCCGCCTCGTCGTAGTACCCGTTGTCGTAGGCGTAGAACTCGCCCGCGAACTCCTCGTTCTTGATCCACGAGTACTGGACGCTGATCTCGCCGTACGAGGCTTCATCGGCGCCGGCGGTCGCCGCCGGGGCGCTGCCGCTGGACGCGCAGCCGGCGAGGACGAAGGCTGAAGCGAGAGCGGCGGCGACGATCGTTCCCGCGCGCCGCGGGAGTGTGCTGTGTGTTGCCATCGGGTTGGCATCCCTTCTGATGCAGTGTGATCAGGGAGACGCTATGACGCACACGTTTCGCACCGTCGATCCGGGTGTTTCGGCGGTGTGACGGTGTTCAGCTCTCGTGCGCCGGGTTCAGCTCTCGTGCACGACGTTCAACGGAGTCTCGCCCGCCAGCATCCGCTCGATCTGCGTGCGTATCAGCTTCACGGTCCGCGGCTTCATCGCGCTGGAGGCGCCGCCGACGTGCGGCACGATCAGCGCACCCGGCGCCGACCACAGGGGGTGATCGGCGGGCAGCGGCTCGGGGTCGGTCACATCCAGCGCCGCGCGCAGACGTCCGCGCTGCAGCTCCGAGACCAGGGCATCGGTGTCGATGAGCGGCCCCCGGCCGACGTTCACGACGAGCGCGCCGTCGGGAAGTGCAGCCAGGGCCGCGGCCCCGAGGATGTGGTGGGTCGCCTCGCCGCCGGGAAGCGTGACGACGATGATCTCGGCCTGCGGGAGGAGCTCGAGGAGCCGCTCGACACCGTGGACCCGCATCCCGTCCTCGAACCTCGCGCGGGAGGCCACGACGGTCAGTTCCACCTCGAAGGGCGCCAGTCGCGCCGCGACTGCTCTGCCCACGCCACCGTACCCGAGCAGCAGGACCCGCCGGTCGGCCAGGCTCTCGGAGAACTCCGGCGCCCAGCGGCCTTCGTCCTGGGCGCGGACATAGGTCGGCAGGCGCCGCTGCGCGGCGATCGCCAGCCCGACCGCGAGCTCGGCAGTGGAGGTCTCGTGAACCGATGAGGCGTTCGCGAAGACGTGCCCGGCCGGCAGGTGGTCGGCGATGCCCTCATAGCCGATCGACTGACTCTGCACGAGGCGGGTCCGCACGCCCGAGAGGCGCGGCATCGCCGCCTCCAACGACATGTACGGCGGCACCACCAGATCGATCACTTCGCGCGGGGGCGGCGAGGTCATCTCCCACACGATCACCTCGGCGCCCTGCGGGTAGGGGCGGAGAGCTGCGGCGAGCTCTTCGGTCGGAACGGACACGACAAGGCTCTCTCGGCTCACCCCACCCACGCTACCCGCGCACGCGGCGCGCTTCGCGGTGGCCGCGACACGGTGGCGCTACTGTCGGGCCGAGCGCGCGGCGCGACGAAGGAGGCCTGACATGGTTCCAGAGATCAACTACTGGGCGGTGCTGATCGCGACCGCATCCAGCATGGTCGTCGGTTCGATCTGGTACGCCCCGAAGGTGTTCGGCACCCGGTGGGCGAAGCTCGCAAACGTCGACATGGACCGTCCGGGCGCCACCGCGGCGGTGCCCATTGCGATCACGGTCGTCGTGAGCTTCATCACCGCTTGGGTGCTCGCCGGCGCGACGGCGATCGCCTGGCATTTCTACGGTGGCGGGTTCCTGCTTTCGGCCGTCGTGACCGCGGTCGCCCTCTGGGCGGGGTTCACCGCGGCACGCTTCATCACACACGACGTCTTCGAGGGTCGACCGTCGTCCCTCACGCTCATGAACATCGCGCACGAAGTCGTGACAGTGCTCATCATGGCCGTGATCATCGGCGTCTGGCCGCCCGCAGGAACCGTCTGAACACGACGGGCGGCGGGCACTCCGCCCGAGCCGGGCCGAGAGCGGGCGACCACCTCCCCCACCGCGCTGGACGTACAATCGCGAAGGTGGAGCTGCCCGTGGATGACACCGCCGTGACCGTCAATGGACTGCGCCGCACGCTCGGCGGCGTCGCGGTGCACACCACCGCGCTCGACTGGCTGCGGGCCACCGGTCTGCCGGGGAGCAAAGAGGGCTGCGCGGAGGGCGAGTGCGGCGCGTGCGCGGTGCTGCTGGCGACCCCCGCGGCTGACGGCGGCACCGTCTGGACCCCTGCGAACTCGTGCCTCGTGCCCGTCTACGCACTGGTCGGCCAGGAAGTGGTCACCGCCGAGGGGCTCGGCGCTCCCGACGCCCTGCACCCCGTGCAGCAGGCCCTCGCCGAGGGCGGCGGGTCGCAGTGCGGCTACTGCACCCCCGGTTTCGCGTGCAGCATGGCTGCCGAGTACTACCGCGCCGACCGCCGACCGATCGAGGCCGACGCCGACAGCGCCGCGTCCGCCGAGCGCGGCCCGAACGGATTCGATCTGCACGCGATCAGCGGCAACCTCTGCCGCTGCACGGGATACCGGCCCATCCGCGACGCTGCGTACGCGCTGGGGATGCCGGAGCCGGGCGATCCGCTGGCCTCGCGGCGTGAGCACCCCGCCCCGGACGCGGTGCCCGTCGACGTACGTATCGACGACGCGCGCTTCGTCCGCCCTGCGACGCTCGCCGAGACGCTGGCGCTGCTTCAGGACGAGCCGGACGTGCAGCTCGTTGCCGGTGCCACCGACTGGGGCGTCGAGGTCAACCTCCGCGGAGCGCGCGCGCCGCTCGTCGTCGCCGTCGACAGACTCGCCGAGCTGCGCACGCTCACGGTGGACGACGACGTGATCGAAATCGGTGCGGGCCTCACCCTGACCGAGCTGGAGGAGCGTCTCGACGGCCGGGTGCCCCTGCTGGCGGAGCTGTTCCCGCAGTTCGCCTCGCCGCTCATCCGCAACCGCGCCACCGTGGGCGGCAACCTCGGCACCGGCTCTCCGATCGGCGATGCCTCGCCCGCTCTGCTGGCGCTCGACGCCCGCGTGGTCCTGGCCTCCGTCGACGGCGAGCGCAGCGTGGACCTCGCCCAGTACTTCACCGGATACCGCGAATCCGTCCGGCGCGGGAACGAGCTGATCCGCGCCGTGCAGATCCCCCTGCCGCTGGCCGGAGTGACGTGGTTCCACAAGGTGGCGAAGCGGCGGATCGACGACATCTCGAGCGTCGCGGTCGCCTTCGCGCTCGACATCGAGGACGGAGCGGTGACGCAGGCCCGCATCGGCGTGGGCGGCGCCGCTGCGATGCCGATCCGCGCCTCCGACACCGAGGCGCAGCTGATCGGCCGCCCGTGGGACATCGCCACCGTCCGCGCCGCCGCCGTGGTGCTGGGCGCCGAGGGGACGCCGATGTCGGACCACCGGGCGAGCGCGGAGTACCGCGCGCTCATGCTCAGTCACGCGCTGCTGAAGATGTATGCCGCCACCGGCATGCGCGACGACGCAGATCTCCGGCAGGCGTCGGCATGAGCGACCTCGCCGCACGCCCGGTCGACCCCGTTGTCGGCATCCCCGCCGCACACGAGAGCGCGAAGCTGCACGTCACCGGCCGCGCGATGTACACGGACGACCTGGCTGCTCAGACCGCGGGCGTGCTCACGGCGTGGCCGGTGCAGTCCACGAACGCCCACGCCCGGGTCACTGTCGACGTCGCGGGCGCCTATCGGGTGCCCGGGGTGGTTCGCGTGCTGACCGCCGACGACGTCCCGGGCCTGAACGACGCCGGCGTGAAAGGCGACGAGCCCCTGTTCCCGAGTGAGGCGATGTACTACGGCCACGCACTCGTCTGGGTGCTCGGCGAGACCGCCGAGGCCGCACGCCGGGGCGCCGCCGCGGTGACGGTGGACTACCGAGCCCTGCCCAGCCTCATCGCCGTGACCGAGGCCATCGCCGCGGAGTCCTACCAGGGCGCCTCGCGCACCGTCCTCCGCGGAGACTCGGCGACGGCACTGGCGACTGCTCCGTTCGTGTGCGAGGGCGTGACCGAGTTCGGCGGACAGGAGCACTTCTACCTCGAGACCAACGCCTCGCTCGCACACCTCGACTCCGAGGGTCAGTTCTTCGTCGAATCGTCGACGCAGCACCCCTCCGAGACGCAGGAGATCGTCGCGCACGTGCTCGGCGTCCCCTCGAACCGGGTCACCGTGCAGTCGCTGCGGATGGGCGGCGCCTTCGGCGGCAAGGAGATGCAGCCCCACGGACTGGCGGCCATCGCCGCCCTCGGCGCGAAGGTGACGGGGCGCCCGGTGCGCCTCCGGCTGAATCGCACCCAGGACATCACGATGACCGGCAAGCGGCATCCGTTCCACATCTCGTGGCGCGCGGGCTTCACCGAAGACGGCGACATCCTGGCGCTGGAAGCCGTGCTCACGGCCGACGGCGGCTGGTGCCTCGACCTGTCGGAGCCGGTGCTCAGCCGCGCGCTCTGCCACGTCGACAATGCGTACTGGATCCCGCACGTGAAGCTGCTCGGACGGGTCGCCAAGACGAACAAGTCGTCGAACACGGCGTTCCGCGGCTTCGGCGGCCCGCAGGGCGTCTTCCTGATCGAAGACATCCTCGGGCGCGTCGCACCGGCCCTGGGCATCGACCCGGTCGAGCTGCGCCGGCGGAACTTCTATCGTCCCGGCCAGATCACCCCCTACGGGCAGCCGGTGAAGGACGCGGAGCGCATGCACGCGATCTGGGATCAGGTGCGCGCCGAGGCCGACCTCGACAGGCGGCGGGCGCAGATCGCGGAGTTCAACGCGCAGCACGAGCACGTCAAGCGCGCGATCACGATGACGCCGATCAAATTCGGCATCTCGTTCAACTTCACCGCCTTCAACCAGGCCGGCGCACTCGTGCACGTCTACAAGGACGGCTCGGTGCTGGTCAATCACGGCGGCACGGAGATGGGCCAGGGGCTGCACACCAAGATGCTGCAGGTGGCCGCGACCGCGCTCGGCGTGCCGCTGCATCAGGTGCGGCTCGCGCCGACGCGGACCGACAAGGTGCCGAACACCTCTGCGACGGCCGCGTCATCGGGCGCCGACCTCAACGGAGCGGCGGTGAAGAACGCCTGCGACCAGATCCGCGAGAGGATGACGCCGGTCGCCGCGCGCCTGCTCGGCGTCGACGATCACGAGGTGCGATTCTCGGGCGGCAGCGTGACGGCGCCCGGCGCGCGGCGCGC
Organism: uncultured Actinomycetota bacterium; assembly: GCA_963750955.1. Taxonomy (GTDB): domain Bacteria; phylum Actinomycetota; class Actinomycetes; order Actinomycetales; family Microbacteriaceae; genus Microbacterium. The sequence continues at coordinate 104,164 of CAVVSI010000009.1, forward strand.
GCTGACCTTCGCCGAGGTCGCCACCGCGTCGTACTTCGCGCGCGTGCAGCTGTTCGCGGCCGGGTACTACCGGACGGAGGGGCTGCACTGGGATGCCGAACGGATGCACGGATCGCCGTTCAAGTACTTCGCTTACGGGGCCGCCGCCACGGAGGTCGAGGTCGACGGCTTCACCGGTGCCTATCGCCTGCGGCGCGTGGACATCGTCCACGACGTGGGCGACTCGCTGTCGCCGCAGATCGATCTCGGCCAGATCGAAGGCGGATTCGTCCAGGGTGTGGGCTGGCTCACCCTCGAGGAGCTGCGCTGGGACACCGGCGACGGCCCTTCTCGCGGTCGGCTGCTGACCCAGTCGGCGAGCACGTACAAACTGCCGGCCTTCTCGGAGATGCCGGAGGAGTTCAGCGTCCGCCTGTTCGCGAACGCGCGTGAGGACGGCGCCGTGTACGGATCCAAGGCCGTCGGCGAGCCGCCGCTCATGCTCGCGTTCAGCGCGCGAGAGGCGCTGCGCGAAGCCGTCGGCGCGTTCGGTCCCGCCGGTCGCACCGTCGTGCTCGGGTCGCCGGCGACTCCCGAAACGGTGTTCTGGGCGATCCAGGCCGCCCGTGCGGCCGCTGACACGGCGGCGGCAAGCGACCCGGTCGCGGTCGCACTCGCGAAGGCCGCGCTCTAGCGGCGGCGGCGATGGACTGGGTCGACGAGCTGCACCGCCTGCGAGAGGCGCGCACCCCCGCCGTCGTCGTGACCCTGGCCGCGGTGCGCGGGCACGCTCCGCGGAACGGCGGCGCGAAGATGGTGGTCTCACCCGACGGCCTCTTCGGCTCGGTCGGGGGCGGCAACCTCGAGGCGACGGCCGTCGACCGGGCGCGCGAGATGCTCGCCGAAGGCGTCGGCGAGCCCCGACTGCTCACCCTCGCCCTCAACGACCGGGTCACGACCGAATACGGCGTCCAATGCTGCGGAGGCGAAGTCACCATGCTGCTCGAACCGGTCCGGGCTGTGCCCTCCGTCGCCATCTTCGGACTCGGCCACGTCGGGCTGGAGCTCGCCCGGATCCTCGCGCGGCAGGAGATGGAGCTGCACCTCGTCGATGCGCGGCCCGAGATGCTCGAGCCCGCCCGGCTGGGCGAGCCCGGGTCGACCGGGGCGCTCGCCGACGCGGTCGCCACGGTGCGCATCCGCCACGCGCCGGTTCCCGAGGCGGCGATCGCCGATCTTCCCACGGGCACACACGTGCTGATCATGACGCACGACCACATCGAAGACCTCGCCATCACCGACCAGGCCCTCCGCCGCGACGGGCTCGGGTCGATCGGGCTGATCGGTTCGGCATCCAAGTGGTCGCGCTTCCGCGCGAAGCTCACCGAGCTCGGTCATTCCGAAGAGGACCTGGCGCGGGTGACCACGCCGATCGGGATCCCCGGGGTCACGGGCAAGGCTCCGGCATCCATCGCCGTGAGCGTCGCCGCGCGCATCCTGCAGCTCGTGGAGGCGGCGGCTGCAGCCCCGGTGAAGAGACCGGAGCGCTAGGCCGTGGCGCCCACCACCGCGGCGATCGCCGAGGTGAAGAAGGGCACGCCGTCCAGGCCGGACCGCATCGCCGCCGGGGTGTTCGGGCCGAAGCCCTCTTCGACCGCATGCTCGGGATGCGGCATGAGGCCGACGACGTTGCCGCGCTCGTTCGCGAGCCCCGCGATGTCGCGGAGGGAGCCGTTCGGGTTGACGCCCAGGTAGCGGAACGCGACCAGCCCCTCGCCCTCGAGCCGGTCGAGTTCGGACTCGGCGGCGATATAGCCCCCGTCCGCGTTCTTGAGCGGGATGACGATCTCCTGGCCCTCGGTGAAATCCGAGGTCCAGGCGGTGGAGGCGTTCTCGACGCGGAGCCGCTGGTCACGGCGGACGAACTGCTGATGCGCGTTGCGGATCAGGCCGCCCGGAAGCAGCTGCGCCTCGACCAGCATCTGGAAGCCGTTGCAGATGCCGAGCACCGGCATGCCGGCCGCGGCGGCATCCTTCACCTCGGCCATGATCGGCGCGAGCGCGGCGATCGCGCCCGCCCGCAGGTAGTCGCCGTAGCTGAAGCCGCCGGGAAGGACGAGCGCATCCACGCCCTCGAGATCGTGCGAGCCGTGCCAGAGCGCGACGGGCTCCGCGCCGGCGACGCGGATCGCGCGCTGGGCGTCCCGGTCGTCGAGCGAGCCGGGGAAGGTGATGACCCCGATGCGGGTGCTCACTCCACGACCTCGATGCCCACGACGTCTTCGATCACGGCGTTCGAGAGGATCTCATCGGCGATCTCGCGGGCCTTCGCCAGCACATCCTCGCCGACCTCCCCGTCGACGGTGAGCTCGAAGCGCTTGCCTATGCGCACTGATGTGAAGTCGGACACGCCGAGGCGCGAGAGCGCCCCCGACACGGCCTTGCCCTGCGGGTCGAGCAGTTCGGCTTTGGGCATGACGTCGACGACGATGGTGGGCATCTGAATTCTCCTGGCGGCCGCAGGCCGCAGCTATCGGTCGTTGAGCGACGTCCGCAGCGAGGAGCCGAAACGCCGGATGTCGCGGGCGGGCGTGTCCGTCCAGTCTACGGCGCGGCATCCCTCCTCTTTTTCCCGAGCCTCCCCAGGGTCGTGACCGAACCGTGACGATTTCGTGGGAGCGCTCCCTTGACTTCGTGGGAGCGATCCCATAGCGTGACTTCCGTCCGGTGGGAACGCTCCCACGAGAACCAGTGGGAATTGGCCGACCGGCCTCGCATCCCGATCATCAGCACCACCACCTGCAGTACCACAACCCTGACAACACAAAGGAGTGACAGTGAACTCACGTGCCTTCCGCAGAAGCGCTGTGGCAATCGCCGCATTCTCGGCCTCGGCCATCGTCCTCGCCGGCTGCGCCGGCGGCAGCGGAAACGATGACGCCGGGGGCGAGGGCGGCGAGATCACGCTGACCCTGGCGACCTTCAACGACTTCGGCTACGACGATGAACTCCTCCAGGAGTACATGGACGAGAACCCGAACGTGAAGATCGTCCACAACAAGGCAGCCATCACCGACGACGCTCGCGCGAACTTCTTCGCGAAGCTCGGCAAGGAGGGTCTTGCCGACATCGAGGCCGTCGAGGTCGACTGGTTCGCCGAGGCGATGCAGTACTCCGACCTGCTCGCCGAGGTGCCAGACAGCGCCAAGGGCCGCTGGGTAGAGTGGAAGGAAGAGGCCGCGACCGACGCCGATGGTCGTCTCGTCGGCTTCGGCACCGACATCGGCCCGCAGGCCGTCTGCTACCGTGCCGACCTCTTCGCCGCTGCCGGCCTGCCCGCGACGCCCGACGAGGTCGCTTCGGCGATCGACGGCGACTGGAACACGTTCTTCGACCTGGCAGACCAGTACAAGGCCGCCACCGGCAAGCCGATGCTCGACGCCGCGAACTCCGCGTTCCAGGGCATCGTCAACCAGATCGAGTTCCCGTACGACGAGCCCGACGGCACCGTCGTCGCGACCGACAACCCCGAGATCGAGGCGGCGTACAATCTCGTCGTCGAGCGCGGCATCCCGAACGCGGCCTACTCGGGCCAGTGGTCCGACGACTGGAACGCCTCGATGGCCAACGGCGAGTTCGCCGCGATGCTGTGCCCGCCGTGGATGCTCGGCATCATCTCGGGCAACGCGGAAGACGTCACCGGCTGGGAGATCGCGAACGCGTTCCCGAACGGCGGCGGCAACTGGGGCGGCTCGTACCTGACCGTTCCGGCCAACGGCAAGAACGTCGAAGAGGCCCTCAAGCTCGCCGACTGGCTGACCGCTCCGGAGCAGCAGGAGAAGACCTTCGTCAACGTCGGCGCCTACCCGAGCGCCGTCGACGCGCAGAGCGCGCCGTCGATCACCGACTCGACGAACGAGTACTTCGCCGACGCGCCCACCGGCACGATCTTCGCGGACCGCTCCGAGGCGATCACGGTCACGCCGTACAAGAGCGCGGACTACTTCAAGTACAACACCGCGCTGCAGGACGCCATCACGCGAGTCTTCGACGGCGTCGAAGACGCGCAGACGTCGTGGGACACCTACGTCGCCGAAGTCGAAGCGTTCTGATCGGTCGACACTGACGATCACGTCCGCTCGCCCGGACGTGATCTGACAGCACCACCGGAGTGCGTGCGGGTCCCCGCGGCCCGCACGCACTCCTCCTCCACCGCCCACTTTCCATCCGGATCGGAGCCCGCCGGTGACCACGACCGCAACACGCCCCCCGGCATCGGGGCCGGCCGATCGGCCGGCACCCGACCGCGCGCCGCGCGTCATGTCCTTCTCGAATCGCCTGAGCCGATGGGACCTCAAGGTCTCGCCGTACCTCTACATCTCGCCGTTCTTCATCCTGTTCGCGATCGTGGGACTCTTCCCCATCGTCTACACGGCGGTGATCTCGTTCCAGGAGTGGGACCTCGTCCGCAACTCCGGCACGTTCGTCGGCTTCGACCAGTACATCTGGATCCTGTCGCAGGCCGAGTTCTGGACCGCCCTGCGCAACACGTTCAGCATCTTCCTGCTCTCGTCGGTGCCGCAGCTGATCCTCGCGCTCTTCATCGCGGCGATGCTCGACCGCAACATACGGTCCAAGACCTTCTGGCGCATGAGCGTTCTGCTCCCCTACGTCATGGCCCCGGTCGCCGTCGCGCTGATCTTCAGCAACATGTTCGGTGACAGCCACGGTCTGGTGAACAACATCCTCGGCAGCATCGGGCTGGACCCGATCGCCTGGCACAAGGACCCGTTCTGGAGCCACATCGCCATCGCGACGATGGTGAACTTCCGCTGGACCGGCTACAACGCCCTCATCCTGCTCGCCGCAATGCAGGCCGTGCCCCGCGAGTACTACGAGGCCGCCACAGTCGACGGCGCCAACGCGTTCCGCCAGTTCTGGAGCATCACGCTGCCGTCGCTCAAGCCGACCCTCATCTTCGTGATCATCACCTCGACGATCGGCGGACTGCAGATCTTCGACGAGCCGCGCATGTTCGACACGTACGGCCGTGGCGGCGCCGCCAACCAGTGGCTGACGATCACGCTGTACCTCTACAACATCGGCTGGGGCGAGTTCAACTTCGGCCGGGCCGCGGCCCTCGCGTGGATCCTGTTCCTCATCATCCTCGTGATCGGACTGATCAATCTGATCATCACCCGGCGCCTCGTGCGCGACGAAGGCGGCCGCGGCGAGATAGCCAAACGACGCCGGAACGGAGCCCAGCGATGACCTCCATCGACACGCCGCCGCTCGCCACGATCGAAGAAGGCATCCCCAACGCGAGGCAGCGCCGCCGCAACGAGCGCACGACGAAGATCCGCGGCGTCCGCGCGAGCACCTGGGTCTACATCGGCCTCGGGGTCGTCGCGGTGTCGGCGATCTTCCCCTACTACTGGTCGTTCCTGATCGGCTCGGGCGACGCCTCCACGATCAACGACCCCGACATGTCGTGGCTGCCCGGCGGCAACTTCATCGCGAACGCGCTCTCGGTCGTGAACGACCCCGCGGTCAACTTCTGGCTCGCGCTGTGGAACTCGATCTTCAGCTCGACCGTGATCGCGGCATCCGTCGTGCTCTTCTCCACACTCGCCGGCTGGGCCTTCGCGAAGCTCAGGTTCCGCGGCGGGAAGTGGCTGCTGGCGTTCGTCGTGGCGACCATGGCCGTGCCGATGCAGCTCGGCGTGGTGCCGCTGTACATCCTGTTCGCCGATCTCGGGTGGACGGGCAACATCGGCGCCGTGATCGTGCCCGCGCTGACCAGCGCGTTCGGCGTGTTCTGGATGACGCAGTACCTCAGCCAGTCGGTGCCCGACGAGCTCATCGAGGCGGCCCGGGTGGACGGCGCGTCGCAGATCCGCACGTTCTGGACGGTCGGGGTCGTGGCCGCCCGGCCGGCGGCGGCGATGCTCTTCCTGTTCACCTTCGTCGGGGCGTGGAACCAGTTCTTCTGGCCGTTCATCGTTCTCGACCGCCAGAGCCCCACCCTGCCGGTCGCCCTGTCACTGCTGCAGTCGAACTACTTCGTCGACTACTCGATCGTGCTCGCGGGTGTGCTGCTGGCGACGATCCCGCTGCTCATCCTGTTCGCCTTCGCCGGCAAGCAGCTCGTCAGCGGCATCATGGCCGGCGCGGTGAAGGGCTGAGATGACCACCGACACCAGAGAGGCCTTTGCGCGCCTGCCCGGAGCCGCCGGACGCGCGTTCCCGACCGATTTCCTGCTCGGAGCCGCTACGGCGGCGTTCCAGATCGAGGGCGCCGCGCACGAGGGCGGCCGCCGGGACTCGATCTGGGATGCCTTCAGCCGGGTGCCGGGCGCCGTGATCAACGCCGACAACGGCGACGTCGCGTGCGACCACTACCGCCTGTACCGAGACGACGTCGCCCTCATGAAGTCGATGGGGCTGCAGACTTACCGGTTCTCGACGTCGTGGTCGCGGGTGCGCCCCGACGGCGGCGCCCTCAACCCCGAAGGCGTCGACTTCTACTCGCGCCTGGTGGACGAACTGCTGGATGCCGGCATCCTGCCGTGGCTCACCCTCTACCACTGGGACCTACCGCAGGCCCTGCAGGACAGGGGCGGCTGGACCGTCCGCGACACCGCCGAGCGCTTCACCGAGTACGCGCTCGACATGCACGACGCCCTCGGCGACCGGGTGGATGTCTGGACGACGCTCAACGAGCCGTGGTGCTCGTCGTTCCTCAGCTACACGGCGGGGCTGCACGCACCCGGGCACTACAGCAGGAGCGAGGGGATGCTGGCCGCACACCACCTGCTGCTGGGCCACGGTCAGGTGATCCGGGAGCTTCGTGCGCGCGATGACTCCCTCAACCTCGGCATCACGCTCAACCTCACCGTCGCGGACCCGGTCGATCCCGCCGACCCTGCCGACCTGGACGCCGCACGCCGCATCGACGGGCAGTTCAACCGCTGGTTCCTCGATCCGATCTTCCGCGGCGCGTACCCGCAGGACATCTTCGACGAGATCGCCGATGACGCGCTGCGTGCGGCGATACTGCCGGGCGACCTGGAGGCGATCTCGACTCCGATCGACACGCTGGGCGTCAACTACTATCACGGCGAATACGTCGGCGGCTCGGCACCGCTCGTTCCGCCGAAGGCGGGGGATGCCCCCACCGACCGGCACGGCGAGTCGCCTTTTCCGTCTTCGAACGGCATCTTCTGGCACGAGCGAGGGCTGCCACGCACGCCGATGAACTGGGAGGTCCAGCCCGAGGGCCTCACCAGGCTGCTCGTGCGCGTATCGGACGAGTACGCGGCGCCCGCAGGCACCTCGCTGTTCGTGACCGAGAACGGCGCGGCCTACGACGACGAGGCGGTGATCGAGGAGGGAGTCGTGCGCGTGCACGATTCCGAGCGCGTAGACTTCGTCCGCGCGCATCTCGGGGCCATACTCGATGCGCTGGATGCCGGTGTCGACGTGCGCGGATACTTCTACTGGTCGCTGCTCGACAACTTCGAGTGGGCATGGGGCTACGAGAAGCGATTCGGTATTGTGCGAGTCGACTACGACACGCAGGAGCGCTCGATCAAGGACAGCGGCAGGGAGTTCGCCCGCATCATCGCGGCGCGCGCTCTCGACGACCCCGAGGAGACGGCGACCGGGTCCTGAGCCCGTCGTCGGACAAGTGCAGGAAAGGCACGGCATGAGCACCCACGCTCTCGGCGGGGCTGTCACGATCGAGGAGGTCGCGGCCGCGGCGGGCGTCTCGCGCTCGACGGTGTCGCGGGTCGTCAACGGGTCGACGGCGGTGAGTCCGAGCGCGCTCGAGTCGGTTCGGCGGGCGATCGCCGAGCTCAACTACGTGCCCAACCGTGCCGCGCGGTCGCTCGCCAGGAGGCAGACCCTCGCGATCGCGCTCGTGGTGCCCGAAGACACGACCCGCTTCTTCGGCGACCCCTTCCTCGCTTCGGTCGTGTCGGGCATCAACGCACGCCTCAGCCGCTCGGACTACGTGCTCAACCTGTTCATCGCGAGTGATGACGCCGGCGACAAGACCACGAGCTACGTGCGCGGCGGCAGCATCGACGGCGCGATCATCGTGTCCCACCACACGAGCGACACCTTCATAGACCGCATCGCGGCCGCGGTGCCGGTCGTCTACGGCGGACGCCCGGTGCGCGAGCGGGAGAACGCATACTACGTCGACGTCGACAACATCCAGGGCGGCCGCGACGCGACGGCGTACCTCATCGAGCGGGGCTACCGCCGTATCGGCACGATCACCGGTCCGCTCACGATGCCTGCCGGCATCGACCGCCTGCAGGGCTTCCGCGAGGCGCTGGCCGCAGCAGGGCTCGAGGAGGTCGCGGTGGAGGACGGCGACTTCACCTCCGACGGCGCGGCCGACGCGATGCGCCGCATCCTCGAGCGTGGCGAGCACCCCGATGCCCTCTTCATCGCGAGCGACCTCATGGCCCGCGGCGCGCTGTCGGTACTCTCTGCGGCAGGACTCCGCGTACCCGAGGACGTCGCGATCATGGGCTTCGACGACTCGCCGGTGGCGACATCCGTCATTCCGCAGCTCACGACGATGCGTCAGCCGTCCCACGAACAGGGGGAGCGCATGGCGAGCGTGCTGCTCGAACTGCTCGCCGGCACCGAAGCGCAGCGCGTCACGATCCTGCAGACCGAGCTCGTCGAGCGCGACTCCGCCTGACGTCAGGCGACGGTGGCGAGCAGCGCGTTGCTCCAGGGATCGTCGAACGAGAGTGTTCGACCGTCGTCCCGCACCTCGATGCCGCGGTGGCGCACTCGCTCGGCGAGGGCGCCGAGCGAGTCTGTGTCAGGCAGCGCCAGATCCACCCGGCCGAGCCCGCGGGCCGGCATCCGCGGTCCGGCGCCGCGGGAGTTCCACACGTTCATCGCCATGTGGTGGTGGTACCCGCCGGCGCTCATGAACACCGCCTGGTTGCCGAGCGCCGCGGTCTCATCGAACCCCAGCGCATCGACGTAGAACGCGCGCGCCGTCGCGACATCGCCGACCGACAGATGGACGTGACCCACGGATGCCGCGTCCTGCGGGGGAACTCCGGTCGCGGCCTCTTCGGTGAGGTGCTCGTCGAGGAACGCGTTCGGGTCGAGGGAGAGCGTGGCCATCTCGATCTGCCCGTGCACCCACGACCATTCCGTGCGGGCGCGGTCCCAGTACAGCTCTATCCCGTTTCCTTCGGGGTCGGTGAAGTAGAACGCCTGGCTCACGAGGTGATCTGCCGATCCGATGAACGTGCCGGGGGCATGGCGGGCGACGGAGTACAGCGCCGCGGCGAGCGCCGCCTGCGTCTCGAAGAGGATCGCGGTGTGGAAGAGTCCTGCCGAGCCCGGCGTCGCGTGTTTCAGCGCCGGCTCGTGGCGCAGCATCACGATCGGGCGTCCCACCCGGCCGAGCGTGACGGTCCCGCCCTCGGATGCGAGCACCTGGAGCGTCACCACGTCGCGGTAGTACCGTGTCATGCCGTCGAGATCGCCGACCAGGAGCGTGACGGCGCCCATGGACGTGTCGGCGGCGAGCTTGTCGCTCGTGGTCCCGAGGAATTCATTCATGTGCATATACAACGCGGAGCGGGCGCGCGGCATTCCTCACGAGGTCAGACGTGCGAGGAGCTCGCGATAGCGATCTGCGGTGCGCTCCACGATCTCGGCGGGCAGCATCGGCGGGGTGCCCGTCTTGTCCCAGTTCGCGGTGAGCCAGTCGCGGACGATCTGCTTGTCGAAGCTCGCCATCCGCTCGGCCGGTGTCGTTCCCGAATGCCAGGCCGCGGCATCCCAGTACCGCGACGAATCGCTCGTGAGCACTTCGTCGGCCAGCGTCATCACGCCGGCGTCGTCGAGGCCGAACTCGAATTTCGTGTCGGCGAGGATGAGCCCGCGCGCCTCGGCGACGCGCGCGGCGCGCGCGTACACCTCGAGCGACAGATCGCGCAGTTCGGCCGCGCGCTCGGGGCCGACGAGTTCTACCGTCCGCTCGTAGGGGATGTTCTCGTCGTGCTCGCCCATCGGAGCCTTGAACGCCGGGGTGTAGATCGGCTCGGGCAGGCGGTCGCCGTTGTCGAGGCCGGATGGCAGCGGGATGCCGCACACTGTGCCGCTCTGCCGATACTCCGCCCAGCCGGAACCCGTGAGGTAGCCGCGGACGACGCACTCGATCGGCTGCATCTCCAGGCGCCGCACGAGCATCGCGCGCCCGACGACGGCGGGAGGTATGAGCTGCCGGGGCCCGTCGGTGCCGAGCACGTGATCGGCCGCGAGGTGGTTCGGGATGCCGCGCTCGCCGTCGCCGCCCGTCGCGAGCCGGTCGAACCACCAGAGGCTGAGCGTGGTCAGCAGCACGCCCTTGTCGGGGATGCCGGGCTCGAGGACGTGATCGAACGCGCTCACCCGATCACTTGCGACCACCAGCATGCGTTCGGCGCGGGTGGCCGTTGCCTCGTGTCCTGCGCCGCCGTCCTGGCCGGCGGAGCCTGTGGCGCCGTCGGCGGCCACGTACAGGTCGCGTACCTTGCCGGAGTAGACGTGGCGCCAGCCGGGCAGGGCGAGGGGGGAGGTCACCCGCCCATTATCGCCCGGAGCCGGGGAATGCCGTCGCCCGTGTGCAGGCGGCTACGGCGTGATCTCGTCGAGGTACGCGAACGCTTCGCCGACGAGGTCGTCCCATCGTCGCGCGCCGGCGTCGACGTCCACAGTGGCCCACTCGCGCATCGGGCGCTCCCTCATCACCATGCGCTCCGCGACACCCTGCTCGGACAGTTCGGTCACGCGCGCCTCGGGGAGCTTCACCACCAGGCCGCCGAGATGCCCTACGAACGCGAAGACCTTTTCGCGCACGCGCAGACCCTGGCTGCCGAACATCGCACCGATGTCGACGTCGGGGCGCTCGAGGTAGTGCGCAGCGATGGGATCGAACAGGGCGTGCGCCCGCTCGAGGGCCTCGGAATCCTTCGTCATGGATCCCCTTCCTGCCGATACGGTAGCCGCCCGGTCCGACGTCCAGGTGTATAGTCCATTTGGACTATACGGAACGGAGCATGTTTTGACGGATGCCGCAGCGAAGCTGACGCCACTCGGTGTCGTCGTCCTCGCACTTCTGCGCGAAGGCGAGATGCATCCGTACGAGATGCTGCGGCTGCTGCGCCAGCGCCGCAAGGACCGGGTCGTCGCGATCGCGAACGGCACGTTCTACCACACCGTGTCGCGGCTCGAAGGGGCAGGACTTCTGACCGAGGTCGGGGTCGACCGCGCGGGAAACCGCCCCGAGCGGACGACGTACGCTCTCACCGCCGCCGGTTACGACATCGTCGCCGACTGGGTGCGGCGCGAGCTGCCGCGCATCGATCGTCCCGCGGAGTTCCGCGTCGCATTGGCCGAGGCTCACAATCTTCCGCGGAACGAGGTGGTCGAGTTGCTCGCGGCCCGCCGCGAACTGGTCGCCGCGGACCTGGCCGCGCACCGCGCCTCCGCCACCCGCACGCAGGCCAGGGGAATCCCGGCCCAGTTCGTGATCGACATCGAGCGCGACGAGGCGCTCCTCGCCGCGGACCTGGCGTGGCTCGACGATCTGATCCTCCGCCTGACCAGCCGACGGATCCCCTGGGGCTGGCCGGAGATCCCGCCCGACACCCTCGAAAAGCTCCGCACCCACCGAGAGGCCTTGACTTCATGACCGACCCTTCGACGAGCTCGGGGACCGTGCGTACCAGGGCCGCGGCATCCGCTCGCCGCACGAATCCCCGCGAGCGCAGCCCGTGGGCGGCACTCTGGGCGCTGGTCATCGGGTTCTTCATGATCCTGGTCGACACCACGATCGTCTCGGTCGCGAATCCCGCGATCAAGGCCGCCCTCGACCCCGATACGAACAACCTCGACAACGTCGTGTGGGTCACCTCGGCGTACCTCCTGGCGTACGCGGTTCCGCTGCTGATCACCGGGCGCCTGGGCGACCGGTTCGGTCCGAAGCGGATCTACCTGATCGGACTGGTGGTCTTCACGCTCGCGTCGCTGTGGTGCGGCTTCTCGGGCACCCTGGAGATGCTCATCCTCGCGCGCGCCGTGCAGGGGCTCGGCGCCGCGCTCATGACCCCGCAGACGATGGCGGTCATCACGCGGACCTTCCCACCCGACCGCCGCGGCGCGGCGATGGGCCTGTGGGGCGCGACCGCCGGAGTGGCGACGCTGGTCGGTCCGCTCGCGGGCGGCCTGCTCGTGGACGGCTTCGGCTGGGAGTGGATCTTCTTCATCAACGTGCCGGTCGGCATCGTCGCGTTCGTGATGGCGTCGGTGTTCGTGCCGAACCTTCCCACCCACCCCCACCGCTTCGACGTGGTCGGGGTCGTGCTCAGCGCGGTCGGGCTGTTCCTGATCGTCTTCGGACTGCAGGAGGGCGAGCACTATGACTGGGGCGTGATCTGGGGACCGATCACCGTCTGGATGCTGATCATCGCCGGCGTGGTCGTCATGGGCGTGTTCATCTGGACCCAGGCGCGCACCAAGAGCGAGCCGCTGGTTCCGCTCGAGCTGTTCCGGGACCGCAACTTCGCGATCTCGAACCTCGCGATCGCCACCGTCGGCTTCACCGTGACGAGCATGTCGTTGCCGCTCATGTTCTTCATCCAGCTCGCACGCGGGCTCACTCCCACCCAGGCCGCGCTCCTGCTCGTCCCGATGGCGCTGCTGACCGGCATCCTCGCGCCGTTCGCCGGGAGGCTGCTCGACCGCACCGACCCGCGCTTCCTGCTCGTGCCGGGTCTGCTGCTCGTATCGGGCTCGCTCCTCTGGTACGCGTCGCTCATGAACGCCAACACCCCGATCTGGATGTTCCTGCTGCCCTCAGCGATGATGGGCATCGGCAACGCGGGGATGTGGGGCCCGCTCGCGACCACGGCGACGCGGAATCTGCCGATGAGCCAGGCCGGGGCGGGCGCCGGCATCTACAACACGACCCGCACCATCGGATCGGTGATCGGCTCGGCGGCCATCGCCGCGTTCATGCAGAGCCGCCTCGAGGCGAATCTGCCCGGCGCCGGTGAGGCGGCCGGAGGCTTCGACGGCGGGACGCTGCCCGACTTCGTGGTCGACGGCTTCTCCACCGCGATGGCGCAGGCGATCCTCCTGCCGGCGGCCACACTTCTGATCGGTGTCTTCGCGGTGCTGTTCCTGCGACGCCCCCAGGCGTCGGGGGAGGCAGCGTGGCACGCCGCGAACGCGAAGCTCGAGGCGGAGGCGGCCGCGTCCGGCGGCGCGGGCGCGGCGCGCTGACGAAACGTCAGCAGCGGGGGTGGGTCACTCGTCGGGGTCGAACGGATCGATCGGGGCGTGGTGGTCGAACGCCGCGACCCCGCGGCGCCAGTACCCGCTGACCTGGGCTTGGGCGGGTCGGAGTCCCAGCGTGCGGCGGAGGTGCCGGCGCACCGGCACCAGTGCGGAGGCATCACCGGCCGCCCAGACGAAGGTGCCCTCGCCGATCGGTCCGATCCGGTCGAGGCCCGAGAGAATGCCCGCACCGGCGGCATCCGGCTCGACGACGTGCGTGCGCACTCCGACGCCGTGGGCGTCGCCGAGATAGCCTCCGACCCAGTCGCCCCCGTCCCTCACCGCGGCGATGACGTCCACCGTCGTGCTCGGCGGCACCTCGCGGATCCAACGCCCGGCCGAGGGCAGGGACGTCTCATCGCAGATGAGCAGGAGACCGTCGATGTCCTGAGGGGCGCGCCGCGACCCGCGCGGCCCGACCACGACGAGCTCGTCTCCCGGTCGCGCGGACTCCGCCCACGCCGAGGCGGGGCCGGGGTCGGGGTGCACGAAGAAGTCGAGATCCAGCTCCACACCGCCGTCGACCGCGCGCGGCAGCGGCGTGAAGTCGCGGGAGACCGATGCGCGATCGGGACGAACGATGCCGTCCTCCCCGGGCGCCACCGGCGTCGGTGCGACGAGCTCGCCGGTCGCGGCATCCGGGAAGTACACGCGCACATGATCAGCCGGACCGGCACTGGTGAAGTCGGCGAACTCGGCGCCCGAGAGCGTCACTCGCACGAGCGGCGGAGCGATGCGCTGAACCCGCAGCACCTGCGCCCTCCGCGCGGTGAAGCGGTTGCGACCGCCCTCGCGGGCGAATCGATCGGGGGCGGGCGCGGCGTCACTCATGCGTCCAGCCAACCATGCCCCGAGGCCGGCAGGACGCCGCGGGCGACGGCGCCGGTTCAGTGCTCGACGACGCGGGCGGCGATGTCGGTGCGGAACTGCGCACCCTCGAGTCCGATCTGCGAGAGCGCGAGGTACGTGCGCTCGCGCGCCTCGGCGAAGGTCGTGCCGAGGCCGACGACGTTGAGCACGCGCCCGCCGGTCGCGACGAGAGTCTCGCCCTCCAGTGCGGTCGCGGCGTGGGCGAGGTGGACCCCCTCCACCGCGGCGGCGGCATCCAGCCCCGACAGCGCGCGGCCGGTGACGGGCGACGACGGGTACCCCTCGCTCGCGAGCACGACGGTCACGGCGACCGCGTCGGCGAACGCCGGGCGCGACTGATCCTCTAACGTGCCGGATGCCGCGGCCAGAAGCAGCTGCGACAGAGGATCGAGCAGCCGCGGAAGCACGACCTGCGTCTCGGGGTCGCCGAAGCGGGCGTTGAACTCGATGACCCGGACACCGTCCGCGGTGAGGACGAGACCCGCGTAGAGCAGTCCGATGAACGGCGTGCCCTCGGCATCCAGCTGACGGATGACCGGCTCGGCCACTTGGCGCGTCACGAGGTCGACGAACGCCTGCTCCCCGCCGTAGGGCTCGGCGAGCCAGGGCAGCGGCGAGTAGGCGCCCATCCCGCCGGTGTTGGGGCCGGAGTCGCCGTCGCCCAGACGCTTGAAGTCCTGCGCGGGACTGAGCGGCAGCACGTGGTCACCGTCGCTCAGGAAGAACAACGACACCTCGGGGCCGGAGAGGAACTCCTCGACGAGCACAGCACCGGACGGGAGGAAGGATGCCGCGTGGGCGAGCGCCGCCGCCCGGTCGTCGGTGACCAGGACTCCCTTGCCCGCTGCCAGGCCGTCGGCCTTCACGACGTACGGGGAGCCGAACCGCTCGAGCGCGGCGGCGGTCTCGGCGAGCGTCGTGGCGCGGATGGCACGGCCGGTGGGCACGCCGGCGGCATCCATGATCCGCTTCGCGAACGTCTTCGATCCCTCCAGCTGCGCGGCCGCCCGACCGGGCCCGAACACGGGGATGCCGCGCTCGCGCAGTGCGTCGGCGACGCCCGCGACGAGCGGCGCCTCCGGACCGATGACGACGAGATCGACGTCGTGCTCGTTCGCGAACTCGGTGACGTCGGCGGGACTGTTCGGATCCAGGTCGACGATCGTGGCGTCGCGCGCGATCCCCGCATTGCCGGGAGCGGCGAGGACATCGTGCGAGGTCTCCTCCGAACGCAGGGCGAGGATGATGGCGTGCTCGCGCGCGCCCGAGCCGAGGACCAGGATTCTCACGCTCTCAGACTACCGACGGTGCCAAGCGAGCCCAGCGGTGGGACAATTGGCTCATGGCAGCCAGGCGCGGCGATCCCGCCGGCAGGAGCGTCGAGGATGAGCACGTCGTCGACCAGGAGGTGCTGCCGGTCGTGGTGCATTCGTCGCCGCGCTACGGCCGCTTCCTCGGCATCGGGATCGTGCTCGGGCTGCTCGCCGGCGCCGTCCTGACCCTGCTCTCCGGGATCGACGACCCGGGTGGTCCGCTGTCGACCGGCGCGAGCGGAGTCCTGCGCGTCTTCGCGATCTACGCCGCGGCGTGCGTCGGCATCGGGCTGGTCGTGATGGGGCTGCTCGCCGTCACGCTCGATCGCCGCTCGCTCAGGCGGGCGCGCGCCGCGCACGCCGAGCACGCCACGACCCTCGTGATGGATCTCGATTCGCCGGTCAACGACGATGTGCCGCAGTGGGTGCGCGACGCCGACGACGTGCCGCCACCGCGATAGCGCCGCCCGCGGTCTCGTGCGGGCGTAGCGTGGACGGATGCCGCGCAAGATCACGACCGACGAGGGCCGCACCGCCCTCGCCGTCGTGCACGCGGCCGCGGCGGCGTCTGAGAAGCCGGGTCGGACCGACCTCGCGACCGCCGTCCGCTACCTGCTGCAGCTCCTCGCCGAGAAGGCGCCCGGGGGCGCGGTCGAGGTGCGCGTGCCGCCGTTCGGCGCCGTGCAGGTGATCGAGGGGCCTCGGCACACGCGCGGCACTCCGCCCAACGTCGTCGAGACCGACCCGGCGACCTGGATCGCCCTGGCCACGGGCGAGGAGCGGTGGGCGGATGCCGCGGCCGCCGGCCGCATCCGCGCGTCGGGCATCCGCGCCGACCTCACCGACGTCCTGCCGCTCCGCCCCTGAGCGGGCGCCGCCCGGATGCCTGCCCGCGTACGCAGTGTGAGAATAGAGGCATGGCCGATCAGGCGCAGACCCCCGACGAAGGCGATACCCCGGCATCCGCTGTCGATGACGCCGCCGTGGAGAACGGCGCTGTCGACAAGCCCGCGACGATCGTCGATCACATCGAGACGGTGCGCGTGCGACGTGCGCCGAAGTACAGCGTGTTCCTCGCGGTCGGAGCGGCGCTCGGCCTGGTGGTCGCGATGATCCTGACCTTCGTCTTCAACGGAACCGGCGGCATCAGCCCCAACACCGGGCTGGTCTACTCGCAGAGTCAGGTCTTCGGCTTCCTTGCGCTCATCTTCATCACGGTCGGCATCGTCGCCGGCGGCGTGACGGCGCTGATCCTCGATCGGGTGCTCGCGCGGCGCACCCGCGAGATCACGGTCGACCGCGAGAGCGTGCGCCTCGAGGACTGACCGCTGTGGCCCCGGCGGTCAGGCGAGCTCGGCGATGATGGGGTGTATCGCCGCGTCGAAGGCCACCACGTCTCCGCGCAGCCCGTCGGTGACGGCGATCGTGAGCGAGCCGATCCACCACACGCCCCGCTGGGTGAGCGGCAGCACCTGCACGTTCAGCTCGAACGAGTGCGCCCTGCGCCCCACCTGACGCTCGTGCTCGGCGATCGCACTGGCGTACGCGCGGTACGAGACACCGGGCTTGGCCGCGGAGTCCTTGCGGTACCTCTCGTGCGCGGACTGCGAGAACGCGAGCGCCTCACCTGCGTACGGAAGGATCGCATCGCGAAGAACCTCTGAGCCCTCGGCCGGCAGAGCGACGAGGGTGTCGAATCCGTCCACGAGCTCGAGCGGCACGGGCGAGGGGTGGGCCGTCGGCTCGACCGTCATCGCCCAGTACTCGCGCCACTGCCGTTCGAGCAGCGCCTGCGCCTCTTCAGCGCGGTGATTGACGCGCGGAGGGATGCCGCGCAGGTGCGGCAGCTCGTCCGGGGAGCGGATGCCGAGGACCTGGCGCAGATAAAGGGCGAGCAGAACCTGCTGGCCCGCGTCCTCGCGGATCAGCCACTCAGGAGAGCCGGTCCCGCCCATGCCCTCCAGTCTACGGCGGGCCTCCCCCGTCGCGACCGGTCCGGATGCCCAGAACCTCGCGGCATCCGAACCAGTCGCCCGCCGGTAGGCTGGAAAGCGTGGCCTCACCCTCCCGCGACGCCTCTTCCCCATCGGGGAGTGCGACTGTGAATCCCTACACCGAAGCCGGCGTCGACACGGCTGCGGGCGATCTCGCGGTGGAGCTGATGAAGTCCGCCGTGCGGCGCACGCACGGGCCCGAGGTCCTCGGCGGGGTCGGCGGGTTCGCGGGTCTGTTCGACGCCTCGGCACTGCGCACGTATGCGCGACCGCTGCTCGCAACGAGCACCGACGGCGTGGGCACGAAGGTCGCGATCGCCCAAGCGATCGACAAGCACGACACGATCGGACTCGACTTGGTGGGCATGGTCGTCGACGACATCGTCGTGGTCGGTGCGAAGCCGCTCTTCATGACCGACTACATCGCGTGCGGCAGGGTGTTCCCAGAGCGCATCGCCGACATCGTCGCCGGGATCGCACGCGGCTGCGCCGAGACCGGCACCGCGCTCGTCGGCGGCGAGACCGCGGAGCATCCCGGTCTCCTGGGCATCAACGACTACGACGTCGCGGGCGCCGCGACCGGCGTCGTCGAGGCCGAACGCATCCTCGGCGCCGACCGCGTCCGCGCCGGAGACGTGGTCCTCGCGCTTGCCGGCAGCGGACTGCACTCCAACGGCTACTCGCTCGTGCGACACATCGTGACCCGCGCCGGCATCCAGTACGGCGACCGCGCGGCGGACTTCGGCAGCACGTGGGGCGAGGCGCTGCTCGAGCCGACACGTCTGTACACGGCACCGCTGCTGCGGCTCATCGCCGACCTGGGCGAGGGCATCCACGCGCTCAGCCACGTGACCGGTGGCGGCATCGCGGCCAACCTCGCGCGCGTCCTGCCGCAGAGCACGTGGGTGGAGGTCGACAGATCGACCTGGTCGCCGCCGCCCGTGTTCCGCGTGCTGGCCGACCTCGGCGACCTCGACCTGCTGTCGACCGAGGGCACCTGGAACCTCGGCGTCGGATTCGTCGCCATCGTGGCGGCGGACCGGGCGGATGCCGCGGCATCGGCGCTGGCCGCCGACGGCATCGCGGCATGGCAGATCGGCGTGGTCCGCGACGGCGCCCGCCCGGACGACGCGCACGGCGCGTTCGAGCAGGGTGCGAAGGGTGTGGACGGCGGCGCGGTGCGCCTGCTCGGCGAGTACAGCGACGGCGGAGCGAAATAGATCCATGTGCGGCATCGTCGGAATGGTCGGGCAGGGCTCGGTCAACCAGGAGATCTACGACGCCCTGCTGCTGCTGCAGCATCGCGGACAGGACTCGACCGGCATCGCCACCGCCGAGCGCAACGGCGTCTTCCACCTCTTCAAGGCGAAGGGGCAGGTGCGCGAGGCGTTCCGCACCCGCGACATGCGGGGCCTCCTCGGCGACATCGGGCTGGGCCACGTCCGCTACGCGACCAAGGGGACGGCATCCAGCGAAGAAGAGGCGCAGCCCTTCTACGTGAACGCCCCGTACGGCATCGTGCTCGTCCACAACGGCAATCTCACGAACACCCGTGAACTCACAGAGGAGCTCTTCCACACCGACCGCCGGCATCTCAACACCAGCAGCGACACAGAGCTGCTCGTCAACGTGCTCGCGAACGAGCTGCAGTCCTCGATCTCGGGAATCGAGCTCGACCCCGAGCAGGTCTTCCAGGCGGTCGCGCGCGTGCACGAGCGCGTGGAGGGCTCGTATGCCGCGATCGCGCTGATCGCCGGCTACGGACTGCTGGCGTTCCGCGATCCGTTCGGCATCCGTCCGCTGATCATCGGAACCAGGAAGACGGATGCCGGCTCCTACGAGTGGATCGTCACCTCCGAGTCGCTCGTGCTCGAGAACGGCGGCTTCGAGGTCGTGCGCGACGTGATGCCCGGCGAGGCCGTGTTCGTCGACCTCGAGGGGCACCTGCACACCCGGCAGTGCGCGACCGACCCCAAGCTCGTGCCGTGCTCGTTCGAGTACGTATACCTCGCCCGGCCCGACTCGATCATGAACGGGATCTCGGTCTACGAGGCGCGCCTGCGTCTCGGCGAGCGGCTGGCCGACACCATCGCGAAGTACACGCCGAAGGGAACGATCGACGTCGTCATGCCGATCCCCGACTCGTCGCGGCCGGCGGCGATGCAGGTGGCGCGAAAGCTCGGGCTCGAGTACCGCGAGGGCTTCTACAAGAACCGCTACATCGGCCGGACGTTCATCATGCCGGGGCAGGCGGTGCGCAAGAAGAGCGTGCGCCAGAAGCTCAACGCGATGTCGAGCGAGTTCAAGGGCAAGAACGTGCTGCTGATCGACGACTCGATCGTGCGCGGCACGACGAGCAAGGAGATCATCCAGATGGCCCGGGATGCCGGCGCCCTGTCGGTGACCTTCGCCTCGGCCGCACCCCCGGTGCGCTACCCGCACGTCTACGGCATCAACATGCCCTCGCGGCACGAGCTCGTCGCCCACGGTCGCACGATCCCCGAGATCGCCGAGGAGCTCGGCGCGGACTACATGGTGTACCAGGAAGTTGCGGACCTCAAGGCCGCGATCCTCGAGGGCTCGGACGTCGAGGACCTCGACATGAGCTGCTTCGACGGCCGCTACGTGACCGGCACCGTCACCGAGGAGTACCTCGCCTGGGTTGAGGGCTCGCAGGAGTCTTGAGCCGGGCGCGGCTCGAGGTCGGCGAGGTCGCGCAGCGGCCGTATCCGGGACCCCTGGTCACAGGTCCTGGTGATACTCCTCGATGAGGTGGTCGACGACCGCGGTCATCGCCCGGTCCTGATCAGCGCCCGCGCCTGCCGCCTCCGCGGCGACCGCGCGCTGGCGCTGCGCTGAGGTTCCGGCCTCGGCGATCGCCAGCACTCGTTCCACCTCCGCGCGGCAGCCGAGGGCATCGGCATCCTCCGCGATCATCTCGACGAGCTCGGACATCAGCTGAGGGAAGGGCACGATCGTGTTCGCGCCGAAGTCGATGAGCCCCTCGGTGACCCCGTACCGCTGGGCGCGCCAGCGGTTCTCGCCGATGAGGAAGCGGTCGTAGATGCGCCAGCGCTGGTTGCGCGTGCGCAGGCGCCACAGCATCCGCATCAGGCACTGCGTGACCGCGGCGAGCGTCAGGGCGTCCTCGGCGCGCGGCGAGACGTCCATGATCCGCGTCTCGAGCGTGGGGTAGTGGTGGGAGGGCCGGATGTCCCACCAGATCTTGGACGAGTCCTCGATGATCCCGAGGTCCACCAGCACTCCGACCGATCGCTGCAGCTCCGCCCAGCTCTGGTAGTCCGGCGGAAGCCCCGTGCGCGGGAGGTTGTCGAACACCGAGATGCGATACGAGGCGAGCCCGGTGTCCTCGCCCTGCCAGAAGGGCGACGAGGTCGACAGCGCCAGCAGGTGCGGAAGGAAGTAGGGCATCTGCCGCAGCAGGTCGGTGCGCAGGGCGTTGTCGCCGATCCCGATGTGCACGTGGCATCCGCAGATCAGCAGCCGGCGGGCGACCCCCGCGAGGTCGCGCTCGAGCCCGCGGTAGCGCTCCTTGTCGGTGTGGTGCTGCGTCTTCCAATCCGAGAACGGATGGCAGGATGCCGCGATCGGAGCGAGACCGTGACGGGCGGCGTGCGTCGAGATCGTGGAGCGCAGGCGACGCAGATCGTCGCGGGCGGCGCCGACCGACTGGCAGACCTTCGTGCCGATCTCGACCTGGCACTGCTTGTACTCGGGACTGACCTGGTCCTGCAGGTCGGCGCGGAGGTCCTCGATGAATCCTTCGGGCGCGACGCCCAGCGCGCGGGAGTCGCGGTCGACGAGGAGGTACTCCTCTTCGATGCCCATGGTGAACTCCGGTCGCTCCATCGCGGCCCCCTTCCGTTGCCCTATCTCAGCGCTCCCGCGCGCCTACGGCAAGCGCACCGCGCCGGAACGATTCGATCACGCGGAGCCCTAGGCTGAATCAGTGCCCCCCACGCCTGCCCGCCCGCTCTGGCAGGGCAGGTCCCTCGCCGTCATCGGCATCGTCCTGTTCGCGTTCTCGCTGCGCTCCGCGGTGGCCTCGCTGTCTCCGCTCATCGACCACATCACGCTCGACTTCGCGATGCCGGCGGCGATCATCGGCCTCATCGGCACGGCGCCGCCGGTCTGCTACGCGGTGTTCGGCATCCTCACCCCGCTCTTAGAACGCCGGCTGGGACTCGAGCGTCTCACGGTGATCGCGATCGTGGTCGTCGCGATCGGGATGGTGCTGCGGGGCTTCGCGAACGACTCCGTCGCGCTGCTGCTGGGCACCGCACTGATCTTCGCGGCGGTCGGTGTGGGCAACATCCTGCTGCCGCCGCTCGTGCGCACCTACTTCCCGGATCGCATCGGCCTGATGACGACGGTGTACTCGACGACCATGGCGGTCGCGACCCTGACGCCTCCGCTCGTCGCGGTTCCGATGGCGGATGCCACGAGCTGGCGCTTCTCGCTCGGCATGTGGGCCGTCTTCGCCGGTGTGGCTCTCATCCCCTGGATCGCGATGCTCGTGCACCGGCGCGCTGATGCGGCCGACGAGGATCTCGAGACGCCGAATCCGCGCGTGTTCGGCCGGATGTGGCGTCTGCCGCTGGCGTGGGCGCTCGCGGTCGGCTTCCTCGCCGCCGGCACGGTCGCGTACGTGTCGTTCGCCTGGCTGCCGCAGCTGCTCGTCGACATCGCGGGAGTCACGCCGGCCACCGCGGGGGCGCTGCTCGCCCTGTTCGCGGCGATGGGGCTGCCGGCATCCCTTCTCGTGCCCCTGCTGGTGACGCGCTACCACGCGACGCGGGTGCTTTTCGGAGTCGCGGTCACGACCGGGCTCATCGCCATCGCCGGTCTGCTGCTCGCGCCGCAGGCCGCGCCGTGGCTGTGGATCGCGCTCCTCGGGCTGGAACCGCTGCTGTTCCCGCTGACGCTCGTGCTGCTCGGGTTGCGCAGCCGCACCCACGAGGGCTCGGTCGCGCTGAGCGGCTTCGTGCAGAGCATCGGCTACGCCATCGTGGCCCTGTTCCCCATCGGGATCGGGCTGCTGCACGATGCCACCGGCTCGTGGACCGGGCCGCTTCTCGTGCTCGCCGTCGTCATCGTCTCGGCGATCCCCGCGGGGGTCGTCGTCTCGCGGCGGGCCACGATCGAGGACGTGTGGGAGCGTCGCCACGGCGCATGGTGAGCTCCAAGCCGACTCACAGAGACCTCGCGATATATCGTGTTACCGTCTCGGCATGAACCGCGATGTCCTGCCCAGTTCCGCCGAGCAAGCCGCCGTCTGGGGCGGGCATCACCTCTCTGACGACCTCGAGCGCACCGTGCGCGCAGAGATCGTCGCAGGCGAGCGCTCCGACCACCCCATGCGACGGATGCTGCGCCGTGCGCGGGCGTGGGTGTCGCGGTATCCGCGCCTGGAGCACGCCTGTCGCGTGGGCGTCGGCATCCTGGGCGGCTCGCTCACCGTGCTCGGGCTTCTGCTCGTGCCGCTGCCCGGACCGGGATGGCTCGTCGTCTTCCTCGGGCTCGCAGTGCTCGGCACCGAGTTCGCCTGGGCGAAGCGCATCGCGGTCTGGCTCAAGCGTCGCCTCGACCAGTTCTGGGCATGGTGGAAGGCGCGTCGCGCGCAGCGCGAGGCGCAACGCGCAACGGCCTAGAGCTCACGCTCGCAGTGAGCGCGCCGGACGGGAGGACTACGCCTTCTCGTCCTCGTACTCGTCGGCGTACTGATCCGCCCACTTGTCGACGTACTGCTCGTCGTCCGGGTGACCGAGTTCTTTCTCCAGTGCGGAGTAGTTGACAGTCGGGCTGTAGGACTTGAGTTCGCGCGCGATCTTGGTGTGCTTCGCCTTCTGACGGCCACGCCCCATGCGAGACCCCCTCATTTCTGAGTCGCGGGCGGTGCGGGGGCATTCCGCCGCGTCAACCCGGGCATTCACGAAACCGGCTCGAGGCCGGTAAGAGTAGCATTCAGGATAACACGGAGGCCTTGGTCGCTGACCTCTCCGACCCGGCACGGAAAGGGCGAGAACGCATGGCGAACGAAGCACCGGAGAGCACACCAGGAGCGGATGCCGAGGGCGCTCCGTCGCCGGTCGACGCCGCCGATGCGAGGGTTCTCCACGGCGCGGTCCTCGTAGGGGTCGTTCCCGGTCTCCCGACGCGCGTGCTCAAGGAAGCCGGCCGCTATGCCCGGCTCCTCCAGGCGCCGCTCGTGGTCGTCCACGTCGACGTCACACGCTTCGTCACGTACGAGGATCCGGACGGCTATGTTCACTCCGCGCCGATCGACATCAACGTCTCCGCGGGAGAGAACGACCTGGCGATCGTCGAGGCGGAGGCGACCAGGGTGCTCGAGGGCCACGATGTCGATTGGACCGTTCGTCAGCTCGTCGGCGACCCTGCCATGGCGATGAAGCACCTCGCCGATCAGCTCGACGCCAAGCTGCTGGTCGTCGGCACCCGCAAACGCGGACTGGGCGAGTCGATACGCGAGTTCTTCACCGGCTCGGTGGCCGCGCGCCTGGCGCATCGGCAGCAGCGGCCGATCCTCGTCATCCCGCTCGGTGAGCCCGTGCCGGACGACGAGGAGATCTGGCCCGCCTGAGCCCGCGCACTCCCCGCGGTGCTCGCCAGTCAGCGCCCCCGGTGTCAGGCGGCGTAGTCGTAGCGTGAGCGTCCGCCGAGTCTCGGTGTGCGGGTGGGGTCGACGTGCGGTGGGGGGATGAACCACACTTTGGCGCGGATGCCGATGCCGTCGATGCGAATGTTCCAGTCGTTGTCGTGGATGCGGTGGTGGCAGGACTCGCAGAGCAGGACGCCGTTGTTCAGGTCGGTGGGTCCGGCATCCCTGGCCCACCACCTGATGTGGTGGACCTTGGTATGCCCGGGTGGCGCTCCGCACATCGCGCATCCGCCGTCGCGCTCGACGAGGACCAGCCGCTGGGTGGTGGTGAACAGGCGTTTGCTGCCGCCCCAGTCCAGGATCTGGGAGTCGCCGCCGAGGACGCAGGAGATGATCTGCCCGCCGGCGGCCATCCTGCGGGCGGCGGCGACGGAGACCGGGGCGGTGATCCCGTCGATCGTGGCGAACCCCGTCGCGTTGACGAGGTCGGCGTGGTCGATCCGCACCACGACGGTCGCCCCCTGGAGGGGGAGGTCTGTGGTCTCGCACCCGAGGGCGTGCTCGCAGAGCTGCACGAGCGCGTCGGCTTGCATCTGGACCACCGAGCGGCGCGGAACATCCGGGTCGGCGGTGCCGTCCCGCTGCGCGTCGCGGGTGGCGCGCATCTCGGCGGAGACGAGCGCTTCGATGGCGGTCTTGATGGGTGCGGCGCTGGCGGGGTCCAGTTCGGCGTGGATGATGACCCGGCCGCGGTCTTCCCGGATGGTCAGCGACCGTTCGGTGCGGGCTTCGTCCTCGCGGGGTGCGACCCCGTCCGGGTCCAGCCACGCCTCCGCGCGCACCAGCACCCGGTTCAACTGGTCCACGGTCAGCCCGGGCGCCTGCTCCACCAGCGTCTTCTCCGCCACATCGATCGCGTCCGGTCCGGCGCGGAACGCGACCCGGTCCAGCAGCGCGATGATCGCCCCCGCGGCCCGCTCGGTCAGCGTCGCGTTCCCGAGCGCGGCGGCGACGTGCGGGTGCCGCGCCGGGGCCTTCTCCCCGGACAGCAGCTGCCGGGGTGCGGTCGCTTCGCCGACCTTGACCAGGCGTGCCGCGTCCCCGGTCGAGGTGCCGCCGGTCGCGGCGATCAGCGCCGTCGGGTTCCGGTACCCCTGCGTCTTCGCCAGACCCTCCGAGCCGAGCTCCGGTCGGGACCTTCGGGCGATCTCCGCCGCCAGCGCGGTCTGATCGGCGTCCAGCATCCGCCGCATCCGGCAGTACCGCTCATGAACCGCGATCAGGTCCATGTCGCTCAACGACCCGGCATCCGCCCCCGACCACACCGAGCGCACCGCATCGACCTCCGCGGGAAGCAGATCGAGCGCTCTGGTCATAGAACAAACGTACTAACCACCACCGACATTGAGATGGCCCATGATGCGCCGCAGGCGGCGATCATCGCCAAGACCGCGCGGACGCTACCGAACACGGTCCGCTCGACACAGGTCACCAACGAGCAGGTGGCGGCGCGGTCCATGCTCCGGGTTCGATCACGGTCTCACGGCGCAGATCACTCAAGTCGCGACCGGCATACCCACCGGGGTAGACGAACTCTGCCGGAGAACCGTCGCCGCACTACGACTGAATGCGGCTGGCCAAGGCGTCCGTTCGACGCCCTATCGCCAGCCAAGCGACCGCACCGAGCACCGGGACGAAGAGAATGAGGAGCACCCACATCAATGCCTGAGTCATGGTGAGACGCCCTGCCGAACGGGCAAGCAGGATCAGCGCGACGACCGTGAGAGCGACCACGATCGCGGCGATCACCAACCAGCCGATGTCATACCCAGCGGGGATCAAGGGGTTGCGCCCGTCCATACTCTGAACTTAGGCCAAGCCACTACTCCGACACTACTCAAGGGGCTGGGGTCGAAGGGCACTCGGTGCCGGCAGCACTCCGCGGCGGAGCGCTCGGAGTCCGAATCAGGGTTGACGAACGGCCCCTTCGTGCCGAGAACGCACACGGCGGCTCCGGGCCGCGGGCGCAACCCACGGTCTGGAGCCGCTGGTGCCGGTGAGCGGATCAGCCTCGGAGCGAGCGGGTGATGTCGCGGGCGATCTCGTCGAGCGCTCGGGCGAAGTCGTCGACGACGGATGCCGCCAGCTCGCCGCCACGTGCGACGTGCGAGCGCAGGTCCGTGCGCACCCGCGCGCGGAACTCGTTGATCGCGGCGTCCGCGCGGTGCACCTGCTCACGGCTGGCCGTGCGGGGGTCGTCGCCCGGAGGCGTCTGGTTCGCGGTCGCACGCTCGTCGCGGGTGGCCGCCGCCAGGTCGGCGCGAAGGCTCTTCATCGCCTCGCGCACGCTGCCGCGAACCTCGTCGGCGATCAGGCGCACCGAGTCGGTGAGGCCGGCCTCGATTCCCTCCAGGTCGCCCGCGCGGGCGAGGACTTCGGCGTGTCCGGCATCCGTGATCTCGTAGACGGTCTTGCGGCCGTCCACGGTCTTGGTCACCAGCCCCTCCTCCTCGAGCTTCGCGAGGCGGGGGTAGATCGTTCCGGCGCTGGGCGTGTAGGTGCCGCCCGTGCGGTCCGAGAGGGCTTGCATGATGTCGTAGCCGTGACGCGGTCCTTCATCGAGCAGGCTCAGCAGGTACAGGCGCAGGTCGCCGTGCGAGAAGACGGGGGTCATCACCACTCCGCTTCCGCATCGGTGGCGGCATCCGTCGTCGTGTTCGGCCCGGATGCCGGGGCGCCGGAACGGCGCAGCACGGTCACGTCGCCCGAGACGGAGTTCGCCCGCACGTCGACGAAGGAGCCGCTGAGCTCGCCCGCCGATCCGCTGAAGTTGGTGGTCGGACCCGTGCCCAAGGCGGAGCGCACGACGCCGTCGACCTGCACGCGCCCGCTGACGCTGCGCACCACGTAGTTCGCGGGCAGGCCGTCGTCGAGGCGGACCGTGGCGTTGCCGCTGACCGTGTTCAGGCCGACCTGATGCGTCTGGCCGGTCGAGTCGACCAGCATCGACCCGGAGACCGTGTCGATCGTGGCCTTGCGGACGGTGCCGGTGGCCGCGACGTCGCCCGAGACGCTGTTGGCGCTCAATGCGCCCTCGAGTCCGCGGATCTGCACGTCGCCCGAGACGGCGTTGACGGTGAGATCACCCGTGAGGCCGTCGACGATGATGTCGCCGGAGACGGTGTTCAGGCGGGTGTCGTGACGGATGCCGGAGACCAGTGCGCTCGCGCTGACGACGCCGAGGTTGAGCGCCACCTCTCGCGGAACGGCGACGCTGATCTCGGCCTTGGGACCGCCCGCGCCGAAGTTGCGGAAGACCTCGAGGAAGTTGTCCCATCGCAACTGGGGGTGGTCGATCTCGACGACGTCGCCGGTGACCTCGATCCGGAGGTCCTTGATGGTGACGCCGTGCACTTCGATGCGCGCGCCCGGTTCGTCGTGGGCGATGACGTCGATCTGGCCTCCGACGAGACCGACCTTGAGCTTGCGCACCGTCTCGATGTCGATGACGCGGTTTTCGCCCGGGTGGATGATCCACTTCTCGAGGGTCATGGTGTGCTCCTGAATCATTGTGTTCGCTCGCGATATATCGCGATGAGAAGAGGATAACACGATATATCGTGACTACATCAAGCGAACGGCCTTGACATTGACGTTGCGTCAACATCTACGGTCGAAGACAGTACCGCTCACGAGAGGAGGAGGACATGGGCACTGAGGAATGGTCCATTCAGCAGATCGCGAAGATCGCGGGCACGACCAGCCGCACCCTGCGCCACTACGGCGACATCGGGCTGCTGCCCCCCTCGAGCGTCGGTCACAACGGCTATCGCTACTACGACCGCGACGCGCTCGTGCGCCTGCAGCGGATCCTGCTGCTGCGCGACCTCGGACTCGGCCTGCCGCAGATCGGCGACGTGCTCGACCGCAGCGCTTCCCAGGAGGACGCCCTGACGGGTCACCTCGCGTGGCTCCGGCAGGAGCAGGACAGGCTGGAGCGGCAGATCGCTTCGGTCCAGCTCACCATCGAGGCATTGAGAGGAGGTGAACGACCCATGGCAGAAGACATGTTCGACGGCTTCGACCACACGCAGTACAAGGACGAGGTCGAGCAGCGCTGGGGAAAGAAGGCCTACGCCGACAGTGACCGCTGGTGGCGAGGGATGAGTGCCGACGAGAAGGCGGCGTGGCGAAAGCGCGCGTCCGATCTGACGCTCGACTGGGTCGCGGCGGCCGAAGCGGGCGTCGCACCCGACAGCCCCGAGGCGACGGCTCTGGCCCGGCGCCACGTGGAGTGGCTGACCAGTATCCCGGGCACGCCCACGGCGGTTGCCGGCGGCGACGCGAAGGCGTACGTCATCGGTCTCGGCGAGATGTACGTCGCCGACGAGCGCTTCGGCGTCAACTACGGCGGCACGGCGGGCGCGGAGTTCGTCCGCGACGCGCTCCGCGTCTACGCGGAGGCGAACCTGTAGCGCGTGACCCGAGTGACGGATGCCGCGTCCCCGCGAGACCGTCGGGGCGCGGCATCCGTCATATCGACGCCGTGACCTGCACCTCGACCTCGCTCGGCCCCCGGCCGCGCCACCGGGGGCCGAGATCCAGGACTCCGGAGCGCGCGGCGTCGAGCGCCGCCGAGACAGCGCCGATGCAGACGACGTCACCGCCGAGGACTGAGGCGACCAGCTCGGGAGCGGGAAGGTCGAGCTCGAGCGACAGCGATGCTCGCGCCGCCTCGACCAGATCGGCGGCATCCTCGGGCGCCATGCCCGACAGGATCACGCGCCGAGGGTCGAACAGGCTGCCGAAGACACCCGCGATGATGCTGAGCACCCTGCCCGCTCTCGCGACGAGCAGGGCAGCGTCGTGATCACCGTCCCGCGCAAGGGCGATCACCGCTCTGCCGTCGATCGCGGCGGATTGTGAGCCGCCGCCCGCAGCGTCCCACGACGTCTCGCCGGACAGGATCTGCTCCTGCGCCCATTGGCTGATCCTGACGACGAGGCCACCAGCGTCTTCGACACCGACGACATGATCGAAGGCGACCATCTCGGCGACTCCGCCGTGCGCCCCACGCAGCAGGTTCCCGTCCACGACGGCTCCTGCCCCGAGGAACTCGCCACTGAGGATGGTGACGAAATCGCGCACGCCGGCCGCGGCACCGACGGAGCCCTCCGCGACTGCGGCGAGCGAGGCGTCGTTCTTCACGCTGACCAGCGGTGCCCACCCGCCGAACAGTTCGCTGAGGTTGGGATTCATCCGGCGCCAGAACCCGTTGCGATGCGGGGGTGAGGCTCCGGCGGGGTCGACGGGCGCCGGAACCGCCGCGCAGAGCGCAATGACGTCATCGCGGGTGACGCCCGCCGCGCGCAGGGCGTCGTCGACGGCTGACGTCGCTGCCGCCCGACGCTCATCGGGGGAGTCATGGTCGAGGTCGGTGTCGGTGCGCTCGAGGGCGAGGATCCCGCCTCTCAGATCCGCGACCGCAGTCAGAATGTGGTCCGGACCGACGTCAGTGCCGACGACGACCGCCGCGTCGGCACGGAGCTCGAACCGGCGCGCTGGGCGGCCCTTCTGGTAGTCGCCGCCCGCGCGCGCGTTCGGCCGCTCGCGCAGCAGGCCGAGGGCGACGAGCTCCTCGATCACATCGATCGTGGTGGAGCGCGTGAGTCCCACGACCGCCATGGCATCGCTGGCAGTGAAGACGTCGGAGTCCCACGCATACGACAGCACGGCATCGAGGCTCGCCCGGCGCACGGCGGTCGGGGGTGACGTGGGTTGGAAAACGGGCATTGACCTTTCACCTCTCACCCTGCATTATGGTCGCATCGAGTTGATTCGGCTAGTAAATCTACTTTCCGAACCAAGGCATCCATCAGCGACGATGGACCGACGAGAGGACAGCGACGTGGCTGTGACGTCCCCCCGATGGAAGAAGGCGCTGGCGGCGGGAATGCTGCTCGGGCTGGTCGGCTCCTCGCTCGTCGCGTGCGGCTCCAGCGATGGCGAGACGGTTCGATTCGCCTTCGCCAAGCGCGAGGCGCTCGACTACATGCGGAATCTCGTCGAGGAGTACAACACCTCGCAGGACGAAGTGACCGTCGTGCTCGACACCTCGGGCATCGACGCGGTCTCGGCGGCATTCGTCCGCGGCGATCCGCCCGACATCGCGCTGAACAACTACAACCAGGAGACCGCGCGCTTCATCCAGCGCTGCGCCATGTCGGACCTCTCCGACACGACAGCGGCACAGAACGCGAGGGACGACCTGGATCAGTTCATGGATCAGTTCGGCGTCTGCCCCGGACGCACGAGCGCGATTCCGTACTCGCTGATGGCCGCTGCGGTGATCTACAACAAGGAGATCTTCGAGCAGCACGATCTCGAGGTGCCCACCACGTGGGACGAGCTCATCGAGGTGTGCGAGACGCTCGAGGCTGCGGGGGTCACGCCGTTCTACGCGACCTTCGCAGACAACTGGACGATCGGTCAGGGCTGGTACGACTATGCCGTGGGCGGCATGCTCGACACGGTCGCATTCTTCGACGCCCTGGCCGAAGAGGGTGCGGACGTCGGGCCGAACTCGTCCGTCTCGTTCCAGAAGGATCAGGCCGAGCCCGTCGACAAGATGCTCGAGCTGTCGCAGTACGTCAACAGCGACGCCTCGAGCCGCTTGTACGGCGACGGCAACACCGCGATGGCAGGCGGCGAAGCCGCGATGTACATGCAGGGCCCCTGGGCGCTCGGAGAGATCGCGAAGGCGGCACCCGACCTCGAGCTCGGGATGTTCCCGCTCCCGGTCACGGACGACCCCGACGACCTCAAGGCGCGCATCAACCTGGACCTCGCCGCCTGGATCCCGGAGGCCTCCGACCACAAGGAGGCGGCACGCGCATTCCTCGAGTACCTCTTCCAGCCGGAGGTCATCCAGGGGTACAACGAGTCGCAATTGGGCTTCACACCGACCAAGGATGCGCCGCCCGTCTCTGACGAACGCATCATCGGTCTGCAGGAGTACATCGACGAGGGCGCGATGTACCAGGGTTCGACACAGCTCGTGCCTCGGGCGATCCCGATCATGAACTACACGCAGGCCATCATGCTGGGCAGCGATCCGCAGCGGATCCTCAGCAACATCGACGCCGATTACGCGCGGCTAGCCTTCCGTCAGCAGTGATCCGGGAACGAAGGAGTTTCTCATGACGACAACCACGACCCTGATCACTCAGGGCAAGCCACAAGCAGGGCAGGCGCGCGCACGTCGTCGTGTCGAGCCCATCTACTACTGGTTCCTGGTTCCCACGGTGATCCTGTTCACGCTCGCGATCACGGTTCCCGCGGTGATCGGCATCTTCTTCAGCTTCACCAACTCGATCGGCCTCGGAGAGTGGAAATTCATCGGGCTCACGAATTACATCTCGCTGTTCAGCGACCCGCTGGTCGTCCAGAGCTATCTGTTCACGTTCGGATTCTCGCTCGTCACGGTGGTCCTGGTGAACGTCATCGCCCTGCTGCTCGCGGTGGCGCTGACGTCGCGGATCCGGCTCAAGACGCCGCTCCGCACGATCTTCGTGATCCCCATGGTGATCTCGGCGATCATCATCTCGTTCGTGTTCCGATTCCTGTTCTCCAA
Source organism: uncultured Actinomycetota bacterium (assembly GCA_963750955.1). Taxonomy (GTDB): domain Bacteria; phylum Actinomycetota; class Actinomycetes; order Actinomycetales; family Microbacteriaceae; genus Microbacterium. Next base: position 135,961 of record CAVVSI010000009.1, read on the forward strand.
CTCGCTGCCCGCATTCGGCACCATCTCCGGCATCGCGTGGCTGCAGGAGAGCATCCTGGCCAACCCGGACTGGGCGTGGCTGTCCATCGTCATCGTCACGGCGTGGCAGGCGGTCCCCGGTGCGCTGATCATCTACATCGCCGGCATCCTGTCGATCCCCGGCGAGGTCTACGAAGCGGCCGACATCGACGGGGCGAGCAAGGTGCAGCAGCTTCTGCGGATCACGGTGCCGCTCATGTTCGGCTACATCGTGATCAACGTGATCCTGGGCTTCAAGGGCTTCCTGAACGCCTACGACGTCATCAAGGGCCTCACCGGCGGCGGCCCCGGTACCTCGACGTACAGCATCGCGATGACGGTCGTCTCGGGCCTCACCACCGGCGACTACGCCTACCAGATGGCCAACGCGACCGTGTTCTTCGTCATCACGGTCCTGATCGCCGTCGTCCAACTCTCGATCACGCGCGGAAGGAACGCCCTCTGATGTCTGTTCAGCCAGCTCTCGTCGTAGAAACGGTCGAGGCCACGGAGGTCCTCGAAGGCAGGGCTCCGAAGCCGGCCGCCGGCCGCTTCGGCATGGAGCGGATCAACTGGTCGGGCACCATCATCCTCATCCTGTGCGCGGTCACGGTCCTGCTGCCGCTGTACGTCACCGTCATGATGGCGTTCAAGACGACGGCCCAGGCCGTCGACGGCAACGCATTCTCTCTGCCCGCGCCGTTCAGCATCGAGGGCTTCGTCACGGCGTGGAATCTCACGAACTTCCCGGTAGGGGCCGCCGTGTCGCTGTTCGTCACGGCGGGGGTGGTGGTCGCGACGATCTTCCTCGCGGCGTTCGCCTCGTTCGCGATCGTCCGCAACTGGGATCACAGGTTCTTCCGCTACTCGTTCTTCTATCTGCTCGCGGCCATGTTCATCCCGTTCCCCGTCGTGGCCCTGCCGCAGGTGCAGCTCACCGGGCTGGTCGGGCTGGCCAACCCCATCGGCGTGATCATCCTCGCGACCATGTTCCAGCTGAGCTTCAGCGTGCTGCTGTTCACGGCCTTCCTGCGCTCGATCCCGTTCGAGCTGGAGGAGAGCGCGCGCATCGACGGAGCGAGCACGTGGCAGACCTTCTGGCACATGATCTTTCCGCTGCTCGCCCCGATGAGCGCGACGATCGGCATCTTCGCGTTCCTGTACGCGTGGAACGACTTCATGATGCCCTCGCTCATCATCGCCGACCCGGCGCTGCAGACCCTGCCGGTGCTGAACTCCCTGTTCCAGTCGCAGTTCAGCAACAACTACAACGTGGCCTTCGCCTCTTACCTCATGGCCATGGCGCCCGCGATCATCGTCTACCTCTTCACCCAGCGGTGGGTGATGGAGGGCGTCACCCAGGGCGCCGTCAAGGGCTGAGAACCCGCACCAACCACCCCACGAAAGGAAGCCGGTCTCCGTGACCACCGCCGTCAACTCCATCACCTCGCCCGCCTCCACCTCCGACGACTCCTCCTGGTGGCGCCAATCCGCGGTGTATCAGGTGTATCCGCGCAGCTTCGCAGACTCCGACGGCGACGGCATGGGCGACATCGCCGGGATCACTTCGCGCGTGCCCTACCTGTCGGCGCTCGGCATCGACGCGGTCTGGCTCAGCCCGTTCTATCCGTCGGCTCTCGCCGACGGAGGCTACGACGTCGCCGACTATCGCGACGTCGACCCGCGCCTGGGTACGCTCGAGGACTTCGACCGACTGGTTGCGGCCCTGCACGCGAAGGGCATCCGCGTCGTGGTCGACATCGTGCCCAACCACACCTCCGACCTGCACGAGTGGTTCCAGGAGGCGCTGACCGCCGGCCGCGGGTCCGCGGCGCGCGAGCGGTACATCTTCCGCGAGGGCACGGGCCGCGACGGCGAGCTGCCCCCGACGGACTGGGTCTCGCTCTTCGGGGGCCCGGCGTGGGAGCGCGTCGAGGACGGGCAGTGGTACCTGCACAACTTCGCGGTCGAGCAGCCCGACTTGAACTGGGCCAACGACGAGGTCCGCGAGGACTTCGTGCGCACCCTGCGGTTCTGGTCCGACCGGGGGGTGGACGGGTTCCGCATCGACGTCGCCCACATGCTCACGAAGGACCTCACCGAGCCCCTGCTGTCGCGCGCGGAGCTGGATGCGCTGCCGCGCGACGGCGCGCACCCCCTGATCGACCGCGACGACGTGCACGAGGTCTACGCCCAGTGGCGCGAGGTGTTCAACTCCTACGACCCGCCGCGCACCGCCGTCGCCGAGGCATGGGTGGACCGCTCCCGCATCCCGCTCTACGCGAGCGCCGAGAGCCTCGGACAGGCGTTCAACTTCGACCTGCTCGAGGCGGACTTCGACGCGGAGCAGTTCCGCGGGATCGTCGCCGCGAACCTCGAGCTGGCGGCATCCTCCGGATCGTCGACGACGTGGGTGCTCTCCAACCACGACGTGGTCCGCCACGCGACGCGCTACGGGCTGCCGCACCCGGCCCGCGACGCCGACGGACGGCCCGCGCACAAGCACGGCAACGCGTGGCTGCTGTCGGGGGGCAGGCAGCCGGAGCTCGACCGTGCCCGTGGGCTCCGCCGCGCGCGGGCCGCCATCCTCTTCGTCCTCGGCTTGCCGGGCTCGGCGTACCTCTACCAGGGTGAGGAGCTCGGCCTGCACGAGGTGGCCGAACTCTCCGACGAGGATCGCCAGGACCCGACGTTCTTCCGCAGCCCGGGCCAGGACATGGGGCGGGACGGATGCCGTGTCCCCCTGCCGTGGGCCCGCGCGGGCGGATCGTTCGGCTTCGGCGAAGACGGCGCCCACCTGCCGCAGCCGGAGTGGTTCGGAGCGGATTCGGTCGAAGCCCAGGACGGCCACGACGGTTCGACGCTCACGCTCTACCGCCGCGCGCTGGCGCTGCGGCACGAGCTGCAGTCGGTCGAGGAGCTCACCTGGGTCGAGACCGGCAGGGCGGATGTCCTGTGGTTCACCCGGCCGAACGGGTGGTCGGTCATCACGAACTTCGGCACGGAGCCGTTCGAGTTCGACAGTGCCGACGTCGTCCTCGCCAGCACCGACGCGCCGTTGGGGTTCGTACCGGGCGAGTCGACGGTGTGGCTCGACGCTCGCTGAGGTCACATCGTCACGTGGAATATCGTCACGTGAAATGCGGATGCCGCGCCCCGACTCCTCGTCGGGGTGCGGCATCCATGCTCCGGGGGGGAGCGGGTCAGCCGGTGGCTGACACGTATCAGGTGCGTCGGTTGCCGCTGATGACGCGGAACAGGAACACGATCAAGGCGATCACAGCGACGATGATCGCCACCCAGAGGAGCCACTGGAGGGCGCTGTTCAATCCACCGACGATCGCGAGAATGACTGCGATGACGATGATGATGATGAGGGCGAGGTTCATGGAGCATTCTCCTTCGGTCGCCGGATTGCGAGGTTGTAGCGCGACCCGGGTGCCCCGGGGGCACAGGAACGACGATGGCACCACCTGACAGTTCCCGGGGAGGGGCTTGACGGGTGACGATCCGCGGTGATAGGTCGATTCGACCGGATGCGGGAACCAACGGCGCGGGCCCTGTCAAGCCCCCCGGTGAGGGTGCACCTGCGACGTATCGTCTATGCGCACCAAGGTCGAATCGGACCACGGAGGACACCATGCCGAGCAGACGCGGGTCGGGCAGCCTGAAGAATCCCAAGCTCTACGAAGAGCTGCGTGACGACGGCGCCTCCAAAGAGAAGGCAGCGCGCATCTCCAACGCCGCTGCGCGCGACGGCATCAAGGCGGTCGGGCACCGCGGCGGAAAAGCCGGGGACTACGACGACTGGACCGTTCCGAAACTGCGGAAGCGCGCAAAGGAGCTGGGCCTGACCGGATACTCCGGAAAACGCAAGGCCGAACTCATCAGCATGCTGCGAAACCACTGACGCAGCACCCCGACGCACCAAGACGAGAGAACACGTGGCGAGACTGGTCCGGGTGCGCCCGGGGGACGACCCGGGGTACCGCCGGGTACGCTCCGGCAGCGGGTTCCGGTACGTCGACGCCGAGGGCGCCGCCGCGCCGCCGGCCGATCGCAAGCGGATCCACGATCTCGTGATCCCGCCGGCGTGGGAGGACGTGTGGATCGCCGTCGACCCGATGGCTCACATCCAGGCGGTCGGCGTGGACGATGCCGGCCGACGCCAGTACCTCTACCACCCGCGCTGGCGGGAGCGCCGGGACCGCCGGAAATTCTCGCGCGCTCTCGAGCTCGCCGCAGCACTCCCCCGCGCCCGAGGACGGGTGACGACCGCCCTCCGCCGTGACGAGCTGGACCGGGAGCGCGTGCTCGCGGCATCCTTCCGCCTGCTCGACGAGGGAGCGCCGCGGATCGGGTCGGCACGCTACCTCGAGCAGCACGGCAGCCGCGGCCTCACCACGCTGCAGCGACGCGACGCCTCCGTTGCGGACTCCGTCCTGACGCTCTCGTTTCCCGGCAAGAGCGGCAAGCGCGCCCTCATCGAGATCGACGACGAGGACCTGGCCGTTGTGATGAGCGAATTGTCAGCCGGTCGGCCGCGGTCGCCGCTGCTGTCGTATCGGCGCGGCAATCGACGTGTTCCGCTCACTCCGGCCGATGTGAACTCGCACGTCCGCTCGCTGACGGGCGGCGCCTTCACGGCGAAGGACTTCCGCACGCTCCGGGGGACCATCATGGCCGCGGAGGCGCTCGCGCGCATCGGCACGGTCGACACGGCGCGCGACCGCAAGCGGGCAGAGACGCTCGCGGTGCGCGCCACGGCCGAGGCCCTCGGCAACACGCCCGCCGTCGCACGCAGCAGCTACATCGACCCCGCCGTGTTCAAGGCCTACGACCGCGGAAGGCTGCTCGAGCTGGGCGTCTCACCCGAGTCCGCCATCCAGCGCCTGCTCGTGGGCTGACTCGGACCGCTCGGCCCCACCGCGCCATAGGGTGAAGGGCGTGCCACGCCCGCCCGTCTTCCGTATGCGCATGCTCGGCGCGGTCGTGGCCGGGGGGATCATCGGCGTGGCCCTCCGGGAGCTGCTCCTCCTGCCGTTCACGACGGATGCCACCACTCCGGCGGCCGGCCTGGTCGTGCCGGCCGTCACGATGGGCATCAACGTGCTCGGCTCCTTCGTGCTCGGCATCGTCGTGGCAACGCTCGTGGACCGGCATCCGCTCGCCCGGGCGTTCATCGGCACCGGCGTGCTCGGCGGGTTCACGACTTACAGCGCGTTCGCGCTGCACACGGCGTCCCTCCTCGGTTCCGCGCCGGTCGCGGGCGTGGTGCTCGCGGTGGGGTCGGTGCTGCTCGGGCTCGCGGCCGCGGCGCTGGGGCTGCGGCTGACGAGGCGCGGCGGCGCAGCGGGCTCCGGCTCCGCGGCCGGCGGGCCGGAGACGGCGAGATGAGTCCGTGGCTTTTCGCCGCGGCTGCGGTCGCCGGCGGCATCGGCGCCGGATTGCGCTACCTCGTGGACGTCCTCGTGGTCGGTGGGCGGCCCGCCCGTTTTCCACTGGGGATCCTGGTCGTGAACATCACCGGCTCGTTCGCGCTCGGTCTGCTCACGGGATTCAGCGCTCAGATCGTCGCCTCCGAGGCGGGCTGGATCGTCGGAGTCGGCCTGCTGGGCGGGTACACGACGTTCAGCACCGTCTCGGTCGAGTCGGTGCTGATGATGCAGAGCGGTGAGGCTCGGCGCGGATGGCTGAACGTCGTCGGCACTCTCATCTTCGGGGTCGCCGCGGCCGCTGCCGGAGTGGCTGTCGGGCTCCTGCTCTGAACGGCGGCCACCGCCCGATGTCGCCGCGGATTCACGACGAACGTGCGGTTTTCGGCATGGGATACTGAGACCCCGATACATTCACGTATCCGCCGTGGGGTTCACCCGCGCGGGACTCCGACCCGGCGATCGCCCGGGCGTCCGACTGCACCACAGCGAAGGCCACCGTGTCGAACCTCGCCGTCCTGAGCCTCAAGAACCGTGCGCTCATCGCCCTGATCACGATCGTCGTGGCGATCTTCGGAGGTCTCGCCCTCACGAGCCTCAAGCAGGAGCTGATCCCGTCCATCGAGTTCCCGCAGCTCGTCGTGGTCTCGACCTACCCGGGTGCGTCGCCGGAGGTCGTCAGCAACGACGTCTCGGTGCCGATCGAGTCGGCCATCCAGGGCGTCTCCGGGCTGGAATCGACCTCGGCGACCAGCACCACGAACGCGTCGATCATCCAGGCGTCCTTCACGTACGGCACGAATCTCGCGACGGCCGAGCAGAAGATCACGCAGGCGATCAACCGCATCAAGAGCCAGCTGCCCGAGGGCGTGGAGCCGAATGTGATCTCGGCGAGCATCGACGACTTCCCGGTCATCCAGCTCGCCGTGACCGGCTACGACGACGAGGAGTCGATCCAGGCGCAGCTCGAGTCGACGATCGTGCCCGAGATCGAAGACGTCGCCGGTGTGAATGCCGCGCAGATCGTGGGCGGCGTCGGCCAGCGGGTGACGATCACGCCGGATCAAGCCGCACTCGCCGAAGCGGGGTACTCGCAGCAGGCGATCCGCGACGCGCTCGACCAGAACGGCGTGCTGTTCCCGGGCGGCGAGATCACCGAAGACGACGAGACTCTCACGGTGCAGACCGGCGCCAAGATCACCTCCGTCGACGAGATCGCCGCCCTTCCGCTCGTTCCGACCGGTGAACGCCAGGTCGAGTCCGGCCCGCGGACCATCGCCGACGTCGCGACCGTCGAGCAGAACCAGGATCCGGTCACGACGATCTCGCGCGTGAACGGCGAGCCGGCCCTCACGATCGCCGTCACAAAGCTGCCGGCCGCGAACACGGTCGATGTGTCGCGCGGAGTGCTCGCCGTGCTCCCCGAGCTGGAGGACAGCCTCGGCGGCGCGACATTCACGGTCGTCTTCGACCAGGCGCCGTACATCCAGGAGTCGATCGACACCCTCGCGAAGGAGGGCCTGCTCGGACTCTTCTTCGCCGTGCTCGTGATCCTCGTGTTCCTCATGTCGGTGCGGGCCACGCTCGTCACGGCCATCTCCATCCCGACCAGCGTGCTCATCACGTTCATCGGCATCCAGGCCTTCGGCTATTCGCTCAACATCCTCACGCTCGGCGCGCTCACCATCTCGATCGGACGCGTCGTGGATGACTCGATCGTGGTCATCGAGAACATCAAGCGCCACTACGTCGGCGAGGCGCAGAAGCTCCCCTCGATCCTGCGCGCGGTCCGCGAAGTCGCCTCGGCCATCACTGCCTCGACGATCACGACCGTCGCCGTGTTCCTGCCGATCGCCTTCGTCGGCGACGTCACCGGAGAGCTCTTCCGGCCCTTTGCGCTGACCGTCACGATCGCGATGACGGCGTCCCTCCTCGTGGCGCTCACGATCGTGCCGGTGCTGGCCTACTGGTTCCTGCGCCCCGGCAAGCCGATACTCGACGACCAGGGCCGCGAGATCGACGCCGAAGACCCGGCGGCCCCGCCCAGCCGCCTGCAGAAGTCCTACCTGCCCATCCTGCGGTGGACTCTGCGGCACTCGTGGGTGACCCTCACCCTCGCGGTGCTCGTCCTGGCCGGAACCGTCGCGGCGGCACCGTTCATGAAGACGAACTTCCTGGGCGATTCGGGGCAGAACACGTTCACGATGACCCAGGAGATCGGCGCCGCGCCGAGCCTGGAGGCCGAGGACGCCGCATCCGAGCAGGTGGAGGCCGTCCTGCTGGAGATCGAGGGCATCGACACCGTGCAGGTCTCGATCGGCTCGAGCGGGTCGGCGCTGCGCGACGCCTTCACCGGCGGCGGCAGCGGCATCACCTACTCGATCACGACCGATCCCGGAGTCGATCAGGTCGCGCTGCGCGAGGAGGTGCAGGCCGAGGTCGCCGAGCTCGACGACGCCGGCACGATCACGGTGGCCGGCGGGGGCGGCGGGTTCGCCTCGAGCGACATCGAGATCGACGTCACGGCACCGGACTCGTCCACGCTGCAGGAGGCCACGGATGCCGTGGTCGACGCCGTGACCGGCTCCGACGGCATCGGGCAGGTCTCGAGCAACCTATCGGCATCCCTTCCCTACATCGCCGTCGTCGTCGACCGCGAGCAGGCCGCGTCGCTGGGCCTGTCCGAGGTCGCGGTCGGCGCGATCGTGTCGGGGGCGATGCAGCCGCAGAGCATCGGCACCGTCGAGATCGACGACACGACGCTCACGGTCTACCTGGCCGCGTCGTCGACCCCCGCGACCCTCGAGGAGCTCAGGCAGCTCACCGTTCCGAGCGCGACGGGCCCGATCCCGCTCGAGGAGGTGGCCTCGGTCGAAGGGAGCGAGGGCCCCACGTCGATCACGACCGAAGCCGGTCAGCGCACCGCGACCGTGACCGTGACGCCGTCCACCGATGACCTCACCGCAGCATCCGCGTCTGTCAACACCGCACTCGCCGACGTCGAACTGCCCGACTCTGCGGACGCCTCGCTCGGCGGGGTCATCTCCCAGCAGCAGGACGCGTTCACCCAGCTCGGCCTGGCCCTGCTGGCGGCGATCCTCATCGTGTACATCGTGATGGTCGCGACCTTCAAGTCGCTGCGCCAGCCGCTGCTGCTGCTCATCTCGGTGCCGTTCGCCGCGACCGGTGCGATCCTGCTGCAGATCATCACGGGCGTGCCGCTCGGAGTCGCGTCGTTGATCGGCGTGCTCATGCTGATCGGCATCGTGGTGACGAACGCGATCGTGCTCGTCGACCTCGTGAACCAGTACCGCATCAAGGGTCTGTCCGCCCACGACGCCACGATCGCGGGCGGGTCGCGCCGACTCCGGCCGATCCTGATGACCGCGCTCGCCACGATCTTCGCGCTCACTCCGATGGCGCTGGGCATCACCGGCCAGGGCGGCTTCATCTCGCAGCCTCTCGCGATCGTCGTGATCGGCGGACTCGTCTCGTCCACCGTCCTCACGCTTCTCGTGCTGCCCACGCTCTACAACCTCGTCGAGGGCGCGAAGGAGCGTCGTGCCGCACGACGCGGAGACGGATCGGATGCCGATGCCGGCGTGCGTGAGCCGGCTCTGGTCGGCGCGGGTGCGGGTGCGGCCGCGGATGCCGTGCTCACCCGCCGCGAGCTGCGGGCGCGCGAGGCCGCCACAGCGGCGCCGCCCGCCGCAGAGCCCGCAGCCGTGGAGGCTGCTGAGCCCGAAGTGCCGCCGATCGAGCCAGGACCCGACCCCAACGACTCCGATGAGGACCGCCCCGAGACCGACCGCGCCGAGTCCGACGACGAGGATCCCCAGCAGCGCACGTAGCGACGGGGGTTCTGCGCTACGTGCGGTCCACCTCCGTGAGACCGCCACGCGCTCGGTGCTGTGCCGCGTCGGATCGCTGCGAGGTGTCGGTTCGGCTGACCATCCGACGGACGCTGCCCGTTCCGGCGGGGTGCGTCGCGGCGCGGAGCCCCGAGTGCGTCCGGTGGTGCAGTTCCCGGCCGGTCACGGCGACACGGTCACGGCCGACGGGCGGAGCGACGACGACCGTGCGCTGCATGCTTCCGGTGCGGCTCGAGACCCTTGCGGGCGGCTCGTCCGCGGGCCGGCCGATCGTGCGGGCGAACAGCAGGAGCCACCAGAAGACCTGGCCGAAGACGATGAGCTCGAACGCGGCCAGATTGATGAATCCGGCGATGTACGGCGCGAGCGTGGCGACCAGTCCGACGCCGACGCGGCGGCTCGCCCGGGCCATCACCTGGTGCATTCCGCGCAGCATCCATCGACTCGACGCCAGGATCACGACGAAGCAGAAGACCGCACCGGTCGAGCTGCGGTCATGGAGGAACTCGTTGCTGTTGACGGGGATGACGCCGACGAACGACAGGTGGATGCCGAGCAGCACGACCAGGACCGGCACCACCGTCGCGGCGCGGCGGTTGGAGAGGACGGACGTACCCGCGTGCCGCACCATCTCCCGGCGGAGTCGCAGCCCGAACGCCACGACCCCCGCTCCGGTGAGGACGAGCGTGCCGTTGAAGGCGTGGCCCGAGAACGTCGCGAACGTGCCGAGCTGGCTGAAATGCAGCTGCCACCACAGCGGATCGGGCGTCGTGACGATCGAGATGAGCACGCCGATGCTGAGCAGGGCGGCCGTCGTGAAGCCCACCTGTGTTGCCGTGCACTCACTGAGGAGGGCACGGAGGCGGACGTCGGGCCGGAGGAGTACAGGTGCGTCGGCGAGCAGGGCCACAGGGGTCTCGAGGCCTTTCGTGAGGCGGAGTGCGGCAGCGCTTCCGCCCTGCGATACCCCAGGCCGCAGCCGCCTACCCCCGGATCGTCAGCGCTGCTCGGACGTCCTGCACCCCAAGCAGTTACCGTTCTTGGCTCGAGGGTATCCGCTGTGCGGCGACTGCGCCGAATCGAATCGACGCAATCCGGGCTATTCGCGCTGCCCGGTGACCCCCAGGAACCGGATGAAGACCGCGATCCAGCCGAAGATGAGGGCGAACACGATGATCTCGAACGCGGTCAGCGAGAAGTACCCGACCACGAACAGGACGATCGACGCGACGGTTGCGGCCAAGAAGGCCCACGCCGAGAGGAAGTAGGTGCGCGGCATCCCGCGGAGCAGTTTCGGGCCGGCGATCAGCAGTGCGAGGAACATCAGCGCCATGCCCGTAGCGGAGAGATTGTGGATGAGCAGGTTGATGTCGACGGGCACGATGCCGACGAATGCGAGCATGATCCCCATGATCACGAACAGCGTCGAGACGATCCGCGGGGCCCGGGGATTCGCCAGGACGCCCTCGTCCGCGAGCTGCTGAAGGTCGTTGGCGATGTAGACCGCGAACGTCGTGACCAGCAGACCGCCCGCGATCAGCGTGCCGTTGAAGACGAAGCTCGACAGGTCATCGAACGTGCCGAGTTCGCTGAAGTGGACCATCCACCACTCGGGGTCGGGCGAGGTGATCATCGCGGTGAGGGTGCCGATGACGATGAAGGCCATCAGCAGCGACGACATGCGCTGCGTGGTCATCCGCGACACGGACAGGTACACGATGTAGGCGGAGAGGCCGAACGACACCGTCATCAGCACGATCGCCCAGAAGGTGATGACCGGCAAGCCGATGAAGCCCATGCTCAGCAGGCGGAAGCCCGCATAGGTCGCGAGGAAGGCCAGTGCTGCGTGGACGATCACGACGGAGATCGTGTTGACCGTGAACTTCCACGAGGGCAGCGAGCGGCGCCACTCCTGACCGGGGCGGTTACGTGCGCGCCAGTACCCGGTTCCGGATGCCGCGGCGGCCACGACTCCGGAGCCGATGGCGGCCAGGAGACCGAAGCCGCCGGGCTCGTCGGCCAACGGCCGGTCGGGCGCGATGAGTGCCACGACGAGTCCGTAGATGGCACCCAGGACTCCGGCGGCGAAGGCCGCGTAGATCGCCTCCGACTCGGCCCGCAGGGTCGGTGCGGGAGCGATTGCCTCGGGAAGCGGCGTCACGGTTCTGCTGGTCATGGCGCCAGTGTAGGGCGGGATGCCGCGTCCACCGGCATCCTCCCAGGGTCTAGTTCGCGGCGTCCGCTAGGGTGAAGGGTCGGCTCTGGACACCGCGCATGCTGTGCGGATGGGTTTGTGAGTCCAAGGGGCCGATGGTGGGAGCGAATCCGCTCCGGCGACCATCACGTTGAATGGCCCCCGGCCGACGATAGTCCGGGCAACTCCGTGCCGCATGTGCGGCGTTCGCGGCAGTGAGATCCGCGCAGTCACGTCTGCGCGGCCGATGTCTGTGCGCGAATCGCGAGTGCTGTTCTCAGCTTGAGACAACCCAGAAGGACATCACCATGCCCAAGAGCAAGAAGCCCGCCGGCGGACGGCCGGCCAAGAACTTCGAGCCGCGCTACGGCGAGAAGAAGACCTCGTTCCACGAGCGCAGCCGTGCGGGTCCGGCCAGAAGCCCGGCAGCAAGAGCCCGAATCACCGCGGCTACCGCGCCGCCGAGGAGGGTGCGCCGACCGGCGCCCCCAAGACGCGGTGGACGGCGACGCAGCGCGCCGGCCGTGACGAGGCCCGCGGCATCCGCACCCACTCGCAGGCGGACCGTCCCGCGCGTTCGTACGACGACCGCCCCGCCCGCGGCGGCGGCTTCCAAAAGCCCTCTCGGGACGGCGCCGCGCCGCGGTACGACGACCGTCCGGCCGTCGGGAATCCGGCCGAGACGACCGTCCGGCGCGTTCGAACGGCACGGATCGCCCCGCGCGTTCGTACGACGACCGCCCGGCCCGTTCGAACACGGATCGCCCCGACCGTGGCGGCTACCAGAAGCCGGGTCGGTCCGGCGACACGCCGCGGCGTCACGACGATCGTCCGGCGCGCCGGGATTCGGACCGGACTTTCGGGTCGGATGCCGGGACTCGACCGGCCCGCCGAGAGTACGACAACGGGCGCCCCGCCCGTCGCGACGTCACCGGCGATCGCCCGCGCGGAACCCGCCCGGCCGGCCGCTCCGACTGGAACGCCGCGCCGCGCACCCAGGCGCACGAGCAGCACGTCGACGTCGTGCACGAGCGCCTCCAGGCCGAGGCCATTCAGGCGACGGATGTCGACGGCGTGAGCTTCGGCTCGCTCGGACTGGGCGACAACATCGTCCGCACGCTCGCCGATCTCGGTGCCGCGGCCCCGTTCGCGATCCAGGCGGCGACGATCCCCGAGATCATCGGCGGACGCGATGTGCTGGCGCGCGGCCGCACCGGCTCGGGCAAGACCATCGCCTTCGGCGCCCCGCTCGTCGAGAACGTGCTGAAGGCCGGCGCAGGAAAGAAGCGCGAGTTCGGCCGCAAGCCCAAGGCGCTGATCCTCGCTCCGACGCGCGAGCTCGCCCTGCAGATCGATCGGACGATCCAGCCGATCGCCCGCAGCGTCGGCCTGTTCACCACGCAGATCTACGGCGGCGTGCCGCAGGCGCGCCAGGTCGGCGCGCTGAAGAAGGGCGTCGACATCATCATCGGCACGCCCGGCCGCATCGAGGACCTCATCACCCAGCGGAAGCTCGACCTCAGCGAGGTCATGGTCGCCGTGATCGACGAGGCCGACCACATGTGCGAGCTCGGCTTCCTCGAGCCCGTGCAGCGCATCCTCCGGGAGACCGCGGACGGCTCGCAGAAGCTTCTCTTCTCCGCGACCCTCGACCGCGAGGTGTCGGCGCTCGTGGACGAGTTCCTGGTGAACCCGTCGGTGCACGAAGTGGCCGGTGAGGATCAGGCCTCGAGCACGATCGAGCACCGCGTGCTCGTGATCGAGCACCGCGACAAGGCGCAGATCCTCGACCAGCTGGTCGACCGCGAGGGCAAGACCCTCGTCTTCGCCCGCACCCGCGCCTACGCCGAGATGCTCGCCGAGCAGTTCGACGACGCCGGCATCCCGGCGGTCTCGCTGCACGGCGACCTCAACCAGCAGCGTCGCACCCGCAATCTCGAGCGGCTCACCTCGGGGCGGGTGAACGTCCTCGTCGCGACCGACGTCGCGGCCCGCGGCATCCATGTCGACGACATCGACCTGGTCATCCAGGCCGACGCGCCGGACGAGTACAAGACGTACCTGCACCGCTCGGGCCGCACGGGCCGCGCGGGCAAGACGGGTCGCGTGGTCACGCTCATCACGCGCCAGCGTCGTCGGAAGATGACCGAGATGCTCGAGCGCGCCGAGATCGATGCGCCCTTCGAAGACGCCCGGCCCGGCGACGACACGATCGAGGAGCTCGCCGGTCGAGTGCCGACGACCGCGGAGCTCACCGCCTAGCGGACCCTCACGAACAGCCCCGGTCTCGATGACCGGGGCTGTTTCGCGCCCGCATCGAACCCGCCTCCGCGACGCCGACGTGAGGCTCAGGCCAGCAGCCCCTCGAGCAGCTCGGCGGCGTGCGGCGCTCCGCCGAGCGCGTTGAGCTGCCCGCCGACCCGCGCGGCGGCGCGCCGGTACGACGGGTCCTGCGCGACACGCTCGAATCCGCGCGCCACCTGGGTCGCCGTCGGCGTGCCCGTCTTGAGGTTCACGCCCGCCCCGGCCCACGCCACCCGCGCGGCGATCTCGGGCTTGTCGAGGTCACCGCCGGCGATCACGAGGGGGATGCCGTGGCTCAGCGCCGCGAGGGTGCCTCCCCAGCCGCCGTTGGTGATCACCACGTCGACCTCCGGCAAGAGCTGCGGGTAAGGGAGGAACCCGGCGACGCGCGCGTTCGCCGGGACGGGGAACGGGAGCGTGTCGCGCCCGCGGACTCCGGTCGCCACCACGACCAGCACGTCGCGATCCGCGAGCGCCTCGAGGGCGGGCCGGAGAAGATCGGACGGATCGATGTTCTGCGTGCCCTGGGTGACGTGCACGACGGTGCGGCCATCCAGATCTCCCCACCAGTCCGGGAGCGGCGAGGGCGTCGGCGTCGGCGTGAGCAGTCCGACGTACTGCACCGACGGTGGACGGTCGGTGCGCTCGTAGTCCAGCAGCGGCGAACCGCTGGCCACGACGAGCCGCGGCGAGAACACGACCCGGTCGAACGTGCGCGTCGACGGGGGCAGCCCGATCGTCGCGCGCGCCTGCGCGAGCGGGCCGGCCAGCGAGCGACTGAACAGGGGGACGGCGGCTCGGAGTGCCGCATCCCGCAGCTTGGTGAGCGGATTGCGGCCGGGAGCGAGCCCCATTCCGCTCGGCGGCCCCTGCTTCCCGATGAGGTTGAGCGGGAGGAGCGCGATGGTGCCCCACGGGATGCGTGTCTGCTCGGCGAAGAACGCAGCTCCGACCGAGACCTCGTCGCCGGCGATCGCGTCCCACGGCTCGCGTTCCCACTCCGCGGTCAGATCCTCGACCTGCGCGGGGGAGGTCCTGATGAACACATCCTGCACGTTGATGAGCAGCTGCCGGATCCCCTTCTCGCCGAGCAGGCGCGGAAAGGTCGCCGAGATGTCGTTCTCATCGAAGTCGGGCGCCGCCCGCCAGGGCACCAGCCGGGAGCCTGTCGACTCGACAGGCTCCCGGAAGGCGGCACCGGTGTAGAAGCGCACATCGTGTCCGCAGGCGACCAGCGCTGCGGCGACGGCGCGCAGCGGCGTCACGTGCCCGGTGAAGGGCATCGCCGTGAGCATGAAGCGGGCCATCCGACGCCTCCTCACGACATTGTGGCGTGAAGCCGGATGCGGCACACCCGGCGCGTCCGCTCAGTCCTCGGTGTCGGGCGCGACGATCCTGCCCACGGGCGCCGGGTCGGCGCCGAGCGACAGCAGCCGCGAGCGCACCGCGGCCGCCGCACGCCGGTAGGGCTCGCTGCTCGAATGCAGCAGCGATCGGGTGTTCGCCGCCTCCAGGAACGACACGAGCTCGAAGGTGAGCTGCCGAGCGTCCTCGAGGCCCGGGAGGTCCCCGCGGACCATCGCGTGCTCGATCGAGCGCGTCAGGTAGTCCTCCCATTCGCTCATCGCGGCGACGACGGCATCGTGGACCGCGCCCGCGCGGGCGTCGACCTCCACCGAAGCGGCGGCGAAGAAGCATCCGCCGCGGAAGACGCGTTCGTCGGAGTAGGCGAGCCAGTCCGAGATGAGGGCGCACACGCGGGTGATCCCCCGTTCGGTGCGGGCGCGGGCTGGTGCGACCACGCGCTCGACGAACACGTCTCGGGCGGCCGCGATCGTGGCGAGCTGAAGCTGCTCCTTCGACCCGAACAGCGTCGCGATGCCGCTCTTGCTGTGGCCCGAGGCGTCGGCGAGGCGTCCGATGGTGAGCCCCTCGAGACCATCGACGGATGCCGTGTCCACCGCGTGGGCCAGGATCAGGCGACGCGACTCGTCGCCGCGCACGCGTCGACCGTCGATCTGCGGTTGCGCCATGGCATCAGCTTACCGTACGATCGTTCGTATTCATACGTACGATCGTACGTACAGTCTGCGAATCGGAGTCGTCATGTCACTCACACGCTTCCTGGCCGCCGGCGCAGTGCGCACCGCGTCCGCGATCTCTCCTCGCTGGGGCTCTCGCATCGCCCTCCCCCTCTTCGCGCGGGTCGCCCCGAGGCGTCCGATCGACTCCGCCGATCTCGCGACGATGTGGCGCGCGGATCGCTCCACGGTGCGGATCCCGGGCGTCGATCGTGGCGGAACGGACATCGCCGTGTACGGCTGGGGCCCGTCCGACGGCGAGGTCGTCGTCCTGGCCCACGGCTGGGACGGGCGGGCGAGCCAGTTCGCGACGGTGGTCCGCGAGCTCGTCGGCGACGGATACCGTGTCGTCGCGTTCGATGCGCCGGCCCACGGCGACTCGCCCGGCAGAGCGACCTACCTTCTGGACTGGGTCCACGCGCTGCAGACGGTGCAGGAGCGGCACGGCCGCTTCGCCGCGGTGGTCGGGCACTCGTTCGGCGGTCTCGCCGCACTCGTGGCAGTCGGTCACGGCGTCGCCGCGGACCGTGTCGTCACGGTCGCCGCGCCCGCCGATGCCGACCACCTCCTCTCGCAGTTCCGGACGATGCTCGGCTTCGATGCCCGCACGGCCGACGAGCTGCGTACGCGATTCGCGCGGCGCTACTTCCCGGGCGGGAGCGACCCGTTCGCGACCCTCTCGCCGCTGCGGCATCCGCTCCCACCCGGCTCGCGTCTCCTGCTGGTGCACGACGAGACCGATCGCGTGGTGCCGTTCACCGAAGCGGCGCGTATCGCCGCCGCACATCCCGATGCACAGCTCGTCGAGACGAACGGCCTCGGGCACACACGCATCCTCCGGTCCGACCCGTTCCTCGACGCCGTCCAGGAGTTCCTCGCGACGCCCCCGTCTCCGACAGAGCGCTCCTTCGCCGCCCGGATCGCCCGGCCTGAGGACGCCGACGTGCTCGCGCTCGCCGGCTGAGCCGGTCAGGGCTGGGCTGCGGGCCGAGCCGGGTGGGCCGCCGTCAGAACAGCCGCGCGGACTCCTCGGCCGCTCGTCCCCGTGACGTCGTCACGAAGACGGGCGTCCGCGCTGCGAGGCCCGGCACCGCCGAGCGCCGAGGTTCATCGTCCTCGGCCCGTCCGTCCAGGCCGTGGACGCGCAGGAGCGGACGCACGCGCTTGGACAGCCACGCGCGATATGCCTTGGGGGCCGTGGCGGATGCGCCGGGGTAGAGGCCGAGGTACGACGAGAGCAGCTCGGGGTGCTCTCGCGCGAGCCACTGCATGAACCACTGCTTGGCGCCGGGCCGCAGGTGCAGGGCGCCGAACACGACGCGCACGGCCCCGGCATCCCTGATCTGCGTCAGGGCGTGATCGAGCGCGGTGATCGAGTCGGTGAGATGCGGGAGGATCGGCATCAGGAACACGGTGACCCGGAACCCGGCCTCGGTCGCGGCGCGCACCGTGTCGAGCCGGGCCGCCGCGGACGGCGTACCGGGCTCGACGAGCTTCTGCAGCGCGTCGTCGAACACGGCGATCGACATCGCGATCGACACCGGGACGGATGCCGCGGCCTCGCTCAGCAGCGGAAGATCGCGGCGCAGCAGCGTGCCCTTGGTCAGGATCGAGAACGGCGTGCCCGAGTCGGTCAGGGCCGAGACGATCCCCGGCATCAGCCGGTACCGACCCTCGGCGCGCTGGTACGGATCCGTGTTCGTGCCGAGCATGACCGGGTCCCGCATCCAGGTGCCGCGGCGCAGTTCCTTTTCGAGGACGTCGACGACGTTGATCTTGACGACGATCTGCGTGTCGAAGTCGCGACCTGCATCGAGTTCGAGGTACTCGTGCGTTCCCCGGGCGAAGCAGTAGGAGCACGCATGCGTGCATCCGCGGTACGGGTTGACGGTCCAGTCGAACGGCATCCCCGAGGCCCCCGGCACATGGTTGAGCGCGCTCTTGCACATGACTTCGTGGAATGTGACGTCGGCGAACTCCGGCGTCGTCACCGAACGCACGAGACCGTTGAGCTGCTCGAGGCCGGGGAGGGCGGCGGCATCCGTCACACCCAGCTCCTGACCCTGCCACCGCATGTCTCCATGGGAACAGACATACGAAAGCAAGTCAAGCATGGATCGTACAAAGAGACGAAGAATCAGGAGCGGGGCGCTGTGGTCTCGACCCGAGTGCCGCGACAGGGGAGAATGGGGCGGGTGACGGCACCCGAACCGCACAATCCCCCGTTGTCTCGTCGTGCGGCAAGAGCCGAGCGCGAACGAGATGCTGAGCGCGCCCTGGCCGCTGAAACGGCTCGGAACGCCGCCTTGCCGGCGGCTCCGGCGGAGGCGCCGATCGCTCCGCGGCAGATGCTGCCGCACACCGTTCCGCTGCCGGTGATCGACGTCGCCGCCGATCCGAGCGGCGGCGACGCAGCGCCTCCGGGTGCGCTCGTCGCACCGGCAGAGCCGCTGCGTCGCTCGACCCGCGGGCGCGCGACGACGGGTCCGACCCCCACGCGTGTGGGCGCCCGCGGCGCTGCTCTCGCGCCGACCCGCCGCGCGGCCAAGACCGCCCAGCTGCTCGAGCCGCGCGCCGCACCGGCACGGCATGCGCGCGTCCATCGGGTCGCCCGTGCCGGCGTCGTCGCGGGTCTGACCGTGGTCGCCACGCTCGTGCTCGGCTCCGCGGCGACGGTCACGGCTGCGGTCACGGGCGCGCCGACGTCCGCCGTGGTCGAGGCGCGGATCGCCGAAGCGAGCGATCCGCTGCCGACTCCGACCGCGACGCCGGCGAGCATGCCGATGCCCGCGCGGGTCGAGTCGATCCCGACTCCGACCGTGGAAGCGAAGCCCGCGGCACTCGAACTCTGCGCGGTGCCGGCTTTCACCGCCGCTCTCGCTGCCGGTGATGACGCCGCGGCCATTGCGGCGGCCGGCGGGGCGGAATCCTTCCGCGCTTCGATAGCCGGGGGTGCGGCGCCGTGCGTCGCGCTCGACGACCCCGGCCGTGTCTGGGTCGTTCTCAACAAGACCCGGCCGAACAATCCGCTGGACTTCCGCCCGGCCGCGCTCGCGATGCCCGAAGGCGTACGCAGTGTCGAAGGCGGGTCCCTTCGAGCGGATGCCGCAGCCGCGCTGTCGGCGATGGTCGGCGCTGCATCCGCGGCAGGTGTCGGCGAGATCGCGCTGCTCAGCGGATTCCGCTCGTACGAGACCCAGCAGACCACGTACGGCAGCCAGGTGGAGGCGAACGGCGTCGAGGGGGCAGACCTCTCCAGCGCTCGCCCGGGCTTCAGCGAGCACCAGTCCGGGCTGGCCGGCGACGTCGTCGGCTGCGCGGAGACGTGCGGCACCCTCGATGACTTGGCCGCCACCGTCCAGGGGCAGTGGATCGTGGCGCACGCGTGGGAGTACGGCTGGATAACCCGCTACGAGGACGGGTACACGCCGATCACGGGGTACGTGCCGGAACCCTGGCACCTGCGCTACGTCGGACCCGAGCTCGCGCGGGCGTACCACGAGGGCGGCTGGCATACCCTCGAGGAGTTCTTCGGGCTCCCCGCCGCGCCGACATACATCCAGTAGCCCACCGGCGCGCCGGTTGCGGCATCCGACAAACGCGGGACCCAGTACCGCACCTCATGGGATGCGATGCCACAGCGGTTCGGCATGCGTCCTCCCGGGTGTCCTAGAATCGCCAGCGGCGACGCGGCCGCGCAGCGCACTGCGAACACCGGCCCGCGCCACCGATGCGGACAGAAGGGCAGGGCGCACATGGAGCGCGACATCTACGACGAGGACCACGAGGCATTCCGCGACGTCGTGAAGGAGTTCGTCAAGCGGTACGCGACGACCGACAAGCGCGAGCAGTGGGACCGCGACGGCGAAGTCGACCGGCAGACGCTGCTCGCCGCGGGCGAGTCGGGGATCATCGGGCTCGCGGTTCCCGAGGAGTTCGGCGGCGCCGGCATGCTGCAGGACTACCGCTTCCGCTCGATCGTCAACGAAGAGGTCATCGGTGCGGGCCTCGGCTCGCTGGCCGGAGCGCTCGGCATCCAGGACGACCTGGCGGTGCCCTACGTCGTCCACATGGGCACGCAGGAGCAGAAGGAGAAGTGGCTGCCCGGCATGGCGACCGGCGAGATCCTCGGCGCCCTCGCCATGACCGAGCCGGGCGCAGGCAGCGACCTGCGCGGCATCAAGACGACCGCGAAGAAGGTCGAGGGCGGCTACCTCGTCAACGGTGCGAAGACCTTCATCTCGTCGGGGAAGACGGCCGACATGATCGTGACCTTCGTCAAGACCGGCGAGGGCAATCGACCCGACGCGTTCAGCCTGCTCATCCTCGAGGACGGCATGCAGGGCTTCGATCACGGCAAGAAGCTCGAGAAGATGGGCTTCCACGGCTGGGACACCGCCGAGCTCTCGTTCACCGACGTGTTCGTGCCCGCCGAGAACCTGATCGGCGGCAAGGAGGGCCTCGGCTTCATCCAGCTGATGATGAACCTCCCGCTGGAGCGCCTCTCCATCGGCGTGGCCGCTGCCGCCGCGGCCGAGGCCGCCCTGAAGTGGACGCTGGACTACACCAAGAGCCGCGAGGCTTTCGGGCAGCCGGTGCTCGACTTCCAGAACACCCGCTTCCGCCTCGCCGACATGGCCACGACGGTCGACGTGATGTGGGCGTACATCGATCGCGCGATGATGCTCTACAAGGACTCCAAGCTCACGCCGGAGGAAGCCGCGAAGGTCAAGTTCTGGTCGACCGACCGCGAGTGGGAGGTGCTCGACATCGGCGTGCAGCTGCACGGCGGGTACGGCTACATCACCGAGTATCCGATCGCCCGGGCGTTCCTCGACGCCCGCGTGCACCGCATCTACGGCGGCACGAACGAGATCATGCGCGAGATCGTCGGTCGGCAGCTCGCCGGCAAGAGATAGCGGTGACCCTCCGGAACCGCTGAAATCGGATGCCGCGACCCGAAGCCCTCCCGGCTTCGGGTCGCGGCATCATCGCGTTACGGAGCGCGGCCGAGCACTGCGCTTCGTATCGGACGGCAACTGGCCGATTCCATCTCCGTATACGTATTCAGCCATACACGGCGAGATGAAATGGCTCGAAAGTTAGGGTTTCCTAAATCGACTGCATACGTATACTCTGGCGCCATGTCAACCACCACCAAGCGCGCCTCCGCCCTCATCGCAGCCGCTGTCGTCGGCGCCGTCGCCCTCACGGGCTGCGGTGCCGGAAGCCGCACCGGCAACGCGAATGCCACCGAAGTCACTTGCGACTACGAAGCCCCCGACTCCGCAACGACGGTGAACGTCCTCGCCTACAACTCCTCTGCGATCGACCCGTTCACAGACACGATGGTCTCCAGCTGCACGAAGGACGATGTCACGGTCAAGCACGACCCGATCGACTTCGGCGGCCAGGTGACCAAGACCACAGCGACCCTCTCGGGCGACACCGGTACGTACGACATCATCGAGACGTACGGCTTCGTCATCCCGAGCCTGGCCACCGACGAGAAGCTCGTCCCCCTCGACGACCTGTTCGACAAGTACGCCGCGGATTACGGGCTGGATGAGATCAGCGAGTCGATGCGTCAGGGCATGTCGTTCGACGGCAAGCTCTACGCCCTTCCGATGCAGGCGCAGATGTTCGTCATGGCGTACCGCGCCGATGTGTTCGAAGAGCTGGGGCTCGACGTGCCGGCCACCTTCCCCGACATGATCGAAGCCGCGGAGGCCATCAAGGCCGCAGGCCTCATGGAGTACCCGATCGCCCTGCCGTGGCTGGCGACCGCCGACGTGTCGACGAGCTTCCAGGCGAGCATGAACTCGCTCGGCGCCGACTTCGTCAACGAAGCGGGCGACGTCACCCTCGACACCCCCGAGGCCCAGGAGGCGCTCGAGGCCATGATCGCCCTGAAGCCCTACATGGACCCGCAGGTGACGACGTTCGATCAGCCGACCGTGCAGCAGCAGATGTACAACGGCACCGCGGCGATGTCGATCATGTTCTCGGGCCGGATGAACGACCTCACGCTCGACACGAACAGCGATCTGGCCGACACGTTCGCCTTCGCCGCTCCGCCGAAGCTGAGCGATGAGGCCGCATACGCGTACGACCGTCTGTCGATCGACGGCTGGTCGATCCCCTTCAACACGAAGCTGGATCACGACATGCTCTTCGTGATGATGGCGTCGGCCGTGAGCGAAGACGCGTCGAAGGCATCCGTCCCGGCCGCCTACCCGGCGCGTGAGGGAATGGTCACCGAGGAGAACTCCCCGTATGGCAAGGCTGCGAACGACTCGATCGCAGCCGCCATGCCGCCGATCGTCTCGCCGGTGCTGGCCGATATCACCAACGAGATCCGCCCCATCCTCGTGGAGGTGCTCCTGGGCTCCATCACGGTCGAGGATGGAATGGCTCAGATGCAGGCCGCCGCAGAGGCGATCGCCGGCTGACGCCGACACCACCCACGCTGAACCGACGCGAACGACCGTCGACTGTGGCCCGGATTCCGGTCCGGGCCACAGTCCGTCGAGAGGAGCACCGCTCATGAAGGCACGCGAATTCTGGATTCTCTTCGCCCCGAGTTTCCTGGTGATGGCGGGTCTGCTTGTCATCCCGCTCGTTCGCACCATCCAGTGGGCGTTCGAGGACGTGCGCTACGGCACGCCCGGCACGTTCGTCGGTCTCGACAATTTCGCCGACGCGCTCACCGATCCGAGATTCGGCCAGGCCGCGCTGTTCACCGTCGTCGTGACCGTCATCACGACGGCCATCCTCCTCATCCTCGGCTATGTCGTCGCCACCGGCATCGACCGGCTGACGAAGTCCCGCCCGCTCGTCCTCGGCATCATGCTGGTGTCGTACGTGCTGCCCAACCTCGTCGGCGCGGTGGCGTTCTCCTGGCTCGTCAATGACAACTTCGGCGGCATCCTCAACCGCTTCCTCGGGCTGATCAGCGGCACGGAGGTGCTGTGGTTCACCGAGCAGGTGCCCAACGCGATCCTCATCATCGCCAACACGGTGTGGCACATGCTCCCGTTCGCGATGCTGATCATCCTGGCAGGGCTCCAGGGAGTCCCCGTCGAGCTGCGGGAAGCCGCGACCATCGATGGCGCGAGCGCCCTGCAGACGCACCTGAACGTCATCATCCCGACGATCCGCGGGGTACTCGGCTTCGTCACGCTGATCTCGATCATGGACGTGCTGCGCATGTTCGACAACTTGATACCGCTCTCGCCGCAGGCCGCGGCGATCGGCAACGAGTCGATCATGCTCTACGTCTATTCGGTCGCCTTCGCGGACGGTGCGGAGAACCTCGGGCTCGGCAGCGCGATCAACGTGCTGACGATCCTGCTCATCCTGGTCATGCTCACTCCCTTCATCCAAGGGATCTTCAAGGAAGCCAAGGTCGCGCGATGACACTCACCGACGAGGCGCTCTCCACTCGCGCCATCACCACCGCCGACATCGAGGGCAACGGCCGCAACCGGCGCCCGCGCCGCAAGCCGCCGATCATCACCGGGATCCTGCTCGGCATCCTCTGCCTGCTGATGCTGAGCCCCTTCATATGGATGACGCTGTCCGTCACGAAGCCCACGAACGTGGCCTTCGCGAATCCCCCCGTGTTCTGGGGCTATCAGCCCACCTTCGACGCCTTCGTGAACCTGTGGGAGACGACGTACTTCTCGGACTACCTCGTCAACACCCTGGTGGTCGCGGTCGTCTCCACGATCATCGCGCTGATCATCGGCATCCCCGCCGCGTATGCCCTGTCGCGGTTCCCCAACTACATCTCCGCACTCCTGCTGGTGCTGGCGCTGATCTTCCGGGCACTGCCGCGTTTCGCGGTGGTCCTGCCGATGTACGACATCAGCCGGGCGCTCGGGATCTACGACACGACGTTCGCCCTGGCGATCGCGCTGGTCGCGATCAACCAGCCCTTCACGATCTGGCTGCTGCGCAACTTCTTCGCCGAGATCCCCAGAGAGCTGGACGAGGCGGCGATGATCGACGGCTGCACGAGGATCGGAATGCTCCGCCGCGTGATGATCCCGCTCATGGGTCCGGGCATCCTGACCGCCGGCATCTTCGTCTTTCTCTTCGCGTTCCAGGAGTACCTCACCGCCCTCGTGCTGACCGACACGTCCTCCAAGACCGTCCCGGTGTTCATCGCGACGCAGCTGGGGCAGACCCTGCCGATGCTCCAGCAGGCAGGAGCGGCCTCCATCCTGCTGACGATTCCGGTCATCGTGATCGCATTCGTCGCGCAGAAGTACCTGGTGGCAGGGTTGAGCGACGGCGCGGTGAAAGGGTGAGGTGACGCCGCTCGTCCTGCTCGCCGGGATGAACTGCACCGCCGATCTGTGGACGGGCTGCGGGTTGGACGACGCGCTGACGCCGAAGCTGACCCGATCGTCGATCCAGGCGCAGATCGACGCGCTGCTCGCCGAGCTGCCCTGGCGGTTCGTTATCGGCGGCCTCTCGCTCGGTGCGATCGTCGCGATGGCGCTCGTAGCGAGGGCTCCGGAACGGGTGGCCGGTCTCTGCGTGACCTCCACCAACGCGAAAGGGCCGACGCCCGCGCAGCAGCACTCGTGGCGCGCCTGGGTGGCGCGGCTGGATGCGGGTGAGCGTCCGCGGGCACTGCAGGCCGAGATCGTCGCGGAACTCCTTTCGCCGGCCGCGGCGGCGGACCGGCCCGACCTGGTGGAGCGGACGCTGGCGATGGCCGACGCGACCGGGAGCGAGGACCTGCGGGCGCAGCTGCTGATGCAGACCACGCGCACAGATCTGCGCCCTGCACTGAGAAAGGTGGAGGTTCCGACGCTGGTCGTCTCGGGCGCGGCGGATGCCATCTCCCCGCCCGCGTTCCACATCGAGATCGCCTCCGCGCTGCCTCACGGCGGCGTGGTCACGCTGGACGGCGGACACCTTCTGCCGATGGAACGACCGGAGGCCTTCGGCGCGCTGGTGCGTTCCTGGCGGGAACGCCACGGACTGGTCGGCTGATCCCGTAACGCTCAGCCGCGCGGGCCCAGCAGTCCGCGCAGGTGCGCCATCAGCGAGAACGCGAGGTTGTAGACCACGAGCTGCGCGCCGTCATCGAAAGCGGCCCCGCAGCCCGATCGCTCGTGCCCACGATGTCCATGCGGAGCTTGTCTTCCGCCGCGATCGCCGCATTCACCCGCGCGGTCGCGTCTGCGAGCGGCGGGTCGAGAGGGCCGGATGCCGCGGCCAGGTCGGCCGGTCCGATCATGATGCCGTCAAGACCCGGTGTCGCGACGATCTCTCCGACGGCGCCGACACCGGCCGGAGATTCGATCATGCCGAGCACGAGGGTGTTCGCCAGGAACCAGTCGCGGTGGGCTGAGGGATCGGTTTCTCCGAACCGCCCCGCACGGCTGTATGTCGCGAACCCGCGTGTGCCGACAGGAGGGTAGTGCGTGGCGGCGACCAGTGCGGCGGCATCCGATGCGGTGTCGAGGTGCGGCGCGAGGATCCCCTGAGCGCCCTGGTCGAGCGCGCGCAGGATCATCCCGGAATCGCCCTCGCCGACGCGGACGACGACGGGAACGCCGTGAACCGCGGCCACGGCGATGTGCTGACGCAGCGGGACCAGGTCCGCGGGCCCGTGCTCGCAGTCGATCAGCACGAAGTCGAAGCCGGCGATCGCCGACATCTCGACGAGCTCCTCGGCCGGCATCCGCAGCAGCACGCCGAGGAGGCGCTCGCCGGACGCGGCGCGGACCCTCAGGGATGCCGGCATCACGCGATCATCCCCGCCGACAGATCCACGTCGGCACCGCACATGCCCGTCATGGCGAGCATTGCGACGACGGCGCGTCCGACCTCTTCCTCGGTGACCATGCGGCCGAGCGCGGCCCGCGAGACGAACGCCTCTTCGGCATCCGCGATCGATCCGCCGGAGCGTTCGGCCTCGAGACGGAAGTTGCGTTCCATGCGCGGACCTGCGACCGGACCCGGAGACAGCGTGTTCACACTGACACCGGCCGGGCCGACCTCGAAGGCGAGGGTGGAGGTCAGGCCGATCACGGCCATCTTGGATGCCGTGTACGGCGTCCGGTGCGCAAGGGGGCGCTTCCCGGACACCGATGCGATGTTGATGACGTCGCCTGCGCCGCGTGCGATCATCCCCGGCAGGAGCGCGCGGCACATCAGGAACGTACCGCGGACATTGACGTCGAAGACCTCGTCCCATTGATCGACCGAGATGTCGGTCAGGGCAGCGACCGGCCCGGCGACCCCGGCATTGTTCACGAGTATCGACACTTCGGTGCCGTGCAGCGAGGCGGCCAGGCGATCCACGGATGCCGGATCAGCGACATCGCAGATGAGCGAGCGAGCCCGGGAGCCGAGCCTGGCGGCGACGGCCGAGAGCCTGTCTTCGTCGCGACCGACCACCACGACCTCCGCGCCGGCACCGTGCAGGGACGTGGCGATGGCGGCTCCGAGTCCGCTGCCGCCGCCGGTCACGACGGCTGTGCGGCCGGCGAGAGCCGTCATCGCGTGCCGGCCCCGGCGGCGAGGCTCTCCTCGATCCACGCGTAGGACTTCTCGCCGTGACGCCACGCTCGCGCATCACCGGATCGTGCGTGTCCCTCGAAGAGCTCGACCCGCGCGGCTCGTCCGCACACCTCGCCGAGAAGTGCAGACGAAGCCGGATCGACGATCTGCTGGTACGTCACGGTGCGCAGGTACTTCCCCACCCAGAGGCCGCCGGTGTACCGTGCGGCACCGAGCGTCGGAAGCACGTGATTCGTGCCGATCACCTTGTCGCCGTACGAGACGCACGTGTTCTCGCCGAGGAACAGAGCGCCGTAGTCGTGCATCTTCTCGAGCGCCTCGCGCGGCTCCTTCGTGAAGATCTGCACGTGCTCGAAGGCGAACGAGTCGGCGAGCGCATATGCCTCGTCGATGTCGTCGACGACGATCACCTGGCCCCAGTCGCGCCAGGCCGGTTCGGCGTAGTCCTTGGTGGACATGCCGGGCAGCAGCTGCTCGATATGGGCGAGCACGCGCTCCCCGAGCGCCTGGGAGGTGGTGATCAGCACTGCCGGGGACTCCGGGCCGTGCTCGGCCTGCGACAGCAGATCGACGGCGGTCAGAAAGGGGTCTGCGTCGTCGTCGGCCACGATGAGGATCTCGGTGGGTCCGGCGAACAGGTCGATGCCGACCTCGCCGAACAGCTGACGCTTCGCCTCCGCGACGTACGCGTTCCCCGGGCCGGCGATGAGGTTGACCGGAGCGATCGTCTCGGTACCCACCGCCATGGCCGTAACGGCTTGCACGCCGCCGAGGATGTAGATCTCGTCCGCTCCGGCGAGCTTCATCGCGGCGACCGTGGCGGCGGGGATCTCGCCCCGGATCGGGGGCGTGCATGCCACGACGCGCTCGACGCCGGCGACCTTCGCCGTGATGATCGTCATGTGGGCGGAGGCGGTCAGGGGGTACTTGCCGCCGGGGATGTATGCGCCGGCCGCCTGCACCGGCACGTGCTTCTGGCCGAGGAACACCCCCGGCAGCGTCTCGACTTCGAGGTCCACGAGCGAGTCCCGCTGCGCCTGGGCGAACGCACGGACCTGCTTCTGGACGAACAAGATGTCGTCGATGACCTGCTGGTCCAGCGAGGCCATGATGCGCTCGACGTCGGCATCGTCCAGACGGAAGGACGGGGGAGACCACTTGTCGAACTGCGCCGAATACCGCGCGACGGCGTCGTCGCCGTTCGAGCGGATGTCGGAGATGATCGAGCCCACGCGTTCGGCGACGTCGCTCTGGGCGAGGTCAGTGAACGACTTCGAGGGCGCGCTCTTCAGGTACAGGGGCATCGGTGCTTCCTCTCGGCACGGTACCGTGCATACGTATGCTGCCATTATGCTTGCGTATGCACGGTAGGTCAAGTTTCCGCTAGACTTCGGCGAGTCAGCCGGGGGCACAGGGGGAGTCAGCATGGCCGTAACGAGCCGCGATGTCGCTCGTCTCGCCGGGGTATCCCAGCCGACCGTGTCGCGCGCGCTGCGGGACGACCCTCGCGTGTCGGACGAGACCAAACGGCGGGTGCGCGAAGCGGCGGATCTGCTCGGCTACGTGCCGAGCGAAGCGGGTCGTGCGCTCTCCTCCGGCCGCACGCGCCGCATCGGGCTTCTGGTCACCGATCTCGCGAACCAGTTCTACTCGCAGATCATCGCCCCGGTGCACTTCGAGCTCGAGAGCGTGGGGTATCAGCTCATGCTGCACACCGAGACCGCTGACAACGAGACGATCGCGGAACGGCTTATCGCCAACGGTCTCGACGGCGTGATCCTCGCCACGGCGACCGTGGACTCCGTGGCGCCGCTGCGACTGCGGGATCGCGGCCTGCCCTTCGTCTATTTCAACCGCACGACGTCCTTCGTGGACGCCGATGCCACCGTCGTCGCCCCGTCTGCGGGTTTCACGGTCGCGACGGCGAGAGCCGTGGCGCTCGGTCATCGCCGCATCGGCGCGGTGCTGGGACCGAGCAACACCAGCACGGCGCAGTCGCGCGAGATCGCGCTGCGGGCAGCGCTGGCGGACCACGGTCTCGGCCTCGATGCCCAATATGTGCGCCGGAGTCCCTTCGACACCGCGGCCGGCGATGAGGCGACCGCGTCGCTCCTGGCGCTGCCGACCCCACCCACGGTGATCTTCTGCGGAAACGACGTCGTCGCGTACGGTGCCCTCAACGCTGCGCGACGGGCCGGCAAAGACGTGCCGGGCGATGTCTCGATCATCGGCTTCGACGACCTGCCGGCGGCATCCTGGCCCATCATCGAACTGACGACGATCGCCTATGACTTCGTGGCCATGGCGCGAGAGGCGGCGAAGCTCATCACCCGCCGCATCGAGCAGCCCGACGCACCGCTTGCCCACGTGGAGTTCGACACCTCCTTCGTGGAGCGGCGGACGCTGGGTCGGGTGCGCTCGGCCTGATGCGGCGTCCGCCGGGAGACCGTCCTTGCAATTGCGTTGTGCATACGCATACACTGGCTCTCATCAACGCACCGTCCGCGGCAGAGTGATGCAGGCGGACGGCCGACAGAAGGAGCGCGAGTGCCTCTCGACCCGGTCGCCTACCAGCCGTATGCGGACCCCGACGACTTCATCCGCGAGGTCACCGATCTCATCTGGGTGGATCGGTCGATCAGCTACATCCGCGAGAACTACGAGCCGGACTCGATCGTGCACGGCGCGTACGGCACCTCGACGACACGCGACGAGGTGATCGAGGGCACTCTCATGCGCATCTCGGCGACCCCTGACCGAACCGGCCAGGCCGAAGACGTGATCTGGGAGGCGCGCGGGGACGATGCCTTCCTCAGTTCGCACCTGGTCCTGTCCGGTCATCTCCAGACGTCGGAATACAGCCGCACGATCGCGAACTGCCTGTACCGCAGGGGCCGCATGGTCGAGGAGTGGGTGGTGCGCGACTCGCTCGCCGGCGCCCTGGCTCGCGGCGAGGACCTCGACGAGCTCGCCCGCGCCCAGGCGTTCCGCGGCTACACCGGTTCGTGGACGGAGTCGGCGCCCGCCGACCCGATCTCGCGAGGCGATTCGGGTGCTCGCCCGGACGAGTTCCGCTCCGAGGTCGAGACGGTCCTGGAAATGATCCGGACGATCTGGAACGACCGCGATCTGCAGAAAGTCGAGAGGTTCTTCGAACGGGACCTCGTGCTGCTCACCGTCGGCAACCGCGTCGTCATCCGCCCCGAGGGCTATCGCCGTGCATTGCTGCGCTTCCTCGAGGCGTTCCCCGCCGGCCAGTTCGAGATACGCGACGTCCAGACGAACTACGACATCCGCTACGCCGGACTGCGCGTCGCCGTCACGTGGAAATTCGTCGGCTCCTACACCGGCAAGGCGAACTACGGGCCGCTCACCGGCCAACCGGTGGACGTCCTCGGCATCTCGCAGTTCACGTTCCACAACGGGGCCCTCGTCAAGGAAGTGCGCCTGTGGGACGACATCGCACTGCGGGCCCAGATCGCCGGCATGCGCGGCGACCAGCCCGTCGGCCCCACCAACATCTACTGACACAGGAAGAAAGAAGAGAGACATGAGCACCGATCATCTGAACCACGACGTGATCGTCGACGGAACCGAGATCGCGAGGCGCACGATCCGCAAGACGGACTGGGTTCCCCACAACGCGGCCTTCATCGACTGCCGGACGCCCGGGTCCGACCGCAAGGAGAACTACGCGTTCATCGGCGGCGGCGTCTCGCAGAACGCCGGCCAGGTCATCAACCTGACCGAGGAGCACGGGTTCAACACCGGCGCGGCCGGCATGCCGAACGGCATTTCGAACAACCTCCACCTGCACTTCACCGCGGAGGTCTTCGTCAACCTGGGGGGCCGGTTCCGACTGCGCTGGGGCATCGACGGCAAGCAGGGCGAGTACGTCAGCACGGACGGCGACATCATCTCGATCCCCACCTGGATCTTCCGCGGCTTCACGAACGAAGGCCCGGATGACGGCATCCTGTGGACGGTGCTCGGGCGTGATGTCACCGGCGGCATCATCTGGGGTCCCTCGGTGCTGAAGGAGGCCGAGTCCTACGGTCTCCACCTCACCGCCGACAACCAGCTCATCGACACGGTGGCCGGCGATGTGCTTCCCGAGGGTGTCGCCCTCATCAAGCCCATCCAGCAGAAGTACATCGACGAGCTCACCGGCTATTCGGTGGAAGACATGCGCGGTCGGGTCATTCAGCCGGGCGACCGCGTGTACAGCCGCAACGCGCTCCTGTGCGCGAGCCTGCCGGGCGGCGCCGCCGAGCTCAGCCTCGCGATCGGGTACGGCATGACCGAAGACCGCCGCCAGGTGCCCCGCATCCACGAGCCGCACTCGTTCAACATGGCCTGGGTGCGCGCCGCGGAGGACGAGGGGATGCTGCGCCACCGTCACGACAAGGCGCAGGCGTTGCTGGTCAAGTCCGGCCGGTGGGCGATCACCCTCAACGGCGACCCGGCCACCACGGTCGAGATCGGGCCCTCCGACTCGTTCTCGGTGCCGGTCGGCGCATGGCGGGCGTTCCGCTGCATCGAGGCGGGGGAGTCCGGCGCTGGAGAGCTTCTCGTCGTCAACTCGGGCGATGACCGTGTCTATCTGGAGTGGGCGCCGGAGGTCGTCGATGCGGCCCGCGACGCGGACTGGATGATCGACCCCAACGGCTATCTCGCACCCGTCGGCGTCATGGTCACCGCCACCGAGGACGACTAGTCCGCACGGTATGACACGTTCGCTCCGCGTTGCCGCGACCTCGCCCGAGATACGTCTCGGCGAGGTCGACGGCAACCTGGAGGGCATCCGTGCCGCGCTGGAGGCCGGATCCGCGCTCGGGGCCCGCCTCATCGTGCTGCCCGAGCTCGCGACCAGCGGGTACGTGTTCTCGGACCGAACCGAAGCGGCTGCGGCGTCACTGGTCCGCGACGATCCGCGATGGCGAAGGCTGACAGCCGCGCTGGCGCCGGGCGTCGTCGCCGTCGTCGGCTATGCGGAGCGCCAGGGGGCGCAGCTCTTCAACACCGCGGCGGTGCTGACCCGTGACGGGCGCATCGGCGACTACCGCAAAGCTCACCTCTGGGGCGCGGAGGCGTTCTTCTTCGACGGTGGCGATCGTGCCGGGGAGCTGTTCGACACGCCGATCGGGCGACTGGGAGTGGCGATCTGCTACGACAACGAGTTCCCCGAGGTGCCCCGGCGCCTTGCGCTCGCGGGCGCGGAGGTGCTGGCGCTGCCGGTGAACTGGCCGCTGCTGCCTCGACCCCGCGGTGAGCATCCGCCCGAGACCATACAGGCGATGGCGGCCGCACGATCGTCTCGACTCGCCACCGTGATCGCAGACCGGTCCGGACAGGAGCGGGGCGTCGCGTGGACCGGGGGGACGGCCATCATCGACGAAGACGGGTGGATCGCCGCGCTGCCGGATGCCGCAGGGTCCGTCGTCGCGACGCTCACGCTGCGGCCGCCGGCTGACAAGACCCTGCCGCCTCACAATGACCTGTTCCGCGACCGCCGTCCCGAGCTGTACGGACCGGGCTGACCTCGCGGCCCACCGACGCCGCGGCATCCCGCTTCGTCAGAGCGCGCGAGATCTGCCGGCGTGGTCGCCGACCTTCGCCATCAGAGTCTCCTCTGCCAGCTCGGCCAGGCGCCGCGTCGCGGGAGAGAGGTACGCGCCCTCGCGCTGCACCAGCGCGATCGTGTCGTAGAGCGGCTCGGCGAAGGGCACGACATCGACACCGGGCGGAAACGACGCGGACTCTGCGATCGTGCGGGACACGATCGTGTCGGCTGCGCCCGTCGCGACCAGGCTGAGCGCCGTCTCCACGTGCTCGACCTCGATGGCGGGATCGATCGTGAGTCCATCCAGGCGCGCACGCCCCAGCAGCTGCCGCCGCGTCGGATCGCTCCATCCGGCGTACGCGTCGTAGAGGACGAGCTTCGCTGCGGCGACCTCGCCGATGCCGACCGGCCCGTGGCGCGGCGATCGGCGCGTCGAGGCGTAGAGGACCTCGTCGCGGAACAGCGGCGTTATCTGCAGATCCGTCTCTTCGACCGGCAGCACCAGCAGGCCCGCTTCGATCTCACCCGCCGCGATGGATTGGGCGACGAGCGCCGAGTTGAGCCCTACGAGGCGGACCTTCACCTTCGGATGGCGTCGATGGAACCGCTGCACGAGGTCGGAGAGATCGTAATACGCCGCGTTCCGAAGCACGCCGAACGTGCAGGTGCCGCCCTCCAGCGAGTGGATGGCGCGGATGGTCTCCATGCCGTTGTCGATGGCGCTCACCGCCCGCTCCGCGTGCTCACGCAGGGCGACCGCGGCGTCGGTCGGAGTGAGTCGCCGCGCTCCGCGGACGAAGAGACTCACGTTCAGCTCCCGCTCCAATCGGGCGACCAGCTCCGAGACGGAGGCTTGCGTGGTGTCGAGCTCGACCCCGGCTGCGGTGAAGGAGCCGAACTCGAAAGCGGCGAGGAACGCCTTCAGCTGGGTGATGGTCACGAGCCAATGGTAAACCTTGTGGGAACCATCGCTACCAATGGGCTTGTGGGGGAACTGCGTAGCCGCCTAGCGTTTTGCCATGCGCTACAGCCCCGCCGTCCTCGAGAGTCTCCAAGGCTCCTTCCGCCACCTCAAGACTCCCTGATCGATGCTCCCGCCGCACAGCGGGATCCCGCCGTCATCCAGACGGTGTCGACCATGCTGGCCGACATCCAGAACCGCGGTCTCGACGCCGTGCTCGACTACGCCCGCAAGCTCGACCACTACCAGGGCGGTGACGTCGAGCTCACGGCTCAGCAGATCGCGACAAGCGGCGACCGCCTCTCCGCGGATCTCCGCGAGGCCATCGAACTCGGAGCCGAGCGCACGCAGGCGTTCGCCGCAGCGCAGCGCTCCCATCTCGTCGACTTCGAGACGGAACTGGTCCCGGGGCTCATCACCGGCGCCCGCTACATCCCCGTATCTCGCGTCGGCGCCTACCTCCCCGCCGGTCGCTTCCCGCTTACGGCCAGCGCCTTCATGACCGTGGGGGTCGCGAAGGCAGCGGGCGTGCCCACCGTCATCGCATGCACTCCGCCGCAGCCGGACGGCGGCGCCAACGACGCGGTCGTCTACGCGGCGCACCTCTCGGGCGTCGACCGCGTCTTCGTCCTGGGCGGCGTGCAGGCGCTGGCGGCGATGGCATACGGCCTCCTGGGAGAGCTCCCCGTCGACATGCTGGTCGGTGCCGGCAACGCCTTCGTGGCCGAGGCCAAACGCCAGCTGTTCGGCACCGTGGCGATCGACCTGCTCGCCGGCCCGTCCGAGGTCGCCGTGATCTCGGACGAGACGGCTGATCCCGAGATCGTGGCGGCCGACCTGCTCGGTCAGGCCGAGCACGGTCCCAACTCGCCCGCAGCGCTGGTCACGACGTCGGAAGACCACGGCCGTGCGGTCATCGAGGCCGTAGAGCGTCAGCTCGGCCGCCTCGCGACCGAGCCGATCGCCGGCCCGGCGTGGCGCGACTACGGCGTGGTGACGGTGGCGAAGGACCGCGAGACGGCTGTCGCCCTCATGGACGACCTCGCACCCGAGCACCTCGAGATCCTCACCGCCGACGACGCGTGGTACCACGACACCCTGCGCAACTACGGATCCATCTTTCTCGGACCCTGGAGCACCGTGGCGTATTCCGACAAGGGAATGGCGGGAACGAACCACGTGCTGCCGACGGCCGGCGGTGCGAAGCACAGCGCGGGACTCTCCGTGTCGAGGTTCCTCAAGCCGCTCACCTATCAGCGGATCGCGCGCGAGTCGACCCCCGCGGTGGCTCGCGCCGTCCAGGTGATCTCCGATTCCGAGGGCATGGCGGCGCACAGCGCAACGGCGACCATGCGACTGGCGACCTACGGAGCTTCGGGCACGGGCTGATCTGCGGCAAGTGGTTTGTCACCAGATCGAGAAGGACGTCCACAGGATCGCGGCCGACACCGCGAGGAACAGCGCGATGAACACGACGTCGCGCGCGCGGAACGGCACGATGTGCCGCTCGGTCCGGTCGGGATGGGCGCCGAACGCTCGGGCGTCCATGGCGAGCGCGACCCGCTCGGCATGCCGGATCGCACCGGCCAGCAGCGGCACGATGTAGCCGCTCCAGCGGGCGATCGCCGCGAACGGGCCGCGGCCGCCGTGCGCTCCGCGGACGCGGTGCGCCTGCCGGATCACGTCGAGTTCGTGTCCGAAGCGCGGCACGAACCGGAACGCCGCGAGGGCGGTGTACCCGATGCGGTACGGGACGCGCAGCTGCTGCACCGTCGAGCGGACGAGGTCGGGCCCGGTCGTGCTGAGTCCGGCGATCAATGCCAGCGCCACGATCGCCGCGATGCGCAGACCGGTCGCGAATCCGACCTCGAGCGCGCCGCGGTACAGCGTCCATGAGCCGAGCTGCCACACCACGACGCTCTGGTCGACACGAGACGGGTCGGTCCACATCGAGAACCCGAAGCCGATCGCAGCCGCGGCGACCGGCAGCGCGATGAACAGGATCAGCGCCAGCCGACGGGTGAAGCTCACGCCCACAAGCAGCACGGCGTACGACAGCAGCAGGAAGGCCAGCGGCGTGAGCGGGTCGCGCACGAAGACGAGCAGGATCATGGCGGGCACGGGCGCCAGCAGCTTGGCGAGCGGGTTCAGCCGATACAGGAAGCGCATCGGCGCGGCGGTGACGGCATCCGCATACGGGTCGAACCTCGCGCGCGGTGCCTGGGCGGCCAGGATCGGCCCGGTGGCTGTCATCGGGCGCCTCCGGGCAGATCGCGGAGGCGCGCGAGGGCGGCCAGATCCGGATGCCGCGTCAGGCCGTTCAGCGCACGCGCGAGCGGCGGGAGTCTCAGGCCAGCGCGCTCGACGAGCGCGGCGTCGGAGAACACGTCGGGGGTCGCTCCGCGGGCGAGGAGCCTGCCTCCCGCCAGAACGACCATGGTGTCGGCGTACTCGGCGACCAGCTGCATGTCGTGGGTGACGACGAGGATCGTCGTCCCCTCGTGATTGAGCTCGCGCAGCAGTCCGAGCAGCTCGTCGGCACGGGCGCGATCCTGGCCGAAGGTGGGCTCGTCCAGGGCCAGCACGGCGGCGCCCGCCACGAGCGCGGTGCCGACCGACAGCCGGCGCTTCTGCCCTCCCGACAAGAGGAACGGGTGCGTCTGAGCCTTCGCCGTCAGGCCGAATCGCTCCAGCAGGGCTCCCGTGCGTTCACGGATCTCGTCCTCGGGGAGGCGCTGCAGCCGCAGTCCGTGTGCGAGCTCATCGAACACCGTGTTCGCGATGAACTGGTGCTCGGGGTTCTGGAACACGAAACCGATCCGCGACGCAAGGGTGCGCGTGTCGGTGCGGCCGACGTCGAGTCCGTCCACCCGCACCGTGCCGCGGGGTGGCGGCACGACGCCGGCGATCGCCTGGATCAGGGTCGTCTTGCCGGCGCCGTTGGCCCCGACGACCGCCACGAACTCCCCCCGTCCCACCTCGAGGTCGATGTCGTGCAGCACCGCGGTCCGGCCGCGCGCGAGTGACAGGCCGCGGACGGTGATGACGGATGCCGCCGCATCCGCGCCGTCAGCACCCGTCCCCATCGATCCCCGCGGCTTCTCGACGGGTCGACGTTTCGACCGACCGGACCACGGCGACCGGCTGCGGGGCTCCCGGAGCCGGCGCCGCTTCGAGGGCGGCGCGCAGCTCGCCCGGGGTGAGGGGGAGCGGCTCGAGCGCGAACCCGGCACGCCGCAGCCGCAGAGCGGCCAGCGCAGAGGTGGGGAGCCACACGCCCATGCCGTGGAGCTCGTCCGCACGGTCCCTGAGCACGGCATCCACGGTGCCGTCCGCCACCAGTCGTCCGTCCTGATCGATGACGACGGCGCGATCGACCAGGCCGATCGCCGCGTCGAGGTTGTGCTCGACGAGCAGGATGGCGCGGTCTCCCGCCGCCACGAGCTCGGCCAGCGCCGCGTAGACCTCTTCTATGCCCTGCGGATCCAGGTTCGCCGTGGGCTCGTCGAGCACGAGCAGCGGCGAGCCCATCGCCAGTGCGCAGGCGATCGCGAGGCGCTGTCGCCCCCCACCCGACAGGCGGTCCGGATTGTCCGCGCGCCGCTCCCAGAGGCCGACGCGGCGCAGCGCGGCCTCGGAGCGCGCGAGCACCTCGGCCACCGGGATCCGCAGGTTCTCCGGCCCGAACGCGACCTCGTCCAGCAGGGTGCCGGTCACGAGCTGCGCGTCGGGATCCTGGAACACCATGCCGACCTGCGTGCTGAGCTCGGCCACCGTGGTCTCCGCCGCCTCGCGCCCGCCGACCTCGATCGATCCGCGCACCTCGGCGGGCACCGCGTGCGGGATCAGGCCGTTCAGAGCGAGCGTCAGCGTCGACTTGCCGGATCCGCTCGGGCCGAGCAGCAGCACGACCTCACCCGGCGCAACGTCGAATGTGACGGCGGCCGGGGTGGCGGCATCCTCGCCCTGGTGGGTGATCGCGACATCGCGCAGGCGGAGCAGGGGGGTCGTCGCGGCGCGCGCCGGAAGGGCACCGCCCACGCGCGAGACGGGCTGCGCCGAGGCGGAAGGATCGCGCTCGAGTGCCGTCACGGGTCTTCCCAGGGTGGTTGCTGAGTCACACCCAACTTAGCCCACCCTTACTTGGTCAGCGACGGGTCGTGCGGGCCACCCCTGCGCGGCGCAGCGCAGCTCCGATTGCGAGGCCGACCGCGGTCCAGACAGCCGGTCCGACGATGAACAGTCCGATGTAGATGATCTGTCCCCAGAGCGGAAAGCGCGAGACGTCTGCTGCGAACCAGATCGGCACGGCGATCACGATGCCGACGACGATCGCCGAGACGAAGAAGCGCCACGCGTCCCAGCGGCGGTAGCGTCCGAGGGCCGCGATCCCCTCCTGCAGTGCGCCGATCAGCAGCGCCGTGCCGATGTAGCGCCCGATCCACAGCGGGACCACCGCGCTCGCGACCAGCGCGGCGATGAGGTGCGTGATGAGCGCCACCCATGGTCGCCGCAGCAGCTCCTGGGCGATGACCCCGGGCAGCACGTGCACGCCGAGCACGAGTCCGTACACGAGCGGCACGGCAGCCGACACCGGTCCGCTGATGGCCCCGGCCCCTGCGGAGAGTACCCCGGTCGCGACCCCGATAGCGGCGCACGTGAGCAGAACGCTCGTCGAAAGTCGGGATGCCGTGGCCACCTGCCCAGCGTAGCCCCGGGGTCCCGCGGAAATATCCCGCCCCCTTTCCACCTGGGAGGCGCCGGGTTAGGTTGTCGGCAGGTGGCCCGACACCGTCCGGCCGCCCATCCACCCCACCGGGAGTCCGTCATGGGTCTGCGAGTGATGCGCGCGGCAGTGTGCGTCACGCTGGCCGCGCTCGTGAGCGGATCCTCGGTGCTCCTGGGCCCCGCGGCGCTCGGGGCGACGGCGGTGGACGACCTCGTGGCCCCCGTGCCGATCGAGTCGCCGACCGGCTCGTACATCGTGCTGCTCGAGGAGGCCCCCGCCGCCACCTACGACGGAGGGATCGCGCGGCTCGCCCCGACCACGCCGTCCGGAGGCGAGGTCTTCGACGCGCACTCCCCGGCGGTGAAGAAGTACACCGAGCACCTCCGCGAGCGGCAGAGCGAGGTGGCCGCGGATGCCCGAGTCGAGCCTGCGGCGACCTACCAGGTGGTGCTCAACGGCTTCAGCGCCAAGCTCTCTCCGGATGCCGCGGCTCGTGTCGCCGCCGCCGACGGCGTGCTCGCCGTGTACCCGGACGAGATCTTCCGCCCCGACGCGGCGTCCGCCGACGCGCTCCGCGACGCGGCGCCCGTCGGGGCCGAGCACAACCGCGCGATGGCCGACGGAGACGGGGCGGGCGTGGTCGTCGGGGTGATCGACACCGGCATCGCGTCGGAGAACCCCGCCTTCGCCGGCGAGCGGCTGAGGGCGGCGCGCGGCGCCGAGCCATACTTGGCCGGCAACACGGTCGTCTTCGAGAAGGCCGACGGCGGCCAGTTCCGCAGTGCTCGCGTCACGGGGGACGGGTGGGCCAAGTCGGACTACTCGACCAAGCTGATCGGTGCGCAGTACTTCGCGACGGGCGCGGAGGACTCGGGCTTCAGCTTCGCCGATGACGTGCTGTCTCCGGCCGACAGCGACGGTCACGGGTCGTCGGTCGCGAGCATCGCCGCCGGCAACAGCGGGGTGGACGCGACGGTCGACGACGTCGATCTCGGCGTGGTCTCGGGCGTCGCCCCGGCGGCGAGGCTCGCGTCGTACAAGGCCTGCTTCGTCGGCCATGACCCGGAGGTCACGACCGACGACGTGTGCGTGGGGAGCGACCTGCTCGCCGCGCTGGACCGCGCCGTGGCGGATGGCGTCGACGTGATCGATTACTCGGTGGGCGGCGGTGCGGCCGCATCCGCGTGGGCCGCCGACGACCTCGCGTTCCACAACGCGGCCGTCGCCGGGGTGTTCGTCGCGGTCAGTGCCGGCAATGCCGGTCCGGGGCCGTCCACCGTGCAGGGTGGCGCGCCCTGGTACACGACCGTCGCGGCCGCAACGGCTCCGGCGTTCGAGGGCACCGTGCAGCTCTCCACGGGATTCGCCGCTCCGGGCGTCTCGGTGTCGGTGCCGCCGGGCGCCACCGTGACCGCCCCGGTCGTGTACGCCGGCGACGCGGCGCTCGCCGGTTCCGCCGACGCGGAGCTCTGCTATCTGGGCACGCTGGATCCCGCAGCGGTCGAGGGCCGTATCGTCGTCTGCGATCGCGGGACGAACCCGCGCGTCGAGAAGTCGCAGGAGGTGCAGGAGGCCGGCGGGGTCGGCATGATCCTCGTCAACACGACGCCCGACTCGCTCGAAGCCGACTTCCACCGCCTGCCGACCGTGCACATCGACGCCGAGTTCCGGAACGACCTCCTCTCCGCGCTCGCAAGCGACCCCGGGGTGACGGCGACTCTCGTCGGCGAGAACCTGGCCGAAGAGGGAATCCCGTCTCCCCAGATCGCCGCGTTCTCAGGCCGCGGACCGCTCGCCGGGGCCGCGGACATCCTTGCGCCGGACGTCGCGGCACCGGGAGTGGGAATCCTCGCGGCCACACAGGACGGACCGGACGGCGAGCCCTCCTGGGGCGTCGCGTCCGGAACCTCGCTGGCCGCGCCGCACGTCGCGGGGCTCGCCGCGATCTTCCTCGCCGCGAACCCCGCGGCGACGCCCGACGAGATCAAGTCGGCTCTCATGACCACCGCCTCCGACACGCTCGAGCCGGACGGGTCGGCGAGCCGCGATCCGTTCGCGCAGGGCGCCGGTCATGTCGACGCCGCGCGCGTCCAGGACCCGGGGCTGCTCTATCTCAGCGGACCTGACGAGTGGGCGGAGTACCTGCCCACCCGCGGTGGGGACGGCTCCGCCATGTCGGGATCCGATCTGAACCTGGCGTCGATCGCGGTCCCGGCGCTCGCCGGGGAGTCGAGCGTCACTCGGACACTCACCGCCACGCGCGCCGGCACGTACGAGGTGTCCGCCGACATCCCGGGCGTCGACGTGTCGGTGAGCCCGTCGACCCTCACCTTCGCAGCCCCGGGCGACACGCAGGACTACACGGTCACCTTCCGCAACGACAGCGCGCCGGTCGAGGTGTGGGCGACCGGGCTGCTCACGTGGACCGGCGAGGACGGCACATCGGTGCGCTCGCCGATGGCCGTGCTGCCGAGCAGCGCGGATGCCACGGCCCTCGTCTCCGGGGACGGCATCGCCGGCAGCGCCGACGTGTCGATCGTCTCGGGCGTGACCGGGCAGCTGACCCTCGACGTCGCCGGCCTCGCTCCGGTCGAGCTGCTCGTCGATCCCGATGAGCCCGCTCCGGGGCACTCGGGAGATGCGAACTCGGGCGACGAGAACGGCAACATCGCGTGGGTCCTCGACGTGCCCGCCGACTCGCCGCTGGCTCGCTTCACGCTCGACGGATCCGACGAGGGCGATCTCGACCTCGCGGTGTACCGGGTGGCGAGCCCGACGGATCTGCGCTACTACGAGCGGTGGCTGTCGGCGTCCGGTGCCGCCGCCGACCGGATCACTCTTGTCGACCCCACCGCGGGTTCCTACCTCGTCGTCGCGAACGTCGGTGCGGCACCCGAGGGATCGACATGGGATCTGACGGCCGCGATCGTCGACCCGCGCGCGGGCGGCTCGCTGATCGCGGAGCCCGCCTCGCTCGCGGCGACGGCGGGCGAGGACACGCGGTACACGCTCACGTGGGCCGGCCTCGAGAACGACATGCAGTACCTCGGTGTGGTCGGCTACGGCGCCTCGGAGGTCCGCACGATCGTCGAGATCGACGCCGGGGCGGTGGCACCGGCCACGGACGACGTGCCGACCATCACCGGCGACGGCGAGGTCGGTGCGCTGCTCAGTGTCGATCCGGGCGAGTGGAGCCCGTCGGGCGTCGTCTTCTCGTACCAGTGGCTCCGTGACGGAGAGCCGATCCGCGGCGCGACGGCGCTCGACTATCGCGTCAGGGAGACGGATGTCGGAACCACGCTGACCGCAGAGGTGACGGCGACCGAGCGGGGCAACGTGAATTCCGGTGCCGCGGTGAGCGAGGAGGTCATCGTCAACACCGGCTCGACGGTCGACGTCACGATGGATCGCTATCGCGGCACGGCGGCCGAGCAGTACGCAGTCTCGGTCGAAGTCACGACATCGCGCGGAGAACCGGCGAACGGGGCCGTCTCGGTGTGGGTCGATGCGGCCGAGTACACCGGCATCCTCGCCGACGGACGGGTGACCTTCGCCCTGCCTGCGCAGTCGCGCGGCATCCACGTCGTGGTCGCGGAGTACGCCGGCGACGTCGGGGTCGACGGTTCGACGGGAGTCTCGGGCTTCGTCGTCGACTGATCCGGCCGCGCGGGGTGTCAGACCCGCCGGCGCCGGCGGGTCAGGCGCACCCCGGGCAGCGGGGGTGCGGGTACCCGCTCGTCGCCGTGCTTCACGACGTGTCCGAATCGCGCGGAGTCCGATTCCCAGGCATCCCGCGCCTCCACGATCTCGTCGTGCGTGCGGCCCACGAAGTTCCACCACATCACGATCTCGTCCTCGAAGGGGGCGCCGCCGAGGAGGAACAGATGCGCACCGCCGTCGGCGGCGATCTCGACGGAGTCGCGGTCCGTGCCCAGGTACAGCAGATGGCGCCGGTCGACCTCGATCGTCGGTTCCAGCGACGGGATGCCGGTGGTCACGCTCGCGACCCCCTCGACGCCCACGATCGCGTACTCCCAGTCCGGATTCAGGGGAATCTCCACCCGGGCACCCGCCGGCATCCGGATCTCCGCGCCGACGATCGGGGTGTACGTGGTCGCCGGCGACTTCGCGCCGGCGAGCTCGCCGAGCACGACGGTCGCCGAGACGAGCGGTCCCGACAGCGATGGCAGCGCCACGGACGGCAGCTGTGCGTGCCGTTCGAAGGCGGGCTCGCCGTGGCGGCGGGACTCGGGCAGGGCAACCCAGAGCTGCAGCGCGTCCAGCGGCCGCGCCTCCTCGCCGACCGAGTACTCGGAGTGGGCGATCCCCGCCCCGCTGGTCATCAGGTTCAGCGCTCCGGGACTCAGGACGACGTCGCTGCCGACCGTGTCGCGGTGCCGGATGTCACCCTCGAACGGCCAGGTGACGGTCTGCAGGCCGATGTGCGGATGCGGCTCGACCCGCATCCGCGTGACCTGCGGTCCGAACCGGTCGAGGAAGCACCACGCGCCCACGAGCGGCAGATCGCGCTGCGGAAGTGACCGGTGGACCGACATCGCCCGGACGCCGCCCAGCGGCACTTCGCGCGATTCGAGCAGCAGTGCACGCGGTCCATCGCATGCGGTGCCCGCCTCCGCGACGACCGCCTCGTCGGCGTCCAGTCGGGTCATCGCACGAAGTCCGGCGCGCTCGGCCAGTCGATCTTGAGGCCCGGCACGTCGTGGCGGCGCAGGTAGCGCGCTACGAAGGGGCACCGGGGAACGATCGTCTCCCCGCGGCTCGCGACATCGGCGAGCGCGCGGCCCACCAGGATCCCGCCGAGCCCCTGCCCCTTGAACGCCGGATCGATCAGCGTGTGAGGGAACACGAGACGCCCGTGAGAGTCCGGCCTGAACTCCGTGAAGCCGCCGAGCACGTCGCCGAGGTGAATCTCGTAGCGTCCCTTCTCGTCGTTGCGCAAGACGTGGGGCTCGCCATCCGGCGTCGTGTCGGGC
The DNA here is from genome assembly GCA_963750955.1 of uncultured Actinomycetota bacterium. Classification (GTDB taxonomy): domain Bacteria; phylum Actinomycetota; class Actinomycetes; order Actinomycetales; family Microbacteriaceae; genus Microbacterium. Next base: position 178,657 of record CAVVSI010000009.1, read on the forward strand.
GCGGGGGTCGCTGCGGGGTGCGTGGTCATACTCTTCCCATCGTCGGTGGAACAACGCCTGCACTCCTGTTCAACGTATGGGCGGTGGCGGCATTCCGCCAGACTCGACTCCGCGCCCGCCGAGAACTCCGCCTGGCAGACTCATGTGGTGTCGACATCGCTGCGTGACCGCATCCCGGCCGGGTCCGGCGACGACGCGGTCTACGACGGGTTCGTCGCGTGGGCCGGCGACATCGGGCTCTCGCTGTACCCCGCGCAGGACGAAGCGGTCTTCGAGATCGTGTCGGGGGCGAACGTCATCCTGTCGACGCCGACCGGCACCGGCAAGTCGCTCGTGGCGATCGCGGCGCACGCGGCGTGCCTCGCGGCCGGCGGCCGGACCTACTACACCGCTCCGATCAAGGCACTCGTGAGCGAGAAGTTCTTCGCGCTCGTGGACATCTTCGGCGCCGAGAGCGTCGGAATGGTCACCGGCGACTCATCGGTCAATCCCGACGCGCCGATCATCTGCTGCACGGCCGAGATCCTCGCGAACCTCGCCCTGCGCCAGGGACCGGAAGCGAGCGTCGACCAGGTCGTGATGGACGAGTTCCACTACTACGGAGACCCCGACCGCGGGTGGGCGTGGCAGGTGCCCCTGCTGCTGCTGCCGCGCGCGCAGTTCGTCCTGATGTCGGCGACACTGGGCGACGTCACCGGCATCGCAGCCGACCTCTCGCGGCGCACCGGTCGTCCGACGGCGACGATCACGGGCGTGGACCGGCCGGTGCCCCTGCACTTCTCGTACGCCCGGACCCCCGTGCACGAGACCGTCGAGGAGCTGCTCGAGACCGGTCAGGCGCCGGTCTACATCGTGCACTTCTCGCAGGCCGCGGCCATGGAGCGGGCGCAGGCGCTCTCCTCGGTGCGGATCGTGAGTCGCGAGCAGCGCGACGCGATCGCCGAGGCCATCGGCGGCTTCCGCTTCACCACCGCGTTCGGCCGCACGCTGTCGCGCTACGTCCGAGCCGGCATCGGCGTGCACCACGCCGGCATGCTGCCCCGCTACCGCCGCCTCGTCGAGACGCTCGCCCAGCGCGGCCTGCTGCGGGTCATCTGCGGCACCGACACGCTCGGCGTAGGCATCAACGTGCCGATCCGCACAGTGCTGATCACCGCCCTGGCCAAGTACGACGGGCAGCGGATGCGGCAGCTCAGCGCGCGGGAATTCCACCAGGTCGCGGGCCGCGCCGGGCGCGCCGGCTACGACACCGCCGGCACGGTGGTGGTGATGGCCCCCGAGCACGAGATCGAGAACACGACCGCGGTCGCCAAAGCGGGAGACGACCCGAAGAAGCAGAAGAAGATCGTGCGGAAGAAGGCGCCACAGGGATTCGTCAACTGGGGCGAGGCTTCTTTCGAGCGGCTCGTGGCCGCCGAACCGGAGCCGCTCGAGCCGCACCTGCAGCTGACCGCCGCCATGCTCATCAACGTCATCGCGCGCGGGGGAGACGTCTTCGAGAACGTGCGCTCACTCGTCTTCGACAACCACGAGTCGCGCGCGCGCAGGTACGAGCTCGCACGGCGTGCGCTCGGCATCTTCCGCACCCTGGTAGCCGCCGAGGTGGTCGTCGCGGATGCCCCCATCGGCGAGCGCGTCGTCGGGGCGGCCGAAGTGTCGAGGTCGATCCGCCTCACGGTCGACCTGCAGCCGAACTTCGCGCTCAACCAGCCGCTTTCGCCGTTCGCGCTCGCGGCGATCGGTCTGCTCGACCCGGGCGATGCGCCGGAGGCCGCCGGCACCGGCCACTATGCGCTGGACGTCGTGAGCGTTATCGAGGCGACGCTCGACGATCCGCGCCCGGTGCTGAGCCAGCAGCAGTTCCTGGCGCGCGGCGAGGCGGTCGCGGCCATGAAGCGGGAGGGCATCGAGTACGACCAGCGCATGGAGCTGCTCGAGGAGGTGACCTATCCGAAGCCCCTCGAGCTGCTGCTCGAGCAGTCGTTCGAGGTGTTCGCCGCGAGCCAGCCGTGGGTGCGCGACTTCGAGCTGTCGCCGAAGTCGGTGGTGCGCGACATGTTCGAGCGGGCGCTGTCTTTCGCGGAGCTGATCCAGGTGTATCAACTCTCGCGCAGCGAGGGTCTCGTCCTGCGCTACCTGAGCGACGCCTACCGTGCGATCCGCCAGACGGTGCCGACCGAAGCGCAGACGCCCGAGCTCCTCGACATCATCGCGTGGCTCGGCGAGCTCGTGCGGCAGGTCGACTCCAGCCTGGTCGACGAGTGGGAGAGCCTCATCCACCCGGTCGCTCAGGGACCGGAGGAGGCGGTCGTGCCGCCCGCCCCGCCGTCGGTGCTCACGAACCGTCGGGCGTTCCTCGTGCTGGTGCGCAACGAGCTGTTCCGTCGCGTGCGCCTGGCCGCCCTGCAGCGCGACGACGAGCTCAACGAGCTCGATCCGGACGTGGACTGGTCAGCCGCGCTGGACGCGTATTTCGACGAGCACGACGAGATGCTCACCGGCGGACCGGCGCGCTCGCCGCGGCTGGTCACGGTCGATGAGACGGATGCCGCGGCATCCGGTGTCTGGAAAGTGGAGCAGACGATCGACGACCCGGCCGGCGACCACGACTGGCGCATCCGGGGCGAGGTGGACCTCGCCGCCTCCGAGGAGGAAGGCGCCGCGGTGGTGCGGATCACCGAGGTGCTGCGGCTGTAGGAGCTATGCGCCGCCCGCGCGCGACAGCAGCTCCCCCAGCTCCGATCGCGAGCTGATCCTCAGCTTCGTGTAGACCTTGCGCAGGTGGTACTCCACGGTCTTGGGGCTCAGGAACAGCGCCGCTGCCGCCTCGCGGGTGGTGCGGCCCTCGGCGAGCATGAGGCTGACCTGGAGCTCCTGCGGAGTGAGGTGCGCCAGCGCGTTCTCGCCGGCGCTTCCCACGTGCTCTCCGGTCGCCGTGAGCTCGGCGGCGGCGCGGTCCCTCCAGATCTGCGCGCCCAGTTCGTCGAAGTCCTCGAGCGCGCCCCGCAGCTGCGCCCGCGCGTCGATCCGGCGTCCCGACCGGCGGAGCCGCTCGCCGTAGGCCAGGCGGGTGCGTGCGGCTTCGAACCGGTCGAGCGTCTGCTCGTGCCACGTCAGAGCCGAGGTGAACCACGAGTCGAAGTCGTCGTCGCTCGCCGTCAGACCGCACGCCCGGTCGGCGCGGGCCCGCGCCCACGGCTGCCCCTTGTGCAGTGCGCGCTCGCGATACTGCTCCACCAGCTCCACGGCTTCGGCGCGCCGGCTCCAGCGCAGCAGCGCGTCCGCCAACTCCGGCGCCGGCGACAGATCGACGTCCTCCAGACCCAGCCGATGCAATAGCGCGTCCAGCGCCGACAGGTGCTCCGCGGATCGCACGGTATTCCCGAGTGACAGCTCGAGGTCGCCGAGCGCGAACTCGACCCAAGCCTCGCCGATGTGGATGTCGCCCGCGGCGCACAGAGCGCGAGCCTCCTCGCCGTGCGCGTGAGCGGACCCGGCCTTGCCCGCTCGCGATTCGAGCCAGCACAGGCCCGCCAGCGACATCGCGAGTTCTGTGGTCTGGCCGGTCTCCGTCGCCAGGCGGATCGACTCGGTGTAGTTCGCCTCCGCACGCGCCCACGCGGCAGTCGCAGCCTGATCGCGCGCCACGTGGAAGAGGACCGCCGGAAGGGCGCCGACGCCGGCCGCTCCCGCACCTCGTCGACGAGGGCGCGCAATCGCGCTCCGCTCGTCGCATCGCGCAGGTACAGGGGCGCAAGCATCAGCCACGACATCCGGCGCGGATCGTGCCGCAGCTCGGGGTCGGTCTCCAGCAGCGGCACCGCGGCCCGGATGTCGTCGGCTCCGCCGTGCCGCCCGGCGAGCACCTTCGCCATGCCGGTCGCCATGAGCGCCAGAGCGCGCGAGCGCGACCGGGTCAAGCTGCCCTGCAGTGCGGCCAGCCGGTCGGCCAGGTCAGCAGCCGTCCGAGCGTCGCCGAGATAGTAGGTCGCGTGCACGGCATCGGCCAGAAGGACGGCCACGACGTCCGGTCGCGGAGCGAGGGCGGCAGCGGCCAGCAGCGCATCGAGGGCCTCGCGCAGCGAGCCGGTGCGGGCGGCGATCGCCGCCCGCAGTTCGAGCTCGCGGATGCCGCCGGCTCCGGCTTCCGTCGCCCGCGCACTGTTCTCGCGGGCATGCTGATCCAGCAGCGCGAGAGCGCGCTCGCCCAAGCCCGCCGTCCAGGCCGTGTCTGCCGCCCGCAGCAGGTGTTCCCCGCGGCGGTCGCTGTCGGGGCTCAGACGCGCGGATCGCTCGAAAGCGCCGGATGCGACCGAATAGGCGGCGCGTGCCACGGCATGCTCGCCCGCGTCGGCGAGCAGAGCGGCGACGGCGGCGTCGGGATGCCAGACCGCCTCGGAGAGGTGCCACGCTCGGCGATCCGCGTCCGTCGCCGGGATGGCATCGGCCGCGGCTCTGTGCGCCGCGTGCCGGTCCTGCGCCGATGCACCGGAGTAGACCGCCGAGCGCAGCAGCGGATGCCGGAATTCGACGAGTCCGCCGCGCACTGTGACCAGGCCCAGATCCTCGGCGTCGCCCAGGCGACCGACGTCGATCCCGAGCGCCGCGGACGCGTCCGCGACGAGGCGGAGATCCGTGCCGCACACGGCGGCGACCAGGAGTGCCACCCGGCACTCGTCATCCAGCTGATCCAGCCGGCGACCGAACGCTTCGACGACCGCTCGCGGCACCCTCAACGGCAGACCCGTCTCCGCGCTCTCGACGACGTCCCGGTCGGCGCCTCCCAGCTCGACCAGTGCCAGCGGATTGCCCGCCGTCGCGCGGTGCAGTCGGCGGAGGTGCTCCTCGGGAAGACCGGGTCCGTGCGTCTGCGCGACCAGCGTCCTCGCCTCGTCCAGGTCGAGGCCTGCTACGCGCATCGCGGGGAGCCCCGTCACCAGGCCGTCACCGTCGGGGCTTCGGACGCCGAAAAGCGCCACGACCGGATCGGCCGCCAGCCGGCGTGCGGCGAACAGGACGGCGTCGGCGGACGGAGCGTCCGCGAGATGGAGGTCGTCCACGATCACGGCGACCGGGCCGTCTTCCGCATATCGGCAGATCAGGCTCAGCAGGGCGGCGCCGATGGTGAAGCGGTCGCGACCGGACCGCACGGTCCGGGTGCGGTCGGTCGACAGCGCGAGTGCACTCGACAGCGCATCCGCGTGGATCGGCGGGATCTGACCGAGCAGGCTGAGCGCCGGGCGCACGAGCTGCAGCAGCGTCGCGAACGGCAGTTCGCGCTCGGACTCCGTACCGGTGGCCCGCAGCAGCTGCGTATCGGCGAGCGCGGCGACGGCGGCGTCGAGCAGTGCGGTCTTGCCCGCACCCGCTTCGCCTGTGACGACCAGGACGCCGCTCATTCCCAGGCGGGCCGCGGCCGCCAGGCGGTCGATCGCCTGCTGCTCGGCCTGCCGACCCACCAGCATGCCCCGAGTCTAAGGACTAGGGGGGTCCCCTGATGCGGTGTGGATCCGCGGAATCCTACCGTCGAAGCATCCCAACGACGCGGCCGAGCACTCGGCGCGACACCGAACAGAGGAGACTTCCATGTCCACGACCGCACAAGCGACTGAGATCGACGCCGACAAGCTGATGAGCTTCGTCTTCCGCGCCGTCGACGAAGTCGGGGCGACGCTCAACGCCGGCCTCGTCGTGATGGGCGACAAGCTCGGCTACTACCGCGACCTCGCGGAGAACGGCCCGAGCACGCCCGCCCAGCTGGCCGAGCGGACGAAGACCGCCGAGCCCTATGCGCGCGAGTGGCTGAACGCGCAGGCGGCGGGGAACTACCTCACGTACGACCCGGCGACGAAGCGCTACACGCTGCCTCCGGAGCACGCGATCGCGATGACCGAATCCGACAGCCCGGCGTTCCTGCCCGGCTTCTTCCAGTTCGCCCTCGGCACGGTGCACGACACCGAGCACATTGTTGACGCCGCACGCAGCGGCGCGGGGTACGGCTGGCACCAGCACGACGCAGACGTGTACGAGGGGTGCGAGCGCTTCTTCCGTCCCGGGTACCACGCCAATCTTCTCGGCTCGTGGATTCCCGCCCTCGACGGTGTGGAGCAGAAGCTCCGCGCCGGTGCGCTGGTCGCCGACGTCGGCTGCGGTCACGGGGCGTCGACGATCCTGATGGCCCAAGCGTTCCCGGCATCGACCTTCATCGGGTCGGACTACCACGCCGGCTCGATCGAGACGGCGCGGCTGCGAGCCGCAGAGGCCGGGGTCGCCGACCGCGTTCGGTTCGAGGTTGCCTCCGGACAGGAATTCAGCGGCACGGGTTACGACCTCGTGGCGATGTTCGACAGCCTCCACGACATGGGCGACCCGGTCGGAGCAGCGCGCCGCGTGCGCGAGGCGATCGCAGACGACGGCACCTGGATGGTCATCGAACCGATGGCCGGCGACCACGTCGAAGACAACCTCAACACGGTGGGGCGGGTGTACTACGGCTTCTCGACGTTGCTGTGCACCCCGGCTTCTCTGTCGCAGGATGTCGGCCTGGCTCTCGGGGCACAGGCGGGGCCCGCGCGCATCCGTGACGTCACCGCCGCCGGCGGCTTCACCCGCTTCCGCAGCGCCACCGAGACGCCCTTCAACCGCGTGTTCGAAGTCCGGCCCTGACGCCGGGCGGGCCGCAGGAGCACACTGGGGGGATGGCGACCATGCCGGGTGTGCGCCGGACGTGGGTGAGAGCGCAGCGTCGTCCGAAGCGGGCGCTGTTCCTCTCATCCCCGATCGGGCTCGGCCACGCGCGACGGGATGTCGCCACCGCTCAGGAGCTGCGCAGGCTCCACCCCGACCTCCAGATCGAGTGGCTGGCGCAGCATCCGGTCACGAGAGTCCTGGCGGATGCCGGCGAAAGTGTCCACCCGGCATCCGTCCTGCTCGCGAACGAGTCCGCCCACATCGAGGACGAGTCCGCCGACCACGATCTGCATGCGTTCCAGGCGATCCGCCGCATGGACGAGATCCTGGTGAACAACTTCATGGTCTTCAACGATGTGGTGGACGAGACCTATTACGACCTCGTGATCGGCGACGAGGCGTGGGACGTCGACTACTTCCTGCACGAGAACCCGGAGCTCAAGAGATTCGCGTTCGCCTGGATGACGGACTTCGTCGGGTGGCTGCCGATGCCGGCGGGTGGGGATGCCGAGGGTGCGCTCACCGCCGACTACAACGCCGAGATGATCGAGCAGCGGGCGCGGTACCGGCGGCTGCGCGACCGGTCGATCTTCGTCGGCAACCCGGACGACGTGATCGACGCGTCGTTCGGTCCGGGACTGCCCGGCATCCGCGAGTGGACGACCGCGAACTACGAGTTCGCCGGCTACGTCACCGGGTTCGTACCGCCGTCCGCCGGGGACCGGGCGGCGGTGCGCGCACGACTCGGGTTCGGCCCGGATGACCTGCTGTGCGTCGTCACGGTCGGCGGGTCCGGCGTGGGCGATGCGCTGCTGCATCGCGTGATGGACGCGATCCCGCTCGCCCGGCGCCTTCGCCCCGAGCTGAGGTTCCTCGTCGTCACAGGTCCCCGGATCGATCCGGCCGGCCTGCCCCGCCGGCGCGGCGCGACGGTGCGGGGCTTCGTGCCCGACCTCTACCTGACCCTCGCCGCGTGCGACGTCGCCGTCGTGCAGGGCGGGCTCACGACGTGCATGGAGCTCACCGCGGCGCGCCGACCGTTCCTCTACGTGCCGCTCGAGAACCACTTCGAGCAGAATCTCCACGTGCGGCACCGGCTCGCGCAGTACGGCGCGGGACGCTGCGTCCGCTACGCCGACGCCAGCGATCCCGAGGTGCTGGCCGCCGCGATCGTATCCGAGCTTGCGCACCCCGTGGACTACCGGCCGGTCGAGACCGACGGCGCTTCGCGTGCCGCTGCGCTCCTGGCGGAGCTGATCTGATGCGCGCTGTGCAGCCGGCCCGCAGCGGCTCCATCGACCGGGACGGCGTCGCGATCCACTACGAGGTCTACGGCGACGGCGAACCGACCGTGTACCTGCTGATGCCCGACACGATCGTGCAGAGTCGAGGGTGGAAGGCGCAGATCCCCTTCCTGTCCCGCTTCTTCCGGGTGGTGGTCAGCGACCCGAGAGGCAACGGGCTGAGCGGGTTCCCGACCGACGCCGAGGGGTACGGCGACCGCGTGCTCATCGACGACGCGTGGGCGGTCGTGGACGAGGTCGGCGCCGACCAGGCGGTGCTGGTGGGGCTCTGCACGGGGGCGGGGTACGTCGTGTTCATGGCCGCGGAGGCTCCCGAGCGGGTCCTCGGCATCTGCGCCATCAATCCGGGACTTCAGCTGAGCCCTCCTCTGCCGCACAAGGTCGCGTTCGACTTCGACGCGCCGCGCGACGCGTACGAGGGCTGGCAGAAGATGAACCGCCACTACTGGTTGCAGGACTGGCCGGACTTCTCGCGCTTCTTCTTCGCGGAGATGTTCCCCGAGCCGCACTCGACGAAGCAGCGGGAGGACTGCGTCGAGTGGGCGCTGCAGACCACGCCCGAAGCGATGATCCTCGCCGGGTACTCGGCTCCCTACCCGGGCAATGAGCCGGACACCGTCGCCGCCGCCCGGGCGGTGCGCTGCCCGGTCCTGGTCGTCACCGGGTCGCTCGACCGATGCCAGAACCCGATGCGCAGCACCCGGCTGGCCGAGATCACCGGGGGGGAGCACGTGATCATCGAGGGCGGCGGCCACCTCCCGCAGGCGCGGGATCCGGTGAAGGTGAACCTCCTGCTGCGCGACTTCATCACACGTTGCGCCCGCCGCTGAGTCTCGGCACCATCGAGCACCCCGCTTCCCTCTACGGAGGACCGGCCGGCCTGGGGGATCGTGTCGGCCGCGCGGGCTACCCTGGAGCGGATGAGCATCCCGTCCGCTGACCCGTACGCCGACGCAGTGTGGGCCGACGACGAGCCTCCGCCCGACGATTCCTGGGCACCGCCGGTCGACGAGTCCTGGACTCCGCCCGTCGATGACGGATGGATGCCGGGCGCGGCATCCGCACCGGTCGTGCCGCAGGCTGCCCCCGCTCGGTTCGCCACCCCGCTCGAGGCGCTGCACACCGTATTCGGGTACGACGCGTTCCGGGGCAACCAGGCCGCCGCGATCGAGACGGTGATCGCGGGCGGCGACGCCGTCGTGCTCATGCCGACCGGTGGAGGCAAGAGCCTGATCTACCAGGTGCCCGCGCTCGTGCGCCCCGGCACCGGGCTCGTGGTGAGCCCGCTCATCGCGCTCATGCACGACCAGGTCGACGCGCTCGTCGCGAACGGCGTGCGTGCCGCGTACCTCAACTCCACGCAGGCCGCGCCCCAGCGCGCCGCCGTGGAGCGCGCCTACCTCGCCGGCGAACTCGATCTCATCTACGTCGCCCCCGAGCGGCTCTCCAGCCCGTCCACCCGAGCTCTGCTGCAGCGCGGGACCCTCAGCGTCATCGCGATCGACGAGGCGCATTGCGTGTCGCAATGGGGTCACGACTTCCGCCCGGACTACCTGATGCTCGGCGATCTCGGCGAGCAGTTCCCGGGCGTGCCGCGCGTCGCCCTCACGGCGACGGCGACCGAGGCGACCCACCGTGAGATCACGCAGCGCCTGCGTCTTCCCGACGCGCAGCACTTCGTCGCGAGCTTCGACCGCCCCAACATCCAGTACCGCATCGATCCCAAGGTCGAGCCGCGCAAGCAGCTGCTGGCGTTCATCCGCTCGCAGCCCGCGGGCTCCGCCGGCATCGTCTACGCGCTCAGCCGCAAGAGCGTCGAGCAGACCGCCGAGTACCTGCGCACGCAGGGCATCGACGCCCTCCCGTACCACGCCGGGCTCGACGCGTCCGTGCGCGCAGCGAACCAGGCGCGGTTCCTGCGGGAGGACGCCGTGGTGATGGTCGCGACGATCGCGTTCGGCATGGGCATCGACAAACCCGACGTGCGCTTCGTCGCGCACATCGACCTGCCGAAGTCGGTCGAGGGGTACTACCAGGAGACCGGTCGCGCCGGCCGCGACGGCGAGCCCTCGGTCGCCTGGATGGCCTACGGCCTCGGCGACGTCGTGCAGCAGCGTCGCATGATCGACCAATCGCCGGGCGAGCGTTCGTACAAGATGCGGCTCGGCCAGCACCTCGACGCGATGCTCGCGCTGTGCGAGACGGTCGGATGCCGTCGCCAGAACCTCCTCGGCTACTTCGGCCAGTCATCCGAGCCGTGCGGCAACTGCGACACGTGCCTCGAGGCGCCCGAGACCTGGGACGGACTGGTGCCGTCCCAGAAGCTGCTGTCCACGATCGTGCGCCTCCAGCGCGAGCGCGGTCAGGCGTTCGGGGCGGGCCATCTGGTCGACATCCTGCGCGGGGCCTCGACCGACCGCATCCGTCAGCAGGGCCACGATGCGCTGTCGACCTACGGACTCGGTGCCGATCTCACCGACCAGAACTGGCGGAGCGTGATCCGCCAGCTGCTGGCGCGCGGAGTGCTCGTGCCGCAGGGCGAATACGGCACCCTCGCGCTCGGCGAACCCGCGGCGGCCGTCCTGCGCGGGGAGGCTCCCGTGCCGCTGCGCCGCGATGTGCTGGGACGCGGTGGTGCGGGCGGCGGGTCGTCGCGGGCGCGGAGGTCCGCGGCATCCGAGTCGCTCGATTCCGGCGACAGGCCCCTCTTCGACGCCCTCCGCGAGTGGCGCGCCGGGGTCGCCAAGCAGCAGGGGATGCCGGCCTACATCATCTTCGGCGACGCCACGCTGCGCGCGCTCGCCGAGCATCGCCCCACCACCCCGGACGAGCTCGAGGGGATCACCGGAATCGGCGCGAAGAAGCGCGAGGCGTACGGCGCCGCGGTGCTCGAGGTGATCGCCGAGAGGGCATCGTAGGCTGACCAGCAGGCCGACGAGGGCCACAGATCTCGGGCCGACGCGGCCCCCGGGGAGGGTTCGACGATGAGCCTCAGCAACATCGACATCGCGCATGCGGCGCACATGCTGCCGATCACCGAGGTGGCCGCACGCCTCGGCATCCCGGATGAGAGCCTGGAGCCCTACGGCCGTTACAAGGCGAAGATCGCGCTGGACTACCTGGCCTCGATCCGCGACCGCCCGCCGGGCAGGCTCGTGCTGGTCACCGCGATCTCGCCCACGCCGGCGGGTGAGGGGAAGACGACCACCACGGTGGGTCTCGGCGATGCACTCACCCGAATCGGCGAGCGCGCGATGATCTGCCTCCGCGAGCCCGCGCTGGGACCGGTGTTCGGCATGAAGGGCGGCGCCGCGGGCGGCGGCTATGCGCAGGTCGTTCCCATGGAGGACATCAACCTGCACTTCACCGGCGACTTCTCGGCCATTGCGGTGGCCACCAACCTGCTCGCGTCGATGATCGACAACCACATCCACCACGGCAACGCCCTCGGCATCGACGTGCGCCGGGTCACGTGGCGGCGCGTGCTCGATGTCAGCGATCGCGCGCTGCGAGACGTCGTCGTCGGCCTGGGCGGGCCGGGCAACGGATACCCGCGCGAGTCCGGGTTCGACATCGTCGTGGCATCCGAGGTCATGGCGATCTTCTGCCTCGCCACCGACCTGCGCGACCTCAAGGAGCGCCTGGGCGACATCGTCATCGGGTACACCCGAGAGCGACACCCCGTGCGCGCCCGCGAGCTCGGAGCGCACGGCGCGATGACGGCCGTGCTGCGCGATGCGCTCGCGCCCAACCTCGTGCAGACCCTCGAGAACACCCCCGCGTTCGTGCACGGGGGCCCGTTCGCGAACATCGCCCACGGATGCAACTCGTACCTCGCGACGGATGCGGCGCTCCATCTCACCGACTACGTCGTGACCGAGGCGGGGTTCGGTGCAGACCTCGGCGCCGAGAAGTTCGTCGACATCCTGTGCCGCACCACCGGGCTGCGGCCCAGCGCAGCGGTCATCGTCGCGACCGTCCGCGCGATGAAGTACCACGGCGGCGTCGAGGTGGCCGATCTGGAGGCGGAGGACGTCGCGGCGGTCCAGCGCGGGATCGTCAATCTCGCACGGCACCTCGAGACCGTGCGCGAGACGTTCGGACTGCCCGCGGTCGTCGCGATCAACCAGCGGGCCGAAGACACGGATGCCGAGACCGGCGCGATCGTGGCCGCCGTCGAGCGGGCGGGGGCCGTCGCCGTCGTGGCGACGCACTTCGCCGACGGCGGCGCGGGCGCCGAGCGGCTGGCCCGCGAGGTCGTGCGGCTGTGCGAGGAGCCGTCCGAACTCGGCTTCACGTACCCCGACGAGGCCTCGCTGTGGGACAAGATGCGCGCGATCGCAACCCGGATCTACGGGGCGTCCGACATCACGGCGAGCTCGGCCGTGCGCGCGCAGATCCGCCGCCTTCAGGACGAGGGGTACGGCGGCTACCCCGTGTGCGTCGCCAAGACGCAGTACTCGTTCTCGACCGATCCGAGGCTGCGCGGCGCGCCGACCGGGCACTCGGTCGACATCCGCGAGGTGCGTCTGGCGGCCGGTGCGCGGTTCATCGTCCTGGTGTGCGGCGACATCATGACGATGCCCGGGCTGCCGGCAGTGCCCGCCGCGATGAGCATCGACGTGGACGAGACGGGGCGCATCGTCGGTCTGTTCTGAGCCGATCGACCGACGCCGCCGCCCGAGCCTCGGGGCTGAGGCGCGCCTCGCCGCTCAGGCGCTCGCGTCCAGCTCCCGCGAGAAGTAGAACGCCCGCTCGCCCGTGTCCGGCTCGACGAGCGCGAAGCCGTGCCGGCCGTAGAAGCGCTGGGCGTCGACGTCGCTCTCGTCGACGTTCACCTCGATCAGCTCCACCCCGCGCCGTCCGCATTCGATCAGCAGCTGCGCCATGATCGCGCCGCCCAGCCCCTCGCCCCGCTGAGCCGGGGCGACGTAGAGCTCGTCGAGCAGGGCCACCGGGCCCCGGTACCAGACGTTGGGCCGGAGGGTGACGAGAGCGACTGCGCACGGAGGATCGCCGGCCAGCAGCGCGAAGGTCGAGTCCTCCGCGAGCAGGTCGCGCAGCCGGCGGTCGATGGCGTCGACCCCGGGAGTCGCGGTGTCGAACTCGGTGTTGAAGTCATCGAGCAGGCGCGCGACGATCGCGGCATCCTCGACCGTGGCACGTCGAACGGACCCGTCGCTCATGCGAGCGACGATACTCCGCCCGGAGCCGACCGGAACCGGCCCGAGGGCGGCCCCCCAGCTTCGATGGGGCCGCCGCTCGGGCCGGCTGGTCCGTTCCGGATCCGGCGCCGCAGCGAGGGTCGAAGGATGCAACCCTCGGCTATGGCGACCGCGATGCGGGCGGGCGTAGCGCCATTGTGGCGTGCGGAGGTGCGCGTCTGCTGTGTGTCCGCCGGCGTCAGCGCGGCGGGTAGGTGCGCACGCGCCGGACGTCGAAGCGCAGCGGATGGGCAGCGGCATTGCGCCTTCCCGAACCGTCCGGCAGCTCGTAGACGTCGAGCATGAGCTGAACGGCGTAGTCGATGCGCTGCGGCACCGTCTTGACCCAGCGCCCGTCGATGAAGAAGCGGATGCGGCGCTCGTCCCACTCGACGGCGTAGTCGTGGAAGTCGGTCAGGTCGCCCTCCACGCGGATCTTCTCGAAGTCGACCGAGAGCCGAGGGTCACGCTGGGGCTTGACCCCGACGCCCACCCAGCCGCCCGTGTCGTCGAGCTCGCTGCCGAAGATCTCGCAGATGCAGATCTCGCCGCTGTCATCGGGCCGGTCCTCGAATCCGATCGGCCAGAACGCGACCATGGCATCGGGATGCCGGATCGCACGCAGCCTCGCCTCGATGACGCCGAAGCGCGGCAGCCACAGCCGCTGCTCCGGCTGCTCTTCTCGCACGACCAGGCCGTCGCGGAAACGGTGCTGCCCGATCCCGGTTCCGCGCGGGCCGGAGCGCTGGCCGGTCTGCAAGTGCGACACGCGCACCTCCCCGTCGAACTCGGGCGACCAGGGTGGGGTGTCCGCATCGATGCGCAGGCTCAGTCCCTCCGAGCCGGTCTCCCAGCGTGCCGCGGATGCCGCCCGAGACGACCAGTGCGGCGTGTAGTACGGAAACCAGCGCGACTCATCGAGCCTCCCCTCATCGAACCGCTCGTCGTGGTCGGGCACGCGCCCGGCGAGGTCGAGGGGAGACAGGTCCAGAACCCAGGTGTTGAACGTCAGCTGCGCGCCTCGCCACGGCTCGGTGCCCGTCCCGGTGTGCTCGAAACCCGCCCGCCGGCAGAGGCGATTGGACGCGATGTTGTCGACGCCGGGATAGGCGACGAGCAGGTCGCGGTCGCCCTCCGCGGCCACCCGCCGCGTCACCTCCCGCAGCGCCGAACCGGCCACACCCCTGCCCTGCCACTCGGGGAACACGCTCCATCCCGTCTCGTAGGCCGCGGTGCCGTCCTGATCGGTCTGCCACCAGCCGATGCCACCCGCGGGCCGGCCGTCCACATCGATCCGGAACATGCGGGCCTCGCCGGTCTGCCAGAGCCGCAGGTACCGGGCATGACGCTCCCGCACCTGGTCGTCCGACTCCGGTCCGCCCAGATGCGCCGTCATCTCGGGCGTGTTGCTGCGCTGCAGCACGGGGAGATCCTGCTCACTCCATGGCCGAAGTGTCACGTTCACGGCTGTCCTCTCGGTCTCCCACATTCTCGACGCGCTCCCCGACACGCGCCACACCGGCCCCCGCTGTCGGGACGCCACAATCAGTCCGGCTCTGGGCGCGGAGCAGCCTTGTGCACTTCGTCCAATGGAGTTTGCCGTGCCTTGTGGGAGTCCTACGGTCAAAGAGACTCCTCCTCTCCCCGAAAGGTGACGCTATGGCCGACGCCGCCGTCCGTTCCAAGAAGCCCGCCACCAGCAAGCGCACGCCCGCCGGCGGTGCGCCGACCGCACCCCACACCGCCGCCGAGGCATCCGAAGCCCGCATCGACGTCGACAAGGTGACCGACATGCTTCTCGGCACGTGGGCAGACACCCGTCGTGAGGCGCGCGAGATGATCAAGGATCCCGCGTTCTGGCGCGTGGACGGCCTGAGCATGGCCGAGCACCGTGAGCGCGTGCTGAGCCAGATGCATCTGCTGGTCGACAACGGCGGCGTGCATCGGGCGTTCCCGAAGGAGTACGGCGGCGAGGCGGACAACGGCGCCAACATCGCCGGGTTCGTCGAGCTCGTCGCGGCCGACCCCAGTCTGCAGATCAAGTCGGGCGTGCAGTGGGGCCTCTTCGGCTCGGCGGTGCTGCAGCTGGGCACGAAGGAGCATCACGACAAGTGGCTCCCCGGCATCATGAGCCTCGAGATCCCCGGCGCATTCGCGATGACCGAGACCGGCCACGGCTCGGACGTCGCGGCGATCGGCACGACCGCGACGTACGATCCCGAGTCCGAGGAGTTCGTTCTCCACACGCCGTTCCGCGGAGCCTGGAAGGACTACCTGGGCAACGCGGCACTGCACGGCATCGCGGCCACCGTGTTCGCACAGCTCATCACGAACGGCGTCAATCACGGCGTCCACTGCTTCTACGTGCCGCTGCGCGACGAGAACGGCGACTTCCTCCCCGGCATCGGCGGCGAGGACGACGGGCTCAAGGGCGGCCTGAACGGCATCGACAACGGGCGCCTGCACTTCGACCAGGTCCGAGTGCCGCGCGCGAACCTACTGAACAAGTACGGCGACGTGGCGCCCGACGGCACCTACACGAGCCACATCTCCAGTCCCGGGCGTCGTTTCTTCACCATGCTCGGCACTCTCGTGCAGGGCCGCGTATCGCTCGACGGCGCGGCGGCCTGGGCCTCGGCGATCGCGCTCGACATCGCGATCACCTACGCCAACCAGCGCCGCCAGTTCGACTCGGGTGCCGGCAGCGACGAAGTGGTGCTGCTCGATTACGGCAAGCACCAGCGCCGCCTGCTGACGCGGCTCGCGACGACGTACGCGTCGATCTTCGCCCACGACGAGTTCCTGCAGAAGTTCGATGCCGTCTTCAGCGGTGCCGCCGACACGGATGAGGACCGCGAAGACCTCGAAACGCTCGCGGCGGCGCTCAAGCCGCTGTCGACCTGGCACGCTCTGGACACCCTGCAGGAGTCGCGCGAGGCATGCGGCGGTGCAGGGTTCCTGTTCGAGAACCGCCTGGTGGGGCTGCGCGCCGACCTCGACATCTACGTCACGTTCGAGGGCGACAACAACGTTCTGCTCCAGCTGGTCGGCAAGCGGCTGCTGAGCGACTTCGGCAAGAAGTTCACGGGCAAGGACGCCAGAGCCCTCGCCGCGTACGCGCTCGGCCAGACCGCCGGCAAGGTCTTCCACGGCGCGGGCATGCGTCAGCTCGGTCAGGCGGTGAGCGACTTCGGTTCGACGGCGCGCGCCGTCGAACGCGGGCTCCGCGCCGACCAGCAGCACGAGCTGCTCACCGGACGCGTGCAGCAGATGGTCACCGATGTCGCAACCCGCCTGCGTCCGGCATCCGGCCTGTCGCCCGCCGACGCGGCTGCGCTGTTCAATGCGAACCAGTCCGAGCTCATCGAGGCCGCGCGCGCCCATGCCGAGCTGCTGCAGTGGGAGGCGTTCACGGATGCCGTCAACGGCGTCTCGGACGACGGTACCAAGCGCGTGCTGACGTGGCTGCGGGATCTCTTCGGTCTGGGTCTCATCGAGAAGCACCTCGCGTGGTATCTGATCAACGGCCGCCTGTCGTCGCAGCGCGCCGCGGCGGTGTCGTCGTACATCGACCGGCTCTGCCTGCGGCTGCGCCCGCACGCGCAGGACCTCGTCGACGCGTTCGGCTACGCGCCGGAGCACCTGCGCGCTCCGATCGCCTCAGGTGCCGAGCAGGCGCGCCAGGACGAAGCGCGCGAGCACTACCGCGTCCTCGCGGAGTCGGGCCGGGCGCCGATCTCGGAGAAGGTCGCGAACAAGCGGTAGACCTCCTTCACGCCGAGACTCCAACGGGTGGTCCAGACCGCGGGTGAACCCCGCAGTCTCGGCCACCCGTTGCAGTCTCGCGGTACTGAGGGATGCCGGGTGTCAAGGATTCTTGACATACGAGCATCTGGGTCGTAGTGTCGAGGTGTCAAGAATCCTTTACACGTTGGAGCTGAGATGCGCGCTGTCGTGAATCGCCGATTCGGCGGCCCCGAGGTGATCGGGCTGGCCGAGCGTCCCGATCCGGTGGCCGGCGCCGGTCAGCTGCTCGTCCGGGTCGAGGCGGCGACGCTGAGCGCGGCGGATGCGGCGCTGCGCTCGGGCACGCCGCTCGCGGCCCGCCTCTTCGCGGGGCCCATCCGACCGCGCATCACGGTGCTGGGCAGCGAGTTCGCGGGGGTCGTGGCAGCAGTGGGAGAGGGGGTCACGGACTACGCGGTCGGCGACCGGGTGTGGGGAGCGACGAATGCCGCGATGGGAGCGCACGCCGAGTACCTCGTCATCTCGGCGGCGGGTGCGATCGGACGTCGGCCGGAAGGCCTCTCGCCGACGGATGCCGCCGCCCTCGTCGACGCGACCGCGATGGCGTTCCTGCGCGACACAGGCCGGCTGAAGCTCGGTGAGAGGATCCTGATCAACGGCGCCTCCGGAGCGGTCGGCACCGCGGCCGTGCAGCTCGCCGTCGACACCGGTGCGGAGGTCACCGCGGTCTGCAGCGCTCCCCGGCTCGAGCTGGTGCGCGAGCTCGGCGCGGTCCGAGCCGTCGACTACCGCGCCGTCGACGTGACGACACTGCCGGAGCGGTTCGACGTGGTCTTCGACGTCGCCGGCACGCTGGGATACCGACGCGCGCGGCGCATCCTGACGCCCGCGGGCCGCTACCTGATCACCGTTCCCACCTTCGGCGCACTCGCGTGGCACCTGCTGACGCTGGGCTCGCGCGGCCGGCGGTCGCGCATCGCGTTCACGGGGTTGCGCGCGGCGTCGGCGGTGCGCGCGGACCTGGCGGCGACGGGGGCGCTCGTCGAGGCCGGTCGCATCCGACCGGTCGTCGACGGTGTCTATCCGTTCGCGGCCGCGCGTGCGGCGCACGAGCACGTCGCCCGCGGCAAGGCCGGCAACGTCATCCTCACCCCGTGAGCCGCTGTCGGTGCGGACGCATATCCTGACCGTGTGAGTCCCGACATCCGCCTCGGCGCCGACCGCGTCGCCCGCTGCGCCTGGGTCGGCGACGACGCGGAGTACCGCCGCTATCACGATCAGGAATGGGGCCGTCCACTTCACGGCGACCGCGCGCTGTTCGAGAAGATGGCGCTCGAAGGGTTCCAGGCGGGTCTGTCGTGGATCACGATCCTCCGCAAGCGCCCGCGCTTCCGCGAGGTGTTCGCGGCGTTCGATCCCGAGGTCGTCGCCGGATTCGGCGCGGATGACATCGAACGACTCATGGCGGATGCCGGAATCATCCGCAACCGGGCGAAGATCGAGGCGACGATCTCGAACGCGCAGCTCGTGCTCGGCATGGAGGACGGCGAACTCGACGCGTTGCTGTGGTCCTTCGCCCCGGCATCCGGCCGCCGCCGCCCGGCGTCGTTCGCCGAGGTCCCGGCGGTGACCCTCGAGTCGGTGGCCCTCAGCAAGTCGCTGCGCACGCGCGGCTTCCGGTTCGTCGGGCCCACCACGATGTACGCGCTGATGCAGTCGGCGGGCATGGTGGACGATCACGTCGCGGGGTGCTGGCGCGCCGTCGATCGTTGACCGGATCGCGCGGGACCGGTCGCCGCGAGCAGGATCGAGGAAGCGCGGTGTCCGCGATTGTCGGCACAATGAAGGGTCGCCCGTTCGAGAGGACCCTATGACCGAGGCATCAGGAACCCACATCGCCGACTCCCACGACATGATCCGGGTCGTCGGCGCACGCGAGAACAATCTGAAGAACGTCGATCTCGAGATTCCCAAACGCCGGCTGACCGTCTTCACCGGCGTGAGCGGGTCGGGCAAGTCCTCGCTCGTGTTCGCCACGATCGCGAACGAGTCGCAGCGTCTCATCAACGAGACCTACCCCACCTTCGTCCAGCAGTTCATGGGCCAGCTCAACCGCCCCGAGGTCGACGCCCTCGAGAACGTCAGCCCTGCGATCATCGTCGACCAGGAGCGGATGGGCGCGAACTCCCGATCGACGGTCGGCACCGCCACCGACGCGCAGGCGATGCTGCGCATCCTCTTCAGCAGACTGGGTCAGCCCCACGTCGGCTCGCCGCAGGCGTTCTCGTTCAACATCCCCTCGGTCTCGGGAGCCGGCGCAGTCACGTTCGAGAAGGGCGGCAAGAAGGTCAAGGAGCGACGCTCGTTCGAGATCACCGGTGGGATGTGTCCGCGCTGCGAGGGACTCGGCGAGGCGAGCGACATCGACCTGGACGAGCTGTTCGACAGCTCCAAGTCGCTCGCCGAGGGCGCGATCACCATCCCCGGCTACAGCGTCGACGGCTGGATGGTGCGCGGCTTCACCGAGTCGGGCTTCTACGACCCGACGAAGCCGATCAAGGACTTCACCGAGCAGGAGCGTCAGGACTTCCTCTACAAGGAGCCGACGAAGGTCAAGATCCAGAACATCAACATGACCTACGAGGGTCTCATCCCGAAGCTCACGAAGTCGGTGCTGCAGAAGGATCGCGACTCGCTGCAGCCGCACATCCGCGCGTTCGTCGACCGCGCCGTGAAATTCACCGCCTGCCCGGACTGCAAGGGCACTCGGCTCAACGAGGGAGCGCGCTCCTCCAAGATCAAGGGCGTCAGCATCGCGGATGCCGCGGCCATGCAGATCACCGACCTCGCGGACTGGCTGGCCACCGTCGACGACCCCGAGGTCGCTCCTCTCATGCAGGGCCTGCGCGGGACGATCGACTCCTTCGTCGAGATCGGACTCGGCTATCTCTCCCTCGACCGGTCGTCGGGCACCCTGTCCGGCGGAGAGGCGCAGCGAACGAAGATGATCCGGCACCTGGGCTCCGCGCTCACCGACATCAGCTATGTGTTCGACGAGCCCACCGCGGGCCTGCACCCGCACGACATCCAGCGGATGAACGCACTGCTGAAGCTGCTGCGCGACAAGGGCAACACGGTACTCGTCGTCGAGCACAAGCCCGAGGTGATCGAGATCGCCGATCACGTCGTCGACCTCGGTCCGGGCGCGGGCCGGGCCGGCGGAGAGATCCAGTACACGGGGGATGTCGCGGGCCTGCGAGCCTCTGACACGATCACGGGCCGCCACCTCGACGATCGCGCGAGGCTCAAGGGCTCCACGCGCCCGGCGAAGGGCGCGCTCGAGATCCGCGGGGCGTCCCAGCACAATCTCAAGAACGTCGATGTCGACGTCCCGCTCGGCATCCTCACCGTCGTGACGGGCGTGGCCGGCTCGGGCAAGTCCTCGCTGATCCACGGCAACGTGCCGGCCTTCGACGACGTGGTGGTCGTCGATCAGGCGCCGATCAAGGGGTCCCGCCGCAGCAGCCCCGCCACCTACACCGGCGTCCTGGATGCGATCCGGGCCGCGTTCGCGAAGGCGAACGGCGTCAAGCCCGCCCTGTTCAGTGCGAACTCCGAGGGAGCGTGTCCTGCGTGCCGGGGGCTCGGCGTCATCATCACGACGCTCGGGTTCACCCAGACGGTCGAGACGCTCTGCGAGCTGTGCGAGGGAACCGGCTTCAGCGAGGCGGTCCTGGAGCACACCCTCGACGGCAAGAACATCGCCGAGGTGCTCGGGATGTCCGCCGCTGAGGCCTCCGAGTTCTTCGAGGGATCGAAGGTCGCGGGCCCTGCCCGCACGACCCTGCTGCGGATGATCGACGTGGGCCTCGGCTACATCACGCTGGGGCAGGCTCTGAACACCCTCTCGGGCGGTGAGCGCCAGCGCCTGAAGCTCGCGATCTCGATGGCGAAAAAGGGCGCGGTCTACGTGCTCGACGAGCCGACGACGGGGCTGCACCTCGCCGACGTGGACAACATGCTGGCGATGCTGGACCGACTCGTGGAGGCCGGCAACTCGGTCATCGTGATCGAACATCACCAAGCGGTCATGGCGCACGCGGACTGGATCATCGATCTCGGCCCGGGTGCGGGGCACGACGGCGGGGCCATCGTCTTCGAGGGCACTCCGGCAGACCTGATCGCCCAGGCGGACACCCTGACGGCGCAGCACCTGAAGGCGTACGTCGGCGCCTGATCGGCCGAGGCGCGGGTGATGTGTCTCAGCTCGCCACCGGTGCGGTCGCCGCTGAATGACCGCGCGCGTCACCATCCACTCGTTCAGGCGGCGTAGTCGTAGCGTGCGCGTCCGCCGAGGCGGGGTGTGCGTGCGGGGTCGACGTGCGGTGGGGGGATGAACCAGACTTTGGCGCGGATGCCGATGCCGTCGATGCGGATCTCCCATCCGTTGTCGTGGATGCGGTGGTGGCAGGACTCGCAGAGCAGGACGCCGTTGTTCAGGTCGGTGGGTCCGGCATCCCTGGCCCACCATCGGATGTGGTGGACCTTGGTGTGGCCGGGTGGTGCCCCGCACATCGCGCATCCGCCGTCGCGTTCGACAGCACCAGCCGCTGGGTGGGGGTGAACAGGCGTTTGCTGCGGCCCCAGTCCAGGACCTGGGATTCGCCGCCGAGGACGCAGGAGATGATCCGCCCGCCGGCGGCCATCCTGCGGGCGGTGGCGACGGAGACCGGGGCGGTGATCCCGTCGATCGTGGCGAACCCCGTCGCGTTGACGAGGTCGGCGTGGTCGATCCGCACCACCACGGTCGCCCCGTGCAGGGGGAGGTCGGTGCGGTCGCAGCCGAGGGCGTGCTCGCAGAGCCGGACGAGCGCGTCGGCCTGCATCTGGACCACCGACCGGCGCGGCACATCCGGGTCGGCGGTGCCGTCCCGCTGGGCGTGTCCGCTGAGCGTCCCGGGTGGCGCGCATCTCGTGCGGAGACGAGGGCTTCGATGGCGGTCTTGAACGGGGCTGCGTGTTCGGGGGTGAGCCGGCCGGTGAACTCGAGCATGCCGTCGACCTCGCGCATGCTCAGCTGCTCGGTGCCGCGTTTCTCGTCCTCGCGGGGTGCGACACCGTCCGGGTCCAGCCACGCCTCCGCGCGGGCCAGCACCCGGTTCAGCTGGTCCATGGTCAGCCCGGGCGCCTGCGCGACCAGCGTCCGCTCCGCGACAACGATCGCGTCGGGTCCGGCGCGGAACGCGACCCGGTCCAGCAGGGCGATGATCGCGCCCGCCGCCCGCTCCGTGAGCGTCGCAGCAGCCAGCGCGTCCGCGACGTGCGGGTGCCGTGCCGGGGCCTTCTCCCCGGACAGCAGCTGCCGGGGTGCGGTCGCTTCGCCGACCTTGACCAGGCGGGCGGCGTCTCCGGTCGAGGTGCCTCCGGTCGCGGCGATCAGCGCGGTCGGGTTCCGGTACCCCTGGGTCTTCGCCAGACCCGTCCGAGCCGAGCTCCGGCCGGGACCGGCGGGCGATCTCCGCCGCCAGCGCGGTCTGGTCCGCGTCCAGCATCCGCCGCATCCGGCAGTACCGCTCATGAACGGCGATCAGCTCGCTGTCACTCAACGCACCGGCATCCGCACCCGACCACACCGCCCGCACGGCCTCGACCTCCGCGGGAAGCAGATCAAGCGCTCTGGTCATAGAACAAACGTACTAACCACCACCGACATCGACCCGAGGAGCCAGACGCGCCACGACGCCGCAGTCAGTCGGGGGAAGGTTTCCCTTCGTCGTCATCCGTGAACCAGATCTCCACGAGCGCCGCGGCGATCTCATCCGGGCTCCATATCCGCCAATTGCAGCTCACCGCCAGCGTGGACATGCGATCCGGGCTGACAGCGAAGTACGTGCCGGTGCCGGCGACGTTTCCCGTGTGCACGATCGGCCCGTCCTCCGAGATGAACACACCTGGCCCATAGCGGTACCCGGAATCGTGCTTGTCGACGGGCATCGCGGCGCCCAGCGCCTCTTCGAGGGCCGCCTTCGAAAGCGTCTGCGGGTCGCGATAGTGATCGCCCCACCGAGCCAGCTCGCTCGGTGTGGTGAGGATCCCGGTCGGCCCGGGGACGACGTACTCGTCCGGCGCGGGCGTGAAGGGAGGGGATCCCTCCTGGTACCCGATTGCGATGTCGTCGGCGACTGCGCCCGGTTCGAGCACCATGTCGAGTCCGTAGGGTGCGAAGATCTTCGCTTGAACCCACGCCCCCAGGTCGCGTCCGCCAGCCTCTTCGACGATGAGTCCGAGCAGCATGTAGTTGTCGTTGGAGTAGTGGAAGGACGTGTTCTTTCGACGCGCGCCTGGGTGTGCGACCAGGCTCTGCATCAGAACCTCGCGGTCGACCGCCTCATCGCCAGGGACCACCAGGTCCGCGATGCCCGAAGTGTGAGTCATCAGATCGCTCACGGTGACCTCATCACTCCATGGCGGCAGGCCGTCGACGTAGTCCGAGACGGGATCGCTGAGCGCGAGCTTCCCCTCCTCCGCGAGCATCAGCGCGGCAGTCGCCGTGAACTGCTTCGTCACCGAAGCGATGTTGAAGCGCGTCGACGTGTCGATCGGGATCGAGCGGTCGAGGTCGGCAAGCCCGCGCGCGTACGTCCAGACGACCTCGCCGCGCTCAGCGACGGCTGCCGAGCAGCCGGGACCCTCGGCGAGGATCGCGTCATCGAGCAGGGCGCCCGCCCGCTCGGCGCGCGGATCCGACGCGGTACACGCACTCAACGTGATCCCCGTCATCAGGAGTGTGGTCGTCGCGAGCGCGACGACCACACGGCTCAACCCCATGGTGCCGGGATACACCCGCCCCCAGGCGGTGTCAAGCGGCGATCTGACTCACAGGAGAGCGCGGCCTGATGTACCGGTGCCTCCGAAAACAGGTAGTGGACTACGTACTGCGTATCGGTGGGCGTGGACTGGACTGTCCCCATTCAGTCAAGCTCCAAAGGCATGGCGGAAGGGACCTGGTCGTGCCTGAAACCAAAGGAGAATGATGCGCTCATGCGTGCCTCTCGGAGGTACCTCGGCAGTGTCTTGATCATCACCGTGACTGCGGCGCTGGCTGGGTGCACAACCAGCCCCACGCCCGAGGCCGCGCCTGCGATCGAGCCCGCGGAAGCCGTGACGACACCGACTTCCGCTCCGAGGCCGGACGTGCCGGCGCCTCCCGATCAGCTCACCTTCGAAGCGGGGGCCGATCTCGATCCGGCGGTCTGGCTTGCCGGTTGGCACGCGGAGCCGATCGACATGACACACGGCTATCCGGTGGTGTACCCGCGCGACGATTGGGAGGAGAGGCATCTCTCGGACGGCTGCGAGGGTTCGCGGTATCACCGGTTCGGTGCGCTCGACGGTCTTGATCTCGCGCTGGACGACCGCACGTTGTCTGACCAGTTCCTCGCCCAGATCCTTGAGATGCCGGTCGCCGATGTCTCAGACGGCGGTTCGGATGTCACGTTCCCCGTGGTCGGGCGGTGGCCGATGACGGCGGACTTCCGGGTGCGCGCCGGAAGCTGGAGCGACGGGGGCAGTTGGCTGACAGCGGCGAGGGTCTTCGGTGCGCTCGATACGGCACTGGTCATTCAGCTCGACTGCGACCCTGGTCCGATGACCGGGGCGACCGGCCAGCAGATGTTCGACCACCTCCCCGAAATAGTGGGACTCGATTCGCTTGAGGTCGGACTCGGGCGAGTCGACTGGAACATCGTGGAGACACTCACCTTCGACGACGGTGCGGACCTCGTCTCGTCGTCGGAGGCACAGTGGGTTGATACCACGCTGATGGAAGACGCATCGTGGACGTTCGACGATGGCGAGCCGGACGATGGGACCTGGACCTTCGCATCAGCTGACGGAGACTGCAGGGCGGAGTACGAGCAAACTCTCCTCGATGAGCAGGGCGGTTGGGCCCCCGGCGATCGGGATGCCAGCGACGAGCTCCTTGCATCATCGCTAGAGGACCCCGACGACTTCGCTGAGGACGCGATTGACGGCGGATTCGCGCTCGGTGTGCCTGGCAACGACTTCGTCGCCATGCGGCTCATCGAACGCTCAGAGCCTGCGGTCAGATGGGTGACGGCCGCTCGGGCGTTCACGGGCCCACTTTTCGGCTTCACGATCACCGTCACTTGCTCGGAGGGTGATCCGCTGAAGGCGCTGGAAGAGGTGATCGCGAAGTCCGCCATTCGAGTGGTGCCGTGAGACGGTCTCCGCGCCCTGGCGGGCCGGGTGTACGTTTCAACCGTGGATGGATCGCCCTCCGCATCAAGCTGGGACCCGGAGCCGGTTGAGCGCAGCACACCTTCGCGTCGGTCGGATACCGAACGCGAACTGAACGACCTCCGCGCCCGGGCGTACGGTCCGAAACCCGACATCGCGTCCGATCCGGCAGCGATGGCGAGGTTGATCGAACTCGAAGCCGTTCATGTCAGCATTCCGACGCCCGTCAACGCTACGGAGTCCGTCGGCGGCCGTGCGGCGGATGAGTCGCCGACGGCCCCTTCCGCCCGCGAAGGCGTCGCGGCCGGTCCAGACGATCCGAAGCTGAAGCTCATGATCCCGACGACCTCGAAAGAGAGCGTCGTCCGGTCGCCGTGGACGCGCGCCACCACTACGCGCGCCCGCATATGGTTCCTCGTCGGGTCGATCGTGGTCGTCGCAATCCTCATCTACGCCGCGACCTGGCTTCGTGTACCGCACCCCGATGCGACACTGCAGCCGACCGCGGGCGAGTCAGACAACAGGATCATCCCCGCGCTGAATGGTCACGTCGAGGTGGGGGACATTTCCACGCTCCGCCAATTCGAGCGATACCACGACCTCGACGTGTGGTCCGTCGAGGACAGCCTCGGCAACACCTGCCTCGTCGCTCTCAGCGGTGCGGGCATGGGTAGATTCCAATTCCAGTGCAGTCCTCCGGGGCTCGACCTCGCCCTCCATATGAGCGTGGTGGCAGAGCCGGACGACGGCTTCGGCGATTGGCTTCCGCCCGACAGCGTCATCAGCCTCCATCTCCGCGAGAACACGGTGGACGTGTTCGTCCACCCTCCGCCGCCAGAAACCTGAGTCGATACGCAGCCAGACGCTCGCCGCCGTGCGACCCCGAGCTGCTCCGCCGACATGACGCCCCAGCCGCAGCGGACTCGCAAATGCACGCCTCATCGCGATTCGCTCAGCGAGCCCGCGCAGCGTCTCGGTCAGCGCCCGGCGTCGAAGAGGTGACGGCCGCCGTGGCTCAGCACCTTCACGACCACACCGCGCCGGTGCAGCTCGGCGACTGTCCGCGTCTCCTCGTCGATGTCGCGGCCGAGCGCGTGCACGGTCGCGACGACGAGCACGTCACCCGTGCGCAGCGTGCCGAACAGACGCACGAGCCGGTCCTCCCACGACTCCAGTGTCTCCGGCGCCGGGTGGCGGAAGCCCTCGATCGGCACCCCGAACCGCGTCAGCTCGTCGCGCTGCTCGGTGACGGTCGGCATGTCGTCGCGCGAGATCACAAGCCCGACCAGGCGCGAACCGGCGGGACGGGCGAGCCACCAGTCGCGATCGCGCTGCAGCTCGGTGAAGCATTTCGGACAGTCCGCCGCCTGATGCGGCAGGTGCAGGGGGCTCGTCTGGCTGTGCGGGTCGGCGTCGAGCGCGGCGGAGCGTCTCACCGCGGCATCCGTCGTCTCGCTCATCTGTCCATTCTCACCCGTACGGCCACGTCTGCGGTACCGACTGAGGATGGTCGCGCTCAGACATGGTCGTCCAGCCGCAGCTCGAGGCTCAGCTGATCCGCGTCGAGCTCGGCCAGGGCGTGCCGCAGCGCAGCGGTGCTGAACGTGCCGTCGCGCGAGAGGAGGTTGAGCCGCACGCGCATCACGCCGATGAGCGCGAGCCGGAGCTCGAGCAGGTCATGCGCGTACGTCGTCGTGTCGTCGTCGGGCGGCTGCGTGAGGCGGGAGCCGGCGGCCTCGATGAGCTCCGCCGGGAAGGCCGAGCCGTCCCTGCGCTTCAGGCGGTCTCCGGTGAGACTGGATGCCGCGGCCGCCCGCATCTCGTCGTCGAGGCGTCTCTGCTCCGCCGCCGACGGGCCGCCGCCGCCGGTGCCCTCCAGCCCGAGGCGCCGCACCAGTATGGGCAGCGTGAAGCCCTGCAGCATCAGGCTGCCTACGGCGACGAGGAACGCGACGAACACCAGCAGTGCCTGGATCGGCCCGTCGGGCAGCGTCTGCGCCGCGGCGAGCGTGACGACGCCGCGCATGCCGGCCCACACGATGACCGTTCCGTGCTTCCAGCCGAGAGGCGAGGCCTGGTAGTAGTCGAGATCGGCCAGAGCGCGGGTGACGCGCGTGCGCATGAGCTGCAGGCGCCGTGCGCGGCGCTCCGGGGAGGCCTGCCGGCCTCGCCTTGCCTCCGAGCGTGCGGGTCCCGGCTCGACCGCGTCCAGACGGTCGCTGAAGCTCTCGAGCCGCTCGCGCCGCAACCGCCGTGCGCGGCGACCCTGCGAGGCGACGAGGACGGCGACGTAGCCGGAGCGGACGATCAGGATGATGGCGAGGGCGGATGCCGCCAGCCAGGCGCCGTGCCAGAGACCTTCGTGGTCCTCGATGTTGGCGCGGACGATCTCCTTGAGCTGAAGGCCCATCACGAGGAAGACGGCGCCCTCCAGCATCAGCTCCACGGTGCGCCAATTCAGTTCGTCCGAGAGCCGCTGCTCGGGCGTGAACCAGCGGGCCGCCCCCTGACCGGTCACGATCCCGGCGACGACGGCGGCGACCAGTCCCGAGCCGCCGAGCTGCTCGGTCGGCAGGTAGGCAACGAACGGCACGACGAAGCTGAGCGCGGTGTTCGCCGCGGAATGGCCGACCCAGCTGCGCACCCGCAGCGCGAGCAGCCCCACCAGCGCGCCGATCACGACCGCGATGACCACGCCCCACACGAACGCCCAGACGGCCTCGCCGATCGACACGCTGCCGACGGCGATCGCGGCGATCGCGGTGCGCAGCAGCACGAGCGACGTCGCGTCGTTGAGCAGGCTCTCGCCCTCGAGCATCGTCACGACGCGGGGCGAGATCCCAAGCCTCTTCACGATCGAGGTCGCCACGGCGTCCGTCGGGCTGAGCAGCGCACCGAGCGCGATCGCGAGGTACGCGTCGATCCCCGGGATCACCAGCACGAAGAACACGGCCAGCGCGGCGGTGCTGATCAGGACGAGCAGGATGGACAGACCGGCGATCGGACGGAAGTCGCGGCGGAATTCGATCGCGGGCAGAGACACGGCGGACGAGTAGAGCAGCGGCGGAAGTACTCCGACCAGGATGATCTCCGGATCGACCTCGAACGCGGGGAAGAAGGGCAGGAGGCTGACGCCGATCCCGATCCCCACGAGGGCGAGGGGTCCGGCGATCCCCACGCGCGGAGCGAGAGCCGTCGCCAGGGCGATCACGACGACGCCGATGACCGCGACGACGAGTGCCTCCATCGCGGCTACAGCGCTCCGAGCGCCTCGACAGCGTCGCGCTCGGCCACCAGTTCGGCGACGGAGGCGTCGATGCGCGCGCGTGCGCGTTCGTCGATCGGCAGACCCTCGATCACGCGGTAGCCGTTGCTGTGGGAGGAGACCGGGAATGAGCTGACCAGGCCGCTCGGGACGCCGTACTCTCCGCGCGAGACGACGGCCGCCGAGGTCCAGCGCGTACCCGTATGCTCGTCTCTGACGTGCTCGATGGCCGCGTGGGCAGCCGAAGCCACGGATGACGAGCCGCGCACCTCGATGATCTCCGCTCCACGCCGGGCGACACGGGGGATGAACACGTCATCGAGCCAGGCATCGGCTGCCTGCCGTCCGCCCAAGCGTGCGGCGAGCGCGTCGACGACCGGCTCGCCGCGCACAGTCGCGTATGACACATCAGGGAACTGCGACGCGGAGTGGTTGCCCCAGATCGTCAGCCCGTCGATCTCGTCGGCCGGCGTGTCGAGGGCTTCGGCGAGCTGGCCGAGCGCCCGGTTGTGGTCGAGGCGGGTGAGCGCAGTGAAGCGGTCCGCGGGGATGTCGGGGGCGGATGCCGCGGCGATGAGCGCATTCGTGTTCGCCGGGTTGCCGACCACCACGACCCGGATGTCGTCGGCCGCTGCGGCGTTCAGTGCGGCGCCCTGCGGCCCGAAGATACCGGCGTTGGCCGCGAGCAGATCGGCTCGCTCCATTCCGGGACCCCGGGGACGGGCACCGACCAGCAGTGCGATGCTGCAGCCGTCGAACGCGGAGAGCGGGTCGTCCGTGACCTCCACCCCGCGGAGCAGAGGAAAGGCGCAGTCCTGCAGCTCGAGGGCGGCTCCCTCGGCGGACCGCACGCCCTGCGGGATCTCGAGGAGCCGAAGCCGGATGCCGCGATCGGCGCCGAGCATCTCTCCGGCGGCGATCCGGAACAGCAGCGCGTAGCCGATCTGACCTCCCGCACCGGTGATCGTGACGGTGGTCGCCGACGTGGAGACCGACTGGGTGTGCGGGGCCGAGGACCCCGGAGCAGATGCCGCCATGAACCCGAGCCTATTCCCGCGGTCTCGGGCGCGCGGGTCGAGTCCGACCGATGAGCATAGCAATCCGCACGCCGGTGCGGAATGTCCGCATCCGCCCGCACCGGGACGAGTACCGTGAACGCATGACCTTCAACGACAACGCGAGCGTCGGGGGCAACACCGCCCGGCGACGCGGTGGCGGCATCGCCGTTGCGGGCGGTGGCATCGCGGGCCTCGGAGCGCTCGCGGTTCTGCTGTTTCAGCTGTTCACCGGCACCGACATCTCCGGGCTGGTCGGAGGCGGTGGCGTGCCGAACCCCGCCGACACCGGCAGCGAGATCGCGAACTGCGAAACCGGAGCCGACGCGAACGCGAGCGATGACTGCCGTCTGGCTGCGGCATCCCTCTCCATCAACCAGTTCTGGGCAGAGAACGTGCAGGGCTACCGCGAGCCGCAGCTGATCATCGTCGACGGGTCGACGAGCACTCAGTGCGGCACTGCGTCCAATGCGACCGGGCCGTTCTACTGTCCGCCCGAAGAAGGCATCTACGTCGATCCGACGTTCTTCGCCCTCTTGCGGGAGCAGTTCGACGCGACCGCGGGTCCCCTCGCGCAGCTCTACGTGCTGGCGCACGAGTACGGTCACCACATCCAGGGGATCACCGGCACCATGGAGGCGTACCCGAACAACGGCACGGGCGAGGACAGCAACGGCGTGCGGATGGAGCTGCAGGCGGACTGCTTCGCCGGCGCCTGGGTCGCCGCCGCGTCGCAGACCGTGGACGAGAACGGCGTCCCCTACCTGGAGCCCCCCACGCCCCAGCAGATCAACGACGCGATCAACGCGGCGCAGACCGTGGGCGACGACCACATCCAGCAGCAGTCCGGCGGCGCCGTCAATCCCGAGACCTGGACCCACGGCTCGAGCGAGCAGCGCGCGCGCTGGTTCAACGCGGGCCTGGACGGCGGCGTGCAGGCGTGCGACACGTTCTCGATCCCCGGGAGCGGCCTGTGAGCGACCCGAACGAGCTCGACTGCCTCTACCCGGCGATCGAGCCCTACGAGTCGGGAACGCTGCTTGTCGGAGACGGTCATCGGATCTTCTGGGAGCAGAGCGGCAATCCTTCCGGCAAGGCGGTCGTCTTCCTCCACGGCGGCCCCGGTGCGGGCACGTCCGCCTGGCATCGGCGCTTCTTCGATCCCGAGAAGTACCGCATCGTGCTGTTCGACCAGCGCGGGTGCGGCCGCAGCACTCCGCACGCCAGCAACCCGGATGCCGATCTGCGCTTCAACACCACGTGGCATCTGGTCGCCGACATGGAGCTGCTGCGGCGCAATCTCGGCATCGAGCGCTGGCAGGTCTTCGGCGGATCGTGGGGCAGTGCGCTCGCTCTCGCGTACGCCGAGACGCATCCGGATGCCGTCACCGAGCTCGTCCTCCGCGGGATCTTCACACTGCGCCGCCACGAGCTGGAGTGGTTCTATGAGGGCGGCGCGTCCGCGATCTTCCCCGACCTGTGGGAGGAGTTCATCGCCCCGATCCCGGTGCTCGAGCGCTCCCGCATGATCGAGGCGTATCACCGCAGGCTGAACGACCCCGATCCCGCGGTCCATGTGCCGGCCGCTGTGGCGTGGTCGCGTTGGGAGGCGTCGACGCTCACGCTGCGCCCCGATCCGGCGCTGGTCGCCGGCATGACGGAGCCGGCGGCCGCAACGGCGTTCGCTCGCATCGAGAATCACTTCTTCGTGCATGACGGATGGTTCCGCGACCAGCAGCTGATCGACGATGCGCCCGCTCTGCGCGGCATCCCGGCGGTCATCGTGCAGGGTCGCTACGACGTCTGCACGCCCATCATGACGGCGTGGGACCTGCACCGCACCTGGCCCGAGGCCGAACTCGTCGTCGTCGACGATGCCGGTCATTCCGCGAGCGAGCCGGGGATCGCCGCGGAGCTCGTGGCGGCGACCGACCGCTTCGCGGGCTGACGCCGGCGTCAGCGTCCGCGCACGAGGTCGGCCGCGACCTCGCCGATCACGATCGCGGCGGCGTTCGTGTGCCCGCGGATGAGCGTCGGCATCACGGACGCGTCCGCGATGCGCAGGCCGGTGACTCCGCGCACCCGCAGCTCCGGGTCGACCACCGATCCGGCATCCGATCCCATGCGCGCCGTCCCGATCGGGTGGTAGAGCGTGTGCGAGTACCGGCGCAGCGAGAGCTCGGCGCGTTCTGAGGGGGTCATGCGCTCGCCGCCCTCGGGCACGACCCAGCCGCCCGTGGTCACAGTGCGCAGGGCGTCTGTCGCGAGCAGTCTCTCGCACTCGGCGAGGCCGGCCAGCAGCGTCGCCCGATCGAGGCCGTCGGGGTCGCTGAGGTACCGCGGGTCGATGACGGCCTTCGCGGACGGGTCCGCGGAGCGCAGCCGGATCGTGCCCCGACTGCGCGGTCGCAGCAGGATCGCCGCCACGGTGAGACCCTCGGCGGGCAGGGGGACGAGTCCCTCGCCGACGTAGGGGGCCGAGGCGAAGAGGATCTCGATGTCGGGGAGCGCGTCGGCCATCGCCGTGCGATCGGCGACCTCGGTGCGCACGAAGCCGTAGGCCTCCCCGACGTTCGAGGTCAGCATCCCGCGGCGCGACGCGAGGTACCGCGCGAGTTCGCCGGCGCGTTCCGCGCCGTAGAGGGTGCCCCCGTGAGCGGCGGGCGCGAGTCCCGCGACGAGGTGATCCTGCAGGTTCGCGCCGACGTCGGGACTGTCGACGACGAGGGCGATGCCGTGCTCGGCGAGGTGCTCGGCAGGGCCGATGCCCGACAGCATGAGCAGCTGGGGCGTGTTGACGGCACCGCCGGCGAGGATCACTTCGCGCCGGGCGAGCGCGTGGCGGGTGACGCCGTCGATCTCGACGTACACACCCGTCGCGCGGGGTTCGCCGCCGCCGGCTGCGTCTCGATGCGCGGCATCGGTGCTGCTGAAGGACCGCGTCGGAGTGTCGAAGGTCACGCGGCGGACCAGCGCGCCCGTGACGACCCGCAGATTGCGACGTCGTCTCGCCGGGCGCAGGTAGGCGTCGGCCGTCGACGCGCGCGCACCCCGGCGCTGCGACACCATCGTCTGCGAGAAACCCTGATCGGCGGGTAGGTTCGGCGGAGTCACCGCGTGACCGGCCTCGGCAGCTGCGGCGAGGAAAGCGGAGGTGTGCGACCGCGGATCGCGCTGGTGCTGCACGGACTGCGGGCCGTCCGTGCCCTGGGTGGGGTCCGCCGCATCCTCCGTGCGCTCGACGCGGCGGAAGTAGGGCACCAGGCTCTGCCACGACCAGCGCTCGCCCGCAGCCTCGGCCCACTCGTCGTAGTCGGCCGCGAAGCCGCGGACCCAGATCATCGCGTTGAGAGAGGACGAGCCGCCGAGCGTTTTTCCGCGCGGCCAGTAGACCGTGCGGTTCTCGAGCTCGGGTTGCGGCACGGTGTCGTAGTTCCAGTCGTATTTCCCGCGGAAGAGCTTCGAGAACGCGGCCGGCACGTGCAGCTCGAGCGCCGTGTCGGGCGGCCCTGCTTCGAGCAGCAGCACCGAGACCGACGCGTCTTCGCTCAGCCGCGCGGCGAGAGCCGCCCCGGCCGAGCCCGCGCCGACGATCACATAGTCGGCGGTGAGGTTGCGGGGTGCGCGGCGCGCGAAGCTCATGCGCGCAATGCCTGGACGAACGTGCGCGCCAGGCGGGCGAGGTTGCCGTCCATGCGGTATCGGGTGAAGCCCTCGCTCACGACGGCTCCGGTGCGCGAATGCACGAACCACGGGGGCTTGGGCAGGACGACGGCGGCCGATGCGCTGCCGGTCCGCAGCCCGCGGCCGATCGAGCGCGGGAACGGACGGAACGGGCCGCGGGTCACCGTCCTCTCGACGCGATCGAGCAGCAGCGCGTTGTGGACGATTCCGATGCCGCTTCCCACGTCCTCCTGCGTGCCGCCGGGATACGCGCCCCAGGTGAGCGTCGGTGTGAGGAACGCCAGCGCGGTCCACGAGTTGATCGAGACGGCACCGTAGTGCAGGTCGGCGATCGCCCGTTCGAAGCCATCGCCGAGCGCATCCTGGGTCGCGGGATCGATCAGCACATTCGCACCGAGTGACCCCGTGAGCCGCTGGTTCGCGTGCGCGACGGCGGAGTCGAGGAACTCCTGACCGTTGCCGCGGAGTTGGATGACGCCCAGCACGGGCGCGAAGTACTCGGTGGTCTCGAGGGTGGTCGCATCCTCACCCGGGGCGATCTCGATCAGCAGTCGACTTCCGTCACCGAGCCTTGTTGCGCCGGGGTGGCTCGCGGCGGCGGCATCCCGCCTCTCCTCGCTGCGCGGGTACCAGACCGGGCGTTCCGGTGCGTCGGCGAACGCCTCGCGAAGCGCGGTCAGGAACGCCTGGCGCTGCGGCCAGTCCGCGCTCACGATGACGAGCTGACCCGCCAGGCAGTTGTGACCGCTGTTGTACAGCCGCATCGTGACGATGTGCTCCGCCTGATAGCGCAGATCCGCGTGGTTCCACTCGCCGGGCACGACGATGATCGGCGAGACCCCGCCCAGCTCGGCCGTGATCGGCTTCGTCATCCGCGGGTCGCTCTCGCGGCGGCGGCGCGCCGCATCGTCGCCCGTGCCCCAGACGATCCCGTCGAACGTCGCGGTGGCACCGGTGATGTGCACGTGGTCGATGCCCTCGTGTGCGGTCAGGTAGGCGCCGACATCCGCTCCTCCGCGGACGATCCGCAGGAAGCCCGGTTCGATGAGCGGCGCGAGGGCCCGCTCGTAGACCGGAATCATCGCATCGTGTGTCGGATTGACCTTGAGCAGGACCACGCGGTTGTGCGCGAGCAGCTCGTACAGAACGTCCAGCACCGCGATCGAAGTGACGTTCCCCGCTCCCAGGACCAGCCCCACCCCGCCGGCGCGGGTCGGCGTCAACTGGGCGAGGCCCGCGGATCTCCGCGCGTCGGGGATCGTCACGCCCGGCTCGAACCACACTTCGCCGGTGTGACCCGCGACCAGGACGGCGTCCGCCGGGTGCAGCGGGAAGGCGTGAGCCCGCACGCGCCCGCCGGGCGCGGCATCCATCTTCACGCGGGCGAGCGGGTCCGCACCCTTCGCCAGCGCCTCGAGGGTCTCCCGATACGCCTGGAGCGCCACGAGCGCCGCGTAGGGTCCCGGAAGCCACTCCTCGCCGCGGCGCGGGTGGTCCGGGTCCATCCCGGTGGCGAGGGCGGCGGTGTCGGCCCACTCCTCAGCGGCGGCGGCGGTGGTCGCGTGCGTGCGCTGGAGCAGTCGCGCGCGCTGGCCGAGGGTGAGGTGCGACCACGAGCGGGCCCCGATGTGGAGGACGGCGATCGCGGCGTCGAGCCTCTCGCGCTCTGAATCGCGAGGGGACGCCGGCGCGCTGCCGCCCTGAGCGGGTGCGTCGGCAGCGGCTGCGGTCTTCGCGATAGGCGTCACGGCGCTCTCCTTCGGGCGGGACCTCCAGCTTACGGCGTGGCACCCAGTCCCATCGGGCGTGCGCCTGGATGCCAGCGGGCTCGGCCCCGCTGCTCACCGCCTCTCGGCGGCGATCGCGTCGCGGACCGCGATCATGCCCTGCAGCGCCTCGGTGAAGCTCGTCGACAGCGGCGAGAGACCGATGCGCAGACCGCCCGGGTCGCGGTAGTCGGGGATGACATCGCGCGTCCACAGTCGAGCGGTCACGTCGCGCATCGACGGATGCTGCAGCGTGACGTGCCCGCCCCGTTCGCCCGCTTCGCGGGGGGATGCGAGCGTCACGCCCTGCGGGGCGAGCAGCTCGTCGGCGAGCCGCACCGTGTACTCGGTCAGCGCGACCGACTTCGCGCGGATGGCATCGATGCCGACGTCCTCGATCAGTGCGAGGGTGTCCTGCAGCGCCAGCATTCCCACGATCGGCGGCGTCCCCGACAGGAAGCGGCGCATCCCCGGCGCCGGTGCTGTACTCCGGTCCCATCGCGAACACGTCGGCGCTGCCCATCCACCCCTGGATCGGCTGGGTCAGCGTGCTCTGGTGGCGCTCCGCCACGAACGCGAAGGCGGGCGATCCCGGTCCGCCGTTGAGGTACTTGTAGGTGCAGCCGACGGCGAGGTCGAACCCCCAGGCGTCGGACTCGATCGGCACCGAGCCGGCGGAGTGGCAGAGGTCCCACAGGATCAGTGCCCCGGCGTCGTGGGCGATCCGGGTGAGAGCGGGGGCATCGGCGAGGAAGCCCGAACGATAGGCGATCTGGCTGAGGATCACCACAGCGGTCTGCGAGCCCACCGCTGCGCGGAGGCCGTCCGCGGTCACGCCCGACGAGCGATCGACCTCGATCCAGCGCACGCGGCCGCCGCGCTCGGCGGCGATGCCCTCCACGAGATAGCGGTCGGTCGGGAAGTTGTCGGTGTCGACGACGATCTCCCTCCGGGCGGGGTCGTCGGCGAGTTGCGCGTCGAAGCCGGCGCGGATGAGCTTGTAGAGCAGCACCGTGGTCGAATCGCCGATCACGGTTTGGCCCGGTGCCGCGCCGATCACCGACCGGCCGAGCGCGTCTCCGATCTCGAACGGAAGGCTCATCCAGGACTCGTCCCAGCCGCGGATGAGACGCCCGCCCCACTGCTCGTGCACGAAGCGCTCCAGCCGCTCGGCGGACCGGCGCAGCGGGCGGCCGAGGGAATTGCCGTCGAAGTAGACCAGTGGCGACTCAGCGCCGATGAACTCCGCGCGCAGCGATCCGAGCGGATCCGACGCATCGAGGGCGGCGGCCTCGGCGGAGAGCTCCGCGAACCCGTCACGCGCAGGGGCGCCGTCAACTGTGGTCATCGTGGATCAGCTCCTCGGTCGGGACGACGCTCGCGCCGGCAAGCCACGCGGGTACCGCGTCGATGCCCTCGGGCGGATCGCCGGGAACGAAGGTCGAGACGCCGCGCGAGCGCTCCGTGCGGGGCCAGGGATCGGTCAGCGTCGCGATCAGCTCTCCGCCGCGCACGCCGGCCGCGTGCAGGCCTGCGAGTTCTCGTCCGTTCACGCCGACGGGCAGATCGCCGTTGCCGAGGTCGGTGCCGTAGAGCACAGCACCGCCGGCGCGCACGAAGGCGCGCAGGTTCGCCTCGGCGTTGTCCCGGCTCTGCGGGTCATCGCGGTGGATGTCCAGAGTGGAGATCCACCGCTGCCCCGCCCGGGCCGCCCTCCCGATCAGCGTCTCGTCGAGGAGCTCGCTGAACGGCGTGTGCGCGAGCGCCGCGATGCCTGCGTCGATCGCGGTCCGCGCCATCCGCGGGCCCTGAGTGTGGGCGACGACGGGCAGGTGATGCTGTCCGGCCGCGGTCAGGATCGCCGAGAGCGTCAGACCGTCCGGCACGGCGCCGGCGTCCGCATTCAGCGCGACTTTGAGAACGGAGGCCCCGAACGCCGCCTGCTCGTCGACCGCAGTGGCCGCGCCTCCGGCGACTCCGGGGTGCGTGGATGCCGAGCTGATCTCCCGGACGGTGTTCGGCGGCGCCCACGAGCGACCCGAGGGATAGCCGTCAGGCGCGGTGAGGAAGGCACCGGCATATGCCAACACAGGAATGCTGTCGCGCGGCAGCTGCGCGAGTGCCACGGGATCGCCGCCCAGATCGAGCACCCCGGCGATTCCGTGGGCGCCGAGCAGCCCGGCGTCGATCAGGTGCAGGTGCACGTGGTGGTCGACGAAGGGGGGAAGGGCTACGCCGGGCTCACCGCTCAACGCGCGGCGGCACAGGCGTGCGTCGGGGCCGAGCAGCGCGCGCAGGAGGAACGGGTCGTGGTGCGGCATCCGTCATTGCCCGATCTCGGTTCTGACCGCGAACAGCTCCGGGAAGAACGTGAGCTCCAGGGCCTTCTGCAGGAAGGGCACGCCGCTCGAACCGCCGGTGCCCTTCTTGAAGCCGATGATGCGGTCGACGGTCTTGAGGTGCCGGAAGCGCCAGAGCTGGAAGTTGTCCTCGAGGTCGACGAGTTCCTCGCACGTCTCGTACGCCGCCCAGTGCGCCTGCGGGTCGGCGTAGATCGAGGCGAAGATCGGCACGAGCTCCCGGGTGAACGTCCACGCCTTGGTGACGTCGCGTTCCAGGACCTCGGTCGGGATCGGATAGCCGGACCGGGCGAGCAGCCGCAGGAACTCGTCGTAGAGGCTCGGTGCTTCGAGCGCTTCGCGGACGAGCGCCTCGGCAGCCGGGTCCGTTGCGAACACGCGCAGCATGCCCGCGTTCTTGTTGCCGAGAGTGAACTCGACTGCCCGGTACTGCGCTGACTGGAAGCCGCTCGCGTTGCCCAGGACGCCGCGGAACTGCGCGTATTCGGCGGGCGTCAGCGTCGCGAGCACCGACCACTGCTCGGTCAGCGTCCGCTGGATGTGCTTGACCCGGGCGATGCACTTCAGCGCCGGGGCGAGTCGATCCTCGCGGAGGAACCGGCACGCGGCGGACAGCTCGTGGAGCACCAGCTTCAGCCACAGCTCGGTGGTCTGGTGCTGGATGATGAACAGCAGCTCGTCGTGGTGCTCGGGCGTGCTGAGCGGATGCTGCGCCGCGAGCAGGGTGTCGAGCTCGAGGTAGCCCCCGTAGCTCATCCGGTCCGAGAAGTCGGTGACGACCGAGCCTTCGATCGTCCGGGTGTTGCCCGTCACGCCCTTGCTCATGCTGCCCCTGTGCTCACGTCCTCAGACTACTGAGCGCGGCGCGGCTCAGATAAGGGAGAGCGCCCGCAGCTTCGATTCGACGTCGGCGTTGGACGGCTCGACGTGGTGCGACGAGTCGGGGTAGACGACCACGGGGATGTTCATGCGGCCCGAGATCTCTCGTGCGACGTCGGCGGCGGCCGGGTCGGCCACGAGGTCGACGTAGTCATAGGTCACACCGAGCGAGGCGAGCTGCTTCTTGGTGCGCACGCAGTCGCGGCACCAGTCGGCGCCGAACACCGTGATCGTCGAGGGTGAGGAAGTCATCCCTCCATTCTCCCGCATGGATGCTGGACGGTTGCCGGATGCCGCCTCCGAGCATGCAGCCCCGGATATTCGCGCACTCTGCTCGGCGTGGCACGATGGACGCACATGCAGCTCTCGATCATCGTGCCGACTTTCAACGAAGCTCCCAATGTCGCGGAGCTCGTTCGTCGTGTCTCGGACGAGACCGCGGGCATCGACGCGGAGATCATCTTCGTCGACGACAGCACGGATGCCACGCCCGACGTCATCCGCGAGGTGGCGGCATCCGCTGCGCTGCCCGTCCGACTTCTGCATCGGGACCAGCGCAGGGGCGGGCTCGGCGGGGCCGTGCTCGAGGGGATCGCCGCAGCGGAGGCTGACGCCTGTCTGGTGATGGACGGGGACCTGCAGCATCCGCCCGAGGAGATCCGCGAGATCTACGCGCGGTTCGCGCGGGGCGACGTGGACGTGGTCGTCGCCTCGCGGTATGCGGGCGACGGGACGTCGACCGGACTGTCCGATCGCACGCGCGTGATGGTCTCGAAGGCCTCCACCGCCCTCACCCGATCCATGTTCCCGATCCGGCTGAAGAACGTGTCCGATCCGATGACGGGTTTCTTCCTCATCGACCGCACGGCAGTGGACGCGGCCACCCTCAGGCCGCGCGGCTTCAAGATCCTGCTCGAGATCCTCGGCGCGCCAGAATCTGCGCGTCGCCGAGGTGCCGTTCGACTTCGCGGGCCGCCACGCGGGCGAGTCGAAGGCGTCGCTGCGCCAGGGAATCCACTTCCTCACTCAGCTGACCGCGCTCCGCTTCGGCAAGATGTCGCTGTTCGCGGTGATCGGCGGGCTCGGTGCGATCGCGAACGTCGCCATCGTGTGGGCCCTCACGCAGCTCGGCGTCAACTACATCGCGGCGGCGATCATCGCGTCCGAAGCGACGATCATCGGCAACTTCCTGCTGCAGGAGCGCTTCGTGTTCCAGGACATGAGGGACGAGGCCTCGGGCGTGTGGGTGCGATTCGCGAAGTCGTTCACGTTCAACAACGCCGAGCTGCTCATCCGCATCCCGATCGTCGCGCTCATGGTCTCGGGTGGTCACATCTCGGTCGTGATCGCGACCGCCATCACACTGTTCGTCGCCTTCATCGTGCGCTTCGTCTTCCACTCGCTCGTGGTCTACGCGCCGCGCAAGCCGGGAGCGCAGGTGAGCAGGGCCCGGCAGCTCGTCGAGGAGCTCGACGCGCAGGCGATGTCGCCCGGCGAGCTCTGACCACGCCGGACCCACCGTCTGCTCAGCCGATCAGACCGACCAGAGCGTCCAGGCCCATCCCGTAGTTGATGCGGATCGTCGGCATCGCCAGTTTGTCCGTGCCGATCGTCACGTAGCCCTGCTCGATCGTCCGGGCCATCTCGAAACCGGCCGCGGCGACGCCGCGCTTGGCCGTCTCGTTGAAGTGACCGAAGGGGTACGCGATGACCTCTTTGGCGCCGAGGATCTGGGCCGAGGCCTCGAGATCGGCGGCGATCTCGTCCGCAGACCAGTTCACCATCCGGCCCCGCCCATCCGGTCCCGCGTCGTGCATGTCGTGGGTGTGCGACCGTTGCAGTACATACTTCGAGGGGCTCGCATCCGTTCGCCACTTCGTGATCACGAAGGATGTGGTCAGCAGCGAGTACTTGTCCACGACCGGCACCGCCAGCGCCAGCCACGTCGCGTCCGCGTCGTCGTCCGTGATGATGACGGAGTGGTCCGGCAGAAACAGGTTTCCGTCGATGAACGCGCTCAGCTCGTCCCACGTCGGAAGATAGAAACCGCTCGTGGCGATGTGATTCATGTGCTGGTCGAAGTCGCCGATGAAGGCGTAGTTCCCGCGCAGCGAGTTGTCCTCGCCTTGAGGGTTGGTCGTGAACTGGTGGTACATCAGGATCGGGATCCGGGCGTCTTCGGCGACGTTCTCCTCCGGCGTCTTCCACGACCCGTGCAGCAGGATCTGCTGGTCGACGCAGGCGACGGCTTCGGAACCGTTGACCCTGCTCGGGACGGCGAAGGCCGCGGCATCCGCCTCGGTGGCGTACCACCCCGCGAACACGAGCCCGTCGCGGGAGGGGATGGGCAGTCCGCTGTAGAGCGATCCCTGCGTCTGGAGCATCGGCTGGTCGGCGATCCCTTCGCCGGCGAAGCTCACGGCGCACGCGTCGGGGTCGTCGGTCGTCGCGAGCAGCTCCTGTGAAGCCGTGAGAGGTGTCGGGTCGGGCGTGGGGCTCGGCGGGGGCGTCGTCGGCGATGCGGCGAGGTCGGCCGCGACATCCGGTTCCCCGCGAGTGGCCGCGATCACCCATACCGTCGTGATGACTGCTGCGACGAGCACGGCTGCGCAGATGAACGCGACCAGGCGGCGCCGGCGCCGCACGCGCGCGGAAACCCGATGCGTGGGCGCACCGTTTCGTGTGGAGTCCGTCACAGTCCCATATCCCCTGAGAGCAAGTGGCGCCGCGGATGCCGCAGGTGCGCCCCACCCGATATGGTACGGCGTCCGCGCGGGCACCCTGTGGAGCCGCGACGGCTGCGCGCACTCCGGACGCGCGTCCGCCCGACGGCTTCAGCCGCCGGGCAGACGCGGTGATGCCCGGTGAGCCGCCAGGGCGGCCCACCGGGCATGCATCAGCCGAAGGTCGCAGCCAGGGCGTACAGCGCCTGCACGACAGCCGAGTCCGGCGCACCGGCCTTGCGGGCCGCGTTGTCGAACTGAGCCACGATCGACCGCGGGTTCGCCGACGTGGCGGCGAGCTGTTCGGCCTGATCGACGTGCTTGCGCACCTCGCTCAGTGCCTGACCGCTGAGGGAGCCATCGCGCTCGGCCTGATCGATGTACGCACGGGTGACGGCGAAGCTCGGCGCGTTGACGATCTTCGTCTGAAGCTGCGCGTTGAACTGCGTCTGCTCGACCTCCTGCGCGGCGGCGATCTCGTTGACCGTCATCTGCGCGCTCGGCGTCAGGCCGAGGCTGTCGAAGCCGCGGGCGATCTCACTGGCCAGGACGTTGCCGTTGTACCAGTAGGTCGACCAGTAGCCGCCGAGGTTGAGCCCGGTCGGGTTGGGGAAGTTGATCGGTCCGCGATCGTAGTAAGCGATCTCGGTGGGGTTCGCCGTGTCGGTGAAGTCGATGATCGACAACCCGCCCTGGTACCAGGCCTGCACCAGGATGTCGCGTCCCGGAACGGGCACGATCGAGCCGTTGTGGGCGACGCAGTTCTCCTGGGTCGTCTGCGGCACGGGCAGTTTGTAGTAGCTCTTGAACTGCAGCTTGCCGTCGACGATGTCGAAGAGCGCGTTCGCTCCCCACTCCGGCTGGTCGGTCACACGGCAGCGCGCTGACGTCCCGCCTCCCCACTCATCGGTGAAGATCACCTTCGTGCCGTCGTTGTTGAACGTCGCCGAGTGCCAGTAGGAGAAGTTCGGGTCCGAGACGGCATCCAATCGCACCGGGTTCGCCGGGTCGGAGATGTCGAGCAGGATGCCGTTGCCCTGGCACGCGCCCGCGGCGAGTCCGATCTCGGGGTATGCCGTGATGTCATGACACGTGTTCGTGTTGGGCACCGGGCTGTACGCGGGTCCGGAGGGATGCGGCGTCCCGTTGAGCGTGTTCTGCAGCCCGTTGAATGCGCCCGTGACCGGGTCGGTGAAGATCCGCGGCTGGGCCACGATCGCCGCCGTCGCCGGGTCGGCCAGCGGCACCTTGATCACGTCGATCCGCCACTGCGTGGGGTTGCCGGTCGTGATCGGAGTCGTGGTGTTCGACGAGACGTTCTCGCAGCCGGCCAGTTCAGCGGCCGGTCGGACGGTCGACGTGCCCGAATTGTAGATGTAGATGTGGTCCGGGTCGTCGGGATCGGTCACCAGCGTGTGCGTGTGCGACCCACGGCAGGTCTGGACACCCGGCAGCTGCACCGGGTTGTCGATGTCGCTGATGTCGAAGATCCTGACGCCGCGGAAACGCTCGAGGTTCACCGTGCCGGCCGCACCCTGCGTGCCGCAGTCGATGCGACCGCGCCCCTCCTCGACCGACATGAACAGCAGGTCGCCGTAGACCGAGACGTCGCCCTGACCGCCGGGGCAGACGAACGAGGCGCGCAGCGTCGGACCGGCAGGGTCGGAGACGTCGTAGACCTGGAAGCCGTTGAAGTTGCCCACGATCGCGTTGTCGCCCGTGAAAGCCAGGTCGGAGTTGACGAATCCGAAGTTTCCCGGATTCGCGTCGAAGGGAGCCACCCGGGGAACGTTGGCGAGCAGCTCGATGTTGCTCGCTGCGACACCGGCATCTTGGTAACCGGGCGGGAGATCAACCCGGGGGTCTTCCTCGGCGGTGGCGGCGGTTGCCGACAGGAGCGATACACCCAGGGCGAACGCGCCTGCGACGGCGAGGGCGCGTCTGCGCCAGGGACGGGGGGAATTGCCGGTCATTCGAGGACCTCTCTGTTCTCGCGTTGACGTGCCGGACACCTCCGCTGCGGGGGAACGACTGTGTGCCACCGGCCGGCGTGAGGCTCTATGTGCTCGAATCTATCCATCGGTTCGTGCCCGTGACTAGGATCAAAATCCGGAGCGAAGAGGCTCTGCGACGCTTCTGGAGGTGTTCGATGGCTGCGACCGCCCCCCGGGTTGCTGCCGTGGTTCTGACGTTCATCGTCACGCTCGCGGCGACGGCATGCACCGCGCAGGATGCGCCCGACCGCCTGGTCTCCGATGCGCCGGTG
The DNA here is from genome assembly GCA_963750955.1 of uncultured Actinomycetota bacterium. Taxonomy (GTDB): domain Bacteria; phylum Actinomycetota; class Actinomycetes; order Actinomycetales; family Microbacteriaceae; genus Microbacterium. Next base: position 221,859 of record CAVVSI010000009.1, read on the forward strand.
GTGCAGCTGGGCGGACCCGGCGAAGGCAATCGGACGCTCGACGAAGATGAGCAGCTCGTGCTGCCCGAAGTAGCCCATGTCCCGGCTGACGCCGACTTCGTGCGGTCTATGCTCCCTCACCACGCTCAGGCGCTCGTGATGACCGGCTACGCACCAGAGCGCACGCAGACCCGCGACATCCTGCTCCTGGCGGAGCGGATGCAGATCAGCCAGGACGACGAGATCACCCTGATGGAGCGGTGGCTGCAGGAGCGCGGCGAGCCGGTGCGCGACCCCGACCATGCGCATGACGAACACTTGGCGATGCCCGGGATGCTGACGGATGCCGAACTGGCCCAGCTCGAGGGAGCCTCCGGTGACGAGTTCGACCGGCTGTTCCTCGAGCTCATGATCCGCCACCACGAGGGCGCGCTGGCGATGGTCGCCGAGCTCTACGCGGCGGGAGGAGGCCAGGAGCCGGCGGTCGGAGAGATGGCCCGCCACATCGAGTCCGATCAGGCGATCGAGATCGCGCGGATGACGACCCTGCTGGCCGCCTCAGCGGCGCCATGAGCCCAAGGAACTGCGGTCGGTCGCTACGCTGTCGCATATGACAACGCTCGTCCTCACCGTCGTCGGCGCCGACCGCGCGGGTCTGGTCGCGGCCGTGGCGGATGCGGTCGATGCGCACGGCGGCAACTGGGAGAACAGTGAGCTGGCCGAGCTGGCCGGAGCCTTCGCGGGCATCATCGAGGTCTCGGTCGCAGCTGAGCGGGTCGACGAGCTGCGGACCGCCCTCGCCGCACTCGAGGGGTTGCTCACGATCACCGTGCACACGGGTGACCCGTCGAGGACGGATGCCGCGGCAGCGCGTCAGTTCTCCTTCCGCGTCCTGGGGAACGACCATCCCGGCATCGTGCGGGAGATCTCGTCCACGCTGAGCGCGCGCGGCCTCAGCATCGAGCGCATGTCCAGCGAGACCCGCGACGCGGCGATGGCCGGCGGCCGGCTGTTCGAGGCGATGATCGTCGCGACGGTCCCGGCATCCGTCGACGTCGATGACGTCCAGTCCGCGCTCGAGCAGCTGGCGGCAGAGATCCAGGTCGACGTCACACTCGGATCGTGAGGGCGGTCCTTCCGCGGCCGGAGCGCTAGGGCGTCTGCGCGGCCGCGACGAGGTCCGGCAGGGCGCGCTCGATCATCTCCGCCGTCGCCGTCAGCGACACGCGGAAGTGCTCCGGGCGATCGAAGATGTTGCCCGGCATGAGGTAGACGCCTCGCTCGACCAGCGCGTCGCAGTACGCCTGGGCGTCTCCGCCCGGTGCGCGGCCCCAGAGATAGAACGTGCCCTCGGGTCGAGTGAGCTCGTACCCGGCGTCGGTCAGCGCACCGTACAGACGGTCGCGCTTGCGGGTGAGCTCGGCCATGTCGATCGAGACGTTCTCGAGCGCCGGCACGCTGTGCTGCATGAGCGCGTTGGGAAAACCCCAGCCGATCGCGAGCTGGATCGGCATGAACGCCGCGCGCAGCTCGTCCCGCTCGGATGCCGGGAGCAGTGGAGACAGCGCGAGGTAGCCGAGTCGCTGCCCGGGGGCGAGCAGGACCTTGCCGTAGCTGTAGTCGATCATGGTCCAGGGATACGAGCCGACCGGACTGGCGAACCCGATGCCGTCGAAGCGGATGCGGCGATACGGCTCGTCGGACAGCAGCCAGATGCGCCTGCCGTGCGTCTGCGACGCGGACTCGAGCACTGTCGCCAGCTCCTCCCAGGTCTCCCGTGGGAAGACCCGGCCGGTGGGGTTCGAGGGCGAGTTCACGATCACGACCCGGGTCCGGGGCGTGATCGCGCGGGCGATGGCGTCGACGTCCAGCGAGAAGTCGACCGGGTCCAGAGCGGCGGTGACCGGTACGAGGTTCGCCTGGTGGAGCATCGGCTCGTAGCAGAACCATCCGGGCGCCGGGATCACGATCTCGTCGCCGGCGTCGGCGACCAGAGCCAGCGCGAGCTCGATCGCGCCGAAAGCGCCCTGGGTCATCGCGATGTCGTCCGGTTCGAAGTCCAGTCCGAGCTCGGCGGAGATTCCCGCAGCGACCGCCTCCTGGGCGGGGCGCTCGTTGGACTTGTAGGCGTACCAGTCCACGGAACGCGGCTCGAGTTGTGCGCTCATCGCGTCGGTGAGTCCGCGCAGAGCCATTTCGTGCGGATTGCCGAAGGTGAAATCCAGCGCATCCGGGTCCTGCGCCACCGATTGGATGCGGGAGAAGAAGCCCGTCACCCGGTCGACGGAGGTCTTGGCTCTGACTGCGCGTTCCGACATCGTCATGTCGGTCAGACTCCCAAGTCCGGCAACCGCCGTCAATGGGGCCGTATGGCGGCGCGCACCGGGAATGAAGAAACCCCCTCCTGTAGAAGCCAGAAGAGGGTTTCCGTGGCTCCGACGGGCGTCGATCCCGTGACCTCACGATTTTCAGTCGTGCGCTCTACCAACTGAGCTACAGAGCCTCACGGCATCGAGATGCCGCGTCCGAGACGAAAGGCCCTCTTGAAGAAGGGCCCGTCGCTGTGGAGCGACCCTGACGGGACTTGAACCCGCGACCTCCGCCGTGACAGGGCGGCACGCTAACCAACTGCGCTACAGGGCCATGCGTATGAAATTGTGTGTCGGGCGTGACCCCAACGGGATTCGAACCCGTGCTACCGCCGTGAAAGGGCGGCGTCCTAGGCCGCTAAACGATGGGGCCGGATGAACCCGGGGGCTCACCGTTACCGACGCTCAAGCATACGCAATACCGTGTTGATCCGCCAATCGGGGCGTCGCCGCGCACGCGTCGCCGGTCGCTCGGGCATCCGCCCTAGGGAAAAAGGGTGGGTGCGCGACAGGGCGAACGGGTGCAGGATGGACTCCAGCGTCCGAGAATCCGTTGCGCCTGTGACTCATGTTGCTAGTGTGAGGGAAGTAGGCTACGCGACGGGAGGATCCGTGGAGCCCGAGAAGCCCCTCGACGACTGCGGCTGCGCGCCGTCCTCCGTCGAGCGCTCAGCCTTCTCGCCCCGGATGAGTCGCCGCAGCGCGCTCGGTCTCGGACTGCTGGGCGTCGCGGCCCTGGGCGCCGCCGGCGGCCCGCTGATTCCGCGGGCGTTCGCGGCCGACTACCCCTCGTGGGAGGACGTCCAGGCGGCACAGGCGAACGAAGCGGCGAAGGCCGCGGAGGTCTCCAAGATCCAGGGACTCATCCAGAGCCTCAAGAGCGAGGTGGCGCGGACCAAAGAGGTCGCGCGGGTCGCGGCGGACGCCTTTTACGAAGCACAGCAGGCCTTCTTCGCCCAGGCCAGACGGGCCGATCAGCTTCAGGAGCAGGCCGATGCGCAGGCCGCGCAGGCGACCGAATCGGCGAACAAGGCCGGACGCCTGGCGGCGCAGCTCTACCGCAACGGCGGCGACGACACTTCGCTCGAGCTGTTCTTCGCCGGCTCGGCGGCGTCGACGGACGACCTGCTGGCACGACTGGGCACGATGGACAAGCTCATCGAGCGCAACTCCGACGTGTACTCCGAAGCGGTCACTGCGCGGGACGCCGCTCAGAGCCTCAGCGACCAGGCGGTCGTCGCCCGGACAGAGCGCGATCGCCTGCAGGTGGAGGCGGAGCAGAAGATGGTCGTCGCCCAAGAGGCGGCGAATGCGGCGCAGGCGGCTCTGGATGAGCAGAACGCCAACCTCGCCACGCTCGAGGCGCAGCTCGCCGCACTGCAGGACACCACGGCCAAGACGATCGCCGACTACCAGGCCGGCGTCGAGGCCGCCCGGATCGCCGAAGAGCAGCGCCAGGCTGCACTGCGGGCCGAAGCCGAGCGACGCGCCGCCGAGGCGGCGGCTGCGGCCGCCGCGGCAGGCGGTGGAGGCGGTGGCGGCGGCGGAGGCGGAGGCGGTGGTGGCGGTGGCGGCGGCGGCAGCTGGTCCGGCTGGTCACGGCCCGGCTACGGCGGGGTGACCTCCGGCTACGGTCCGCGATACGTCCAGTGCGGCAACGGGTACTGCTCGAGCGGCTATCACGAGGGCACAGACCTCGGACAGGCATGCTGGTCGGGGATCTATGCGGCGTACTCGGGCACGGTCGTCTACGTGGGCTACAACGGGGGATACGGCAACTACATCAAGATCGACCACGGCGGCGGAGTCGGCACCGGTTACGCGCACATCTCCAACGGCGGCTTCTACGTCCGGCATGGACAGTGGGTGAACTCGGGCGACCTGATCGCAGCGACGGGTCAGACCGGCAATTCGTTCGGATGCCACCTGCACTTCGAGGTCTACCTGAACGGGCGCACCACCAACCCGGAGTCGTTCATGGCGGAACGAGGCGTCTGGCTCTGAGGCCGGCCCCTCCGCTCGCGCTCAGACGGTCTTGGGCGCTTCGCCTTCACCCTGGGTGCGGGTCTGACCCTCGTGGTCCGCGAAGCGTGCGATCGCCTCGTCGAGGATGCGATCGGCCTCCGCCTTGCCGCCCCACGTGTCGACCTTGACCCACTTGCCCGGCTCGAGGTCCTTATAGTGCTCGAAGAAGTGCTCGATCTCCTTCCTGGTGAACTCGGGCACGTCGTCGAGGTCCTGGACGTGACTCCAGCGCGGGTCCTTCGTGAGCACGGCCACGAGCTTGTCGTCACCGCCGGCCTCGTCGAGCATCTTGAGCACGCCGACGGGGCGGACGTTCACCATCACGCCCGGGAACAGGGTGACATCCAGCAGCACCAGCACGTCGAGCGGGTCGCCGTCCTCACCGAGCGTGTTCTCGAAGAACCCGTAGTCGGCGGGGTAGCCCATCGGCGTGAACAGCACACGGTCGAGGAACACGCGGCCGGTGCCGTGATCGACTTCGTACTTCACCCTGCTGCCGCGGGGGATCTCGATGACGGCGTCGTGTGCGCCCATGCGTGTGCTCCTTGATGACGGGTGTGGATGCCGCGCACCAGCCTACCTGCGGCGTTTCGACGCGCTGAACTCCACGGGACCTCCGACCCGGGTCGCGCGGAGCCGGGCGCCCTACCGTCGGGTCATGCGATCATCCGCCGAGTCGAACCCCGCGCCGGCTTCGCGCGCGGATGCCGCGACCCGGGCGATCGTCGGCTCGGTGGCCGGCTGGCTGCTGCTCTCGATCGGGCTGGGCATCGGCGCTCCGCAGTGGGCGAGCGGGACGCCGGCATCCGGCATTCCGGCGGCGATCGCGCTGGCCTGCGGGGCGGGCTTGCTGCTGCTCGCGGTGGTGTCGATCGTCGGCGAGACGCGGGGATGGGGCCGGCTGGTGCTCGTGCCGTGGCTGCTCATCCTGCTGGTCCTCACTTACTCGCTCTCGATCGCCCTCGCGGCGGTGCATCCGCCTCACCCGGCCCTGGATGCGGTCACGCCCGACGGAGCGGATGTCGTCGAGATGGTCACGGACGACGGCGTTCCACTCGAAGGGTGGTACTTCCCGAGCCGGAACGGTGCGGCCGTCGTGCTGCGTCACGGTGCGGGCTCCACCCGGGCCGATGCGCTCGCCCACGCGGAGGCGCTGGTCGAGGCGGGCTACGGAGTGCTGGTCACCGATGCGCGCGGGCACGGCGGGAGCTCCGGCCGCGGGATGGACCTCGGCTGGTACGGCGAGCTCGACACCAGGGCCGCAGTGGACCTGCTCGCCAGCCGACCCGACGTCGATGCGGCCCGGGTCGCGGTGATGGGCCTGTCGATGGGCGGAGAAGAGGCGATCGGCGCCGCGGCGGACGACCCGCGCATCCGGGCGGTCGTCGCGGAAGGCGCGACGGGCCGCACGGCCGCCGACAAGCAATGGCTCCCGGAGGAATTCGGGGCGGCGGGCGTCGCGCAGGGGCTGCTCGACCGGGTCACGTACGGGCTCATCGATGTGCTCACGCCCATCGCTCCTCCGCGCTCGCTGGCCGGCGCAGTGGCCGAATCCGGGTCGACGCCGCTTCTCCTGATCGCGGGTGGCGACGTCGCCGACGAGAGGTTCGTGGCGGAGCGCCTGCGGGCGGTCGCCCCGGACCGGGTCGACGTCTGGGTGGTGCCGGCATCCGGTCACATCTCCGCGCTGGCGACGGCGCCCGAGGAGTGGCGCGCGCGCGTCGTCGCGTTCCTCGACGCGGCACTGCGCGACGAGTCCGCTGGATGAGCGGGACCCGCTGCGGGGCTACCGTAGGGCCGTGGCACACCGTGAACCGCTCGATCCCGCCGTCGCCGAGGTGCGCCTCGCCGTCCGCGTGGCGCTCGCCGCGGCGGCGTCGTCCGGAACGGTGCTCGTTGCCCTTTCCGGCGGTGCCGATTCGGTCGCCCTCGCCGCCGCCGCCGCCTTCGAGGCCCCTCGCCTCGGGGTGTCCGCCGTGACGGTGACAGTCGACCACGGTCTGCAGGAGGGATCGGCGGATGCGGCCGCGGGCGCGGCATCCCTCGCCCGCCGTCTCGGGCTCGAGGCGCGCGTCGTCCGGGTGTCGGTGAGCGGGAACGGGGGGCCGGAGGCTGCCGCACGAGAGGCCCGCTACGCCGCGCTGGCCGGCGAGGCGGCCGCCCTCGGTGCGCACGCGGTGCTGGTGGGTCACACGCTCGATGACCAGGCCGAGACGGTGCTGCTGGGGCTCGCCCGCGGGTCGGGTGCCGCGAGCCTCCAGGGCATGGCGCCGGTCTCCGAACTCGCCCGTGGGATCGCGCTGGTCCGTCCGCTCCTGGACGTGCGACGGGCGACGACCCGCGCCGCGTGCGCCGCCGAGCACCTGGAGTTCTGGGACGACCCGCACAACGCCGACCCCCGGTTCGCGCGCGTGCGGGTGCGCAGGAACGTGCTTCCGGTCCTCGAGACCGAGCTGGGTCCGGGCATCGCGGTGGCTCTCGCCCGCACCGCCGCACAGCTGCGCGAAGACGCGGAGGCGTTCGACGAGATGATCGACGAGACGATCGAGGACATCGTCGAGCACGCCGAAGCGGGCATCTCTGTGTCGGTCGCGGCGCTCGCCGCGAACCCGGCGGCGCTGCGGCACCGCATCATCCGGCACGTCGTGGCCGCGGAGTTCGGGGTGAGCCTGACACGCGTGCAGACGCTCGAAGTCGCCCGGCTCGTCACCGACTGGGCGGGTCAGGGTCCGATCGACCTGCCCGGATGCCGGGCCCGGCGCGTCGGCGGGCGCCTCGAGTTCACGGCATCCTGAGGTGTCGCAGGCACTGTCGCCCGCGAGCGTAAGCCTAGACTTTCCCCCATGCGCGCCGCCGACGTCCAGAGTGAGATCACGCAGGTACTCGTCACCGAAGAGCAGATCCTCACCAGACTCGACGAGATCGCGGCCCAGGTCGCCGCGGACTACGACGGCAAGGATCTCCTGCTGGTCGGCGTCCTCAAGGGCGCGATCATGGTCATGGCGGACTTCTCCCGTGCGCTGCCCTCTCTGGCGCCGATCGACTGGATGGCGGTCTCGTCGTACGGCGCCGGCACGCAGTCCAGCGGTGTCGTCCAGATCCGCAAGGATCTCGACACCGACCTGCACGGCAAGCACGTCCTGATCGTCGAGGACATCATCGACTCGGGTCTCACCCTGAGCTGGCTGCTGAAGAACTTCGCATCCCGGGGGGCGGCATCCGTCGAGGTCTTCGCACTGCTGCGCAAGCCCGATGCCGCGAAGGTGCACGTGGATTGCCGCTACGTCGGATTCGACATCCCCAGCGAGTTCGTCGTGGGGTACGGCCTGGACTACGCCGAGAAGTACCGCAACCTGCGCGATGTGGCCGTCCTCGCCCCTCACGTCTACGCCTGACCCTCCGCTCACGGCTACGCCGTGGGCGAATGCACAGGCCCCCCATAGGCAGCCCGCGATACCCTGAATTCACCGTTGCCGTGGCTGGGAGCCGTTGCGCGAACGGATCGTCGACGAAAGGGAACGGGCGCCGCCCGCACCATGGACTTCAAGAAGATCACCCGCAACCCGCTCTTCTACGTGCTGTTGATCGGGATCTTCCTGATCGTCGGGTTCTCGCTCATCTCGAGTCTCGGCGGGGCGAAGCAGATCTCGACCCAGGAGGGCCTCGAGCTGCTGGATGGAAGCACCGTCACGGAGGTGCTCAACACCGATGGCGATCAGCGCGTCGACATGAAGCTCTCGGAGCCGTATGAGGGCGCGTCGGACGTGCAGTTCTACTACGTGACCGCGCGCGCGGCCGAGGTCGTCGAGGCGATCAACGCCGCCGACCCCGCGGACGGCTTCAACGACGCCGTGCCGAGGCCGAGCTGGTTCGACGGCTTCCTCTCGCTCATGCTCCCGCTGCTCCTGCTGGGTCTGCTGTTCTGGTTCCTGCTCTCCAGTGCTCAGGGCGGCGGAAGCAAGGTCATGCAGTTCGGCAAGTCCAAGGCCAAGCTGGTCTCGAAGGAGAGCCCGACCGTCACCTTCGACGACGTCGCCGGCGCCGACGAGGCGATCGAGGAGATGCAGGAGATCAAGGACTTCCTCAAGGACCCGTCCAAGTTCCAGGCTGTGGGCGCGCGCATCCCGAAGGGCGTGCTGCTGTACGGTCCTCCCGGAACCGGAAAGACGCTCCTCGCGCGTGCAGTCGCCGGCGAGGCGGGCGTGCCGTTCTACTCGATCTCGGGCTCGGACTTCGTCGAGATGTTCGTGGGCGTGGGCGCCAGCCGCGTGCGCGACCTTTTCAACCAGGCCAAGGAGAGCTCGCCCGCGATCATCTTCATCGACGAGATCGACGCCGTCGGCCGGCACCGCGGTGCCGGCATGGGCGGCGGTCACGACGAGCGCGAGCAGACGCTCAACCAGATGCTCGTGGAGATGGACGGCTTCGACCCGAAGGTCAACGTCATCGTGATCGCGGCGACCAACCGACCCGACATCCTCGACCCCGCACTGCTGCGCCCCGGTCGCTTCGACCGCCAGATCGGTGTTGATGCACCCGACCTGAAGGGGCGTAAGAAGATCCTCGAGGTGCACGGCCGCGGCAAGCCGCTGGCCGAGGGCGTCGACCTCGAGGTCGTCGCGCGCAAGACCCCCGGGTTCACGGGCGCCGATCTGGCGAACGTCCTCAACGAGGCCGCGCTTCTGACCGCCCGCTCGAACGCTCAGCTCATCGACAACCGCGCGCTGGACGAGGCGATCGATCGCGTCATCGCCGGTCCGCAGCGGCGCACGCGCGTCATGCGCGACAAGGAGAAGCTCATCACCGCCTACCACGAGGGCGGGCACGCGCTCGCGGCCGCGGCGATGAACAACACCGACCCGGTGACGAAGGTGACCATTCTGCCGCGCGGCAAGGCCCTGGGCTACACGATGGTGCTGCCGCTGGACGACAAGTACTCCGTCACGCGCAACGAGCTGCAGGACCAGCTCACGTACGCGATGGGCGGGCGGGTCGCGGAGGAGATCGTCTTCCACGACCCGACCACCGGCGCATCGAACGACATCGAGAAGGCCACGGGCATCGCGCGCAAGATGGTCACCGAGTACGGCATGACCAACGAGGTCGGCCCCGTCAAGCTCGGCTCCGCCAGCGGTGAGGTCTTCATGGGCCGCGACATGGGTCACGGTCGCGAGTTCAGCGAGAAGCTCGCCGAGCGCATCGACGTGCAGGTGCGCGCGCTCATCGAGCAGGCGCACAATGAGGCGTACCAGGTGCTCAACGACAACCGCGACGTGCTGGACCGCCTCGCCCTCGAGCTGCTCGAGAAGGAGACGCTCGATCATCTCGAGCTCGCCGAGATCTTCAAGGACGTCAAGCGTCTGCCGCCGCGTCCGCAGTGGCTCTCCAGCAACGAGCGTCCCGTGTCGCACCAGCCGCCGGTCGACGTGCCGCGTCGGGCGCAGCCCGCAGGCATCGCGGCGAACGTCGAGGCGGAGCAGGCCGCCGCCGAGAAGGCTCCCAAGCGCCGTCCCACCGGTCAGGCGCGGCCCGCGACCGCGTAGGCTCGGCCCGTGGCCGTCGACCGTGAGCGCGTCGCCGCGCTCGTCCGCGAGTTGCTCGTGGCGATCGGGGAGGATCCCGAGCGCCCGGGCCTTCGGATGACCCCCGGCCGCGTCGCCGACGCGTACGCGGAGTTCTTCTCCGGAGTCGGGACGGATGCCGCCACCCCGCTCGCGCACACGATCTCGGTCGCGCGCGGGCCGGCGCCCGAGACGCTCCCCTCCGGCGCGGTCATGCTGCGCGACATCGCCTTCCGGTCCATCTGCGAGCACCACCTCCTCCCCTTCCGCGGCCGCGCCCACATCGCCTATCTCCCCGGCGAGCAGGTCGTGGGGCTCGGCGCCCTGCCCAGGGTCGTCGAGATCCTCGCTTCGCGGCCGCAGGTGCAGGAGCGGCTGGGGGAGCAGATCGCCGACACGATCGCGGCATCCCTCGACGCGCGCGGCGTGCTGGTCGTGCTGGATGCCGCGCACGAGTGCGTCACGATGCGCGGAGACCGCCAGCCGCACGCCTCGACCGTCACGATCGCGGCGCGCGGTGCGCTGTCCGAACCGGCCGCGCGGGCCGAGCTGATCGCGCTGCTCGGCCCTTCGAGAGCCTCAGGAACCGCGCGCGAATGACCACGCTCATCATGGGGGTCGTGAACGTGACCCCGGACTCCTTCAGTGACGGCGGGCGCTACGTCGATCCCGACGACGCCGTGGCGCACGGGCTGTGGCTCCGCTCGGAGGGGGCGAATCTGCTCGACGTGGGCGGCGAGTCCACCCGCCCGGGAGCCGAGCGTGTCGCACCCCGCGTGGAGCAGGAGCGGGTGATTCCCGTCGTGACGGCGCTGGTCGAAGCCGGGGCGATGGTGAGCATCGACACGATGAACGCCTCCACCGCACTGGCCGCCGTCGAGGCCGGCGCCCGGATCGTCAACGACGTCTCCGGCGGGCTGGCCGATCCCGATCTGCTCGCGGCCGTCGCGACCACGACCGCCGAACTCGTGCTGGGCCATTGGCGCGGTCCGTCGGCAGACATGTACGCCCGCGCCGAGTATGCCGACGTGGTGCGCGACGTGCTCCGCGAGCTCGCCGAGCGCGTGGACGCGGCCGCGGCCGCGGGGATCCCTCCCGGACGCGTCATCGTCGATCCGGGGATCGGCTTCGGCAAGAAGGCCGCTCAGAACTGGGACGTGCTTCGTGCACTGCCGCGCGTGGCGGGCCTCGGCCACCGCGTGCTGGTCGGAACGAGCCGCAAGCGATTCCTCGCCGAGGCGCTCGGTGCGGACGGCTCCGCGAACGATCCGACCGTGACCGAGGCGCGGCGCGATCTGGCCACCGCGGTGACGAGCGTTCTGGCGGCGCAGGCGGGAGCATGGGCGGTCCGCGTCCACGACGTGGTCGGCACTCGCGACGCCCTCCGGATCGCCGATCAGTGGGAAGGGCAGGAGAGATGGACTTCGCAGACGAGATCACCCTGACCGGGCTGCGTGTCTTCGGCCGACACGGTGTGCTCGCGCAGGAGCGGCGGGACGGGCAGTACTTCGTGGTCGACGCGACGCTGTACGTCAGCACCGCCGCTGCCGCCGCGAGCGACGATGTGCGCGACACCGTCCACTACGGTGAAGCCGCCGAGCGCATCGCCGCGATCGTCGCCGGCGAGCCGGTCAACCTCATCGAGGCGCTCGCCGAGCGCATCGCCGACGCACTGCTCGCGTACGAAGGGGTTCGCCTCGTCGCGGTCACCGTCCACAAGCCGGACGCGCCGATCGAGCGCGAGTTCGCCGACGTGTCGGTGACGATCCGTCGCGCTGCCGCCGACGCACCAGGAGGACCCGCGTGAACCGCCGGCTCGCGCAGGGATTCCGCGGAGATGTCGCTCCGGCGCACAGGGCGCCCGTGCTGGCGGTCGTCGCGCTCGGCGCCAACCTCGGGGATCGCGCGGCCACGATCGAGGCGGCGCTCGCCGACCTGCAGCGGCTGCCGCTCGTCGACGGAGTGCGCGCCTCGGGCCTCGTCGAGTCGGTGGCGGTGAAGGTGGACGGGCCGGATGCCGATGCCCCGGCCTACCTGAACGCCGTCGCGCTGGTCACCACCCGGCTCGCGCCCTCGGTGCTGTTCACGTTCCTCCAGGCCATCGAGGCGCGCCACGGGCGCGAGCGCCGGGAGCGGTGGGGCGACCGCACCCTCGATCTCGACCTGATCGCATACGGCGACGTCACCAGCCGCGATGCCGTGCTCACGCTCCCACACCCGCGGGCCGCCGAGCGCGATTTCGTGCTGGTGCCCTGGCTCTCTCTCGATCCGGACGCCGTCCTGCCGGGCAGCGGCCGTGTGGACGCGCTGCTCGAGCGGCTGAGGGACACGACGTGAAGCGCACCGGCGCCGGCGTTCTGATCATCGCCGCGGCGATCGGGGTGGCGGCCGGGTTCGTGCTCGATCAGGCGCTGACCGCCGCGGGGCGCGCGACCTTCACCCCCGCGGTGTCGCTGCCGATCTTCCTGGTCCTCCTCGGCGCGATCGTCGTGGCGCTCGCCCTGCCCATCCGTCGAGCGACGCGCGGCACCGCCGCGATGCCGGTCAACCCGTTCTGGGCGCTGCGGGTCGCGATGCTCGCGAAAGCGTCGAGCATCGTCGGAGCGGCGGTCGTGGGCCTCGCAGGCGGCTTGGCGCTGTTCCTGCTGACCCGCCCCGTGCCGCCCTCGATAGGCTCGTTGGGTGCCGTGATCGCCACCGCGGTCTGCGGGGCGGCGCTCGTGGGAGCGGGGCTGTACGCGGAGCATCTCTGCACGATCCGGAAGGACGACGATGACGAACAGCCCGGAGGAGAGGGCCCCGGACTTGCCACGCATGACCACTGAGCCGGAGCCGCTCGCGGCGGCGCCGGGAACGGTCGCGCGCGCGCCGGAGCCGGCCGCTGGGACGACGGATCCCGACGCTCCTGCCGACGTCCTCGATCGCGACACGTACGACCAGATCCGGGAGCCGCGGCCGGCCGGCCGGCTGCCCCTCGGCGACGGGACGTGGCATCAGCTGGCCCGTCAGTACGTGTGGGTGCAGCTCATCTCGACCGGTGTGGTCGCCCTCATCGTGCTCGCGGCGGTTCTGTTCGTCACTCTGGTCTGGGGTCAGTGGTGGGCGTGGATCCCCGGAGGGATCTTCCTCGCCATCCTGATCTGGACGCTCATCATCACCCCGCGGCAGGCCCGCGCCTACGGATATCAGCTGCGGCGAGACGACCTGGTCTTCCGCCGCGGCATCCTGTGGCAGCGCGTCGTCGCGGTGCCGTACGGCCGCATGCAGCTCGTGGACATCACGCACGGCCCGCTCGACCGCGGGTTCGGCATCGCCCAGCTCAAGCTCGTCACCGCCGCGGCATCCACCGGCGTGGTCATCCCCGGCCTGAGGCAGGAGGCCGCCGAGCAGCTGCGCGACACGCTGGTCGATGTCGCAGAAGCACGCCGGACGGGGCTGTGAGCGAGCTGCACCCCCCTTCGCAGCCGGGCGAGGCCGGTACGCCTCCGGCGACCTCCTCCCACCCTGCCGCGCCGGATCTCAGCGACGGCGAGTGGCATCGCCTCCACCCACTGACCCCGCTGTTCCGCGGCGGCCTGGTCCTGGTCGTGATCGCGGGCATCGTGATCGCGAACCTGCGGGACCGGCTCGTCTTCCTGTTCCTGCCGTGGCTCGACGACGACATCGACATCGACGTCGAGGTCCAGGAGTGGCGCGGCGGCGACCCGATCGACTTCATCATCGCGAACAACCTGTACCTGGTGGCAGGGCTGGCGCTCCTGGGCATCCTGCTCGTGCTGATCGGCCTGTTCTACCTGTCGTGGCGCTTCCACACGTTCCGCATCACGGGGGACGACGTCGAGGTGCGCAGCGGGGTGCTCTTCCGCACTCACCGCCGCGCACCCCTGGACAGGGTGCAGGGCGTCAACCTCACGCGGCCGATGTTCGCCCGGCTGGTGGGCATGGCCAAGCTCGAGGTCGTCGGCGCGGGCCTGGACTCCAACGTGAAGCTGGAGTACCTGTCCACCTCGAACGCGGAGGCTGTGCGCGCCGACATCCTGCGGCTCGCATCCGGCCGGCGTCTCGCGGGCGCGCGCGCGGATGCCGGCACGGCAGGGGTGCAGGACGGTGCGGTCTCGACGCGGCGATCGGCCGCGGCATCCGTCGTCAGCGCCGGGATCAACGGCCTGATCGTCGGAGCAGAGGAGCCGGTGAGCGAACCTGAGTCCGTCGTGCACATCCCGGTCGGCCGGCTCATCGCCTCGCGCCTGCTGAGCACCTCGACGCTCTGGCTGATCGCGATCATCGTCGCGATCATCGTCGGATCGATCGCGGGCACCCCGTGGGTGCTGTTCAGTCTCGTCCCGGCGCTGATCGGCTTCGGTGCGTACTGGGTGCGGACGATCACCCGGTCGCTGCGCTACTCGATCGCACCCACGCCCAGCGGCGTGCGCATCACTTTCGGCCTCTTCACCACGATCACCGAGATCCTCCCGCCCGGTCGCGTGCACGCCGTCGAGGTCTCGCAGTCGATCCTGTGGCGACCCGCGGGCTGGTGGGAGATCACCGTCAACCGGCTCTCCGGCCGCGGGCTCGCCGACGGGTCCAACGACCAGTTCGCAACCGTGCTGCCGGTCGGAACGCGGGACGACGTCGAGCGCGTGCTCCGACTGCTCATGCCCGACCTGCCCGAGAGCGAGTGGCCGCTCGTGTTCGCGCACGGGCTGCTCGGACCGACGCCCGACGACCCGTACACCAACACCCCGCGCCGCGCGCGCATCCTGCGACTGCTGTCGTGGAAGCGCAACGGATTCCTCCTCCTCCCCGATGCCCTGCTGATGCGCCGCGGTGCGATCTGGCGCTCGCTCGCGATCTTCCCGCTGGCACGGCTGCAGAGCATCGGCATCGAGCAGGGACCGGTCGACCGCGCCCTGTCGGTGGCGAGCATCCGGGCGCACACGATCGCGGGGCGCGTTCACGGCCGGCTCGCCATCCTCGATCGGGATGCCGCGCTCGGCGCGTTCGAAGGGGTCGAGTCCGCCGCGATCGCCGCAGCGGCGCGTGACCACAGCCATCGGTGGGCGGGCGAGGGTGTCGCAGACGCATACCGACCCCTCCCCGCGCCTGTCGAGGGGCCCCTCCCCGGGCCTGGAGACCCGCGGTGAGGCGCGACGGCCGCCTCGGCGTCGGCATCATCGGCGCAGGACGGGTCGGGCCGGTCATCGGTGCCGCACTCGGCGGCGCGGGGCACGCGATCGTCGGGATCACGCGCGGGTCCGACGACGAGCGCGCCGAGGCGGTGCTGCCCGGCGTCCCCGCCCTCGACGCTCTCGAGGTCGTCCGCCGCAGCGAGCTCGTCGTGATCGCCGTCCCCCACGATGAGCTGCCCGGCCTGGTCGCCGGGCTCGCCGAGCTGGGCGCTTGGCAACCGGGCCAGCTCGTGCTGCACACCGACCCCGGCTACGGCACGGGCGTGCTCGGGCCGGCGGCGGCTCAGGGCGCGATTCCGCTCGCGGTGCACCCCGCGGTCGCATTCACCGGGACGTCGATGGACCTCCGGCAGCTCGCCCACGCCTACGCCGCCGTCACGGCTCCCGCGCCCGTGCTGCCGATCGCCCAGGCGCTCGCCGTCGAGCTCGGCTGCGAGCCGGTCGTCGTCGCCGAGGAGTCGCGGGCCGCCTACGCGGAGGCGCTCGCCACAGCCACCGAGTTCTCTCGATCGATCGTCCGGCAGTCGACCGAGCTGCTCGCGCAGGCCGGGGTCCCGCATCCGGGGCGCTACCTGTCGGCGCTCGTGCACTCGACGGTCGATCACGCGCTCTCGGACGCCGGGTCCCTGGGCACCGGCGACCCCGGCGCTACGATCGACGGATGAGCAGCCCCACATCTGGGACCGACATGCGAATCGTCGTCGCGATGACGACCTGCGATTCAGGGCCGTTTCTTCAACCGCAGTTGGATTCGATCGTCGCTCAAGTTCGCGCGCCTGATGCTCTGATCGTCAGCGATGACGCTTCGACGGACGGATCCCTCGACTTGCTCCGGGCCTTCGCGGCGTCGTCGACGTTTCCTGTGACGGTGTTGCGCAATGCGTCGCGGAGCGGCTTGCACCGCAACAGCGCGAAAGCGCTGAGCGAAGCAGCGAAGATCGGCGACGTTGTCGTCCTTGCGGCTCACGATGATCTCTGGGCACCCGAAAAGCTCGACGCGGTGAACGAGGCTTTCGCAGGGCGACCCGACGTCTCGCTCTGGTTCTCGGACGCGGATCTGATCGATGCGGCAGATCGGTCGCTCGGCACGAAGCTGTCCGACCTCGTCACGCTCCGCGAGAGCGACCTCGCTGAATTCCGCGAGGGGGGAGGGATCGGCAGACTCATCCACGGAGGAACCATCAGCGGCCCGACCCTCGCGGTCCGCTCCGACGTGATCACCGCCGCGGCTCTCCCGTTTCCGGAGGAGTCCGATGTGCGCATTCCCTATTTCTACGAAGATGCGTGGATGGCGCTGGTCGCACGGCTGTTGGGTGAATTCGCCACGGACGACCGGTGTCTCGTTCACTATCGCCGCCACCCAGGTCAGCTGTCCGCGCCAAGGTCGGTCGTCGAGACGGACAGGGCGTGGCGGAAGGAACGCCGCGAGGCGCGAATGCGTGATCGTGTCGCCACAGGACTGATCGCATCGCGCATACGGGACCGCCCGCAGATCGCGTGGATTCCCGGTCGTGCGGAGGAGGTGCTCGCCCTGGACTCCTTCCTGGCGGCGCGCACGATGCCGAGGGGGGCGGCTGGTCGCTGGCGCGCCCTGCTGCTGCAGCTGAACAGGGGCTCCTACTCGCGCTTCGCGCGCGGACTACGAACATTCGCGGCTGATCTCCTTGACTTGTGATCCGGCGAACGGCAGGCAATCGCCGGTTGCGTGTCGCGGCGCTTCTCCGGCGGGTGACAGGTTGCGCTCAGATCCTGGAGTTGCGTGGTGGACGCGGCAACGTACGCGAGCGAGGAGAGGATGCGCATGGCAAGCATGGATCTGAGCGGCACCGTGCCGTTCAACGATCTGCGACGCAACGTGACCGACATCGCTGAAGAGCTCTCCGAGGCCTTCGAACGTGTGCTCGCGAGCGGGTGGTTCGTGATGGGGCCGGAACACGATGCCTTCGAGCAAGAGCTGCAAGCATTCGTGGACGTGCCGCATGCCATCGCGGTGGGTAACGGGACCGATGCGCTGCAGCTCGCACTCACAGGTGTGGGTGTCCAGCCGGGTGATCATGTGATCACCGCAGCCAACGCCGGCGGCTACGCCTCTGCAGCTGCCGAACTGGTAGGTGCAAAGCCGGTCTATGCAGACGTGGACCCGTCGACGCATCTCCTCACGCCCGAAGCGCTCGACATCGCGTACCGCGAACGCGAGAATTCGGACTCAGTGGTGGTGGTCACGCACTTATACGGTGCGATGGCCGATATGCCCGCGATAATGGCGTGGGCGGGATCGAGAAATGTTGCCGTCATCGAGGACTGTGCTCAAGCGCTTGGCGCCACCCGCGCCTCGCGCCGCGCTGGCTCCTTCGGTCACGCTGCGACGACCAGTTTCTATCCGACCAAGAACCTTGGTGCGCTCGGCGATGGCGGCGCGGTCTTCACGTCAGACGACGCGGTTGCGTCCCGTGTGAGACGGCAGCGTCAGTACGGTTGGTCATCGAAATACTCTGTGGACACGAGCGGAGGCCGTAACTCGCGTCTTGATGAGCTTCAGGCCGCGTTCCTGCGCATCAAACTCGCACGTCTGGACGTATGGAACGATCGTCGACGGGAGATCCATCGCCGATATGAGCGGGCGCTGAGCAGTGTCAACGTCAGACTGGTGAACAGTTCGGTCGATGAATCGTTCATCGCACATCTCGCAGTGCTCGAAGCGGAGGACCGAGAGTCAGTCAGCAAGTCCTTCTCCGGCCACAGGGTCCGAACCGATATCCACTATCCGTTCCCGGATCACCTGCAGCCTCTTCGGAGGTCGGCATCCACTCCGTCCCTTCCGGTGACCGAGCAGCTCGCGGGCCGTGTTCTTTCGCTGCCGTTGTTCCCGGAGCTGACCCACGACGAGGTCGAACAGGTCGCCGGCGTTCTCGAGAAACTGGCATAAAGGAGGCAGCAGTGGCGGCGTTTGTTCACCCGAAGGCAATCTGTGAGTCGCAGCGGATCGGCGACGGCACTCGCATCTGGGCGTTCGCCCACGTGCTTCCCGGTGCGACAGTGGGCGCCGACTGCAACGTGTGCGATGGTGTCTTCGTCGAGAATGACGTTGTGGTCGGGGATCGGGTCACCATCAAATGCGGGGTTCAGCTTTGGGACGGGATCCGGGTGGAGGATGACGTGTTCATCGGCCCGAATGCCACGTTCACGAACGACAAGTTCCCCCGAAGCCGCGTGTGGCCGGCGCGCTTCGAGTCGACCGTGGTTCACCGGGGGGCGTCCATCGGCGCGAACGCGACGCTTCTCCCGGGGATCACGATCGGCGCGGGTGCGATGATCGGGGCGGGCGCCGTCGTCACTCGCGATGTGCCGCCATTCGGAATCGTCGTAGGAAATCCCGCCAAGCTGGTCGGGTACACCAACACGGTGCCGTCGGCGCGCGCTGTGACGCACGATGAGCTCGAAGAGGTCCCCGGGAGCATGACGGCGCTCACGAGTGTCGTCGACATGCGGGGTTCGCTGGTGGCGGGTGAGATCGATAAGCACATCCCCTTCAGCCCGAAGCGGTTCTTCGTCGTGCATGACGTTCCGTCGCGTGAGATTCGCGGCGAGCATGCCCACCGAGAATGCGAGCAGTACATGGTCTGCGTGGCTGGGTCCGTGCGAGCTGTGGTCGACGATGGCACAAGACGGGTCGAACACGTGCTGGATCGTCCTGATCGAGGTCTCTACATGCCGTCACTCACATGGGGAACGCAGTACGACTACAGCCCAGACGCGATTCTTCTTGTGCTCGCCTCGCACGAGTACGACCCTGAGGACTACATTCGCGACTACGACGAGTTCCTGGCGACCGTTGGAGCGCCCGGCGCAGGTGGTGCTCGCGACGAGCTGCAGCCGGCGCCGTGGGTCTCGGATTCTGTGGAAGGGCCGCAGCGCGACGAGCGGTGATCAGAGTGGACGCACCGCTGGAGGTCGCCGTTCACTCGGGGTGCGAGGGTCAATCCGCGAGGAATGCCGTCGCTACACTTGAGGGTCCGCTTTCGAGGAGCCTTAATGTCAGACACGCCTGCATCCACCGACCTCACCGAGGCGGAGATGTTCGAGCAGAAGGCCGTGCGCCTCGCCAAGCGCGACCGGCTCATGGCGAACCGAACGGATGCCGCTGGAGGTGCGTATCCGGTCAGCCTGCCGATCACCGACACGATCCCCGGTCTGCGAGCGCGGTACGGCGACCTCGAAGCGGGCGCCGAGACCGGTGTGACGGCCGCGGTTGCCGGGCGCATCGTCTTCAGCCGCAACACCGGCAAGCTGTGCTTCGCCACGCTTCAGGCCGGCGACGGCAGCCGCATCCAGGCGATGGTCTCGCTCGCCGGTGTCGGCGAGCAGTCCCTTCAGAACTGGAAAGAGCTCGTCGATCTCGGAGACCACGTCTTCGTGCGCGGCGAGGTGATCTCGAGCCGTCGCGGCGAGCTGTCCATCATGGTGTCGAACTGGCAGGTCGCCGCCAAGGCGATCCTCCCGCTCCCGAACATGTACACGGAGCTGTCCGAGGAGAGCCGTGTGCGCAGTCGATACCTGGATCTCATCGTCCGCGATCAGGCGCGCGAGACTGTCCGCGCTCGCGCGAAGGTCAACGCGTCGCTGCGCCGGACTTTCGCCGACCGTGGCTACATCGAGGTCGAGACGCCGATGCTGCAGGTGCAGCACGGCGGCGCATCCGCTCGCCCCTTTGTGACGCGTTCGAACGCTTTCGACACCGAGCTCTACCTGCGAATCGCACCCGAGCTGTTCCTGAAGCGCGCCGTGGTCGGCGGTCTCGACCGTGTGTTCGAGATCAACCGCAATTTCCGCAACGAGGGCGCCGACTCGACGCACAGCCCCGAGTTCGCGATGCTCGAGTCGTACGAGGCCTACTCCGACTACCACGGGATCGCCGACCTCACGCAGGATCTGGTGCAGAACGCCGCTGTCGCGGTCGCGGGCTCGACGACCGTCACGTGGGCAGACGGAACCGAATACGATCTCGGCGGCCAGTGGGATCGCATCTCGATGTACGACTCGCTCTCGGCCGCCAGCGGCGTCGCGGTGACCCCGCAGACCTCGCTGGACGATCTGCGTGCGCTCGCGGTGCGTGCGGGCGTAGAGGAGCCACCGCTCGCCACCCACGGCAAGCTCGTCGAGGAGTTGTGGGAGCACTTCGTGAAGGCCGACCTGGTGCGCCCCACGTTCGTGATGGACTTCCCCCTCGACACCAGCCCGCTCGTCCGGGAGCACCGCTCGATCGCCGGCGTGGTCGAGAAGTGGGACCTGTACGTGCGCGGTTTCGAACTGGCCACCGGGTACTCCGAACTCGTCGACCCGGTCATCCAGCGCGACCGGTTCACGGAGCAGGCCAAGCTCGTCGCGCGCGGCGACACCGAGGCGATGCGCGTCGATGAGGAGTTCCTGCGCGCGCTCGAACACGGGATGCCGCCTTCGGGCGGTCTCGGCATGGGGATCGACCGGCTGCTCATGGCCATCACGGGCCTCGGCATCCGCGAGACGATCCTCTTCCCGCTGGTCAAGTGATCCCCGAGCACACGCCACATCACCGGGCCTGAGGGCGGAAAGCCCAGTCCGGAAGGTGGCCGGCCAGCACGAAGGAGCGGACGATCTCCGCCAGCCCGTGCTCGGGCTCGATCTCGCAGGCGAGGAGCGCGTATCGCTCGGCGTGAGTGGAGCGGCCGAGCGCCCACGCCAGCCACGCACACGTCGCGAGCGGGCCCGCCCGCACCGATCGCGGTGCGGCCGCGGCGATGCGTCGGGAGAGGGCGAGTGCGGCTTCGAGCCGGTCGGGATCCGGCCGCTCGCCCTCCCCCCACATCTGCATCGCCAGATGAGCCGGGTATTCTTCGCCGGACTCCCAGCGCAGCTGCGCATCCAGCGCCTCGTCACCGGCGGCGAAGCCGCCGCACCACTGCACGAGCGCGATGTCGCGCAGCGCCGGCCGAGCAAGACACCAGACCAGCGCAGCAGCATCGAACGGATCCAACGCGTCGGGATCCCACCCCATCGCCTCCTCGAAGAGCGTCGGCAGGTCATCCAGCGTGCACACCGTCGCGAGCGCCCGCGGGTCCACACGCCGCCCGTCGGGGGCGTCTTCCTCGGATGCCGCGGCCTCCTTCGTCGGGCTCGATCGGGTGGCAGGCGCCGAGGGCCCCGACGCCGGCCCGCAGAGGAGGAGCACCGCGTCCGTCAGCGCGGTGAGCGCGCGCGCCGTGCGCTCCTTCTCGGCGAGGTCCACGCGCGGCAGGTCCGCCCCCGCGGCCTGATCCCCGGCTGCGACGGCGAGGTGCTCGACGCCGGCTGGCTCGTCGCCCAGGTCCTCCAGCCGCCTGCCCGCCGGCGGGCAGAGCGGATCGAAATGCGAACCCCAGGCGTCGGCCGCGACGCACAGCGCGTCGGTCACGCGCAGTCCGCATGCATCCGCGCGGCGCTCGAGTCCATCGATGAGGTCGCGATGCGGCATCCCGCGGTCGGCGAAGCTCTCTTCCGTGTACGCGACCGCGGCCACGGCGTCGGCATCCGGCAGCCGGCACACCATACCGATGAGCGTCGCCGCGATGCGATCGATCTCGTCGGTCTCAGCCGACGTGGGGAGGTCGAAGCGCATCGCGCCGATGCTGCGCGAGCCGGCGAAAGGGATCAGCACCAGGCTGCGTGACGGGCGGTACCCGAGCATCTTGGGAACGAGGGAGAGGAATTGGGCCGCGTTCGCGGCCTTCACGGTCGTGGTCATGCCATGACCCTGGAAGACCGCCCGCGCCGCAAACCGAAGCCGTGGACGGGTGGGGAGCGACCGCGCCGTCCGCGGGCTGTGGAGGAATCGACGGGCGGTATCCTGGAGGGATGGACGACTACTGGGTGGCGGTGTTCTGGACTCTGCTGCCGACGGTCGTGGTCAGCGCGCTGTTCTTCTTCATCCTGCGCAGCATCCTGCGGGCCGACCGCACCGAGCGTCGCGTCTACGCGCGCATCGAGGCCGAGGAGCGCGCGAAGCGAGGGCTTCCGCCGGCTCCCGCGGCGACCGAGCGCTGAACGGATCTCCCGCTACGCTGGACCGAGTCCAGGGGGAGGCCAGTTGATCAGCATCACGTTCGATGCGACGTGGTGGCTGATCCTCGTCTTCATCACCGATATCGCTATCCGGATCGCGGCGATCATCATCGTGCCCCGCAACCGGCGGCCGACGGCGGCGATGGCCTGGCTGCTGGCGATCTACTTCGTCCCGTTCATCGGCGTGCTGCTCTTCCTGCTGATCGGCAACCCGCGTCTGCCCCGAAAGCGCCGCCGCAAGCAGGAGCAGATCAACACCTACATCCACGACACGAGCGAGCACCTCGACTTCGGCACGCTCCGCCCGCACGCACCCGAGTGGTTCACATCGATGGTGACGATGAATCGCAACCTCGGTGCGATGCCGCTCGCGGGCGACAACGCCGCGCATCTCATCTCGGACTACCAGAAGAGCCTCGACGCGATGGCGGATGCCGTCCGCGCGGCGGTCCGCTACGTGCACATCGAGTTCTACATCCTGCAGACCGACCAGTCGACCGACAACCTCTTCCGGGCGCTCGAGGAGGTCGCAGCGCGCGGCGTGACCGTCCGTGTGCTCCTGGACCACTGGGCCAATCGCGGCAAGCCGTTCTACAAGAAGACCCTGAAGCGCCTGGATGCGATGGGCGCCCAGTGGCACCTGATGCTTCCCGTGCAGCCGTTCAAGGGCAAGTACCAGCGCCCCGACCTGCGCAATCACCGCAAGCTCCTCGTGATCGACGGCTCGGTGGCGTTCATGGGCTCGCAGAACGTCACAGATTCCACCTACAACCTGCGCAAGAACATCAGGCGCGGGCTGCACTGGGTGGATCTGATGGCACGTCTCGAAGG
Source organism: uncultured Actinomycetota bacterium (assembly GCA_963750955.1). GTDB lineage: Bacteria > Actinomycetota > Actinomycetes > Actinomycetales > Microbacteriaceae > Microbacterium. The sequence goes on from CAVVSI010000009.1 coordinate 244,887, forward strand.
ACCGGTTGTGGCGTCGGTCAACGCCGTCTTCCTCTCGGACTGGTACAGCGAGACCGATGAGATCCTGACCGATGAGATCGACCTGTTCAGCGTGAAGTCCGGTCCGGGTGACCTCGACTGCCAGATCATCCCGTCCGGCCCGGGTTTCGAGTTCGAGAACAACCTGCGCCTGTTCCTCGGACTGATCTACTACGCGCAGCGCAAGATCATCATCGTGAGCCCATACTTCGTCCCGGATGAGGGGCTGCTGAACGCGATCACCACGGCCTGCCACCGCGGGCTGCACGTCGAGCTGTTCGTCTCGGAGGAGGGCGACCAGGCGATCGTCTATCACGCGCAGCGCAGCTACTACGAGGTGCTGCTGCGGGCCGGGGTGAAGATCTGGATGTACCGCAAGCCCTACATCCTCCACAGCAAGTCGATGACGATCGACGACGAGGCCGCGATCATCGGATCGAGCAACATGGACATGCGCTCTTTCGGTCTGAACATGGAGATCTCGATGCTCGTGCGCGGCGAGGAGTTCGTCCGCGAGATGCGCGACGTCGAGGCGGACTATCGTGCGCTCAGCCGTGAGCTGACGCTCGAGGAGTGGGAGAAGCAGCCGCTGCGCTCGACCGTTCTCGACAATCTGGCGCGACTCACGAGCGCGCTGCAGTAGAGCGGGAATGAGGGGATGGGTGCTGCTACTTCCGAAAGCTCGTCCGATCGAGGCGGTCGTCGAGCCGATCCAGCACGGGGTCGTCCTCACGGAACTTGCGGGCGAACCAGCGGCCGGACGCGAGCATCGCTGGAAGATCTTCGATCGTGAGCCACTCCGGATGCGGCGAGGCCGCCCATCGCGCGTAGTGCAGCATCCCCGGCAGGTTCACGAGGTCGGACTGATTCCTCAGCACCGTGTGCACGTACGACTCGCTCGGGATGCGGGTTCGGGAGTAATAGCGGAGCAGCCGTGGTGGCGCAGTCAGGAGCCTGTCGGCAGCGCGGCCGGACAGGGCGAAGAGATCGCAGCCCTTGTAGAGGACGAACCCGTTGCGGAACGGTGTGCGCATCCTCCTGCGGATCAGGTACGGCGGGAGACCCCGAGGCTCACGTGACAGCGTCACACCCGGCACGTGCTTGACGATCTGGTGGATCCGATGCCGGTCGACCCAGCGAGGCATGCGATACGCACGCGAGCGGTAGCGCTCCAGGAACGCCGCGATGTTCGGATCGTCGGACTCGGGCGCCTCCAGCAGCATGTCGGCGCCCGAGTCCTGCAGGTGCGCCTCGTACTCGACGAGCGGTCTCACCGGGTAGTCCTGCCCGGTGAGGACGGTGAGCCAGTCGGTCGGCGCCAGCTGCGCCCGCGCGACCGCGGCGAGCTCCGAGCGCAGGTAGGTCGAGTCCCCCCAGGTGATCTCCTGCGGTGTGAGCCACAGCTCAGCGTCCGCCTCCGCGAGCAGCGCGGGGTCGGGGGCGGGCGCCTTGCGGTCGTGGCTCACCACGAGTCGGCTGTCGGGACTGTCGGCACGGAGCCGGCGCAGCAGGCGTACGGTCTGCTGGGGGTTCGTGTAGCTCGTGACGACGTACGTGAACACCGGCCCATCGTATGTCCCGAGGCCCGACACCGCGGTCGAGGCGGCATGCGCAGGAATCGCCGGGTCGCCGACGGTAGACTCGCCGATGACTTCGCGCAAGGAGCCTCCACGATGACCGACGCGGCCTGCCTGCAAGACGGCCGACGCGTCCACGGGCACCGCCCGACCCCGGGCGTCGTGAAGAAGTCGGACCACCGCTGACATGGCTATCGACAGGTCGGACGGCATCACGGGCTATCTGTCCGGCGGCCTCGGAAACCAGCTGTTCGCCTACGCGGCGACCTTGGAGCAGTCGCGGCGGCTCGACTGCCCGCTGTATCTCGACTGCTCCGGTTACGACGACGGGAACCGACGCACGTTCCAGCTGGACGGCCTGGGCCTGCCCGGAAACTTCTTCCGTGAGGGATCAAGCGTGGGCCGACCGCCGCGGCGGCCCCGGCTGGCGCGATTGCTTTCGAGAGGCGCGGTCGACGAGTCGATCTTCATGGAGCGGGGCCCCGGATACGACCCGCGCATCGAAAGCGTGCGCATCGGGCAGACTCTCTACGGATACTTCCAGGCCCGTGCCTACTTCAGCTCGTCGGAGCCCGAGTTGGCGGCGATGCTGCCGGCGCCCCCGCAGTCCTCGGCGTCGATCGCCGTTCACGTGCGCCGGGGAGACTACTTGATGCCCGCCCATGCAAGCCATGGAGTTGCCACGCGTGCGTACTTCGAACGCGCGATCCCCCTCATGTACGAGGCATATGGCGAGCTGCCCCTGAGGGTGTTCACCGACAGTCCCGAGCAGGTGGACGGCGAGTTCCGGGGACTTCCGTACGCGTTCGAGCTCGCGCCCGACACGCCAGAGCTCTCACCCTGGGATACCGTCGCATCCATGGCGCGCTCCCGTGCGATCATCATGAGCAACTCCTCGTTCAGCTGGTGGGCGGCGTGGCTCATGCGCCAGCGAGATCCGTCGGTGCGCGTCATCGCCCCACGCCCTTGGGTCGCCGACGGTGCCAGCGCACACGAGCTGCTCTACGAGGAGTGGATCTCCCTCGGGATCCGATGAACGCTGGGGGCCGGGCAGCTGAACAAGAGGAGTTGGCCTTTTGACCAAACGCGCACTCATCACAGGCATCACCGGTCAGGACGGCTCATATCTCGCTGAACTGCTGCTGCAGAAGGGGTATGAGGTTCATGGACTGATTCGCCGTGCCTCGACCTTCAACACGAGCCGGATCGATCATCTCTACGTCGACCCCCACGATGAGAGCGCACGTCTGTTCCTGCACTACGGTGATCTCTCCGACGGGTCGCGACTCGTCACGCTGATGCAGCGGATCCGACCTGACGAGGTGTACAACCTTGCGGCTCAATCGCACGTCCGGGTGTCTTTCGACGAGCCGGAACACACCGCCGACATCACCGGAACCGGCACCGTCCGACTGCTGGATGCAGCCCTGCTCGCCGGCATCGAGACGCGGTTCTACCAGGCATCGTCATCGGAGCTCTATGGCGCGACCCCCCCGCCGCAAAGTGAAACGACGCCGTTCTCGCCACGTTCCCCCTATGGCGCCGCAAAGCTGTACTCCTACTGGATCACGCGCAATTATCGCGAGGCCTACGGCATGTTCGCGGTGAACGGGATTCTCTTCAACCACGAATCCCCGCGGCGTGGCGAGACCTTCGTCACACGGAAGATCACCCGGGCGGTCGCCCGGATCCAGGCCGGCGTGCAGGACGTCCTTTATCTGGGGAACCTGGAGGCGGTCCGGGATTGGGGCTATGCACCGGAGTATGTCGAGGGGATGTGGCGCATGCTGCAGGTCGACGAGCCGGAGGATTTCGTGCTCGCCACGGGCATCGCGTATTCGGTTCGGGACTTTCTGCAGATCGCTTTCGAACATGCAGGTCTCGACTGGGAGCGGCACGTTCGCTTCGATGAGCGCTACATACGTCCGACTGAGGTTGATGCGCTCATCGGCGATGCCGACAGAGCTCGCAGCCGTCTCGGGTGGAAGGCGACGGTGCGCCCCGACGAGCTGGCACGATTGATGGTGGATGCCGACATCAATGCGCTCGCCCACGAGGGTCGCCCATGGAACGACACCGTGATGCTGGAGAGCTGGAAGCCGTGATCGACGACCCAGGTCACGAGTACCGGATCGACCACAGCGCGCGCGAGTCGGTCGCCTTCACGCCCGGCCCGCTCGACGCGACTGCACCCTTCTACGTTGCGGGCCATCGCGGTCTCGCAGGATCGGCGACGTGGCGCCGATTGCGGAGCGCGGGCTTCACGAACGTGGTCGGACGTACTTCGACCGCATTGGATCTCGTCGACAGAGCGAAGGTCTTCGCATTCTTCGGCGAAGTGAAGCCGCGCTACGTGATTCTCGCGGCGGCGAAGGTCGGCGGCATCCTCGCCAACGTGACGCATCCCGTCGACTTCTTGTCTGTGAATCTGCAGATCCAGACAAATGTGCTCGACGCGGCTCTGGAGCACCGCGTGGAACGCCTGCTCTTCCTGGGATCGAGCTGCATCTATCCGAAGTTCGCTGCTCAGCCCATCCGCGAAGACTCGCTGCTGACCGGTCACCTCGAGCCTACGAACGACGCGTACGCCATAGCGAAGATCGCCGGGATCATGCAGGTGCAGGCGGTGCGGCGGCAGTACGGCCTGCCATGGATCTCGGCGATGCCCACGAACCTCTACGGTCCTGACGACAACTTCTCCCCGAGTGGTTCCCATCTCTTGCCCGCGCTGATCCGCCGATACAGCGAGGCCGTAAGCGCGGGAGAGGGCGTGGTTGAGAACTGGGGAAGCGGCCACCCTCGTCGCGAGCTCCTACACGCGGACGATCTCGCATCGGCGTGCCTGTTCCTGCTCGAGCACTATGACGGTCCTGAGCATGTGAACGTCGGCACGGGGACAGACGCGTCGATTCGAGAGATCGCCGGCATGGTCGCGCGGGAGTGCGGTTTCGTCGGGGAGACAGTGTGGGACACGTCGAAACCCGACGGCACCCCGCAGAAGCTCCTGGACGTGTCAAAGCTCCGCGGTCTCGGCTGGAGTCCCCGGATCGAGTTGGAAGAGGGTATCCGGTCCACTGTCGAGTGGTATCGCTCGAACCGAGAAAGGCTTGCACAGCGCGGTTGAAGCGCCGCAGACCATGGCCGGCGGATGGGCGAAGGCCCTGTCACCGGGCTCGATAGCTCAACAGCGATCGGGGTCTTTCCAGCACCCGCGCCCAGGCGTCGCCGTAGTGACGATCCGTGCGCTCGAGATATTGCCTCACACCCGCGAAGGCGGTCGGATGCCGCGCCTCGAGCGCACGGAGAAGGTCGGGCGTCCCCAACCCGTACGGGTCCTGCCGGAGGACGGAGAGCTTCACCATGGGAAGGCGATCGGGGTCGGTGAGCGCCAGGTCCGCGAGAGCCGCCGACACGTTCCATTCCGGGGTCATCGCGTGGCGTGGCAGCCGGCGCAGCCATCCCACGGCACCCCGAACCTCGCGCCGGGCGATGGCGGCGGCGAGCTCGTGCTGCTGAGCGCGCGCCGCTCCGCGCCATCGCTCGCGCGCAGTCGGACGCAGCCAAGGCGAGGACGTGAACCCCGCATCCTTCAGGGCTCGCGAGAGCCCTACTTCGTACTGCAGCACGACGTCGTCTCGGTTCACGTCGCTGCGGACGCCGGCCCAGAATTGCGACCAGCGCGTCGAGCGCAGGACAGCGCCGCTGTACACGGTGAAGTATGTCTGCAAGTGAGGCGCGAAGCCGAACCCCTCGGTGATGCCCGCTATGTCATCGGCCCGATCCATCAGGCCGTCCAGAAGCGCTCCGAACGGGGTGAGGGGGAACACGGCGCTGTCGTTCGCCAGGATCAGCTGATCCACGTCGTCCTGGATGCGCTCGAGCCCGGTGCGGTAGCTGGCGAAATCGTGGCCCGAATTCGGTCGGATGATCAGTTCCGCCCTGCTCGAAATCCACGAGCGGCTCTCGCTGCTGAGGTCGGACGTGGACACGACCACCGTGCGATGCGTCACCGAACGGAGTTCATCTATGAGTCGGCGCACGTGCGGAGCGGTTTCCCCATCGGGGTCGAAGTGCGCGATGACCGCCGCCCGGCGACCCGAGCGTTCGTACGGCATGGACCCAGCCTAGGACTCTCCGGCCCCACGCCGCGCTCGACTGCGCACGACTCCTGGCGCGGCTCACGAGCGCGCTGCGGGGGGCTGCGGAGCCGCGGCTAGGCTGAGCACCGTGGCAGCGAGCGACCCCGACGGGACGATTGAAGTGCCGCTCGAGGTGCGTCTGCACCTGGGTCGCGCAGCGGTGCAGACCCTCGCTCAGACCTCGGGTATCGAACTGCTGCACATCAAGGGCGACGCGGTCGACCCCACCGTGCGACCGCCGGGCAATCCCGGCTCCGACATCGACGTCATCGTGCGGCCCGATCAGATCCTCGCGATGGACCGGGTGCTGCGCGACCACGACTGGCAGCTGTACACGACATTCGAGAACGGCTCTCCATTCGGGCACGCCCAGACATACCTTCATCCGATGTGGGGCTACATCGATCTGCACCGCCGCTTCCCCGGCATCCGTCTCGATCCGACACAGGCGTTCGCCCGGCTCTGGCGGGCGCGCGAGTCGATCGACTTCGCGGGTATCCCGTGTCCGGTTCCCAGCGTGCCCGCGCAGTCCGCAATCCTCATCCTCAACGCTGCCAGGGGTCGCGCCGGGGCATCGTTCGACGTCCGCCGGCTGTGGACGGATGCCTCGCCCGAGAGCAGGTCGGCGATCGACTCCGAGATCGACGCGCTCGATGCACGGCTGGCGCGGGATGCCGCCGTCGGCGACATCGAGCGACACCGAGGCGATCGCGAGTACCGACTCTGGCGCGCCGTATCGCGCGGGGGAACCCGGGCCGAGGAATGGTGGGGAAGGGTCCTCGCGCAGCCGACGGTGGGCACACGCGTCGCGATGATCGCGCGTCTGCCGCTCGTCAATGTCGAGCACCTCGCGCACCGGCTCGGCCGCGTGCCGAACCGGCGGGAGATCGTCGCGGAGTTCTTCGCGCGCCCACTCCGCGGCGGCCGCGAGTCCCTCACGCGCTTGGTGCGTCGCGCGAAGACGGGGCGACGACGATGACGGCCTACCGGCCCGCTTCCGGAGTCGCCGTCGAACAGTTTGAGGACGCCGTGTACATCGCCCGTCTCCCCGACGGGCCGATCATCGCGTTGGAGGGCACTGCCGCCGTCATATGGAGCGAGGCGTGCTCGTCGGCTCCTGGTCCGATCGCCGATCGGGTAGCCCACCATGTCGATCGCGATGCCGCCCAGATCGCCCCCGACGTCGAGCTGTTCATCCAGGATCTCGTCGCTCAGGGACTGCTGCGCGAATCCGTCTGATCGCCGCGGTCGACCCGCCTGCGATACTTGAGGCGGCACACGCAAGGCTCGGGAGGTCGCATGCCATCGCAGTCGGCACGCGCACAGCGATGGCGTCAGCTCGCCGGTGAGTGGTGGGCTGGAGCCTGGCGATGGTGCTTGATGGCCGCTGGGATGGCGTTCGCGGTGTACCTCCTGCTGGATCGGAACGTGCCGAACGGCGCGGCGACGGCCGCTGCGGTGGCCGGCCTCGTAGTGGGAGCCGTACTCACCGGCTCCAAGCCGATGGCCATCGCTCTGATGGCCGTGCCGGCTCTGTTCATCACCCAGAGAGCGGGTCTCGGCACCGGAGGGCTCGCAGTCTCGGACGTCGCGCTCGCCGCCGGATTCGGCACCGCCGTGCTGCTGGGCGACCGGCAGTTCAGCCCCCCATTGCGCATGCTCCTCTGGGGCAACCTGGTCTATCAGTTCGCGACGTTGTTCACCGTGATCGTGAATCCGCAGGCCGCGAACACGATCGAGTGGTTCCACGCGTGGCTGCTCATCTCCGGAGCCCTGATCCTGGGGTGGGCCTTGGGCCGGGGCGGGCTCGGCCGTACCGCCCTGGGTCTGATGGTCGGCGCGACGCTCGTGCTGGCGGCGGGCACGATCTTCACGGGTATCTTCGGCTACTACCTTCGCGGGGAGATCGAAGCCGTCTACCCGGCGTGGCCGTGGGAGATGCACAAGAACGCCGCCGGCACGCTGATGTCCTTCGGCATCCTGATCCTCTACGTCCGTCCGCCCTGGGCGCGGTTCCCGCGACGTGCCGCCTGGGCGGCGACCGCCGTCCTCGCTGTGGCGATCATCATGACGCAGTCGAGGCAGGCTCTGATCGGGCTGATCGTCGCGATCCTGATCGTGGTCGCGCGCGGCGCGAAGACCGGTCACTCACGGTGGACGTTCCTGCTCGCGATCCCCGGCATCTGGCTGATCGTGGTGACCGTGATCGATCAGATCGAGTCGCAGAACGAGTTCAACTCGTTCTTCCAGCGACTCGACTGGATGCGGGAACTGTATGCCCTGTGGAAGCTCGCCCCGATCTTCGGGCACGGTCTGCGCTTCTGGTACTACAACCCCTCGGTGCCGTATCAGCCTCCGCAGGCGGAGTTCGAAGTCGCGACGTCGGCGGGGGTCGTCGGGCTGGCCGGGTTTGCGGCGATGTGGCTGATCATCGTCGTCGTGCTGTGGCGTGTGGACCCGATGTACGGCACCCTCGCTCTGGCCGCGACATTGAGCCGACTCGTCCAGGCGCAGTTCGATCTGTTCTGGGTCGCCGCGCAGGTCTCGGTGCCGTTCGCCATCGCCGGCATCTGCCTGGGTGCGATGGCCCGGAACGCCAGACAGACGCCCGACTTCGCAGAGACATCGGAGCAATCGCCCGACGACGAGCAATCGGTCGCGCGCGCAGAACGCCGCCCCTGACGCTGACGGACATCCTCGACGGACCGGAGATCGGTTGCCCGGCCCGTGTGACGTAGCATGGTCCCACGTCGATCGCGCCGCGATCGGCGAACTGGGGGCAAGGGCGAGCATCAGGAGGCCTCGTGGAGCTGCGCGACTACATGCGCGGGCTGAGACGGCACTGGCTGGCCGTCCTTCTCATGACGCTCGTAGGCGTGGCCACAGCCTTCGGCTGGTATGTCATCCAGACCCCGGTTTACGAGGCCACCGCGATCGGGTTGGTGCAGACGCGGACGGTCGCCGTCGAGAGCGAGGAGAACGAGAACCTCGTCAACAATCCGGCATACGACAGTTTCGCCTCCGCGAAGGTGCCCACCTATATCGACATGGCGACCTGGAAGGCCGTCGCCGACGGCGCGGTCGAGAGCCTCGGCATCGACGAGCCGGTTTCGCAGGTGGTCTCACGGATCACGATCGACAACACTCCCCAGACCAACATCATCCGCATCACGGCCCAAGCCGGATCCTCAGAAGAGGCCCTCGAGCTCGCGCAGGCGTGGATGACCTCCCTCGTGTCGGCAATCGACCAGTACGAGGGCGACGGCACTCCTGGTTCCGCGCCCGTGACCATCGCCATGGACCAGTCAGCCGTGGTGCCGACCACCCCGATCTTCCCCGACCTGCAGACCTCGTTGATCGTCGGCGGGATTCTGGGGCTGGGCGTCGGCATCGCGTTCGCGCTGATGCGCACAGCCTCCGACCGGCGCATCCGCGCCGCCGACGACGTCGAGTCCCGGACGGGTCTGCCGGTGGTGGGCACCATCCCGCTCACCCCCTCACCGTCCCACGGCCGGCTGTTCGAAGCCGGCGCCGCATCCGACAAGGGGCCGCGTTTCGCCGTCGTCGAAGCGCTGCGGGCACTGCGGACAAACCTGCAGTTCATGGACGTCGACAATCCGCCCCGAACCATCGTCGTCACCAGCCCGCTGCCTGGCGACGGCAAGTCGACGATCGCGTGCAACCTGGCGCTCACCCTGGCCGCGGGCGGCCTCCCGGTCATCCTCGTGGACGGCGACCTCCGCCGGTCGACGGTCGCCACGACGATGGGCCTCCCGGGGGGTGCTGGGCTGAGCGACGTGCTGTCCGGTCGCGCCGAGATCGCCGAAGTGCTGCAGCGCGCTCCCCAGTCGCCCAACCTGTTCGTGCTCACCGCGGGCAGTGTGCCCCCGAATCCGAGCGAAGTCCTCGGATCGGCCCGCATGCACCAGCTGCTGGACGATCTTGCGAAGCACGCAACGGTGATCATCGACGCGCCACCGCTTCTTCCGGTCACCGACGGCGCCGTCCTCACGCACCAGGCCGACGGAGCACTGTTGGTGGTGAGCCTCGGCAAGACGACGTACGACCTGCTCGAGAAGGCGGTCGACACCCTCACCAAGGCAGGCGGTCGCGCTCTCGGCGTGGTGCTCAACAGGGCACCACTGAAAGGCATCGATTCATCCACCTACTCGTACGAGTACCGCCGCGAGTACGTCTCGACGGCGAAGGCGGGCGGTTCGCAGGTCATTGACGATCCGGACGCAGGCTTCGATCTCGACCGTGTACTCCCCGCGACAGTCGCCCCGGAGTCCATGCCTCAGCCCGAGTCCGTGCGCACTCCCGGCCGGCCGCGCGCGCGTCGCGGCTGAGCGGAGCGACGGTCGGAGATGGCAGACGGCGACGCGCCGAGAAGGACATCGGTCTCGGTCGTCGTGCCGCTCTTCAACGGCGCGGCGACCATCCATGAGACACTGACCTCCATCCAGCGCCAGACCATGCCGGTGCACGAGGTGGTCGTGGTCGACGACGGCTCGAGCGACGACGGCATCGAGGTGGCACGGGGTCATCCCGTCGGCGCAACTGTGCTGTCGCAGCCCAACCGAGGCGTCGCGGTGGCGCGTAATCACGGCCTGAGCGTCGTCGGCGGCGACTGGGTCGCATTCCTCGACCAGGACGACCTCTGGCATCCCACCCACATCGAGCGCACCACGGCATTGCTCGCGGACCGGCCGGGCACCGGCATCCTGTTCGTCCGAGAGATCCCGTTCGGGGTCGAGGACGAGCGCGGCGAGCTTGCACAGATGGATCGCTTGGCCGGCGGGTGGGCGCACATCATTGCTCCGCGCGACGGCACTCTGGACCATCTGATCGAGAATGCGGACGTCACCGGCACCGGCCGTGAGGTCAGTCACGATGTCCACGCCCTGCTGCGTGGACCGATCACCGTGACGACGAGCTTCATCGCGGATCCGCTGGTACTGCGGCTCGCCGGGGGATTCGCGCCGCATGCACTCGCGATGGACGACTACTGGCTGTCGGTCAATGTCGCCCGCGATCAGCCCATCATTCAGATCGATCAGCCGACCGTCTTCTACAGGGTCCATGTCCAAGCGACTTCCCGAACGACGAGGCTCGGACTGCCCTTCCTCTCGTCGGCCGTGGCCTTGCGGCTCGGCGGAGGCGTCGTGAGCCATGCCGAAGGGCTCGGGCCCGACACCACGGGCGGCTTGCACCATCACCTGCTGCTCGAGCTGCTGCGCTCACCGGAGTATCGGCATGCGCCGTTCCGGCACGCCGTCGACGGACTGGCGCGGATCCTCTGGCCGACGGATGGCCTCCGCCCGACCCGCCGAAGGGCGTATCTCGCCGCGCAGATGCCGTGGCTGCGCACGCTGCGCCGATCGCTTCGGCTCGGCCGCTGAGGAACTGTGACGATGGACACGATGCTCAAGGCGCGCGCGCTGGCGTTCTATCTTCCGCAGTTCTTCCCGATCCCCGAGAACGATGCCTGGTGGAGCCCCGGCTTCACGGAGTGGACGAACGCCGCGCGCGCTCGACCGCTCTTCCGCGGTCACCTGCAGCCGACGCTGCCGGCCGACCTCGGGTTCTATGACCTTCGGGTGGCCGAGACGCGCCACGCCCAAGGTGAGCTGGCGCGCAGGTATGGCGTCGAGGGATTCGTCTACTGGCACTACTGGTTCGGCGGCGGCGATCGGATCCTCGACCGTCCGTTCCGCGAGGTGCTGTCCAGCGGCGAGCCGGACGTGGGCTTCGCGCTCGCGTGGGCCAATCAGAGCTGGACGGGGACGTGGCATGGGGCTCCGGACCGCATTCTGAAGCAGCAGACCTATCCGGGGGCCGAAGACGACCGCCTGCACTTCGAGACACTCCTGCCGGCATTCCGCGATGAGCGTTACATCCGGGTCGGGGGGCGCCCGCTGCTGTACATCTTCCGTCCCGAAGAACTTCCCGACGCCGCGGTCTTCGTGGATCGGTGGCAGAGGATGGCGCGCGAGGCGGGGTTGGAGGGGCTGTATCTCGTCGCTGAGGTGAGCGACCTCCTCGGCCGCGGACCGCGATACACGTCCGCCGACGCGGACGGCTTCGACACCAGCGTCTATATGCGCCTCCCCGCCGACGTCAACCGGTGGAGCACCCTGCGCATGCGGGCGCTGCGCAAGCTGCGCGGCGGCCCCGAGGTGTGGCCGTACTCCGAGTCGATTGTCGACACCTATCCGCGCGGCCCTCGCATCCAGCCTTGTGTCTATCCGAACTGGGACAACACGCCGCGCGCGGGCCGCAACGGTCTGGCGATCACCGGCGCCACCCCGGCGGGCTTCGGCCGGAACGTCGAAGCGGCGGTGGCGCAGCTCGCGGACCACCCTCCGGAGGAACGGATCGTCTGGGTGAAGTCGTGGAACGAGTGGGCCGAGGGCAACCACCTGGAACCCGATCTTCGGGACGGGCACGCGTGGCTCGAGGCGCTGTACTCCGGGCTCACCGGATGACGATGCGCTCGGTGCCGGCGAAGGGCCCGCTGCGGATCGCCATGGTGTCGTACTACTTGCCGAGCGAGAGCAAGATCGGTGTCGGCTACCAGGTGCACGCTCTTGCGAACGAACTCGCCGATCGCGGTCACCACGTCGACGTCTTCAGTCCCTGCAAGCCCGTCGAGGGTGCGCGGTACGGCCATGTGCACGTGCCGCTGCGGGGTTCGCTGCGCACCTTCCGCTTCGCGTTCGAGATGCGCCGCCGCGATCTGTCGTCGTACGACGTCCTCCACGCTCACGGGGAGGACTACTGGATGTGGCGTCGCCGCGTCCCGGTGCACGTACGCACGCTGCACGGGTCGTGTTTCGAGGAGGCGCTGCGCATCCGCGGACTCAAGGAGAGGATGCGCATGGTGCTCCTGGGGTTCACCGAGGTGCTCGCGAGCATCGTTGCGGACCGCACCGTCGTGATCTCGCCGAAGACTCTGCGCTGGACTCCCTGGGTGAAGACCGTCATCCCGAACGGTGTCGACACCGCGTTCTTCGCGCCGCAGGAGAACGTCGATAGGTGGCGCAAGCCGACGGTGCTGTTCGTGGGGACCTGGAGTGGCCGCAAGCACGGAGCGGACCTCGCACGCTCGTTCGCCGAGCGCGTGCGCACGCGGATCCCTGACGCAGAGCTGCGGATGGTGACCCAGGACGCGCCGCCCGATCTGCCTGAAGGGGTGACGGCGCTCGGCCGGCTGAGCGACACGGCGCTCGCAGACGAGTACCGCCGGGCATGGGTCTTCTGTCTTCCGTCGAGCTACGAGGGCTTCGGCATCCCGTACGCCGAGGCGATGGCCGCCGGTCTGCCGATCGTCGCCACCCGCAACGTCGGAGCCGAATACGTGACGGACGAGGGGCGCTTCGGCATCCTGTCTGAGCTCGAAGACATCGACGCCCCGATCGTGCGGCTCCTGAAGGACCCCGACGAGCGCGAACGCCGGCGCGCGCTCTCGCTCACGCGCGCCGCGATCTTCGACCTCGTCCGCGTCGTCGATCAGTATGAGCGCCTCTATCGCGCCCCGCGGACGTGACCGTCGAGACGGACAGCGCACGCGCAGCGTACGCGGAGCAAGAGGCGGCGGCGACCCACCTCGGACGATCGGCATTGCTACCATGGCGTCGCCGGGTGAGTCACGACGCCGGATGGGAGGAACCGTGGGAGTCGCGCTCGTCGTGAACACCTACGAGCGGACCTATCGATCGGTCCTGACGCCCGGGTTCTTCCCCGAGCTCGTCTCGTCGAACATGCGCGAGTTCGATGAGGTGGTGGCGCTGGTGAACAACGTCGACGACGAGTCCGACGCTCGATCTCGCGCCGAGAAGCTCCTCTCCAGGGGCGAGATCACCCGGTATGAATTCGTGGCCGATCACATCGGAGTCGCCCTCGAGCGCTCAGGTCTGACCGCTCGCTCGCTCCGCCGGCACCCGTATCTGCTGGACTACGGACTTGTCATGCCTCACGTGTGCGAATCCGAGTGGCTCCTCGGCTGGGATGCGGAGACCGAACTCGCGTCGCCGGCGAACTGGGTCGATCCGAGTATCGACCTTCTGGAGCGAAACCCCCGCCTCTTCCACGCCTCCCTCGCGTGGCCCGGCTTCCATGCGGACGAGGGCTACAAGTCCGAGGAGGTCGGAACGATCGGGGACTTCAGCATCAACTGGGGGTTCAGCGACCAGCTGTTCCTCCTGCGTCGCGAGGATCTCATCGGCAGCATCTACCGACGTTTCGCACCGATGGCGGCGGCGCGACACGCCCCTCATCCGACGACGTTCGAGTACCGCGTGGAGGCGTACCAGCGCGCGACCCGAAGACCCAGAGCGACGCTTTCGACCCTCCGTTACAAGACGAACTTCGTTCCCGGCGGTGTCCTCGGCAGAGTCGGTTCCACAAGGTTCGAGTACGGACGGATGCGCTGGCTCTATCGCCTGGAGTTCTACGTGTTGAAACGCCTGCCGAGAGGTGCAGGGCCCCGGTGGTCCAATGACGCTCCCGTGCGCTGACCCGTCGGAGCGGCCTGCTCGACGAGGATCGCCACGTCAAGCGGTCTCGCGGCGTCCCGCGAACCGTCGCCGGACGGCGCGAAGAGACTCGACGGGCAGCGTGAGAATGCCCCAGACGGCGACGCGAGCCGCGTAGCCCATCTCACGGTGTCGGACGGCGGTGATCAGGTCACCGAGATTCTGATCGGCGGAATGCGTCACGAAAACCCGCCATCGGGCGCGCATGAGCTCCAGTCGCTCGGTGTCGCCTGCCCGCTTGGCACTTCTCATCATCTCGCGGATCGATCTCCTTCCGGCCTGTCGGCCGGCCAGAGTGCGGCGGGTGACGTTGGCGTCGTGCCTCCGATACGAGACGAGCGCTTGGTCCACAGCCACGAACCGACCGTGCAGCAGGAGCCGGGCGATGAGGTCGTTGTCCTCGGAAGGCTCCATCCGCGTCCGGCAGCCACCGACGGCGAGGTAGGCGTCGCGCCGGACGAGAAGCGTGGTGATCCTCGGTGAAGGGATGCGGCCGCAGAGCATGTCCGTGCTCGACGCATCCGCCGCCCCCCACGGCTCTCCGAACGGCCGACCGTCCGCATCGATGTACTCCCCACCCGTGAAGCATGCGATGGCATCCGCGGCGTGGGTCAGTGCCGTCAGCTGGGCGTTCAGCCGGTTCGGGTGCCAGAGATCATCGTCATCCAGAAAGGCGATCCAGTCTCCGGTCGCGCGAGCGACACCTGCGTTGCGCGCCGAAGAGATGCCCCCGGCATCCTTCCTCACGTACGTGACGTCGAGTTCGCGAGCGACCGCGGCGAGGCCGGGAGACGGCGATCCGTCGTCGACGAGGATCACCTCGTCGGGCGCTGCCGACTGCGCGCGGAGCGACGCGACCGCTTCGCTGAGATATGGACCGCCTCGATTGGTCGGGATCACCACGGTGACCGTGCGCCTCTCCACGTTCGCCTCCTCGGTCGCGACGTCGGAGCGAGCCGACGATCCACAATAAGCGAGGAGGTCGTCGTCTTTCGTCCGGCTCTGGCTGCACCGCCTACAGTTGCCCTGTGGCAGATCCGGCATCTCTCAGCGTCTGCATCGTGACGTACGAGCGACGAGCCTTCCTGCGTCGCTGTCTCGAAGCTCTCGCCGAAAACCTGACCGACGATGTCGAGATCGTGGTCGTCGATGCCTCGGTGTCCGATGCGTCCGACATCGTCCACGACGTCAGGCCCTCCGCCGCCTACGTGCACGACCGTTCCGTCGCGGGCTGGATGACCAGGGCGCGCAACGTCGCGCTCCGACACACGCGCGGAGACGTCATCAGCTTCCTCGACGACGACGTGGTCGTCTCCCCCGGGTGGCAGTCAGCTGTCCTGGACGCGTTCGCGGATCCGTCGGTGGATGCCGTGGCGGGACGCACCCGCAACCACCAGCCGGGCGAGGAGAACTACGACCTCCCGGTCGGGCGCCTGCTCGCTGACGGATCGCTCACCGAGGGCTTCGCGTCGCTCCCACGCGGCGGCGTCATCGAGGTGGACCACGGGATCGGCGCGAACATGTCGTTCCGCCGATCGGTGCTCGCGCGATTGGGCGGATTCCGCGACGACTATCCCGGCACGGCGATGCGGGAAGACACCGACATCTATCTCCGCATCCGGCGGCTCGGCGGCCGCGCGGTCTTCTCGCCCGATGCCGTGGTCGACCACCTGCCCGCACCGCATGCGAAGGGCAGACGTTTCGACACGAGGTACAAGCTCTACGCCCGTCGAAACCACATGGTGCTGCTCGCTCGTGATGCCGGCATCGGCTCGCCGCAGCTGCGCCGCTGGGTTGCGCGGGAATACCGATACGTACCGTCGGCTCCCGGTGTCTTGGG
Organism: uncultured Actinomycetota bacterium; assembly: GCA_963750955.1. GTDB lineage: Bacteria > Actinomycetota > Actinomycetes > Actinomycetales > Microbacteriaceae > Microbacterium. Next base: position 260,998 of record CAVVSI010000009.1, read on the forward strand.
CAAGGTGCGGAGGTTCGGAGTGACGACCCTCGGGGTGGGGTGGGGCACGCTTGCGATGCTGCGTCAGGCGCGTTGGTCGCCGTCGCCCCCCGAGCGCACGGACGAAACGGGACGAGCCCTGCGGGCCGCCTTGTCGAGCTGAGGGTCGTCGACATGGGGGATGGGGGCCGGTGGACCGTGGCCGCATTCGGCAGGCGTGCCGTGAGGCACCTGGCGTGGCGGGCGGGACGTGTCTACACCGCGACCACCGACGCGCTGCGGCGGGGCGACCGCGTCGTCATCATGACGCCGCCCGCGGGACTGCGGTTCGGCAATTGGCTCTACCTCTGGCTCGATGCGCACCAGCGGACGGCGGCGGGAGAGCCGACGCTCGTCCTCGAGGCCCCGGGGATGGCGCCCTGGCTGGATGAGTTCCCACGGCTTCGCGACCTCACGGTGACGCGTGACCGCATGCGGTTCCACGACCGGCGAGAGTGGGATGAAGAGTCCTGGACGCAGCGTTTCGGCATCGACTTCACCCGTTCGACTCTCGACGCATTCATCGACTCGACGCTCGTTCCCGAGCTGCACGAGGATCAGGGCGAGACACTCGTCATCAACGTGCGAAGGGGCGACTACTTCAGTGACCCCACCCACGCGGCGCGATACGGGTGGGACATCGCCGGCTACGTCGCGGACGCCCTGGCTGCCGGCGGTCCTGCCGGGCGCGCGCTGGTGGTATCGGATGACCCGCAGTGGTGCCGAGATGAACTGGATGCGCTGATCCGTGCAACGGTCGCCCACGTCGACTACACCCGACCCGACCCCTCCGCCAACTTCCGGACCATCGCGGGAGCCCGGCGCCTGATCGGAACGAACTCGACTTTCAGCTACTGGGGTGGCTACGTCGCCGGTGCGCGGTTCATCTCACCGCAGATCATCATGCCCCGCTTCCACGGGAGACTCCCCACCGGCAGCGACGCGTATCAGCTCGACCCCTCGTGGACCGTCATCGAAGGACATCACTGAGTTCGGCGGCTTCTCGCCCTCGACCACCGCGAGATCCGCCGGTGAAGGCGCCGCCATGCGCGTCGGCCGATTGCGGGCACCGCGGCAGCGCGCGCGTTGACCGCCAGCCATTTCGCAGACGTCATCGCCGGCCGGATTCGGCCGCGGAGGACGTTGGTCATCAGGTCATCCGCGCCCCAATCCGCCATGCCGGGAATCACCTCACGCAGGTGCTCCGCAAGGAGCGCTGCGCTCTGGTCGTTGCCCGTTCGGCGGGCCCGGGCGATGGATCCGCGAATGACGGTGACGTACGCCGCGAGGCTTCTGCGCCCGTCCGACGTCACCTGACCGGAGTGTCGACGGTAGCCCACGAGCGCCTTGTGCACTTTTGCGAAGTCGGCGACCTGCAGCATCCGCAGCACCAGGTCGAGGTCTTCGGCGTGGGTCAGGGAGGTGTCGCATCCGCCCAGCGTCAGATATTCCTCGCGGAGAATGAGCAGGGTGTTGATCGATACGCCATTGCCTCGCCGGAGGAGCTCGGTTCGGGTGCCGTCCGCCGCCGTGACCTCTTCCACCCGCCGGCCGGCCTCGTCGATGATCGCCAGATCGGAGTGGCAGGCGATCGCACCAGGGGCCGCGGAGAGCGCCTCGAGTTGATCCTCGACCTTGGTGGGGTACCAGATGTCGTCGTCGTCGAGGAAGGCTATCCAACGGCAGCGAGCGGTGGCGGCCCCGCGGTTCCGCGCGGTGGACAAGCCCGAGGCCTCCTGCCGCACGTAGACGAGCCCGAGCTCCTCCGCCACGGCAGCCAGGCCGGGTGCCGGAGAGCCGTCATCGACGAGGATGATCTCGCGGACGGTCGCAGTCTGATTCCGCACCGACGCCACCGCCTCGGCGAGATAGGGCGAATGTCGATTGCTCGGAATGATGACGCTGACGTCAGCCACCGGGGTCATGAGAGATCGCCGAGCTCCACCAAGCGATTGAACTCGGCGCTGTTCGCGCGGAGCTCGGCGAAGGTTCCCGCAGCCTCGATCCGTCCATCCTTGAGGAACACGAGGCGATCCGCGTTCCGGACGGTCGAGAGGCGATGGGCGACGATGATGATCGTGAGGCTTCCGTTCAGGCGCGTGAGCGTCTCGGTGATCTCGCGCTCAGTGGCGTTGTCGAGGGCGGACGTCGCCTCGTCGAGCACGAGGACCGACGGATCCCGGTACAGCGCGCGTGCCAGCCCTATCCTCTGACGCTGGCCGCCGGAGAGGCGGACCCCGCGCTCGCCGAGGCGCGTCTCCAAGCCGTCAGGCAACTCTCGGATGAGGCCATCCAGCTGCGCCAGCGCGACCACCTCGAGGACGCGGTCGGTATCGATCCGCCCGGGTTCGATGCCGAAGGCGACATTGGCTTTCAGCGAGTCGTTGACGAGGTAGACGTCCTGCGGAACGACGCCGAGTGTTGCGTACCACGTTGCGCGGTCGTCCAGAATCGATCGTCCGCCGCATTCGATCGAGCCCGATGTCGGCTCCAGCAGAGCGAGGATCAGATCGAGCAGGGTGCTCTTGCCGGCGCCACTGGAGCCGACGAAGGCGGTGGTGCGGTTCTGCTTGATCGTGAGCGAGAGCGCGTCGATGACCGGGATGTCGGAGTCGAGATAGCGGAACGTCACCTCGCGTATGTCGATGTCACCGGTATACGGCTCATCCCCGCCCGCGGTTTCGTCGTGGACTGCCCCTTCGGCATCCAGCCGATCGATCGCCTCGGTCATGAGGTTCAGGCCGACCTGACCCGTGCGCACCGTCGCAAGGTTGGCTGCGACCCGGTTGAGCGTCGGCAGGGCTCGGAGAGCCGCCGCTCCGAACACGCCGAGCACGGTCAGGGCCTGCCCGGGTGTGCCGGTGGTGAAGAGCACGATCGAGATGCCGGCGATCGCGACGACGAAGCCGATTTCGAGGACATAGCGGGGTGCTTCGGCGACGATCGCCAGCAGCCTGCCGGCGTGTGCGCCGCGCAGCCGCGACCGCTTGTAACCGTCGACGAACACGCGCGCGCTCGAGGTCAGCCGCGTCTCGCGGAACCCGTCGAGGGCCGGCAGGAGGAAGCCCCACGCCTCGAGGCCCGACTCTGCGATCTCCTCGCCGATCCGCGACTGCACGTTGCGCAGCGCCCGCTGGAGCCCGAGGACGAAGACCGCGAAGAGCACAACGGTGGCCAGCGTGATCACGGGGGCGGTGATCGCGAGCACGACCGTGATGGCGGCGAGGAGCATGAAATCCGTGACGATGCTCAGCACGGCCATGAGCACGGACGACGCCTGTCCCGTCGCCTCCATGATGTTGCGATAGACCTCATTGCGCTCGCGAGTGCGATGCGCGGCGTAGGGCGCCAGCATGTAGCGGCGCAGCAGTTCGGTCGACAGCAGCGCCGAAATCCGGCTCGTGCGTCCGAGAAGCCACCACCGGAAGGCGATCGATATCACGCTCTTGACGACGAAGATGAGCGCGATCCCTCCGGCGACCAGTGGAATCAGCGTCGCCGAGGACGTCGTCCCCGCCCATTCCGCGATCACTCCCAGAGCACCGCTGTCCGGCTCCGCCCCCGAGATCAGCGCCGTGAGAGGGATCATGGCCGCGACGCCGATGGTGTCGAGCGCCGCCAGGATGAGCGACACGATCATCGCACCCGTGATCCATCGGTAAGGATTCGCGCTGGTCAGCCTGAGCATCTCGCCCAGTTGCGCGATCAGGCGCGTGTCGTGTGCCGAGCGTGCCATGGGTCCCCTCTGGATCCCCGACCGAGATGCCGGGCGCCGAGGTCTGTCCTGGGAATCCTAACCGGGGTCCGGGCACAAGTCCGCCCGGGGTGGGACCTCGGTGCGTGGCGGGTCCATGTGACGATCTCGTTACACGGCATTAGGCGAACTCTCAGAATGATGTATCATCGCGACTGACGTACTCTCTCTGTTGGGGCGAGAGAACCGTGCGCTTCCGGGCCAGACCGATGACCCGAAAATCCTTTTGCACACAGCAGATCATCCGGGAGGGATGTCTCGTGACCGAGAACAAGAAGGCCGACGACCAGTCGACCAACACCGGTGGCGTCAGCCGCCGGACCGTCACAAAGGCCATGGCCTGGGCCGTCCCGGCGATCGCCGTCGCGGCACCCGTGCCCGCCTTCGCCGGCGCCAGCCAGGGGATCCTGAGGCTCGATGGCACCGGCTGCAAGCTGCCGGGCAATGCCACCGACGTCTACAAAGGGTATGCGTTCAATCTGAGCGCGACGAACACGACGGCGAACACCTACTACTGCGTCCGGATCGATTCCGTCACGTTGGATGGTGACGACCTGGGCGCCGTCACCGTCGTCAATCTCGCCGCCGGAGCGTGTGCGAACCTCGGCAACCCTTTCTGCGTCCCGCCTGGCGCGGTCGCGGACTATTCAAACCTCGCACTGGTGACGGCGGAGGCAGGGAACAGCAGCAACGGCCAGCTCATCGTCAACTATTCGGTCAGCCTGAACGCCGGCTCCTGCTTGTGCCCGGGCGGCACCTTCGTCGCGGCCCCGCCCGCCACAACGGGCATCAACGACGCCCCGCCGATCGTTGGTGCGTCCTGCGACTCGTTCACCCCGTTGGAGAAGGCTTGCATCGGAGCGCTGTCGGTGGGCTCATAGGCGCGCTGACCTCGGAATGCCGGCGCCTACCTCGGCCAACGAGGTAGGCGCCGCATTCTGGTTGGGCCGACAAATGCTGGTTACGGCGCGTCGACGAGGAGGAGCCCTTCTGACTCCAGCTGGGCGACGGATGCCGCGACGAGGGTCGCAGCATCCGTGCCCGCCGGTTCTCCATGTGTCGCGACCGCGGCCTCCGCGATGGCCGCGAGCATCGTCGGTTCCGCCGTAGCCGCCCAGATCGTCGGTGCGATGCCGTCGAGCACGATGACTCTCGTCGTCTTCCCGTCGTGTTGGACGAGGAGCGCGAGCCGGTCGTCGTCGAGGGCCAGCGTGTCGAGCGCGGGCACTCGGCGGTAGGTCGGTTCCGAGCGGTACTGGGCGCCTGATGTCGTCGCCGGTGCAGCCCAGAGAGGTTCCGGCGTGGCCGGCGGTTCCGACTCACCCTGCCCCGCCGCGCGACTCGGCTCTCGACCGGCGAGCTGTGCGATCGCCGGCGCGAGAGTAGCGGCGTCGCTGTAGGTGACGCGGTGCACGCCTCCCACTGCGGCAACGTGCGACGACAGGGTTCGAAGCGGGTGCGGCAGGCGTCCCAGATAGCTCGCTTGCTGGGCGAGGCCGACGATGCCCTCGGCGGGATCCAGCCTCTCCACCCTCGGCTCCGCGACCCCTGCATCGCGCTCGATCAGCACGAGGGCGGCCACACGCAGCGGTCGGTCGGCGAGCGGCCGCAGTCCGAGCTCTTTCGGACTGCGTTGCGCCTTCAGGTAATCGTGGTCCTCGATGAGCGACAACGGCTTGCGATACGGCAGTACCGTGCCATCGGCCTCGATGCCGACCGACTCGTCGGAGACATACCCGAAGTCTCGGCCGAGGACACGTGACGCTGTCGTCTTGCCACGGCCCGAAGGCCCGACAAGCACCACGACTCGGCCCTCGTCCGTAGCGAGCCCCGCGGCGTGCAACATGAGGATCTCGCCCGCTCTCTGCTCCAACGCAGCGAGGGTCACGTCGATGGACAGCGACGCCAGCATCGACTCTGTGGTGACCGTTCCATGCGCCGCGACCGTCGCCGACGGGTCAGCCGCGACTCCGGAGACCACGCCGGCGCCGGACCACGCGCGCTCCACCGCAGCCCAACCGCCGTCCGTCAAGGCCGAGCCGTCGATCTCGATGACAGTGCCGATCGCATCGATCAGCAGGTTGCGTCCCATGCACATCACCCTACGGGTGGCCGGCCTGCCCTCCGCCCGGCCTGCGCTGGAAGCCCTACTCCAGGGGGTGACCCCAGGTGCGTAGGCCGACCGGTAATCTCAAGACCATGCTGGATGCCCTCTCCATCGCTTTGCCGCTGGTGCTCGCCGCAGTCCTGATCGCCAGCGCGGTGGCGAAGCTGCGCACCCCCGACGACCTCTCGGGATGGGCGGATCTCGGTGTCCCTCGCGGACTGCGGCGCGAATGGCTCTTACGCGTTCACCCGTGGGCCGAAGGCGCACTGGGAGTGTCGCTCGCGCTGCTGGGCGGCTGGCTCGGGGTGGTCGCCGCTCTTGTCGCCGTCGCCCTCATGGCCGCCTACACGGTGCTCGTCGCGCGGGTCGCCGCGCGATCGACCGACGCTTCGTGCGCGTGCTTCGGCACGCGCAGGCAGGTGACCGGCATAACTGTTGCGCGCAACGTGTGGCTGACGGCACTCGCCGTGAGCGCGGCGGCCGTGATCTGGGCCACGCCGATCCTGGGCGGCGCACTGGCTGCCGGTCTCCCTCAATTCGCGTGGCTGATGGCACTCGCCATCGCCGCCGTGACCACAGCGTTCATCCTCTGGCCGGATGCGCAGGAGGGCGAAGTGGACGCCTCGAGCGATGGGCCTGTCGTCTCGACGGCCGAGGACGAACTCGACTACATCCGCACTCGGACTCCCGCCGTCCCCGTGACGCTGGCGGACGGGACGAGCTCCACCCTTCGTGCACTCACGAAGGGTGGGCCGCTGCTGCTGCTCGCCGTCTCATCGACGTGCGGGTCCTGCGAGGCGGTCATGGAGCGGCGCGAGACGTATCGCCGTCTCATGCCCGAGGTGGATGTTCGGCTTCTGCTCACCGAGCCGGTGACAAGTCGCTGGGTGGAGCGCGACGAACCACAGTCGATCCACGATGAGGAGGATTACGTCGGCGAGTCGCTGGGGTATCGCGGTACGCCGAGCGCGGTGCTGCTCGGCGCGGACGGATTGCTCGCGGGCGGCCCGGTGACCGGTGATCGCGCGGTCGACAGATTCGTCGACGACATCTACGAGACCCTGCACGGCGAGCGGCCGGTACGGGACGATGCTCTGGCGTAGCCGAGGTGTGGGCGGGCGCTTCCGCTGGTGAGTCGCCCGCCGGTCGCTCAGGCGCTCGTGGGGTGGTCGCCCTCCTCCGGCGTCGAGGCCTCGCGGAGGCGATCGAGTATCGCGCGCAGGTCCCGGGTGCGGTCGGACCAGTCGAAAATCCGTTGCTCCGCCCAACCGGGCACCGGCCCATCGTCGTCGGCCAGCGCAGCTGCCACGGCAGCGGGGAACTCGGATGCCGGCGCGACGCGCACGCGCGGGTCGGAGGAGTCCCGAAAACCCGCAACGGCGGTCGAGACGACCGGGCGACCCACTGCCGCGTACTCGTAGAGCTTGATCGGGTCGAGGCTGTCGGTGAACGGCGTGACGACGTGCGGAACGACGAGCACGTCGGCGTGCTGCAGGTAGGCGACGACGTCTTCGTGCGCTCTGGCTCCGAGCATCAGAACCCCGGCATCGCGCAGTCGCTCACTGTCGGCGGTGCGCAACGCGTTCGGGCCCACCATCACGAGCCGACCGCGATCGGTGAGGGCCGAAGCGGTGCGCACGCAGAGTTCCACGTCGAGGCGGTCGGTGTGCAGCGTGCCGACGTACACCGCGGCCGCAGGCGGCAGATCGACGGGGCGCGGGCGCGGAGATCTGTAGGCGGCGATGTCGACCGCGTTCGGAATCAGCTCGATGGTGCCCAGCCGTTGGGCATGCTTGCGGCGCACGAGCTCGGGCGAGCATGCCACGACAGCCGCCGCACGTCGCAGCAGGGCGGCTTCGCCACGCGCGAGTCGGTCGAGCTCCCGCTGCGGCCGGTCGGCCGAGAGCCAGTCGTCGGTGATGTCATAGAGCGTCGGCCAGCCGGTCGAGTCCATGAGGACGGCGAGCCCAGGGTCGTTGAGCCACAGCACCGGTGAGGTGAAGCCGATCCGGCGGGTGGCGCGGGCGATCGTGTGCGCGAGGCGGTCGTCGGCGTGGGGATCGATCCGTCTCGGCAGCGCCTTGACCGGCCGGGACGCCCACAGGCGTCCCGTGTCTCCGATGGGTCTCGGTCGATGACCACGGCTTGGCGCTCGTCGCGTGACCACGTCATGCAGCGGGTCCGCCGCAGGCTCGACGAACAGCACCCTCAGTTCGGAGTCCGAGCGAAGGAGTCCGTCGACCAGGTACTGGTTCCGTCTCCACACGTCGTCCCAACGCTCGAGCGAGACGACGACCAGATCCGTCATCGCCTCCGCCCGTCCCGCCTTGTGATCGCGCTCCGGTAGACGACCTCGGTGCCTTCTGCCTGTGCGCGGAGCGTGAACGACGCTCGCTGCCTGTCCCGCTGTGCGGAGCCCAATGCGTGGCGCGCCGAGGCGTCCTCAGCCAGCGTGCGCATCAACCTTGCCGCACTGTCGACGTCGTCGGGCGGAAAGAGTGCGCTGCCATCGACATCGCGGAGCATCTCAGCGTGGCCACCAGAGGCTGTCGCCACCACCGGGAGTGCGGCCGCCATGGCCTCGAGCACTGTCAGCCCGAAGTGCTCGAACGGCGAGGTGGCGAGCAGCATGCCCGCCCGGTCCATCAGTCTCGGCACATCGGCGCAAAAGCCGAGGAATCGCACGTACGGCGCGATTCCCAACTGCCGTGCGAGTCTCTCGAGCGAATCCCGCTCGATTCCTTCGCCGGCGACTTCCAAAGTCCATCCCGAACCTGCCAGCGCCGATCGGGCGAACGCGCGAAGGCCGATGTGGCTGTGCTTCTCGGGTTGGAGTCGCTGCGCCATCAGCACGACGTTCCGCCGGCCGGGCTCGGATATGACGGGCGAGGGCTCGACGCCCGGGTACACGACGGTACTGGGGACTGCGATGGAGGCGGCGACCGCCATGCTGATCGCTATCTCGGCGTCGATCCGGCGTTCGATGAGGCGGTAGGGCATCCCAGGGCCTTTGGATCCGCGGCGTTGCGAGAAGTGGCGCGTCGCCACGATCGCGGGCGCGCTGGCGCGCCCCGAGAAGGGCGACGGTCGCGGCGACGTCGGCGTCCGTCATGTGGGTGTTGACGACGTCGACGGTGGATGCCGCGGCCCGCACAGTGCGGACGAGCTCGACGAGGGTGCCACTCCGGTGGAAGCGCACTCCGGCGGTCGCGAGCGGCGGCGACATCAGTGCCGGATCGCCTCCGATGACCCTCACGTCGTGGTCCGCTGCCTGTGCGATCGCGAGTCGGCGGACGAACTGCTCGACCCCGGCGAACGCGTCGGAGTGGATGACGTGCAGGATGCGGAGGCGGTCGTTCACGCGTGCGCGCCCTTCTCCCGCGCGATCTGCGTCGCCAGGTCGAGGTAGCGGGACGCCACCGCGCTCCACGAGTAATCCGCGATCGACTCACGTGCTGCCGCCCTCATCGGAGCGGAATCGTCGAGGGCGGCGATCTGCTCCATGCGATCGGCGATCTCCCCTGGATCCCGCTCCACCAGGTAGCCGTTGATCCCGTCGCAGATGACCCGTGGAGCGACTCCCACTCGCGTCGCGATGACGGGCACGCCACACGCCAGCGCCTCGAGGAAGACGAGGCCGAAGGACTCGTAAGCGCTCGGCATCACGAACATATCGGCGATTCCGTAGTACGGGGCAGGGTCGGATTGCTCTCCGATCAGCATCACGCGATCGGCTACACCCAGCTCCTCCGCACGCGAGGTCACCCTTGCGACCATCCGCGTGTCGCCGCCGACGACGAGCAGAAGCACCGTGGGTGCGGCAGCCATCGCTTCGATGAGCACTCCGAGCCCTTTGCGCTCGAACTCGCCACCGACGAAGAGGGCCACGCGGTCGTCCTCGCCGAGTCGGAAGCGCTCACGCGCCGCGGCCCGCTCGACGGGTGTGGGGGGCCGGAATCGGTCGGGGTCCACGCCATTGGGGATGACGACAGTGCGTGGGCGCACGCGACCGTAGACCCTGCGCAATACGTGCCGCTCCTCGGGCGTGAGAACCACGATGACGCGATGGAGGCGGGAGCGGTAGCGGACGGTATCGCGAACGTGTGCCATGAGCGACACCGGGTGGAGGTAGTAGCGCCACATCGACTCGCCGTTGGATCGCATCGCCGCGAGAAGCACGCCGTGATCGATGAAGATGTCGCCGGCGAGCGCGTTGCCGTGACAGATGGACACGGCATCCGGCCGCTCCGCCAGGTAGCGACGAGCCCGCTTCGAGCCGACTGTGCTGAACCACACGATCCTCCGCCACTGCTGCAGCCGCACCGCGGCACGAGATCGCACGGGTCGATCGGGTCTGCCCTGCCGCGCATGCGCATACGTGAAGGTCTCAGTGTGGACACCCAACTTGCGGAAAGCGACATCGAGGTTCGCGGCCACCGCGGGAATTCCTGCACCTTGCCGCATGAACTGCACGATCTGCACGATGCGGGTCATCGTCCCTCCGCCGACAGCGCCTCGACTCGCATAGGTCCGAGGCGGAGGAGCGCGGCCCGTCGGCGCGCGGCCCGTGCCCGTTCCCCCCTCAGGATCAGCGATCTGACGGTCGCGCCGGCCCAGAGCCCGCCGCGAGCGACCTGCCATCCCAGTGCGCCGAAGTGCTTCCGGTAGAAGCGCTCTTGCGAGGCGTGGAAGCGAAGCGTCCGCACGCGGTCATTCGAGCTCGTTCCGGCTCCGATATGCGCCGCAGTCGCCTCAGCGATGAGGCGGTGGCGCCACCCGAGTCGCCGCGCGCGATATGCCCAGTCGGTCTCCTCCGCGTAGAGGAAGAAGCGCTCGTCGAAACCACCGACCTGAGCGATGGCCTCGGCGCGGAGAAGCAGAACGGAACCGATGACGAAGCGAGGGCCGCGCTGCAGCCGAGCGAGCCCGACGGCCTCGAGCCACGCGTTGAGCGGCGACGGAAACGGCCATTCGACTTGCGCCGATCGCCCTGTGCCGTCCAGTTGGGCGGGCGCAACGCTCGCCAGATCCGGCTCGGCGCGAAGCCGTTCCTCGAGCAGGGCGATCTGGTCGGGATCGATTCGCGCGTCCGGGTTGAGCAGCAGCACATCCGCGTGCTGGTTCGCGCGGTGAGCGAGGCCGATGTTCACTGCCGACGCGAATCCGCGGTTGCCGCCGGCGTCCACGTATCGGACCCCCAGCTCAGCGCACAGCGCCGCGATCTCGGGCAGCGAAGAGTTGTCGACGACCGTGACCGGAATCGCCGCGACCGGCTCGAGCGCGTTGCGCAGCAGATCAACGGCGCCATAGGCGACGACCACGATCTCCACCGGCCGCGACGTCGCGGAGGGCGAATGCATGATCGACGCATAGAGATCCACGTAATCGGCGGCCACCGCGTCCCAGCTGAACCGACGTGCGTGCTCCAGTCCGGCCGCCCGCAGTTCGGAGCGACGTGGTCCCGCCGCAGCGACCAGCGCGGAAGCCAGCGATCTCGCATCGCCGTGCGGTACGACGATCCCCGCGTCGCCGACGACCTCGGGGAGTGCGCCGGCGGCGCTGCACACCACCGGCACGCCGGCCGCCATCGCCTCGACCGCGACTCGCCCGAACTGCTCGGTCCACCTTCGTGTCGGAAGCGAGGGCACCGCCAGCACGTCTATCGAGCGATAGAAGCCCGTGATGTCGTCGCTCGAGATCGCAGACAGCACCTCGACGCGATCGCTGACACCCAGCGATGCCGCGTATCGGGGCAGCTCGGATGCCAGCGGACCGCTGCCGACGATCCGAGCTCGCAGCCGCGAGTCGCGGGCCACAGCCTCCAGCAGGATGCGAACTCCCTTCTCGGGCACAAGGCGACCCAGGAATCCGACGACGATGGACGAGGGCGATCCCTCGGCAGAGTCGGAGTGCGACGGTGGCTCGGGCGGGTCCGCTGTCGCAGCGGGGCCGAAGGCGGACGGATCGATGCCGAGCGGGATCACCCGGGGCCTTCCGGCGAAACCCTTCTCAACCACGATCGCCGCAGCATCCGCGTTGCACGCCGAGATGCCCCCGGCCGTGTGCAGCGCCCACCGCTCGAGCCAACGGAAGGGCACCGGGTAGCGCTTGGGCAGGTTCTGCGCGGTGTAGAGAACCACGGGTGTCCGCGAACGGCGCAAGGCGCGCAGAAGCAGAATTTCGGCGGTCGCCAGCGCGAACGGCTCTTCGTGGATGTCGATGACGTCCCACTCCGCGGCCATGGCGCGCCAAATCGGTCGTGGATCGTACAGGAACAGCGCAGGGTGCGAACCGAGTGTCGCAACGCCCGTGACATCCTCACCTGAGCGGGCGACGAGTTCGACGATGGCGCCTCCCTCGTCGAACCGGCGCGCGCTCAGAAGCGTCACGTCGACGCCACGGGCGCGCAGTGCCCGCTCGCGCCCTCGCCAGGCGTCTACTACGGAGCTGTGCGAGATCCTGAGTACGCGCACAGCACCTCCCACTTGGCTCTCGCACAACCATAGTCTGGTGTCGTACTGAAGGACTCGGCCGACTGTGGGGGTGCTGGTGGCTGATTTTCGGATCCTGGTCGTATGCACCGGGAATGTGCACAGGTCGGCCTTCGCCGCGGCCATGCTCCGTCAGTGGTCGGACTGGTACCTCCCCGAGGACGTGGTGTCGCACGTCTTCGTGAGCAGCGCGGGAACGCATGCGGCGACGCGAGCGGCCATGGATCCGACCGTGATCAGGATGGTCTCGGCCCTCGGTGGCGACGGCCGGGGTCACCGCGCCGTGCAGCTGTCGGACGAAGACATCGCGTCGGCCGATCTGGTGCTGGTCGCGACACGTCGCCACCGCGACGCCGTGCTCTCACGTACGCCCTCCGCGCTGCACCGTACCTTCACGATCCGCGAGGCGGGCCGGATCGCGGAGCTGCTCGAGCCCGTTCGTCGACCGCCGCTCGACGAACTCCGGTCGATCGTCACGGCTCTCGCCGATCGGCGGGTCGAGGTCGTCGGCAGCTCGTCGGAGGACGATGTGGCCGATCCGGAGGGTAAGGGGCAGGAGGCCTTCAGCCGCATGGCGGCTGAAGAGCTGCCGCCCCTGGTCGCGCTGGCGCGGGCGCTTCTCGGCATGCCCAAGGGCGACGCGGAGGCATACCTCGAAGCCGCCGTCGACCCGTTCGCGCGCGGCGCCCCCGCAGTGTGACGCGGCGCCGCCGGGCCGATCCGGTCAGTCCCGCTGCAGCCCGTCGATGATGCCCGACAGCGTCGAGGCCGAAGACGACCACGAATAGCGAGCGGCGTTGGCGCGCCCCGATTCCACCAGCCGAGCGGCGACCTGCGGGTCTCCGACCTCGACCATCGCGCGGGCGAGGGCCGCCGCATCGCCGGGTGCAAACCGCAGAGCGCTTCCCTCTGTCAGCACCTCACGCAGAACGGGAATGTCGGACGCGATGACCGGCGTGCCGGCCGATTGCGCTTCGACGGGCGGGATGCCGAAACCCTCGTAGCGGGTAGGGAAGACGAAGGCGCATGCGTGACCGTAGAGCCACGCCAGCTCTTCATCCGAGACCCGTCCGAAGTCGACCACGGCGTCCTGAATTCGGTCGGCGTCGAGGCGGCCGTCGGCGAGAGAGGGGTGCGATGATCCGACCACGGCGAGCAGAGCGCGTCCCCCGCCCTCGCGATAGCGGGCGAAAGCCTCGTACGCGGTGGCGAGGTCCTTGTGCGCAGCGCGGGAACCCACGATGAGGAAGAAGGGGGTGTCTTCGAGCGATTCGGCCGACGGCGGCGGAGTCTGTCGGCCGGTCACCCAGGCGCCGACGGCATTGGGCGTCACGGCGATGTCGTCGCGTGCATAGAGCTGTCGGATCTCACCTTTCGAGAACTCCGACACGGTCACGACCGCCCGCGCTCGTCGCATGAGCAGGGGCGTCATGAGGGCGTACCAGCGGCGGAAGGCTCGGGAATGGGCGCCGGGGACACGGCGATGCGTGACGTCGTGCACGACGACGACCTGATTGCGGTACGAGACAGGGCCGCTGTTCGCGAGATCCAGCAGCAGGGGCTCGCCGAGGCTCCGCAGGTGGCGAGGAAGGGTGAGCTGCTCCCACGCGTGCCCCGACCGGGTTCCGACCCGCTGGACGGGCAGCCCCGCCAGCTCGGTGCGTTGCAGTTCCGGCTCCGGCGGAGCGACGAGGGTGAGGTCGGATCGGATCCTGGAGAGCGCCTCGACCATCTCCGTCGCGTATCGCTCGACCCCTGTGACCGGCCGAGTGAGGAAGCGACAGTTGACGACGACGGTCACTACCCCTCCTTCCGCGGCGTGGCCGCGCTTTCAGATCCTACTGTCGCCGACGCCAGCACGATCGGGCACTGCTCGAGCCGCCGTTCGTCGCGCCACCATCTGCCGCGCTCCCGCGGGGCCCACGTGGCCCGAGATGCTCCGTGACCGGTCCGTGACCGATTTCCCTGGCGAACCTCAGCCGCCGTGCGGAAGGATCGGCTCATGACCCTCGCACGTCGCCTCCTCGCCCTGCCCATCGCCCTCGTGTTCGCGGCCGGCACTCTCGCCGGCTGCGCGAGTCAGGCTGCCACGGCTCCGTCATCGAGTCCGGACAGCACGAGCGGCACCGATGCCGAGATCAGCGCGGCGTGGCTCGACGACGGTCGCATCATCGGCCTGGTGACCATGGGCAGCTCGACCTGCGTTCCGATGGCCGAGGATGCCACCCTCGAGGCGGACGGGTCGCTCTCGGTGGCCTTCGTCGAACCCGAGGCCGACGCCGTCTGCACCGCCGACATGGCTCCGCGCGTCACCCTGGTCGAGGTGCCTGAGGGCGTGGACCCGTCCGAGGACCTCGCGATCACGGTCACCGGCGACGGATACTCCGGCACCGCCGAGCTCGAGGGCGTCGACGGACTCACAGGCGGCGGCATGACCGACTACCTGCCGAGTGCGGGCTGGACCGACGTCGACGGGCAGTTCGTCCTGCTGACGTGGGGCTCGTCGTCCTGCGCTCCGGTGATCTCCGAGGTCGCCGCCACCGGCCCTGCCGAGGTGACCGTGACCTTCGAGACGCCCCCCGCCGACCAGGTCTGCACGATGGACATGGCGCCGCGGGCGACGATCGCCGTCGTGGACGGTCTCGAGGAGGCCAGCGACGTGTCGGCCATCCTGGCCGGCAGCCCTGAGTTCGACAACGTGCGCATCCCGATCTACGGCGAGAACTGAGACTCGCCAGCGGATGCCGTGACCCGGCGCCTCAGCGAGCGCCTCTGACAGCGCTCCGCCGATGGCGAACACCGCCGTATCGGCATCCGCCCGTCGTTACCCTCGATGTAAGCGCGCGGAAGTGCGCCACATGGCCCCGAGGCCGGAGGAATGGATGATGTTCGAGAGATTCACGGATCGCGCCCGTCGCGTGGTTGTGCTCGCCCAGGAAGAGGCGAAGATGCTCAACCACAACTACATCGGCACCGAGCACATCCTGCTCGGTCTCATCCACGAGGGTGAAGGTGTCGCCGCAAAGGCGCTCGAGTCGCTGGGCATCTCGCTCGACGCCGTGCGCGAGCAGGTGCAGGACATCATCGGCCAGGGTCAGCAGCAGCCGACCGGCCACATCCCGTTCACGCCGCGTGCCAAGAAGGTGCTGGAGCTCTCGCTTCGCGAGGCACTGCAGCTCGGCCACAACTACATCGGCACCGAGCACATCCTGCTCGGGCTGATCCGCGAGGGCGAGGGCGTGGCCGCTCAAGTCCTCGTCAAGCTCGGCGCCGACCTGAACAAGGTGCGCCAGCAGGTCATCCAGCTGCTGTCCGGTTATCAGGGCAAGGAGCCGGCCGCCGTCAGCGGTGCCGCACACGACAATCCTCAGGCCGCGCAGGGAGGTTCCGCGGTGCTCGACCAGTTCGGCCGCAATCTGACGCAGGCCGCGCGCGACAACAAGCTCGACCCCGTCATCGGGCGCGAGAAGGAGATCGAGCGCGTGATGCAGATCCTCTCGCGCCGCTCGAAGAACAACCCGGTGCTGATCGGAGAGCCCGGCGTCGGCAAGACCGCCGTCGTGGAGGGCCTCGCGCAGGCGATCGTGAAGAACGAGGTGCCCGAGACGCTCAAGGACAAGCAGGTCTACTCGCTCGACCTCGGCTCGCTCATCGCCGGTTCCCGCTACCGCGGTGACTTCGAGGAGCGCCTCAAGAAGGTCACGAAGGAGATCCGCACGCGCGGCGACATCATCGTCTTCATCGACGAGATCCACACCCTCGTGGGTGCCGGTGCCGCCGAGGGTGCGATCGACGCCGCGTCGATCCTCAAGCCGCTGCTCGCCCGCGGCGAGCTGCAGACCATCGGCGCCACGACGCTCGACGAGTACCGCAAGCACTTCGAGAAGGATGCCGCGCTGGAGCGCCGCTTCCAGCCCATCCAGGTCGCCGAGCCGAGCCTGCCCCACGCGATCAACATCCTGAAGGGGCTGCGCGACCGCTACGAGGCGCACCATAAGGTTCAGATCACCGACGGCGCCATCGTGGCCGCGGCGAATCTGGCCGACCGCTACGTGAGCGACCGCTTCCTGCCTGACAAGGCGATCGACCTGATCGACGAGGCCGGTGCCCGCCTGCGCCTGTCGATCCTGTCGAGCCCGCCCGAGCTGCGCGAGTTCGACGAGAAGATCGCGAACGTCCGCCAGCAGAAGGAGCAGGCCTCCGAAGACCAGGACTTCGAGAAGGCGGCATCGCTGCGCGACGAGGAGAAGTCTCTCCTCGCCGAGCGCCTCCGCCTCGAGAAGCAGTGGAAGAGCGGCGACGTCGCGACCCACGCCGTGGTCGACGAGGGCCTGATCGCCGAGGTGCTCGCCCAGGCCACCGGCATCCCGGTGTTCAAGCTGACCGAGGAGGAGTCCTCGCGTCTGGTCTTCATGGAGAAGGCCCTGCACCAGCGGGTCATCGGCCAGGAGGAGGCGATCTCCGCCCTCGCCAAGACGATCCGTCGTCAGCGCGCCGGACTCAAGGATCCCAAGCGACCCTCGGGCTCGTTCATCTTCGCCGGCCCCACCGGCGTCGGCAAGACCGAGCTCGCGAAGGCGCTCGCGGAGTTCCTGTTCGACGACGAGAGCGCGCTCATCGCGCTCGACATGTCGGAGTTCGGCGAGAAGCACACCGTCTCCCGCCTGTTCGGCGCCCCTCCGGGGTTCGTCGGCTTCGAAGAGGGCGGCCAGCTCACCGAGAAGGTGCGTCGCAAGCCGTTCAGCGTGGTGCTGTTCGACGAGATCGAGAAGGCGCACCCCGACATCTTCAACTCGCTCCTGCAGATCCTCGAAGAGGGTCGTCTGACCGACGGTCAGGGTCGCGTGATCGACTTCAAGAACACCGTCATCATCATGACGACCAACCTGGGCGCACGCGACATCGCGGGCGGTCCGGTCGGGTTCCAGGTCGAGGGTGACAGCGCGACGTCGTACGACCGGATGAAGGGCAAGGTGCAGGAGGAGCTCAAGCGCAACTTCAAGCCCGAGTTCCTCAACCGTGTCGACGACATCATCGTCTTCCCGCAGCTGAGCAAGCCCGAGCTGATCGAGATCGTCGACCTGTTCACGCGACGCCTCGGCGAGCGGCTGCTCGACCGCGACATGACGATCGAGCTGTCGCTCGCGGCGAAGGAGAAGCTGATCGAGATCGGGTTCGACCCGGCACTCGGTGCCAGGCCGCTGCGGCGCGCGATGCAGCACGAGGTCGAGGACCGCCTGTCGGAGCGCATCCTGCACGGCGAGCTGAGCTCCGGCGACCACATCACGGTCGACGTCCAGAACGGCGAGTTCGTGTTCGAGAACGGCCCGCGCGGTGACAAGGTCGCGGTCGGCGTCGTGAACGCCGGCGAGATCACCGCCACGCCCGACCTCGCGGTGGGCTAGGCGCACGCACCCTGAACGACGATGAGCGGATGCCGGCGGCATCCGCTCATCGTCGTTTCGCCCGTCCGCCGGCTTCATCCGTCACCCGCGTACGCGCTGGGCGCACCTTCACGTACACCGGTGACGGATGAACAGGGGATACCGGCACGTAGGCTGGAGCGGTGAGCGCCCTTCCACAAGCTCAGGAACCGTTTCGCGTGAGGTCGGCGCGCTCGGCGGACGTCCGCGGCATCCGCGATCTGCTCGAGCCGTACGTGCAGCGGCGGATTCTGCTCGGCAAGGACCTCGTGGTGCTCTACGAGGCGGTGCAGCAGTTCGTCGTCGCCGAGGACGCGACCGGCGCGCTCATCGGCTGCGGGGCGCTGCACGTCATGTGGGAGGACCTCGGCGAGGTGCGCACCCTGATCGTCGCGGACGAATGGCTGCGTCACGGCGTCGGCCGCGGAATCGTCGAGGCGCTCGAGGCGAACGCCCGCGCCCTCGGCCTGTCCCGCCTGTTCTGCCTGACCTTCGAGGTCGACTTCTTCACCCGCCGCGGCTTCGAGGAGATCGGCGAGCAGGTCGTCGATCCCGACGTGTACTCCCAGCTCGTGCGCAGTCCCGACGAGGGCATCGCGGAGTTCCTGGATCTCGCGCACGTCAAGCCCAACACGCTCGGCAACACGAGGATGCTCAAGCGCCTGTGATCCCGCTGCGGCCGGCGGGATGCCGCACGCCCGCGCGTGCCGTCCGGGCAGCCCGCCGCTCCGGACGTAGCCTGGATCCGTGAGCGGGGAACCTACAACCAAGCGCCTGCCGCCGTCGGTGTACCGGCGCCGGCGGATCGTGCTTCTGCTCGTGCTCATCGCCATCGTCGCCATCGTCTGGGTGCTGATCGCCCAGCCTTGGCGGGGAGCCGCCGCCGACCGGCCCGAGGCGGAGCCGACAGCGACGAAGGCGGCCGCGGTGCCGGTCGTCTCCACGCCCGGCCCGACGCCGAGCGCCGCCCCGTCTCCCGAGCAGACGACGGATGCCGCACCCGAGCCGTCGGCGACGCCGGACCCGACGGCGACGCCGGCCGCGAAGCCGTGCGTCTCGCGGAATGTCACCGTGGAGGCGCTGACCGACCATGACACCTACGAGGCGGGGCAGAACCCGCAGCTGTCGATCCGGCTCACGAACGACGGCTCGGCCGACTGCACGCTGAACGTCGGCACCAGCGGCCAGTCGTTCACGATCATGAGCGGCAGCGACGTGTGGTGGCGCTCGACCGACTGCCAGACCGAGCCGAGCGACATGGTCGTGCTGATCGCGGCGGGGCAGTCGGTGACCAGTGCAGCACCGCTCACGTGGGACCGCACACGCTCGGCGGTCGGCACGTGCGCCGACGCCGACCGACAGGCTGCGCCCGGCGGCGGAGCGTCGTATCACGTGAGCGTCGAGATCGGCGGAATCCGCTCGACGCAGTCGAAGCAGATGCTGCTCTACTGACCGTCTCGGCATCCTCTCAGCATGTGTCCCCCGAAGGGGGGACAGACGGATCAGTTGGCTGAGCGTACCGTTGAGAACAGCTCCCGTTTCGATGGCTCAGCAGCTGTCCCCAGCAGCGCTCTCGTCCCCAGCGAGGTACTGAGCTCCCGGAGAGCACTTGGCCCTCCCGAGTCACTCCCCGCGCAGGGGGTGGCCCGAGGGGGCCGAGTCATTTCTGCGCCGTCTCCGGATTCAAGCAGGCCCAGAGCACAGCGCGGGGTCGGAGCGTCCCCCCGGACCACTCCGACCCCGCCGCCCCCTGCGAGCTCAGCGCTACGGCTTGTCGCCGAAGACCTCTTTCTCCATGGCGTCGTAGCCCTCCGCCTGCGGGTCCCAGTGCTTGCCCTCCGAGAGCGCGTACTCCTCCTCGGGGGAGAGCACCAGGCGGTGACGGAAGACCAGCGCGAACCCGATCAGGATCACGACATAGACGACGGCGATTGCGACGATGGCGGGGCGGGCGGACTCGTTGATGAAGAAGCCGAAGAACACGAGAACCGACACCACCAGTGCGATGACGGCGCCCGGAATGCCCCACGGGCTGCGGTACGGCCGATTCGCATTCGGGAACTTCCTGCGAAGGATGATGAACGAGACCATCTGGAGCGCGTACGCAATCACCGCTCCCCAGATCGCGATGTTCAGCACGATCGCGCCCGCGACTCCGGTCGTACCTCCGAGGCTGTCGACGAGCACCAGCGCGATGAACCCGATCACCGCCCCCACCGCGAGGGCGACCCACGGTGTCTGGCGCTTACCCGTGAGCGAGAGGAACTTCGGGTAGTACCCGGCCCGTGAAAGGGAGTACATGTTGCGTCCGTACGCGAACATGATGCCCTGCAGCGAAGCCAGGAGACCGATGAGCGCGAAAAGAGCGAGGATCGCGGCGAGTTCATCCCCGACGATCGCGCGGAAGCCGTCCAGCAGTGGCTCTCCCGCTGATCCCGTCGCCTCAGCGCCGATGACTCCGGTGTTCAGGAACAGGACGAGCAGACCGGTGATGATGAGAGTCGTGCGGGCGATGAATCCTGCACGGGGGATGTCCCGTTCCGGGTTGTGCGACTCTTCGGCGGCGAGAGGCAGCTCCTCGATGCCGAGGAAGAACCACATCGCGAACGGCAGCGCGAACAGGATCGGCAGGACGCCGTGCGGCAGGAACTCGCTCTGACCCGGGTCGGGGGCGATGTCCCAGAGGTTCGCCCACTGGAAGGCCCCCGAGAAGAGCGCCATCGCCGAGAAGACCAGGATGATCGCGATCGAGATGATCGAAACGACGATCGCGAACTTGAATGAGATGGCCGCCCCGGCGGAGTTCAGGGCGATGAAGACGACGTACAGGATGATCCACCACACCCACGTGGGCATGGAGAAGTTCAGCAGTTCGCTCGTGATCGCGTCGGCGTACGAGGCCGAGAAGTACACGATGACGGCGGTGGTCGCGACGTACTCGATCGTCTCGGCAAGGCCGGTGACCAGGCCGCCCCACGGCCCCATGGCCGATCGCGCGAAAGAATACGCGCCGCCGGTGTGCGGCATCGCGGCTGCCATCTCCCCGATCGCGAAGATCATGCCGTAGTACATCGCGACCAGGATCACGAAGGCGATCAGCATCCCACCGAATCCGGCGTAGCCGATTCCGAAGTTCCAGCCCGAGAAGTCGCCCGAGATGACGGCGGCGACGGCGAGGCCCCACAGGCCCCAGATACCGGCGGAGCGCTTGAGCGTCCGCTTCTGGAAGTAATCCTGGCCGGCCCGCGTATAGGTTGCGCCCGCAACCTTGGCGGATTCATTGCGCGACTGAGTCATCGATCCTCCGTGCATTCGGGTGCGGCGCGGAGCTGGCGCCTTGGGCATGATTGTGATGCCTAAAGGTGGGTTCTGTCTACCTTTACTCCGAACTTCGTGGCTACAGTGGACGGGTGCCGCCGCGGCTCTCGCGCTCCCATGCGCAGCGCACAGCGCCAGGAAGGGAACGATGCCAGGGAACCTCAGCGTCTCGGAGTTGCACGCCGCGATCGCGGCCGACGAGATCGACACCGTGATCGTGGCGTTCGCAGACGCCCAGGGCCGCCTCGTCGGCAAGCGCGTGTCGGCGCGCCTCTTCCAGGAGGAGGTGCTGCCGCACGGGGCGGAGGCCTGCAACTACCTGCTCTCGGTGGACGTCGACATGAACACGGTCGACGGGTACGCGATGTCGAGCTGGGAGAAGGGATACGGCGACATGATGCTGCTGTCCGACCCGGCAACCCTTCGCCGCATCCCGTGGATGCCGGGGACCGCCCTGGTCATGGCCGACCTCGAGTGGGAGGGCGGCGAGCCGGTCGCCCAGTCGCCGCGGGCGATCCTGAAGAACCAGCGCGAGCGGCTCGACGAGCGCGGGCTGACCGCGTACGCGGGCACAGAGCTCGAGTTCATCGTCTTCGACGACACGTATCGGGATGCCTGGGCCAAGGGCTACCGCGACCTGAAGCCTTCCACCGACTACAACGTCGACTACGACCTGCTCGCCTCGGGCCGGCTGGAGCCCCTGCTGCGCGACATCCGCCGCGGAATGGACGGCGCCGGCATGTACTGCGAGGGCGTCAAGGGCGAGTGCAACCTCGGGCAGCAGGAGATCGCGTTCCGCTACGCCGAGGTGCTCGAGACGGCCGATCAGCACGCGATCTACAAGAACGGTGCGAAGGAGATCGCCGAGAAGCACGGCAAGTCGCTCACGTTCATGGCGAAGTTCAACGAGCGCGAGGGCAACAGCTGCCACATCCACCTGTCGGTGCGCGGCAAGGACGGCACGCCCGTCATGGCCGGCGACGGTGAGTACGGGTTCAGCCCCTTCATGGAGCACTGGATCGCCGGCATCCTGGCCACGCTGCGCGAGTTCACGCTGCTCTACGCGCCCACGATCAATTCGTACAAGCGCTTCCAGAAGGGCACGTTCGCGCCGACCGGTGTGGCGTGGGGTCTGGACAACCGCACGTGCGCGCTCCGCGTGATCGGGCACGGGCAGTCCCTGCGTCCCGAGAACCGCGTCCCCGGTGGCGATGTCAACCCGTACCTCGCCATCTCGGCGATCATCGCCGGCGGGCTGTACGGCGTCGAGAACGAGCTGCCGATGCCCGACCCGCTGGCCGGCAACGCGTACTCGTCGGGCGTCGACCACCTGCCGACCACGCTGCGCGATGCCGCCCAGCTCTTCGAGGAGTCCGAGATCGCCCGGGCGGCCTTCGGCGGCGACATGGTCGAGCACTATCTGAATCAGGCGCGCATCGAGGTCGAGGCCTACGACGCCGCCGTGACGGACTGGGAGCGGATCCGTGGTTTCGAACGACTCTGACTTCTCGACGCGCGCGAGCTCCGAGCCTGTCGAGCGGAGCCCCGTGCCGGTCGCGGGGTCGTCGCGCCGCGCGCCGGTCGTGGGACTCACCACGTACCTGGAGCAGGCCAAGCAGGGGGTGTGGGATGTGCGGGCCGCATTCCTGCCGCAGGTGTACTTCGACGCCGTCACGGCCTCGGGCGGCATCGCGGTCCTCCTTCCGCCGCAGCACCACTCCGCCACCGGACTGAGCGCCGATGCCGCCGCCGACGCGGTGCTCGACGGCCTCGACGGGCTCATCTTCACGGGCGGCCTGGACGTGCAGCCCGAGCTGTACGGGGCGGAGCGGCATCCGCGCACCGACCCGGCCCGGCCCGACCGGGACGCGTGGGAGATGGCGCTGTTCCGCGGTGCTGACGAACGACGGATGCCGGTCCTGGCGATCTGCCGCGGCCTGCAGCTCGTGAACGTGGCGCGCGGTGGCACGCTGCACCAGCACCTGCCGGACGCTCTGGGCACCGAGCGATACCGCGGGGGCGCGGGCATCTTCGCCACGAACACCGTCCAGATCGACGAGGGCACGGCGCTCGCCGAGATCGTGGGCGAGCGTGAGCTGGACGTCCACAGCTACCACCACCAGGGCGTCGACCGACTGGGCGACGGCCTCGTCGCCACCGCCCACACCGACGACGGACTGGTGCAGGCGATCGAGTCCACCGGCGACGGCTACCTCGTCGGCGTGCAGTGGCACCCCGAGCAGGACCTCGAGGACCGCCGCCTCTTCGCGGGACTCGTTCGTGCGGCATCCGAGTACGCCGCATCCCGACACGGCACGGGGTTGCTCCCGGCGCGCCGAAGCATGCACGCGGAGGCGATGTCGTGAGCTTCACCGTCATCAACCCGGCCACCGCCGAGCCGATCCGGGAGGTGTCGCGGGCGAGCGTGGGCGACGTGGATGCCGCGATCGCGCGCGCCGTTCGAGCCCAGCGCTCGTGGGCGGCGCTCGCACCGCTGGCTCGCGCGGATGCCCTGC
Source organism: uncultured Actinomycetota bacterium (assembly GCA_963750955.1). Taxonomy (GTDB): domain Bacteria; phylum Actinomycetota; class Actinomycetes; order Actinomycetales; family Microbacteriaceae; genus Microbacterium. The sequence continues at coordinate 284,625 of CAVVSI010000009.1, forward strand.
GCTCCTTCGCGCGCGTCGTCGAGGCGCACGTCGACGAGCTCGCGCTGCTCGAGGTGGTCAACTCGGGCCATCCGATCAGCTCCGCGCGGTGGGAGGCCTCGCACGTCGCACAGGTCCTGAACTATTACGCGGGGGCGCCCGAGCGGCTCACGGGTCAGCAGATCCCGGTCGCCGGCGGCATCGACATCACTTTCCACGAGCCGTACGGCGTGGTCGGGATCATCGTGCCGTGGAACTTCCCCATGACGATCGCCGCGTGGGGATTCGCGCCCGCCCTGGCCGCCGGCAACGCGGTCGTCCTCAAGCCCGCGGAGCTCACGCCGCTCACCGCGATGCGCCTCGGCGAGCTGGCCCTCGAGGCGGGGCTGCCGGAAGGGCTGTTCGAGGTGGTGACGGGGTCGGGGTCAGTCGTCGGCCAGCGGTTCGTGACGCACCCGGACGTGCGCAAGGTCGTCTTCACCGGCTCGACCGAGGTCGGAACCGACGTCGCGGCCGGATGCGCCCGCGCCCTCAAGCCGGTCACGCTCGAGCTCGGCGGCAAGAGCGCGAACGTGATCTTCGCCGACGCCGACCTCGAGCGAGCGGCCGCGTCGGCGCCCGGCGCGGTGTTCGACAACGCCGGGCAGGACTGCTGCGCCCGCAGCCGCATCCTCGTCCAGCGATCGGTCTTCGACCGCTTCCTCGAGCTGCTCGAGCCGGCCGTTGCGGACTGGCGGGTCGGTGATCCGCACGACGAGGCGACCGAGATGGGTCCGCTCATCTCGTCCGCGCACCGCGACACGGTGACCCCCTTCGTGAAGCACTCGCGCGTGGCGTTCCGCGGTTCGGCTCCGGGCGGGCCGGGCTTCTGGTTCGCCCCGGCGGTCGTACTGCCCGAGTCGCGTCGGGATCGCGTCGCCCAGCACGAGATCTTCGGGCCGGTCGTCGCGGTGCTCCCGTTCGAAGATGAAGCCGACGCGATCGCGCTCGCCAACGACACGATCTACGGGCTGGCGGGATCGATCTGGACCGAGAATCTCGGCCGCGCGGTGCGCGTCTCGCGTGCCGTCAAGAGCGGCGTGCTGTCGGTCAACTCCCACTCCTCCGTCCGCTACACGACACCGTTCGGCGGGATGAAGGCCTCGGGGCTCGGGCGTGAACTGGGGCCCGACGCCGCCGAGCACTTCACCGAGACGAAGAACGTCTTCTTCGCGACGGATGCCCCGTGAGCGGCATCCGCACGCTCGTCCCTCCGATCCACGCCGAGAACCACAGGAGCACCAGCACATGATCGTCGACCTCACCCAGCGCCTCAGAGATCGCGTCGCCGTCATCACGGGCGGAGCGAGCGGCATCGGCCTGGCCAGCGCGCGGCGGTTCGCCGCCGAGGGCGCCCGCGTCGTGATCGCCGACCTGGATCCGACCAGCGGCGAGGCTGCGGCATCCGAGGTCGGAGGCGCGTACCGGCACGTCAACGTGGCCGATCAGGCCTCGGTCGATGCGCTCTTCGACGGGGTCTTCGCGCGAGTTCGGTCGCCTGGACATCGCGTTCAACAACGCCGGCATCTCGCCCGCCGACGACGACTCCATCGAGACCACCGAGCTGCCGGCGTGGGACCGCGTGCAGGACGTCAACCTGAAGAGCGTCTACCTGTGCTCGCGCGCCGCTCTGCGGCACATGGTCCCGCAGGGACGCGGCTCGATCATCAACACCGCGTCGTTCGTCGCCCTGCTCGGCTCGGCGACGTCGCAGATCAGCTACACCGCGTCGAAGGGCGGAGTCCTCGCCCTGACCCGCGAGCTCGGGGTGCAGTTCGCGCGGCAGGGCATCCGGGTCAATGCTCTGTGCCCGGGACCGGTCAACACGCCGCTGCTGCAGGAGCTGTTCGCCAAGGACCCCGAGCGCGCGCAGCGCCGGCTGGTCCACGTGCCGATGGGCCGCTTCGCCGAGCCCGAGGAGCTCGCGGCATCCGTCGCCTTCCTCGCCTCGGACGACGCGTCGTTCATCACCGCAACCGCCTTCGTCGTCGACGGGGGCATCACGAACGCCTACGTCACGCCGCTCGTGAGCATCGCTCATGTGCACGACGCAGGAATCGGGCGCCGTACCATGCCGACATGGGCCGCGAATCGGCCGCTTCCGCGGCGCGATTTCGTTCCTGCGCTTGTGCACACGGCAGCGGGGTGGCGACCAGTGACCGAGGTGCCGCTGCAGCAGGTGCGCCGGGTCGTCTACCGACCTCTGCGGGACGGCAACGCGCTCGAAGACACCGTCGCACGGCTCGTGCAGACGATCCGGCTGGGGGTGGTGGCGCCGGGGGAGTCGCTGCCGCCCGAGCGCGAGCTCGCCGGCAGGTACGAGGTGAGCCGTGACACGGTGCGCGAGGCGATCCGCGAGCTCGCCGACACCGGGTATTTGGTCCGCCGACGCGGGCGCTATGGCGGCACGTTCGTCGCCGACCCGCTGCCCCAGGCGCCGCATCCCGGGGTCGTTCCGCTCGACGAGCTCGACGACGTGCTGGGGCTCCGCCGTGTGATCGAGGCCGGTGCGGCGCGCACCGCCGCCGGGCGGACGCTCACTCCCGAGGCGCGCACCGAGCTCTGGTCGCGGCACGAGGCGGCGTCGGGGGCGGATGCCGCGGACTACCGGCGGCTCGACACCCTGCTGCATCTCACGATCGCCGAGCTGGCCGGCATTCCGTCCCTGGTGGCCATCGCCGCCGAGAACCGCGCGCGCATCAACGCCTGGCTCGACACGTTCCCGCTGCTGCCGCGCAACATCGAGCACTCCAACGCTCAGCACGAACGCATCGTCACCGCGATCCTCGCCGGGCGGGGTGAGGCCGCGGAGGCCGCCATCCTCGAGCATCTCGCCGGTTCGGAGGCGCTCCTGCGCGGCTTCCTGGCCTGAGCCGCCGCGTCGAACGTTCGCTTTCTGGCCTGAGCCGCCGCGTCGAACGTCGGCAGCGGGCCGCGGGTTACGCTGTCGGGATGCCGGAATCACCGCCCGACCGAACCGCATGAGGAGCTGCCCGAGTTCCGCAACACGGCGCTGAACGACGCGCTGCAGACGCAGGATCTCGCGGCCGTCGCCTTCGCGCTCAGGCATGGACCGACGGTCGTTCCGCTCGCGCCGGCCGGGGCGACTCCCGGCACGCCCGACACCGGCGACGTATGGACCTACCGCGACCCGGCCACCGGCGAGGTCACCCTGCTGCTGTTCAGCGATGTCGCGCACAAGCCCGCATCGCTGCCGCCTGGAGTCGCGCTGAACTCCCCCGGCTGGCTCCGCGCTTTCCTCGGCGTCCATGAGGACGCGATCGCGAGCGTGTACTTCGACGTCGCCGGGCCGCACCCGATGCAGGCGACGCCGACCGACCTCATCGCAGCGCTCGACGCCTGAGCGGCACGCCGGACGGAGGTCTCGACTTCGGCCGCGACACCTGGCACACTCGCCGGATGGAGTTCCTGATGGTGGGTCTCGTCTGCGCAGCCGGTCTGGTGATCCCGGTGATCCTGGGCATGAGGGACAGCCACGACCGCCGGACCCACCGCGGCCGCTGAGCCGCGTCAGAACTCGGGGACGTCGTCGCCGGGTCCGCTCCGCGAGCGCGTCCGAACGTCGCTGAGCGCACCGCTCAACGACCCCGAGCGCTCGTCGATGACCTCGGTGTAGCCCAGCCGGGCCGCTTCGCTGCGCCGTTGCCCGGACCGGGTGACCGGGCGGATCTCCCCGGCGAGGCTCAGCTCGCCGATTGCGGCGAACGTCCGCGGGATGGACCGCTCGGCGACCGCGCCCGCCACCGCCAGCGCGATCGCGAGGTCGGCGGCCGGCTCGATGAATCGGACGCCGCCGACGGTCGAGACGTACACGTCCTTGTCGGAGGTCTTGATCTTCGCGCGCTTCTCGAGCACGGCGAGCACCATCGCCACGCGGGCGCTGTCGACCCCGTTCACGATCCGGCGCGGATTGGGCGCCTTCGTCTCGATCGTGAGCGCCTGCACCTCGACGGGCATCGCACGCCGCCCTTCGAGCGCGATCGCCACGCACGTTCCCGCCTCGGGGCGGCCGTGACCGAGGAACAGCGCGCTGGGGTCGGCGACCTCGGCGATGCCGGAACCGGTCATGTCGAAGCAGCCGACCTCGTCGGTCGGGCCGAAGCGGTTCTTCAGGGCGCGGACGAATCGCAGCGAGGTCTGCCGGTCGCCTTCGAACTGGCACACCACGTCGACGAGGTGCTCCAGGATGCGTGGGCCCGCGATCGACCCGTCCTTCGTCACGTGCCCGACGATCACGACCGGCAGCCCCCGGTCCTTCGCGATGCGGATGAGGGTGGATGCCACCTCCCGCACCTGGCTCGGATGCCCGGCCATGCCCTCCGACATCGCCGATGAGACGGTCTGCACCGAGTCGACGATGAGCAGCTCGGGCTTCACCTCGTCCACGTGCCCGAGGATCGTCGCGAGATCGGTCTCGGCGGCGAGGTACAGCTCGTCATGCAGGGCTCCGGTGCGCTCGGCCCGCAGGCGTACCTGCGCGGTGGACTCCTCCGCGCTCGCGTACAGCACCCGCCTGCCCGAACGCGCGCTCTGCGCGGCGACCTCGAGCAGCAGCGTCGACTTGCCGACGCCCGGCTCGCCGCTGAGGAGGATCGCCGCCCCGGGCACGATGCCGCCGCCGAGCACGCGATCGAACTCCCCGACGCCGGACGTGCGCCGCGGAGTGTCGCGGGTGTCGATCGCCGTGATCGGGCGTGCCGCGCGGTCGGCGGCCGGCGACACGGCTGCCACCGACCGGTTGATCCCGGTCGGCTCGGACGCCTCGACGACCGTTCCCCACTGCTGGCACTCGCCGCAGCGGCCGACCCACTTGAGCGCCGTCCACCCGCACTCGGTGCACCGGTACGGCGCGGTCGTCGTCGTGCGTCGGGTCGCCATGGGTTCAGCGTAGGCGCGCCATGCGACAGACGGATGCCGCACCGCGGTGTGTGCGGGGACGCGGGGCCGCGGCATCCCGTCGTATGCTCGCCGTATGCGCGTCGACACCGCCCATCGCCGTATCCCTGCTCTGCGCGAAGAGGTCTTCCGCGCCTTCACCAAGCCCGGTCTGCTGGCGGCCTGGCTGCCGCCGGCGGGCATGCACGGACACCTCGAGCACTTCGACCTGCGATCGGGCGGCGGGTTCCGCAGCGTGCTGACATACGAGACGCACGACGAGCCCGGCAAGTACTCGGCGCACAGCGATGTCACCGACACCCACATCGTCACGATGGAGCCGCCGCAGCGCGTGGTGTGGGCCGTGGACTTCCCCTCTGCAGATCCGGCGTTCGCCGGGACGATGTACATGGAGTGGACGCTCGAGGCGGTCTTCGGCGGAACCGACGTCACCGTGCGGGCCAAGGACGTGCCCCGCGGCATCGACGCCGCGGACCACGTCGCGGGACTGGAGTCGTCGCTCGCGAAGCTGGCGGCGCTGTTCGAGCACCGCCAGCCCGTGCGCCGGGGCTGATACCGGCGTCGGCCGATGCCCGTCAGCGCAGCGAGTCGGCGACCTCCCGCAGCGCGTCGGCCGAGCGGCGCAGAAGGCCCAGCTCGTTCGCCGAGAACGGCGCCTCGCGGATGGGCTTCGCGCCTGAAGCGCTCACGACCGACGGCACCGAGAGCGCGACGCCGTCGATGCCGTGATAGTCGTGGAGCACTGTGCTGACCGGCATGACCGCGTGCTCATCGCCGAGGATGGCCTCCACGATGCGGGCGCTCGAGAGGCCGATCGCGTAGTTGGTCGCGCCCTTGCCCTGGATGACCTTGTAGGCGGCATCCCGCACGTCCACTGCGATCGCGTCGAGTTCGTCGGGAGACATGCGCGGGTGACCCTCGGTCTCCCACTCGAGGATCGGAACCGTGCCGATCGTCGCCTTGGACCACAGCGGGAACTCGGTGTCGCCGTGTTCGCCGACGATGTACGCGTGCACGCTCGTCGTCGAGACTCCGGCCCGATGCCCCAGACGCCAGCGCAGGCGGGAGGTGTCGAGCACCGTGCCCGAGGCGAAGATCTGCTCAGGCGGCAGACCGGTGTCCTCCTGGGCGAGCACGGTCAGGACGTCGCACGGATTCGTCACGATGACGTAGATCGCGTTCGGTGCGACCTCGAGCAGCTGCGGCATCATCGATTTCAGGATGCCGGCGTTCACGCCCGCCAGCTCGATGCGCGACTGTCCCGGGTTCTGCTTCGCTCCCGCCGTGATGACCACCACATGCGACCCCTCGACCACCGAGATGTCGCTGCCGCCGACGATGTCGCTCGAGCCGGTGAACTGGGTGCCGTGGGCGAGGTCCAGCACCTCCGCCTCCACCTTGGCCGTGGCGATGTCATAGAGGGCGACGTGCCGTGCGGACCCTCGGATCAGAGCCGCGTACGCGGTGCTCGCGCCCACGCTGCCGGCGCCGACGACGGTGAGCTTCGAGTTCTCGATGACGGCCATGCGACCAGTGTGGCAGGGGTGCGAGTGGCGGCGCAGGGGCGGTGGGATGCGATTCGCGGGTGCCGAGACGGTGCCGGGGCCGATTGGCGGCTCGGCGTGGCGTGACGTAAACTCGTCGGCGGTGACGTGTCCGAGCGGCCGAAGGTGCAACTCTCGAAAAGTTGTGTAGGGTAACCCCCTACCGTGGGTTCAAATCCCACCGTCACCGCCACCAGGAAATGCCTGATCAGCGCCACTTTTCAAGTGGCGCTTTTCGGTTTTGTGAACAAAACGTGAACAGATTCTGTTCACGGATTGTTCACGCCTGACGCCGTTGGCTCCTACTTTCGCAGGCCTGTGTCTGCGGCAACCGCGAAATCACGCGGATGTTCACCCCGGAAGCATGACACCTACCGTGGGATGTCTGCACACGGTAGGTTCACCGTGTTCGCGCCCAGTGGTTGGGCCGCCGGTGAGCACAATCCCATCTGCGTTGAACCGCGAGTGGAGTTATCTTGGCGGGCGCGTAAAGGGCACACCAACCCGTACGCACTCCGCCGTGCGGGCCTGCCGACGTGCGCCGCCACTGCGGGCCGCTGGGCATGTTCCGTTTTGCCGCATCGGGGTGTCGTGGTGACCAGCTCGATCAAGCTTGCTTGACTGATACGCACCTGACGTTGCTGATTAAGACAGGCGCTGATCACGCAAAACGGCCGCCGCCGTCATGCACTTGATCCTCGGCACCGACCTTCAGCAGGATGATCGAGACGTAGTTCGCGACCGTTTTGAGATACAGGTGCAGTCGGTCTGCAATCACCGGATTGGACAGACCACGACTGAGCAGGTTGGCGATCGCACTCTCCCGGGGCGTCAGGCCGCTGAACGGGGCCGGCAGGCTGGCGGCGACCGTTCCGGAGCCCGGGCGCGGCACGCCAGAACCGATCTACATTGCGCCGCCCGCCGTTGCGCGGACCGCGGCGACGATCTCGTCGGGCGGAGCCTGCTTGATGACGTATCCGGACGCGCCCGCCGCGAGCGCGGCCCGCACCGACTGCTCGTCGTCGTAGAGCGTTATGACGATCACCCGGATGCCGGGATCCGCGGCGACGATCCGCTCGGTTGCTTCGATCCCGCCGAGATCGGGCATGCCGAGATCCATCAGCACGACGTCCGGGACGTCTCCGCCACGACGGCGACTGCTTCGAGCCCGTTCTCGGCTTCACCGACGACGTCGATGCCGTCCGCGCTGAAGGAGAGCGACGAGCCCCTTGCGGAACACGGGATGATCGTCGACAACGACGACCCTCATCAGACCGGCACCTCCGCAGTTCGCGGGCGAGGCTCCACGAACGGAAGTCGCACGGCGACGCTGCCCCGCCGTCCGCGGAGCTTCCGATCGTGGTCGAACCGCCCAGTTCGCGCGCGCGGTCGCGGATCGAGGTCAGTCCGATGCCGGTCAACCAGAGGCGGGATGCCGCGGCCGTCGTCTTCGATGCGCAGCCGCAGCTCCCCCGGCATCCGCTCGATCAGCACGATGCAACGTGATGCGTCCGCGTGGCGACGCACGTTCGCGACCGCTTCCTGGACGATCCGAAGCGCGGCGAGATCGACGGCCGCCGGCAGCTGGAGCAGCTCGTCGGGTGCGACGACGTCCACCCGAAGCCGGTCGGCGACGGGACCATGCACGCGGTCGCGGATCGCGGCGACGAGGCCGCGGTCATCGAGGATCGGCGGTCGAAGCCCTGTACGCGATCTCGCGCGTCTGCTCCACCGCGTCCTGGATGTCCTTCGCGAGATCGCGGGCCGCCTCCGCGAGAGCGGGATCGACGCCATCAGCGCGCTTGGCCAGCGCGGCTGCGCTCAGCCCCAGGCCGGACAGCGTCGGCGAAAGGTCATCGTGGAGGTCGCGTCGCAGCCGTCGGCGCTCCTCCTCACGGGCCAGCAGCAGTCGAGCGTGCGTCGCGGAAAGGTCGGCCAGCGCCCGTGCGCCGTGTAGGGCGGGCGCCGAGTGCAGCGCAAGGCGCTCCACGAGATCCCGGTCGTAAGGGGTGAGACTTCGCTCCCCTGGCCTCGGGTGCACCAGGAGCGTGGCCAGCACAACGCCGTGGAACGAAACGCGGAACTGCTCTGAGGACCGACTCTCCCGCATTCGTCGCCTGCCCGGGTCCCGCGCGTGCCGAGAGCACGCCGTCGCCGATCAGCTCGACGGTGTCGGCGCGCACGGCGTCGGCCACTGCTTGGGCGACGGTCTGCGACACCGCAAGGGGTTCGGGCAGGTCGTCGAGTCGCTCGGCCAGCCGTGCCGCGGCCGTGGCGGCATCGCCGCGCCCGCGGTAGACGAGGATCGTCGCAAGACGCCACGCGGGGCGCGCAGGACCGGGTACGCCGCGCCGGCAACGGCCAAGGCACCCCACCAGCCGGCGCCGGCGACGGTCGCGCCGAGGTCGGCGGCGAGAACCGTCGTGAGCCAATAGACCAGCGCAAGCGGGAGCGCCGCTGCGAGCGCGGCGAGGAACCAGCGGAACACCGCATCCACGTTCCAGAGCCGGGGACGAATGAGTCCGACCGCAGGACCAACGAGGAAGGGGATCATGGCCAGCTGCGCCCACGCGACTGACGCCGGACCGTCCCCGGCGATCAGCCCGTCGCCCGTCAACTCGATGATGAGGAAGAAGACCGCGCTCGAGGCGGTCCCCCAGGATCGCCCGACTCACCGCTTCCTGCTTGGGGGGCGGCGGAGCGGCGGAGGTACCGGAAGAGCCTGCTCACCGAGCAGCGTCAGCATGGACGCGGCGGGGACCATCCACCACCAGGGCTGGTCGGTCAGCCCTGCCCCGAGCCACTCGACGATCCCAAGCACGATCCAGGCGAGAACGATGGCGACGGTCCATCGGGGTACGAATCGGCCGTCGGGATACGTGGCCAGAAGCAGTGAAAGCAGGATGAAGATTACCTCGCCGCGCTGCGCGGCATCCCATACCACGCCGACGCCGGAGATGACGAGGATCCCGATCATCGCCACTTGCGGGAGCAGTGCCCGTGGAGGAGGGAACGCGGACGATCCGCGCGATGAGCAATGCGGCCAGCACGGAACTGACACCGAGCAGGATCACCTGGGATGTGACGAGGAAGGACGTTGCGTCCATTGTGCTCCGATCATGACAGTCCCGATCAGCGGTGGGCCAGAGCGCTGGGGGCGATCGGCGTCCGACACCGACCGCCCCTTCAGCCGGTAGTCAGGTTGCGCGCGGGGCCTTGACCAGAAACGCGATGCCGAGCACGAGTGCGGCGCCGATGCCGGCGACACCGCCCCAGGGGGGCGCGAAGGGTAGGAACGCTGCAGCGACCATGATTCCGACCGACAGGATGCAGACGATGGTCAGGGGCCAGCCGAT